>DASYJX010000026.1:0-69807 GCA_035996065.1 Steroidobacteraceae bacterium | reverse complement strand
CGTTTTGGCGTCCCCTAAAGCATCAAAACGTCGAAAAAATTTAAAGCATCATTCCCCCCGCCCCGCCCTGATATCGGCGACTCCGCGCGGCGTTTCGTTGGAATTGCACTTATTGCCGATGGGCAAGCTCTTCGATGGACTCGCGTGTTGTCCCGGCTGGTTGCCGACGTTGCCGGTAACGATGGGCGCCCTATTCCGTGATTCGCCGCCCGTCGCTATACTAGGTTTGCCTCCGGGCCCTTTGTTCTTAGAATCTCACCGAGTTACCGTGTCCAAAAACGAATCCTCAGATACGCAGTTCTTCAACTCCTTCAGTTTGGTGCTGGGTGTCCTCATTCTTTTCGCGGTCATCTTATTCGGGTTCGCACGCTCGATCGGGGCGGATACTCAAGGACAAAGTGTGCTGCTGGAGCCGTTGCATCTCAAAGACGTGCAGCGAAACATCGAGCCGTTTGCGCATGTGGCCGTTGCGGGAAAGGATAACTCGGCGCTGGCCGTGACGACCGCCCCGGCAGCCGCTGCGGATGTGCCGGCTACGGGTGAACAGGCCTTCACGAAAGTCTGTTCCGCATGCCATGCGACGGGCGTCAATGGAGCGCCCAAGATCGGCGATCATGCGGCATGGGGTCCGCGCATCGCTCTGGGCAAGGAAACGCTCTACAAAGACGCGATAGCCGGCAAGGGCAATATGCCGCCCAAGGGGGGGACGAGCTGGCCGGATGCGACGATAAAAATGGCCGTCGACTACATGGTGTCGCTCAACAAGTAAGCCTATCGAGTGCGCGTAGCTGCACGGCTTCCGCAACATCGATGCTGCGAACCTTGGCCTCGCCAGCCAAGTCGGCGCAAGTCCGCGCGAGCTTCTGCACGCGATGGCATGCCCTGGCGGATAGCCCCAATCGCGATATCGCCGTGCCGAGGAGTACCCGCGATTCTCGCTGCAGGCCGCAAAACCGGGTCACCTCCTGCGGCGTCAGCCGAGCGTTGTACTTTCCTTGACGCTGCATCTGTATTTGCCGGGCCGCGACGACGCGCAAAGCGACGGTGGCTGAGGTTTCCATCGGCGCAGGCGCCTCGCTCAGGAGATGCTCCACCGGCAGCGCCCGTAGTTCGACGTGGATATCGATGCGGTCGATCAGCGGCCCGGAAATCCGATGTCGATAACGAGCTATCTCTTGAACGGTGCAATTGCAGCGTCCGCGCAAATCGCCGGCATATCCGCAGGGACAGGGATTCATCGCCGCCACCAATTGAAACCTTGCCGGAAACTCGCAAGTGCGCTTCAGTCTCGTGAGATTCACCACGCCGCTTTCGAGCGGCTCGCGCAGCGCTTCCAGCGCATTGCGCGCGAATTCCGGCAGCTCGTCGAGGAACAAGACTCCCAGGTGGGCGAGCGATAGTTCGCCTGGTCTCATCGCCCCACCCCCGATCAGCGCCGCGACCGATGCCGTGTGCTGCGGACTGCGGAAGGGCCGATGACCGCCGAGGCTCGGCCTACGCCCTGCGGCGGATTCCAAACTGGCAACCTCGAGGGACTCGAGGGGGGCCAACGGCGGCAGCAACCCCGGCAATCGTTGCGCGAGCAGCGTTTTGCCGGAGCCGGGCGGCCCGATCATCAGGAGCCCATGCTCGCCGGCCGCGGCAATCTCGAGGGCGCGCTTGGCCGCGAACTGGCCGCGCACCTCGGCGAGATCGGAGGATAACCTTTGCGTGGGGAAAACAAGCTCCGAGATCTTCCCGACGTTCCCCGCATTCCCCGCATTCCCCGCATTCCAAGCGTTCACGCCGTTCGCAGGGTCCGCTGAACTTGCGGCTCCCGGGAGTACCGCTTTGCCTCTGAGGGCGGCCCAGACCTCGGCCAGGTTGCCTGCGAGCTTGAGTTTTGCGTGGCCGAGCAGGCTCGCTTCGAGCGCGTTGGCGGAGGGCAAAATCAATTCCCTTCCGGAGCGTGATCCTTCGATGAGCGCGGGCAACAGCTTCGGCGTCTGTCGCAGCTCGCCCCCCAACGATAACTCGCCATAGAACTCGTATCGATCGAGCGTGCGCGGCGGTACTTTACTGCTGGCCGCTAAAATACCGACTGCGATAGGGAGATCAAAGCGGCCGCCCTCTTTCGGCAGGTCCGCGGGCGACAAATTGACGGTGATGCGCCCCGCTGGAAAGTCGAACCCGCTCGTCACCAGCGCAGCGCGGACGCGCTCCTTGCTCTCGCGAACCACCGCCTCGGGAAGGCCGACGAGAGCGAACGTCGGCAGCCCGGCGCCTAGGTGGACTTCCACGCGAACCAGCGGAGCCTCGAGTCCCAAAGGTGCTCGACTCAAAACCGTGCTCACGTCCTTGTGATTAGCCACAGCGGCCGGCCGGGGCTGGCCTTACTGCGGCGGCGTCAGCTTGGCCTCAATCTCCTTCAGACGCTCCTCCATCGCAGTCAACTTGGCTTGGGTTCGTTCGAGAAGGGCCGCCTGCACATCGAATTCCTGACGGCTGACCAAATCGAGTTTGCTGAGCTGGGCCTGCAGCACGGCCTTGAAATTACCTTCCAGATCCCGTCCGAATGCACGCACCGACTCGGGCACGGAATCCGCCAGGCGACGCGCCAGTTCGTCCAGTCCGCTCGAATTGATAAAACTCATATCGATTTCTCCACTCGTTGCCAGCGCTTGCACTCCGGTGACGCAGCCAAGGGAACGAGTCGCGCCATGTCGGTGCACCTACGCCGTACGCGGTAGCGCAACCCCTTGATTCAATGCCCCGATGAAACTGGCATGGAAGCTGCAATATCCAAGTTCAATAGTACGCGGAAGCATTGCCGGAGGCTTACGTCTTAACGGGTGAAATCGGGTAAAAATGCATGAAGCTGATCACCGCCGTCATCAAGCCCTTCAAGGTGGACGAAGTGCGGCAAGCGGTCGCGGACATCGGCATTCAAGGGGTTACCGTCACCGAGGTGCAGGGATATGGACGACAGCGCGGGCATACGGAGATCTATCGCGGCGCTGAATACAATGTCGACTTCTTGCCCAAGACCAAGATAGAGCTTGCGGTGGACGATTCGATTGCAGAGCAGGTGATGGAGGCAGTTTGCAACGTGGCGAGGACTGGGAAAACAGGCGACGGAAAAGTGTGGGTGCTCGATCTTGAGCAGGCGCTGCGTGTTCGCACGGGTGAAACCGGTCCGGACGCCATCTAGGAGCCGTTCATGAACGCTGATCGACAATCTTTAGTTATTTGCCAGGAGTACTCCGGCCTCACTCGTTATCGAGCGGGGCCCAACTTCTGACGTTTTAGGAGAATCTCGCGCCGGCAAGCCAGCCAACTCCCCCGTCGGTGCGATATCCCGGCGGCGCGGGTCCCCCAAAGGGCCCGTGCCGTTTTTTATATTCGCCCGGCCGGCGCAAGATGCCCATCGGTTTATACAATAGAAAATTCGAATACTCCATGCTGTGTTGCAGCAAATTCCTTGATTCCGCTGTTAGACTGTGTCCTTATTCGAAAGGAGGAGATTGCCTGCATGAAAATGCTCATCGCCATCATCAAACCGTTCAAGCTCGACGATGTCCGGGCCGCCTTGGCCGAGGTGGGGGTACAAGGTATTACCGTGACAGAGGTCAAAGGCTTTGGCCGCCAAAAGGGCCACACTGAGCTATATCGAGGGGCGGAATACGTCGTCGATTTCCTGCCCAAGGTGAAACTTGAGCTGGCGGTGGACGACGAGCAGGTGGATCGGGTGGTAGAAGCCATTATCGAAACGGCGCGCACCGGTAAGATTGGCGACGGCAAGATATTCGTCGCCGAACTCGGACAAGCGGTGCGAATTCGCACCGGTGAAGCCGGTTCGCACGCCTTATAGCATTCAGCTGCGTCATAGCTCTCAAGCGAGGATCGGCCAATGAAACGCGTTCTGTTGTTAGCCGCCCTTATTGCCTGGTCGGGCATGGCCGGCGCAGTCGTCTATAAGTGGCTCGATGCCCAAGGCAAGGTGCAATACGGTGACCGGCCGCCGAACGGCGTGCACGCGGAAGTAGTGGAAGGGCTCGGCGCCCACGCTTCCAGCTCCGCGCAGGCGCGGCCATCCGACGCCGCCCCGGCGGCGCCGCGTATGACAGCCAACCAAAATCAACCGAAAGTCGACGATGCCGCCGCCAAGAAAGCGATGGACGAGGATGTGGCGCAAACTCGAGATAAGCAATGTACCGAAGCGCGGGAGCGTTACCGCAAACTAATCGAGGGCCGGCGCATCTACAAGACCGGCGATAACGGCGAGCGACAGTACTTGAGCTCCGAGGAAATCGATTCTCAGCGGTTGGATGCGAAGCGCGACATCGACTCCACCTGCAATAGCTCCACTTAGACTCCAAGCGCGCTTTGCCGCCCGCTGCGCAAAGCCTTAGGCTACCCGTCTGATGATACTCAGCCGGGAATAATGCCAATGCAAACAGGATTTGTCGGATTGGGTGCCATGGGTGCGCACATGGCGCGCAGTCTGCATCGCGCGGGTCTCTTGACCGGCGTGTGGAACCGAACCCCCGACAAAGCTGCGGCCCTTGCCGCCGAGCTCCGCTGCATCGCCTTCTCAAGTTTGGCGGAACTCGCCGGGAACTGCGAGGCGGTGGTGATTTGCGTGTCCGCCGACGACGACGTGCGCGCCGTGATTGCGGGTCTCGAGTCGGGATTGAATCCCAACATGATCGTGATGGACTGCTCCACCGTGGGTGCGGGCACCGCCCGCGAGATTCACGCGGTCCTCGAGCCGCTCGGCGTCGGCTTTCTCGACTGTCCCGTGAGCGGCGGCGTCGAAGGCGCGCGCACCTCTTCCCTTGCCATCATGGTGGGCGGCGATGAGCCGGTATTCGAGCGCGCGCGGCCCATCCTGGAAGCCATGGGGAAAAACATCGCGTATCTCGGTGCAAGCGGCGCCGGCCAAGCGGCGAAAGCCACCAACCAGATCATGTGTGCGGGCATCATCCAAGCCGTCGGCGAAGCAATGGCATTCGCGCACGCGGAGGGCCTGCCGCTCGACCGCTTGATCGAAGTCTTGGGCAAGGGAGCGGGATCGAGCTGGTACTTCGTCAATCGTGCGCCTTATATGGCTCATCATCATTTTCCCGCGGGTTTTCGCGTGCGGCTGCATGCCAAGGACTTGCGAATTTGCCGCGAGATGGCGGCACGGCACGGCGCGCAACTACCCGTGGTCGAATCGACCCTGCAGCAATATGCACAGCTGATCATCGAGGGCTATGGCGATGAGGACATCTCCTCGATCTATCGCCTGAAATCCAAGCTCTTTCCCGAGACATCCGAACCCTCATGAGCGTGTCCTCGCGCGCGCCGCTGCGGATCGCCACTCGCAAGAGCAAGCTTGCTCTGTGGCAGGCCGAACACGTAGCGACGCTTCTGCGCCGGGCGCATGCGGGACTCGAGGTGCAGCTCGTGCCGATGGTGACGCAGGGCGATCGTATCCAAGATCGAAGTCTCGCCGCCGTCGGCGGGAAGGGGCTGTTCATCAAGGAACTCGAGGTGGCACTGCAAGAGCGGCGCGCCGACATCGCCGTCCATTCCATGAAGGATCTCCCGGCCGAGCTACCGGAAGACCTCGCCATCGCGGCGCTACTCGAGCGCGCTGATGCCCGGGACGCGTTGCTCGCGGCGTCGGGCACGGGGCTCGATGACTTGCCGCGAGGCGCCCGCGTCGGCACTTCGAGCCTGCGCCGGCAGGCGCAATTATTGGCGGCTCGCCCGGATTTGCGCATAGAAACATTGCGCGGCAATGTGGATACTCGATTGCGCCGCCTCGATGCCGGCGAGATGGATGCGATCGTGCTCGCGTGCGCGGGGTTGATTCGACTGGGCTGGGAATCGCGGATCACCGCGCGACTCGATCCCCGGGTCTCGCTGCCCGCCGTCGCCCAAGGCGTGATCGGCATCGAGTGCCGCCGCGCCGATGCATACACGCAGAGCCTTGTGGCCGTGCTCAATCACGAGGCCTCGCGGATTGTCACGGATGCGGAGCGGGCCTTTGCGCATCGGCTAGGCGGCAGCTGCCAATCGCCCATCGCGGCCCATGCGCGGCTCGAAGGCGAGCGGTTGATCCTCGACGGACTCGTGGCCGAACCCGACGGCTCTCGGGTGTTGCGCGACTCGCTGTCCGGCGGCATCGACGACCCAGGCGCTGTGGGCCGCCGACTGGCCGAAAGAATTCTGGCCGCGGGCGCGGCCCCGCTCCTCGAGCGCCTGCGCTCCGGTTGATCTCATGCCTGCACTGCGCGGTGTCGGCGTCCTAGTCACTCGGCCCGAGCAACAGGCGATGCCCCTGTGCCGGCTTTTGGAAATTCAAGGCGCGAACACGATGCGCATGCCGGCCGTGGAAATTAGGGCTGTCGGCAATCGGCGTGAAACGGCGGCGCAAATCGGCGCCCTCGGAGAATTCGACGTCATCATCTTCACGAGCAGCAACGCCGTTCGATTCGGCGCGTCCCTTCTCGATCAACAGCGCGATCTGACCCTGGCGGCCTTGGGTCCTGCGACCGCTCGTGCCCTGAACCTTGCCGGCTATCGGGTGGCGCTTCAGCCGCAAGGAATGTTCGACTCCGAGGGCCTGCTCCGGCATCCGCGGCTGGAACACCCGGCGGGCTGCCGAATACTGATCGTCAAAGGCAGCAAGGGCCGGCCGTTCCTTGAACAAGAGCTCACACGGCGCGGCGCGCTCGTGGTGGCCGCCGACGTGTACGAGCGCATACCGGCAGCTCCGAGTACCGCGACTCTGGCGGGTCTGGTCGAGCGCTTTGCCGAGGGAGCGCTGCAGGTGATCACCGCGACCAGCCTCGAGATCGCAAGCAACTTACTCGACATCGCAACTCCTGAATTGCGCCGTGAATTCGAGAACGCGCATTGGCTGGTTCCCGGCGAGCGCGTTGCGGCCGGCGTGCGCGAGCGCGGATTAACTGCGCCGCTGGTGCAGGCAGACTCGGCCGAAGATCACGATTTGGTCGCGGCGCTGGTCCGTTGGCGCAAGACCGAATCCGGCGCGTAATCGAAGGAATCGAAAAACAGCCGGTTTGCGGCCACTCCGCGCGCACCGAATTCGCGCCGTGCCGCCGCTATCATGGCCGGTGGTCCCGCCGCATATACATCATATTTTTCAAGATCATCGATGTCCCTGAGCACGGCCTCGTGCACCAATCCCCGGGAACCCGGCCAGTCGGCCGAGGGCTCGGAGAGTACCGGCACGTAACGAAAGTGCGTGCGGCAGACAACAGCGGGGCCGCCCGCTCGCCGCGCAAACTCCTCAAGTAAAGCACGCGCATATAAGTCGGGCTCGGCGCGAACGCCCCAGTAAAGGGTCATGTTTCGCTCAATGCCGTTCTCCATCACATGCCGCAAGATGCTGAGCAGCGGCGCGAGTCCCGTACCGCCGCCCACCATCAGCATCGGCGCGGCGCTGGGCCGGTACACGAACTGACCCAGCGGACCTTCGAGAGTGAGCAGCAGATTCTGCGCATCTTTATCGAAGAGCGGCGCTGAAAACTCGCCGCCGGCCACGCGCCGCACGTGCAGCTCGAGCAGGTGCGCGTCTTGCGGGGAGGAGGCGATCGAAAAGCTTCGGCGCCGCCCGCCGGGCAGCATGATGTCGACGTATTGACCGGCCGCGAATCCCAGTGGCTCCGCCACGGGGAGCTTGAGATAGAGTCCCATCACGTCGTGCGACAGGTGCACGGCGCGCTCGATGCGAGCCGGAACGCGTTTGATGCGGACTTCGTCAGGCGTCGTGATTTCCTGAGTTTCGATGGAAAGATCGCTGCGGGCCCGTGCCTGGCACAGAAGCACGAAACCCTCGGCGGCCTCCGCATCGGACAATCCCAGCGGCGGACCGTTGGGGTAGTACACCTCGCCTTGCAGCAGGCGGGCGCGGCACGATCCGCAATTGCCGCCCTTGCAGCTGTGCGGCAAATTCAGGGAGGCCGCGAGCGCCGCATCAAGCAGCGACTGATCAGGCGCCGCGCTGAAGCTGATATTGGATTTGGGTACGCTGATACGCACAGGTGTTCCTGGCCAAACACCTTAACATGCCGCGGGTGACGGGCTTCGCGCTCTTAGCTCCTATGGCCGGCTGCGCTTGCTATCCAGCCATTCGCCAACCGGCTTCCATTGCTTCCAATCCGGCCAAGCGAGATATTCAGGCAGTTCCAGCACGCCCATCCCGCGCGCATAAGCGCGCACGTAGTTCTGCGCCTCGCGCAAACTGCCGAGGTAGGGCACCTTGAGCTTGCCGAGATACTGATCCAATTCTTCGTATATCAACGTGAATTCGCGGACGCGATTGGCGATCACCGCCAACCGCGCTTGCTTGCGCGACACCTTGCCGATTTCGAGCAATTCCGACATGAAATGTCCGCATGCCTTGATGTCGATACTCGACGGCAGCACCGGGACGATAATGGTTTCAGCCCGGCGCACCAGCTCGTTGAGTTCGGTGCCATGAACTCGGGCAGGCGCATCGATGACAAGAATGTCGGTGTTGCGCGCCACGCCGCGCAGGCCCTCTTCATACGCGGCAACACCTCTGATAGCGGGTAAATCGGCCGGGCGTTGTGCCAGCCAATCGAGGCTGGAACGCTGCGGATCATAGTCTGCAATGCATACTTGGTGACCCTCTCGGGCAAAAAACACGGCGATATTGGTCGCCAGAGTGCTCTTGCCGCATCCGCCCTTCGCATTCAACACCATTACGTGACGCATAATCCCCCGGTCTTGTTGTTTTCAGTAAGGTAGAACCCAAGGGTGCTTTACGCAACCCCTGCTCGCGACTGGGTGACGCTTCGGCTATGCTCTCGAGTATGCGCATCGAGTTTCTGAAGATGCAGGGGCTGGGCAACGATTTCTTGGTATTCGACGCCCGCGCCGCCGCCGCCGCCGACACGCGCTTAAGTTCAAGCAAGCTGCGCGCCCTCGCCGACCGGCGTACCGGTGTAGGCTTTGATCAGGCGCTGCTGCTGGAAAGCCCGCGCGATGCAAACAATAGCGTCTTCTATCGGATCTTCAATTCCGACGGCACTGAAGTCGAACAGTGCGGCAATGGCGCGCGGTGTGTGGCGGCTCTGTTGTACGAGCGCGCGCCGCAATCGGGGCGCGAGGTGACGATGGAGAGCCCGGCGGGCGTCGTACATGCACGCGTCGGAGACGACGGCATGGTGTCGGTGGACATGGGTGTGCCCAACTTCGATCCGCGCTCGCTTCCGATGGAAGCCGACGCCGAGGCGCCCACCTACGCGTTGAAGGTGGACGGCGCCGACATCGAGATCGGTGCGGTCTCGATGGGCAATCCGCATGCTGTACTTCGAGTGCCGGACGTAAAATCCGCGCCGCTCGATCGGTTTGGGCCTAGTATCGAACGCCATCCACGCTTTCCGAAGCGGACCAACGTAGGTTTCATGCAAATCGTGGATCGGGGCCGGATTCGATTGCGGGTATTCGAACGCGGCGTTGGCGAGACTCTGGCGTGCGGAACGGGCGCATGCGCTGCGGTCGCGGTCGGCAGGCGTCAGGGAATGCTCGATGAAGACGTGCAAGTCGAGCTGCCGGGCGGCACGGCGATGGTTTCTCTGCAACCTGGAAGTGAACGCTTATGGCTCACCGGCCCGGCGACCACTGTGTTTACCGGAACGATTGATATTTAACTGACGTACGGGAGCTGAATAATGACTACCAGTCACGCGCGCGGAATAAAGCCCGAGGGTCTCACCGACGCCAGCGTCGCGGATTATCTGCAGACCTATCCGGATTTCTTCGAGCGAAATTCTGCACTGCTGGCGAAATTGCGCCTGCCGCATCTGCGGGACGTGGGTGCCACGGTGAGTCTGGTCGAGCGCCAAGTAGAAGTGCTGCGCGAGCGCAATCAGGCGCTCGAACGCAAGTTGAGGGAACTTGTCGACGTGGCGCGCGCCAATGACGCGCTGGCCGACCGCATTCACCGCTTGAGCCAGCGTCTCATACGCGCGCGCACATTGCTCGAGACCATCAATGCGATCGAGACCTCGCTGCGCGAGGATTTCGATGCGATGCATTCGGTGCTGGTGCTGTTCCTCGAACAGGCACGGGGTTTGGAATCGGAAGCGGGCCGATTTTTGCGTTCGGGCAATGCGGCCGACGCCGATATCAAGAGCTTCGAATCGCTCATGCAGTCGGGCAAGCCCCGGTGCGGACAGGTCCGCGATGCGCAACGCGACTATCTCTTCGGCAAGGATTCGGTCGAGATCGGTTCCGTGGCACTCACTCCCCTGGGGCCCAAGGGCGAACTGGGCATTCTGGCCATCGGCGCCAGCGATGCGGAACGCTTCCACCCGGCGATGAGCACGGAATTTTTATCCCGCATCGGCGAGCTCGTGACGTACGCGCTCATGCGCTAGGGTTCCGGCGAATGAATTCCGACGAGCGCGAGTGGATCGATCGGTTTTTGTCGCACCTCGCGCATGAGCGGCGCATGAGCGCACACACCGCCGCGGCCTATAGGCACGACTTGATGTCGCTGGCCGACTTCGCCGAACGGCGAAAACTGAGGCAGTGGAAAGCGCTCGACAATCTTCAACTGCGGACATTTGCAGCCGCCCTGCATGGCGGGGGATTGAGTGCCCGCAGTATTCAACGCCGTCTGTCGGCCGCACGGACGTTTTACGGATTCCTGATGCGCGAAGGCCATTGCGCCCTCAATCCGGCACTCGACGTGCGTGCGCCCAAGGCCAAGAAACGGTTGCCGGCCACCTTGGATGCCGATCAAATGGGCCGCCTTCTGGCGTTTCGGGTCGATGACTCCTTGTCCGCTCGCGACAAGGCCATCATGGAATTGTTCTACTCCTCGGGACTGCGATTGACCGAGCTTGTCAGCCTGAGCCTGACGGATCTCGATCTCAAGGATCGCACCGTGCGGGTGCTCGGCAAGGGACGTAAGACACGAATCGTGCCCGTCGGCAGCAAGTGCGTGCACGCTTTGAATAGATGGCTGAAGGAGCGCGCGGCGTGGGTCAAACCCGGCGTGGAGACGCCCCGCGTGGAGGCGCCCGGCGCGAACGCGCTCTTTGTCGGGCGGAGCGGGCGACCCTTATCGGTTCGCGCCGTGCAACTGCGTGTCGGCGCCTGGGGCCGCCGGCAGGGCATCGGCATTCATATACACCCCCACATGTTCCGCCACTCCTTTGCGACGCATTTGCTCGAGTCCAGCGGTGATTTGCGGGGAGTGCAGGAATTACTCGGGCATGCTGATATTGGAACCACCCAGATCTACACTCATCTGGATTTCCAACGTCTGGCGACGGTGTACGAGGCGGCGCATCCGCGAGCCCGCCGACGCCCAGGCACCGCTTGAAAGGGGCCGGCACCGGCCCCACCCTTGTGCGTATGTATCACGATCCAGAGCGGCTCTACGGGACCACCATTCTCGCGGTACGGCGGAACGGGCGGGTGGCGATCGGAGGCGATGGACAGGTGACTCTGGGTCAAACCGTAATGAAGGGCAATGCCCGCAAGGTGCGGCGCCTGTACAGCGGCAAGGTGCTCGCGGGCTTTGCCGGCGGCACCGCGGACGCATTCACCTTGTTCGAGCGGTTCGAGGGGAAACTCGAGAAATACGGCAACCTGACGCGCGCGGCCATCGAATTGGCGAAGGACTGGCGTACCGATCGGAGCCTGCGCCGGCTCGAGGCATTGCTGTGCGTCGCGGATACCGAAAACACCTACGTCATATCGGGCAACGGCGATGTGATCGAGCCGGAGCATGACTTGATCGCCATCGGCTCGGGGGGCGGTTTCGCCCAGGCCGCTGCTCAGGCCTTCATGCAAGGGGACTTGTCTGCACGCGAAATCGTCGAGCGCTCGATCAATATCGCTGCCGACATCTGCATCTATACGAATCGCAATCTGACGATCGAGGAGCTCTAGCGCCGATGTCGCAGATGACTCCCCGCGAAATAGTCGAAGAGCTCGATAAGCACATCGTCGGCCAGAAAGCCGCCAAGCGAGCGGTCGCGATCGCCTTGCGCAACCGCTGGCGGCGCCAGCAAGTGGCCGAATCGCTGCGCCCCGAGATCACGCCGAAAAACATCCTTATGATCGGCCCCACCGGGGTCGGTAAAACCGAAATCGCCCGTCGCCTGGCGCGCCTCGCCAAGGCCCCGTTCATCAAGGTGGAAGCCACAAAGTTCACCGAAGTCGGCTATGTTGGCAGGGAAGTTGACTCGATCGTCCGCGATCTTGTCGAGATCTCCGTTAAAATGACCCGGGAGGAGGAAATGGCCAAGGTGCGCCATCGCGCCGCGGACAATGCCGAAGAGCGGGTGCTTGACGTGCTATTGCCGCGCGCTTCCGCGGGCTTTTTGGACGATGGGGCTCCTCGCGACACCGAAACGCGGCAACGCTTCAGGAAAATGCTGCGCGAAGGACAGCTGGAAGATCGTGAGATCGAAATCGAGGTGCGCGCCATGCCGACGGGCGTCGAAATCATGGCGCCGCCCGGCATGGAGGAAATGACCCAGCAGCTGCAAGGCATGTTCCAAAACCTGGGAGGGGGCCGCACGCGCCAGCGCAAGCTCAAAATCAAGGAAGCGCTGAAACTCCTGGTCGACGAAGAAGCGGCGAAAATGATCAACGAGGACGAACTGAAGGTTCGCGCAGTTGAGAACGCGGAACAGAATGGCATCGTCTTCATCGACGAGATCGACAAGATCGCGCGCCGTCAGGAAGCCGTGGGTGCCGACGTGTCGCGCGAAGGCGTGCAGCGCGACTTGTTGCCCTTGGTCGAGGGATGCACCGTGAATACCAAGTACGGCACGGTAAAGACCGATCATGTATTGTTCATTGCATCCGGCGCTTTTCACATGTCCAAGCCCTCGGACCTGATCCCGGAGCTGCAGGGCCGCTTGCCCATCCGGGTCGAGCTCGAGCCCTTGGTCGTGGAGGATTTCGTGCGCATTCTGACCGAACCCGACGCGTCGCTTTGCCGCCAGTACACGGCGCTGCTCGCCACCGAAGGCGTAAACCTCGAATTCGCCGCGTCCGGAGTCCAGAGGCTCGCGGAAGTGGCGTTCGAGGTCAATGAACGCACTGAAAACATCGGCGCGCGGCGACTGCACACCGTGATGGAGCGGCTGCTGGAAACTGTGTCCTTCGATGCCGCGGACCGCAGCGGCACTCATGTCCTCATCAATCGGGAGTACGTCGAGGGTAATCTCGGTGAACTGGTGAAAGATCAAGACCTGTCGCGGTACATCCTCTAGAGGGACGCGAATGCCTCAACCGACCGACATCAAATTGCGCACCAAATCCCGGCTGCTCGACGTGTGCTTCGATGATGGATCGCATTTCGAATTGCCTTTCGAGTACCTGCGATGTTTCTCCCCGTCCGCCGAGGTCACGGGCCACGGCGGGGGCGAGGGAGTTCTGCAGACGGGCAAGCAAAATGTCGGAATTACCGGCGTCGAGCCGGTGGGAAATTATGCCCTGCGGCTGCTGTTCGACGACGGCCACAACACCGGGCTTTACACATGGACTCTCTTGCACGAGCTCGGGCGCGATCTTGATCGAAATTGGGCGCGCTATCTGGAACGCTGCGCGGAAGCCGCGAAATCGACGTAGCCGTCCGCGTGGCCCGACAGGCTGCTTCCCCAGTCGGCTACAATGCGTCCCATGCTTTCGGAGAGCGCCATGGATGACTCGGACCGCAAGGTCGATTTCGGATTCGAGAAAGTCGCCCGGGGCGACAAGGCAGAGCGCGTGCGTTCCGTATTTGCGTCCGTGGCGGGCAAGTACGACGTCATGAACGACCTCATGTCGTTCGGCGTGCATCGTTTGTGGAAGCATTTCACCGTGTCGTTGAGCGGCCTCAAGCCCGGCCAGCGAGCGCTGGACGTGGCCGGCGGCACCGGCGATCTCGCCGCCGGCATGTTGCGCCAAGTGGGCAAGTCGGGAGGCGTGGTCCTGTCGGACGTGAACTCCGCAATGCTCACCATCGGCCGGGATCGCCTGCTCGATAAAGGTTTTGCAGGGAATTTCGAGTGCATCGTCGCCGATGCCGAGCGTCTGCCCTTCGCGGATGACTCCTTCCATTGCATCACCATCGGTTTCGGGCTGCGCAATGTGACCGACAAAGCGGCGGCCTTGCGATCGATGCGACGCGTGCTAAAACCCGGCGGCCAACTGCTCGTGCTGGAATTTTCGACGCCGGTGGCACCCGGTCTCAAACCGATCTACGACGCATATTCGTTTAAGATACTGCCTCTGCTCGGACGACTCGTGGCGCAGGACGCGGAGAGCTATCGATATCTGGCGGAGTCGATTCGAATGCACCCGAATCAGGAGGCGCTGCTCGGAATGTTGCGCGATGCCGGCTTCGCCCAGACGCGATACCACAATCTGACCGGCGGTATCGTCGCATTGCATCGAGGTTTCAAGATCTGACATGCCGGCAACCGCAGCATGGCTTGCCTCGGCCGAAGCCCTCCTCAATCGGTGTATTGACGCATCGATGTTGGCGGGAGCGCTCGCACGGCGACTGCAGGGTACTTCCTTGCAAATCGACATAGAGGGCATCACGCGGGTCCGCGCGGCTGCCTCCGGCGGCCGGCTGGCGCTGTTCGCGGGCGACGATGCCGGGGCGGATGCCGTCATTTCAGGTTCGGTGCCGGCGCTTTTGCATTTGCTCAAAAGCAGGACGAATCGGGAGCTTAGGAGATCGGCGGCGGCCGGCCGTCCCGCGCAGATACGCGGCGATGCGGAGATCGCCAACCTGTATCGAGAATTATTCATCCTCGCGCGGCCGGACCCGGAGGAGGAGCTGTCTCGGTGGATAGGCGACTTCCCGGCGCGACGGCTGTCCCAATTCGCCGAGCACGCGCTGGAGTTTGCACGCCGCGCCCGCCGCACGGCCGGCGCGAACATAGCCGAATATCTGCAAGAAGAGAGCCGCGATCTCGTCAATAAGACCGAACTCGATGAGTTCCTGCGCGGCGTCGATGAGCTGCGGGAAACCGCCGATCGGATCGAAACACGCCTCGAGCGCCTCGAACGGCGACTGAAGGGTGCCGGCTGATGCAGCCCCGCGTCCTCGCCCGGCTGCTGCAAATTCAACGTGCGCTGGTAAGGCATGGGCTCGATGATTTCGTGCGCGCTACTCACTTGTATCGGCCGTTTCGCTTTCTCGCATATCTGTCGCCGTGGACATGGTTTCAGCGCAGCATCGGCGTCACCCGCGGCGAGCGGCTGCGCCTGGCGCTCGAGGAACTCGGGCCGATCTTCGTCAAATTCGGACAGGCTCTATCGACACGCCGTGATCTCCTGCCGCCGGAAATTGCCGATGAGCTGGCGAAACTTCAGGACCGCGTCCCGCCCTTTGACGGCGCGATCGCGATCGCGTCGATCGAAAAGGCGTTTGGCCTCAAGCTCGAGGACATATTCGGCAGCTTCGAGCCCAAGCCGCTCGCTGCGGCTTCGATCGCGCAAGTCCATGTCGCGGCTCTCAAAAGCGGCCGCGAGGTCATCGTAAAAATATTGCGGCCCGGGATGCGCGAGATCATCGATCTCGACCTGGAGGTACTGGAGTACCTGGCCAAGCTCGCCGACGAGTACTGGGGAGAGGCGCGCCGCCTGCGGCCGGTCGAGCTGGTGGGCGAATACCGCAAGACCATTCTCGACGAGCTGGACTTGCTGCGCGAAGCCGGCAATGCCGCTCAGTTGAAGCGAAATTTTGCAGGCTCGCCCTTGCTGTACGTACCCGAGGTCTATTGGGACTACTGCCGGGTCAACGTCATGGTCATGGAGAGAATACACGGCGTCATTGTCAACGATCTCGATGAATTGCGCAGGCGTGGCGCGGATATCGCAAAACTGGCGGAAAACGGTGTGGAGATTTTTTTCACGCAGGTGTTCCGCGACAATTTTTTTCACGCCGACATGCACCCGGGCAATATCTTCGTGCAACTCGACGATCCGCAGAACCCCCGCTATGCCGCGGTGGACTTCGGCATCGTCGGCACATTGCAGGCGCGCGACCAACATTACCTGGCCGAAAATTTCCTGGCATTCTTCAACCGCGATTACGCCCGGGTCGCGGCATTGCATGTGGAATCGGGTTGGGTACCGAGGGGAACGCGTGTCGATGAACTGGAATCCGCGGTGCGCACCGTCTGCGAGCCGATTTTCAACAAGCCGCTGAAGGAAATTTCCTTTGCGCAAGTGCTGCTGCGCCTGTTTGAAACGGCGCGGCGCTTCGACATGCAGGTGCAGCCGCAACTCATCCTCCTGCAGAAGACGCTCTTCAACATCGAAGGGCTTGGCAGACAACTGTACCCCGAGCTCGACCTATGGCGGACGGCGCAACCCTACTTGCGCAAGTGGCGGCGCGAGCGAATGAGTCCGGCAGCGTTTCTGCGGCGTGCCCGCACGCAGTTGCCCGATGTGCTGGTGGCCCTGCAGCAGGTGCCGCAAATATTCCAAACCGCCGTGCGCGATGCGGCAGACGGACGCCTGCGATTGCAAGTGCAGGACAGCGACGTCGCAGAGCTGCGCGATGAAATGCGGCGCAGCGACTCGCGCCGGGATACAGCCATCGCAGCGGCCGTGCTCTGGTTGTCCGGTTTGATCTGGCTGGCTTTCTCGACGCCATTCGCGTGGCTGGGCTGGTCGCAGATGGCCGCCGCCATCGTGCTCTTCGTGTGGTCGAGATCCTCCAAGTCGCGCGGCGCATGAGAATACAGATCGAGAGCTCGACCAGCTATCGCGGCCGTAATTCGCGGCCGAATTGGCTCATCCTCGCGGCCTTCGTCGCCGCCGCCCTGGCCGCGGGCGCGCTGGGAGCCGTGTTCGCGCCTGGCGTCTCAGCGGAAGCCAATCGCTGGTACGCGATGCTGGGGAAGCCCGGGTGGGCGCCTCCCAACAGTTGGTTTGCGCCGGTCTGGATCGTGCTTTACGTGTCCATGGGTACTTCCGCATGGCTGATTTGGCGCGAACGCTACCATCGCGGCAGAGGGGCGGCGCTCGCCGCTTACGCTCTTCAGCTCCTCCTCAATGCCGCGTGGGCGCCGCTGTTTTTCGGCGCCAAGAACATCGGCGCCGGTTTGTTCGTGAACGTGGCGCTGTGGGTGGCGATCGCGTGGACCATCCGTGAATTCGCGATGGTAAGGGCCGCCGCCGCATGGCTGCTGGCGCCCTACTTCCTCTGGGTCGGTTTCGCAGCCACGCTCAATCTCGCCCTTTGGAAACTGAATCAGTGACGCGCCCGAGACGACGTTGCCATGCCTGGATTCAGGTGTATCTGCCCGGAGTCGGTTGGGTGGAATTCGATCCGACCCACGCGTTGGTCGGCGGCCGCAATTTGATCCGCGCCGCGATTCGGTAAGACTTACAAAAGCGGCGGTGATGTGCGGATTGCGCTATCCTCGCCGCTCTGTTTGGGCGGCGAATCAAAGAGGTGCGATTGAAGTATTTCCGCAGGCGCGGCCATGGGCGTGCGCTGTTGGACCGGGCCTCTCAGATTGACGAGCCCATCTCCGCTGAGATCTTCAGCGTCGAGCGACTTGAACAGCACGCAGAAAGTTTGGCAAAGGCGCAGGAAGTGTCGCCTAGCCAAACCGCCGGCGTTTCCTTGCGCAGGCGATTGCGATCCAACGCGCTGCGCCTCGATGCCGCTTTCCACGCCCTGATCGCCGGGATTCGCAAAGGCCATGCCGTCACTCCGGCAGCCGAATGGCTCGTCGACAATTACTACATGGTCGATGAGCACATCCGTGCCGTGCGCCGCGATCTGCCGTCCGGATTCTATAAACAGCTGCCGAAGCTTTCGCACGGGCCCTTGCGCGGTTATCCGCGCGTCTATGGACTCGCGTGGGCCGTTGTCGCGCACTCGGATAGCCGCTTCGAACCGGAGACCCTGTACCGCTTTTGCCGCGCGTACCAACGGATCCAACCGCTGACGATCGGCGAGCTGTGGGCCATCGCCATTACGTTGCGCGTGGTGCTGATCGAAAACCTCACTCGCTTGGCATCCGGAATCGTCTATCGGCTGGCGCTGCGCGAGAACGCGGACACATTGGCCGACAAGTGGCTGATGGATGACGCCGCACAGACGGGGCCCGATGCCGCCTCGATGCGTGCCGTCGAAGGCCAGCACCTTCCCAACGCGTTCAGCGCGCAGCTGTTTCAGCGGCTGCGGGATCATGACCCAGAGACCACGCCGGGTTTGGCGTGGCTGCATCGGACGCTTGCCGCGCAAAATACCACGGCGGACGACGTCGTTCACGGCGAGCATCAGCGTCAGGGTGCAGTCAACCTGAGCGTCCGCAATATCATTACCAGTTTGCGGCTCATCTCGGCGGTCGACTGGGCAAAATTCTTCGAAAGCGTCAGTCTCGTCGACGAATTGATGCGCGAACGAAGCTCGTTCGCGGACTTCGACTTTACGACCCGCGACCTTTATCGCCACGCAATCGAAGACCTGTCGCGCCGCTCGCGGCACACCGAAATAGAGGTCGCCCGCCGCGCTTTGGAGGCGGCCGAGCGCGCGGCCGCCGGCGGTGCGCGCAGGCGCGCGAACGTACCGCAACACGAGCTCGAACCCGGCTATTACCTCGTGTCCGCAGGACGTTCCGCCTTGGAACGGGAATTGCGGTACCGCATCCCATGGAACCAGCGCATAGCTCGCTGGACGCGCGCCGCGGGGATTCTCGGCTACGGCGGCGGCATCGCCGCCCTGAGCATCGCGTTGACGGCCGCGACGATCTTCTTCGCCGGCCTGCCGAGCCTGCATGCGGCTTCGGCGATTCTCGCCGTAATGCTCGCCTTCGTGGCGGCGTCCGATATCGGGATCAGCATCGTCAATCTTTGGGTGACTCATTTCTGCGGCCCCGCCGTGCTGCCGGGGCTGGAACTCGTGGATGGCGTGCCCACCGAATTGCGCACGGTAGTTGCGGTGCCGATTCTTCTGACAAGCATTGCCGACATCGAAGAATCCGTGCGCGGGCTCGAGGTTCATTACTTGGCCACCCAGGACGGCGACCTGCGCTTCGCGCTGCTCACCGACTGGGTCGACTCGAAAACCGAAAGCGCACCGCAGGATGAAGAATTGCTGGCCGCCGCGGCCGCCGGAATCGCGCGGCTCAACAGATCCTACGGCAGCGTCCACGGCGAGGACCGATTTTTGCTGCTGCATCGCAGGCGGATGTGGAACGAGGCCCAAGCGCGCTGGATGGGATGGGAACGCAAGCGCGGCAAGCTGCATGAATTCAATCTGTTGCTGCGCGGCTCGGCCAATACAAGCTTCGTGCCCGTCGGCGGACGGCCGCCGCAACCGCCTTCCGGAGTGCGGTATGTCATCAGCCTGGACGCGGACACGCGCCTGCCGCGCGGCGCGGCCATGTGCCTCATAGGCAAGATGGCGCATCCGCTCAACAAGCCGGTCATCGATCCCGTCCAGCGGGTCGTGACGGCGGGGTATGGGATCTTGCAGCCGCGCGTCACGCCGTCGCTGCCCGTCGGTCACGAAGCGTCCTTTTTCCAAAAAGTCTTTTCCGGCCCGAGCGGTATCGATCCGTACGCATTCGCCGTCTCCGACGTCTATCAGGACATGTTCCGCGAGGGCTCATATAGCGGCAAAGGGATCTACGACGTCACCGCTTTTGAAACGACATTGGCGAATCGTGTCGGCGACAATCGCCTGCTCAGTCACGATCTGTTCGAGGGCACTTTCGCCCGCTGCGGCCTTGCCTCGGACATCGAGGTCGTCGAGGAATATCCCTCTCGTTACGATGTTGCCATGGCGCGCCAGCATCGTTGGGCGCGCGGCGATTGGCAACTGCTTCCGTGGGTGCTTGGGGCTCACACGCCAATGTCGCCCCTGGGGCGCTGGAAGATGTTCGATAACTTGCGCAGGTCAATGGTGATGCCTGCCGTTGTCTTGGGGCTCGCCATCGTTTGGCTGGGATCCGCACCGCTCGTCTGGAGCATTTTCTTTCTCGGAACCATGGTTCTGCCGACGCTATTGCCCTTCATTGTCAATCACCTGCCGAAGTTTGCGGATTTCACAAGGACGAGTTACCTCCGCACTCTGCGCAAGGAAGCGTCCCAGAGCGCGTCGCTGATCGGCTTACGGGTGATCTTCTGGGCGGATCAGGCATGGACCATGACGGATGCCATTCTCCGTACTTTGTATCGATTGGCCATCTCGAGGCGCAATCTTTTGGAATGGACCACGACGGCGCAATCGAATGTGCACGCTTCGTCCACGGTGCCGGGATATTACCGGAAGATGGCGGGCGGCATTTTGCTCGTCTTGGGTGTGGCGCTGGCCCTGCTTCTCGAAGCGCACCAATTTCCCTGGATCGCCGTGCCCTTCCTCGCGGCGTGGCTGGTTGCGCCGGCCGTCGCTCGAAACATCAGCCTGCCGGCGCGCCCCGCCCGCCGCGGGACGTTGACCGCGGAAGACAGGCATCGTCTGCGCATCATGGCGCGCCAGACCTGGAGCTTTTTCGATACGTTCGTGACTGCGGAACAGAACATGTTGCCGCCGGACAACTTCCAGGAGGTACCGTATGCCGTGATCGCAAACCGCACTTCGCCGACCAACATCGGACTGTACCTGCTGTCCGTGGTCTCGGCCCGCGAATTCGGATGGATCGGGACTTTCGATGCCGTGGACAGGCTGGAAGCGGCTTTTGCCTCGCTCGAAAAACTCGAGAGGTATCGCGGGCACTTCTACAACTGGTACGACACGCACGATCTGCGTCCGCTCGATCCGAAATACATCTCGACCGTGGACAGCGGCAATCTCGCCGGTGATTTACTGGCCTTGGACGGCGTGTGCCGCGTTTGGTCGGTACAATCGTCCCGCGCTCATATCGACGTAAGCGGGATGTTGGACACCCTCGAGCAATTGCAGGATGTCGCGCGAGTGCTCAACGACGGCCGGCGCAGCTATGGCGTTTCGCCGCGCCAGCTCGACGCGGCAGTCGACAGCCTCCGTGCGTCGCTGCGATCGATCGACTCGAGCGGCCGCGCCGCGGCACTCGCGGTCGTACTCGAGCAAGCCGAAAATGTGCGGGACATTGCCCAGGCTCTCACCGAAGAACGCCCGGAAGACGGCAATGCACCCCTTCTGCATTGGTCTGACATGCTGCGCACCAATGTGCTGAGCCACCTGCGTGACATCCAAGCTGACGACGCCGGGATCGCGCGGCTCGGCGCACGGCTGGAGTCGGTGGGGTCGCGGGCACGAGCGTTCGCGATGGCCATGGAATTCGGGTTTCTGCTGGAGCCGGAACGTCAATTGTTGACCATCGGCTACCGAGTGGCGGACCGCGCTCAAGACCCAAGCTGCTACGACCTTCTGGCATCGGAAGCGCGGCTCGCGAGTTTCTTTGCGATTGCCAAGGGCGATCTGCCGGTTCGTCATTGGTTCAGACTGGGACGCTTGCTCACGCCCGGCAATGGAAGCTCGGCCCTGGTGTCCTGGTCCGGCTCCATGTTCGAGTATCTGATGCCGGTGCTGATCATGCGCGAACCGGCGGGCAGCGTTCTCGGCGAAACCGCCCGGCTGATCGTCAAACGCCAAATCGAGTATGGCGATGAGCGGAATTTGCCTTGGGGAGTTTCGGAATCCGCGTTCAATGCGCGAGATCGGGAATTCACCTATCAATACTCGAGCTTTGGCGTTCCCGGTTTGGGACTGCAGCGCGGCTTGGGCGACGAAGCCGTCGTCGCGCCTTATGCCACCGGCCTTGCCGCAATGATCGATCCTCCCGCCGCCATGCGCAATTTCGAGCGCCTTCAAAAACTTGGCGCCCGCGGCCGCTTCGGCTGGTATGAGGCGCTCGATTTCTCGCCCGCGCGGCTGCCCGAAGGCGTGGCGGTGGTGCCTGTGCGAGCGTTCATGGCGCATCACCAGGGGATGATCCTCGTGTCTATTGCCAACGTCTTGAAAGACGGTATGTTTCGCGCATGCCTTCATTCGAATTCCATCATTCAGGCGACTGAGCTTCTCTTGCAGGAACGGACACCGCGCGATGCCGACCTGCCGTCGCGACCGGCCGAAGAAGTTCCGTCGGCTCCGGAGCTGCGCGAACTGGCGGCCGTGGCGCCACGCCGCTTCACCTCGCCGCACCACGTCGCCCCGCGCACTCATCTGCTGTCAAACGGCAACTATTCCGTCATGTTGACCGCCGCGGGTTCCGGGTATAGCCGTTGGCGGAACATTGCCGTGACCCGCTGGCGCGAGGACCCTACCTGTGATCCCTGGGGCTGCTACGTGTTTCTTCGCGATGTCGTCAGCGGTCAGGTATGGTCGGCCGGATATCAGCCCGTTGGATGCGAACCGGACAGCTATGAGGTCGCATTTTTCGAAGATCACGCGGAGATCACCCGGCGGGACGGACCCATCCTCACCTCCACTGAGATTCTGGTCTCGGGCGAGGACGACGCTGAAGTCCGCCGTGTCTCGGTCACCAACGAAGGCACGCGCGTCCGTGAAATCGAATTGACGACCTTCGCCGAGGTCGTCATCGCCACGGCTGACGCCGATTCCGCGCATCCCGCCTTCTCCAAGCTCTTCGTGCGCACTGAATTCATCGCCGAGAGCGGGGCGCTGCTGGCAACGCGGAGGGCTCGAGATCCGTCCGATCCCAAGGCGTGGGTCGCTCACGTCAGTGCTCTCGAGGGAGTGAGCATCGGCGGTCTGCAATTCGAAACCGATCGAGCACGCTTTCTCGGCCGAGGCAACGATTTGCGAAACGCCGTTTCGATCGTGGACGCTCGGCCCCTCTCCAACACCGCGGGCACCGTCCTCGATCCGGTACTGGCTCTGCGGCGCCGTGTTCGGATCGCACCCGGGGAAACCGCGCGCATCGCTTTTTGGACCAGCGTCAGCGCAAGCCGCGAGGACGCCATTGCCTTGGTCGATAAGCATCGCGACATGGCTGCATTCGAACGCGCGCGAACCCTGGCGTGGACCCAGGCACAGGTGCAGCTCCGCTATTTGGGCGTCGATTTCGAGGAGGCTCAAGCGTTTCAGCGCATCGCCAACCGGGTCCTGTACTCCGATTCTTCGCTGCGCGCATCGCGCGACGTTCTAGAGAGAAATCGACTGGGACCGGCCGATTTGTGGCCTCACGGCATATCCGGCGATCTGCCGATCGTGTTGGTGAGGATAGATGACGAGAGCGACCTGGAAATCGTCAAACAATTGCTGCGCGCGCATGAGTATTGGCGGCTCAAGCGCCTGGCCGTGGATCTCGTCATACTGAATGACAAGCCGCCGTCATACGCATCGGATTTACAGCAAGCCCTGGACGCCGCGATCAGAACCTCCCAAAGCCGCCGTGATGAGGATGGCACCCGGCGCGGTTCGGTGTTCTTGCTGCGGGCGGATCTCCTGCTCTCTTCCACGCGCGACCTGTTGCAGACGGCCGCCCGCGCCATCTTCGTCGCGCGGCGCGGCACCTTGAGCGATCAGCTCGCACGCCTGCGGGAACCGGAACCGGCGCCGCGGCAGCGGATGCAGAACACCGGCACTCAGAGAAAAGAACCGACCGGCCGCACCCTGCCGCCGCTCGAATTTTTCAACGGCCTCGGCGGGTTTTCAGCGGACGCGCGCGAATACGTGGTCGTCCTCGATGAGGGCCAATGGACGCCCGCACCATGGACCAACGTGATCGCCAATCCGAATTTCGGATTTCAGGTTTCGGCGGACGGCTCCGGCAGCACCTGGTCGCTGAACGCGCAGCAGAACCAGATAACGCCCTGGTGCAACGATCCCGTCAGCGATGCGCCGGCGGAAGCCATCTACATTCGGGACGAAGAAAGCGGAGATCTCTGGAGCGCAACGCCGCTGCCCATTCGGGATCCCTCCCGCACGTATGTCATTCGCCACGGCTTCGGATACAGCCGGTTCGAACACACGTCGCACGGAATCTCGCTGGACCTCGTGCAATTCGTACCGCTCGAGGATGCCCTGAAGATCTCTCGCCTCAAGATCGTCAACCGCTCCGACGAAAGACGGCAACTCTCGGTCACTCACTATTTGGATTGGGTCCTGGGGAACCAGCGCGGCAAGACGGCGGCGTTCATCGTGACCGAGATCGAGCCCAAGACTTCGGCCATGCTCGCGCGAAATCCCTGGCGAACGGACTTTCAGTCGCGCATCGCATTCATGGACATGGCAGGCCGCCAGCAAGGCTGCACGGCCGATCGTGCCGAGTTCGTCGGCCGCCACGGATCCCTCGCCGAACCCAAGGCTTTGCTCGGCACAAATCGCCTGTCGAATCGCGTGGGCGGCGGCTTGGATCCTTGCGGCGCCATGCAGGCGCGAATCACTTTGGCTCCGGGCGAAGAGACCGAATTCACGTTCCTGCTGGGCGAGGAGGCGTCGTCCGCGGCGGCCGTCGAGCTCATCGAACGCTACCGCAGAGCCGATCTCGACGCCGCGCTGAAGGAGGTAACGGATTACTGGGACCAGGTGCTGGGCGCCGTCCAAGTAAAGACTCCGGATCGCTCCATGGACATCCTGGTCAACGGATGGTTGCTGTACCAAACGCTCGTCTGCCGGGTATGGGCGCGAACGGGTTTTTATCAGTCGAGCGGAGCATACGGTTTCCGGGATCAACTCCAGGATGTCATGGCGCTAGCCGTGTCGAAGCCTGAGATTACTCGAGAACACATCTTGCGCGCGGCGGCGCGTCAGTTCGAGGAAGGCGATGTTCAGCACTGGTGGCTTCCGACGAGCGGCCTGGGGGTAAAGACCCGCATATCCGACAACCGCATTTGGCTGCCGTTCGTGGTCGCCCATTACCTGGAGATCACCGAGGATTTTGCGGTGCTGGAGGAGCAGGTGCAGTTCCTGTCGGGCGGCCCGCTTCCGGCGGACAGCCACGAAGTCGTTTCCGCTCCCGAGTCCAAGACCTCAGGTTCGCTGTTCGAACACTGCGTGCGTGCTCTCGATTCGAGTCTCTCGATCGGCTCGCACGGTCTGCCGCTGTTCGGCGCGGGCGACTGGAACGACGGCATGAATCGAGTCGGAGCCGAGGGACGCGGCGAGAGTGTCTGGCTCGGATGGTTTTTGTACGCCGCGCTGCTCAAGTTTGCGCCGATTGCCGAGCGCCGCGGCGAGCCGGCGGTGGCGGCGCCGTGGCGTAAACACGCGTTCGCCCTGCAGCAAGCCATCGAGCGCGAAGCATGGGATGGCGACTGGTATCGGCGCGGTTACTTCGACGACGGCACGCCCTTGGGGTCGGTCGCCAGCGATGAATGTAGGATCGATTCCATCGCTCAATCTTGGGCGGTGATTTCCGGCGCCGCCGAGCCTGAGCGCGCGGTCCGGGCGATGTCGGCCGTCAACGCACAGCTCGTCAGCCGCAGCGATGGCTTGGTGCAATTGTTCACGCCGCCCTTCGACCACACCACCCACGATCCCGGTTACATCAAGGCCTATCCTCCCGGCATCCGCGAAAACGGCGGACAGTACACTCACGCCGCCATGTGGTCGACTCTGGCGTTTGCGCTGCTCGGCGACGGCGATCGTGCCGGAGAGCTGTTCTCGATTCTCAATCCCATCAATCATGCGAGCACCCGGGCAGGAATTCACCGCTACAAAGTCGAGCCCTACGTCGCCTGTGCCGATGTGTACTCGTCTCCCCAGCACGTGGGCCGGGGCGGGTGGACCTGGTACACCGGATCCGCGGGATGGATGTACCGCACGGCAATGGAGGGAATTCTGGGCATCCAACTGCGCGGCGCGATTTTGGCGATCAATCCCTGCGTTCCTCGCGGCTGGGCCGGCTTCGAGATCACCTACAAATATGGGTCATCGCGGTACCGCATCGCCATAGAGAATCCGCACGGCGTCAGCAGAGGAGTCATCCGGGCCACGCTCGATGGACGCGAAATAGCAGTTGCCCCCTGTGCGATCGCACTGGTGGACGACGGCAACTACCATTACGGAGTTATCACCTTGGGGTGATCGGCCCGTGCCGATCCGCGGTTACTGACGCCTTGCGCGCGCTGCCGTAAAGGCTCTTAACAAGAGCATTCTGGCGACCGCGCCCGTCGGCAGCATGCGCAGGACACGCAGCGCCAATGCCGGCCGCGCAACCACGAGGCCGGCCGCGACGGCACCCAGTGTCCCCAACCCTCGGCCGCTCATGAGCATCTGGAGCGTACGGCTCCGCGGGAAGCCCGCAGCACGAACGCCTTCGCTGCCGCCGGAGCCGGCCTGAGGACGCGGCGGGTCGAGGATCTGCCGTAGCTCCTCGCGTGTCGTAGAAAGCCTGGCAAGAATCTCAGCCCGGGCGGCTATGTCGCGATCCATCATAGGCGGGTCAATCCTGATTCGACGAGAGCAGATGTTCGAGAAGGACGCGATCTGCCTGCCATTCCCGGCGCAGCTCGCCAAAAAGCTGCGCGCGCGCCCGCAAGGTATTGGCTCGGTACACGGCGGCCGCGATGGCGGCCACGAGAAATCCGCCCCCCATCCACCCGATGGCGGCGACGCGATAGGGCGTATCCCAGGTGTAAGCCACTACGGCGAGGCAGCCCATTAGAACCGCAAAAACACCGCAAACGGCGACGACCGCGGACATTGCGATCCCGGCCGCCATTTCCCGCTGTGCGCGGACTAGATCCAAGCTCACGAGGTCGACGTACGCCACCAGATGGCGGAGCAGCGCGGGTGCCGCTTTCGGGATCAACCACAGCAGGCGCACCTCGGTACCCTTAAGAACGGCGCGTTGCGAGAATCCCCACGACGGCGCCCACCAACGCGGCGATCCCGATCGCTTGCCACGGGCTATCGCGGACGTAATCATCCGCCGTGCTGGCCACATTTTGGGCTCGCTGCCTTATGGCATCTGCCCCGTCCGCCAGACTTTGCTTCGTTGCGTTGACCGCGCGCTGAACCTTGGTGCGTACGCGCACCACGTCCGCATCTTTCAGATCGGCGATGCGTGCCATCAAATCTTCGACGTCCGCCAGCAAATTCTTGATCTCGCCTGAAGCGGTCGCCTTGATATTGCCGACCCCGTCGCTCAAATCATTCTTGAGCCGACTCCCGGTCGCACGCACCTGCTCGGTGGTCCCGTCGAATGTGGATTCCATTTGTTGTCTCCTATTGAGCACCAAGAACATATCAGGGTTATTGTGGGCGCCGCGCCTGGGCCGCACCATCGGCCCCAATTCCACCCATCCTGTAGGATTTGCCCCACATGGACGCACGTGCCAGTTAAACTACGGCCACAGCGCAGGCGCTTGAATAATGAAAATCTTGGGCGAGAAATTGGGCGACATCGGTCGATGGTACATCGCCTTGCCTCCACTGCTGCTGATGGGCTTTCTCATCGGCCTTTTTTTCCTTGCGGCGGCCGGACAGTCGAGACTTAACGCGGCCAACGAACGTGTCCACGCTTCGCAGTTGAGGCAGTTAGCCCTGAGCGAGTTCGAAGCGCTCCTGGTGGATGCCGAGTCGGGCCAGCGCGGGTATCTCCTGACGGGCGAAAGTTCCTATCTACAGCCATACACCGACGCGGTCGCCAACGTGGAGGCTGCCCTCGACCGGGTTCGCGCGGCCTTCGGCGGCAACGGCGATAACCGCGAGCTTCAGGAGCTGCGGGTACTGATGGGGAAGAAGCTCGGCGAACTCGAGGCTACTCTCGCGCTGTTCAGGCACAGAGGGTCCGCACCGGCGGTCAACGTCGTGCGCACCGACGTAGGCAAACGTACCATGGATGAAATATCCAGGATCGTCGGCGACATGCGCCTCGCCGAGGACACGGAACTCGCCGCGGCCACGGCCCAGTGGCAGACGGATTTTCGATTGTCTCGCTGGGTGTCCGCGGTGGGCGTCATCTTGAATATCGGTCTGGTTTTACTTGCAACGCGGCTCGTCTACAACGACATGCGCCGGCGCGCTCGCCAAGCCACTGATCTTCGAGATCAGAAGCAGGAACTGGAACACCAAGTCGGTGAACGGACGCGGGAGCTGACGGCGCTCTCGACTCATCTGCAAGGAGTATCGGAACAGGAAAAGTACGCCCTGTCGCGCGAACTGCACGACGAACTCGGCGGCTTGCTGGTTGCTGCGCGGATGGATTTGTCCTGGCTCCAGCACCGGCTCCCCACCACCGATCCGGCCATCGAGCAACGCTTCAAACGCATTCACGAATCGTTGAGCGCGGGTGTCGATTTGAAGCGCCGCGTCGTCGAAGAACTGAGACCCACCTTGCTCGACAACATGGGCCTGTTCGCGGCGTTGCGCTGGCAATTCAAGGAAACCTGCCGGCGGGCGGGGCTCACGTGCACTGAAACGATTCCCGAGGCGGAGCTCAAATTCAGTGCCGATGCCGCCATCGGCGTGTTCCGCATCGCCCAAGAAGCCCTGACGAACATTCTCAAGCATGCGGAAGCAAAGTCCGCGGACCTGGCCATCGGCATCGAAGGCGATACCCTCCTACTGCGCGTATCCGATGACGGCAAGGGAATCCCGCCGAGCCGGCTCCAGACGATCACCTCTCACGGCCTCGCATCGATGCGGCATCGAATTTCCGCGCTCGGCGGCAGCTGGGAGGTGCGCAGCCCAGGTTCCGGCGGCACGACGGTGATCGCGATGATCCCTTTGCCGAGAATGCTGCTGGATCCGACGTGATGAAGCCCTCGCCGCCGGCGAGGGCTTCGCGCAAACACCGTCCGCCCGTCTTTAGCTGCGCGGCGAGATGGTCGTGCCGTTGTCGCCGCCGATCACCACTTCCACCCGGCGGTTCAATTGGCGACCGCCCGAATCGCTGTTGTTGGCCACGGGATATGCCTTGCCGTAGCCCTGGGTTCCGATTCGCGAGGCGTCGATACCGCGCGTGATCAACGCCGACTTGACCGCATCCGCGCGTCGCCTCGACAGCTCCTCGTTATACGAATCCGATCCGATGCTGTCGGTGAATCCGTCGATCTGCACACGCCGATCCTTGTGTTCAGCCAAGAACTGGGCGAGCTGGTCCAGCTTGCGGCTGGCGCCAGGATTCAGTTCCGCCTTGCCCGTATCAAACAATACGTCCCCAAGGGTCATCACGAGTCCGCGCGGAGTCGGCGTCGCCTTGAGTTGATCGACTTCCGCTTGCAGTCGGGCCGCCTCCTGGGCCGCCTGATCGCGCTGATCAAGCGCCGCATTGGTGGCCATTCTCGCCTCGGTGGTCGCCGCCTTGGCGTTCTGCACCTCGCGATTCCGAGCGGCCAGCATGATTTGGTCGCGCTCCGCCTGCCCCGCCGCGACCCTCGCATCGTCTGCCTTGGCCGCCGCATGCAACTGCGCCAGCCGGGCGTTTTGCGCGGCCAGGTATGCGGGATGCGCAATCGCGGCATCACTATGATGCAGCGCTGCGTCGTCCGCTACTGCGAGATCGTTTTTCGCCGCCTGCAGATCCAAGGCTGCGTACTTGTTGACGTTGGGATCCTGTTCCGCCGCTTGAACCGCGGCATGGGCGCTTTCGAGCGCCGCATTGGGCCGCGGCGTCGATACGCAAGCGCACAAAGCCAGCGCCAGGCCCATCCCGGTGATTAGTTTTACGTTCATATGAGCACCTTATTGAGTAGATTGCGTCGCACGCATGGATTCATTTCGCAATGCCTGCATGCTGACATCGAATTCCGTTGCCGCTTTGCGCGCGCGCTGCTGCTGCGCTGTTGCTTCGGCAACCCGCGCATCCACATCGGCTTGCTCGGCCAATTGGTTCGCGGGTACAGCCTCGCGGTCGGCAGCAGCCTTTTCCGCGCGGGCGAGTTTGTCGCGCGCCGCCGCCATTTCGACCGGCGCGAATTCCGGTGCGCCGGACTGTTCGGCACGCTGCACCTCCGCTTTGGCCACTGCAATTTTTTCGTTGGGAATAGGCGTGCTCACGCAAGCCGCCAACCCTAGGGCAAGGGCGGCGCATGCCGCGGCACCCTGCGTGAATTTGGACAATCTCACCATCATGTCTATAGCTCCCAGTATGTCGCGGCCCGAGCGGCCGAGTGTGTTGACGACACATCTTAGGCGCCAGGGGTCAGTGCCGCTGTCGGACGCGGGGCCCTACTGTAGGTCGGGATGGCTGAAGGGCCTGTAGGCGTTACGGCAAGAGGCGGGAGCACCTGGTAGAAAGGACGCCTTTCGCGGCAGGCGTTGCTAATGCTTCGCGGCTAATGCTTCGCGGCTAATGCTTCGCGAGATGGGTTTCGCAGATCTCGTGCAAAACCTCGGGGAGCCTGCCGTAATCCCGGGCCTTGTCCAAGAAATGCGTAGCGCCGAGAGCGATCGCGGCGTTCTTGTATTCCGGCAAGTCATAATTCGTCAACACGATGATCCGCGGCTTCAACTGTGCGGTGGCGAGTGCGCGCATGACGCCGAAGCCGGTGCCTTGCTTCAAGTGCAGATCCAAAATGATGACATCGACCGAATCACGCTTGGCCGAGGCGACGGCCGTAGCCTCGGTGTCGGCGGTGCCGATCAATTCCACTTGAGGAATCTGCCGTATCGCCTCAGTCAATCGCTCCGTCAGCACTTTGGAGTCTTCGACGAGTAGGACTCTCAAACACTGCGCCATTGACATTGCGTCCGTGATGGTTGTTTGCATGCTGATCGGAGTGTAGCCTCACGCGTCGCAAGGGGGCCACCCCGGCTTCCCAGGTTCTTCTGTAGGAAGATTCTCACGGGCGGCCTATTGAATGAGCCCGTTGCGCAACGCGTATGAGGTAATGTCGGCGTTCGCCGTAAAACTCATCTTTTCCAAGATGCGGCTTCGATAGGTGCTCACGGTTTTCACGCTGAGACTGAGCTCATTCGCGATGTCCGAAACGCCGCGCCCGGCCGCGAGCTTGCAAAATATCTGGAATTCACGGGTCGACAAGCGAGCATGCAGCGGCTTGTCCGGATCACCGTCGAGATCCGCAACCAAGATTTCGGCCAGCGCCGCGCTGACATAACGCCGCCCCGACAGGACGGTGCGCACCGCCTTCATCAGTTCTTCGGGCGCACTATCTTTGGATAGATAGCCGCTGGCGCCGGCGCGCAGGACATTCACCGCATATTGCTGCTCCGGCAGTCCGCTCATCACCAATACGCGTACACCCGGGTGGCCGGTTTGTATATGACGCAAGATATCCAAGCCGCTGCGGTCCGGCATGTGAATGTCGAGGAGTACGAGGTCCCACTCTTGTTCTCTCAGCAAGTCGAGAGTCTCGTTGCCGCTGGCGGCCTCACCCACCGCATTGATGCTCGAGTCGGCTTCGAGAAATTGCTTGAATCCGGCGCGGACCACCGCATGATCGTCCGCGATCAGTACTCTTGACACGTTCTATCTCCTGCTGGGGCGCTTTAAGGCTGCGCGCACTCTTGATTCTGTGAATATCCGTTGAGCTTGTTATACAGCGTCTTGAGACTGCAGCCCAGTGCATCGGCCGCCCGTCGTTTGTTGCCTTTGAAGTAGTTCAGAGTCGCCTCGATGAGGGAACGCTCCATATCATGGATGCGCGATCCCACCCGGATATTCAGGCGCTCGCCGTCGCTGACCTGCATACCGTCGCGCAACGCCGCACCCGGAATCAAGGGCGACAATTCGAGAACTACATCGCCCAAGATATACGCGCGCTCGATGCAATTCTTAAGTTCGCGCACGTTTCCCGGCCAGGAATGCTGCTTCAGCATCATCCGGGCCAGCGCCGAAAGCCGCTTTTGCGTCCCGCCCTGTACATTCAGTTCGGCCAAGAAATGCTCGGCCAGCAAATCCACGTCATTGCCCCGGTTTCGCAGCGGCGGCATCTCGACCGGAAACACGGCCAAGCAGTACAACAAATCCTCGCGAAGCCGACCGCTCTGCACCGCTTGCAACGGGCAGCGGTTCGTGGACGCGATGACGCGAACATCGGAAGCGAACTCGGTGCTCGCTCCGATACGGTAGAATTTCCGCGTCTCCAGAAAGCGCAGCAGCCGCGTCTGCATATCCGGCGGCATTTCGGTTACTTCATCGAGCAACAGCGTTCCGCCTTGGGCGCGCTCGAACACACCGGCGTGCGCGCGTACCGCGCCGGTCAAGCTTCCCTTTTCGTAACCGAACAATTCAGCCTCGATGAGGCCAGCCGGTATGGCGCCGCAATTGATTGCAATGAAAGGTCCGCCGCTCCGCGTGCTGCATTCGTGAATGGCCCGGGCGGCGAGCTCTTTACCAGAACCGCTTTCCCCGGTCAAAAGGACGCTTGCTTCGGTGGGTCCTACACGTTCGATTAGCCGATACACTTCTTGCATGGCCGGCGATACGCCCAATAGCGAATCAACCTGGTTCACCGGCGCCGGTTGCGGGGAAAAACTGTAGCTGACACTCATTGCAAGCCTCCTCATGCTCGCGTTCGTGTAATCGTTACACTGAACACGGCTAGATTTGTAACCTGTGTAGGACACGGTAGCCAGGGTCAGGCGCTGAACCTCGGCTCAGAATTCGCGCGATTTCATGTCGGTGTTTGTCTGACACGCCGCCTGGAATAATTGGCACCCCTTCGAGCAAAAGCTCTCGGGTAAACGCTATGGCGTAGTCGATGCGTTGGAGCCGCATCGCCAGCAGCTGGTGAATTGCGGTTCGAGCAATTCGCCGCAAACTTCACAGGTCCAGGATGCGCCGCCGGGCGCCGCGGCGGCGCGCGCCAAGGCTCTTAGCGCCAAACCTTCATCGGCGTCCTCAACGTACAGCTGAGGCCAGGTTTCGAGCATGGGCAGGTCGCCCAGGGCGCCCGCCAGATACTGATTGCGCAATTCGCTTTGAATCCCCGCAGTCAATAATACGTTGCGCGCATGCGCTACTTGGAGCAACGACGCCGCGCGGAATACTCGCTTCATGGATCCGCCTGCCTCGTGTTATGCAGAGGAGCCCGGCTCCTCGCGCAGTGATCGCAAAAATTTCGCGACATCTTCGCCTCGCTCCAGAACTTCCATCAAAGCGGAGCCAACCACGACGCCGTCCACATGGCCTGCAAAACGGGCAACTTGCTCGCGGGAGCGGATTCCGAAACCGGCGCACACGGGCACCTCGGTGCAGGATTTGACTCGATCCATGTATTCGAGCACTTCGCGCGGCACTTCGGTGGAGGCTCCTTTGGGCGTCCCCGTAGTGCCGGTCAATGTCACCGCGTAGACAAATCCCTTTGCCTCTCGGCATAACATTGCCAGACGCTCGGGAGGCGTCACGGGAGTCACCATTTGCACCAGTGCCAAACCTTGCACATCGAGCGCACATTTGAGATCGCCGCTTTCCTCGAACGGCAAATCGGGAACGATGAAGCCGGCGACCCCTGCCGCCGCCGCCGTACGCGGTAAATCATCCAGACCGACGCTGAGCAGCGGATTCAAATAGCTCATCAACAGAATGGGAACCGCATGCCTCGTTTCGAGGGTTTGCAGTTCCTCGAATATCCAAGGCAACGTGACGCCGTCGCTCAGGGCGATGTAGCTCGCACGCTGTATGGTGGTTCCATCAGCCATGGGATCACTGAACGGCACCCCGATTTCAACGACATCGCAGACACTGGCGACGGCGGCGAGATTTGCCTTGAACTCAAGGCGCGTCGGAAAACCAGCGGTAATAAATCCCACCAGCGCCGGTCGGCCCTTGTTGGCCGCCGCCCGGATGGCGGCGGAGATCGCGTCACGCGGCGCCGCGGGCGTTTCCTTGATCAATCGCGGTTCTCCAAGAGGGTGCGCTGCAGGATCGCCATGTCCTTATCGCCTCTTCCCGAGCAGCCGATCAGGATTCGCGCGCCGGGATGGGCTATCGCGTGGCGCCTCGCGCCTGCAAACGCGTGGGCGCTTTCGATCGCGGGTAAAATGCCCTCGTACTTGGCGCACTCGGCGAGCGCGTCCAAGGCTTCATCGTCGGTCGCCGACTGATAAGCGACCCGCTTCGCTGCCATCAAATAGGCGTGCTCAGGTCCCACTCCGGAATAATCAAGACCGGCCGACACGGAGTGCGTCTCCCGCACCTGCCCATAGGCATCCTGCAGTATCAACGTGTAACTGCCCTGTAGAACACCGGGAGTCCCGAAAGTAAGCGAGGCGGCGTTGTCGCCGAGTCCGGCGCCGCGCCCGCCTGCTTCTATGCCGATCAGTTTTACTTCGGAGTCGTCCAAGAACGGATGAAACAAGCCAATGGCATTCGAGCCGCCCCCCACGCATGCAACGGCCGCATCCGGCAAACCGCCCGCCAACTCCAGCATCTGCCCCCGCGCCTCGCGGCCGATAACGGCCTGAAGTTCGCGCACCAAGTAGGGATAGGGGTGCGGTCCGACTGCCGAGCCCAGACAGTAATACGTCCCGTTGGGATCGGAGACCCAATCCCGCAAGGCCTCATCGATGGCCGCACGCAAGGTCTGGTCACCCCCCGTCACGGGTACCACTTTCGCACCGAGCAATTGCATGCGCCCGACATTGGGCGCCTGCCGTTCGACGTCCACCGCCCCCATGTAGACCACACAGGGCATTCCTGATCGAGCGGCAGCTGCCGCGGTGGCGACGCCGTGTTGGCCGGCACCGGTTTCGGCGATGATGCGCTTTGCGCCCAATCGTTTTGCCAACAGCGTTTGACCCACGGCATTGTTGATTTTGTGCGCGCCCGTATGGGCAAGATCTTCGCGTTTGAGCCACACGTCGGCGCCCCAACGTTTGCTCAAGGACGTGGCGTGAGTAAGTGCGGTCGGGCGTCCCACCCAGGTTTTGAGTTCGTAGGCGAACTCGGCCTGAAATTCCGGATCTTTCAAATACCGTTCGATTCCCGCTTGCAACCGATCGAGCGCGGGCACCAAGGTCTCAGGGACAAAGCGCCCGCCGAAAGCGCCATAACGGCCGCGCGCGTCGGGAAAGCCTTCCGCCCCTGCAAAGTTACGCAGCAAAGAATTCAAGCGTCGTGCTCCAAGCTCGCCGCGGCCGCGCGAGCCGCCCGCACGAACTCGTGAATTTTTGCGGGGTCTTTGACTCCCGGAACTTCCTCGACTCCGCTGCTCACGTCGACCCCGAAAGGGCGGACCGCCTGAATGGCTTCAGCCACATTGTGGGCCGACAGCCCTCCGGCGAGGATGACCTCGGTTTGCCGCGCCAGTTCCGCGGCGCGCCCCCAGTCGGCAAGCTCGCCGATACCGCTCGACGGGCCTTCGAACAGCATGCGCGCCGGCAGCGGGTTCGGTGTTTTACGGCCGAAGCGTACGACGGGAAGCACCTTGATATGCGCGGGAATCTTCAGTTCGCGCAAATCTTCGACGTCCGTTTGAAAGTAATCCGGTTTGAGAATCCGACAAATCTCATCGACCTTCATCTGCAAGGGGTGCTGCGCGACGGCGATGCGCAAAATCCCCGGCGGCGCGAGCGCCGCCAGTTGCGCCGCCTGGCCGGGCGTCACCTGCCGCGAACTCGGCGCGAACACGAAGCCGATCGCGTCGACATTGGCCTCTGCGGCCGCAGCCACCGCGTCAGCACTGGTGATGCCGCAGATCTTTATCCACATGCCGCCGAGTGTAGCCATTTAAGCTTGCACTGTCCGTGTCGCATCGCAAATTTCCCGCAGCAACTGCGCCGGATCTTCGCGAGCCATCAGTGCGGTGCCGATCAAAGCCAGCCGATAGCCAAGTCCCTGCACGCGCCGGGCATCCGCGGCCGAGGCGACGCCGCTCTCGGCAACCGCCGGCCAACCCTGCGGCAATAGCGGCGCGAGGGCCGCGAACCGTTCCTGCACCACTTCCAGGGTTTGCAAATCGCGGCAGTTGACGCCGATCAGGATCTGCTCTTTGCTCGCCGGGGCCTGCGCAGAGCGTGACCGCAAAAGCTCGCGCGCCATCTCCAAGTCTGCGGCGTCGAATGCCTCCAACAGCACGAACATGCCGTGTTCGGCGGCCGCATCCAGGAGCTCCGCGATCTGCCGCGGCGGCAACATTCTCAAGATCACCAAAACCCCGCCCGCCCCGGCGGCCCGCGCCTCCAATACCTGATAGGGAGCGACCAGAAAATCCTTGCGCATCGCCGGCACTCCGAGGGGCGCCAGAGCCGCCGCGGCCCGGCGCAAATGCTCGAGCGACCCGTCGAAACGCGAGGGCTCGGTCAGCACCGACACGGCCGCTGCGCCGCCCCGCGCATAGGCGGCAATGCGCCCCGACCAATCTTGGCTCGCGTCGCGGAGCACGCCGGCAACCGGAGAGCGGAGTTTCAGTTCCGCAATGACGTCGAAGCCCGTGCCTGACAAACGCAATGCTGCGCTCGGCGCTGCCGCGCGCGCCCGCAGTTCGAGGTGCTTGGCGGATTCATGCCGAAGCGCCTGCGCCACGCGCGCCGCGCTGGAACGCGCCATGTCATCCAAAAAGCCGCTCACGAGATGCCCCTGGCCAGCACGCTCCGGTTCATCGGCCACCCGCCGCGAAATGCCGCAAGCGCAGCAGCCACTGTTGGGCTCGGCCGCTGTCGAGGGTCGTGCGCGCCTGGTCAATTCCCGCTTGAATGGATGCGGCGCGACCCGCGATGAACAAGGCCAGACCACATTGCAAGGTCAATGCCGCACAATGCGCCCCGCGATCGCCGCCCTCGAAGACTTCCAGAAGCGCAGCGAGGTTCGCGGCCGCATCGCCGCCGGCCAATTCGCCCAGCGCGCAGGGCGCCAACTTGAATTCCCGCGGATCGATCTCGCAGCGGCGAATTCCGTCGTGCGTGACGTCGAATGCCAGAAAGGGACCTACCGGCGTGGCTTCGTCCCAACCCGCCGCACCGTGCACCACCCAGGCGCGCTCGATCTCCATCCCCGCCAAAGTGCCGGCCATCAGCTCGGCGGTCGCCGCGTCGTAGGCGCCGATCAGGCGAAAGCGCGGCGCCGCCGGGTTGGTCAAGGGCCCCAACAGATTGAACACGGTGCGAATTCCGAGCGCAGCGCGGATCGGCGCCAAAGCCTTCATCGCCGGATGAAAATAAGGCGCGAATAAAAACGTAAAGCCGGTAGCCGCGAAACATTCCGCTGCCTGGGTCTCGTCCAGAGGCAACGTGAAACCGAGCGCCTCGATCAGATCGGCGCTGCCGCTGCGGCTGGAGATGGAACGATTGCCATGCTTGACGACGGGTAGCCCGCAGGCGGCGGCGAGCAACGCCGCCCCGGTTGACAAGTTGAGGCTGCCGGATGCGTCGCCGCCCGTGCCGACGATATCGATGGCATCGAGCCCTATGGGGAGCGCGGGTTGGCGCGCCAGCGAACGCATGGCGTTCGCGAAACCCCGCACCTCGGCAGCCGTAACGCCTTTCGCGCGCAATGCCGCCAACAGTGCGCCCGCCATGGCGGCGTCGAGTTCGGATGTCGTCAGCGATCTCAAGAGCACCCCCGCCTCAACCTCGCTAAGGTCGCGGCGTTGCAGCAAGTGATCGAGGGTGGTGCGGGGGCTGGTCACGGCTTAGGTCTTCAGGAAATTTCCCAGGACAATCGGACCGTCCGGCGTCAGCACGCTTTCCGGATGGAATTGCACCCCCTCGATGGGCAGCGACCTATGCCGTACGCCCATGATCTCGCCTTCCGCGGTTCGCGCAGTGACTTCCAGTACGGCCGGAATGCTTTTCGCTTCCGCGATGAGAGAATGATAGCGCCCCGCCGCAAACTCCTGCGGCAGGCCGGCAAAGAGCCCCTTGCCGTCATGCTGCACGGGCGAAACCTTGCCGTGCATCAATCGGGAAGCACGCACGACTTTACCCCCGAAAACTTCGACGAGAGATTGATGACCCAGGCAAACCCCAAAGATAGGTATGCGTCCGGTGAAAGCTTGAATCATTTGCATCGAGATACCTGCGTCCCGCGGTGTTCCGGGGCCGGGCGAAATGACCAGATGGGTGGGCTCGAGCGCCGATGCCTCGGCGACCGTAATCGCATCATTGCGATGCACGTCGACCAGCGCCCCCAACACCAGAAATGCCTGGACCAGGTTGTAGGTGAAGGAATCGTAGTTATCGATCAGCAGGATCTTGGGCCGCACCTAGAGACCCTCCGCCGCCAACTCCAGCGCCCGCCTGAGCACGGCGCTTTTCGCCATCAACTCGTCGTATTCGGCTGTTGGCGAGCTGTCGGCGACAATACCGCCCCCGGCCTGGTAGCTATACGAATCGCCGCGAAATACCAGAGTGCGAATCGTGATGGCCTGGTCCAGACCTCCGCGCCGGCCGAAGTAGCCGACTGTTCCGCCGTAGAGCTGGCGGCCCACCGGTTCGAGTTCGTCGATGATTTCCATGGCGCGCACTTTCGGAGCGCCCACCAGCGTACCGGCAGGAAATGTCGCTGCGAACAAGTCGAAGGCATCCTGTCCGGGCCGAAGCCGGCCGTTGACCCCGCTGACGATGTGCATGACGTGGCTATAACGTTCTATCACGCGGTAGGGATCCACGACCACCGAGCCCGCGGTCGCGACTCTTCCCAAGTCGTTGCGCGCCAGATCGACCAACATGACATGCTCGGCGTTTTCCTTGGGATCCGCCTTGAGTTCGGCTTCCAATGCGGCGTCGGATGCAGGGTCGGCACCGCGGGGCCGGGATCCGGCGATGGGCCGCAGTTGGGCATACCCGCCGTGGCATTTCACCAGTGCTTCCGGCGAAGAGCCCACCACGGTGATGTCGCCGAGTTCGCAAAAGTACATGTAAGGCGAGGGATTGAGCAGCCGCAGTGCTCGATACACCTCGAAGGGTTCGAGCGCGTGACGGCCCTCGAAGCGCGATGCGAGCACCAGCTGATAGACGTCCCCGGAGGCGATGTATTCCTGCGCGCGCCTCACTCGGGCCGCGTGATCCTCCTCCGTCATCGACGGAGTCGCGGGGGAAAATCTTCCTGCCGCAAGGACCGCCGGCGCGGCGCCGCGCAGCGCCCGCACCACGTCGCGACGCAGGGCTTGCCGATCAGCCTCGCTGCCGTCATGGAGCAACGCGACGGTGTGAGTCAGATGATCGAACACCAGCAAAGATTTCGGCGCGACATAATGCGCATGCGGTGTCCCGGTTGCGTCGAGATTGCGTCCCGGCAGTCGTTCGAAATAGCGTACCGCATCGTATGCGGTATAGCCGACCAAACCGCCGAGCAAGGGAACTCCCGGGACTTCCGGCTGTGGCTGCGGCGCCTGGGCAAGGGCGCCGCGCAGCGCATTCAAGAATTCAAGCTTGGACCGCGGTCTTGGGGAATGCACACCGCCGATGGCGAGGCCCGCAGCGTCCAGCCGCACTTCCAGACACTCGCCGAACCCGATGAAGGAATATCGGGCCAGGCGTTCTCCTCCCTCCACGCTTTCGAGCAGGAATTTCGGCCGAAACGGGGCGAGCTTCAGATAGGCCGACACCGGCGTATCAAGATCGGCGGCAATGTCAAAAGGCGGCTTCATGCATACCTGCAAATCTCACGGACAACAAAAAACCCATCACCGGCTTTAAGGCGGAGATGGGTTCTGGATACCGACGTTAAACTAATTTAAATTTGACCGACCAGCGCCCACTCCTCAAAAGGGAGTGCGCCACCACCAAGCCTTGCGCAGGATGCGTGCGGTCGCCATGGCGGCAGTATCGCCTTCCCGAGCAACCAGCGTCAAGCCCGCTTCCTCGTCAGCCCGAGGCCCCGAGCTGCTTCTTGTACTTGCGGGTGAGCTCGACAAAGCGCGGCGTGAGACCGATATCCTCGTACAATGGATCGCCCTGATCGTCTCGCGAAATGACCTTGGGACCGCGCTCATACGGCATGGCGGCGGCAATTTCATCGAGACCGGCCCGCAAGAGATCGGTAATGATCGCTTCGATCGGTTGCCCCGGAAACAATTCGGCCAACGCATGCAACCGCGAGGCATCATCGAGATCCAAGCGAATCGCGTATTCCTTCTTTGTGCGCGCCGCGGGTGCATCTTTCTTCCAACGATCGAGCAAGGGCTTGAATTTCACGGCTGCTCCCGCCATACCGGACTATAAGAATATGCGCATTATAGACTGCGCGCGCGGCGGGACAGGAATACCCTTAGCGAGGCGTCATGAGCGAAGTAATCGGCAGTGAAGAGCGGGGGTGGGCGATGGCCGCCCATCTGTGCGGTCTGCTCTGGATATTGGGCAGCGGCGGATTGGTGTTTCTCCCCTTCGGCGGCTTGGCTTTATTCACGATACTAGGGCCTCTCATCATATTGCTGTCCAAGGGCCAATCCATGCCTTTCGTCGCTGCCCAAGCGAAGGAATCGTTGAACTTCCAGATTACGGTATGGCTGCTGGGACTGATCTTCGCCCTGTTGGCCATTGTGCTCGTCGGCTTTGTGTTGCTCTGGATCCTGGGCATCGTCAATCTCGTGTTGGTCATCATCGCCGCTATTCGCGTGAGCGACGGCGTGCCGTACCGTTACCCCTTCGCGCTGCGCTTGGTGAAGTAGCGCTATCTTGGCGGCACGCCCTTCCCCTCATATCGCGGACTCGCCGCACGTAAGTCCGCCGGCGGCTGATCAGAACGGCTTGCAGCGCGGGTTGTTCGGCGTATTCGCCTACAGCAGCCGCGCACTTGCGCTCGTCTGGACCACCAACAAGGGACTGAGCATCACGCTCGCCCTGCTTACGCTCATCGCAGGCGTGCTGCCGGCGGCGATCGCCTATGTCGGCGCCCAGATCGTCGATGCCGTCATCCATGCCGCGGAGTGGCATCGGCAATCCGGCGCGACGGTTCTCATTCACGTCGTGAAATATGTCGGACTCGAGGCCGTGTTGGTTGCCGTCACCGCCGTGGCACAGCGCGGCATTTCTCTCGCGCAGTCGCTGTTGCGCGCCCAGCTCGGACAGCGGGTCAACGTGATGATATTAGAAAAGGCGTTGACACTGGACCTGACGCAATTCGAGGATTCCGAGTTCTACGACAAACTGACGCGCGCCCGCCGCGAGGCCTCGAGTCGTCCGTTGAGCCTCGTAATGCGCACCTTCGGGCTCTTGCAAAACGCAATCTCGCTGATGTCGTTCGCCGGCTTGCTGATCCGCTTCTCGCCCTGGGCCGTCGTGCTCCTGATACTGGCCGGACTGCCTGCGTTTCTGGCGGAGGCGAAATTCTCGGGCGAGGCATTCCGCCTGTTCCGCTGGCGCGCACCTGAAGCGCGTATGCAAATCTATCTGGAATCGGTATTGGCGCGCGAGGACAACGCGAAAGAAGTCAAACTATTCGAGCTCGGACCGCGCTTGCTGGATCGCTACCGCGAGATATTCACGCGCTTGTATCGGGAGGACCGCGATCTGACATTGCGCCGCGATGCCTGGGGCTTTGGACTGGGATTGATAGGCACTGCGGCGCTGTACGGCGGCTACGCGTGGATCGCCGCCGAAACCGTGCTTGGCGCCATGACCGTGGGCCAGATGACGATGTATCTCATGTTGTTCCGCCAGGGGCAGACGGCGGTGAGCGCCGCTCTGTCGGCGGTGAGCGGGCTGTATGAGGATAACCTCTACTTGTCGAATCTCTACGAATACCTGGAACAGCCCATCGGTACCTCGAGCGGCGATGCCAAGCGTGGCCCAAACCCCGGCGACGGTATCCGCTTCGAGGCCGTGGAGTTTGTGTACCCGGGCGCCACCACCGCCGCATTATCGGGCATCGATCTGCACGTTCGGCCGGGAGAGAGTCTAGCCCTGGTGGGGCAAAACGGCTCGGGCAAAACCACATTGATCAAGTTGCTGACCCGCCTTTACCAGCCCACCCTAGGGCGGATACTCCTGGATGGCCTGGACCTCAGGGAATGGGACGAGACCACGTTGCGCCAGAGAATTGGCGTCATTTTTCAGGATTTCGCGCGATACCAAATGTTGGTCGGCGAGAATATCGGTGCAGGCGATGTGCGCGCCTTCGACGATGAGGGGCGCTGGCGCAGTGCCGCAGCTCAAGGGTTGGCTGCCGAATTCGTCGAGACCCTGCCCGCCGGTTATCACACTCAATTGGGTAAATGGTTCAAGGACGGGCGCGAGCTTTCGGGCGGCCAATGGCAGAAGATCGCTCTGGCCCGGGCGTTCATGCGCAATGAAGCGGACATATTGGTGCTCGACGAGCCGACCGCCGCCATCGATGCGGGAGCGGAAGCAGAAGTGTTCGAACACTTTCGCGAGCTGACGCGTAACCGCATCGCCATTGTCATTTCACATCGATTCTCGACGGTCCGCATGACGGACCAGATATTGGTTCTCGAGGAAGGCCGTATCGTCGAACGCGGCAGCCATGAGTCGCTGATGGCGGCGGACGGCCGTTACGCCAAGCTATTCACCTTGCAGGCGCGCGGGTATCGTTAGCCCCCTGTATCAGCCGCGGAGTCTTGAAATGCCCTCGTTCGACGTCGTTTCCGAAATCGACAACCATGAATTGACCAACGCCGTGGATCAGGCGATTCGTGAGCTTGGGCAGCGCTTCGATTTCAAGGGCACCGACGCCGCGTTCGAGCTGGAAGAGACGACGGTGACCATGACGGCGCCGACGGAGTTTCAACTCAAACAGATGCTGGAAATCCTTAAGCTCAGGGTAGCCAAGCGCGGCATCGACATCGCCTGTCTCGACGTGAAGGATGTGGAAATCAACCTGGCGAGGGCCAAGCAGCTCGCGGTGTTGAAACACGGAATTGACGCCGAAGCGGGCAGGAAGATGTCGCGGCTGATCAAGGACTCGAAGCTCAAAGTACAGGCCCAGATTCAGGGAGATAAGGTCAGAATCATCGGCAAGAAGCGCGACGATCTGCAAGAGGCCATTGCGTTCCTGCGCAAGGCCGATGTCGGGGTGCCCCTGCAATTCAATAACTTTCGCGACTGAGCTTAAAAGCAACTCCAAACGCGTCAGCGAACGATGATCGTTCCGACCATCCGTGGATGAATCGAACACGTGAAGTGATACGTGCCGGGCGTGTCGAACTTGAATGAAAAGGTCTCATTCGTGTCCATGGCGCCTGAGCGAAACAATCCGGTGTCGCTGACCGCAGTGTGCGGCTCATCATCCAGATTGGTCCAGGTTACCGTGGATCCGGCGCTCACGGTCAGAGGTACCGGCGAGAACATGAAATCCTTCATGGAGATCCGCGCCGGCCCGGGAGCTTGTGCGTGCGAACGAATGACCCCGTCGAACCAAAACATGGCCATCAGCCCCAACACCGCGCCGCTGACGGGCAGCCGGGAACGAAAAAATCGGGGAGTCATGAGCGTGCAATCGTGGTGTCGTTGAGGACAAGGGCGCCGGGATATTTTCCCACCGACACGCTGGTGACGCCGAGCATTGCGGCCAATTGATCGGCAGGTACCTTGAGCGGGCCTGGTCCTGCCCCGACTCCGGCGGCGGGTTGCGGGTAAGCGGTGGAACGCGCCGTATGAAAGGTCATATTGCCTTCGACTTTCTGAACGATTTGATGAATGTGGCCGTTCAGGATGGTCACCGAACCGAAGCGGCGCAGCCGACTCATCAGCTGTTCCGAATCGCCGGTACCCCAACCCCACGGCTCATAGACGGTCCATAGAGGCATGTGTGCAAAGACGACGATGGGCGTGCTGGCGGAGCGATACTTCAAATCGGCGTCGACCCATGCGAGTTGATCCGACCCAAGCGTGCCCAAACCTCCCGGTTTGAACTCCAATACATTGATCAGGCCGATGAAGTGGACGCCGGAATGATCGAAGCTGTAATAGCCCTTGTTATTGGACGCCTTGCCGAATCTATTGAAGTACTCGGTAACGGTCGCGTCCGTCGTGTCGTGCTCGCCCGGCACCGTATGCATCTCGCTCGTGCGCAGCCGCGAGAACAGTTGCTGCGCCTCGTCGAATTCGGCGGCCTTGGATAGGTGGGTGATGTCGCCCGTATGGATGATGAGTGCGGGCTGCTCGGTCATCCCGTTGACGAGGTCGATGGTCTGCGCGAGCGTCATGTTGACGTCGGGATTCGCATCCTTGTTGAATCCTATGTGTGTGTCGCTGATCTGGACGAATAGGGGTTTTCCCAGCCGGGCCGTGCCCCGCTTGTCCGTGGCGGCAATTGCCAGGTCTACGGGCGAGAACACGCCGCCCGACAGAGCGAAAAGCGTGCCTGCGCCTCCGTAGGCCATGCATCTCAGGGCGTTGCGGCGCGACTGCAGCTTTTTATCATCCGACATGTTCCTCTCCTTGAAGTGCTTGCGGGAGAGAAGACTTCGGATGCGCCGGCTTTATTCCCTTCGTTCTTAGGAAGCTATTCTCGGCCGTCGTGCGCGCCGAGCTCCTGCAGCAACCGGGCGAGCCCGAGGAGCTCGGGCCGCGCGGCATCCGACACGGCGCAGTAGTCGATATCCGCCGATTTCCAGCACGCGAAGTGATAACCGTTGCGGGTCACGTCGGACGGCAATGCACCGGCGTTGCCGGCCCAACTGAAAACATTGATGACGTGCGAGCCGTGTTGGTACACCACTACCGCTGAACGTTGATGATTCACATAGTCCGCGCGTCCTCCGATGAGCCGATAGCTCTGGGGCTCGAAGTCGGCGACCACCGGCGACACATCCGCATGACCTGCAAACCACGGCTTGACCGTGTGCTTGTCGGTGGATATGACATCGACCAGATGTGCCGGCATCAGCGAACGAACATGCGCGTTCACCAATTCGTCGACCAACGGATTCATCCGGGGTCCCAAAAGAAAGAAAAGGAGACTAGCCGCAAGAGCCGTGCCGCCTGCCCCGCTGAGCGCGCCCGTCCAGAAAGAACGCAGCCGCGGCATCCTTGTAAACCGTGCGACGGACCGAGACATTTCGGCGCCTTCCGTGCTCTCCTCATCGAGCGCGCGCACCACCTTGGCGCGAAGCGCCGGCGGACTCCGCGCATAGGCCGAATCCCGACGCAGCACGGTGCGTACCTGCTCCAAGTCCTGGAGCAGGGCGCGGCATTCGGCACAATGCGCGATGTGACGTTCGATATCCGCGCCGGAGACCGCGTCGACCTCGCCGTCGAAATAGGCCTGCACGCGCATAGACTCAGCGCACCGCACGCGGCTCTCCTTCGACTTCCTGAAGCCATCGCGCCTTCAGCGCGGCCCGCGAGCGTGCCAGCCGCGACATCACGGTGCCGATCGGCACGTTCGTGACCTGCGCTATCTGGCGGTAGTCCATCTCCTCTATTTCGCGAAGCATCAGCACCGTGCGGTGCTCTTCGGGCAATGCAGCTATCAACCGATCGAGGGTGCGCTGATCGTCTCGGCGGATCGAGACATCCTCGGGATCGGGTGTATTCGCGGTCATGGCGTAGCTGTGTTGTGCATCGTTCTCTTCAGGAAGGGGCACGAAGGCGCGGCGCTGCCGCTGTTTGAGCGCCGTCGAGTGGCAGTTTCTTACAATCGCCAGCAACCATGCCTTTACATCCGAGCCCCTCAGACCGTCAAACCCCCGAAAAGCGCGCAGAACGGCGTCCTGCACGACATCGTCCGCATCGCCGTGCGCGTGCGACAACCATCGGGCAAACCTGTACGCGGCGTCCAGATGCGGCAAAACCTGCGCTTCGAATCGAGCGCGTTTCTCATCCATGGATGCTAAGACTCATGACGGGGCTACTTTATTCCCCTACGGGTGGTCTGTTCTCAAAAGCAGTTGCTCTTCGATGGGAATGAACCTGTCGGCTGCGCGGATGAGCGATCCGGCGGTGAGCTCCGCAACGCCATACACCTCGACCGACAGGCGGTATCTGCTGCGGATTTTTTGCAGGAGCAGATCGAAATCACCGTCGCCCGAGGCGAGCACCACGACCTGAGCTTGCGGTGCATATTCGAGCACGTCCAAGGTGATGCCGACGTCCCAATCTCCCTTCGCGGACCCATCGCTTCTTTGAATATACGGCTTCAATTTGACCTCGAATCCGATCGCCCGGAGAATGTTTTGAAATTGCCTCTGCTTTGCGTCGTCTCGGTCGATGGCAAACGCAATGGCCTTCACCACCTGTCTGTTGCGGGTAACTTGGGCCCAGAATTTGTTGTAGTCGAAGTGGCGCGAGAAGCATTGCCGCGTCGTGTAATAGATGTTCTGGACATCGACGAAAATGGCGACGGTTTCCACCAGGCTATTACAGACGAAGAAAGTAGGGAATCGCGGCGAGCAATACCCCGATGCCGACCAACAGCGGTATGTTGGATACGAAATAGGGGAAAACCATCAGCGCAATTCCGCAAATCAGCGGAACCGCAGCGCTTTGCTTTCTGCCATAGATGGAATATCCGAGCCCGATCGAGCCGAACAGCAATCCCCACAGCAGCACGGCCGTCATCGGACGAGTATAACCGCGGCGGACGCAGCGCCCCATCGTGCGACGCTCTCTGAATAAATCCATTGGGTGTAAAGAAGTTACAGACGGTTGGCTCGAGGCATGGAGCGTTGGCCCATGAGGTCCGCGACGTCCGCCTCGACGCGGCGGTCCTGCTGGAGCACCTCGAATCGGGGCGATAGCATCTCGTAGATCGGCAGGACCGCGGCTCCGAGAATGGAGCTATCCTCTTGGCGCTCCGACAGCAGGATTCGCTCAATGGGTATCGCCACGCCGCCGCGGACCGACCGGTGCAAAGGCTGGGCCATCGCCACAAGGCGTTCGACCAGCAGTTTGGGCGCCGTGCCGCCGATCACGATGGCGCGGGGGTCGAGCATGTTTTCGATGATGCACACCGCATCCCGCAGCCGATCCGCAGCCTGGCGGCACCAGGCCAGCAGAGATTCGTTCGAATTGGCTTCGAGTTGCCGGAGGATCTGTGTGCTGCGGTCGCGGACATCCTCGACACCCAGCGCTTCCGCCAACGAGTGAAGCGACAGATAGCGTTCCAGGCAACCGCTATTCCCGCAATAACAGACCTTCCCGCCCGGGACGATTGGAATGTGACCGATCTCCGTTGCATTGCCGTTCGCGCCCTTGTATGCCGACCGATTGACGACAAGTGTCCCCCCGAGGCCCACTCCGAAATGCATGTAGAAAAAGGTGTCGAGCGCCTTCGCCACACCGAAAAGGGTCTCGCCGAGGGCGCTGGCGACGCTGTCCACGCTGTAGAAAACCTGCAGCCGCGCCGCATCACGCAGTTCGTCGAGGACCGAGAGGTCCGTCCAGCCCTCGAGCGCCGTGGGGCCGGCGAAGCTGGTATCGGTCTCGACCAAAGGCCCGGGAAGCGCCACGCCGACTCCCCAGAGGCGCTCGGTCGCCGCCGGCCGCGCACGGAGCTCCCTAACGAGATTCACCATCGTTGCGAGCACCTGCCGACGGTCATGCGTATCGACGTCGACTTCGAGCCGCATGAGCACCTCGCCGACGAGGTTGACCAGAGCGGCGGAAGCCTTGCCCGGTTCCAGGCTGATGCCGATCGAACTGCCGCCGCTCGGATTCAGCGCAAACGCTATGGGTGGTTGGCCGCGAGATTTTTCTTTGAGCCGCATGGAGACGATGAGCCCGATCGCCTCTAAATCTTGTGTGATATTCGCGACGGTCTGCGGGCTGAGCGAAACCAAGTCGACGATCTCTTTTCGCGATATGGTCCCCTGGCGTCGAATAACATCGAGGACGATACGCCGGTTATAGGGGCCGCTTGACTGCTGTGTCGTGCCTCGGCTGACCATTTCGGATGCGTACCCTGCTGCGAAGATTCGCTATTGTACCAACGCCATTAAACACATCCATTCGTTGGTTTTATTCGCATGAGATCGCGCGTAAAACCGCCCAAGCGGCTTACTTCGCGGGCGCATGCCCGGGCGCGGGTTCTATTCCCTTGGAGTAGATCACCTTGCCGTCGAGCGTGACGATGATGGCGTCGATATCGTCGATGCGATTGTAGATCTCCATGGCTTTTTCCGGGCCCAGCACGAATGCGGTCTTGGATAAGCCGTCGGTGCGCGTGGCATTTGGTCCGATAATCGTGGCGCTGCGCACTTTGCTCGCGGAGTGGCCGGTATGCGGATCGATGATGTGGTGGTAGCGCACGCCGTTCTCTTCGAAGTACCGCTCGTAATCGCCTGAGGTCGAAATCGCCGCATCGACCAAGGGAATGCTGGTAATCACCGACCCCTCCCCCTTGCGCGGATCACGGATTCCGACCATCCAGGGCTTGCCGAATCGATCGCCGATGATTCGGCTGTCGCCGCCGGCGGACACGTAGGCGCGGGTGAACCCGAAGGACTTCAACACTTCGATGCCTCGATCCACCGAATAGCCCTTGGCAATGCCGCCGAGATCGATGCGCACTCCGGCTTGCGAAAATTGCACGGTCCGATTCTTGGCATCAAGCAGCACGTGGCGAAAGTTGACGGCGGGCAATGCGCGGTCGATTTGCGCTTCGTCCGGGCGCACATGTTTGCGGAAGTCGTACAGGTAGCCGACGCTGGCGTAGGTAATATCGAACGCCCCGTCGGTGATCACCGAATACTCCTTGGCCGTGGTCAGCAAGTCGAATAATTCCTTGCTGATTCGCATCGGACCTTGCGCCGCCTTGGCATTGACCTGGGAGACTTCGCTGGTGGGCTTGTAGGTGCTCATCGAATCATCGATGTGGCGCATTTCCTCAAGCACCGCATCGATGGCGCGCTCCGCCTTCCCTTCATCCTCCGCCCATAGCTCGACGGTAATCTGCGTACCCATGATGCCGTCGGTAACGCGCCGCACCCAATTCGCGTGCGCCGGGGAAGCGAGAGAGAAGAATACCGCGATATACGCGGCGCTTTTTAAAATCTGGAGCTTCATGGGCTTAAGCCTAGCCGTTTCCGCCGGCTGCGAAAACGGGGGGCGGTATCAGCGGGCAGGCCGCGCACGGCGCCATTGCATGATCACGAGGGCGCTTCCCAGCATACCGCCCAGATGGGCAAAGTGCGCGACCCCCGACTGAGCACCTGTGACTCCCAGGAACAGCTCGATCAAGGCGTAGAGAGTCGCGAACACCCACGCCGGCATGGGTATCGGCGGAATCAAGGGAACGACTTTGCGCGTCGGAAATAGAAAAGCGTAAGCCAGGAGGAGGCCGAAGACGCCGCCCGACGCACCGATGGTAGGGCCCGGCGGCGCACCAAACAAAAAGGGTATGAAGAGTTGGCTGAGAGCGGCGGTGATCACCGATGCGAAATAGCAGGCGAGCAAGCGGCGCGGCCCGACGTAGCGCTCGACCTCGGCGCCGAACATCCACAAACCCAGCATGTTGAACAGCAGATGCGTGATGTTACCGGTACTATGCAGAAAGGCATACGTAATGATCTGCCAGAATCGGAAGTATGACTGGCCGTCGATGGGCTGCAGCGGCCAAAGCGCAAAGGTCACGTCCAGCGCACCCCCGCTCAGGCTCTGCAAGAAGAACACCATAGCATTCGCGGCGATCAATACTTTGACTGCGGAAATTTTCATGTATGGCGCATTCTACCCATGATGGAAACCAAACCCTCGTGAAAGCGGTATTTTTGGATTACGACACCGTATCCAACGGTGATCTCGACGCATCCGGGTTGCGCGCCGCCGTCGACGAGCTCGTTCTGTGCGCCTCGGACGAGGCAAGCACCGCCGAACGCATTCGCGACAAGGGGATCGTATTGCTGAATCGAGTCGAGCTGTCGCGCGAGTTACTGACAGGCGCCCGCAATCTCAAGCTGATCGCCGTAGCAGGTACCGGCACCAACAACATCGACTTGGCCGCTGCGCGGGAGCTGGGCATAGGCGTATGCAATGTGCGCGGTTACTGCACCTCGTCGGTAGCGCAACACGTCTGGGGCCTGATTTTAGGTCTCAACCAGCATGTATCCGACTATGCGCGGCTGGTGAGGAATGGTATGTGGGCCCAGAATGAGGAACTCAACGTACTTTCGCACCCGATTCGCGAGCTGAAGGGACGCGTTTTCGGAGTGATCGGCTGGGGGGAATTGGGCCGCAGCGCCGCGGCGATCGCGGAAGCCTTCGGCATGCAAGTGGTCGTTGCGAACCGACGAGGCCAAAGCCCGAGGCCCGATCGAATGGAACTGGAGGCGCTGCTGTCGACTTCGGACATCGTTTCTTTGCATTGCCCGCTCAATGACACGACGCGCGGCCTGATCGGTGCACGCGAGCTTGCACTCATGAAATCAGACGCGCTGCTGATCAACACGGCGCGAGGCGCTTTGGTGGACGGCTACGCGCTGGCTGCCGCGCTCAAAGCAAATCGGCTCGGGGGCGCGGGAATCGACGTCCTTTCGCACGAGCCGCCGCACAACGACGACCCATTGCTCGATCCGGACATTCCCAATTTGATCGTGACGCCCCACGTAGCATGGGCAGCGCGAGAGGCTCGGCAGCGCTGCCTGGACGAGATGGCCGCCAATATCAGGGATTTTGCAAGCGGCGGGCGCCGTTCACGGGTGGTCTAACGAGCCCTGGCCGGCGGTGCGCCGCCTGCGTTCACCCCCGGGCTTGCTTCTTTTCCTTCTTCGCAGCCCGCTTTTCTTCCAATGTCTTGGTCGGCTTCTTTTTTTCTTCTTTCTTTCGATCCATACCCTTGCCCATGATTCACTCCTCGTTTCTTGACCAACGGAACGTCATTTCTTCGAACTACTGCGGCTCAACATCTTCCGCGCGACCGGGCGCCCAGCGGGTTGCCGCCCAGCGGGTCGCCCAGCGGGTTGCCGCCCAGCGGGTTGCCGCCCAGCGGTATGCCGCCCAGCGGTATCGCGCGGCGGTTTAGGCGGCTTCGCGGCGACCCGGCTGATGCGGAGCTCGCGGCCCGCGACGCGCACTTTCTGTAGCTCCTTGAATATCTCCTTCGGCATGCCTTCCGGCAGGTCGACGAAGCTGTGATCCTCCCGAATATCCACCCGACCGATATGCACGCCTTCGATCCCGGCCTCGTTGGCGATGGCGCCGACGACGTTGCCGGGCTTGATCCCATGTACGGACCCCACCTCGATGCGAAAAGTTTCCATTTGACCCGTGGTGGATCGGGAGCGCGGCGATCTTGGATCTGCCGCGGGTTTGTCGAATGCCGGTGCGGGCACGTGCGATCCGGGTCTCTCGGGGAAAGAGGCGGCCGGCGACGGCTCCGGTTTTCCCGTCAGCAACAACGGCGTGGTGCCCTGCGATAAGCTCGCCAGCGCAGCGGCGATGTCGATGAGCGGCAGACCCGTCTCGGCTTCCAATTGCTCCAGTACGGAGCGGAAGGCCGTCGCTTCACCCTTGGCGATGGTTTCCGTAACCCGCTGTTTGAATTTGGCGATTCGCAGCGCATTGACGGCGTCGACGGTCGGCAGGTTCATGGGTTCGATAACCTGCCGCGTGGCGCGCTCGATAGCGCGCAGCATATTGCGTTCCCGGGGGGCGATAAAAAGTATCGCCTCGCCATTGCGCCCCGCCCTGCCTGTGCGGCCGATGCGATGAACGTATGATTCGGTGTCGTAGGGCACGTCGTAGTTGACGACATGACCGATGCGCTCGACATCCAGCCCGCGAGCGGCCACGTCGGTGGCGACGACGATATCGATCTGGCCGGATTTGAGCCGCGCAACCGTGCGCTCGCGCTGGGGTTGCGGGATATCGCCGTTGAGCGGAGCCGCGGCGAAGCCCCGCGCCTCGAGCTTTTCCGCGAGTTCCACCGTGGACTGCTTGGTGCGGGTGAATACAAGCATGCCGTCGAAGGTTTCGGCTTCGAGGATCCGGGTCAGCGCATCCAGCTTGTGGATGCCGCTGACTATCCAATACCGCTGGCGAATGTTGGTGGCGGTGCTGGTCTTGCTTTTGATCGTCACTTCGACCGGCGAGCGCAGGTGCTTCGCCGCTATGCGGCGAATCGGCGCGGGAATCGTGGCGGAAAACAGCGCCACCTGCCGCTGTGGCGGCGTCTGTTCGAGGATGCTCTCGACTGCATCGACGAAGCCCATGCGCAGCATTTCGTCGGCCTCGTCCAGGACCAAGAGGGTCAGCCCCGTAAGCCTCAGAGTACCGCGGTTCATATGATCGATGACGCGTCCCGGCGTTCCAACGACGACGTGCACTCCGCGCCGTAAGGCGTTGAGTTGCGGTTGGTAGCTCTGTCCGCCGTAGATCGGCAGGACGTGAAACCCCTTCAGATGCGCCGCATACCTTAAGAATGCCTCGGCCACCTGCAGGGCGAGCTCGCGGGTGGGCACCAAGACCAGAACTTGCGGCTCGTGCTTGGACAGGTCGATGCGCGTCAAGGCGGGCAAGGCGAAGGCGGCGGTCTTGCCGGTCCCGGTCTGAGCCTGCCCCAGCATGTCGGCTCCGGAGAGCAGCACGGGGATCGTCGCGGCCTGAATCGGCGAGGGCGACTCGTAGCCAACATCCGTCAACGCACGGAGCACGGGCTCCGAAAGCGCAAGATCACGGAAGCTCATCGCGATCGGGATTTCGTCCGCCGGCACTGCACTCATTGGATTGGCCCTGAGAAAGTAACGGCAAGTCTAGCGGTTTGACTGAGTATTGCTACCATGTATGCATGGGACGCATATTCGAAGTCAGAAAACATGCGATGTTTGCACGCTGGAATCGCATGGCAAAGCAATTCACCCGAGTTGCCAAGGATATCGCGATTGCGGTACACGCCGGCGGCCCCGACCCCGCCGCCAACCCCACCCTGCGGCGTGTGCTGCAGAATGCTCGCGCCGTCAACATGCCGAAAGACAAGACGGATGCTGCGATACGCCGCGCCTCAGGCAAGGAGGCGGCCAATTATCAGCAAATCATTTACGAGGGTTATGCACCGCATGGGGTCGCCCTGCTGGTCGAAACGGCGACCGATAATCCCACTCGCACCGTGGCGAGCGTGCGCAATATCTTCGCGAAGGGAGCCGGAAATCTTGGCGCGACCGGCAGCGTCAGCTTCTTGTTCAAGAAAATGGGCGTGTTCCGGCTGGATCCCGCCGGCCTCAAGGATCAGGGCGAGCTCGAGCTGGATCTGATCGACTACGGCCTCGAAGAGATGGGCGACAGCACGGGCGATAAGGGTGAGCCGCAATTGGTCATCCGCGGCGCCTTCCACGATTTTGGAAAGCTGCAGGAAGCTCTCGAGAAACGGGGCATCACGCCGCTGTCCGCCGAGCACGAGTTTATCTGCGCGGTGCCGGTCGAATTGCCCGAAGATCAAGCAGCCGAAGTCCTGGGCTTGATCGACAAACTCGAGCAAGACGAGGACGTGCAAAAGGTCTTTCACTCGTTGGCATGAGCGCGTCTGGCAAGAATGTAATTAAATTATTGATTCCATTAAAGTTTAATGGCTCTGGGTCTGCTCGTGATTGATCACGGCGTGAGCCCAGCGAACGACGGGCTGCAGGCGGGGTGACACCATCGAAAGAGCCTTCGCATAATCCACCCAGCACGCTTCGTGATGCTCCGGCATTCCCAAGTCAGGATTGATGGGCAGCCTCACCTGCGTTTCCTTGCTGCGTGCGATGTAGTATCGAGAGATCTTCCCCTTGTTGTAGGGGCCGGTTTCCATGAACTCCAAGCCCCAGTCGAAGGACAGATCGTCCAGTGTCGTCTCCTCGCGAACTTCCCGCAGGGCCGCATCGATCGGCTCTTCGCCCGGTTCGACCAGACCTTTGGGAAAATCCCAGTTGCGATAGGCGCGCAGCAGCAGAAATTTGAGCTTGCGCTGCGCCAAGCTCACCACCACGACGCCTGAGGAGAGTCGGTGGGGTGGCGCAGCTGCAGACATGGTGGCTGCTATTAGACTACACCTACGCGGCGGCGCACAGCGGCGAGCGGATGAGGTGGTCGAAGGCACTCAGCGAGGCTTTCGCCCCCTCGCCCACTGCGATGACGATTTGCTTATAGGGAACCACTGTGCAATCTCCGGCAGCGAAAACCCCCGGGACCGATGTCTGACCGCGCGCATCGACCTCGATCTCGCCGCGCGGCGAGAGCTTTACCGTGCCCTTCAACCAGTCGGTATTCGGAACGAGCCCGATCTGCACGAACACGCCGGCAAGATCTAGGGTATGCGATACGCCGCTCTGTCTGTCCTTGTAAACGAGTCCGTTGACGCGCTGCCCATCGCCGGTCACTTCGGTGGTTTGCGCACCCGTAATGACCGTGACGTTGGGCAAGCTCTTGAGTTTCGCCGTGAGGACTGCGTCGGCTCGCAGTTGCGCGTCGTATTCGAGCAGCGAAACGTGGCTCACGAGGCCGGCGAGATCGATCGCCGCTTCGACGCCCGAGTTGCCGCCACCGATCACGGCGACGCGCTTGCCCTTGAACAGGGGCCCGTCGCAATGCGGACAGTACGCAACTCCCCGGTTGCGGTATTCGCGCTCGCCCGGCACGTTGATTTCGCGCCAGCGCGCGCCGGTCGCAATGATCACCGACCGCGCCTTGAGGATGCCACCCCCGGTCAATCTCACATCGATCATATCGCCCGGAATCAGAGCCTCCGCGCGCTGCAGATTCATCACATCCACATCGTACGTGGTGACGTGCTGCTCGAGCCCGGTCGCCAGTGTGTGGCCGTGAGTTTCCTTCACCGACACGAAATTTTCGATTCCGACGGTATCGAGCAGCTGACCGCCGAGACGCTCGGCCGCAATGCCCGTGCGAATGCCCTTGCGCGCCGCATAGATCGCGGCCGCGGCCCCGGCGGGGCCGCCGCCGATCACGAGCACATCGAAGGGCGCCTTTGCGTTCAAGGACTCGGTGGCCCGCGCCTCGTGACCCGCATCCAATTTCGCGAGGATTTCGGCGAGTTCCATGCGCCCGTGTCCGAAAGGCTGGCCGTTTAGAAACACGGCGGGCACGGCCATCACTTGTCGCCGCTCCACCTCGCCTTGAAACAGCGCGCCGTCGATCATGGTGTGGCGCACGTTCGGGTTTAGCACCGCCATCATATTCAACGCCTGAACTACTTCGGGACAGCTTTGGCAGGTCAGTGAAACGAACGTCTCAAACCGGTAGTCGCCTTTCAGGTCGCGTATCTGTTCGACAACCCCGGAATCGGCCTTCGGCGGGTAGCCGCCGACCTGCAGCAAAGCGAGCACGAGGGAGGTAAACTCATGGCCCAGCGGCAATCCGGCGAAGCGCACACGTGCCTGCTCCCCGGGGCGGAACACGGCGAACGACGGCTTCATGCCGGCGTCGCCTCGACGTACTTCGATTTTGATCAAATCGGACACGGACTCGATGTCCGCCAGGAGCTCGAGCATCTCGCTCGACCTTTCACCGTCATCGACGGATGCGGCGATGTTTATGGCCGCCGACATCCGCTGCAGGTGGCCCTTCAATTGCGCCTTTAGGTTGTTGTCGAGCATGGCCGCATCAGATCTTGCCGACCAAATCCAGCGACGGCGAGAGAGTGTGGGCGCCAGGAGTCCACTTCGCGGGACATACTTCGCCCGGATGCGAAGCGACGTATTGCGCTGCCTTGACTTTGCGCAGCAGTTCTTTTGCATCGCGGCCGATTCCGTTGTCGTGTACTTCCATGATCTTGATCATGCCCTTTGGATCAATCACGAACGTGCCGCGAAGCGCGAGGCCCTCTTCTTCGATCAACACCTCGAAATTGCGCGCGAGTGTGGCAGTCGGATCGCCAACCAGCGGATACTGCACCTTCACGATGGTGTCGGAAGTGTCGTGCCAAGCCTTGTGCGCGAAGTGGGTATCGGTCGACACGCCGTAGATCTCCACCCCCAGTTTCTTGAACTCGGCGTAGTTGTCGGCGAGATCGCCGAGCTCGGTCGGGCAGACGAACGTGAAATCCGCGGGATAGAACACCAGGACGGACCATTTGCCCTTGAGGGTTTCGTTCGTCACGGGCACGAACTTGCCGTTGTGATAGGCGGTGGCGTTGAAGGGCTTGATTTCGGTATTGATCAGCGACATGGATTGTTCCTGGGGACTTTGCATTGAATTCGGAAGGCGATCCTAACAGCGCCGGTTCTATTGGGGAATTTGATAATAACTATGATTTTGATAGAGTGTGTCTATTGCTCGGGGACGCAAAACTCGGAATGAAAAAATGAATCTCAAAGACCTCAAGTACCTGGTGGCGCTGGCCGATACGGGCCATTTCGGCAAGGCGGCCGAAAGAACCTTCGTGAGCCAACCGACACTGTCGGCGCAGCTGAAAAAACTCGAGGACTATCTCGGGGTGAAGCTCGTCGAACGCCAACCGAAGAATGTGCAGCTCACGGATGTCGGTAAGCAAGTCGTGGTTCTCGCTCGCCGCATGCTGAACGAGGGCGACGAAATCATCGCCCTTGCGCGCAACAACACCGATCCTTTTGCCGGAAAACTTAAAGTGGCCTTGATCCCCACGATCGGACCCTATCTGTTGCCGCGCGTCATGCCCAAGCTTCGCAAGGCGCTCCCGAATTTGAGTCTTATGTTGTATGAATATCAGACGGAGCCGCTGCTCAAGCGGTTGCGTGACGGCGAAATCGATCTTGGTATCATGGCACTTCCCGCCTCGCAGGACGGCATCGAGTCGCGCGCGCTGTACGAGGAGGATTTCACCGTTGCATTGCCGAACAACCACGCGCTCGGAGCCAAAACCACCATCAAGGTGCAGGATCTGAAAGGCCATACATTACTGTTGCTGGAGGACGGCCACTGCTTGCGCGATCAAGCCTTGGAGGTCTGTAGTCGAGTCGACGTGCGTGAGGCGGAGGATTTCCGCGGCACAAGCCTTGAAACCCTGCGTCAGATGGTCGTCGCCGGTCTCGGGATCACGCTGCTGCCCGAACTCGCCGTGGAGTCGCCGTTCGGATCCCAGCGCGGTCTCGCCATCCGGCGATTCGCAAACCCCGCGCCGTCACGCACGGTCGGCGCGGTATGGCGCAAGTCGAGCACGCGCGCGCCGGTCATCGCAGCGGTGTGCGACATCATCGACCGCGTGAAGACGAGCAAGAATTAGGGCGTGGGACTCTAGAATGGCGAAACGCCGGCCGACAGCACGCCTTGGTTCGAAACCGCTCTCGGCCAAGAATGCCGATTGGGCGTTTCACGCCGATGACACGGAGGTGTTCGATGCTTTGGCCCGCGGGCGCCACATTGAGAGCCTCCGCGAATACTTTGGCACGCCGGCCTATGCGGAGCTTTCGGCGCTCGCGGCAGAAGCGAGAAGACACCGGAAGACTCGTGGACCGAAGATTTTGATTCTGCCGGGAATTATGGGTTCGAAGCTCGGCGGCCGGCTGCAACCCGCCGGAGCCAAACGCCGAAACCGCACACCTGCGGTCCTTTGGATCGATCCATTGCAGATTGCGGCAGGCCGTTTGACGGCTCTGGCATTGCCGTCCGTCAAACCTCTCAAACCAATGGGAGTGTTACTTTTCTCCTACGCGAAACTCAAGCTACAGCTTCAAATTGCCGGCTGCGACGTGAGTTTGTATTCCTACGACTGGCGCCTCGGCCTCGACGAGCTCGGCGCAAGGCTCGCGCAGGCGATTGAGAAGGACGGACGGAGGGTCATCCTGGTTGCGCACAGCATGGGCGGTCTGGTGGCGCGCGCGGCTGCGCGGATTTTACCCAAGCGATTGTTGCGCAAGCTCGTCATGTTGGGCACTCCCAATCAAGGTTCGTTCGCCCCTGTGCAGGCACTTCGCGGCACCTACCCGTTCGTGCGCAGAATGTCGACCCTGGACCGCAAACACTCCGCGGAATATCTGACTCAACATGTATTTTGCACATTTCCGGGCCTCTACCACATGTTGCCTCCGCCGCAGCGGCTCGCAGCGATGGATTTGTTCGATGCATGCTGCTGGCCGCCCGATGGGCCGATCCCAAACGCGCAGCTTCTCGGGCAAGTCGCGGCGATTCGGGCGGGCTTGGCGCCCGTGGATTCCCGCATGATTCATATCATCGGCGTCAATCAGGAAACGGTGGTGGGGTTGCGCCGCACGGCAGCCGGCTTCGAATACGCCATGGACAGAAACGGCGACGGCACGGTGCCGCTCGCGCTGGCGCGGCTTCCCAAGCTCAAGTGTTATTTCGTGGATGAATCGCACGCTGATCTTGCGAACAATTCGCGGGTGATTCAAGCCGTCATCGATATCGTGCGCCGCGGACGCACCGCCCGCCTGCCCGATCGCTGGCGCGCCAATCCGGGACCGGTGCGGCGCATAGACGATGCGCAGCTGCGATTGGAAGGCACCGAGAAGATTGACTGGAGGCGCCTGACTCCGGCCCAACGCGAAGCGGTCTTTGCTGCATTGGACAGCGGCCGCCTCCTGCCCGCCGCACGGCATCCGGTCGCTTGAGTTTCGGGGCGGCGTCCGGCCGTAAATCGTGACGGGCGTCTCCCTTAAGCTTCCGGCCCGGCCGTCAGGCTGATCCATTTGCCGATCATTTCACATATTCCGCGTACGAGACGCGTCATGATTAGCCTCCTGAGGAATGTTTAGGCATGAACGCTCGTACTCTTTCGCAAGGAAGTCCGCCGACCCCGGCGCCGCGCTTCGATCGCAAGTTCATCGAAGATCACGAACTTGTCGAGCGCTATCTGCAGGGCAAGCTGCCGTTCAAGGGCGCCCGTGATCTCGAAAATTGGTGCCGTGCGCATCCCGAATACCTCGATGAGCTGCGATTGTCCGAACGAACTCAATCAAGCCTAAAGCTGCTTGACGCCTGCGGCCGGCCGCTGGATTTGCGGGAACCGCAACCGCCGTGGTGGAAAACCATTCACGTGTTGATCGGTTTGAGCGTGGTTGCGTTTTTGAGCCTGGTCGCGTTCTGGGCGATGCTCGGGAAGTACGTGCTGTTGCGCGGTGACCTCGACGACGCCCGTGCCTCGGCGAATCGAGGTTCATTGGTGCAGCCGGCCTCGTTGCGCGAGATTCGCGTGACTCCGGACCGCGCTCCGGGCCTTGACAGAGCCCGGGTCACATTGAGCCGCAATGCACCGCAGCTTCTGGACGTGCACATCGATCTGAACTACACGAACAAGCAGATGCAATTCCGTATGTTCGTCGACAAACGGGATCAGGGACGAGCGCTGGTGTTGAATAATTTGCTCAAGGACTCGAACGGCGAATTGCGCATAACGCTCAACTCCACCGGCCTTGCTGCCGGCATCTACAATGCAAGGATTGAAGCGCTGCCGTTTCGGGGCAACCCAATTCCATTGGGTTGGCTTATTCTCGAAGTGCAATGACTCACTCGTCGCGCAAGGATTGAATGGGAGGCGTGTTGACCACCCGGCGCGTCGCCAGCGTGCCGCTCACGCCAACGAGAATCGTGCCGCAGACCAAACCTGCAACCCATACCCAAGGGTCGACGGTGTACTGCAGCGAAAACAGCCTGCGCGCCAGGATCCAGCCGATTCCGGTGGCGCCGAACGCCGCCAAGGTCCCGGAGAGAAAGCCTAGCGCGGAGAATTCCGCGGCAACTCCCTGCAATACCGTCCCGCGGCTTGCACCCAAGGTGCGCAGTATCGCGCTTTCATATCGGCGCTCATCCCGCGTCGACTGCACCGCCGCCAACAGCACGACGATTCCCGCCGTCAGCGTAAACAGAAAGACATACTGCACGGCCAGCGAAGCCCGATCCATGATGTCGCGAATCTGCTTGAGAATGGCGTCGACGTCGAATACCGAGACGGTCGGAAACTGGCGCACGAGATCGGCCAGCGCCGGCCGTTGCACCGGAGTCAGGTACACGCTGGTCATGTAGGTGCCGGCGGCCCCGTCCAAGAGCCCGGGCGGAAGTACCAGAAAGAAGTTCGGACGGAAGCTATCCCAGCGAATCTTGCGGATGCTGGCGACCTTCACCGTCAGAGGTTCTCCCGCGACGTCGAAGCTGATGGTGTCTCCGAGATTCAGCTGCAAGGCCTCTTGATATTCGGTCGATATGGATACCAGAGGTTTACCGGCGTCCGCGGGTGTCCACCAAGCCCCTGCAGCCAATTGATTGTCCTCCATGAGATTGGCGGACCAGGTCAGGTTTTGCTCGCGCTCCAAGAATCCGCGTCCCGACTCTTTGTGCAATTTGATTGATTCGCTGGGCCGCGAATTGATCGCGGAGATGCGCGCACGCACCATGGGGAACATTGCCGGCTGCCCCAATCCGTGCGATTGCAGAAATTCCTCCAGGGATCGGCGCTCCTCCGGGCGGATATTGATGAGAAAGTTATTGGGCACATCGGCCGGCAGGCTGTGCTGCCAATCGGCGAGCAAATCACCGCGCACGACCGCCAACAACAACAGCACCATCAACCCCAAGCCAAAGGCGACGATCTGGACGACGCTCCCCGCGCCGCGCCGCGACACATTGGCAAGCCCATAGCGCCAGGCAATTCCCACTCCTCCGCGCAGGCGGCCGGTGAGACGCACCAAGCCGAATCCCGATAATGTCAGCACCAGCCCCACGGCGAGGACGCCGGCAAGAACGGAGAGTACCAGTTCGGTATCGCGCACCAAGCTCCACAGAATCACGAACAATGCCGCGAGCGCGAGCACGTAGCTCAAGCCATAACGCAGCGGCGGCGCGCTTAAGTTCTTGCGCAGCACCCGCGCCGGCGGAGTGCTCTTCAATTGCAGCAGCGGCGGAAGAGCGAAGCCGATGAGCATCGCCAAAACGGTGACGAGCGCGATGGGCAGCGGCGCCAGCGAGGCCGCCGGCAGTTCGGTGCGGATGAGATCCCGCAATACCCATGCGAGGCCTTCTTGCGCGAGATAGCCCAGCATCGCCCCGATGGCCACCGCAAAGACCGCCAGCAAGGTCAATTCCAGGATCGAGATCGCCAGCACGAAGCGCTGCGAGGCGCCCATGCATTTCATCAATGCCACGGTATCGATGTGGCGTGCCGCATAGCGTCTGGCACCCATCGCCACCGCCACCGCAGCCAGCAATACGGATGCAAGGCTGGCCAGATTGAGAAACCGGCTGGCGCGATCGATGGCGGAATTGAGCTGACGGCTCGACTCATCGACCTCGCGCAGCCGCTCGCCCGGCGCTTTGGTCGATATCAAGTAGTCGTGAAAATCCGCCGCCGCCGACGGGGAGCCGGCAAACAAAGCGGCGTAGGTGACACGGCTGCCGGGCTGGATCAGCTGTGTGGACGCCACGTCGTCGAAGTTCAGCAACGCTGCAGGAGCAAGATTCACGAAGCCGGTGCCCTGATCGGGCCGATAGTCGAGCACCTGAGTTACTCGAAAAGAAGCGGTGCCGATCTTCAAAAGCGTTCCCAACGCTATTTTCAATTGAGCAATGATGCGCGCGTCGACCCAAACCTCGCCGCGCCCGGGTATGCCATCGGTGATCCGGGCGGCGCCGAAGGGTACGTCCGCAATCCGTATGTGGCCGCGCAACGGGTAGCTCGCCGTCACTGCGTTGACCGCCGCCAATTGACTCAGATCGCCGCTGAATATCGCGGTCGGGAAGGACATGATTCGTGCGCTTTTGAGTCCCCTGGCCTTCGCCTCGGCAAAATAGCGCGGGGCGATGGGATCGGGAGATTCCAGACGCAGGTCGGCGGCAAGCACTTCGGCCGCCTGAGCACGCACGCCTTGTGAGATGCGGCTGGTGAAAAAGCCGACCGCTGTCAAAGAGAGAACCGCGACCGTCAGCGCCAGCAACAACACCGACAGTTCGCCGGATTTGAGGTCGCGCCAAAGGTTACGCAACGCGAAGCGCACGACCTGCATCAGTTCACCGTGTGGCCGGCGTCGAGTTCCAGCACCCGGTTACAGCGCTGCGCCAACGCTCGATCATGCGTGACGAGAACCAACGTGCTGCCCGTGCTGCGATTGAGATCGAACAGCAAGTCGGTTATGCGCTGCCCGGTCGCCGTGTCCAAATTACCGGTCGGTTCGTCCGCAAACAACACCGCCGGATGGGTCACGAAGGCCCGCGCGATCGCCACGCGCTGCTGTTCGCCTCCCGATAATTGCTTGGGATAGTGTGCCAGGCGCGGGGTTAACCCGACTTGCGCCAGTGCGCTAACAGCCACCTCCCGCGCATCTCGGCGGCCGCCGAGTTCGAGCGGCAACATGACGTTTTCAACGGCGGTCAGCGATGGAATCAAATGAAACGACTGAAACACGAATCCCACGTGCTTGCCGCGAATGGCCGCCCGACCGTCTTCGTCGAGCTCGGTCAGATCGACGCCGGCGATCAGGACACGGCCTGTGCTCGGAGAATCGAGTCCGGCAAGCAAGGCTAGCAAGGTAGACTTGCCCGCCCCGGAAGCTCCGACGATCGCCAAAGTCTCGCCGGTTCGCACACTGAGGCTCACATCGGCGAGAATAGTCAATTGACCCTCGGGGCTTGCGACGGTCTTGGATACTTCTCTCGCTTCGAGAACGATTTGATCTTGCATTGAGGAGCGCCTGTGAAACGGCTTTTGATCCTATTCGCGTTGTTTGCTGCATCCGTCTCGGCAAGGGCCGAAACGCCTGTGATCCTCGTGTTCGGCGATAGCATCAGCGCCGGTTACGGGCTGGCGCGCGTAGAACAGGGCTGGGTGGCATTGCTGCAGACGAGGCTCAAGGAGCAAGATTACGGTTACCAAGTCGTCAACGCCAGCGTCAGCGGCGAAACGACTGCGGGCGGGCTCGCGCGTCTGCCGCGGGCACTCATGCTGCATCAGCCCAAAATCGTCATTCTGGAATTGGGCGGCAACGATGGGCTGCGCGCGCTGCCGATCGCGCAAATGCGCGCCAATTTAGGGCGCATGATAGAACTGGCGTCGGCGGCCGGCGCCAAGGTCTTGCTTCTGGGAATCAGGATGCCTCCCAACTACGGCCCTGAGTATACGGAACAATTTCGTTCGTCTTACAGCGACGTGGCTCGCGAGAAGAATTTGCCGCTGGTGCCATTCTTGCTGAATGACGTCGCTCAATCCGCGAATCTCATGCAAACGGATGGAATCCATCCCAATGAACTAGGGCAGCCGCAATTGCTCGCCAATGTCTGGCCGTCGCTAAAGCCGCTGCTGCACCGCTAGCATTTGCGGCCGAATGTCGCGACGTGCAGCGGATTGCGGGATGGACGGCGAACATCGTCGCCGCCCATCCGTTCGATCCCGGTCGATACTCGAGTCTACTGAGCCGTCAACCACTCGGCGACGCCGCCGTGGTGCGAACAAGTCCCGGTGTGGTGCTGCGACTTCGAATAAGTGCCATCCTTGCACTTGGCTGTTGCTCCGGTCGGATCGGTATTGCCGGCTTTTTCGGTCGGTGCCGATTTCGAGGCAACCGACGACTTGGCGGCGGTTGAAGGCGCTGCAGCGGACGATGCAGCCGGCGCCGGAGCCTCTGCGGCGTCCGCAGTCGGTTTGCTCTTTGAAGCTTTCAGCACGCCGCCGTGACCGCTGCATGCACCACGACCCGAGGAGGCAGAGGCCGTGCCATCCTTGCAGGTGGTCGCACCCGATGCGGCGGGAGCGGACGTCGCAGCATCAGGTGCCGATGCCGCCGGTGGCTTTTTAGCAGCCTTTTGGACGCCGCCATGTCCGCTGCACGCACCTCGTCCCGTGGCCGCCGATGTAGTCCCGTCCTTGCAGACGGTGGAAGCGGGCTCCGCTGCGCGCGCGGGTAATGCCAACGTGAATGCCAACAACGGCATTGCCAGGAAAAGACCGACAAGCTTATTTTTCATGGAATTTCACTCCCGGAAATAGTGTGTACATGTGAATTGTAAACCGATTCACGTCAACTCCCCACGTCCAGCGTCAGTGTGGGCCGCCGATTGGCAATATAGTGGCCACTTTCATCACAAACGGCGTGTGCTGTCGGTCCGAGCCTGCCGGAAACAATACGCCGTCGACGCTGACATGTGAGTTCTCGATGATGTTTTGCGGGAACTCCGAAACCCCCTCCAGCTGCGCGTCATTCGCCGGCAGGCAGTGAGTGCTCAACGCCGGGGCGTACACATAGGCGGTCCGGTCCAGGGCCAATATCGGGACATGTTCCACGCCCTCGGGGCTTGGGTAGTCGCGAAACCGGACGTGCCCGGTCAGGGAAATCTTGACCGGCTGCAGGAACAGGCAGGGTCCGTACCCGACGACGCACCCGGACAACCCCAGGCAGCCGGCAATGAAGACCGCTCGCCAAATTCTCATACAAACTCTCAATGATCGGCTCCCGATCGGCCACCTGCCGCATGCAGTCTGCACCCGGATTCGGGCCTTGCATATGAAAATGACGTTTACTCCTCAACATTGCTGGGGCCGCGAGCGGATGCTATACACGCGGAACAAAAAACGAGGAGTACCGGCGTGGATCGAAATTGGCTGAAGCAATACCCACCTGGTGTGCCGGCGGACATCGATCCCGACAGCTACGCGTCGCTGCGGGACATTTTCGAGGAGGCGTGCGCCGCCCATGGGCACTCGCCCGCCTTCACCAATATGGGCGCAACCTTGACCTACGCACAGCTCGACGAGCTCAGTCGGGCATTTGCTGCCTGGCTGCAGAAAAAATCCGGCCTGGCTCCGGGCGATCGCGTTGCGCTCATGATGCCCAATATCCTGCAATACCCCATCGCGCTATTCGGCGTGCTGCGTGCCGGCATGGTGGTCGTCAACACCAATCCGCTCTACACCGCTCGCGAACTCGAGCATCAGCTGAAAGACTCCGGTGCCAAAGCCATCGTCATCGTCGAGAACTTCGTTCATGTGCTGCAGCTAGTGCTGCCGCGCACCGATTTGAAAAAGGTGCTCATCACCCGCATCGGAGATCTGTTGGGACTGCCGCGCGGACTTATCGTGAATTTCGTATTGAAGTACGTGCGCAAGCAAATTCCGCCATGGAAGATGCCGGGAGCGTCGACCTTCAAGAGTGCTTTGGGCGCCGGCCTCGGACTCAAACTCGAACCGGTGCCTTTGGGGTCCGAGGACATTGCCTTCCTGCAGTACACGGGCGGCACTACCGGCGTCGCGAAGGCTGCCATCCTTACGCACCGCAATATGGTAGCCAACGTGCTGCAGGCCTCGGCTTGGGTTCACCCGTCGCTCAAGCCCAATGAAGCGCGCATCGTCGTCACTGCGCTGCCGCTTTATCACATCTTCGCGCTCACGACCAATTGCCTGGCCTTCCTTTCATTGGGCGCCCGCAATGTGCTGATTACGAATCCGCGGGATTTCAAATCGTTCGTAACAGAACTGAAGAAGTACAGGTTCAATTTCATCAGCGGCGTGAATACGCTTTTCAACGCGCTGCTGCACACGCCGGGCTTCGAGACCGTGGACTTCAGCGCGCTGCGGGTTACGTTCGCCGGCGGTATGGCGCTGCAAGGAGTCGTGGCGGCCCGCTGGAAAGCAGTGACCGGATGTATCGTGACGCAGGGATGGGGATTGACCGAAACCGCGCCGATTGCGACGGCAAATCCCACCGGCCTTGATTTCAACGGTTCGATCGGCCTGCCCGTTCCCTCGACCGACATCTCCATCCGCGACGATGCCGGCAAGGAATTGCCGGTCGACGGCATCGGAGAAATCTGCGTGTTCGGTCCTCAAGTGATGCGCGGTTATTGGAACCGGCCGGACGAAACCGAGAAAGTGATGTTTGGCGATTGGCTCCGCACCGGCGACATCGGCCGAATGAACGCCTCAGGCTTCGTGTTCATCGAGGATCGAAAGAAGGACATGATTCTGGTGTCCGGCTTCAATGTGTATCCGAACGAGGTCGAAAGCGTCGCCGCCGCACATCCGGGCGTGCTGGAAGTCGCTGCGGTCGCGCAGCCGGACGAGAATTCGGGCGAAGTAGTTGCGCTATTCGTGGTCAAGAAGGATCCGAAACTTACCGCGGAGGCCCTGATCGCCTTTTGCCGGACCGAATTGACGGGCTATAAAGTGCCCCGGCATGTTTACTTTCGCAGCGAATTGCCCAAGACCAACGTAGGCAAGATCCTGCGCCGCGCGCTGCGCGACGAACTTAGGAACGCGCCGCCCAGGCAGCCAACGAACCGATGAAAGGCTTCGGCTCCGAAGACGCCTTTGCATATCTGTGCGAAGGCGCGAGATTGCGCGCTTGACCTCGGGGATGCCGAAGCGCCATATATAGAGATCAGGCAAAATGCTGCCGCTTACGAGATCCGGAAAAGAGCGTCTTCGCTGAGCGCGTGACGGCCGGCAGGCAAAGTCATGGTTCCGTGCCTCGGATATGGTCTGTGCTCTACGCTTGCACGGCGTCGTAGCCTTGCACGGTCTCGACCAGCAATGCGACGCGCTCCGGATCGACATCCGGAGTGATGCCATGGCCCAAATTGAACACGTGGCCGCTGCCTGCACCGTAGCTGTCGAGAACCCGCAAGGCTTCGGCGCGCAAGATCTCCGGAGGCGCGAACAGTGCGGACGGATCCAAGTTGCCCTGCAAGGCCACGCGGCCGTCGACGGCTTGCCGCGCCGCTGCGAGATCCATGGTCCAATCGATGCCGACGGCATCGCAGCCAATGGCCGCGATTTTCTTGACCCAAGCGCCGCCGCCCTTGGTGAATACGATGTTGGGCACGCGGCGGTCGTCGGCCTTGCGAGTCAATGCGTCGACCACCTGGGCCATGTAGCGCAAGGAAAACTCTTCATACTGCGCCGGTGTCAGCACGCCTCCCCAGGTATCGAACAACATCACGGCTTGGGCTCCGGCGGCAATCTGCGCATTCAGATACAAGATCGTGGCCTGCGCGAGGATTTCCAACAATCGATGCAGATTTCGCGGCCCTTCATACATCATGCGCTTGATGTGTCCGAAGGTTTTGCTGCCGCCGCCTTCCACCATATAGGTCGCCACCGTCCAAGGACTTCCCGCAAAACCGATGAGCGGCACTCTCCCGCCCAATTCGCGGCGGACCAGCGAGACGGCGTCGATCACGTACCTGAGCTCCCGTCCCGGATCCGGCACGCCGAGCTTGGCGATATCAGCCGCGGAGCGCACCGGATGCTCGAATTTGGGGCCTTCGCCGGCCTCGAATTCAAGCCCCAGGTTCATGGCATGCGGAATGGTGAGGATATCCGAGAACAAGATGGCGGCATCAAGCGGAAACCGGTCGATGGGTTGCAGGGTGATTTCACACGCGATCTCGGGAGTCGTGCACATCTGCAGGAAACCGCCGGCCCGCTCACGCGTCGCGCGGTACTCCGGCAGATAGCGTCCCGCCTGGCGCATGAGCCAAATCGGACGGCGCGGCGTCGGTTCACGCAATAAGGCGCGCAGCAACAAGTCGTTCTTCAGAATAGCGCTCATTTCACGGCGCTCATTTCACGGCGCTCATTTCACCACGCTCATATCCCCGCACCCCAAGTGTAATGGTCACGTCCGTTCTCCGGGATCGAACAAGCGACGGTGCTCGAGGATGGCATATCGATCGGTCATCCCCGCAATGTAGTCTGCCACCGCGCGTGCGCGTCCCGCCGGCCCCTGCACCAATTCCAACCGCGAGCCGGTCGCCTTGTGCTCGTCCGGCATCAAGGTGGGGTCGTTGAAAAACGCGTCGAAAAGCTCGCGAACGACCCGGCGCGCCTTGGCCGTCATTCGCCGCACCTTATAGTGTTTGTACACATGTTCGCGCAGGAAGGTCTTTAAAGAATGGTTGAGCTCGCGAGTCGAGTCGCTGAAGCCGATCAGCGGCTTGGGATAGGATCTCACTTCGGCGATCGACCGCACGCCCGAGCTGCCGAGCCGCGCGGCCGAGGAATCGATCAAGTCGGTGACCAGCTGATTGATCATCCGGCGCAGGATCTCATACACCTGCCGGCGCCCGGCGAGAGCCGGATACTTCGCTTGCACTTCGGCATGATATTCCCGGAACAACGGCACGATGAGCAGCTGCTCGACGCCGATTAGGCCGGCGCGAATGCCATCTTCGACATCGTGATTGTTGTACGCGATCTCGTCGGCGAAGTTCGCGAGCTGCGCCTCCAATCCGGGCTGCTGGCGGTTGATGAATCTCTCGCCGATCTCCCCGAGCTGGATCGCATTGTTATACGAACAATGCTTCAAAATTCCCTCTCGGCACTCGAAACTCAGATTCAGACCGTCGAAATCCGCGTAGTGTTCCTCGAGCTCATCGACCACGCGCAAGGACTGCAGATTGTGCTCGAAGCCGCCGAAATCCATCATGCACTCGTTCAATGCATCCTGGCCTGCATGTCCGAAAGGGGTGTGCCCCAGATCATGCGCAAGGCAAATCGCCTCGGACAGCACCTCGTTCAGCTTGAGGGCCTTGGCGATGGTGCGCGCGATTTGCGCCACTTCGAGCGAATGCGTCAGCCGCGTTCTGTACAGATCGCCTTCGTGATTGACGAAAACCTGCGTCTTGTAGACCAGGCGGCGGAAGGCGGTCGAATGGACGATGCGATCGCGATCCCGCTGATATTCGGAACGGTAAGCGGGTTTCGGTTCGGCGTAACGGCGTCCGCGTGAATGCTCGTCGAGAGCCGCATAGGCGGCGAGACCGCTCATGCAAAGTACTCCGTGAGCGTGGCATCGAGCGCCCCTTGCGAATAGTCGCCGGTCACGATGGCCCGTCCCAGTTTTTCGAGCAGCACCAGGCGTACCGACCCTGCAAGCACTTTCTTGTCCATCTGCATTAGTTCCAACACCCTGCCGGCTGCGACGCGCGGCGCTTCGGTGGGCAATCCGGCCTTGGCTAAGATCGTGCGGATGCGATCCTCGATGGCGGAGTCGATCAATCCCAGGCGCTGGGACAGATTTGCGGCGATCAGCATTCCCAGGCCTACCGCTTCACCATGCAAATAGCTCTCGTAAGCGGTCGCCGCTTCGATGGCGTGGCCAAAGGTATGCCCGAAGTTCAGGATCGCGCGCAAATTCTGTTCGCGTTCGTCCTTGGCGACTACGGTCGCCTTGATTTCGCACGATCTGCCGACGGCATAGGTAAGCGCATCGACATCTCGAGCAAGCAGCAGATCCATGTTGTTATCCAACCAATCGAAGAGCAGAGGATCCCACACGCAGCCATACTTGATCACTTCGGCGAGCCCGGCGCTCAATTCTCTGTCGGGAAGCGTGGCGAGCGTATCGGTGTCTGCAATGACGCCGAGCGGCTGGTAAAACGCGCCGATCAAATTCTTGCCGCCCGCATGGTTGACCCCGGTCTTGCCGCCGACCGAAGAATCGACTTGCGCCAGCAATGTCGTCGGCAATTGCACATAACCGACTCCACGCTGGTAGCACGCCGCCGCAAAGCCCGCGATGTCGCCGACCACGCCGCCACCCAAGGCGACTATCGTGGAGTCCCGATTCATCTTCTGGCCGACCAGCGCATCGAATACCCATCCGGCTGTTTGCAGCGTCTTGTGCTGTTCGCCGTCCGGCAAGATGCATTCGGCGACCCTCTTGAAGGCGAGACTGCCGGTCAATTTCGCGAGGTAAAGGCGCGCGACGGTGGTATTGGTCACGACCAGCAAGTCGCGGCCGCGAATATAGGTGTCGAGTAATTGCCCATTCGTGAGCAGGCCGGAGCCGATCGCGATGGGATAGCGTGAATGCCCGACGTCTACCTGAAGCGTTTGCACGGCGTCGATTATACGAACCTTACGGAGCCCGCGCCCGCCGAAGCTCGTGCTGAATCTCCTCCGCGACCAGCTGCACGCGCCGACCATCGGTGGAAACGGTGAAATCGGCTATTTGGGCGTACAGGATCGCCCGCCGCTGCATGAGTTCGCGGAGCCGCTCTTCAGGATCGGTGTCGTTCAACAGCGGACGATGCCGCGCGTGGCGGGTGCGCTCGAGTTGTTGATTGATCGAAGTCGCCAGGTACACCACCACGCCGCGCTCGGACAGTGCTCGGCGATTGTCCTCGTCGATCACCGCCCCGCCCCCGGTGGCCAATACGATCGATTCCAAGCGAGTCAGACGTTCGATGGACTCCCTTTCCCGTATCCTGAAGCCCGCCTCACCTTCCTTCTCGAAAATGAACGATATATCCACGCC
>DASYJX010000025.1:0-1701 GCA_035996065.1 Steroidobacteraceae bacterium | reverse complement strand
GTCGATCCCGAGAGCGCCGCCCGGGACCTGGAGATCCCGCCAACCCTGATGCGCCGGCTCGGCCATTCCGATTGCGGGGTGTATGCCGAGGTGATCGACGGCGGCACCATCGCCATTGGCGATGCGATTGCAATGGAGGAGCCGCAATTGTTGTGAGCGCATTGTAGCCGCAGGCATTAGCTGCGATTTTGGATAAGGGTCAGGGGAGGAAAATCTAAATGCCTTATGCCGTAACGAAGGACAATGTCAGGCTCTATTTCGAGGAGGCGGGCCAGGGGACACCGATCATCTTCCTGCACGAATTCGCGGCCGACCATACCAATTGGGAGCCGCAGATGCGTTACTTCTCGCGCGGGCATCGCTGCATCGCCTATTCCGCCCGCGGCTACACGCCGTCGGATGTGCCGCCATCCGCGGACGTCTACACTTGCAAGCACTTCTATACCGATGCAGTCGCGGTGCTGGATCATCTCAAAATCCCACGCGCCCATTTCGTCGGGCTGTCGATGGGGTCTTATTCATCGCTGCAGGTCGGCCTCAACGCGCCGGAGCGGGCACTGTCGATGACTCTGGCCGGCGTCGGCTCAGGGTCGGACCTCGAGAACCTCGACGCCTTCCGCAAGCAATGCCGGGCCAATGCCGAGCAATATGAGAAGATCGGCGCCGCCGAGGTCGCGAAAGCGACGCGCGAGGCGCCGAGCCGGATTCCCTTCCTGGTGAAAGACCCGCGCGGGCACGTCGATTTCTACGACGCGCTGGCCCGGCACGATTCAAAGGGCTCCGCGAACACCATGCGCGGCTTTCAGGGCGGCCGGCCCTCGATTTACACGATGGCCGAGGCGATCCGGAAAGTGCAGACGCCGGCGTTGATCATCTGCGGCGACGAGGACGACAATTGCATCGAACCCAGCCTGTTTCTAAAAAAACACCTTCCGGCGGCGGGACTGGCGATGTTTCCGAAATCGGGCCACGTGCTCAATCTCGAGGAGCCCGCGCTGTTCAACGAAATGGTCGAGCGCTTTATCACATTGACTGAGGCTGGACGCTGGCCCGCGCGCGATCCGAGATCAATGGCGGCGGGTTAGCACTGCTCATCCCAAACGGACGGTGCGCTCCCTCTCCCGCTTGCGGGGGAAGGCTGGGGTGGGGTGCCTGCCACGAACGCTCGGCCGCTAGTGGAGGCATTTCGCCCACCCGCCGCGCTCTGCCGAGCGCGTCGACCTCCCCCGCAGGCGGGATAGGTTAAGCCGCATCCGCGAATTACCGCGCCTTCCCCGCCCGGCTCAGCAAGAACACGCCCTGCTCGCCGAACATGTTCCAGAACCACCAGGGCGCGTTGAGCCGCAGCGGGCGGCCGTAGAGATCGAGCGCGACCGCGCGCTCCATCTTGACGTTGATCTCGTCGCAGAGCTGCACGAAATCCTTGATGGTGCAGAAGTGGATATTCGGCGTGTCGTACCAGGTCGCCGGCAGGTTTTCGGTGCGCGGCATGTGCCCGCCGACCAATAATTGCAGCCGCATCTTCCAGAAGCCGAAATTTGGGAACGACACGATGGCGCGGCGTCCGATCCGCAGCAAATTCTCCAGCACCACGCGTGGTTGCCGCGTTGCCTGAAGCGTCTGCGACAGGATCACGTAATCAAAGGCATCGTCGGGATAATTGACGAGGTCGGTATCGGCATCGCCCTGCACCACCGCGAG
>DASYJX010000024.1:0-1721 GCA_035996065.1 Steroidobacteraceae bacterium | reverse complement strand
GGAAGAACTGGATTGCTTCCTCGCTTTGCTCCTCGCGATGACGGCGCGGTTAAATCTGAATTCATCTCGCGCTAGAGCACTTTCCACTTGATATGGGTCGCTACGCGTATCCGGCATGTCGAAAGTAGTTCGCGCACTGCTTGGGTGCAAACGTTTTCAGGAGCTTGCCAATCAGCTTCATCAGCGCCTTCACGGTGCGTGCCGCGCCCTTGCGTAGCGCGGTCTTCAGCTTCGAGAATGCCATTTCGATCGGGTTGAGGTCCGGCGAGTAGGCCGGCAAATAGCGCACCTTGGCGCCGACCGCCTCGACTGCCTGGCGAACTCCGTCGATCTTGTGGGTGCGCAGGTTGTCCATGAAGACGATATCGCCTTTGCGCAGCGTCGGCGCGAGGATTTGCTCAACATAAGCGAGGAACGACGGCCCATCCATCGCGCCGTCGATGACGTAAGGCGCCGTCAGGCCATTGATGCGCAGCGCGGCAACGAGCGTCAGCGTCTTCCAGTGGCCGTGCGGCACGCTCGCAACGAGACGCTCGCCACGCGGTGAGCGACCGCGATGCCGGACCATCTTGGTCGTAACCGCCGTTTCGTCGATGAAGACGAGGCGCGGCGCATCAAGCTTGGATTGCTCGGCCTTCAGTTCGGCACGCGCCGCAGCGACATCAGGACGATCCTGTTCGGCGGCGTGTAGAGTTTTTTTTGAACGTGATGTCGTGGCGTTCGTAGAAGCGCCAGACCGAGGTCGTACCGGTTTTCAACCGCTTCTCGGACCTGAGCCGTGCGCATATCTCTTCGAGCGTCAAGTCCGGCTCCGCTGCGACCAGATCAAGCAGCCATTGGCGATGCGCCTCGAGCGGTGAGCGACTGTGGCCCGTGCCGGGTAATGCCGCTACGCTGCCCGTTGTCGTCCAGCGCTCGATCCAGCGGATCGCGGTCGAGGCGCCGAGACCGAGCACCCGCGCCGCTTCCCGTCGGCTCTCGCCGTCTTCGACAAGCGCGACCGCCCGCACCCTGAGATCCTTCGAGTATCCCTTCGCCATCGCGCGACCTCGCTGTTGCTGTCAAAGCAACCCGAATCTGATTTGCGCGCCTGTGGGAACCCCTTTAATCTTCCGATTCACATCAAACGAAAACCGCTCTAGCGGATGGATCACGATGCCAGCAAACCCTTTTCGGGAACAAGTGGCAATAGCCACGCGTTGACGGCCGTGGGCAACGGGAGGAGAGCGTCGTGCCAGTACTCGTTTTATGGGCCGTTCCTGCCGTGATCTTTGTGGGCGGCGTAGGTTCTTTCTTGATTCATGCAACGCACTAAGTTGCCGACGATCCGAGAGGGAGGCCCGAGCCGGCAAACCGGCCGGGCTTTCTCGCAGCCGACTCAGAATGCTTACCCCAGGCGAGCTCCCTGCAAAAAAGGTGTTCCACCTCACCCCATACTATGCTACTTTTTCCCGGTTCTGTACCCGAGTATTTAAAAATGCAGTATCGCGGCAAGCATTATATCGTCACCCAGGGCAGCGAGCCCAATTCCTGGAAATGGACGGTTGACCTGGACGAACGCACTTGCAAATCCGGAGATGCGAAAACCCGAGGGCTGGCAGTCAGCGCCGTCGTGTTGTTGGTCGATAAGCTGCTGGCGCGAAAACCTTAATCATCGGCCGCCTGATTCCGCCGCAACGGCGCGCGTCGTCGCGCGCGAGACCGGGCTGGTTCGCTCCCGG
>DASYJX010000023.1:0-2509 GCA_035996065.1 Steroidobacteraceae bacterium | reverse complement strand
ACTTCGCAGACAATGCCGTCCGGCGCGAAATTGACCACGACATCGCCGCCGAGGTCGTTCTTGAGCATGCGCTCGATCAAGCGGGTGCCAAAACCCTTTTGCGATGGTTCGGGCATGACGACGCGAGGTCCACCGCTCTCCGTCCAATCGAACTGAAAACCCGGTATCCCGTCCTTGACACTGGTCGACCAATTGACGCGGACCCGGCCGCCATCGTTGGAAAGGGCGCCATACTTCAAGGCATTCGTTGCGAGCTCGTGAACGGCAAGCGCGATTGCGAGCGCCGGTTTTGGCTGCACGAGCAGTTCCGGTCCGCTTACCTCGAAACGATTGTGGCCGGTTTGATGCGGCGCGAGTGCGCCCTCGATAACATCCTTGATCGGTGCGCTGACCCAGCTCGTCCTGATGAGGATGTCGTGTGCGTGGGCCAATGTGATCAGGCGCGCGGTGAATGCCGTCCGCGCGGCCTCGATATCGTCGCCCCGCATGGTTTGATTTGCGATAGCGGAGACCATCGCAAGCGTGTTCTTGATGCGGTGCTGCAATTCCTCCGTGAGGATTTTCTGCCGCTCGTGCGCTTCGGCAAGCTCCGTCTCGGCGCGCATCTCGATGGTAACGTCCCTGGAAATTGCAAGGATCTGCGCCGGCTTGCCGTCGGCGCCGAAAATCGGCGACATCTGCACGTCCCAGTATCTCGGATTTCCCTTCGCCGTGTTGGCGGCACCCTTGAAGCGGGCGACGTTGCCGGCCCCGGCCTTTTCGACCGCGGCCCTGGCCGCGGTATTCCCTGCGCCGGTCCAGAGGTCCGGCCAGAAGCGGCCTTTCAACGCGCCGAAATCCTCGACTTCCATCACGCGCTTGCCGCCCTCACTCATGAACTGCAGGCGGCCGTCAAGGTCGAGGATCTTGATGCAATCGCCGCATCCGGCGAGAACGCCTCGCAGGATTTCATCGTTACCCGCGAGGCGGGGGCCGGCCGCGGTCAGTTCATCGTTCATCGACGCGACGGTCGATGCCGGGACGTATGGCAACAGAGCCTCCTCGGCAAAACCCTTTTGGGGAGAACGGACTTAGAACACAGGGCGGCTCGGTTGGCCACTCATTTGGCGGTTCCAACGGACGACGGTTGGCAGCGGACCGGCGGGGCCGCGAATTTGGCAGCCTGACCGTGGCGAGCGCAGTCGTGCCGGGTCCGGCAGCTCGGGAACGGTATCATATCGAACACCTCCCCGTCCGGACCGCGCGCATAAGCGCGACCATCGACCAAAGCCCAATTTGTTTTGGGGCGTGCCATGTCGGCTTACCATCGAAGCCCACTGCATCGCGATGCGTTCGCCTTGATCCGGGCCGCGCCAATCGGCCTGCCGTGGCCCTGACACCCGCAAACGAAGCTTCGTACGAGTCGCACGCACTGCGGAAAAATAAGTTCTGTCCGGAACCGGACATATCCAATATCGTTAGAGTCATCATCGCACCGTCCTCGGCTGTCATCGATGACTGAGAGTGCTGCACGCTCCCGCCGATCCCAAGCGCGGTGAGCTTATGTGTAAAAAGTGCGAAGAACTCGAAACTGCCATCCAGCACTACCGCCGGCTTGTTGCGCAATGTCTCGACCGCCTGACGATCGAACGCGCCAACGCACTGATTCACGAATTACAGGAGCGCAAAGAGGCTATGCGGCATTAACGCCGCTCGGTTGGCCGCCTCTTTCATTTCAGACTGGACGAGGTGGGCCCTTGATTGACCTCCTGCCCCTGCTGGACTGAGCCGTTTGTGAGATTCCGGAACTGCCCAGTACCACTAACGCACGATTTCGGATCATTCGGCCGTGACAGGTTCTGAATGCGCTGGCGCAGGGACATCCGAACAAGGTCATCGCATACGACCTTGGCATCAGCCAGCGTACCGTCGAAGTTCATCGCGCGCGCATGATGGACCGCCTGGCCGTGCGTCAGTTTGCCGAGACGATCCGGCTGGCTGCGCTGGCCGGACTTGCCGAAGGCAAATGACACAGGCTCGTTGCTTTTCGGGGTGGCTGCGGCGCCATGGCTCTTTCCTTGTCTGCGGTTCGTCGAGCCCGGTCGGATCGGCCACAGGCATCTTTGCGCCCGCAAGCTTGAAATCCCGCTGGACCACGCTCTGTGACCAGCCGTTCAGGCAAGCGTGCAGAGATAGCCGATGATGCAGACGATCATCAGCGCTATGACGAGCAGCAACACCCGCTGCGACATTCCGTGGGTCAGTTCGCGCGCGGAGGCTCGACATCCGGCGCGAGAGGCGTCACGTCGGGGTAGTTGGACTCATCGATCCGGGCTTTCAGGTCGGCCGCCTTGTCAACGAGGTTCGCTGCGACGTCACGGTCCGCAGTTAATCGCGCAAGCCTAAGAAGCATTGTCGCGTGACGCGCGAGATAGTTCCGGTCGATCATCAAGAGTTCCCCTACGCAGGACAGGCCCCAAGCCGTATGCACTACCTGCGAGCACGAATTTCGTTCCGAAAGAAATGTATA
>DASYJX010000022.1:0-5229 GCA_035996065.1 Steroidobacteraceae bacterium | reverse complement strand
CCGAGTTCCGATCGTGCTGACCTCGCGGGCCGATTCGCCAAGGGGTCGCATGGCGTCCTGCGCGGTTGCCACTCTTTATGCCGACGCGCGCAGGCGTCGCGCGCAGACAGCCGCCGCGTGACCGCCATGGACACGATCCTCGTCGTCAACGCCGGCTCCTCAAGCGTGAAGTTCCAGGTGTTCGCTCTCGATCGGGACGGAAGGCTGCGACGGGAGATCAAGGGTCAAATAGATGGTATCGGTAGTCGTCCGAGATTACGCGCCACAGCAGCTTGGGGCGATACGATGGCGGACCGGGCCTTTCCGATCGAGAGTGTCCCGGACGTTCCGGCGGCATTGATGGTCGCGAGCGCCTGGTTGCGGGATGAACTGCAGTTAAGTCCATTGGCCGTGGGCCACCGGGTGGTGCACGGTGGTCCTGACTATGATCGGGCAGTGCTGGTCGACCATGGCGTGATTGCACGTCTGGAGCGTTTCGTGACTTTGGCGCCGCTGCATCAGCCCCACAATCTGGCGCCGATCCGCGTCTTGCTCGCTGGCTTTCCCGCACTGCCTCAGGTCGCCTGCTTCGACACGGCCTTTCACCGCGACCACGACGAGGTTGCGGACCGCTACGCGATACCCGGCCGGCTGTACGATGAGGGTGTCCGGCGTTACGGGTTTCATGGTCTTTCCTACGAGTACGTCGCGAAGGCCCTGCCGCAGATCGCGCCCGATATCGCGGGCGGGCGGGTCATCGTCGCGCATCTCGGGAGCGGTGCTTCCATGTGCGCCATCCACGGCGGCCGCAGCGTGGAGAGCACGATGGGCTTCACCGCCCTCGATGGCCTCCCGATGGGAACACGAACCGGCCAGATCGATCCCGGGGTCGTTCTGTATCTCATGAATGCAAAGGGCATGTCTCCCGCCGAAGTGCAGGAATTTCTGTACCGCGATTGCGGGCTGAAGGGGCTTTCCGGTGTCAGCAATGACATGCGGGAGCTTCAGAACAGCAGTGATCCCCACGCGGTTCTCGCTGTCGACTATTTTGTCTACAGGGCGGCACTTCATGCCGGCATGCTCGCGGCTGCTTTACAAGGCCTCGATGGTTTTGTCTTCACCGCGGGCATCGGCGAAAATTCCGTCGGCATTCGGGCGAGGATTGCGGAGCGGCTCGAATGGCTCGGCGTGTCCCTCGATCCGATCGAGAACGCCCGTCACGCCTCCCGCATCTCGAAGGCCGACAGCCGCATCCCTGTTTACATCGTGCCGACCGATGAAGAGTTGATGATCGCACAGCACACATTGTCGCTGCTGTGGAACCGGCATTCGTCCTTCGGCCTGAAACGCGAGCGAGCGTCATGACAATTCCAGTGTTTCCGGAGACCAAGGTTGCGCTGAAGGGACGAAAGGGACTGATCGTCGGTATCGCCAATGATCAGTCGATCGCGTGGGGATGCGCCAAGGCGTTTCGGGCACTGGGGGCTGAACTCGCGGTCACCTATCTGAACGAGCGGGCAAGGAAGCATGTCGAACCGCTTGCAAAAGAGCTCGAGGCGCCGATCTTCATGCCCCTGGATGTGAATGCCGAGGGGCAAACCGAACAGGTGTTCGGGGAAATCGAGAAGCAGTGGGGCCGGCTTGATTTCCTCCTGCACTCGATCGCGTTCTCTCCGAAGGAGGCGCTGCACGGTCGCGTGGTCGATGTTGAGCGCGACGGCTTCCTCAAGACGATGGATGTCTCCTGCTGGTCGTTCATGCGGATGGCGCATCTGGCGGAGCCGCTGATGAAGAACGGCGGCACACTGTTCACCATGACCTACTACGGCAGCCAGATGGTGGTGCAAAACTATAATGTCATGGGAGTTGCGAAGGCCGCGTTGGAAGCGGCCGTCCGCTACATCGCAGCCGAGCTAGGTCCCAAGGGTATCCGGGTGCATGCGATTTCGCCGGGGCCGCTGGCCACGCGCGCCGCGTCGGGCATCCCTGAATTCGACGATCTCATGGACAAGGCGCAGAGCAAGGCTCCCGCCCGGAGCCTGGTCAGCATCGACGATGTCGGTGCCGCAACGGCCTTTCTGGCGCTCGACGGCGCGAAGCTGATTACGGGCGGCGTTACGTATATCGATGGCGGATATCACATCATCGACTAGCGCTCAGCTAAATGCGGGCTTCGAATTGCAGCCAGGCCGGCCCGAGCGCCGAGGGTATCCGTATGTTACGTCAATATCTCGTGGGCGCGGTTGCCAGCATCTGCAATATCGCGATTCATGCCTTGGTGATGGTCGCGGTCATCAATGTGACGCGGGTCGTCGATGAGCTGGTCACGACGCACCAAACGCTTCGATTGATCGCAGTCATGATTGCCACCGTAACCGTCCTGATGATCGCGCACCTTGCAGAGGTGCTCGTCTGGTCGTTGATCTACGTGGTGACGAGCGCCGCACCTGAAGGCAACGATCTCATCTATTTCGCGTTCGTGAATTACACAACGCTTGGCTACGGCGACGTCACGCCCGTCGAGCGCTGGCATCTGCTCGGGCCGATGACCGCGATGAACGGTGTGCTGCTGTTTGGCTGGTCGACGGCTGTGATCTTTGAGGTGTTGCGCATGACGCTGATGGCGAGCGGCGGCGAAGCGGGAAAACAGGAGAAACGCCGGTGGCCCGCGTAGCGGGTTCTTCGGCCGATAGGCGCCATTGATCTGCATCAACCTGTGCTCGGCCGCGTTCGTCAGCTTCGCATTGCGCTCCGGACTGTGGAGCTTTTGACACGGGAGACGAATGAAACTCTCGATCACTTTATCAGCATTAATGATCGTTGGCGTCGTGGCGGAAACGACGAAGCCGGCCGGGGCGGTCGTATACTGCCAATACGTCGACTATCCTGCCGGTTGCACCGTAAGAGCAGGTGTTGTGTTGCGGCCCCGGCCAGTCGCACGCGCCGCAGTGACGCCCGGCGTCGGTGCCGCGGGAACACCCACGAACCGCGGCGGTCCGGTTGAGCAACGCTACAGCTGGTCCGCTAACCCTGATTTCGAAGCGGCAGCTTTCGCGATCCTGTCAGATGAATAACCGTCGGTACTCATGGATGGACTGACTTCGACCATGGGCAGATGGAGCAACGAATGCCCCTGGCGCGATATTTTTTCTATGTTGGCGGAGTGTTGCTGGCGCTGCTGCTTGTTCTGGATGCGTATCTTCCGGAATTGCCGGTGGCGGGCAGGGCAAGTATCCATTTGCCGGTCATCCGCATTCATTCCGATCGGAAATGGCCGGAGCGCGTTGTTTACGACACCAGCCTTCCGACGATCGTTCCCGCACAGGCTGCGATCGTGGAAGACCACGTCCCCAGCCTCGCGACGGTCACCGACGTCGCTGTAAAGGAGAGGGGACGCGAGGCATTTGCGTTGATGCAACCATCCAATGCGAAGCGGCCGGAACCATCCGCCTCAGGAAGGCGAGAACTGAAGCCGCAACGGCAACGCAAAATCGTGAAGCGGCACGTGATGCCGCGTTCGCTCCTCGTCGCCAGGCAGCCGCAGTTTGGCTGGTTTGGTAACACCATCTGGTGATGACACGCCCAATCTTGTTGCGGGCGCGTGGCTTATGGCCAAGGTTCAAGTGTCTCGCGAAAATCTATGCACGGAAAAAAGCCCCGGCGCGATGCCGGGGCTCTAGTTCGCCGGAGAGATCAGTAGCGGGCCGCTATTGGTGCCCCGTAACCGCCGAAGCGGTAGTTCAAGCGCAAGGTGACCATATCCACATCCTGGCTGATGCGGTTGAGCGCGCCAACAACGATGGGATTTACTGCCGAGAACGAATTGTTGGCGTCACCCATGAAGAGGTGGTCGTATTCAACACCGAAAGACCAGTTCGGCGTGAAGCCGTACTCGAGTCCGACACCCGCGACACCACCCCAGCGGGTCGAGCTTGCGGCGGCCAGTTCATTGCCGGTAACCGTGCTAACTATGCTGAAACGATTGCTCGTCACCGCCGCGCCGCCCTTGAAGTACAACAGCGCCGAGTTCCAGGCATAGCCGATCTGGCCGGTGAACAGGCCGATGCCATCAGTTTTTGTGCGCGTCGAGAATGCCGGAGCGAGGAGGCTGACGCGCGTGTTGCTGAGATCCGCCCAATCGCCCTGGGCTTCCAGACCAAAAACCCACTGGCTGGCTTGCCAACGGTAGCCAAGCTGGCCGCCGATGACGCCTCCGGACCGATCGCGGCAGCCGTCAGGGATGATTGCTCCAGTTAGTGGAATGAAATCCCAACAATTGTGACTCTGAGCCCAGCCGCCGTTGGCGCCAATGTAGAAGCCGGTCCAGTTGTAAATCGGAGCTACCATCGGGGGTGGTGGTGGCGCCTTCACAGCCATATCGGCGGCCGACGCAGGAGCGGCCACGCCCAATGCAACCAAACCAACTGTACCAAGCAAGAACTTCTTCATCGTGTAGTCCTCCGACTCAGTTGTTTCTGACGTGAAGCGAATACGTGGGTGAACTCTAAACGATCAAGGGGAGGACCCCCGTGCCAAAATGGCAACACGCAATCAAAAAGCGGTTTGGGCCTCTAATTAATTGAAATGTCTTTATTATTTCCGAGAAGCCATCCCTCAATTCGCGTTCTTGCGAGCGCGGAAACTCTCTAATCGCGTTCAGGAATCGCATTGTCGCGCGCCAAGCGCGGCGACGCGCTGAACGCGAATATTGGCCCGGGGTTGGGCACGCTGGGCGCGCAGGCGCGAAGTCATGGGCGCCCGAAAGCCCGATAATGCCTTCATGCTTTTTAACGCGGTAGAGGCTTGGGCCGTTAGCCAGGCTCTTTCCCATCCGGCCCCGGAGCGTCGTCCTGATCCTCGTGCTCGCGCGGGTCGTCGAGCCAACTGGATATGTCGCTCGATGGAACCGTTCGTCTTGGCAAGTGAGGATTAATGGTGCCGGCGTGGACAATCAGGCCCTCGTTGAATTTCGAGCGCGCGAAGTCCTTGGCTTCCCTTTCAGTCTCAAATGTCTTGGTTGCTCGCGGGCTTCGCCTGCTAAGCAATGTACCGCGTTTGTGCACCTCGAAAGTAACATACCAAGTAGACGGCATCCGTCACCCAAAGATGGCGCATCTGGAAATCTCGCGAACACCGGGCCAAGCCGGGATCGCCAACAAACTCCAAAGCGACAAAACAGTGCCTGGTTCCTTTGATATCGACGCTGCCGAGAATAATGCCGTGCGCAGCGTCAGCTTGATCTGAATCAAT
>DASYJX010000021.1:0-68990 GCA_035996065.1 Steroidobacteraceae bacterium | reverse complement strand
GAGGCACGAAACAAGCCCGTCCGCTAGCAGCGACAGTTGGAGACAACGCCCTGGACATTTATGCTGCGCCAGCAATTTCTGGAGCAACGGATGAAAAACGCGGCGGTTATTTGGTTGTTGGCATCCTCTTCGCTCTCGGCCTGTGGCGGCTCCGTCAGCACGGGCACGAGCACGAGCAGCGTAGCCGCGGCCGCCACCAATATCTCCTCTACGGTGCAGCTTGCGGCCGCTACCGCCCCTGTCAACGGCACGATCGGCTTATCGGGCGCGAGCTTCAAAGTCGACCAGTCCGCCGGCTCGGTCATCATCACCGCAGTGCGCAAGACTGCCGCTAAGGGTGCCATGTTGGTTACCTACTCGACCTTGAACGGCAGCGCGATTGCCGGCACCAACTACACGGCTTCCACCGGCACCCTTCGGTGGGCTGACGGTGACGGCTCGAGCAAGACCTTCACCGTCCCTCTGAACTCCAAGAACGTGTTCACGGGCACCAAGACGTTCGTGGTCCAGCTCGTGGCCGGTCCCAACACCATCCTCGGCTCGCCCACTACCGCCACGGTGAGCGTCACGGGCGGCACCGGATTTGTCAGCTTCGACGACAACTTGCCGGCGGCGGGATCGCAAGGTACTGACGCTGTACCGTCAGGTGGTGGCCTCGAAGACTCATCTCACCCAAATCACGTGATCGGTAACGGTACGCCATCAAGCTGCACCAGTGCTGCGGTGGTGGCGGCCGTGAAGGCAGGCGGCGTCATCACGTTCGACTGCGGATCCGCAACCGTCACCATCCAAATGACCAACACCGCGCGAATTTTCAATAATGCTGCATCTACTACGGTGATTGATGGCGGTGGCTTGGTCACGCTGAGCGGCATGAAACAGCGGCGCATCCTGTACATGAATACCTGTGACCCAACGCTGGTCTGGACAACGCCCCACTGCGATAACCAACAGTACCCGCAGCTTACAGTGCAGAACCTGACATTCATCAACGGCAATGCCAGCAATGAATCCGTTCCGGAGGGCGGCGCGATCTATGCACGCGGGGGCCGCATCAAGGTGGTCAATTCCCGATTCTTCAATAACACCTGCGCCAGTACCGGGCCCGACACGGCAGGAGGCGCAATATACTCAACCGAGCAATACCAGGGGCTGCCTCTTTTTGTGGTGCACTCCACATTTGGCGGGGAATCGAACTTGAGCAACATTTGCTCTAACGGCGGTGCGCTCGGCAGCATTGGGGTAACCTGGAGCGTCATCAACAGCCTGCTTACCTACAACCACGCCGTGGGCAAAGGCGGCAATCCTGCGGCCAGCGGGACGCCCGGCGGCGGAAGCGGTGGTGCAATTTACAACGACGGGAACACTATGACGCTGACAGTCAGCGGTTCGACGCTGAACTACAACCAGGTCAATGCCTACGGCTCCGGAATCTTTTTCGTATCGGACAACCTCACTGGTAACATCGTCATCACCGATTCAACCATCATGGGCAACATCGGCGGTTCCTGGTATCCGAAATACCCGCAGATTTCAGCCGAGCCAAGCACGCCGATAACAGTGAAGAATTCCGTTATCGTCAACTGAGCCGCGATTAACGCTAGTAAAGGTTCATTTACTAAAGCAAGATCTTGGTAAAGAATACTTTACTCGAGGTCGAGGTGCGCAAAACGGGCAGAACATTAAGTCGAACTATAGGTGGAGAAAAAATCTCCGCCTTTGTTCCCTATCCACTTCCTCCGCGTGACCCGCCCTTAAATATGGCAGGAACCCTTGCAGCGCCGCTGAGCCGTGCTGAACAGGCGCTCGCGCGCCGCAGTCCCTCTTCGACATCCTATCGCGTGATGGGTATCTCTTTGTCGGACGCAATCGCATACCGACGCTCCAGGTAGTCGAGCATGAGTAGCGCGTCCCGACTTTTGGGATCCGCGTAGATTTGATCGACGAGTTCGCGCAGCGCTTTTGCTTGAGTCCACGCCAGTTCGCGTTGACGCGCTCGCGATTTTCACGTAGTGCATGAAGCCCTTCAAACGCCGCCAGCAGTCCGCCAACGACGGCCGCGATATGTGCCGTAACTTCCCAAAGGTCTTTCTTATGGGGATCGCGCCATCAGTGACGCGACCGGGATTGGAGTCGAAAGTACCTTGGCGTCACGCCCAGTTTCGCTTTAAACACGGTCGTAAAGTGACTTTGATTGGCCAGTCCCACTGAGGAAGCTATCTCGCTCAATTCAATATCAGTCGTGGAAAGGAGTGTCTGAGCCCGGCGAACGCGCTGCTCCAGGACAAATTGGTGAACAGTTTGACCCGTACTTTGTTTGAATAGCTTTCCGAAGTAATAGGGGCTGATGAATGCGACTCTCGCAATTTCTCCAACGCCTAGGTTGCGGTGCAGATTTGAATGAACGTAATCGACGACAGCGTTCAGTCGCTGTTTTGACAAGCCGTCGCGGTACTCGGCGAATCGCGTGGAGGACACCGAATAGTTGACCGCGACGTACGCAGCAATCGCGGTAGCGAGCGATTCCCCAAAGATTCTGCCGGCGGGGCAACCCGCCTTTAAATCGGCCACCATTGCGGACAGCAGATTTTGTAGAGTGTGGTCCACCACGCCGTTGCGTTGAATCAACTCAACTTGGCGCTCACCTTTCGATTCTTCGCAAACCCTCTTCATCATCGAATTCTCGATGAACAGGGGAAATGTCATGCTCGCGCCAATTTGTCGAGCCTGGACAATTGGCTGCGATGAACAGAAACCGAGCCCGCCATCCGGTATTAAGACTTTTCTCTCAATACGATCAGAGGCGCGATACACAAATCGGACCGGCTCTCTGCTTCGATTCATCGCGATGAGGTGGCCAGCGAACTTAATAGTGTCTGGAAATTCAGTGAGAGGCGGGGTGTAGTACTGCTCCAACGCGAATCCTTCCCACAATGAATTTGCGCTAGATACGAGAGGGGAATCATCAACCGGACGCCGAGTGACTCCGTTCACGCTTGCGACAATCTTTGGTGTCGACATCGCTGTGCCTCCCTGCTCCGGTCTCCGCGCACTCGATATTAGCTCGAATTGGAAATGAAAAAACTCGATTTCGAAAGATTTTCGTCCCTGCGATGACTACCTTGTCAGTTGTCCAACATGCGCCCTAACGACAGTTGCCAGCACACAAGGGGCAGTGGCACCGTCAATGCTGCGCCGCGCTAGTCTTTCGATATTCCAAGGGTTCAGTTGGCACGAGTAGCTGCTCGGTCTGCCGTACCACGTCTGAGCAAGGTGACGCGCCAGAATTCTCACTTTGGTGCGAGGAGCACACATGTCAAACCGCGCATCCGCTAGCACCGTTACCCTCGTGTGCGCTGCCCTCGGCCTCCTCTCGGGCGCTGCGAACTCCGGCCAATCCAGTATAGCCGGTGTGGGAGCTTACGCCTCGGCAAAGGACAACTACCAGCACGCGATCGTGTCCACCGACGACGGTGCGTTACACGAGATCTATTTCGATCCGCTTCGCGGCATCTTTCGGGACGAGCTCGGCTGCTTCGGGAAGGTTGTGGCGACCTCCGCGTTCTTCACGGCTGACGACGGGCTTCAGCACGCGATCGTGGGCACAGCCGATGGAAGCATCCGTGAGGTCTTCTTCGATCCGTCGGTAGGCATCCATGTGTCGGAACCGGCGCTCGCGGTGATGCCAGGCCTAGTCGGCCTCGCCGCGTTCTATGCAGAGGATGACAAGAGCCGCATCGTGCTGGTCGCGACGAGTGACGGAAACGTGCGGGAGATCTTCTACAGCTCCGCAACGGGCGTTCACGTCACGCAACCGGCCCTCGGCACCTTTCCCGGCGTGCAGTCGATCGCGGGTTTCTATACCGCCCGAGACAAGTATCGTCATGCGATCGTCGCTACCCGGAACGGTGACATTCACGAGATCTTCTATCACCCGTCAATCGGAGTGCACGTGACTCAGCCGGCGTTGGCCAGCTTCCCCGGACTCGTGGGGATTGCCGGTTTTGCGAGCGCGGATGACGGCTACATGCACGTCATCGTCGCCACTCAGGACGGGGCCATTCATGAGATCTACTACCACCCGTCAATCGGAGTGCATATTTCGCAGCCGGCACTCGCGACCGTGCCTCAGCCGACCGCGCTCGCAGGCTATTTCACACCGGACGGGTACCGGCACGTGATCGTGGGCACGGCCGATGGGCAGGTACGTGAGCTGTTCTACAACCCCCAAAAAGGGATCGGCAATGACCTTCTGACCGCATTTGGAGACGTCGGCGTCACCGGAGTCGAACTGAATCAAGCGATCCAGGATCTCCACAACCACGTGCCGCTGTTCGCAGGCAAGCGCACGCTGGCGCGGGTCTACTTGAATGCCGGCGCGTGCTCGCGCGACGGCCCCGCTCTCTCCAATGTCGAAGTGATAGCGGCGGTGTTTGACAAGAGCAACGCCAATGTTCCCGTCTGGGGTCCGGTCCGCGTCGGGCCCTCAACCGTACCGCGGACCGTAAACCGCGACCGCTTGGCCGACTCCGTGAATTTCGAGCTGCCGGCGCTGGGCCCGTCAGCGGGGATGGCGTGGTCAACCACAGCCGCGTACGCGTTGCGCGTGACGTCGCTACCCGTACAAGGACGAGGGGAGACCCGGGATTTTGACCTGCGCTTCTATGACAGCGTCCCGCTACATTTCCGGCCGTTCTACGACAACGCCAGCGGTCAGCGGGTCTCCCGGGCGACGTTGGACCTCGCGGTCAACCGGCTCCGCGCAATGATGCCCACCCGGGACATCGTGGTGCACGACTACGACGACGTCATGTCATCCATCGGATGGCCGCAACTGGGATTGGCTCGCACACTCGCGCTGGCCGGTGACCAGATGGCCGTCTCGAATGGCCAACAGCCCCCCAACTGCTCGAGTTGCTTCTTCATCACGATTCCGTGGGTCTCCAAAGGTAGCGTGCCTTACGGCCTGGCGAACCCGTGGCCCAACCACGATTCACAGGTTGCGATCGATTCCACAGATATCAACTGGAGTACCGGCACCCTCGCGCAGGAGCCCGGCCACAACATAGGGCGCCTGCACGCGTCGACGGCTCACTCCGAACAGGCCCCGAGTGATCCTGACTTTCCCTACGCGCACGGTGAGATATCGGACAACGTCACTACCACGCTCGGGAACATCGTCTCCCGCGGCCGCTACTACGGCGCCGATCCGGGGACGAACCCGGCGCATCCGGCCGGTGAATGGTGGCTCATTCCAGCCTATGACCCGATAGACGGCACTCACCATCATGACTATATGAGCTACGGTGCGTGGGTTGATATCTGGACGTCGGACTACAGCTACTTCATGAACTGCGGCGCCTATCGAGTCGGGCGCTTCGACAGTTGGTACGCGAAAGTGAGTGACCTACCGGTGGCATCACTTCCGGCCGCACCCCCGTGTAAGGAGCCGACTGGCGGAGGCGACTGGGGCGTACTCCGCTATGGAAGCGCAGGCTCCCCCGCGCCCGCGGACTATCTGATCGTCGGCGGCACGCTCCATCCGAACGGGCGTGTCGACTTTGAGCCTTCGTTCAGGGTGAATATATCGCCGCTGCTGGTCGACTCGCAGGAGCCGGACACGACTCATCACAGCTCCGTTCGCGTTGAATTCCGGGCGGCCGATAATACGGTCTTGGAGTCTCGCGGGCTTTACCCGCCGTCGCACGGGAAGGAGTTTGCATTCACTGCGACGCTGCCCTGGAGCGAGCGAATCTCCTCGATTGTGATTACCAAGGATGGGCGCGACGTGGGTCGGTCGGCGAGGAAGGCAGGCCGCTTCCGGGTGGCGCTAGCGGCAATGCCGAAGGCGATTCAACAGCCAACTCGCCTTTCGTGGACGACGACTCCTAGCCTGACGACATCCACGGTAGTTCTCTTTTCAAGCGACGGCGGCAAGACCTGGAGACCGGTCGCGCTCGGTATTAAAGGCACAAGCTACGTGGTCCAGCCCGGCAGGCTTCCGGGTACCACACTTGGTCGGTTTCGACTTCTGGTGAGCGACGGCATCAACTCCGAGTCGGTGGAATCGACCGGGGTGATCACCGTTCGCTCGAAGGCTCCGGCCGCGTTCATCTCCGAGCCCGCGCCGAACGCCGCCGTTCCGCCGGGCGGTCACCTGCTGCTGCGAGGAACGGGCTTGTCGATGCAGTCGGGCTTGCTAGAAGACGAGCAACTGAGCTGGTTCATCGATGACCAGAGAGTGGGTCACGGCCGCGTCGTCGAGCCGACTCGCCTCGCCGCGGGTCAGCACCGGATTCGATTAGAGGTTGTCGACGCCGAGCGCTTGAAGACAACCCAGTCAGTGTCGGTCACCTTGGCGGCAACGAGCGCGGCAGTCGTCGGCAGCTCGGCGCAGGCAAGACTGCCGTCGATCGGATCGAAGTAGCCCGAGCAAGAAAGCCTGTAATTGCGCGCTACTTGGTGCGATTCACTAAGTTGTGGAGCAATACGAGAAATAAAGGAGTTGCCGTGCAATTTATAAGAACTACCGCATCCAGTATCGCACTGATCCTGACGCTTGGCGTGCTAGCCATGGCGAGTGCCGCCGAGCGCATCCAGGCAGTTGCGAGCGCCGACGGTCGTCTGGAAATCTTCGTGCAAAGTCACTCGGGCGGCAATATTTATCACGCCTGGCAAACGCGAGCGGCAGCCGGTTCCGATCCCGCCGGGTGGCATTGGGAAAAAGCGGACATTAAGTTGACCGGAGACGATTTTGTCGCCGGGCGTGATTCGGGGGGACGACTATTTGTCGCGGCAATTCAAAACGGCACGATCCACATTAACGCCCAACCGGGTGCTGGCTCTTCCTTCGGTGACCCTTGGGCACTTGATACGCATGATCTCCACGGTCTGGGTCTTGCAACCGATGCGGATGGCCGAACGGAGTTCTTTGCGCTGTCAGGTCCGGGCGCTGCCTGGTCAACGGCCGAGACCCAGACGGGAAACCGCACATTTGCCAATCACTATGTGGGCGGGACGAAGCTGCGCAGCATCGCGCCGACCCCATTTAAGGACGGTCGATTGGCATTGGTCGCCGTCGGTGGCGATCGTAGCGTGTGGTGGGCGAGCCAGGTGGCCCCAAATGCGGGTTGGAATAACTGGGGCAGTCTTGGCGGTCACGATATTCAGGTCCTGGCGGCCGGTGCCAATGCGGACGGCCGATTGGACATCGTGGCGCTGGGGGCCGACAAGGCGCTTTATCATCGTTATGAGGTGTCCGGCGGTGGATTCAGTTCCTGGGAAACCCTTGCGGTGGGACGCTTTAGCGAGCCGTTGAGCATGGTCCGCAATGCAGACGGTCGATTGGAAGTATTTTTGCACGACGATATGACTCGGATCGTTCATGCGTGGCAGCTTTCACCCAACGGCGCTTGGTCGAATTTCACCGTGCTGGACAATATAGTGTCCAACACACGTGCCAACTCATTGACGAGAATGCCGGACGGTCGACTCGTCATCGCCGCTATCGGCGATGGCGATCAGTACCCAGAAATTAATATTGCAGGGCAAATTCGCGCGAATGGTCCATGGCAAGCCTGGTCGCGGCCGCCAATCGCAGATCCGCCGCCACCGCCCAAACCGTCGATCAATTTCACAGCGACTCCGGACAATGCCTATGGACCAATCGGGACCACCTTTACCTTTGCCTGGACCGTGGCGAACTGCGGCAGCGATTGCGTCGTTTCGTTTGTCGGAAAAACTGGCCTGGGAAATTATGACACGGTGTTCTTCAGCGCCGCAGGACTCAAGGCGCAGGGCCAACTCTCGGTTAAGCCTCAGGACACCAATACATTGTACGTCCTTACCGCGATCAGCGCCGCGGGCTCAGATTCAAAGAAGATCGAAGGTAAGATCTACGGGTCACCGTCACCGGGGCCGTGTGCAGGCTGTACCAGCTTTTACTTTAAGTTAGTACCACCATCGAACCTGCTGCCATGTGCGAAAAAAATGTATGTCGCAAAGGACGCCAGTTCCGCAGAACAAATGGCCCACGCGGAATTTCCTGGGTGGGTGGTGACGACGATAACGGCGTCGCAGTTCGTAGCGGTTGGCTGTTAGCCCGTAGCTGAAGCGATGGTGATCGGGGCGTGCGGGAAAGCTGCAGCAACACCGGCATCGTTGTCAGCGCGCCGCCTGTCATGCGGCGCTGGGCGACGAATCGCTCGAACTGGCCCGTCTAGGGCGCGAAACCGGACGACCAAAGCGGCGCTTCACGAGAGCATCGAGTCAAGCAGAATGCTGTCCCTGCAGGTCCTGAGGTATATAAGCCGTTCATCAACTGTGCTGGATCCGCTGGGTCTCTCGAATACAGAACGCGATAACCGTAATTCGATTCAGACAGCTGGGAGGCGTAGTCCGTAGCGCAAGCGGATAGCGCTAGGCAGAGACCTAAGGACGAAATCAGCTTCATGACCCTTTCCCAATGCGGACTATAGGTACGAAATAGCACGATGATGGATTAGAAGCAACTTCACCCTTGCCGTTAGGCGAGGGGGCGTGAGGAAGGATGGGAATCGTTTCACAACCCCAAATTAGGGCGCCGATAATGCATCAGTTCTTTCCCTGCCCTCGACATACACGTCAGTGAACGCCAGCATCGGGATCAGTTTGTTCTCAGCCCCCGCCGGAAAGCCGCAGCGCTCCACGAATTGCGTCGTAGCAGGGCAAGCTCTTTAAACCCCTGCGCGGACCAGTTATGCTCCATTGACGAGTTCAGTCATTGCAACGGAGTGCATCGTGTGGCAACGCCGCTATCGTTCAGCAGTTTTGATTCTTGCCGTCGCGGTATTCACGGCGTGCGCTCACACAACTAGTCATGCGGAAATTAGAATTGACGGATCGACGCCGGAGTCCTTTCAGGCCAGCTGGGATCGACTCCATCATAGTCTGTCGCGGCAGCAGCAATCGCAATTGGACTTGGCGATGCTTCCCATCGCGCTGGGCAAATATAAAAGTCTGACGGAGGTACCTCCGTCTCTGCTTACCACGGGCATCGGACCACAATCTATTCGCGTGGAAATCGACGGCCTCTCGTTCCAAGAGATCATCGACCTCGCGAATCGGCAACCGATCAAATTGAGTCTGCCACACCATCCTTCGACGACCTGATGATCGTTGGATCGTCTCTGACTCGTTGTTGACGCTTCGGGGATTACGTCACTCGTCGGCACTTGTTTCGGTGTTGGATCTGCATCCAGAGGCATGGTTTACGATTGGCGTGGTTCGAATCCTTACGTTGTCGGGCTGTCTGGCAGCGTCCTCCCTCATCGAGACCGCACGCGCAATCATTCAATCCTCGCTGCCGAGCACTCCCACAGCTGAACAATGCCGGCTAGCTATCGTACAGCTATGGGCGTGATCTCGCCGTTGCGAAGGCGAATGCATTGCAGGGAGATGCCTAGGTCCCGCTCGTATCGACTGACGAGGCGGGCCTCGATTTCCGTGACCAGAGACACTGCCGTGCCGTGTGCGCCGGCGCGCGCCGTGCGGCCGACCCTGTGCAGATAGGCCTTGCTCATCGTCGGTATGTCGAGATTGAAGACGTGGGTTACGCCGGGTATGTTGAGTCCGCGGGCCGCTAGGTCGGATGCAATCATAATGCGGATGGCGCCGCTGCGAATTCCATCCATCGCCTGCTTGCGGTCCATCTTGGATAGCTCGGAATTCAAGTCAGCAACAGCTAGCTTATGGTGTGTTAACTTCGACGCGACCTCTTCCGCAACATCGTTGCGATGCACGAACACGATCGAGCGCGGCACATTGAATGCATGCAGCAGCTTGCGCAACATCTCCGGCTTGTCGCGGCTTTCACAAATCAGATACAGATGTTCGATGTTCTCGTTGACCGCCGCCGCACCCGCGCGAAGCATCAAGACATCCGGAGCCAGTGTTTCCAAGACCTGACGAGTCTGCTGCTCGATCGTAGCCGACGCAAAAATCAGCTGTCGACCTAGCGCCGCCGCGCTGACGATCTTCTGGATCCAATTCAGATTTTCGTCGTTCAGGAGTCGGTCGGCCTCATCGATGACGACGGCGCGGATGTGCGCCGTCTTCAGCTTTCCCCGCTCGATGAGTTCCACGATGCGTCCGGGCGAGCCCACCACGACGTGCGGCTTGGCCTTGAGCTTGTCGATCTGTCGGTCGGTCGCCGTACCACCGATCAGCAGCACCGAGCGGATGGCGCACGCTGCGTTTAGCGCAAGTTCACAAGATTGGCGATGGATCTGAATGGCCAATTCGTGGGTAGGCGCCACGATCAGGACCTGGGTCGCGGCTTGCGCGGGATTAATGCGTGAGAAGAGGGGCAGCAGATAAGCCAGTGTTTTACCGGTACCCGTCTCCGCTCGCAAATAGGCGTCCTTCCCCGCAGCGAGCGGCGGAATTGCGGCGATTTGAATGCGGCTGGGGTCGGATATCTGTTGCTTCGCGAGCGCAGCTATGAGTTCAGGTGGGACCGACAGATCGGTAAACTTCATGAAATCTAACAACTGACCAAGCAGATCTTCGCTACTTCCTTGATGCCGACATTCTGTCCGGCGAAGACCTGACTCAGAAGCAGGATGTCGCGAACCTCGGCACGCTGTTGCTTTCCGAGCGGCCGGCACTCCTGCGCAATGCGCCGGTCGTACGCCTCACGAAAGGATCGCCCCGGCGCAATATCTGGGCGACGCGCCGTGAGCCGCGCCACGAGTTTGTCGTATCGCTTCTGTAGCAGCGTCAACGTTGACGCGCTGCCGGCGACGCCGACACTCGCAACGGCCCGGCCATCGCAGCCCTTCTCGCTCTCCTCAAACAGCGAGTTCTGTTTCATGAGGTCAGTCGACTCTCCGGCCAATGTCGTGGTGTCGTGCGAGGACTAGTCTCCCACAGCGAGGACCGGACGGCCGCAGTATCGGATAGAACCGGCGCTGATCGATGCCGGATAGGCCAGCACCGCCCCGGCCGTGCGATCAGCGACGGGCTGCCGGACAGGCCACAAGTTACCCATCAGGCTTCGCGGTCGACGAAGACCACTTGATTCCATCGCTCGGGAATGTGGATATTGTCATTTCCCATGACGCTCCACGTCCAGCCCTTCGCCGTTCGCGTCGTGCGATCGTGATGACAGCGATATGCCGTCATGCGGAAGGAGTCGCCAGGCTTCGGCGGCAGCGTGCGACCACCGGCGATCTGCTTTAGGCCTTCCCACGGCAGCGCGACTTCCACCGTCCATCCGCGGTCCTTCACCTCGGGGCAGTTGATCGTCCCATCGATGAACACGGCATGCTTGCAACCGGGCAGCTGATAGTTCAAGTCGGCGTGCCGGCCAATATTTTCGCCGTCCCGCGCCACGTAATAGAGAACGTCGGGAGTCTTGAAGAGTTCCTCGAGCTCGGAGAAACGTTGCTCCCGGACCAGAGGCTCGACCCATGTCCAGCGGATCTGATAGCTGGTGTTGAGGGCGTTTAGCCCGAGCTCATAGTAGTAGCCGTTGCCTTCGAAGAATAGTTCCACGTCCTCGTCATTGAAGTAAACGTGATCGTTGAATCCGATCATGGAAGCTCGGATATCGGTATCCTCCACCCGATAGGCGGCGAATAGATATCGGTCATCCCAAAGGAATGCGACCCGGGTGTCGAGCGGAGTCCGACTGCCGTCGTGAATCATTGCGAACGGCTCTGACCATTTCGCGCGCTTCCAGACGGGCTCGTCCAGGCGTCCGTCGATCGTGATTGGTTCGGAGGTTCTGAGACACTCATAAGTTTTTACTGGAGGGAGCTTGGACAGATCGACTTGCCGAACTCTTGCCCAACGACCGAACTTGGTTCGCGGCGGCGGGCCTATCTCGACCGGCCCCAGCTGGGAAATATCGTCGAAGGCCATAGCTGCATCGGCGGGCTTATCTTTTTTCTCCAATGATTTCTCCTCGAGGTCGCATCGATTCGGGGCACCGCGACCTGTCGCTGACGCGGCGCTGCTAATAAGGACCGTCGGCCGGTCGGGTGGAGGGCTCGAGCCGCTCCCCCTATAGCGTCACCGAGTCAGTCGTCTACCAGATAGTCCAGCCGCCATCGACCACCATCGACTGCCCGGTGTAGAACTTCGACCCGGGTGATGCCAGATACACAATCGCCGCGCGCAAGTCGGTGTCGTTTCCGGCGCGCTTGACGGGGGTACGTGCCTCTACCCCCGGCACCAACGCGGCCGCGTTCGAGGCATTCTGCTCGGTGTTCGGAAACATGCCGGGGCAGAGAGCGTTCACGGTCACTCCCGTGCTTCCCAACATCATGGCCAGATGCTTGGTCAGGCCGATGAGTCCGTGCTTGCTCGCAATGTACGAAGGGAGGTCGACACCCCAGTCCCCATAGAGCGCGGGATCGCCGACGATAAGTCCGAAGACCGAGGAGATGTTGATCACTCGCCCCCATTTCTTTTCGACCATCGGCGGAACAAACAGCTGCGACAGCGCAAACGGCGCCTCGAGATTCAGATTCATGATCGCCCGCCACTCGTCGATAGTGACGGTCAGCCATGGTTTGCGCTCGCCCAGAGCCGCATTGTTGACGAGGATGTCGACGTCCTTTACGTCTTCGAAGAGCTTGCGGCGGTCCGAGGGGTTCGTGACGTCGGTTACCGTCCAGCGAATATCACGTCCTGCGGCGACCGCCGCCTCCGCTGCCGCCTTGAGGGGTGCCGCGCGACGACCACAGATCGTCACGCGCGCGCCCGCCTCCGCGAGCGCATCTGCCATCTGGCGCCCGAGCCCGGTGCCGCCACCGGTAACCAGTGCATGCTTGCCGGATAAATCGAGTCCGTTCAGTGGCACGCCTTTCGCGACTACTTTACTCAATGTGGCCCCCTATTTTGTGTGTGAAGTGAACACCGACCTGAGCGTCACCTGCGTTACAACGACGATTGCGTCACGCACGCGCAGTCGCGATGGTGTGCAAGCGGTCACGCCTTGTCCTTCGTTTTTGAAACTCTTCGAATACCGTCATGAAATGTACCGAACAGCCGGTCCACAGGAATCAGCAGAGAATCGCCGAAGTTAACCCTGAAGAACTTGTGGTGGAGGTAGTGATAGTAGTTGTCGGTGGCGAAACTCCGCCCGCCGACGATGAGCTTCCCAAAACCGCAGTGTCCTTCCGCCGGCGCGAGAGCGACCAGCGTCACGAAATAGAGCACGTGTATTGGCGTGGCTGGAATGATCCACAGCAGCAGCGCGCCGGAAAAATAGACCAAATGCTCGAACGGATGCATCGCCAGGCCAGTCCATGGATTGGGATTTACATTGGCGTGATGCAGGCAATGAAAGCGATCATACAGCGGCTGCCAGTGAAGGATCCTGTGGCCCACGTAGAAGTGCACGGCATGGAAGAACACCAGACCGAACAGCAATAGTGCGCAGTACGTAGGCGAATGCGACCAGCTCGTGACCGGAGCAATTCCATTTGCTTGCGCCCACAGCGTGAGGACGAGGTACGCCGTCCAGATGGGGACACCCGAGGCAAGGCTCCAGAAGATGTTGCTCGCAAGAGGCTTGCGGAACAGGAACAGATCGCTCTGCTCCTTCGGCCAGCTCGCGTTGTACTTGAACTGGGTGTCTTGGAACCTGCGTCCGTAGAAGACGGAGTGCCACGCGCCGTAGATGCCGACGGCGAGGACTTCATTGCAGGCGAAGAGCAGCGCGATCCAGCCGACGGAGAGGCGAGTCAAGTCACTGTCCGTCGCCTCGAGGAGTTTCCAAAGGCTGACCGCGATTGCCGCATAAATGGCAAGCCACGGGAAGAACAGTCCCGGAAAACCGAAAAGATATTTGAACAGCTTTACCGGCTGCGGTGGCCACATCAACGGGGCCGGCACCGTCAACGGCAACTCCGGCGTCCATCCGCTGGCGTTCGAGCGGGGCTGTTCGATCGGCGAACTCATGAGCTCCTTCCTGCGGGGCTGGTTTGACCCGTTAATGCGCGGCGCGCGCGGGCGATCAGGGCGCGTCCGACCACTGGCGATCGATTCTATCTCCGTTCGCACGTAATTCCAATACGGAAGACAACCATCCCACAGGCTGGGACAGCAACGGGTTCACCACCGTGTGAGTGCGCGCGGTCCCGGCAGCGGTCTCAGCGAGCGGCAGCGCCGCCGGAGAGCATCAGCGATACGCCTCGGTCGGCGAGCGCCATGGTTGGGGCGTTCGTATTCGCGCTGACGATGTTGGGCATGACCGAAGCGTCGATGACCCTGAGATTCTCGACGCCGTGGACGCCAAGTGTCTCGCTCACGACACTCATGAGGTCGTCGCTGCGACCCATCCGGCAAGTACCGACAGGATGCCAATCCGTGCGCACGGTCGAGCGGATGTAGTGGGCAATTGCTGCATCGTCCTGGATGGCAGCACCCGGCATCAATTCGCCTCGCAGCTCCTGACCCAAGGGTGCCGTCGCTGCGAGCTCGCGCGCAATCTGCATGCCTTCGACCAGATTCTTGAGGTCCCTACCATCCGCCAGGTAGTTCGGGTCGACCAGCGGCGGGGCCGCCGGGTCCGCGGAGCGAAGCGACAGCGAACCGCGTGAATGCGGCCGCAACAGGGTGACATGGAGCTTGATCCCATCGACGTCCGGCACCGTATCGGCGCCGGTATTTGAGTAACCGATCATCGGCACGCAGTAGATCTGCACGGTCGGAATGGAAGACTCGCTGGTGGTATGGAACGAAGACGCTTCCCCTCCCACCGTCGTCAGTCGGCCCCTGCGGAACAGGCCGTACTCCAGCAGGTTCCAGACCAACCTCCAGCCTCTATCCTGGCGGAAGTAACCGTACCCGCGCGAATTCCCGGCAAGCACGATCGGCGAGCCGGCATGGTCGTGGAGGTTCTGTCCAACGCCGGGCAGGTCGACGAGCACCGGAATATCGAGCCGGCTCAGCTGATCGGCCGGCCCGATCCCCGAGAGCATCAACACTTTCGGGGAAGCGAGAGCTCCCGCTGCCAACAATACCTCGCGGGAGCACCGCAGCGTCTGCTTCCGGCCACCTCGCACGTACTCGATCCCCACGGCACGCTTGTGATCCAACAGGACTCGGTTGACCTGCGCTCCCGTCACGACGCGGAGCCGGGGATTGGATCGCACCTTGCCCAGAAACGCCTCCGCAGCACTGCAACGTCGACCACCGCGCGCGGTGAACTGCAGGTAGCCGGTGCCGGCCGGAGCCCCCACGTTGAAGTCCGCGGTGAATGGCAGGCCCAGCGTTTGCCCGGCCTTGACGAAAAGGTGGCTGTACTCGCAGAAGAATCCGGGATCCGCGACCGTCAGCGGGCCGGTGCAGCCATGAAATTCGCCGCTGTACTTCTGATTGCCCTCGAGCCGGCGGAAATGCGGCAGCATGGTTGTCCAGTTCCACAGGTCGCTGCGGGCTGACGATCCCCATTCGTCATAGTCGGCCCGGTAGCCGCGCATGTAGACCTGCGCATTGACGCTGCTGCCTCCTCCGAGCACCCGTCCCGTCGCGATCTCGAGCACTCGATTGTCGGCGTGCGCTTGGGGAACGGTTTGGTGGAGCGTGCAATGGACCCCCTTGGGCACCAGCCTCGAGTAGCCGGGGCTGAGCTTGAGGTAGGGGCTCGTGTATTCAGCGCCGCTCTCCAGCAGAACGACCCGCGCGTCGGTCTCGGAAACCAGCCGCCATGCGGCAACGCACCCTGCCGTGCCGCCGCCGACGACGATGTATTCGCAGTCCCCGCCCTGTGCGGAACCCGAACCCGCATCCCCGCTTGTACTCATGAACCAACTCCTTCCTGCAACGCGCGGCTGATGTCGACCAGGACCCCAGCGCGGCGTCGTATCCGTTTTCTACGAGGCGTTCCACAAGGCGGGAAACCTGTTCCACCGAAGTGATGCTATCCTGCGATGAAGGACGCCGCAACTGATCGGCGCATTCCATTCATCGCTCGAAACTCGAACGGTCTTTGGGGCTTCGCCGCTCGATGGATCGCAACTGCTAGGGGTGGTCGCTGGTGAAAATTACGGCGCTCGAAACGATCCTGCTCGATGAGTTTCCGAACCTGCTCTGGGTACAGGTCCACACCGACGCCGGCCACGTTGGCATCGGCGAAACGTTCTACGGAGCCCGCGCCGTCGAAGCACACATTCACGAGACGCTGGCGCCACGACTGCTCGGTGCCGATCCGTTGCGTATCGAGTACCTGAATGCGTTGATGACGACGCTGCCCGTCGCCCAGTCATCCACGGGCGTCGAATACCGGGCCGCATCGGCAGTCGACATTGCATTGTGGGATTTGTTTGGAAAGCACTGCGGGCAACCCGTGCACCAGATGCTCGGGGGTGCGTGTTTCGATCGGCTTCCCGTCTACAACACCTGCGCGGGATACAAATACGTACGGTCTGGAGACTTTCGGGCGCTTGCGAACTGGAGTCCGAGTGCCACGGCAGGTCCATACGAGGATCTCGATGCGTTCATGCACCGTGCGGACGTGCTGGCGGAAAGCCTGCTCGAGAACGGCATCACGGCGATGAAGATCTGGCCGTTCGATGTCGCGGCACGCGAGACGGGGGGCCGATACATCACGAGCGAACAGATCTCGACCTGCCTTAAGCCCTTCGAAAAGATACGCAAGGCGGTCGGCGACCGCATCGAGATCATGGTCGAGTTCCACAGCCTCTGGAATCTACCTACCGCGCGCAAAATCGCGAAGGAGCTCGAACCCTTCAAGCCGATGTGGTTTGAAGATCCCATCGTGATGAACTCCCCCCAGGCGCTTGCGGAGTACGCTCGATCCACCAACGTGTGGGTGTGTGCGAGCGAGACTCTTGGCAGCCGATGGCCGTACAAGGACTTCCTCGACCGAGACGCCATGCACGTCGTCATGGTGGATCTGTCCTGGGCGGGTGGCCTCACCGAGGGGCGCAAGATCGCCAGCATGGCGGCGACGTACCACCGGCCGTTCGCCGCGCACGACTGCATCGGTCCGATCAGTTACGCCGCTGCGATCCACATGGCGTTCAGTCAGCCGAACACGTTGATTCAGGAGAGCGTTCGGGCGTTCTACACAGGGTATTACCGCGAACTGGTAACGGTCGTGCCCGACGTCATCAATGGATTCATCCGCCCGATGGAAGGCGCTGGGCTTGGCACCGAGCTTTTGCCGAGCGTATTCAACCGGAGGGATGTGCATCGCCGCCGCGTGGAGTTGTAGGAGCGCCCGTCGATCACCGTACCGCGACAGGGGCTCAATTCGCGCGCAAGACATCGCCGCTCCCGTCTGACTAAATAAGGCACGTCGTTTCAGTTCTGCTACTCGCTTCGCTGCACACCGATACCCCACGCCGCACAACGACATCCCCATGACCGTCCCGAAGTTTGACGTTATCCTGCACAATGGCCTGGTCGTGGACGGCACCGGACGCCCTGGCTTCGTCGCTGACGTCGCGATCGCCGGCGATCGCATCGCGAAGATCGGCAGCCTCCGGGCCGAGAATGCGGTTCTGAACATTGATGTTGGCGGGCTCGTCGTGAGCCCCGGATTCATCGACGTGCACACGCATGACGACGCGGCGCTGATCGTCCGCCCGCAGATGACCGCGAAACTGACCCAAGGCGTCACGACCGTCATAGGCGGCAACTGCGGGATCAGTGGTGCTCCATATGATCGGCAAGCCGCCCCACCCGGGCTGCTTCGACTGGTGTTCAAATCGGATCACTGCACCTCTTCGACCTTCGGCGGCTACCTCGCCAAGGTGCGCGAGGCTGGCCCGGCTGTGAACGCCGGCTTCCTCACTGGGCACTGCACCCTCCGGATGCAGGTGATGGGCGATGACCTGGAGCGACCCGCGACACCGGGTGAGACCGGTCAGATGAAACAACTGCTGGCTGGATGCCTCCAACAGGGATCGTTCGGACTATCGACCGGGCTCTACTACCCTCCGGCCCGCGCCGCAACCACCGACGAGGTCATCGGGGTTGCCGCCGCCCTCCGAGAGTTCGGCGGCATGTATACGAGCCACATTCGGGACGAGGCCGACCACGTCGTCGAGAGCCTCGAGGAGGCACTTCTGATCGGGCGAGAGGCCGGCGTTCCCACCGTCGTCTCACACCATAAGTGTATGGGGCAACGCAATTTCGGCCGGAGCGTCGAGACCTTGGCGCTCCTGGCTGATGCCCAGACTCGGCAGCACGTCGCCTGGGATGTCTATCCCTACACTGCGGCATCGACGGTGCTCATCGAGGATCTAGTCGCCAAGTCGTCCAGGACGCTCGTCACCTGGTGCGACCCACACCCGGAATTCTGCGCAAAGTATCTGGACGACATCGCGCAGAAACTCGGCTGCACGCCGCTCGAGGCCATACCAAAGCTCCAGCCTGCCGGTGCCGTCTACTTCTTGATGGACGAGGGCGATGTCACACGGATCCTCACCTCTCCCAATGCCATGGTCGGCTCCGACGGGCTGCCCGAAGACGCACATCCGCATCCCCGACTGTGGGGAACGTTTCCGCGAGTTCTCGGGCGGTACGTGCGCGAACGGCGGGTTCTAACGCTGGAAAGCGCCGTTCATCGCATGAGCGGGCTCTCGGCTCACCACTTCGGCCTGCGTGACCGCGGGCGACTGGCCGTCGGAATGTGTGCAGACGTTTGTGTGTTTGACCCCGCCTCGGTTTGCGACACGGCGACGTTCGAACAGCCGACATCGCCGGCCGCCGGAATACACCACGTTTTCGTCAACGGGGTCGTCGCATTGACCGATCGCGTGCCGACCGGACTACGGGCCGGACGTGTGTTGCTGCGACAAGAGCGCCAAGCCGAGTTCTGCGCCGACCCGGCTGCCGCTGCGCACGATCACTCTAGGCACTAGAGGAGCCCTGATACTTGTCATCACGCGGTTCCCGAGATATCGGCAACGATAGACGACAAGTCGCGGATGCGTCCTTCGGCGTCAAGAACACCCGGCTTCTCCGCACCGCGTTCACCCCAGCGCAGCAGCTTCATGTCAGGTTCCCATCCGACTTGCGCGACGCGTTCGCCGTCGCCGTTCGGCGGATACACGATCAAGGGCAGCGGTCATTTCGCGACCGTCCGCTGGACGTCATCCAGCGGGAACACTGGCCTCTGCACACGACGCAATACCAAGCGCCGCATGTTCGGACAGGTCGGGCCCGGAGTGTCTGCGAGCAAGATGCGCGTCGCGTGAGCCTCGTAAGACACTTTGAAATGCGACGGTGACTTTACGAAAATCAGCGAAGCCTCGTCGAGCCGCAGCCCAAACGCCGTATAGATGCCCGTATCCCACTCAAACGACGGATTTGAGCGAATCACCATGCGGATGGCTCCGATCGACACGACGACCGTGAGTCCCAGTTCGACCGTGATGCCGCGCGAGCCCGCGTCCAGCATGGTGAACGTCCCGTCGCTGATGGCGTGCACGCGGCACTGAATTCGAAGGGGCTTCCCGTCGTTGCGCGATACCTTGTGTCCGACGTCCAGCGTCAAAGTTGATCCGACTCCGGCCTTGGCACAGACTCTTGCTGCGTCTGCGTCGCACATGGTCAGGTAAGTCTTGCGATCGGAGCTGCCCGCGCCGGCATCGAGAAGCGCCTGAAGAACGCTGGTGTTGTCGGCCGCCGAGCCGCCGCTGGGTGCATCCCCGGAATCGGCAACGACCGTTGTGCCCTGTTCCCGAAGTCCCACGTCGATCGCGTGTTTCAACTCGACCAGGTCGGGATCGAACTCTCGGCGGCGCTCCCAGACCATTTGGGCGAGCTTGTCAGCCGCTCGCTGCGCGCCCGCCGCATCACCGTTTGTGCAGACGAGCACGCCGAACCCCAGGGCCGGTAGATCGAGCCAGGGTTGAACTGGAAAGAGCGAGCCATGAAGGATCTCGCCATCGGCCTCCATTTTTCGCATCACGGCAACAATACTCTTGAGTGGATCCTCGACCGTGCGTGCCTTCGACGGACTGACGATCAGAGGGAGCTTGGCGATCGCCATGCGCGGTACGATTTGTCCCTTCAGAACCCCGAGCATGGTTTCCGCGAGCCGAACACCTGTTTCAAACATGTCGATGTGCGGATACTCGCGGTAGCCGATCACGAAAACGTTTGGCTTCAGCATCCGTTGCGTGACAAGGCCATGAAGATCGAGGGAAACGCCGATCGGCGTGCCGTCCGGCACCAACTTGATGACGCGCTCGATGATCTCGCTTTCCGCGTCGTCTTCGTCGTCTATGGCCATGGCGCCGTGGAGAGGAAGCAGCACCGCGTCGAGCTTGCCGGCCTGCTTGAGCCGAGCCTCCATGTCGGACATCAGCAGTTCGAATGTCGCCCGCGTTACGACGCCGCCCGCAAGAGCACTGGTCGCGATGAGCGGGATTGCCTCGATACCCTGGGGCTCCAGGACGGACAGAATTCCTGGAATCTCGATGCGAGCCTTCCGAAGCTTCGAGAACACTTCGTCGCCTCGCCACAAGTAGACGGCTTCGAACGACTCGAGCGTCGTCGGCCTCGGCGAGAAGGTATTGGTCTCTTGGAATATGGAACCTATTGCGATGCGCATAGACCTTATTTAACTCCGCTTACTGGCGACCTTAGGTCGCGATGTCAAGGTGTGAGGTTGTCGAACGACCGTGTCGGATGTGTGCCTTGCGTGTGATAGCTCGATTGGATTCAATCGACCGTGCATAAGAACTCAGCCGCGCAACGGCTGAAACCTCTGGTCGAGCCACTGGCCCGGGACGAGACGAGCGGTGCGCGCGACGTCGTCCTCCGCAACGTCCTCTGGCGATGCGACTGACACATAGCCGTCCTTCGGGAAGAAGCCGAGAACCCGTCTCGTCTCCGACAAGTCCCACCGCATGCCAGGGTTGTTGGAGACAAGATTCAGCACCGCAAAGGTAACACCGGGCACATCGATGGCGGCCTGAACGCCATCGAGGAAATCGCGATTCGATAGCCACATCTGCTGGCCCCAGACGCCGATTCCCATCCCAGGATGGGGCACGTTTTCTGCAGGGAGAATATTCCCGATGCGAAGGGCGATGAACGAGATCCCGGTCTCGGCCGAGAATGCCCGACCCGCCTCCTCACAGAACAGCTTGCTCACGGCGTAAGGATTCAGTGGTGCGGGCGGCATCTCCGTCGTCACCAGCGCGTCGGCAAAGCGGTATCCAGCCATGATCTGGTTGGTGCTCGCGAATATGACTCGCCGCACGACGTGCTCGCGCGAGGCTCGAAGTACGTTGCCGGTGGCGACGATGTTGCCCCGATGTGCATGCGCCCACGGCGTCGTCGGCAGCGGTGCTCCGGCAAAATGAAGCACGGATTCGGCACCTTTAAACTGGCGCGCCCACGACTCGTCGTAGCTGCCGAGATCAGCGGTGAATACGTCGTCGCCTCCACGGACGTCGAGACAACGGAGTGAGTATCTATCTCGAAGCGCGGCCGCGAGTTTGCCGCCCAGGTTGCCCCTCGTCCCGGTGATGACGATGGTCGGTTTATCCACCATGCCTGTAGCCTACGCTGCACGCGACGACTGGGCGTCGGCAATTGCGCTGCGGATCCAGACGGCGCAGGCACCGAGTTGTCGAATGGCTGGATGGCGACGATCCGTGATGCGTCGCGAGCTGGCGAACGACCTCTTTCCGGGGCGTTCCAGCGGTGCTGTACATTCTAGCTGACTTGCCGCAACGCGCTCTCGACGGCGTCGAGCGTCCACTTCACGTCGTCGTCCGTGTGCGTCGAGGACACAAACCACGTGCCACGTGAGGTAGGACGGACGCCGCATTCCAGCAATGCAGCAAGGAAGCGGCCGAGCCGCTTCTGGTCCGCGGTTGAATACGTGACGTAGTCATGTATCGGGTGGTCGGCGAAACACGTATGGAAGGCGGATGGAAGTCCGCTGACCTGCAGATCGGTGCCGTGACGACGTCCAGCCGCAACGATGCCGTCCATCAGTGCCTTGCCGACGGCATTGATCCGCATATACGCCGCTTGGCCGTTCGCTGATAGTTCACGGAGCGCTGCCAGCGCGGCAGAAAGACTGACGATGTTCGCGTTATAGGTGCCGGAGTGATTCACACCGCCGGAGGCGAACAGCTCCATGATGTCCCGACGGCCAGCAAGTGCGGCGACCGGGAAACCCGCTCCGAGCGCCTTTGCGAAAAGCGACAGATCGGGGCGAATGTCGTACAGCTCCTGGGCGCCGCCGAGTGCAACGCGGAAGCCGGTGATGACCTCGTCGAAGATGAGCACGATGTTGTGTGCCTTGGTCACGCGGCGCAGGTGCTCCAGATAGCCCGCCCGTGGCATGATCCCTCCCGTATTGAACATGATGGGTTCGGTGATAATCGCGGCTATCCGGGAAGCGTTCGCCACGACGTATCGGTCGATGGCCTCGACATCGTTCCAAGGCAGTACGACAACGTCTTCCGAGGCATGCGGCGACTGCCCCGCAGATTGAAGATGGCGCGGCCGTGGAATGGGATTGCCTTCCGCGGCGATGGGTGGGGTCTGATTGATCAGGACGTTGTCGAACCATCCGTGATAGTGGCCTTCGAACTTGATGACGTCCGTGCGCCCGCTGAACGCGCGCGCCACGCGGATCGCCGCCTGGACCATCTCGGAGCCGCTAAGACCGAATCGAACGAGTTCCGCCGACTTGACGCAGCCGCACAATTCATTCGCGAGCTCGAGTTCCAGCGGATGCTGGCCGGCGAATAGCTGGCCGATAGCGAGAGAACGGGATACCGCCGCCGTCACCGCGGGCGGAGCGTGACCGAGAATATTGGGACCCATTCCCAGCGCGTAGTCGATGTAGACGTTGCCATCTACGTCTGTAAGGCGCGAACCCTTGCCGCTCTCGAAGCAGATCGGCGCGCCGCTCAGGCGAACGTTGCTATTGACGCCCCCGGCGATGCGGGCCTTCGCCAGGTCATGGTACTTCCGTGACGCTGATGCGACCGGACTTTCGCTGTTTCTCGGGTTCGATGTTGACATTCCGGACGCCCTCCCAATAGCCATCGCCGGCGGGCCACTTCTTTTCTGGCAGCGAAGTTGGATTCCGTCGGCCGCTGAAGTATCTTACAGCTTGGGACGAAAGAATCAAGATTCGGAAAAACGTGATCGCTCAGTCCTCGGTGTGGCTCACTAACCACACGCCCTGCGATGCCGCACGGAATAAGCGCGTATCGGCCGTGGGACAGCGCAATCAGCGCTGCTCAAGAGATCCACTGAAAGACTTGCAGGCGCGTATACGCCACGCTCGAGTGCTTGCGTTCGCTATTGCTGTAGTACTATGATTCACGACGGACGTTCCACGGGATGGGATCATGCAACCGGACATTGAGATCCAACAAGGGGGAAAAATGAAGAGCACACATCTGCACCTGTCGAGCGCAATTAGCTTCGCTCTGTGGGCCGTCATCACGAACGGTGATGCAGTTGCCGCTGAAGCCGACGCACTTGCGGGAGCCGCGGGGCTGCAAGAAGTGGTCGTTACCGCGCAGAGGCGCGATGAAAACATTAGCCGCGTGCCTATCAGCATCTCGGCGTTCAGCCAGGCTGATCTGGATTCGAGGGACATTAAGTCGCTCGGCGACATCGCCAGTATTACGCCAGGCGTCGATTTCCGCCCGGTCGGCTACTCTAACTGGTTCACGATTCGCGGCATCTCGCAGAATGCCGGTGGCGGTGTGGCCGGACTCGGGCCCAACACCACTGCTATCTATGTGGACGACGCGCCTCTTCAGGCCCGCTACGCCAACGCCGCCGTTCCCACTGCCGTTCCCTATGTGTTCGACATCGATCACATCGAGGTGCTCCGCGGGCCGCAGGGCACATTGTTCGGTGCGAGTGCTGAGGGCGGCGCTATTCGCGTTATTTCCCATCAGCCCTCGCTAACCGAGTTCTCCGGCATGGCGCGGGCCGAGGGATCGCAGATCGACGGTGGGGGCATAAACACGGAGATGGGTGCGGCGGTCGGCGGCCCGATCATCCAGGACGTGCTGGGCTTCCGGGTCAGCGTCTGGACGCGGCACGACGGTGGCTACGTCGATCAAAATCCCGCGCTCCTAGGTCAGGCACCGGCGAATGCCGTTCCTCGTGGCCAGAATAAGGGCGAACTGCTTCCCGCCATCGTTGGGGGTCAGACCGACACCAACGTCAACCGGGGCGAGACGTACTCGGCGCGAGCGGCGCTGCTCTGGAAACCGACCGACGCGATCACCATCGAACCGTCGATCTATTACCAGAAGCGCGACCAGAACAGCGCGGACCTCTACGATCCGACGATCGGAAACCCGTCCGGCGGCAGGTTCATCTCGTCGCGCATCCTGCAGCAGCCGATCTACGATTCTTTCTACACCCCGTCGCTGAAAGCGGTGTTTGACCTCGGCTGGGCCCAGCTGACCAGCACGACGAGCAACCTGAGACGCACAGACAGCCAGGGCTACGACTACACGCTGGTGCTCCCGCCGGCGTTCGGCTGGGCGTTGCCGGCGTCGGCAGCCGATGCCGAGCCTGTCATCGTGGGAACGAACCAGAGCAACTTCACGCAGGAAATCCGGCTCCAGTCCCCGAACAGCAGCGAGCACTTCCACTGGACGTTGGGCCTTTACTATTCGAGCCTTCATCAGCACGACTTCGAGACCGCCGCCGGACCCACGTATCCGCAGCTGACGCTGGCGAATACCGGCAAGACGATGCAGCAGTTCTTCGGAGAAGGGCTCGTGGACGGCAACCTGACGTATATCTCGAGCCAGATCATCGGCGACAAGCAGAAGGCGATCTTCGCGAACGCCGACTACGACATCGGCGAGCACTTCTCGGTCTTTGGCGGTGCCCGTTACGAGAAGGAGGAGAACAGCTACCGGACGGTCTCCGACGGTGCGCTGGCGGGCGGACCGAGCGACATCACGGCGGCCAGCAAGGGCAGCGTGACCTCGCCCAAGGCGGGTCTCAACTGGAAGATCGATGATCGTACGCTGCTGTATTTCTCGGCTGCGAAGGGCTACCGCCCGGGCGGCGCGGGTATACCGGTGCACCTCAACACGCAGGCCTGCACGGATCAGCTCAAACAGCTCGGCGGAACGTCCAACTACGATGCGGACTACCTCTGGAGCTACGAGCTGGGATTGAAGACGCTGCTGTTCGATCGGCGCCTCGCCCTCGAAGGCAGCATCTATCACATCAACTGGTCGAACATCATCAGTGCCGTGCACGTTCCTCTGTGCGCAACCCACATCTCCAAGAACTTGGGGGACGCCAAGAGCGACGGCTTCGACCTGTCCCTCAAAGCGCTGCTCACGCCGACGTTCACCGCGGGACTGTACGTGGGCTATACGAATGCGCACTACTCCAGCAACTCGACGATCTTCGGTGAGACGCTGGCGCGCTCCGGAGAGGCCATTTCTGACATCGCGCCGTGGAACGTTACGGCGGAACTGTCGTACCAGGCGCCCCTGACGGACAAGGTTATCGGCTACTGGCGGCTCGAGGATCGGTACACCAGCCGCAACAACAAGCTGGTGCCCGCCGAAGACAGCACGACGGTCAGCTACGATCCGTTCGTGACGACGAATCCGTCGGTGAATCAGCTGAATGGCCATATTGGCGTCAAGTTCGGTGCCGGATCCGACCTGGCGCTGGTCGCCACCAACATTCTGAATACGCACCCAATCCTCAACGAGCAGATCTTCCTGATTAACATTACGTCAGGAGCGTTCACGGTTCGTCCGCGCACGATTGGGTTGGTCTACAACTATCACTGGTAAGCTGTCTCGCAGCCGACAGATCGCTCCTTCCGCCCGACGTATCGCAGCCGCGTGCTGCGATACGCCGGGGGACGGCGAGGGCTTTCACGGGGCATCTTGACGACTACGGCATGAACATCAACCTGGACCCTGTGTCTCAAGACAATTCTGCCATGCTCCGCGGTTCCAGTCCGGTTGTCGCTTCGAACGCGTACAACCTCACCTATGTATTGGGCATCGCGTTCGTCGCGTCCGCGGGTGGCTTTCTGTTCGGCTACGACCTCGCGCTCATTGCCGGCGCGCTGCCGTTTCTGACGCGCGAATTTGGTCTGTCGGCTGCCATGTCGGGTTGGGCGGCGGGCAGCGCGGCCATTGGGGCGATCATCGGCCCACTCCTTGGGCTTTGGTTCGCCGACGCGATCGGACGCCGACGGACCATGATGGCAGCGGCGATGCTGTTCCTCGGATCCACCATTGGCTGCGCCGCCGCTGCCTCGATCGGGCAGTTCACGATCTGGCGCGTGGTCGGCGGGATGGGTGTCGGGCTCGCGATGATTTCCTGCCCGATCTACATTGCCGAGCTCTCCCCCCCGCACCTTCGCGGAACGCTGGTGAACGTGAACCAGCTCGTCGGCGTCATCGGCATCAACCTCGCGGTGCTGGCGGGCTACCTCGTCTCGGAGTACGGCGGGGGATGGCGCTTGATGTTCGCATCTCAGGGCGTGCCCGTGGCGTTCCTGATTATCGGGCTGCTGATGGTGCCGGAAAGCCCCCGGTGGCTGGCGGCGAAGGGATACACGGAGCGGGCACTGGCGGTGCTCAAGCGCATCAATGGTATCGACCGGGCAAAGCAGGAGCTCGAAGAGATCGTGCGCGACCTGCATGCGAGTTCCTCGGCGGGGGCCGCCGAAGTCTTCAAGCCGTACTGCCGTAAGCCGCTGCAGGTGAGCATCATCATGATGATTTTCTCGCAGATTAACGGCGTGAATATGATCCTGCTTTATGGGCCGACCATCCTCAACGATGCCGGAGTTTCGTTCGGCTCGAACTCCATTCTTTCCTCTCTGCCTACCTATGTGACAATTTTCGTTGCGACGCTTTTCTCCTTCCCTCTGATCAACCGCTACAGCCGTCGCGGGCTTCTCATCGCGAGCGTGCTGGGCATGGCCTTCAGCCACCTGCTGATGGCGACGCTGCTAGCGGTTCACGCGCCGGCGTTGACCGTGCTGATACCAATGATGCTCGGTGCCGGCACTTTTACGCTGGGCCTCGCTCCGCTCAGCTGGATCATTGTTTCGGAAATCTTCCCGAACAGGGTTCGAAGCCCGGCGCTCGCGGTTGTCTGCGTGTTCCTCTTTGGGTCGTCATCCATAACGGTGCAACTGTTCCCGATGGCGATGAACTGGCTCAAGCAGACGACGGGCACGCCCGCCCTCATGTACGTAGTGTTCGCGGCGATTTGCGTGTCCTGCGCCGTCTTTACGTGGAAGGTGATGCCCGAAACGAAGGGAGTCACCCTTGAGGCGATTGGCGAGTTTTGGCGCTCCCGCGCTGCCGGCAGCGCGCGCAAACTGCCCGCAGGTTAAAGCTTAGGATGATTCGCGCCAGGACCAACGAAGTAGCGTCAGAGCCCCCGATCGCGTCATTCGTGCCCGCTACGGCCTGCGACTTGGGTTCAGGGATAGGGCTTGATAGGCGGGATGGAGTGCCCAGCCAACTCCGCGACGATCTCGCGCATCTCGCGCGCAACTTCGGCGGTCTTGGACATCGGAAAGCGGGAGGTAATCCCGCTGACGCTGATGGCGTACTGGACGCGCGGCGCGGGAATCACGATGGCTACGCAGCGCCCTTCGACGTCGTTCTCCTGATCATCGACGGCAAATCCATGCCGCCTCACCAGTTCCAAGTGACTCATGAAGTCGGCCGCCCGAGTGATGGTACTGGCGGTTCGGCGCGGCAGTCCGGTCCGCTGGAGCAGCGAGCGGATTTCGGCTTCCGGGAGCTGCGCCGCGATGGCCTTTCCAAGCGCCGTCGAATGGACCATGTCGCGGTCACCGACACGTGCAGCCAGGCGAACAGTCCTGGGGCTCTCGAGGATATCAAGGTAGACGATGTTATCGCCCGACAGAATCCCTAGATTGACCGTCTCGTCAAACTGGTCACGAAGGCGCTCGAGATACGGGCGAGCACGCAATACGAGGAGCGGCGTTTCGTGGCTGGCGAGACTCACGATACGCACGCCGAGGCGATACGTTCCCGAATGCGCATCTCGCTCGAGAAAACCTTCCTGCGCCAGCACCTCGACGTACCGATGGACCGAGCTCTTGGGCATTCCTGTCGCGGCGACCAGCTGGGGCAGTGAAGCTCCAGTATTAACGGCAGCGCCGACCTCACGCAGGACCAGGCAGGTTCTGCGGATTGCGCGTGTCCCGGCAATCGACTGGGCGTCGTCGGCTAATGCGGCGCGGTTACCTTGCTTTGGCAAATACGATCACTCCCTGGTATTTGTGGGACACGATACTCACGCTCTGGACTGTACAGGATCGCGTTGTCAGGGGGTAGGTATGGAGCGCGGATCGACGGTGTCGAAAAGCGGCGTCGTCGTTCCCAACCAGCGCGAGGGCGTCGCGATCCATTAGGATGCTCCTCGGCCCCGGGGCGGGCCGAGGGCACACTGCGTCGTGGAGTCCGAGACACTTCGGCAGCCAGGCGCGTGTTGGTGCGAGAAGTCGAGCTGGTTCATTGCCGACTTGGAGATTTGTTATGTCAGACGATGAGAAGGGTGCAGGACGCGCGGGCACCGGCGATAGCGCGCGACCGGCCCGGCTTCGATCGCGCAGCTGGTTCGACGACCCCGACCATGCGGACATGGCCGCGCTTTATTTGGAGCGTTACACCAATTTCGGACTTTCAGTTGACGAGCTGCAGTCGGATCGCGCGATCATCGGGATTGCCCAAACCGGGAGTGATCTGGCGCCGTGCAATCGACACCACTTGGTCCTCGCGTCCAGGGTGAAGGACGGCATTCGGGAAGCGGGTGGCATTCCGCTGGAGTTCCCGGTACACCCCATCCAGGAAACGGGCAAACGACCGACGGCGGCCTTGGACCGGAATCTCGCGTATCTGGGTCTGGTCGAGCTGCTATTTGGCTATCCGCTTGATGGCGTGGTGTTGACGACCGGTTGCGACAAGACCGTCCCTGCGGGCTTGATGGCAGCGGCGACGGTCAACATTCCAGCGATCGCGCTCTCGGTCGGACCTATGCTCAACGGTTGGCATGACGGTCAACGTGTCGGCTCCGGCACTATCGTGTGGGAGGCGCGTCAGCTGCTCGCCACCGGCCAGATCGACCGAAAGGAATTCATGCGCAAGGTGATTGCGTCAACGCCGTCCACCGGCTACTGCAACACGATGGGCACCGCCGCGACCATGAATAACCTTGCAGAAGCATTGGGCATGACGCTTCCCGGCTCAGCAGCGATACCGGCCCCTCACCGGGATCGGCAGGAGATCGCATACTACACCGGCCGCCAGATCGTCGAGATGGTCACGGCAGATCGCAAGCCCTCAGACATCCTGACCCGCGAAGCCTTCCTCAATGCCGTCCGTGTCAATTCCGCGATCGGCGGCTCGACGAACGCGCCCATTCACCTGATTGCGCTCGCGCGGCATGTGGGCGTGGAGCTAACGATCGACGATTGGCAGACGTTTGGCTTCGATGTTCCACTTCTGGTCAACCTGATGCCCGCCGGTGAGTACCTCGGCGAGGACTACTACCGCGCGGGTGGCGTGCCGGCCGTTATCGGGGAGCTGATGCGGCACAACCTGATTCACGAGCAGGCGCTGACCGCGAATGGCCGCACAATTGGGGAAAACTGCCGCCATGCGCGAAGCCTCGACGAACGAGTCATTCGCAGCATAGACCGCCCGCTCAAGACCGCATCCGGATTCCGCGTGCTGCGCGGTAATTTATTCGACTCGGCCATCCTCAAGACGAGCGTCATCTCGGACAGTTTTCGAGCGCGTTACCTGTCAAACCCTGCCGACCCCGAGGCATTCGAGGGGCGCGCCGTCGTGTTCGACGGTCCGGAAGACTACCGCGCGAACATCGACAATCCTGCGCTTGGCATCGACGAGAGAACGCTGCTGGTGATGCGCGGCGCCGGACCGATCGGGTACCCCGGATCGGCCGAGGTTGTCAACATGCAGCCGCCTGCCGCGCTGATCGGGTCCGGTATCAAGGAATTGCCCTGCATGGGGGATGGCCGGCAATCCGGTACGTCGGGCTCGCCCTCGATTCTGAACGCCTCTCCCGAAGCGGCAGCGGGCGGAGGCCTTGCGCTGTTGCGGACTGGAGATCGTGTTCGCATAGACCTGCGCAAGGGCACGGCGAACATGCTGGTCTCGGACGAGGAGCTTGCCAGGCGACGGCGCGAACTGGAGGAGGCGGGCGGGTATCCGATTCCGGCGAGCCAGACTCCGTGGCAGGAACTGCAGCGCGCGGATGTCGGGCAATTGCAGACGGGTGCGGTCCTCGAATCGGCCGTCAAATATCAGAGACTGGCGCAAAACCCGGGCGTGCCTCGGCACAGTCATTGATGGCGAAATTGCGAGCAGCGAGCACGGCGCGCTTACGCTGCGCGAAGTGCCGCGTGGTGAAATGAACCGCGTCGAGGCGTCACCGACATGCCACTAGATCCGCAGGCCGCGTTGGCCATCAAACTCGCCGGCGATTTGCCGGCTAACCTAACGCCTGTCGAGCTGCGCCGTGCATATAGCGAACAGCGCATCAGGATGCTGCCTCCGGCGCCACCGATTGCCATCGCTCGCGACGTCTCTATTCCCAGCCGGGAGGGGCCGATCGCGGCACGATTCTATCGTCCGCACGATGACGGCATCCCATGCCCCCTGTTGGTATTCTTTCATGGCGGCGGCTGGATGCTGGGGAGCGTAGACAGCTATGACACCATCTGCCGGAGACTTGCCATCAAGGGCAGGTGCGCCGTGCTCTCGGTCGATTACAGGCTTGCCCCGGAAACGACATTTCCCGGGGCGGTTAACGACGCCTACGCGGCCACGCTCTGGACCGCACGAAATGCGGCGGAGCTGCGGATCGATCCGCAGGCTCTGGCAGTCGGAGGCGACAGTGCCGGCGGCAATCTGGCGGCCGTTGTGGCGCAGCTGAGCCACGATTCCGCCGATTTTCGCGTGGCGTTGCAAGTGCTCATCTATCCATGCACGGACCTGAGCCGCGAGTACCCATCGTATTTGCGCAACGCCTCGGGGTACATGCTGACCAGGGCCGCCATGGCCTGGTTCATTTCGACATACGTGCCGCATCCCGCCGATCGGCTGGATGAACGAGCATCTCCGCTGCTGCGACCAAGTTTGACCGGCTTGGCCCGTGCTTTGATCATCGGCGCGGAATTCGATCCGCTGGTGGACGACAACAAGGCGTACGCGTTGAGGCTTCAGGAGGCGGGCGTGCCAACCAGATTCGAATTCTTCCCCGGGATGCATCATCCGTTTTTTACGCTCGGTGCCTACATCGATGACGCGGCAAAGGCGGAGGATATGATCGCGGAGGAAATGAGGGCGCTGACGCGAAGTCAAACGGCGTGATGGGCGATGGCTGACAATCGGTTGTGTGGCGTGGAGTACTCATCGGGAGTGTCGACTCCAGTCGTGCGTCCTCTACCGCCTCGTGACCACCCACTCATTGGCCTGCGGGACGACATCCAGGCCGAACGCCGCATCGAGCGTCGCTTTGAGCGCATCGATATCGCCCACTTTGAGCACGGCAGACACGGACACCGCGCCGACGGCGGGCGTCGCGGCGCGTATCGGCAGCGGCGTGTAGCGGCTGAACTCGGCGAGCACTTGGGATAAGGGCACACGATCGAACTCCAGCCGGTGAGCAAGCCAGTTGTCGATGCGGTTGAGATCCGCGCGATCGATCGTCGCCTGAAGCACGCCGCGCGCGAGTGTGGCGCGCGTCCCGGCAGTCGCGAGCACGCCGCCCGAAGTTGCGTCGGGCGGCTGCACCAGCACCTTGCCTTCTTCGGTCGAGACCTCCACCCGCTCGTTCTCGACCAGCACGTTGAAGCGCGTGCCCACCGCGCGCGCTATCCCTAAGTCCGTCGCGACGATGAAAGGCCGCGCGGCATCCTTGACCACGTCGAAAAACGCCTCACCCGTGAGCAGCCGCAGGCCCCGATGCCGCCGGTCGATGCGCACCTCGAGGCGTGACCGTGTATTGATGGTCACCTGGCTGCCATCGGCGAGCCGGACCATGCGCTGCTCGCCGGGGCCGGTTTGAAAGACGAGGGGCGGCGCCGGTGTGCGGAAAAAAACCCAACTGCCGATCGCAATCGCGGCCAACGAAGCGGCAAGGGACGCTATCGCGACGCCCATGGCAAGGGGCCGGCGGCGCGGGGATTCGGTGATGCGCGCCTCGCCCACCAATCCCCAGGCGAGTTCGCAGGCGGCATACTCACGCCGATGCTTGGGATCCGCGTCCAGCCAGGCTGAAAACGCGGTTTCGAGCGCGCTGCGCCGCGGCCCTAGACGGGCGGCGAACCATTCTTCCGCGGTGCGCGGCGTGTCGAAATCATGGATGGACGCGGTCACGAGCGCTCTCCCAAGGCGGCGGTCAACGCCTGCATCGCTTCGGCGATGCGCCGCTCGACCGTGCGGGTGCTCAAGGACAGGCTGCGGCCGATGTCGCCATAGCTCTGGTTGTCGATGCGCGCACGTAAAAACACGCTGCGCGTGACCGACGGCAGCCCATCGATCGCGGCGCGCAGGCGCCCCAGGGCCTGCTCCGCATCCACGCTTTGCTCCGGCAGCGGGCCGGCCGAGCAGAGATCGATCTCGGAAATCTCATCCAAACGATCATGCGCACGAAAGCGTTGCCGCCGATGATGATCGCGGGCCAGGTTCGTTGCGGTTTGAAACAGGTACGAGCGCGCGGAAGCCTCGAAGCGCGAGGTCTGCACCTGTCGCATCACGCGCAAATACGTCTCCTGCGCGAGTTCGGCCGCGTCCTCGCGCGAGCCGACGAGCCGTTCGAGATGGCGCACCAGGGCCGCGCGATACTTGTTAAAGAGCAGCACCAAGAACGCACGCTGGCTATCCTCAGCCGGGTCCGATTCGGCGGGCAATGTGGGGTGACGCAGCTGCATGGGGGTGTCGGCCTATATTACTTATACGCTTGAGAGCCGCCCACCCGCCACGGATAGGATCCGTTGGCGGCCTGACCTGCTTCGTGCGTATTAGTAGTAACGAACAGGGGGATGCCATGGCTCGATTCACCCTCCATCTGGTTTGCTTGAGCTGCGCGCTCGCTGTGGGGCAGGGTGCCGCGGCCGCCACCGGGCAGAGTGTGCTCGATGCGCCGGTGAAGTTGAGCGTCACGGCGCAGCCGCTGGGCGATGCCCTGCGGTCCGTGGCAAAGCAGGCGGATATCCAGGTGCTCTTTGCACCGGACCTAGTCGATGGCCGAGCGGCGCCCGGTGTCGAGGGACAGATGACGCCGCGCGAGGCACTGACGCGACTGCTCACGGGAACGCGGCTGGTGGCTGCCGAGCAGGGGCCGGGGGTGGTGGTCGTGCGCAAAGAAGCCGCGCCCGCGGAGACAAAACCGGTTGCCACCCGGACGACCCTCGTTGCAGCCGCTCCGGCGCCGAGCGATGCCCTCGAGGAAATCGTCGTGACGGCGCAGCGGCGCGAGGAATCGCTGCAGAACGTACCGATCAGCATCACGGCGTTCTCGCGAGCGACCATGGACGCGCAGGGGACACGCACGATCGACGACCTTTCGCGCCTCACGCCCGGCATCAGCTTCGTGCGCAGCGCCAACAACAACAACTCGGAGTCCTCCGATATCTCGATTCGCGGCATTTCCTCGAACGCGGGCGCCGCGACCACCGGTATTTACATCGACGACACGCCGATCCAAGGACGGCATCTGTCCTTTCCCTCCTACAACACTTATCCGGCATTGTTCGACATCGAGCGCGTCGAGGTGCTGCGCGGTCCGCAGGGCACGCTGTTTGGCGCGGGTTCGGAAGGCGGCACGGTGCGCTTCATCTCGCCCGACCCCGCGCTCGATAAATCGAGTCTCTATGCGCGCTCGGAAGTCGCGGGAACCGCGCACGGCGATCCGGTCTACGAAGCCGGCGTCGCGGGCGGCACGCCGCTCATCGAAGACACGCTGGGGCTTCGCGCCAGCGTTTCGTATCGGCGTGAGGGAGGCTACGTGGACCGCATCGATTGGCATACCGCCGGTACGATCGAAGACCATGCGAATTGGAACAAGACCATCGTTGCGCGCGTCGCGCTCAAATGGGCGGTGAGCGATTCGTTGTCCATCACGCCGTCGATTCTCTATCAAAAGCGCGATGTCCACGATACCTCGGCCTGGTGGTCGCCGGTTCCCGGTCAACCGGATCCGACCAATGGCCAGTTCAGCGAACCTTGGCGCTCGGGCAATTCGGTCGCGAGTCCCACGACCGACACGTTCACTCTGCCGGCCGTGCGCGTCGATTGGAATCTCGGTGCGCTGCGGCTCATCTCGAGCACCTCGTACTTCAAGCGCACGCAGTCGGCGATCACGGATTATTCGGAGTTCGACCGCGCGATCTTCCTGGGCGACCCGTATCCGCCCGCGGGCGAACAGGGCTCGGGACATTGGGGAGACAACCAATCGAATTGGACGCAGGAGATCCGCCTGGAATCCGCGGATGATCGGGCTCGTGTGCGCTGGACCGCGGGCGTCTTTTATCAGCATGCGCGCGAGACCACCTCGCATCGCGTGTTCGATCCCTCGCTGCTCGTCACCTTAGGCCTGCCGCCCGACTTCGGCGGCGGCTACATCTACGTCGAGGATCCGCGCGTCGGAATCGACAAGCAGGTCGCGCTCTTCGGCCAGGCGGATGTGAATCTCGCCGATCGATGGAAGATGACGCTTGGCCTGCGCGTCGCCAACGCCGAATTCGAAGGCTCGGCGCATTATCCGGAAACGCTGGTCGTGGGGCCGGAAGTGACCAGCAGCGGTTCCCTGAAAGAGCATCCGGTCACGCCGAAGTTCGGCTTCGAATACCAGTTCGATCCAGAGAACATGCTCTATTTGACGGCTGCCAAGGGTTACCGCATCGGCGGCGTGAATGCGAAGGTCGGGCAGTTCTGCTATGGCCCGGGGGGATCGCTCGATCAAATTGGCTTGAGTGACGTACCACCCTCCTATCAATCGGACTCGTTGTGGAGCTATGAACTTGGCACGAAAAACACCTTTGCGGACCACCGAGTCACCTTGAATGCGAGCGCGTATCTCGTGAAATGGAAAAACATCCAGCAGAACGTCGCGCTGGGGTGTGGATTTCAGTTCACGAGCAATTTTGGCGAGGCCCGCAGCCAGGGCTTCGACCTGCAGCTGGCCGCGAAGCCGAACTCCATGCTGTCCCTCGGCGGCATCGTGAGCTACACCGAGGCGAAGTTCACCAAGACGGTGCAGTTGCAGCCGACGGTGCAGTCGATCGTGCGGGATGGCGATCATCTGGCGAACTCGCCGTGGACAGTGGCCACGTACGGCCAGGTGAACTTTCCGCTCTTCGACAAGAACACGTACATGCGCGCCGACTATCAGTACAGCGCCAAGCAAACAGACATCGTGGCCAACCAAAATCCGCTCAACGGCGGTTATGCGCTGTGGTTCCCGAGTGTGCCGTCGCAGAGCTTCACTTCCTTGCGCGCGGGCGTTACCTGGAGCGGCTGGGACGTGTCGCTGTTCGCGCAAAACGTGTTCGACACCCGGCCTCGGCTGTCGGCGACGCAGGACATTCCGCTACCGACGGGCGGCACCCCGCTGTTTTACGTGATCAGTTGGCGGCCTCGGACGGTCGGCCTCACGGCCACGTTCCGTTACTAGACACTGGAGGTCGATCCGTGCGGCTGAATTTGGCGGTACTGGCCCTGGCCCCGGCGATGCTGTTCATTGTCGAGCAGGCTCGGGCTCTGCCGCCGCAAGCGGCGGACCTCGCACTCGTGGGCGGCCACATCAAGACTCCCGCGGGCTGGGCGGATTCGATGGCCGTCCGCCACGGCGTCATCGTCGCGGTCGGCGATGCGGAGTCGGTGCGAGCCTGGCGCGGCCCGAATACGCAGGAAGTTGATCTGCATGGCGGGACGGTGTTGCCTGGGTTGCACGATGTGCACGTGCATCCCTTGTTTGGCGGTATTTTGCAGCGGCAGTGCCGAATCCCCCAGGGTTCGCCGCTCGCAGTGCTGCAGAAGCTCGTGAAGGACTGCGCGGAGAAAAGCCCCGGCGATCAATGGGTGACGGGCGGCCAGTGGGACGCCCCGGCCTTAGGGTCTCCCATGCATCGCGCGCAACTGGATGCCGTGACCGGCGCGCACCCGGCTCTCCTCGACGACACCAGCGGCCACAGCGCCTGGGCGAACTCGCGAGCCTTGGTCGTAGCGGGGGTGACGAAGAAAAGGGTCAACCCGCCCGGCGGCATCATTGAGCGCGACGCCAAGGGCGAACCGACAGGGGTGCTGCGAGAATCGGCAATCGACCTGGTTCGGCGGCAGGTGCCGAAGCCTACTGCCGCCGAAGTGCGCTCGGCACTCGCCGGGTCGCTCGAGCAGATGCTCGCGGTCGGCATCACTTCGTACACCGAGGCGGCCGTGGGATTCGTCGCAGGTTCAGAGCTGGAACTCGATGCCTACGCCGCGCTCGCCGAAGCCGGGCAGATCAAACAACGCGCCACGTTGTGTTTGACCTGGGCGCCGGGAGACGAGGGGGCCGACAAGTTCATAGCGCGCCGCAACTTGTATGCCATCGGCCGCGTTCGTCCGGACTGCGTCAAGATTTTCCTCGATGGTGTGCCGACGGAAGGCCACACCGCGGCAATGCTCGAGCCCTATGCAGACCAAGTCGCCGGCCGCCAGGACGAGGCGAGCCGCTTCGGCATGCTCCTCGTCAAACCGGAGATGCTCAACGCCGCCGTCACGCGCTTCGATCAGATGGGGCTGACCATGAAATTCCATGCGGCGGGCGACGCCGCCGTGAGGGCCGGCCTCGATGCCATCGAAGCGGCGCGCAAGTCGAACGGGTTCAGCGGCCTCATGCACAACGTCGGACATTGCACGTTCGTCTCGAAGGATGATCTCGGCCGCGCGCGCCGCATCGGCGCCACGTTCGAAGTCTCGCCGTACTTGTGGGCGCCGAGCCCGATCAACGACAGTATCGCCAAGGCCGTGGGAAGCGAGAGGATCAAGCGCGTCTGGCCGGTGCGCGAGATGCTCGATGCCGGCGCCCTAGTGGTGCCGGGCTCCGACTGGGCGGTGGTGCCGTCGGTGAATCCCTGGATCGGCATCGAGACGCTCGTGACCCGCGAGGTTCCCGGCGGCAGTGCCGCTTCATTCGGCAAGGCGGAAGCCATCTCGGTCGGCGAGGCGCTGGACCTCTTCACCATCAATGCGGCCCGGCAGGAGCGAACTCGGAACCAGCTCGGGGCGCTGGAGGCCGGCATGCTCGGCGATTTCATCGTCATCGATCGCGACCCGTACGCGATCCCGGCGCGCGAGTTGCACGACACAAAGGTGCGCATGACCTTCATCAATGGCGAGAAGGTCTATGACGCCAGCGCCGCTGCCAAGCTGCGGGTCGACGTTTACCAGGGCGGCTTCGCCACGGTGAACTCCTACCTTATCTCGAACGGCCACTCGCAGATTCTCTTGGATGCGCAGCGCAAGACCGATGAGGCCAGGAAGCTTACCGAGGTGATCAAGGCGAATCACCTGCCGTTGACCCACATACTCATCAGCCACGGCCACACCGATCACTTCACGGGCATCGCCTACCTGCATCAGGAGTTCCCGGATGCTGAAATTGTCGTTGCCAACGAGGCGATCAAGCAGGACATCGAGGACTACGCCAATTATATGGATACAGGCGGTCAGACCGGCGGCGAGCCGGCGCTCGAGCCCGCACTGCGCCCTAGATCCGCCGCGAATCCGCATGGCTTCGACTACGAACATTTGATTCATGTGCTGCCCGGCAACACCTTGACGCTGAAGGGCGGAGGCACGCTCGAGATCACGGCGAATTATCCGCCCACCGAGGCTAGGCACATGGCAACGGTCTACAGCAAGGACTTGAACGCGCTGTTCCTGGCCGATTTCGGCTACAACCATGTGCACTTGTGGATGGGGGATGACATCGACCTCGCGCGCATCGATGCGTGGCGCGAAGAGCTCCGCAAACTCAAGACGCGCTATGCCGCGCTCAACCCGCGCTTGTACCCCGGTCACGGCGATCCGGCGGGCATGAGCCTCCTCGATACGACTATGCAGTATATCGACGACTTCGTTCGCATCGTCTCTGCGGCGAAATCACGCTCCGCGGCGACGCAAGAAATGACGGCGCTGTATCCCGACTACCGGCAAGCCGATTTCTTCTTGAAATACAGCATCGAAAACCACGTCAAATGAGCCGCCGGATCCTGCCGCCCTATTTCCGCAGCCTCAACATCGTTGGCGCCACGCTGCTGCTGGCGGCGTTGTCGGCCTTCGCCGCCGCGGTGGACGCGGTGAGCCCTTTCGACAAAGTAATTACCCTGAATGTGGCGCGGCAACCTCTCGATGATGCGCTGCGCTCGCTCGCCAAACAGGCGAATCTGCAAATCGTGTTCGACGCAGCCTTGGTCTCCGGGCTGATGGCCCCGGTCGTGAAGACGCGCACCTCGCCGCGCCTGGTGATCGAGCGTTGGCTGAGCGGGACCCATTTGATTGCCGAGGAACAGGTGCCCGGTGTGATTGTGGTGCGCGAAGGCGGCGGTGCGCGGAAAAAACGAGTTATTGCGCCGGCAAAGGGGGATCGATGAAAACGCTGCTCTGGGGACCTCTATTGCTCGCCGGGCTAGCGGCGGCCGGCCACGCGGAATCAACGGGCGGCGGGGTGAAAGCGGCGCCACGTTGGTTGATGATGGTGACCACGCTCTGCACGGACCCTACCCGGGAGACCGATTTCAATGCCTGGTACAACGACATCGACATACCCGATGTGTTGGAAGTGCCGGGCTACCAGCGCGCGCGACGCGGCATCATTGTCGATTCCGCCGTACCGGAGGCTTCGCCCTTGCCACAGATCGGCCGCTATGTGGCGCTCTACAACATCGACAGCGAGGCCATCGACAAGACCCTCATCGACATGCTCATGGCCACGCGCAAGATGGAATCGCGCCGGCGCTCCACAGATTTGCTCAAAGTCACGGAGCGCGTCTACTATCGCGAATCGGCCCCGGCCATCGCGGCCTTGGGAGCGCGCGCCGTGGGCGGCCAGGAGTTTCTATTCTTGGAGCGCGTCGACTGCTGCGCGGATGCCGCGGCAGAGCATCGCTTCAACCGGTGGTACGAGAAAACCCATTTGCCGCAGATGCTTGAGCGCCCGGGCATGCAGCGCGCAACGCGCTACGAACTTTATCGTGTGCTGATGATCGAGGAGCAGGCGGCATCCAAGTACCTCACGGTGTTTGAACTCATCGCGCCGTCGCTGGCGGCCGCGCAACGGGAAGCAGACTACGCGAGGCAGCAGCTGCTCGCCGGTGCGCCAACGGACGACTGGACGACGAAACGCTCGATCTTGTACCGAAAAATCAGGGACGTCGCGCGGCCGGCGGGCGCCAAATGACGGTTTGCGTTGGGCCCAGGGGTGGCCCAAGCCTGTCACGCCCGACAGCCGCTCCCGCGCGACTGCGTGCGATTCCAAAACTGCGCTCCAAGTACTGCGGAATCAGCTCTTGTTTCGCCCGTCTGGTTTCGCGTTTGCTTAGGAACAACAGCTGAATCGCCAGGCCGTCGACGAAGCTTGCGAGGGCGATCGCCTCGAGGACAGGATCGACCGAGGGATCGATAATTTCCGCATCCTGGGCGACCATGATTTCCTGTTCGAAGAACTGCCGGCATTTGGTGTATCGCAAATTCTGAACTGCAGTTAATTGGCTATCGCCAATCGCTCGGCCGTTGAATGCCGTCAACACCAGCCAGGCCATCCGTGCCGTTTCGGTGAAGGGCAGAAGGTGCTCACATACGACGCGCAATCGCTCGCTGCCTCGACGCGAGCTTCCTGCCTCTCGCGCATGATCCAATAGCTCATCGATGAGGAGGTTCTTGGTGTAGAGGAGTAATTCTTCCTTGCTGCCAAAATAGTGCTGTAGCGGGCCCGTCGTCGTTCCAAGCGCGCGAGCGATATCCCGCATATTCATTCGATGTAAGCCCCTCTCAATTATGGCGCGGCAGGTTGCGCGGGCTATCGTCTTCTTGCGTTCCTCGGGCGATCCGATCATTCGTAGAGCCAAGCCAGTTGCTCCTCTAAGCGCTATTGCAGGCTGACAAACCGTTGCGCCGGACCGGGAAAATCCGATGCAATCCTGGTTCTGATCGGTGGGACCCCATGCTAGAACGACGGTGGTTGACGCCGAGACAAGGTTAGTATAATTATTATCATCATAATGAACAAACTGCGGCAGGGTAAAACCTGGGCAGTTGGGCGGGGCCGGGCGGTACATTGCAGAGCCGGTGCGGGCGACGCCGAGAGTTCGAATAAGGAAGGGGATGAGCCATGAATTCCAAGCTTTCAATTGCGATCGCAGCCATCTTGAGCAGCTTGCCCGGCGCGAGAACCTTGGCCGCGCCCACGGAAGTCGGAGTCGAAGCCCTCGAGGAAATCACCGTCACGGCCCAGCGGCGCGATCAAAGCATTCAGGACGTGCCGATCTCGATGCAAGCCTTGACGGGCCAAACCTTGCAGCAGCTCAACATCACGACGTTTGACGACTACATCAAGTATCTGCCCAATGTAACTAGCGCCAACAACGGGCCCGGGCAAAACGAAGTGTTCATGCGCGGGCTGAGCGCTGGATCGCAAGCCAGTCAGGGGAGTTCCTCGACCGGGCTGTATCCGAACGTCGCGATATATCTCGACAATCAGTCGGGCCAGTTGCCGAACCGCAATCTCGATATCTATGCCGCCGATTTGAATCGAATCGAAGTTCTCGAAGGCCCTCAAGGCACCCTATTCGGCGCAGGCGCGGAAGCGGGGGTTATTCGCTACATCACCAACCAGCCCAAGATCGACGTAACCGAAGGCAGCGTCAAGGCCGGTTATGGGGTAACCGCGCACGGAGAGGATAATTCGGACCTTACTGCGATATTGAACCTGCCCCTCATCGCCGAGCATATGGCGGTGCGCGCGGTCATCTACGACGATCATCGCGGCGGCTACATCGACAACGTGCCGGCCACTTTCACGCGCAAGAACACCGACATCGGCATTCATTATGCGGGCTATCCGGCGGTCAACGGCGTATGCCCGGACGGCCTGCCGAACAACGGCTTTTGCGTTCCGCCAGGCAGTCCGTCACTCAATAACACGAGCATAGCCGCCCGAGCCATCAACCCGGTGAGCTACCAAGGCGTACGGGCGCAGCTGCTGTACCGGTTCAACGACGATTGGGACGCGCTTCTGGCGCAGACCTACCAAGACATGCATTCGTCGGGTGTTTTCTACCAACAGCCCAACGCTTCGGATGGCGCGCACCTAAGCCCGCTCGAGGTCACGCTGTTCAACCCGGCCTACGACAACGACAAATTCGAGATGACTTCCTTGACCATCGACGGGAAGCTCGGCCCTCTGAAGGCCGTGTATACAGGCGGTTACTTGGTGCGAAACGTCGAGCAGAGCGGCGACTACACCAACTATTCACGAGGCGTCTACGCCGATTACTATCAGTGCTACGGCCAATTCGATCTGACATCGAAGTGCTTCTCGCCGAGCGCGTACTGGCACACGGCCGAGCAGAACAAGCACATGCAGCACGAGTTCCGCCTGAGCACTCCGGATGATTGGCGGGTGCGTGGCATCGTGGGCGCGTTCTACGAGGACAACAAGCTGGTCGATCACACGGCCTGGAGCTACAAGGGCATACCGGAATGTACCGCGACCCTCGCCACCGGCTGCTTCACCGACTTGGGTACCTTCCCAAGTAGTACGGTGAACCCTGCCGGGATTCGCCCTGCACATGAATCGTTTTATCAAGACAACACGCGTGAAACGAAGCAGACCGCATTCTTCGCCTCGGCCGACATCGACTTGATCCCCAAGCAGCTCACGTTGACCGTCGGGACGCGCCATTTCTCGTTCGAAAACTCCTACAAAGGCAGCGTCATGTCGAGTTTCGGGTGTTACGAGGCGGGCACACCGGCCGGCGGATGCACGTCATCGTTTTCGTACAATCTCGATGCGCAAAACCTCAGAGGCACCGAGACTGGCTTCAAGAGCCGCGCCAATCTCACCTGGCACATCACGCCCGATGTCATGGTTTACTACACCTGGTCCCAAGGATTCCGCCCGGGTGGTTTCGATGAGAACGGGGGTACCCCGCATATCTACGGTACGGACGGCAAGTATCAATACTTGCTGCCGCGCTCGTGGGGTTCCGATAAGCTCACCAATAACGAGATTGGCTGGAAGACGGAGTTTTTCGACCATCGTTTCCAGTGGAATGGCGCCGTCTACCGTGAGAACTGGGACAATGTGCAGATATCGTTCTTCGATCCTGGATTGGTGGGCAACCTCTTCTTCAACGCGAACGGGCAGAACTTCCTGGTCAAAGGCGTCGAAACCTCAATGGTCGGCCGCGTGCTCGGCGGACTGACCGTTCAGGCGGCTGCTTCCTGGAATCAAACTCGGCAGACCAATTCGCCGGCGCTACTCGACAACAACCCAGCGAGTGCCAATTATGGTCATGCCATCACGCAAGCGTGCGATTCCACCGGCAGCAACTGTTCGGCCATCACGAATCCGTTCGGTCCGGTCGGCTCGCCCACTGCAAATGCGCCGCCGATGCAATTCAGCCTGCGGGCGCGTTACGAGTGGGCGCTCGGCGAATACGCTTCTTTCGCTCAGTTTGGCGCATCGCACACGACGCATTCATTCACCCAAGCGGGCTCCAACCCCACCTTCGCCGGCTCGGGCAACATCTCAACGTCCCGGCTGCGATTCGAGAATGGCGCGTATACGACATTGTCCGCGTCCGTGGGAGTGGCCAAGGATGCCTGGAACGTGATGCTGTTCGCCGAGAACCTGAGCAATTCGCATGCGCCCACCTTCACGAGCACTGACAACTTCATCGTCGAACAGACGCCACTTCGACCACGCGTGCTGGGAATATCATTCGGGTATAAGTTCTTGTGATATCGCTCGCGAAAGTGAGAGGGTTGTCGTGTACGACTACGTCCACCGAGCCGTGCGCGGTGGGCCGCGAAGCGCGTTATCGCCGAGAGGGCCATGACCATGGATAGAGTGATTACACGGCGTGCGCTGGTGAAGGGCGGCCTGATTGCGGGCGCGATCGTTCCGATTGCAGGCCTCTTTATCAGTGGCGCTGCTCATGCCGACTTGCCGGCATTGGATCCGAGTGATCCGGCCGCGAGAGGGCGCGATTACGTTACAAAGTCTGCCAAGTCCGATGCATATTGCGGGAATTGTTCGCTCTATAAAAAGACGGGAGATTCGACGGGTTCCTGCGCGCTCTTCGCGGGAAAGAGCGTAGCGTTCGCCGGGTGGTGTAGCGGGTGGGTGAAGATCGGAGTCCCTTGATGCGCGAAGGTAAGTTCGATGCGCGCTATCGGACACCGTCCCAGCCGACTCGGCCGAAAGCAACGCATGAGTTCCACGCCCATGCGGCTATGCAGGGCAAGTCCATGCAAGAATTCTTGCGCGCCCGTCGATAGATGCGTGGCGGCAGCAGGTGCGCAAGAGAAAGCGAGCTGCGCAAACTCGCATCTCCTCCGAGCATATCCTCGATGAGAGAAACGCTGACCGGCGGTGAGTACTGTTGTTGATTCGTCTGTGCTGGTGGCCGCGATTCTTGACAGCGGACCCCGCGGGGCTTGGGCGGAGCGAGTTCTGACAAGAGGTTCGCTCTACGCGCCTCAGCCGGCACGTGTTGAAGCGACAAACGTATTTCGCCGCCTGGAGAGGCATGAACTAATCACGACGCCAGAGGCGAACGCGGCGCAAGACGATCTGATGCAGCTCGATATAGAACTGTTTTCGTTTGAACCCTTTGCCGACCGTGTTTGGGAGCTGCGCCACAACATGACAAGTTACGACGCGTGGTGCGTCGCCCTTGCCGAAGCGCTCAAGCTTCCGCTTGCACCATTGGACGAACCGCTTTCAAAATCAAAGAAGGTCACCTGCCAGTTCCTAACGCCCGGGCGCCGAGAAAGGAAGGCTATAAAGGTTCGGGATTGCGCCGGCGCGAATATCGATATATCACAACACGATGAAAAGACCGGTTGTGAGTAAGGTTATGCGGATTTGATATGATCGGGTGTGCCTAAAAAACCTAAAAATGCGCACATGACTCTGCAGCAGTACCGGGCACTTGCCGACTTTCGTTATGAACTGCGACGATTTCTCCGATACAGCGAGCAGTTGACGCGGAGCAGCGGGTTGACGCCCCTTCAATACCAGCTATTGCTGCAGATTAAGGGCCTTCCTGAACGCGAACTGGCGACAATAGGCAGACTCGCCGAGCGGCTGCAATCGAAGCATCATGGGGTAGTCGCGTTGGCCACCCGCTGCGAAAAGCTGGGTCTGCTTAAGCGACACGCGAGTAACGAGGACCGGCGTGTGGTCTACCTGACATTGAGCGATAAGGGTGGCCGTGCGCTGGAACTCCTGGCCCGCTCGCACCGCGACCAGCTGCTTTCGCTTCAAGGACGATTTCTCGTCCCGCCCTTGTAACCGGGCTACAGGGGAGCTTAGCCAATATCATGCCATGATATATTGCTTGTGTCGGCCCGTTGCACTGCGTCTCGCCGGCCGACTAGACGCGCCCTGGTGAATCCGCCCTATTGCTTGATTTCTATCAGGATCGCTTCCACATCATCGAGGGCTTCATCGGAATGTGTGACCGGTGGTCGAATTAAGGCCTCGCCGGTCTTCAATTCGGAAGTCCTCGTGCTGCCATCAGGCATCGTAAATTTAACCCTTCCCCCTTTGAGCACATACACCACTGCCGATGGGTGGGAATGGATGGGAGTCTTGTCGCCCTTGTGCGGCGCGTACCGCAGCACCCGTACTTTTTGATCCTCCGCGAGGACTGTTAGGTGCTTCACGCCATATTGCATGGCGTCCTGCCCGAAAACGACGGGGCAAGAAAACAAAAGAATCGAAACGGCAAGCGCCGCGACTTTATTCATTTGAAGATCCCTCTAAGTGGTTATAGAACTCATGCTACGCAGATGTACCCGCGAGATATTCCAAGCCGCATCAGGCAACTTTGGGTAATGAGCCGCGATTCAAGTCGCCTATGACTGGCCGGCGAAAAAAGTCCTGGCGTGTCGATCCAGTTCGGGCTCGTTCGTCTTATAACTGGAAACCTGAGGAGAAGCCATGAAATACCTGACCTTCATTCGCCATTCCGAGTCCTATCGCCAATCCGGGCCGCCGCCTGCACTAATGGAGGCGATGGGCAAGTTCGTAGAGAAGTCCCTTAAGGACGGGATCCTTGTTGATACCGGCGGTCTGCTGCCGACCAAGGACGGCGTTCGCGTACGGCTCGCCAACGGCAAGATCACCGTGACGGACGGGCCCTTCACCGAGAGCAAAGAAGTGATCGGTGGCTGGGCGATATTGAAGACGGACTCGAAGGCAGAAGCCGTCCGAATTGCGACTGAGTTTATGGAGTTGCATCGAAAGTACTGGCCCGGATTCGACGGCGAGTCGGAGGTGCGGCCGATGTTCGACCCCGGCATGGGACCGTAGCGCTCGCGGTTCGTTGTCCAACCGGCAGTCGCTCCCAAGGGAACGGCTGACCTCCCGATTTTGGCGGGTGGACGATCGCCGTTACGGAGACGCGCGAATGCGTTTGATTTGCTGATCTTCGGCGAATGCTGTCGAAACAGAGCGTCGCATTCTGGCGACAGTTTCTCGCTTATGCGTGAATAGATGCAGAATTCGAAGATCGTTGATTGATCAAGTATCGAATCTTGAGAATCTCAGTCGACCGCACCTCAGCTCAAACGTAGGACTAAGAATGAATCATTCCGCAAGGGCTTATTCTGTATTGATCTGCCTGATGTCTGCGATGGCCACTTCGGCGCTCGCTCAGCAGCCACCCGACCCGGTGAGAAGCGATTCTATGGCGAACACCGCGATGGGGAGCAACGCGCTGTTTAATGTCAAGCTTTCGGAGTCAGCCTGCCACAACACCGCGAGCGGTGAGGACGCACTGTATTCAGATACCAGCGGCAGCTACAACACTGCCACCGGGTTCAGCTCCCTCTACTCGAACAAGACGGGCGACAACAACACCGCGGCCGGGTACCAATCTCTGTATTACAACGCGACCGGCAGTAGCAATACGGCCAGCGGCTACGAGGCCCTGTTTACGAACACGGCCGGCTCCGACAACACCGCCCTTGGGGCAGGAGCACTGCGTTCCGCAAAGACCGGCAACAACAACATTGCCGTGGGGTATGAAGCGGGCTACAACTTAACGAGCGGCATCAACAACATCGAGATCGGCAATAAGGGTCTGGCTACCGATTACAACATGATCAAGATCGGCGTAGAGGGGCTGCAGGCGAAGACCTTCATCGCCGGCATCTACAAAACATCGGTCAGCGGCAGTGCCGTCATGGTCAATTCCAGCGGCCAGCTTGGAGTGGTGGTCTCATCAGAGCGTTTCAAGACCGATATTGAGTCGATGGGATCGCACACCGCGAAGCTACAAGCGCTGCGCCCCGTCGAGTTCCACCTCAAGACCGATCCGCACGGTGCGGTTCAGTACGGTCTGATTGCTGAGGAAGTGGCGAAGGTCTATCCGGAGCTTGTGATTCGAGACGAGACGGGGCGGATCGACGGCGTGCGCTATGACGAGCTAGCGCCGATGCTGCTCAAAGAGCTACAGGAGCAGCAGAAGGTGATGGCGGCTCAGTCGGCGAACATCGCTGCCCAGGATCAGCGGGCTGCAGCCCAGGACACGAAGATTGCGCGACTCCAGGAGCAACTAGCCAGCATCCAGGCGGCGCTCGTTAAGCTGCAACCCACGGATCAACTCGTCGCACAGCGCTGAGCCGATAGCGCGCGTCGCTACGGGCCGCTGGCTCGCGAGCCGGCGCATTGAATTGAGCTTCCGTAACGAAGCGCACTCGGTGGCGATTCACTGAATTGAACTGCCGGATTGCGGACGCTCGCCAGCGCCCGCGATGGGTCATTAAGCGCCCAATAATCTACGTGCGAGCAACGACCCCCTGTCTCGGTGACCATCAGCAACAACGTAGACGACAACTTGTTCCGCATGCACCCTGTAGGTCAGCCGCACGGCGGCTCCAAATGGTTACAGGACCTAATGTCGTCTTTATGGTCCAGTCGCAATTCGATAAGCTTTCTCGACGGGCGGTGCTGTGTCTTCCGGATCAGCCCAACCCCTGGGTGTGCTATCAATGCTCGTGCCTGTGATGAACGTCCGGGTAGTGCGGATGTGCATGTTCGAGCGATTCGTGTACATGAACGTGAGAGTGCGGCTCCAGACCTTGCCAGTCTCCTGAGTGCGGGTGCTGGTGATGCGAATCGTGGATATGCGAGTGTTCGTGTTCCAAGGGCAGGTGTCGATGCAGGTGCGCATGGCTTTCCGTGAGGTGCAGCCATACTCCGGCCCCCATGAAGAGTCCGGCGACAATCAAGGTTGGCGTGAACGGCGCACCCAAAGCCACTGCCAGGGCAGCGCCGATAAAGGGAGCCAGCGAAAAGTAAGCCCCCGTTCGCGCCGTACCGAGGTTGCGGAGCGCCAGAACGAACAGCGTCAGACTCAGGCCGTAGCCTACGAAGCCGAGGAGCCCCGCTCGAAGAAGTAAAGTGCCTGTCGGCAGGTGCGCGCCATATTTGAGGGCGAGCGCGACGCTGATCGGGCCCGCGATCAATCCTTTGATGCAGGCGATCAGCATGGCGTCGTTGATCGATACCTTGCGCGTCAAATTATTGTCGATCGCCCACGCGAGGCAAGCTCCGGCGATTGCAAGCGGTCCGATGATACCGCCGGCGCGAAGTGCGGAGCCCATCGACAGCACCGCCCCGCCGGCGACGATGAGCGCCATGCCGGCGGCAATTCGGCGGTCAAAATTCTCCTTGAAGGCGAACCACGCCAGCAACGCGGTGAAGACACCTTCTAAATTGAGGATCAGCGAAGCGGAGGCGGAGTCGGTCATTTGCAGCCCGTACATGAGCAGGTACGGGCCGATGGCGCCGCCGAAGGCGATGGCTCCGAACAACCATAGGAGATCAGCGCCGCGGGGCCGGACAATGCTCGCTTGTCCGAGAGCAATTGCGCGGACCGTCAATACGATGCTGAGGCCGACGCCTGAACCTGCGTAAAGCAGTCCAGCCAGCATCAGAGGAGCAATCTCTCCCACCAATGTCTTCGCAATCGGCGTGCTGAGGCCGAACAGCGCTGCCGCCCCAAGCGCAGCCATTATTCCTCGATCCAATTTCACCCGTTCCTTCCTTCGCTTGGATCAACTTTGTTCCGTCCGACGGGTATGATAAAGGCTGTCGAGCGCGGGAGCGACCGATCGTCGTCGTCGGACTGGAGTGATCTTGCGCCGGAGACGAGTGCTGCGCCACGGGCTCTTTATGTACGACGCCCTGTAGGTCTGGTGCGCAAAGAGGAGAGACTTCGATGCATCGCATAGCGACCTTGATTATAGGCATCACCGGCACCGTACTCGCCGCTGGGGCGGGTGCCGCGGACATCGACTGGAGCAAAGTCGATGAGGCCTTGGGAAAGCCCGGCACTAGCCAGCCGGGCGGAGTGCATAAGTATGGGCTCCCGCGCACGGATCTTAAAATCACCGTGGACGGGGTGGGAATAAAACCCACGTTTGCGCTGGGCTCCTGGATCGGCTTTCTTCCCATGGGGAACGGCGCCATGTTCATGGGTGATCTGGTGCTAACCGAGAATGAAATCAGTCCGGTGATGAGACGGCTGATTGAGGACGGCGTCGAGATCACGGCCGTTCATAATCACCTGCTCCGCACATCCCCGGCGGTGTTCTACATGCATGTTGGCGGCCACGGAGATCCCGTGAAACTTGCGCAAACGCTGCATGCGGGACTCGCCTTGAGTCAAACGCCCTTCGCCGCACCGGCGCCCGCGCAGCCGGCCGCGAGCGTGGATTTGGATACGGCCGCGATCGATGCGGCCTTGAAAGCCAAAGGGACCATCAACGGTGGCGTGTATCAGTTCAACATTCCCCGCGCTGAGTCGATTTCCGAAGGAGGCACGGCCGTTCCGCCGTCAATGGGCACGGCGATTGCCATCAACTTTCAACCCACGGGCGCCGGCAAGGCCGCGATTACCGGCGATTTCGTCCTCCTTGGCAAGGAGGTCAACCCGGTCCTCCAGGCACTGCGCAATAACGGTGTCGAAGTCACCGCGCTGCACAGTCACATGATCGACGATTCTCCCCATCTATTTTTCATGCACTTTTGGGCCAATGATGACGTCACCAAGCTTACACACGGGCTGCGCGCAGCGCTGGATCTTGCCAACGTAAGGCAAGGGTCCTGACTCATGAGGTGCAGGAGCTCCGCAGCCATCATGCGCTCGACGCCTTGCCATGACGTTCATCGCCGCAGTGCACAGATACCCTAGTTGGTTGCTCCGTCGGGTTCTGGGGCGGAAGCAAGAATGATGGCGTTCGGCGTATCGATGGATCGAAGCTGCAAACTTGCTGCAATTGAGGCGGCCAAGCTGGCCGAATCACCGGCTTGAAAGACACCTGATATTTTGCGAGCCGATACCGCCGCGGTCAGTGCAAGCACCGGCGTTCTGCTGTAACGATTGAATTCCGACAGCACATCCGCTAGAGGTACGTTATCGAATTCGAGCCGTTCGACCCGGTGTTCGATGATCCTGGCAATATCTGCCGCACCTACAAAAATCGACGTGCCTGGCATGATGGTTGCGACCTGGCCTGAATGAACAACGATACCGGCTCGGGAAGTAACCGACTCAGGCGGGTCCACGGCAACAATCCCTTCGACGATCGCAACTTCCATGGCGGTCGGCCGTGCAAAAACGTCGAATTTGGTGCCCACCGCTCTCGCCAAACCTAACGGTGTAATGACCTCAAATGGCCGCATCTTGTTTTTAGTCACGTCGAACGCCGCCTCGCCGGCCTGCAGCCTGATGACTCGGTGAAAGGGCCGGTACTCGACCCGCACCGCCGTGGCCGTATTCAGGAACATTGACGATCCATCGGCGAGCACCACGGTTTTTTGCTCGCCAATCCCCGTCGAGTACCACGCGTTCTTGGATGTAGCGAGCACGTAAGCCGAGATGCCGATCAGCAACGTCGCCGCAAGGCCCGTCGAGACGGCGTAGAGTCGCCGCCGCTCGGACCTGACGAATTCGCGGGCGGTTCCGCTGACGTAGTCCACTGCCGGGTCACCCTTCAATGTCGACGATAGCTCCCATATCGACTCGATCAAGGCGCTTTCTTTGGATTCACAAGGTACATCCGAGACACGGTTGCGCGCCCCGCTCGAGATGAAGCGCCGAGCCGCAGTGCGGTAGCGCCAGCCTTCCAGTAAATTGCGGATATTCATAAAGTGCTTTGCAAGCGGCTCGCGAGCCTAGCGAGCGCATCGCTCAGTTTTCGATCGACGGTACGTACCGAAACTCCCAGTGCCGCGGCGATTTGCGCGTGAGTTTTGTCTCGCATGCGGCTCATGACGAAAATGTCTCGCGTCAGCCCCGGCAAGGAATTGATGCCGGCCCGAAGCGCATCCAAGGTTTCGTTAAGGGCCAGGGCGCTTTCCGGTTGGTCCTCTGCGGCGGCGGAGTGTCGGTCGCTCAGTTCATCGAACGGCTCGTGGGATCGGAATCGCCGTTTCCGCAGGTGATCTCGAGCAACGTTGGCCGCGGTGGTGAAGAGATAATTCCGAGCGGATTTCTCGAATCCCGCAACTTGTGCTTGGCGCACCACGCGGAAGTAAGTTTCCTGCACTACGTCTTCGGCCTCATCGCGCGACGACACGATGGAGTAAACATAGCGAAACAGCGCCGCACGGTATTTCGAGTATAGGAGCGTCAAGAAAGCCAGCTGGCTCTGTGCAACGGGACCGGTCTCGGGATCGTCCGCTTCAATCCCTTTCTTGTGGTCGATCTCGGCCCGTTGCACGCGATTCCCCTGGCAATAACGTAAAGACGTTTGAACGGACTGATGCCGCCAACTTTATTTACTTTACAAACAGCGCATTACACTGGGCGTTGGCGCGATGGAGTCGGCCGCACGTCATTAACCTTCGACAATTCCAAGAAAGGCTCACGGAGGGAAGGATGATCATCAGGATAATACGCGCAAAGCGCAGCTTTGGCGCCCTCGTTGCCTGCACGCTCAGCGCCTTGCTGATAATCCGCGTTGCCGATGCCGGGGACTTGGGCAGGACGCAACAGATTACGCTGCCGGCAGCGCCGCTCAGCGAGTCTTTGAGGCTGCTCGCAAAGCAGGCGGATCTCGAAATTTCCTTCCCCCCGGAGGATGTATCGGGGCTGCAGGCGGTGGCGGTAAGGGGCAGCATGACGCCTCGGCAGGCGCTGGCGCTGTTGATCAAAGGGTCCACTTTGGCTGTCGTCGAGCAAGACTCGGGCTCGGCTGTTGTCAGGCACGCCGATAAGTCTCCGCCCGCCCCCGTGTCCGACGTGAAAACGACGTCCCCGACCAGGGCGCCGAACCAAACCATGATCAAGCCGGTCGATGCAGATAACGAGCTGGCGGAAATTATCGTCACATCGACCCACCGTCCGGAGCGCCTGATCGATGCTCCGCTCGCCATATCCGCGGTGAGCGAATCGGCTCTTGCGGACAATCACGTCAAAGACTTCAGCGACATTGCGTTGCTCGTCCCGAATTTCGTCTCGGGAAGCAATTACGGATACCTGCGCAATTCCTCGATGCGGGGGATATCCAGCAACCAGTATGGTTTTGCCGACGAATCCTCCATCGCGATGTATGTGGACGGAGTCTTTCAAGGCCGCGCGACGGCCGGTAGCGGCGTCAATGCCATCTATGACATCGAGCGGGTTGAGGTCGTCAGAGGTCCGCAGGCCTCCCTCTTCGGCCACAGCGCGATCGCCGGCGCGATCAATATGATCCGCAATCAACCGACGGACCAATTCATCCAGTCCTACGACCTGGGGTTTGGCGAGCGCAATCGATTGCTCGTGCGCGGCGTCATCAATCTTCCGCTGACCGACACGCTTGCCATCCGTATAGCTGCGGATTCTGAACACCAGGATGGCTACATCACGAACCTGAATGGCGGCAAGCTCGAACCATTGAACATCCAAGCGGGCCGAGTCATTGCGCGGTACACAGGGATTGAGAACCTGGAGGCGTCCTTCTTCGTCGACTATGAACAGCGCCGCCAAAACGGTTCCACGCATGCGGAGGTGGGTCTACCGGACTTCACGGCGGACATTACGACCGTCGGGCGCCAGAACTACGCCAATTTCTATGTTTTTGATACGGGCCTGAATCTTGCGTATCACATTTCACCCAGGGTTACGCTGACCTCGGACTCGACCTTCCGAAAGGTCGCGAACGCCTACATCGAAAAGTACGACGGCCTCCCGACGGTTGCCGCAGGCCCGTACTCGCAATCAAGCACGGACAAACTTGCGCAGCAGGAATTCAAGCTGATTTACCAAGAGGGAAAGGCGGCCGCGATCGCGGGCGTGTCGGCCTTCGACGAACATCTGACGGGCTTTATCGGCAACTGGGTGGATCATACGTTTGCCTTCACCGGCGTCCCCGCGCCCAACCTGGTGCCGAACGATTACTCGCAAGCGTTCTTCGAGGATGGGTACTTCAAGGGTCATTTCTCCGGCTGGTCTGCATTTCTTGACGGCACGATTCCGGTGCCGAGCTTGGATCGCCTCACGACAACCGGCACCGTGAGGTACAACTACGACCGCAAAGACTACACGATGGACCTGCCCGATCCGTCCAAACTCCCGGAGAATGCCGGCAAGCCGTTCGCCGGCGCGTATTACAACTGGGGGTTCTACACGTCTCCTCCGATTGAACTTGCGCATTCCTGGAGCAATGTCTCCTTCCGCGGCGCACTCAATTTCGCGCTCAATGATCAGAATGTTCTGTACGCACAGTACAGCCAGGGTTGGAAAGCAGGGGGGATCGACACATTTCGGGTAGCGAATGCCGACAGCACCTACGTCCCGTTCTTCGGCATGAACGCGACGGCGCATGGCGGAAGGCCGAACGCCTACGGTCCTGAGTCCAGCGACAACTATGAAACGGGCATCAAGGGCTACCTCTTGGATCGGCGCCTCTCTTACGCGGTGGATGCTTACTATTTCACCTACCGCGATCTTCAGGTCCCGGTCTACCAAAGTGGCGGCGCGGTCATCAAGAACATCGGTGCCGCGGAGGGACGCGGCCTCGAAGCGGACCTAAAATACTCACCTTCGGAACACTGGGCGCTCTTTGCCAATGGGGCCTATAACTTCACCAAGATTCGCCGCTACGAGACGAACCTCACGCAGGTCGGCCTGCCGCTGGTGCAATCTCCCAAGTACACCAGCGCCGTCGGTATTACGTATACGACCGCTGCGTTCGGCATCGGCGGTCGTGCCTTTATCGGCGGCTCGCTCTCTCAACGTAGTGCATTTCGCACCGATACCGCGATCACCGACACTGTCGACGGCTATGTCCTTTTCAATGCGCGCATTGGTTACACGTCATCGACCGGGCGATACACGGCCAAGCTCTTTGCGGACAACCTGACGAACAAGTTCACGTACAGCCGCTTTGAACAAGTAACGCCGTTCGTGTACCCGGTAGCCGCCAAGAGCGTCATCGGACCGCCGCGAACCATCGGTATCGATTTCCACGCGAGCTTCTGACGGTGCCTACCGGCCTCGTCAGCCACGAACTTTATTTTTGGCACCATACCGGCGCCACTAACGGTGCCGCTGCGGCGTACGGGTCACCCATCCAACCCGATGTGCACCCGGAGAGTCCCGAATCGAAGCGCCGCCTTCTCGGGCTTCTGGAGGTGTCCGGGATGCTCGCGCAGCTCGTTCGTATCAATCCGCGGCGCGCCACCGTCGCCGAACTCACGTCCTATCACACGCGCGACTATGTAGAGCTTGTCCAGCGGCTGAGTGCAGGCGTCGGCGGCGACGCGGGCGAACTCGCGCCCGTCGGGACGGGCTCGTTCGAGATCGCCCAGCTGTCCGCTGGCGGCTGCTTCGAGGCACTCGATGCCGTCGTCAGGGGCGACGTGCGCAATGCCTACTGCCTCGTGCGGCCGCCGGGACACCACGCGGAGCGCGCCAGGGGCCGAGGTTTCTGCCTGTTCGCGAACAACGTACTCGTGGCGCAACGCGCGCGCTCCATCCACGGGCTCGAGCGCGTTGCAATCGTCGATTGGGATGTGCATCACGGCAACGCGCAAGAAACCGCATTTCTCGACGACCCCGACACCCTCACGATTTCGGTCCACCAGGACGGCTACTATCCGGCACTCTCCGGTGCGATCGAACAAGGCGGCCACGGCGCCGGCGTGGGGTACAACATCAATATTCCGCTCCCCGCAGGCTCCGGGCACGAAGCCTATGTCGAAGCGTGGTCGAGGATCGTGGTGCCTGCCGTATCGCGATTTCTACCGGACCTCATCATTGTATCGTCCGGCTTCGACGCTAGTGTCCTGGATCCCTTGGGGAGAATGCTCTGTCACAGTGAGACCTACCGCGCGATGGCCCGGATGACGACGGCTCTGGCAGACCAGTTCTGCAATGGACGTTTGGTGGCACTGCACGAAGGTGGCTATTCGACCGCTTACGTCCCGTTCTGCGGCCTTGCCGTCATGGAGGAACTCGTGGGCCGGCGTTCGGGTGTCGCAGATCCGATTCTCCCGGTATTTCAAAACATGCCGGGGCAAACCTTGCAGCAGCACCAACGAACCGTCATCGATCGAGCCGCCGAGCTGGTGGACCGCGTTCGAGGTTCGCACTCAAAAAAGGCGCCGAAAGATATGCCAACTCAACCAAGCCATGACTAGCTCGATCGAACCTATTGCGGATCTGCACGCTCGCTACGAAACGAAATCAATCGTCGCCGTCGTCGTTCTCGCAGCGCTCATGGCCGCCACCCTCATGGCCGCACCCGGTATCGTCGACGCTCTGGTAGGAACCTGGGGCTATTCGCACGCTCAAGCGGGGTACGCGATCGGAATCGAACAATTCTGCATGTCGATCGCCGCTATACCAGCAGTGTGGTGGACTCAGTGCGCTGCCAGAACTCCCATCGTGCGCTGGTGCTTGGTCGCCGTGGTTGCCGGGAATCTGCTTTGCATCGCCTATCACGACGTCGCTGCGCTTTTGGTGCTGCGGATGATGACGGGCCTCGCCGCCGGCTCGGTCATGGCGGCCTGCCTCGCTGTCATCGGCTCAAGCGGTAACCCGGAACGGAATTTTGCCCTGTGGGCGGTGGGCCAGCTTACGCTGGGCGCGGCCATGCTTGCATTGATACCGATGGCTAGCATCGGCGCTCGCGCGACCGTGATTTTTATAGGCCTCGCCGTCGGTGTCGCAGCTTCGCTGCCTATTGCGGATTGGCTCGGACGGCCGCCCCGAAACGTTCAAGGCCGGCAGACGGCGGCGCCGAAGTTGACGCTGGGCGCAGCCGCCGGCCTCCTCGCCGTCCTCGCATTCTATGTGGCGATCGGGGGAGTCTGGACTTACATCGGGACAGTAGGCGCAGTGAACGGCGTCCCGCCGGTGCTCATTGCCCATGACCTTTCGATAGCAAGCCTCTTTGGAATCGGCGGCTGCGTGGTTGCCGCGCTGATCGGCGGGCGGCTGGGACGCGCAATTCCCATGTGCATCGGGTACCTTTTACTGCTTGCGGTCATCGTCGCACTGCAGTTCCCCAGCGGTAAGTACGGTTTCGCGATCTCGACATTCGGCTTCCTGTTTGCCTGGTTGCTCTCGCTCCCGTATCTGCTCGCGAGCGTTGCGGCTCATGACGCGACCGGTCGATTGAGCGTACTGACGAATCTCATGATTGGCACCGGCCTCGGACTTGGCCCCGTATTTTTCGCCCAAGCGCTGCGCGGGTCACACGATTTTCGCGCAGGCATTTTGGGTGCCGGCGCAGCCATGGCCGTCTCTTGCGTGTTGGCCGTAATGACGCTTCGGCTCCCGACACCGGCTATCCCAACGAGTACTGCCCAAAGGAGCGCCAACTAATTGCGCCTAACGCAGCCAGAGACCTTGAAGCTCGCCCGACGCTACCTTGAGCTCATCGGTGGAAAGCCGATGACGGACGCAGAGAGGCGAGTGTTCATTACGGAGACGGTGGACGCGTATGAGAAGCACGTGAACCGCGGCTTTATCTCTTACCGTAAGTCGGTTACCGAGGCCGGCCAGTTCGCCGCGCTGGAATGGGCAGGGCACGGCGCATTGCTCCAGGATCTGCTCGGCCGCGAGTACATCGACTGTCTCGGTGGCTACGGAATCTTCAGCGCGGGCATCAATCATCCGCGCATCGTGAAGGCGGTGCAGGACCAACTGGGGCGAATTGCGCTCAGTAGTCAGGAGCTGCTCGAGCCCTGGCGTGCGGGTCTCGCCAAACTTCTCGCCGCGACGATGCCGGGAAATCTCGGCTGTTGTTTCTTTATCAGTAACGGCACCGATGCCGTCGAGGGCGCCATCAAGCTGGCGCGTCTTCACACGAAGCGCAGCACGTTCCTATCGACCCTCGGCGGATTCCACGGAAAATCCTTGGGCGCGCTGTCGCTGATGGGCAAGGCGTCGTTTCGCGAGCCGTTCCGCAGCGGCTTGCAGGACGTGCGCTTCGTGCCCTTTGGAGATGCGCACGCACTGGAACAGGAGTTCGCAAAGAGCGAAGCGGTCGGAACACCGATCGCCGCTTTCGTGGTAGAGCCGGTGCAAGGCGAGGCAGGGGCGGTGGTGCCTCCCGACGATTACCTACCCGCAGCGCGCGAACTCTGCACGCGCTTCGGGGCGCTGCTCATCGCGGATGAAATACAAACCGGCATGGGACGAACCGGCAAACTCTGGGGTGTCGACCACTGGGATGTCGTGCCGGACATCATGTGTCTGGGAAAGGCCCTTGGCGGAGGTGTGATGCCCCTGTCGGCGTTCATTTCGACGCCGGCGATATGGGAAGCACTGGTGCAAAATCCCGCGATCCATTCAACCACGTTTGGCGGCAATTCCATCGCTTGCGCCGCGGGAATCGCCGCGATCACCGTGACCCTTGAAGAGGACCTTCCCGCGCAAGCCGAAGCGAAAGGCCGGTTTCTTCTGCGTCAACTCACGATGCTCCAGGCTAAGTATCCCACCGTGCTGAGCAGCGTGCGGGGGAAGGGGTTGCTGATCGGGCTCGAGTTTCCGTCGGATGCCGTCGGCTATCAATGCGCCGGCGCTTTGTTTCGTCGCGGCGTACTGGTGGCGGGAACGTACGCAAAGGCGCGAACGATTCGCGTCGAACCGGCGCTGGCCATCCCGCAGAGTCTGCTCGACGAGATGCTGAACCGCCTGGAAGACTCGTTGCGCGACATTGCGTCAGGACGGACCTGAGAGCAGCTCTTTACTCGCTCGCATTTCGCAAGCGCAGCGCATTCGCGATCACGGACACGGATGAAAAGCTCATGGCCAATGCGGCGATGAGCGGGCTCAGCAGCCACCCGGTGAGGGGATACAGAACGCCCGCGGCCAGTGGAATACCTAACGCGTTATAGCCAAAGGCGAACAGCAGGTTCTGGCGAATATTTCGCACCGTCGCTTCGCTCAGCTGGCGGGCACGCACGATGCCGCGCAAGTCCCCCTTCACGAGCGTGACCTGCGCGCTCTCCATGGCAATGTCGGTGCCGGTCCCCATTGCGATACCGACTTCGGCGCGCGCCAGGGCGGGAGCGTCATTGATGCCATCACCGGCCATCGCGACGCGATGACCTCCGGCCTGAAGAGCGACAATGGCAGCGGCTTTATCGGTCGGACGCACGTCCGAAATGACCTCATCGATCGGCAGCTCGGCCGCTACGGCCTGGGCCGTCGTGCGGTGGTCGCCGGTCAGCATCACCAGACGCAACCCACGCGCCTTCAATGCGTGAAGCGCTGCAGGCGTGCTTTCTTTAAGCGGATCCCCGATGGCGAGGATTCCCGCAAGACGCGCATCGATTGCGAGGAAGACTATCGTCTGCCCAGTCTGGCGCAGCCTCTCGCTCTGTTGATCGGCCGCGACGGTGGATACGCCGATGGCGCGCATCAGCGCCGCATTGCCCAGGGAAAGACGTTTGCCGCCCCATGTTCCGCTGACTCCCTGGCCGGTAACGGAATCGAACTGCCCAATTTCCATGGGTGCGACGCCGCGCGCGACCGCCCCATCCACGATGGCACGGGCCAGAGGATGCTCGCTCGCGCGTTCGAGTGCGGCCGCGCATGCGAGGACGACGTCCTCCGGGAACTCTCCGAGTGCGACCACTTGCGCCAATGTCGGCCTCCCCAGCGTGAGCGTCCCGGTCTTGTCGAGTACGAGAGTGTCGATGTTGCGCAGCGTCTCGATGGCTTCGGCATTGCGAAAGAGCACCCCCAGCTGGGCGCCGCGACCGCTCGCGACCGTGATCGAAATCGGCGTTGCAAGACCCAGCGCACAGGGACACGCAATGATCAGCACGGCGACCGCATTCACGAGCGCGTACGCCAGACGCGGCTCGGGGCCGAGTAGCCACCACGCCAAGAAGGTGGCGATCGAGATGCCGATGACGGCCGGAACAAACCAAGCCGCAACCCGATCGGCGAGCTTCTGCAGCGGCGCACGCGATCGCTGCGCTTGACTCACCAGCGCCACGATCTGCGACAGAAGACTATCGGCCCCGACATGCTCGGCCTCGATGATCAGCGCTCCGGTTTGGTTGATCGTCGCGCCCACGACGCGATCCCCGGCTTTCTTGTCGACGGGCAGCGGCTCGCCCGTGAGCATCGACTCATCCACACTCGACTGACCGCTCACGATGCGACTATCGACCGGAATCTTCTCTCCTGGCCGTACGCGAAGCCGATCCCCCACGCCTAAAGACTCGAGGGGAACGTCCTCCTCCGCACCGTCCGCAGCGATGCGGTGTGCCATCTTGGGAGACAGACCCAGGAGTTGCCTGATTGCAGCGCTTGTGCGTCCTCGCGCGGTGAGCTCGAGCCATTCGCCCAGTAGCACGAGCGCCACGATCACCGCGGCCACTTCGAAATACACGCCGACCATGCCGTGCTGATCGCGCATCGTCGCCGGGAATTTATCGGGAAGAAACGTCGCGACCAGGCTGTAGGTAAATGCCACGATCACTCCGAGCCCAATCAGCGTATACATGTTGGGCGCCCGATGAACCACGCCGAGCCAGCCCCGGCGGTAGTACGGAACAGCAGCCCACAGCGCCACGGGCGCGCTCAACGCGAGTTCCGACATCCGCAGCGTCCGGGCCGCGGCGGCATCGAGTGCCCACCCGAAGAGATGCGGCGCCATGGCGATCAACATGACCGGCAGGGCTAGCGTCAATGCGAACCAGAACCGTCGCCGCACGCTGCGGACTTCACCATCATCTTCGGTCTGTGTCGGCATCAGGGGTTCGAGCGCCATGCCGCATTTGGCGCAGTGTCCCGGTCCGATTTGTCGGACTTCGGGATGCATGGGGCATGTGTAGATCGCCCCGGGCGCGATGTCCGTACGCGGCGGCGCGGGCATCGCATGCGAGTGTTCTGGAGGCCGCTGGTCATTCGGCGCGTGATCGCATTCGCCGCGGTCCATATTCATTTCAGTTCGCTTTCTCTTGCGATACGTGGAGTGGCTTGACGTTCGAGAAAAGCGAGACCAGCCCCTCCGCATACGTGGGATGCGCGACGATCAACTCCTCGATTGCATGGTAGGAAAGCCCTGCCCGCATTGCGATTTGAACCGGCGGCAGCAACTCGCCGGCTCGCGGGCCGAACGCGGTGAACCCGAGGATTCGGTCGTCCGCCCCGATCAATGCCTTGAGCTTGCCACGCGTTTCGCCGGTCGTGCGGGTGCGAAGGATCGACGAGATGGGGAGTTCCGCCAGCCGGTAGGCGACGCCTTGCTGTTTGGCGTCGGCCTCGTTCAGTCCGACGCGCGCCAGCTCGGGTTCGATAAACAGGCAGAAAGGCACCTGCCGTCCTGTGGTGCTGCGCTGCATTCCACGGAGATTGTCCCTCACGACACGGAAATCGTCGAACGCCATATGGGTGAACGCCGGGCTTCCCGCGCAGTCGCCCATCGCCCACACAGCGGCTGCCGTGGTCTCCAACCTGTCGTTCACGCTCACGTAGCCCGCGGGAGTGAGCTCGATGCCGGCACGCTCGAGGCCTATCCCGGTGGTGTTCGGCGTCTTACCCAGAGCAACCAGCAGGTGCGAACCCTCTATGATTTTCTGCGTGCTGCCAATCGTGGCGTGCAGTGCCACCCTGTCTCCGGACTGCCCGGAAACGCGGCCCACGTGGGCTGAGGTGATGATGGCGATCCCCTCGTCCTGCATCAGGTCACGGATCGCCTCGGCGATGTCTTCATCCTCGCGGGGTAGGAGCCGCTCGTTGCGCTCGCAGACGGTGACGCGGCTGCCTAGCCGGCGCATCGCTTGCGCGAACTCCAGGCCAACGTAGCTGCCCCCTAGGATCAACAGATGCTCGGGAACGGTATCAAGGTCAAGAAGTTCGACATGCGTGAGCGGAACGGCTTCGGCGAGTCCGGGTAGCGCCGGGACGCTTGCGAAGGCTCCGACGTCGAGGAAGACTTGGTCGCCGCGCAGCGTGCGTGTTCCTCCAGCGTTGAGCGCGACCTCGATGGCCCGCTCGGCAACAAAGGAGCCCCGTCCCATCACCAGCTCGCAACCGCTGGCGGCGAACTTATTCAGATGCGTTTGGATCAGGCTTTCCACCATCGTCCGCTTGCGGGCCTGAACTTCCCGCATCGACACATTCCTTGCGGCGCGGGGTTCGCGCACCTCACTTGTGGCTACAGTGTGAGCGATGTTTGCAGCGTGGATGAAGTTCTTGCTAGGCAAGCAGGCAATATTGGGGCAGGAACCGCCCACATAGCGCTGCTCGATGACCACGACGCGTTTGCCGGTACCGGCGAGATGCCACGCGATCGATTTTCCCGCCTCGCCGCTGCCGAGCACGACGGCATCGTAGGTATCAATTTCGGCCATGATCGGTGCCCCCTCGGGAATCTATTGACAGGCAACGGATCGTTACCTCGCCTTCAGTTGAGGCGACGCAGTGCGTCGCGACGGGTATCCAGAAAGTCTGACGACTATAAATTTCCCTCCGCCAGGTTACGCTTCGATTTCAGAAACACGAATGCCGGTTACAGTCGAAGCGCTCTTGTTTGCCTTCCGGGCCTCGGGCGCGAATGATCGCGCGCGGCGGTGAGGCGCGATTGTAATCTCATCGGGTCAACGCCAAGGGAAAGTCCGGAACTCCACCCGGCGCTTGGGTCACCGGCGACTGCATGCCGTGCGTGAGCTGCTTGACCCGGTCGCTGACGTAGAGGTCGAGCATTTTGTAGGTAATTCGCCCGCTCTTTTGAAAGTCGGCGCCGCCGTTCAGCCCTTCGATCACGGCCTTGGAGAAGGCGCCGTTGCCCCATGAGCTATCTTCCAGCGAGGACTGGCGGCCGGTCGAGGAGCTGAACACGACCACGCCGTTTTCTGCGCTGGCGAGCTCGTTGATGACCGCCGAGATGTCGTCGAGTTCGCCTTTGCGCATGCTGCCGAGGACATTGCCTGCGTGGCAGGTGTCGAGAAAAAACACAGCCTTGCCCGTGAGGTTTGCGAGCGTGCTGCGGAAGTCGCTCATCGGGACGCCCGTGCGCTTGAGTTTGGCCGGATCGGCGTTGACGGGAAGATAGACATAGCCGAGCGACGCGTCGTTTAGGCCGTGACCGGAGAGAAACACCATGCCGACGTCATGCTGCGTGACTTGTTTCTGCAGCCAATCGAGGCCGTCGACCACTTCGTCCCGGGTAGCCTTCGCGTCGGTCAACAAGCGCACCTGCACGTCCCGGTAGAGCTTGCCTTTTTGCCGTTGCATGGTGGCGACGAAGTCATCGGCGTCCTTGGCCGCGAGTCCCAGCTTGGGAATGTCGGCATGGATGTACTGCGACACGCCGATGGACAACACGTAGAGCGTGGGCCGGATGACGAAAGCGCCTGCCGTGCCGGCGGCATTGGTCGGCGATCCCGCCGCGTCAGGCGCGGTCGGCAAGCGCGTGGGTACGGCCAGATCGCTGCGCCCGGTCCAAGTCACCCGCACCGTGGCCGGTGACGAGATGCCGTGACCGTTTTCCGCAAACACTTGGACTTCCGCATCCTGCGCAGGCAGGGGGACCACGACCTCGCGCTCCTCGCCCGCGGATTGCATCCGCGTAAGGCCGCGCTCTAAGGGAACCGCCTGACCATTGACCCGGACACGCCACGCGGTGACCGGGGCGTCGGCGGTGGTGCGCGCCCTCGCGCGAATCGTGGTCGTGTTTTCCGCGGTGCGCACGTCTGCCGGACTCATGAGGTCGATCACCGGCGGCAAGATGCGGGCGACGGAAGGCGTGATCTCCTCGCGGCGTCCGGACTCGGCATTGGCCGCACGCAGGGCTTCGTCCTCATTGAGCGTATCCAGCACGCGGTCGATGACATCCGGGCGATGGAATTTTGCACGAAAGCGCGCTGCGGGAAAGAAGTCGGCGGCTTGATCGGCGCCGCGATTCAAGTGCCAGCCGATCAGGTCCTCGCCGCCGGGCGAGGCATCGTAGTAGCCTGACGGCGTCCATAGCACCCAGCGCTTACGATCGGCATGCGGGAAGAACGCCAGCAGTTCGCGGCCGTCGGTGATCCGATACCAGCGGATGGTCCCGTCCGCACAGAACGCCACGACCGTCTTGCCGTTCGGAGGAATATTAACCCCATACTCGAGGTCCGGTGCGATGCTCTGCCAGAGCGGTTGGCCCATGCGGTCGAACAGACGCACCTTCCAGAAGGTTCCGAGAGCAAAGCGCTGCGCATCGGGACTGATGGCAAGGCCGAAAGACCGTTCGTCAGTGTCGAGCGGCAGCAGTTTTCCGTCGAGACTGGTGGGATCTTTGTAATCTCCATCCCAGCGCTCCAAATTGAGGCTGCTGACATTGGGAGGAAATAGGTCGGGCGCGGTTCCCTGCGTCAGCGTACGCCGCCGCACATCGAAGTGATACGGCGCCTCACCCTCTCGCTCGAAGCCGAATTGCACGCGGCTTCCATCCTGGCTCAGCGCATAGCCTTGAAAGCCTTGAATGACCTCGCCCCACTCATTGGTCTGCTTATTCTTGAGTTCGGCGGTGGGCGGCAGGCCGCGAGGATGCCAGACGTCGTGCGCATCGATGACGCCCCAGAAATTGGCCGCCGCTACCAGCACTCCGCCGCCCGGCAAGGGACGCAGCCCATTCACCTGACGGCGGGTCGCCGCTTGAACATCGACGGCCTTGCCGCGGCCACTATCCGGCCAGCGACGGACGATAACGTCGTGTAGGCCCCACGTACCCGCCGCATAGAGGCTGCGGCCATCCAGGCTCCAGGCGACAAAGGGCAGGACTCCGTTGGTCACACGTTCTGTGTCGGGCGAGAAACGCAAGCCCAGGGAATTGGCATCCAGCACATCGATCCGTGCTCGGCCGGACTCGTCCGCATACCCCACGGCAAGGCTAAGGCCGTCCGGCGAGAAGGCGAGGCCGATGGGCTTCTTGCCCGGCGCCGCGACGCTGGCCAGCTTGGTCAGGCCCTGACCGGCGACACGATAGAGACGCAACTGCCCGTCGTAACTGCTCGTCGCCAAGCGCCCGTCGGCGCTCCAGCTGATGCCCACAGTGGGGTCGCCGTACTCGCCATCTTGAAGGGGTTCAGCCCAGCGGTTGGTGTCCCATACGCGAATACCGCCGTTGCCCGCGAGACCCGCGGCGAGCCAGCGCCCATCGGGACTGAAGGCGAGACATTGTATGTAATTCGGCAAGCCTCGCAGACGACGCAACAGGCGGCCGCTGGCACGCTCGAACACATCGATGCTGTAGGCGTGGTCCCATTCGTAGCCCGTGAAGCCGGCGACCACGACGAGCGTGCCGTCCGGGCTCATGGCCTGCGCCTGGAGTTGGCCTTCATTTGCCGCGCCCTGCGGAGGACGCAAGACCTGCAGCAGACGGCCGGTGCCGATGTCCCAAATCCGGGCCGACTTGTCTTCGGAGGCAGTCACAGCATAGCGGCCGCTCGAGTCGACGTCGGCGCCCCTGATCTCGGCGGTATGCATACCCGCTTCGATCCGCAGGATCGGATCTGCAGGCGGCTCGCCGGCGCTTGCGACCGTGTGAAGAAGCACTGCGGCGACCCCAAACCAGGAGGCCAAAGCAATCCGACCTCTCAGGCGAACCATTGGCGTTTTCATTGGATTTCTCGCGAATAGCCGAGCGAGGGCTACGATGGGTCGGTGCGCCACCGAGATAGCAGAGGGCAGCGCGGGATGTCAAGCCAAGATCGGATCGGGTGCAGTGCAGAACGGCTTCTTGCGCGAGATACAAGCGCCGTGAAGTTCCCTCCCTGACCACGGCTCGAGCTGTTCACTGCGGGACTCCTTCCGGCCGGACGCCGACCATGGGCGCAGCGATTCTACGCATCACCTTGGAACCGGTATCTCTTCCAAGACGACCACGACCGTGATTCGCGTTTGGCCTCACTCGAAGCCTTACGACTGCCACAATCGACGCAGCAGCCCGAAGGTTCCGGCTCCATGCAGAATCAGAACTCCGAGTGAGATCAGCACAAAGGGCACGACTCGATGGCCGTAAGTTCGGATCGGAGCACCGATCGTGCGATGACGGGTCAACCGGTACGCGATCCCGAGCCATAGCAGAGTCATGACCGCGAATACGACACCGATTAGAGCGATGTCGTAACCTGTGCGCGTCGCGAACAAGGGCGTGTAGACGCTGATATTGTCCGCACCGTTCGCCAGAGTTACCGCGGCGACGGAGAGGGCATTGCCCTGCCCGGCAGAGACCTTTTCATGGCCGTCCAATTCCTCCCGGCTCGCTTCAGAGCCCTTCTGCAGCGCCCAGGCTTTTTGCAGGCCGATGGCGATGGGCACCAATCCCAGGAGGCCAATATAGGCCGGCGAGACGACGAGGGAGATTAACGAGGCCACGACACTGCCGCCGTAGAGTCCCGCGATACCGAGATACTGGCCGACAACGACATGGCGGATTTTGAATTTGGAGTCCGCGAAGAAGCCCACCAACACCAACAGATCATCGATGTCGGTCGAGGCGAACAGGACTACGGCAGCGCCGATGAGCCCAATGAGATGTTCCATTCCGCTCCGCTGCGCTATAGGAGCTGCGATTCTACGCTGCCCGCATAGGCGTGCTTGACATTACGACTATCTTGGTAATATCGTATATCGATGAAGACCCCCGCGGTCATTGACGCATTGGGCGCCCTTGCACACGAGCATCGGCTTGCGATTTACCGGTTGCTCGTACAGCGTGGCCCCGACGGGCTGCCGGCTGGCGCCATTGGCGACCGCGTGGGGCTTGTTCCCTCATCGCTGACGTTCCATCTGCAGAATCTGCAGCGCGCAGGATTGATCACGCAGCGGCGCGAAAGCCGCCAGCTCATTTACTCGGCCGACTTCGGCGAAATGAACGAGTTGGTCAGCTACTTGACGGAGAACTGCTGCGGCAACAGCGGCGCCGAATGTTCGCCGAATTGCGCGCCGGCTCAGCCTGCGAAGGCCGTCAAACGGGCGGCCAAAGTCGCGTAAGCCCCCGATGTCCGAACCGCTCATGATCCGCGGACGACCGCCTCGATCGACCGCGGTCGCGCTGCTTCAAGCGCAAGGCTTGCCGGTATCGGATATCACGGATGAGCATTTGGAACACTTCTTCTTCGCCGGCTCCGACGGCTCACCGACCGCGCTTGTGGGGCTTGAGTTCCATGGCACCGATGCGCTGCTGCGGTCGCTGGTCGTCGGTGAGAGCGCGAGGAGCAAAGGCCTGGGATCGGCGCTCGTCGAGCATGCGGAACAATACGCGGCCTCAAAGAACGTCCGGTCGATATATCTTTTGACGACCACGGCGGAAGCGTTCTTCAAGCGCCTGGGGTATGAGCGCATCGAGCGCTCGCAGGCGCCGACCTCCATCGAACGAACGCGCGAGTTCGCGGACCTGTGCCCCGCGAGCTCGGCGTTCATGGTGAAGTCCCTTAAAACTACCGGGTGATTTATGAAACGACTCCATGTGCATGTCAGCGTGAAAGATCTTGCCGCCTCGATCCGCTTTTATCAGACTCTCTTTGGTGCGGAGCCCGCAGTCACAAAGTCCGACTATGCGAAGTGGATGCTCGCGGATCCGCGGGTGAACTTTGCAATCTCGACCCATCGTCAGCCGATCGGCGTCAATCATCTGGGCTTCCAGGTCGATACTGATGAGGAACTTCGCGGCATGCGTGCGCAACTGGAAGCTGCGGACGCACGGATGCTCGAGGAAAGCAAACAGCCGTGTTGCTACGCCAAGTCAGACAAGTATTGGGTCACTGATCCCACGGGAATCGCATGGGAGACCTTCCATACTCTCGGCAGCATCCCGGTTTACGGAGAGGATACCGCGGTGTTCGACCACGGTGGATCGATCGTCCCGCCAATCCTAGGACTCTGATACGCAAGATTATCGAAGATCGCTTCGGTGTTATCTCAACAATACTTGCAGCCGTCGGTTGGTGCGGTACGCATGATCGTCATTGCCAAGATCGATTGGCTCAGATGATCCCTTGCCGGTGATTTCGATACGCCCTTGAAGTGACGGTTCGAGCAATGTGACTGACTGGTAGATCGCTTCTGCTCTGCGCTTCGATAACAGGACATTGTTCAATTCAACGCCGCGGATATCAGCATGCCCCACAAATACGTACCGTTGATTGGGATGATTCGAGTCCGCGAGCGTATGCGCGAGAACCGCGATGTTGAGACGGGTCTGCTCGTCGACGAGCGTTGTTCCCGTCTCAAAATTGATTGGAACAAAAGTCGCGGGTTGTTGATTAATTACGGGTGACGCTGCCTTATCCGGTAAGTTCAATGGACGGGTGCTTCCGCCCGCAGAGCTTGCCGACGCCAGCGTCAACGGCTTATATAGTGAGTTCCAGAGACCCCTGGAGATGGACTCCTTGGTGGGATTGTTGACTCGATGCTCGACCTGACTTGAAAGCCGCGCAATATCGCCGCTGGTCGGGTCCAGAGCCTGAGCATTCTTAATGATGGGGTAAGCGTTGGTCGGATCACCGTCCTGGTTCAGGAGCCGGGCGTAACTTAACAGCGAACGGGCGCGCGCTGAGTCGGTCGACGCCAATTGATATGCGGCGACAAAGGCTTCGACGGCTCGTGCTTGATCCTCACGTTGCGGTGATTGCGCTTGTAGGTCGCCAAGGGTTTGATACACCTCGTAGCTTGGGCACGCATCGAGCGCGCGTTTTAAAAACGTCACTGCGTCGTCAAACTCGGCGGCGTGTTGCCGATCATGCGCGAGTTCGACATAGCGCTGCCCCAGAGCGCAGTTCTGTTCTGCCTGGACCGTGCTGACTAAGAGCACAGTGTGTGCCAGGATTCCTAAAGTAAACAGTCTCAGGGTCGGTCCCATGATCGTTGCACCCGTGTTGTGAAATTATCAAATATTTCTTAAGGCCTCACGGTCAAGGTCGTCGCAGGGGAAATGATTCCGGTTTGGGGCTCGGTTCCCCTAATGGATGTCTGCCCCACACTTTCACCGAATGCCTGGCCGATAAATGCTCCGGTGGAATTGATATAGGCTACCGCGGTGTTTGACGAGGCCCACGTAACGAAATCGGTAATGTCGTATGTTGTGCCGTCCCGATAGATCCCGATCGCAGTGAACTTCTCGTACGACTGACGTAGGATCGACGGGTTAGCCGGCATGATGGCGATTGACATGAGCGCCATGGGGGTTACGCCAACAACGGACGCAAACGACGTAATATTTCCCGAAGTGGCGGTGATGGAAGCAGTACCCCTCGACAGGCCGGTGACGAGCCCGTTCGACGGCGATGTGTTGCTGATCGACGCAACGGTCGGAGCGTTGGAGGTCCAGCTTACGGCCGTCGTAATATCTCGCGTCGTACCGTCAGTGTAAGTTGCGGTCGCATAGTACTGCAGTGTCGCGCCTTGGGAGAAGCTGAGATTGCCAGAGGGCGGGATCGCATTGACATAGATGGCGATGGTCGCAAGCGCGGCGGGTGGTGGCGCCGGCACGGCCGTCACCATCAAGGTGACTGGTGGCGACACGATGCCGGTCGCGGGATCGGTTGCGAAGATCATGAATCGCCCCAACGCAAAAGGAAACGCAGACCCCCCGAATGATGGATTGAACGATAGTACGAGCGGATCCGACGAAGTCCACGTCGTGGAGTCGGTGATGTCGAAGGTCGCGCCGTCTTGGTAGGTTCCGACGGCGGTGAACTGTTGGTCCGAGCCAATGCTGATGCTGGCGTTGATAGGCGTCACCGCGACGGACACGAGCGGCGTCCCGGGAGTGACTGTCTCGTTCGTTGAGGATGAGGAGACGTTCCCCGATGTGGCGGCGATAGAAACGGTTCCAACCGTCAGACCGGTCACGACCCCGTTCGACGGTGATGTGTTGCTGATCGAGGCGATCGCCGGGCCGCTGGAAGACCAAGTGACTCGACGGGTGATATCGAGCGAAGGGGAGTTACTGTAAAATCCGGTCGCAATGAAATGCAGCGTCGTGCCCTGAGCGAAACTCAGGCTTCCCGACGTATTTGATTGTTCAACGGCAGAAATCTGAATTTGATATAGGCCCTGCGTAATGGTTATTGGAACAGAAGGTGACATGACATGACTCGCCGGGTCGATCGCTTTGATCGACGCGGTGCCGACACCCGCTGCCGAGGCAAGTCCGTTGAATGGAGGCGCGTTACTCACGGGAGCAAAGACAGGAGCGGTGGAGGTCCAGACCACTGAGTTGGTGAGATTCTGGGTGGTGTTA
>DASYJX010000020.1:0-2128 GCA_035996065.1 Steroidobacteraceae bacterium | reverse complement strand
GCATCCGATTTTTTGCGATCTTGATCCTGAGGCCCTCGACCAGCTCTGCCGCTACGCCAAGCACACCTCGCTGAAGCGGGGAGCGACAATCTGTTCCAAGGGAGATCCGGGCAACAGCCTGTTTGCGGTGATCAGCGGGACTGTGAAGATCAGTACCTCGTCTGCAGATGGCCGCAGCGCGATTTTCAATCTGATCGGCCCCGGCGAGATCTTCGGGGAAGTCGCGCTTCTCGACGGGCTGGCTAGGACCGCGGACGCGACCGCAAATACCAATTGCGAGATTTTCGTCCTTGACCGTCGTGAGTTCATCCCGTTTGTGAAAAGCCAGCCGACGCTGGCAATGAAATTCATCGAGCTGTTATGCATGCGGCTGCGGTGGACCAGTGATCAGGTCGAACAGGTCATTCTGCAGAACCTGCCGGGCCGGCTTGCCAGCGCCCTGATCCGGCTGACCGAAAAACGCAAGCTCGCACCCGGCGGCCGAACCATCGCGGTTACGCAGCAGGAAATCAGCGAGATGGTCGGAATGACCCGCGAGAGCATCAACAAGCAGTTGCGGGCTTGGGCTGCACGGAATTGGGTCCGGCTAGAACATGGTGCCATCGTTGTGCTGGATGCCGCCCCCCTGCAGGCGATCGCCGAAGCAGGCGGAAGCGAAGGCGATTGACGAACGCCCCGCGTCTCCTCAGAACCGGCTACATCTCTTATCTCGGTGAGTGTGAGGCACTTCACACTTGCCCTGCGCGACTTGGGCTAAGCAATGCTGCGGTTGATTCATCCGCACAATGGAGGCATCCATGCCTGGCTCGTCCGACAGATCACACGAAACAACCGGTAACAGTTTCTATCAGAGGTGGGGCAGTGGATTTATCGCTTTACCCGTACTTCTTGTGATTGCCCTGATCGGATTGGCGGTAATCCAGCCGGGCAAAACCAACTGGATAGCTGATGAGGTTATGGCCGAGTTTGCAGGGACCAACTACGGGCCGCAGGCCGCTCCCGCCCAAGTCGCAAAGGCCGCTAGGTGATATGCGGATCGTAAACGCGAATTGACGATGCCGTTTATTGGGACGATAGGCTTGAAAGCTTCATCGCTCGCAAGGCTAACCAAATCGGGGCCGAAGAACTAACATCGCTCTATCGTTCAGCGTTGAGAAAGCCTGCACGCTCACGCAATTCGCTCTGATCGGCAGCCGTCAACAAATCGATCAGCACCCGAGCTTCTCTGGCAGCGCCGGTCCGCATGGCCACGGCCGCCGTGTACATCGTCGCGAGATCGCATCCCGGCGGCAGAGAACCCGACAGCCTCACCCCTCGGGTACTGATGATTTCAGTCGATTGCGTGCATCCGATCGGGTTGACCGCGCTGGTTTCGGCCAGGTGCCGCATCGCGGTCGTGCCATTAGGAAAGACCTTCAACCGGGCGCCGACTGCGTCGGCAATGCCCAGTTGCTCCAATACCTTCGCGACATGAATGCCCGCCGTGGACGCTTTGGTATCGGGAACGAAGATCGCATCGGCGCCAAGAAAGGCAGCGCGCAGTGTCGCGGCATCATCGGCCGCAACCAGCGGGTCGCCGGCGCGGATCGCAATCGCCGTTTCGACCAAGCCGATGTTCGATCTCGACGCGGGGACGACCCGCTCCTCTTCAGCGAGCTTGCCGACGATTGCCGCCGTCAGGATGACGATATCGGCCGGCGTGCCGCTTCGCAACTTATCGGCCATGGCGCCGACTGCGCCGAACTCTCCAGCGATGTCAAGTCCGGTCAGTCCCTTGAACGTCGGCGCGAGGCTTGCGACCAGCCCTTGGGCCGCGCCACCGCTGAGAATGTTCAACGCAGTCATGAAGCCAACTCCATCGCCGCGATCAGGCTGTCGCGCGTGATCGGCAGATCGCGAACCCGCACGCCGAGCGCATCGAACACGGCATTGGCGATCGCGCCCGTGACGGGGCCATGGGCAGCCTCGCCGGCGCCGAGCGGTTCACTGTCGGACCGCTGGATCAGTTCGACGCGTACTTCCGGCACCTCGCTGAAGCGGAGGATCGGATAGGCGGCCCATGTGTTGCTCGTAATTCGCTGGCGGTCAAAGCGGACGCGCTCTTTCAGAACCCAGCTGGTGGCCTGGA
>DASYJX010000019.1:0-50353 GCA_035996065.1 Steroidobacteraceae bacterium | reverse complement strand
GTCGGACGTGGGCTACAAGACCATCTGAGAAATGCGCGCTGCTCGGTCGCGGCGATTGGCGAGCTGAATCGCTGGTAACATCGGCGATGTCGTGGATCGGCCGCTGCCCAATACCTACTGGGTGATACCCGGTCGCGTGCTGGCTGGCGAACACCCAACCGGCACCGATCGGGCGGAATCGCGCGTTCGCCTCGCGCGGCTGCACGAAGCGGGCATCGATTCCTTCGTCGATCTCACGGAAAAGGGCGAGATGCCGGCTTACCGGCATCTGCTGCCGAGAGGCACCGATTATCTGCGCTCGCCCATCGCCGACACCCGCGTGCCCAACAACGTCGCGCAGACCCGCCACGTGCTCGCCAACATTCAGAAATCGCTCGATCGCGGCCGTTGCATCTACGTGCATTGCCGGGCCGGTATCGGGCGCACCGGCCTCATCGTCGGCTGTTTTTTGGCGGACCAGGAGCCGAATGGAACTCCGGCAATCGAGACCTTGAATCGCCTGTGGCGCCAAAGTGAGCGCGCCAAGAGCTGGCCTGCGGTGCCGCAGACGCCGGAACAGGCCGATTATATTCGCCATTGGCCGAAACTCGGCAAACTATAGGTATCCAGGAGTGATACCTTGACGGGCTAACCCGCCAGGAGGACTCGCGTGAATTCATACAAGCCAAATCCCACTTTTGGGCGCCCGTCGATACCGTCCGGCGAAGATCCGATGATGGACTTCCGGGCTCGTTTAGTGCATCAGCAAGCAGAAGCCGCGGAGCGCCGTCGCTTGGATCTGGCCGAACAGTCCTCGCGGCTCAAGACAGCCGAGGAGCGCATCCGCATTTGGGAGCGTATTCACGAGGTCACCTTGCCGCGCGACCCGGCGCACCGTCTGGTGGAAATCATCGCGACGAATACCGGCCTCACGGATACCGATGTGCGCGACGAACAGCAGCGCCGCGCGACGGCGCGAGCCGCGGTCTAACCTCTTAAATCCGGCGACTAGATGTCGAAGCTCGAGTCGACATCGATCATGCCGGCGTCGCGCAGGTGCGCGATGACCAGCGCAGCCGCCGCCTCCGGCGTCAGCTCGGTCGTGTCCAAGCGGATTTCCGGATTTTCCGGCGCCTCGTACGGTGAATCGATGCCGGTAAAATTCTTCAACTCGCCTCGGCGCGCCTTTTTATAGAGTCCTTTGGCATCGCGCGCCTCCGCCTGCTCGAGGGGCGTATCGACGAAGACCTCGACGAACTCGCCGGGCGCGACCAGGGCGCGAGCCATGCGGCGCTCGGAGCGAAACGGCGAAATGAACGACACCATGACGATGAGTCCGGCATCGACCATCAGGCGCGCCACCTCGGCCACGCGCCGAATGTTCTCGACTCGATCCTCGTCCGTGAAACCCAAATCCTTGTTGAGACCATGGCGCACGTTGTCGCCATCCAGCAAGTATGTCTGCCGGCCGTCGGCGTGCAGCTGCTTCTCGACCAAGTTGGCGATCGTCGATTTTCCGGCTCCCGAAAAGCCGGTGAACCAGAGGATGCAGGGCTTCTGGCGGCTCAATCCCGCACGGGCAGCCTTGTTCACGTCGAGCGCCTGCCAGTGCACGTTTTGCGAACGGCGCAATGCGAAGTGTAGAAGGCCGGCGCCCACGGTATTGTTGCTGAGCCGATCGATCAATATGAAACCGCCCAGAACCCGGCTGTCCGCGTAAGGCTCGAAGGCGATCCCGCTGGAGAGTTCCAGGCCGCACACCCCAATGTCGTTGAGATCGAGTTTCTTCGCCGCCAAATGCTCCAGGGTGTTGATGTTGACGCGATACTTTATTGGCGCCACCGTCGCGGTCACGGTCTTGGTTCCAAGCTTGAGCAGATACGCACGGCCCTGCAGCAGAGGCTCGTCGTGCATCCAGATAATGGTCGCCTCGAATTGATTGGCGACCGCCGGCGGTGCATCGGCCGCCGCGAGCACATCCCCGCGGCTCACGTCGATTTCATCCGCAAGCGTCAGCGTGACGGACTCGCCCGCAACTGCCGACGGTGCCTCGCCTTCGCCCGCGAACACCCGCGCCACCGTGGTGGTGCGGCCCGCCGGCAGTACCCGCAGCGCATCCCCTGGCCGCACCACCCCGCTCGCGATGAGTCCGGCAAAACCGCGAAATTCAGCGTTTGGCCGATTCACCCATTGCACCGGCATGCGAAACGCCGAGTTTTCGGCGGGGCCTTCCACCTCGACGGTTTCCAGATGCTCCAGCAGTCCCTTTCCGAGGTACCAGGGCGTGCGCGCGCTCCGTGAAGTGACATTGTCGCCGGCGACGGCGGAGACCGGGATGCACGTGACGGCATCGAGTTTTATTTGACGGGCAAACGCGCGATAGTCGCGCTCGATGCTGCCGAATACGTCTTGCGAGTACTCGACCAGATCCATCTTGTTCACTGCCACCACGATGTGGCGAATGCCGAGCAACGCCGCAAGGTAGCTATGCCGCCGGGTCTGGGTGAGCACACCCTTGCGCGCATCGATCAAGATCACGGCGAGATCCGCCGTCGAGGCGCCGGTGACCATATTGCGCGTGTATTGCTCATGCCCCGGCGTGTCGGCCACGATGAATTTGCGCTTGTCGGTGGTGAAGAACCGATAGGCAACGTCGATGGTGATGCCCTGCTCCCGTTCGGCCGTCAGTCCATCCACCAACAACGCAAAATCGAGCTCGCCGCCGCGGGTGCCGACTCTTTTCGAGTCGTCGCGCAGAGCCGCGAACTGATCCTCGAAAATCATTTTGGATTCGTACAGCAGGCGCCCGATCAGTGAAGACTTGCCGTCATCCACCGAGCCGCAGGTGATGAAGCGCAATAAGCCCTTGGCCTGATGCCGCTTGAGATAATCTTCGATATCGTCGGCGGGCGCGCGCGCGGCCATCAAAAGTAGCCCTCTTGCTTTCTCTTTTCCATCGACGCCACCCCGTCCCTGTCTACCCCGCGCCCCTCGCGTTCCGAAGTCTTCGCCGCCAGCATTTCGCGAATCACCGCCGGGATGTCCTCGGCGCTGCTGACCGTGGCGCCCGTCAACGGATAGCAGCCGAGAGTGCGGAAGCGCACTTGCAGGGTCTCGACCCGGTCGGCCGCGCTCAAGGGGAGTCGTTCATCATCGACCATGATCAGCCGCCCGTCGCGCTGCACTACCGGTCGGGACTTGGCCAAGTACAGCGGCACGATGGGCACCTGCTGCACGTGGATGTACTGCCATACGTCGAGTTCTGTCCAGTTAGACAGCGGGAATACGCGAATGCTCTCGCCGCGATTCTTGCGCGCGTTGTAAAGCGACCAAAGCTCGGGACGCTGGTTCTTCGGATCCCACCGGTGCTGCGCGGAACGAAACGAAAACACCCGCTCCTTGGCGCGGCTCTTCTCTTCGTCGCGGCGGCCGCCGCCGAATGCCGCATCGAAGCCGTGCTTGTCCAAGGCCTGGCGCAAACTCTGGGTTAGCATGATGTCGGAATAGGCGGCGCCATGGGTCCACGGCTTGACCCCGGCACGCACCCCCTCCTCATTGATATGCACCAAGAGCTCCAAGCCGTACTTTTGGGCGGTGGCGTCGCGGAACTCGAGCATTTCGCGGAAATCCCATCCCGATGCGATCTGCAGCAGGGGGAAGGGCGGCTTGGCGGGCGCAAAGGCCTTGCGGGCGAGATGCAGCATCACCGAGCTGTCCTTGCCCACCGAATAGAGCATCACCGGCCTTTCACACTCCGCGACCACTTCGCGAAAGATGTGGATGCTCTCGGCCTCGAGCCGCCGCAGATAATCCAGGGCGGACATTTACGCCGCGTAGCGCGCGGGCGTCTTGCGCCGAACTTCCTCGGCCGTCACCCCGGGCGCAAGCTCGATGAGCTTGAACGAATCTTTGCGGGTGGGACGCGAGAAGACTGCAAGATCCGTAATCAATAGGTCGACGACATTGGTTCCCGTCAGCGGCAATTCGCATCGGCTCTTGAATTTTGGATCCCCCTCCTTCGAGGTGTGATCCATGACCACCACAACGCGCTTGACGCCGGCGACCAAATCCATGGCGCCCCCCATGCCCTTCACCATCTTGCCCGGGATCATCCAGTTGGCCAGGTCGCCGTTTTCAGCCACTTCCATGGCGCCGAGTATCGCCAAATCGATGTGCCCGCCGCGAATCATGGCGAAGCTGTCCGCGGACGAGAAGTACGAGGTCATGGGCAGCGCCGTCACCGTCTGTTTCCCGGCATTGATCAAATCGGCGTCTTCCTCGCCCTCGTACGGGAAAGGTCCCGTCCCCAGCATGCCGTTTTCCGACTGCAGCACGACTTTCATGCCGGGCGCAATGTAATTGGCAACCAAGGTCGGTATGCCTATGCCGAGATTGACGTAGAAGCCGTCTTCGAGTTCTCGTGCCGCACGCGCCGCCAGATCCTCACGCGACCACGGCATTCGCTTTCTCCTCGCGCTTGCGCACCGTCCGCTTCTCGATCAATTTAGTGTAGCGCGCCCCCTGAATGATGCGCTGAACGAAAATTCCCGGTGTGTGAATGCCATCCGGGTCGAGCGTGCCTACTTCCACCAATTCCTCGACTTCCGCGATGGTGAGGTGAGCGGCTGTGGCCATGTTGGGATTGAAATTGCGCGCGGTCTTGCGGTAGACGAGATTGCCCTCGGCATCGCCCTTCCACGCCTTGACCAAGGACACGTCGGCCGTGATTCCCTTCTCGAGCACGTAGACCTCACCGTCCACGGTACGCGTTTCCTTGCCTTCGGCAACCAGCGTGCCCGCGCCGACCCGGGTATAGAACCCGTAAATGCCTGCGCCGCCGGCGCGGATTCGCTCCGCCAGCGTGCCCTGCGGATTGAACTCGAGCTCCAATTCGCCGGCCAGGAACTGCCGTTCGAACTCCTTGTTCTCGCCTACGTAGGATGAAATCATTTTGCGAATCTGCCGCGTCTGCAGCAGCAGTCCCAGTCCCACGCCGTCGAGTCCCGCATTGTTGGACACGACGGTGAGATTGCGCACGCCCGATGCATGCAGGGCGTCGATGAGATTTTCGGGAATGCCGCAGGCGCCGAATCCCCCGCACATCAAGGTCATGCCGTCCTTGACGATGCCCTCGAGCGCGGATGGCGCATCTGCGTAGACTTTGGAATGCTTCTTCACGCTCATCGAGCGCACCCCCTAGTAGCGATACTGATCGACCTTATACGGACCCTGTTTGTCGACTCCGATATAGCGGGCCTGCGTGTCCGTCAGTTCCGTCAGTTGCGCTCCGAGCTTGGAGAGCTGCAGCCGCGCCACTTTTTCGTCGAGATGCTTCGGCAACACGTACACGCCGATGGGATATTTCTTGGTGTTGCCGAACAGTTCGATCTGCGCCAGCACCTGGTTCGCGAACGACGAGCTCATCACGTAGGACGGATGTCCCGTGCCGCAACCCAAATTCACCAAGCGGCCCTCGGCCAGCAGGATGATCCGCTTACCGTCGGGAAAAATAACATGGTCGACCTGCGGTTTGATGTTGTCCCAGGCGTACTGCTTGAGCGCCGCCACTTCGATTTCATTGTCGAAGTGCCCAATGTTGCAGACGATGGCCTGATCCTTCATGCGCTTCATGTGATCATGGGTGATCACATGAAAATTGCCGGTCGCCGAGACGAAGATGTCGGCCTTGTCGGCGGCATAATCCATGGTGACGACCCGGTAGCCTTCCATCGACGCTTGCAAGGCGCAGATCGGGTCGATCTCGGTCACCCACACTTGGGCCGACAGTGCGCGCAAGGCCTGCGCCGAACCCTTGCCGACATCGCCGTAGCCGCAAACCACGGCCACCTTGCCCGCAATCATGACATCGGTTGCGCGCTTGATGGCGTCCACCAACGATTCGCGGCAGCCGTATAAATTGTCGAACTTGGACTTGGTAACCGAATCGTTGACATTGAATGCAGGGAAAGCCAATTGACCGTCCTTGGCCATTTGGTAAAGGCGCTTGACCCCGGTGGTGGTTTCCTCGGTGACTCCCTTGATCTTGGCCAGCCGCGTGGAATACCACTTCGGATCGGCGTTCAACTTGGCCTTGATGGCGGAGAACAGGCATTGCTCCTCTTCGTTGCCGGGCTTGGCGATCAACGCGGCATCCTTCTCGGCCTTGGCGCCCAAGTGCAGCAGCAGCGTCGCATCGCCGCCGTCGTCCAAAATCATGTTCGAATGGCCGCCGTCGGGCCACTCGAAAATGCGATGCGTGTAGTCCCAATACTCGGTGAGCGACTCGCCCTTGACCGCGAATACCGGCGTGCCGCCGGCAGCGATGGCCGCAGCCGCGTGGTCCTGAGTCGAATAAATGTTGCACGATGCCCAGCGCACCTGCGCGCCCAGCGCGTTCAAGGTTTCGATCAGCACCGCCGTTTGAATGGTCATGTGCAGCGAGCCGCTGATGCGCGCGCCGCGCAGCGGCTGCTGCGCCGCGAACTCATGCCGGATCGCCATCAGGCCCGGCATTTCTGTTTCGGCGATCTTGATTTCCTTGCGGCCCCAATCCGCCAGGCCCAAATCCTTGACGAGAAAATCATTGGGCTGTTTGATTGCTGCGTTCATCGATCGATTCTCCTTAAAAGGTCGGCACGCGCCTTAAGCGGCACGCGTGGCTTTGAATTCGGCCGCGAGAGTGCTCGCCTTGTCCGTGCGCTCCCAGGTGAATTCCGCTTCTTTACGGCCGAAGTGCCCGTAAGAGGCAGTCTTTTGATAAATGGGCCGCGCCAGATCCAGCATTTCGCGCAGGCCAAACGGAGTGAGATCGAAATGCGCGCGCACCAGTTGCGTCAAGCGCGTGTCGGTCAACTTACCCGTACCGAAAGTCTCCACCATGATGGAGGTGGGTTCGGCGACCCCAATGGCGTACGAGACCTGGACTTCGCAGCGCTCGGCCAGGCCCGCGGCGACGATATTCTTGGCCACATAGCGCGCTGCGTAGGCCGCTGAACGATCCACTTTGGAAGGGTCCTTGCCGGAGAAAGCACCGCCTCCATGACGCGCGAATCCGCCGTAGGTATCGACGATGATCTTGCGCCCCGTGAGGCCGCAATCACCGACCGGACCGCCGATGACGAACCGGCCGGTGGGATTGATATGGTACTTGGTATGCTTGTCGATCCACTTGCTCGGCAGCACAGGCTTGAGGATTTCCTCGATCACGGCTTCACGCAATTGCTTGATGCTGATCGTATCCTCGTGCTGTGTCGACAACACCACCGCTTCGAGCCCCACCGGCTTGTCGTCTTCGTAGCGCAAAGTCACCTGGCTCTTGGCATCCGGACGCAGCCAGGGAAGCTTGCCGCTCTTGCGCACCTGGGCCTGGCGTTTCACCAGCCGATGCGCCAGCGTGATGGGCGCCGGCATCAGCACGTCGGTCTCGTCGGTGGCGTAGCCGAACATCAACCCCTGATCGCCCGCCCCTTGCTTGCGTTCGTCCTTGCGATCGACGCCCTGCGCAATGTCCGGCGACTGCTTGCCGATGATGTTGAGCACGCCGCAACTTGCGCCGTCGAAGCCCATGTCGGAGTGGTCATAGCCGATATCGAGCACGGTTTTGCGTACCAGGGCTTCGACATCGACCCAGGCGCTCGTGGTCACCTCCCCGGCAACGATCACGACGCCGGTCTTGACCAGCGTCTCGCAGGCGACCCGGCCTTTGGGATCCGCGGCCAGAATGGCATCGAGGACGGCGTCGGAAATCTGGTCGGCCACCTTGTCCGGATGGCCTTCCGAGACTGATTCGGAGGTAAACGAGAAACTTCTGCTCATGCGTCGAATTCCTTAAGCTTTGAACCGAAATTGTCCTGGAACCGGCGCGCGAACTGCGCTCTGGTTACGCTGTGATTCTGCGGACCGCGCGACTCGATCTTGACGGCACCCATCAGGGACGCTACCCGGCCGGTGGTTTCCCAATCCAAGCCCTTCAGCAGCCCGTGAATTAGACCAGCGCGATAGGCATCCCCGCAACCTGTGGGATCGACCACCGCCTTAGGTTTGGCGCATGGGACCTCAAATGTCGGTCCTTCAGTGTAGATGACCGATCCTTCCCCACCCCGCGTCACCACCAACGCCTCGACCTGGGCCGTTACATCAGAGACCGTAAAACCGGTCTTTTGTTGCAACAGCCCCCATTCATAATCGTTGACGGCTACCCAGCGCGCCTGCGCAATGAAGGTTTTGAGCTCCTCGGCACCGAACATGGGCATACCCTGCCCGGGATCGAATATGAAGGGGATATTCGCGGCCGCAAATTGGGCCGCGTGCTCGATCATGGCCTGCCGTCCGTCCGGCGCCACGATGCCTATGGCAATATCCGGCCCCGCATCCGCCACTCGGTTCATGTGCGCGTGCTGCATTGCTCCCGGGTGAAATGCCGTGATCTGGTTGTCATCAAGGTCCGTGGTGATGAAGGCCTGGGCTGTAAAGGTCTCTTTGACCACCTTGATATGGTCAACGCCGATGCCCTGCGCCGTCATGCGCTCGGCATACGGCCCGAAGTCATGGCCGGCGGTCGCCATGGGCACTCCCCGATCGCCCAGGAGCTTCAAGTTGTACGCAATATTCGCCGCGCATCCGCCGAACTCGCGGCGCATCTCGGGAACCAGGAAAGACACGTTCAGGATGTGAATCTTGTCCGGAAGAATGTGCGATTTGAAGCGGTCGGGAAACTGCAAAATCGTGTCGTAAGCCACCGAGCCGCAAATCAACGCGGCTTTTTCACTCAATCGATTCTGCGCCATCCGCACATCCAGTCGGGTCAAACGGCTATTCTACAAGCAAACCCATGACACCCGCTGTATCGAATCGCGACCTGTTCGGGGCTGCCCGCGCCCGTGCAGCCCCCGCCGGGGCCCGCACGGGCATAATCCGCTCCGGGGCGGGCGCCGCCACCCTGGATCTTCAATGACCCTCGGACGAGATATCTGCGGGAGTTGGGAGAGCGCCAGCCGCTATGAATGGCTGGTGACGAACGGGCTGGGCGGTTTCGCCTGCGGCACCGTCGCCGGCGGGCACACGCGCCGCTATCATGGATTTCTCGTCGCGAGTTTGAAGCCTCCGGTGGAACGCACGCTGTTGGTGGCGAAAATCGATCTCTCCGTGCAATACCTCGGCGTTGAGACGGACCTCGCGGCGAATGAATTCGCGGGCGGGACCATCAGCGGGAAGGGTTTCGTTCACTTGCAATCCTTCGCCGTGCGGGACGGAATTCCGACCTGGCGCTATGCCGTCGCCGATGCGCTATTGGAACAGCAGGTTTTCATGGCGCTCGGGACCAACACGAGCTACCTGCGGCTGGAACTGTTGCGTGCCTCGGCGCCCTTGCGCGTGATGCTCAAGCCCTTGGTCACGTACCGCGATTATCACAGCCAGGGCCGGGGAGCTCATGCCTTCCAGCTCGAGCCGCATACCGCGGAGTGCCGAGTGCAAGCCTTCGCGGGCGCCCGCCCCTACCGGCTGTCGATCAGCCAGGGGCTGTTCACGGCGGCGCCCGAGTGGTACTGGAACTTCTGGCATCGAATGGAAGCGGAGCGGGGACTCGATGGGTTGGAAGATTTATTGATGCCCGGCACCTTTGCCGCCGATCTAGGCCTCCATGCCCCGATTTATCTGGTGGCCACGGCGGAGGCGGCGGAGGCGGCTGCGGGCGCCGACATTCTCGACGGCTTGCGCAAGGCCTCGCAGCAATTCATCGCGCCGCTGCCTCAGACTGCCCCGCCGTGGATTCGCACGCTCGCGCAAGCGTCCGATCAGTTCGTCGTGCGGCGCGGCGCGGCGCACAGCATCATCGCAGGCTACCCCTGGTTCACGGACTGGGGACGCGACACCATGATTTCATTGCCCGGTCTCGCCACCTCGCTGGCTCGCTACGATCTCGCGGCCGGCATCCTGAGAAACTTTGCGCGCTTCATCGACCGCGGAATGCTGCCCAATTGTTTTCCCGAGCGCGGCGAGGCGCCGCAATACAACACGGCGGACGCGACCCTGTGGATGTTTCATGCGCTCGATGATTACTTGCAGGCGAACGACGATTCGGGCCTGGTCGGCGAATTGTTCGAGACCTTGATGGCCGTGATTCACGCGCACGCGGACGGCACTCGCTATGGCATTCACGTGGATTCGGCCGATGGACTGCTGCGTGCGGGCGAGCCTGGCACACAGCTGACGTGGATGGACGCCAAACACGCGGACCACGCATTCACGCCGCGTGTCGGCAAGCCGGTGGAAATCAACGCACTTTGGCTGAACGCGTTGGATGTCGGCGCACGCCTCGCCGCTCGCGTTCGCGATGTCGTGGAGGAGCGTTTCTGCCGATCCTTGCTCATGCGTGCGAGCGCGAGTTTCGGCCGTTTTTGGAATGCCCAGCGCGCGTGCCTGTATGATGTGATCGACGTCGACGGCGGGACCGGACGCGACGCCTCGATACGCCCAAACCAAATCCTGGCCGTCGCGCTCCCCTACTCCGGGTTGAGCCCCGAGCGGATGCGCGCCGTGGTCGAGTGCTGCGGCCGCGAACTTCTGACGAGCGTCGGCCTGCGCACCCTGAGCCTCCGGGATCCGGGTTACATCGGCCGCTGCGTGGGTGGTCCGGAGCAACGCGATGCCGCGTACCACATGGGAACGGCCTGGGGCTGGCTGCTTGGACCCTTCGCGCGGGCTCACTATAGAGTTCATGGCGATGCACGGCTTGCGCAGTCGTTTCTCGAGCCGCAAGCGCAGGAATTGAACAGCACGTGCTTGGGAACTCTGAGCGAGATATTTGATGGTGATGCACCTCACAGTGCACGCGGCTGCTTCGCGCAGGCCTGGAGCGTCGCTGAGATACTGCGTTCGTGGATTTACCTCGAGCGCAAAATCTCCCAAGAGGATGATGGATGAATATCGAGCGCGAGCGTCTGCTGGCAAACGTGCCCGGCCCCGATGGCTGGCAACACTGGGGCCCTTATTTGAGCGAGCGCCAGTGGGGCACGGTGCGCGAGGACTACAGCCCCGGCGGCACGGCGTGGGAGTACTTTCCCCACGAGCACGCGCGCAGCCGCGCCTACCGATGGGGTGAGGACGGCATCGCGGGATTATCGGACGCCGAGCAGCTGGTGTGCCTCTCGCTGGCGTTGTGGAATGGCCGCGATTCGATCCTCAAGGAGCGATTGTTCGGGTTGACCAACGCCGAAGGCAATCACGGCGAGGACGTCAAGGAGCACTATTTTTATCTGGATGCCACGCCGACGCATTCGTATTTGAAGATGCTCTACAAGTATCCGCAGCGCGCCTTTCCCTACGCGGATTTGGTCGCCGAAAACGGCCGCCGCGGCGCGGACGTTCCGGAGTACGAGTTGTTGGACACCGGCGTGTTCGCCGACAACCGCTACTTCGATGTGTTCGTCGAGTACGCTCAGGCGGAGCCCGGCGATATTCTGATGAAGATCACGGCGTGGAATCGCAGCGATGGGCCCGCCATCCTGCATGTGATCCCGCAGCTCGTACTACGCAACACCTGGAGTTGGGAGCCCGGCAGCGTGAAGCCCAAGCTACGCGCCGTGGGCGACTGCGCCATCGGCATCGAACCTGCCGCCTTGGCCATGAGTCGCCTGTACTTCGACGGCACGGCGGACTTGTTGTTCACTGAAAACGAATCCAATGTGCCGCTGCTTTGGAAGACCGGAGCCCCCGGCTGCTTCAAGGATGGTTTTCACGATCGCATCGTCGGCGGCCATGCCGATCGGGTCAACCGTTCGCGGGTCGGCACCAAAGCCGGCGTGTGGTTTCGCTCGACCTTACCCGGCCGCGGCAGTGGGGAATATCGGCTGCGGCTATCAAGGAAAGTGCTTGGTGACCCCTTCGGCGATTTCGACGCGGTGCTGACGGAGCGCCGCACGGAAGCCGATCAGTACTACGCCGAGCTTCAGAAGGACATCACCTCGGCCGACGAACGCGTCGTGCAGCGGCAGGCGTTCGCAGGCCTGATCTGGAGCAAGCAGTTTTACTGCCTGGATATCCCGCGCTGGCTCAAGGGAGATCCCGGACAAGTACGGCCGCCGGAGGCGCGCCTGCAGGGCCGTAACGTCGAATGGCGCAATCTCAATAACGCCGACATCATTTCCATGCCGGATAAATGGGAATATCCCTGGTATGCCTCCTGGGATCTAGCCTTCCATTGCATTCCCTTCGCCTTGATCGATGCCGAGTTCGCCAAGCATCAACTGGTGCTGCTGACCCGCGAATGGTACATGCACCCCAACGGTCAACTTCCCGCCTACGAGTGGGCATTCAGCGACGTGAACCCGCCGGTGCACGCCTGGGCCGCCTGGCGCGTCTATCAAATCGACCGCAAGCAGAGCGGCGGGCACGGCGACCTCGAATTTCTCGAGCGCGTGTTTCACAAGCTGATGCTGAACTTCACCTGGTGGGTCAACCGCAAGGACACCCTCGGCCGAAATATTTTCCAGGGTGGGTTCTTGGGTCTGGACAACATCGGCGTGTTCGATCGCAGCGCTCAACTTCCGACCGGCGGCTATATCAACCAGTCCGACGGCACCAGCTGGATGGCGATGTATTCGCTGAATTTGATGCGCATTGCTCTCGAGCTCGCCGAACACAATCATGTGTACGAAGACATTGCCAGCAAGTTCTTCGAGCATTTCCTGAACATCGCCGAGGCGATGAGCTGCATGTACAGCAAGGACATCGGCCTCTGGGACGAGGAAGATCAATTCTACTATGACGTCTTGAATCTGCCGAACGATGACAGGGTGAGATTGCGCATCCGCTCGATGGTGGGGTTGATTCCGCTGTTTGCCGTCGAGACCCTGGAGCCGGAAATGCTGGAGAGACTTCCGGGCTTCCGCAAGCGGCTGGAATGGTTCTTGAGTCACCGGCCGGATCTTGCGAGCCTGGTCTCGCATTGGCAGTCGCCGGGACGCGGCCAACGGCGGCTGCTGTCGCTTTTGCGCGGCCATCGAATGAAAAGACTGTTGCGGCGGATGTTGGATGAGTCTGAGTTCCTGTCCGACTACGGCGTGCGAGCTTTGTCGCGCGCGCACCTCGCGAACCCCTTCGTGCTCAAAGTCGACGGCGTCGATCAGTCGGTGCGCTACTCGCCGGCCGAATCCGACTTGAGGCAGTTCGGCGGCAACTCCAATTGGCGAGGACCGATCTGGTTTCCCTTGAATTTCCTCATCGTCGAGTCGCTGCAAAAATTCCATCACTACTACGGCAATGATTTCAAGGTGGAGTGCCCCACGGGGTCGGGTCGTTTTCTCACGATCGACGAGGTGGCCACCGAACTCTCGCGTCGCTTGTCGCGAATCTTCTTGAAGGATGTCAACGGCGAACGGGCGGTTCTGCGGCATCAGCCTGAGCTGCAGAAGGATCCGAACTACCAAGACTGCATCCCGTTCTACGAGTATTTTCATGGCGATACCGGCCGGGGGGTCGGTGCATCGCACCAGTCGGGGTGGACCTCGCTGATCGCGAAACTGCTCATGCCGCGAGCGCATGACTGACGATCCGCAATAGTCGGAGCCCGTCCCGGGTTGTTTGCTAGCATAACGGCGATTCTCGAATCGCCGCTGCCGGGCATCACGCCAGAAGAGGACACAGCCATGAAAGACACCCCGGATTCACCGGTCACGCGCTCGGATGAAGAATGGAAAAAAGAATTGCCGCCCGAGACTTTCTCCGTCATGCGCCAGCACGGCACGGAACGTGCCGGCACGAGCGCGCTCAACAAGGAACATCGCCCTGGGATGTATGCCTGCGCGGCCTGCGGCTTGCCGCTCTTCGAGTCGTCCACGAAATTCGACAGCGGCACCGGATGGCCAAGTTTTTTCGCGCCGCTGCCAAAGGCGGTGGGCACCACCACCGACCGCAGTCTCGGCATGGCGCGCGTCGAAGTGCACTGCGCCCGCTGCGGGGGACACTTGGGACACGTGTTTCCGGACGGTCCGAATCCGACCGGCGAGCGTTACTGCATGAACGGCGTGGCGTTGAAATTCGAACCAAAATGATCGGCAAAGGGAAAATAAACCATGCGGGACTTGCAGCGGAATAGATCGATAGTTCGGCCATTCATCGCGGCCGGTGTCCTCGCCACAGCCGTTGCCGGCACGGCGGTCGCACAGGAAATGCCGAAAACATTGGTGGAGGCGGCCGGGATGGAACAGGTAGATCGGCTTCCCATCACCGATTTTTATTCGACGCCGTTGGATCTATCCGCGACCAAGCCGGGCGATCTATTGCGCAAGGAACCCTTTGCCGGTTACTCCTTGCCGAAGGGCGCGACAGCGGTACGCATCCTCTATCACTCGTTGGACGCAACCGGACACGACGTCGCCACCTCGGGGGTCGTGCTGATTCCGGCCGGAATGCCGCCGCCGCAGGGCTGGCCTGTGATTGCCTGGGCGCACGGAACCAGCGGCGTTGCCCGCCAGTGTGCTCCTTCGGCCATGAAAGACGTGTACTACGGCGCCGAAGGTCTGATGCCCATGGTCACCGCCGGTTTCGCGGTGGTGGCCACGGATTACCATGGGCTGGGTACCGATGGTCCGCACCAATACGTCAATAAAGTTGCCCAGGCGCAGGATGTCATCTATTCGATCCCGGCAGCGCACGCAGCCGTGCATGGCTTATCTTTGAAATGGGTAGTGGACGGTCATTCGCAGGGCGGGCTCGCGGCCTGGGGAGTGGCCGAGTCCGAATACACGCTCAAGGATCCGAACTATCTCGGTGCCGTTTCGGTGGCGGGCGTCGCGCGCGAGGCGGATTTCTTCAGTCACCTGAGCAACACTCCCGGCGTGGGCTTTTATTTGGCCTTCATGGCCGCCGGAATCCACGCGCGGTATCCCGAATTCAATCCGCACGACCTGCTGTCGGATAGCGTGCTCGAGCACTACCCCGACGTCACCACCAAGGGCTGCTATTACTACGGATACGCCACCTATGCGGCGTTGCCGAGCGGTACGCTGCTGCGGCCCAATTGGGAAAAAAGCTCCTGGGTCCACCGGTTTTTTGAGGGCAACGCGGTGGGCAACGCTCCCATCGGCGGGCCGCTGTTCGTGATCGCCGGCGAAGCGGATCAGACGGTGCCGATCGAGGCTGTGCGGAGCGCAGTCAAAAAAATGTGCGCAGCGAAACGGTTGGTGACATTTCGCGCCTACCCGGGTCTCGATCACGATCCGACGATGGAGAAATCGACCCCCGATCAATTCGAATGGATCAGGGCGCGATTTGCGGGAACTCCGCCGGCGTCGAATTGCAGCGCTGGTACAACCTGAGTCCGGGCCGCCATCTTGCTTTCGATCAGTCACCTTCAAAAGCGCTTCGGCGAGCGGGTCGCCGTCGATGACGTCTCCTTCGAGGTGCGGGCCGGTGAAACCATCGGCCTTCTCGGACCCAACGGAGCCGGCAAGACGACGACTCTGTCGATGATGAGCGGGATCGCACGACCCGACGGCGGTTCGGTATCGTTCGATGGTCAGATCGTTCATCAGGATGCCAATCATCTCAAGATGCGAGTGGGGCTGGTGCCGCAGGACTTGGCGCTCTATGACGAGCTGTCGGCCTGGGCGAATCTCGAATTGTTCGGCGGCCTCTATGGACTGGCCGGTGCACGGCTGGCGACACGCGCCGACGATGCGCTGCGCCTCGTGGGGCTCGCAGATAGGCGCCGCGATCGCGTCAAGGAATTCAGCGGCGGCATGAAACGCCGGCTGAATATCGCAGGGGCGCTGCTGCACGATCCCGAACTGGTTTTGCTCGATGAGCCGACCGTCGGCGTCGATCCACAGTCACGCAACGCGATCTTCGAGAACCTTGAGGAGCTCAAGCGCCGCGGCAAAACACTGGTGTACACCACGCATTACATGGAAGAGGCAGAACGGCTGTGCGACCGCATCGTCATCATCGACCACGGCAAGGTGATCGCGAATGACACGGTGCATGGCCTTTATCGGCGGCTCCCCGCATCGCGCGTCGTCGCGCTGGAATTCGATGGTGCGACGGCCACGGACGCAGTGCTCGCCGGCCTCGGCGCGCTGACGGGAATTTGCGCGGTGCAACGTACCGCCGCAGGAGTACGTGTCGAGATGGAGGATTTCGGCACCCCCTTGGCGCGCGCATTGGAAATCATCGCAGGGGCAGGCCTGCGTGTCGCCTCGCTCGAGACCGGCCGGACGAGCTTGGAGGACGTCTTCATCGCCCTCACCGGGCATGCCCTGCGCGACGGAGCCAAAGCCGACGCGTCATGAATTACCTGGCCATCCGCGCGTTGATCAGGAACGACCTGCGCATCTACATGACCGATCGGCGAGCCATGATGATCGGCGTCTTGGTGCCGATTCTCATTGCCGCATTTTTTGGCTATGTCTTCGGAGGCAACGGCAGCGCTGAGGCCGGTAAGATTCCCATTGCAGTCGTCGACGAAGATGACAGCGACGTGTCCCGTGCGATCGCCGCAGATCTTGCGGCGGAGCCGTTGCTTGCCATGCAAGCGCTCGATCGAACCGAGGCGGAAAGGCGCGTGCGGGGCGGCAAGGTGCAGGTCGCTGCGATCATCCCGAAGAATTTTGGCGGCGACGCCACGCGGGCGCTGTTCAGCGGCCAGACGAAACCGCAGGTAGAGCTCCTGATCGATCCCAGCCAAGCGATGAGCAGCCGGGTGGTCGAGGGATTGCTTGCTCAACACGGCATGCAGGAGATCACGAAGGAGGCTTTCAGCGGCGCATCGGACGGCAGCGGGCCCGCGGCCGGCCTGCAGCGCGGCCTCAGCATGCCCTACGTGGTCGCGACGACCAAGATGACCTCGGCGCAGAAAGTTCCTTATAGCAGCTACGCACATTCGTTTGCCGGCATGACGACCCAGTTCATTTTGCTCGCCGGCATCGACGCCGCGATCGTGCTCCTGCTGACTCGCGAGCGCGGCCTGTGGCAACGGCTGCGCTCCGCGCCGCTCAGCAAGACGCAATTTCTCCTCGCGAGGACCCTCGCGACCACGCTGGTGGGTTTGTTTCAGTTCGTGCTCATCTATGCCGCCGCGATTGGTGTTTTCGGCGTGCGGATCGGTGGCAGCGTCATCGGCTTCGCGGCGATCGCCGTGGCACTGTGCCTGCTGAATGCCACGTTCGGCCTGATGTTGGCGTCGATCGGACGGAGCGCCGCCGCAACCCGCGGCATTGCCGTGATTGCGACCTTGTTGTTGGTCATGGTCGGCGGTGCGTGGGTGCCCTCCTTCATCTTCCCCAAATGGCTGCAGCAGGTCTCACTCGCCACGCCGACGCGATGGGCTGTCGACGGATTGGATGCCATGACGTGGCGCAGCTTGGGGCTGGACGCGGCTCTGCCGCCCATCCTCGTGCTCAGCGGCAGCGCACTCCTCTGTCTCGCGATCGCGATTTGGCAGTTCCGGTGGGAAGAGTAGTCGCTCCGCGCCGTACGACCGCCTCGCGGCCGCGGCGGCAGCTTTGAGTGGCGAGGATGAATTCACGACATTGGCGTTGAGTCCAGCTCAACACATCATGAGCAGTTCGAAACGTCCCGTACTGAAAACAACTAAAACTGTCTCCCAAGGCACTCATGCCTTGTTACCGACCTTAGGAGACGACCCATGATTTCGCTACGTCTGTCCACTGCTTTCGCCATCAGTTCGTGCGTGCTCGCAAGCGTCCTCGTCATACCCCCGGGGGTGTGCGCGGAGTCTCCCGGCCAACTACCGACCAAGCTGGTCCGCTTTGCGGATCTGAATCTACATGACCGCGACGGTGTCGAGTTACTCTATCGACGAATACAGGGTGCGGCACGCGATGTCTGCGGGCCCTCGGAGCGCACCGGCAGTCGGATTCGCTCTGCCGCGTGGCAGGCCTGCATGGCGAACGCCGTCAAGACAGCGGTGCAGAGGGTGGATCGGCCGATGCTCACGGCCTACTATGACGAACATCACGGTCAGAGGATCCAACGAGGCTTGACACGTACGGCGGCGAGCAACAACTAGGGAGCTGCAGGATCACAACGAAGGGATCGACGGCGCATCGGTACAGGGCGAGCAAAAGACACGCGAAGGCGATCCGCAGACTGCCGATGGGCAGTCTGCGGGTTTTCGTCGCTGTGGCTCACCACTTGAATTTCACCCGCGCGGCGGAAGCGCTCGGCGTCAGCGCGAGCGCGGCAAGTCTGCAGATTCGTGCCTTGGAGGAATACCTGGGGCGGGCACTATTGCGTCGCGATGGCCGGCACGTCAGCCTCACGGACGAGGGCGCGAGTCTTCTCCCGCGGGTACGGCGCGCGCTGGAGGATCTGGAGGGAGCGCTCGATGACGTTCGGGCCGATCGGGGCGCCGGTATCTTGCGGGTCAGCATGCTTGCGTCGTTTGTGCAACAGTGGCTGCTGCCACGCTTGCCCCGCTTCCAGACATCGCACCCGGCCGTCTCGCTGTACGTCAATACCTCGCATGAACTCGTCGACTTTGCGCGCAGCGAGCACCAAGTCGCGATTCGCTTCGGAAGCGGTCCTCGCTGGCCGGGAGTGGAGGCCGAAAAACTGCTCGACGAATGGTTGGTGCCCGTTTGCGTACCCTCTCTGTTGCGCGACCACGGACTTGTCGATGATCCGCAGCGTCTCCACCGCTATCCGCTCCTGCATGGCGAAACGGAACCCTGGAGTCTCTGGCGGGATCGCGCACAGATCCCGGCCGGCGCGGCTGGCAGCCCGAGTTCGCAGCTAGACGACTCTTCGGTCATAGTGCGTGCCGCGGCGCGCGGCCAAGGCCTTGCTCTCGCGCGTTGGAGCCTCGTCGCCGATGAGGTTGCGGACGGATCGCTTGTGGTCGCGTGCAGCAAACCTCTCGCATACCACCGGATCTATTGGTTTGTATATCCGCGGCGGGTTCGCACGCTCGCGACCGTCGAGGCATTCCGGGCCTGGATCTTCGGCGAGGCAGCGCAATTTCCTTCACCGAAAGCGGTGGACGCCGAGAAAAGCGGGGCGAGGCCGGTAAATTGACCGGATCGCAGAGAGGACACCAGGCCCTATGCACCAGGCCCTACGCACCGGATCCCTTGTGCTCCGCCTTCCACTTCTGCACGGCGGCCATGGTGTTCCCGACATGCTTCTCGGGATCCAGCGCCGTGTACTCATAGATGATTTTGCCGGTCGGGGCTATCACATAGGACGTACGATTCGCGTACTCCGGCTTGACGGCCAGCACGGCGTCATAGGCTTTGGTGATGCTCTGGTCCGCGTCCGAGGCCACCGCAAATTTGTTGCGGCATTCGCTCACCGAGAACTTGTTGAGTGTATCGATGGGATCGTGCGAGACCCCGATGACGGTGGCGCCCAGGGCCTTGAATTTATCCGTGGCCTCGGCGAACTCGTGAGCTTCGACGGTGCAGCCCGGTGTGAATGCCGCCGGATAGAAATACAGCACGACCGGCCCGCTCTTGAGGGCATCGGCCAAGACGAACTTAAACGGCTTGCCGGCGAGAGTCGCTTGGGTGGTGAAATCGGGCGCCTGGACGCCGGGCTTCAACGCTGCGTACAAAGGCGCCGAGAACGCGGCGCAGCCTACGGCAAGAATCATTAAACGCTTCATGTGAGGTTTCCTTTCCGGTGGAGCTGAATCGGCAGGGGGCAGTCTGCGCCATCCCAATTTTGGTCGCAATACTCGAGCCCGCAGGGGGCGCGGCCCCCGTGCGCGCGTCTACAGAGTGGATGCGGGGCCTATGTCAACACGTCGCGAAGGTCACGGCACACTCGCACGACATCATCGTCGTGCATCGCCGGAAATAACGGCAAGGTGACGGTCTCGCGCCCGACCCGCGCTGCTACGGGCGTGTTCTCCTCGTTATAACCCTGCTCGCGGTAATAGTGAAGACTGGGAATACTGGGGTAATGCACGCCGATGCCGATGCCGCGTTCGGCCATGATTTTTTGAAACGCCGGCCGTGTCATGCGGCGTGCCCGGAAATCGATCAGCACCTGAAACATGTGCCAGCTGTGGCCCGAGTCGCCGGGCGCCGGAAGTGCGGCGCCCGAGAAGCCGTCGAGTTCCTCGAAATAGCGCATTGCGAGCGCGTGGCGCCGTGCATTGAAGCCGTCCAGGCGGCGCAGTTGATCAATCCCCACCTGTGCCGCGATGTCGCTTAGATTGCTTTTCGCTCCCGGAAACATCACGTCGATTTCCCCCAAGGAATTACGCTTGATGCCATGGAATCGATACTGCTCGAACAATTCCGCCGCCATGGCGTCGCCGGTGGTGATGGCGCCGCCCTCGATGCTTGTCATGTTCTTGTTCGGATGGAAACTGAACACCACCAGATCGCCGAAGCTGCCGATGGGCTTATCCGCATAGCGCGATCCGATGGCATGGGCCGCATCTTCCACGACCCGCAATCCGTGCTCGGCTGCGAGACCGTAGAGTTCCTCCATGTCTACCGGCAGCCCGGCAAAATGCACCGGCATGATGGCGCGAGTTCGCGCCGTAATCGCAGCGGGTACCTTGTCGAGATTGAGGTTGCGCGTGGATAGCTCGATGTCTACGAACACCGGTTTGGCGCGCAGGCGCGCCACTACATTGGCGCTGGCCGCAAAGCTCATGGCCGGAACGATGACCTCATCGCCGGGACCCACCCCGGCGACTTCGAGCGCCATTTCGAGGCCGGCGGTGGCGGAGGTCATTACCCGTACATGGCGATTCCCCCCCAGGTACGCGGCGATCGCGGTTTCGAAGGCAAGGACCTTGGGGCCGCTCGCCAATTGACCCGAACGAAATACATCGGCGACGGCCGCAATGCTTGCCTCATCGATGGATGGACGGGTAAAGGGCAGGAAAGGCTTCATGCCGAACTCCTCGAAACAAGGAACACACCGGCGCAGATCAGCGCAATTCCGAACATCTTGGCGGGCCCCATGCTCTCGCCCAGCCATAACACCGAGACAGCCGCGACCACGACGTAGCCCAGGGATAACATGGGGTAGGCGGTGCTCACAGGGGCCTTCGAGAGTGCGGCGACCCAGACACAGACGCTTGCCGCATAACACACCATGCCGGTCCAAAACGGCGCGCTCTTCAAAAGGATCACCATGCCGCTGCCGAGGGTATCGACACTAAAATCCGAAAAACGCGCCAGCGGACGGGTCGCCACCTTGAGAAGCAGCTGCGCGGCGGCGTTCAATCCGACGCCGGTCAAGATCAATGCCCAGGTTATCCAGCTCATTGGCGCGCCACCAGGACGCGACCGGCATCCTGCACCACGAGGCGCATCGGCACACCGCGGCCATTGAGATCATCGAACATGCTTTTCTCCATCACCGCGAACGCCCGGGGTTGCGAAGTCCAGCGGCGAATAAATTCCGCCACGTCGGCAATCTCGGCGTCGGGCGCTTTGCGTAGGCCATAGTCAAGTTCGCCACGATACCGCACGAGCATGACGGTCCGTCGCAAATAAAATGTCAGAGTTTGATCGTAGGTTCCCACGCTGTAGAGAGGCGCAACGCGGTCCTCCGCCGAAAGGGCGGCCGCGAAGCCGACTCCCGAATAGATCGGAGCCACCAAGGCCGCGGCGCGGACCAGCAGCAACCAGGCGAGGCACCAGCCCACCCCGAGAAATACCCCGGCTCGTGTCGCGTCGCGCGCTTGCCGCACCAGCACGAAGGCGCCCGTTACCGCGAGCAGCAGCGCAATTTGCCCGAGCGGCTTTGCCAGCGGCAATAAATAAACACTGCGATCCGACGATGCGACGATGCTCGGCCAACGAAGGCTTGCCATCCCCAATCCCAAACCGGCGATCACGGTGAATACGCCGGTGTACAGAAAATCCCGCTTCAGCCGCTCCGGCGGCAGGGCTGCGATCAGGAGCGCCAGCGCAGGCATGACCGGCAAGATATAGGGCGCGAGTTTCGAGTCGGACAGCGAGAAGAAGATGACGATGAACACCACCCATATCCGGAGGAACAACGCCTGATCGAATCCCTCCGGCGCCGCGCTCGAGGACAACGGGCGCGGCCGCCGCCAGCCGGCGGCCAGCACGCGCAGAGCGGACAAAGACCACGGGATACTGCCGGCGAAGAATATCGCGCCGAAATACCACAGCGGTTCCTCGCGATCTGCGCTCGGAGTCAGATATCGCGCTACATGCTCGTGCACGAAGAAGAACTGCAGGAAATCCGGCAATCGGCCCGCGGCAAGCAAGTGCCACGGCACGGTGATCGCGAGAAAAAGCGGCAGGCCCCCCTTGACGTGCAGCCGGCGCCACGGCGAGAAGTCACGCGAATACCCGCTGTATAAAATCAACACCGCCGCGGGGAGGGCCGCCGCGACGGGACCTTTGGTCAGCACCCCGCAAGCGGTCGCCCCCCAGCCCAGCAACATCCAATTGCGGGACTGCGTCGCGCTTTGCGCGAACAAAAAAGCCACCAGGCTCAAGGTCATATAGAACGTGAGACTCATGTCCAAGGTCAGGAGCTGACCCATGACGACGAACATGAACATGCCGGCCAACACGGCGGCGGCGCGCCAGCCCGCATCGAAGCCCCACAGCCGGCATGCCGCCAGCCAGGTGAGAGCGAGGGTTCCGAGCGCGGTCAGCGCGCAATATAAACGCGCGGCGAAAACGCTCGGGCCGAGCAAACGGTAGCTCAACGCCGTCGCCCAGTATTGCAACGGCGGTTTTTCGATATAGGCCAGGCCGTTCAAATGCGGGATGACCCAATCGCCGCCCATCAGCATCTCGCGCGGAATCTCCGCGTAGCGTCCCTCGTCGGGGTTGAATAGCGGGCGCGTATTCAGCGTCGCCAGCCAGAGCCACGCGAGCAATGCGGCCAACACCCAATAGACCCGATGACCGCGCTCGGCCCTCGGCAACGATGCGCTCACGCCGGGGCTGCCGAGACCGCCAATAGACCCGACCGTCCCGCGACCTCGCCCATGACCACGGCGCGCACCGGCAGCGGCCGGCTCATTGCCAGTTCGTGGATCTTGGCCATGCGCGTCATTAGGGCGCCGGACTGCCGCCATTTCACCAGCAGAGACTCGAAGGCATCGAGAAGCAGCATGCCTTCGAGTTCCGCGTGCAAGGTGAACACCTGCAGATTGTCCGCGAGCGGGACGTCGGCTGCGGCGGCGGATCGGCGAAAGAGGGCCTCCGCGATCGTCGATTCATCGACGCCGTCCACCCCCAGCATCTCGTCGAAGGTCGGCAAGGTGGTGGGCAGCTGCGGACAGACACTCACGACCTCCCCCAGCATTGGAAAGAATGGCGGGCCGCCGCGCGTGTCGCTGGCATAGCGCAAGCCATATTCCTGCTCGAGCTCCAAGCCATGGCCATTGATCTGCCAGCCCGCGGCCGCATGCGATTGCGGCAAGAATCCGAACACCTGCTCGAAGGCCTTCAGGCCGCGCTCGAATTCCGCCCGCGTCCAGGCCGGCGTCGCCCGGGCGACGTAATCCTGCCAGCGCACATGGTCATAGGTGTGAAGCCCCACCTCGAATCCGGCGTCGTGCACGCTGCGCATAATGCTGCCCGCCCCGCGCCCGATATCCGGCCCAGGCAGCAACACTCCATAGAGCAGGGTTTTCAGGCCGTAGTGCTTGAGCACCGAGGTGCGCGCAACCTTTTGCGCGAAACCCTTGCGAAAGACGCGGCGCATGGCGCGTCCGGTGTTGTCGGGTCCCACGGAGAAATAAAAGGTGGCATCTACCCCAAGCTTCCTGAACAGCTTCATAAGCCGCGGCACGCCTTCACGCGTGCCTCGCAGGGTGTCGACATCGACCTTGAGGCCGATGCGCGAGCTCTCAAGCATCGCGCGACAACAATGCCGATGCAGACGGCAGGCTGTGGGCATACGAATCGAAAATCGCGCTCAGAGCGGTACGCATGTCGGTCTTGGGCGTCCATCCAAGTTCCGCCGTGGTGTTCTTGATCGAAGGCAGCCGGGCCGGAATATCCGCATATCCCTTGCCGTAGTAGTCGAGCGCGGAAATGTCGATGAGCTTGGTATTGCGCGCCGTGGGTGCGTATTCCGGCCGCGACAAGGCGAGTTCCAGCATCATCTCCGCCAGCTTGCGGATGGAATACGAGTTATGGGGATTGCCGATGTTGTAGATTTTACCGTCGGCGATGCCGCCCGGATTGTCGATGATCGTGGTCAGGCACTCGACGGCATCGTCGATGAAGGTAAAAGCGCGGGTTTGTTTGCCGCCGTCGACCAGTTTGATCGGTTCACCGCGCACGATGTGCCCCAGAAACTGCGTGAGCACCCGCGAACTGCCCTCCTTGGGATCATCCATGCTGTCGAGACCCGAGCCGATCCAATTGAAGGGCCGAAACAGCGTGAACTGCAGCCCCTGTTGGCCATAGGCATAGATAATGCGATCGAGCAGCTGCTTCACGCAGGAATAAATCCAGCGTTGCTTGTGAATGGGGCCCAACACCAACTCGGAGGTATCGGAATCGAATTCCTTATCCTTGCTCGCGCCGTAGACCTCGGAGGTCGAGGGGAACACCACCCGCTTTTTGTACTTGACGCAATGGCGAATGATGGGCAAGTTGGCTTCGAAATCCAGCTCGAAGACCCGCAGCGGCTCGCGCACGTAAGTCGCCGGCGTCGCGATTGCCACCAGCGGCAGAATCACATCGCACTTGCGCACGTGATACTCGACCCACTCCCGATTGATGGTGATGTCGCCTTCCACGAAATGAAATTTGGAGTCGCCGAGCAGCGTGCTGACGCGCTCGGATTGCAAGTCCATGCCGAAAATATTCCAATCGGTGTGCGCCAGGATGTACTTGCTCAGGTGATGGCCGATGAAGCCATTGACGCCAAGGATGAGAACGTTTTTCAAAATAATCCCCTGCTCACGTTAATATTCAAGGCCGGTGCCGGCTCAGCTTAATGGCAACGGCTGGCGCGCCAAGGCCGGGGGCGCAGAATCCGGCCTCACGGGCTCGCCATCGATCGCCAGCCGCACCATCCGCAACCGCCGCCCGTCGATGCAGTCGGCGTACCATTCGCCTTTCTCGGCATACAGGCAGGGCGCATGGCTTGCGTGCCGCGGCGGCTGGCCATCCACGCGTGTCTCCAGGACGGCAAGCCTACACCCGTTTACCTCGGTAAAGGCACCTGGAAATGGCGGCGCGACGGCCCGCACCAAGTCGTGCACCGCGCGGGCGGTGCGCCGCCAATCGATGCGCCCGTCTTCCGGAGTGCGCCTCCCAAAATAGGATCCCTCTGCAAGATTGAGGGGGCGCGCGGGAGCGCTGCCCGCCACCAAGGCCGGCAGGCTGCGCTTCAGCACCTGCTCGGCGGCTGCAGCCACTTTGAGCGAGACCTCAAGGGCCGTGTCGTCCTCGAGGATCGGCACCGACTCTTGATCCACGAGTGCGCCCGCGTCCGGCTTCTCCACCATGTAGTGCAAACTTGCGCCCGTGACCGATTCACCGTTGAGGATGGCCCAATGCACGGGCGCTCGCCCGCGATACTTCGGCAGCAGGGATCCGTGCATATTGAGCGCACCACGGCGTGGAACCTTGAGCCAAGCTTTGTCCAACATGTATCGATAGTAGAATGAGAACAGAAAATCGGGACTCGCGGCCTGCCCTGCCGCTATCCACTCCGGCGTGTTGGGAGTATCCGGCGCTACCACCTCAAGATCATGCGCTTCGGCCAACTGCCGCACACTGGCGAACCACCGGTGCTCCCCGGGGTCGTCGGCATGCGTGAACAACAAGGGGATCTCGATGCCCTGCTCCAGCAGTGCCCGCACGCAGCGCACTCCGACCTCGCTGTAGGCAAAGACCACCGCACGAGTCACCGCGGAACAGCCTCGCCGCGAGAAAGGTTCGCTATGGCCGGAACCGGCACGCCGGATTCCGCCTCGGCGGAGTCTCCGCCGTCGTCCTCCAACACCGCCTGCACGATGTAGCGCGGCCGCTCGCGCACTTGGGCGTAAATGCGCCCGACATATTCGCCCAACAAACCGATTCCGAACAGCGCCACGCCGATGAGGAAGAACACAATGCCGAACAGAGTGAACAAACCTTCCGCTTCCGGCCCATAGATGATGCGGCGCACGAACAAAATCGCGACGAGCAGCGCAGAAAGGGTTGCTACCGCCATACCCACCATAGAAAAAAGCTGCAAGGGCACGACCGAAAACCCCGTGATCAGATCGAAATTCAGGCGAACCAAGCTGTACATCGAATATTTCGATTTGCCGGCAAAGCGCTCCTCGTGGGCGATCGGCACCTCGACGGGACGCATGGCATACAGCGACGCCAGCGCCGGAATGAACGTATTGACTTCCCGAGTCTGGTTCAGCGCCGTGACCACCGAGCGCGCATAGCCGCGCATCATGCAGCCCTGATCGGTGATGCGCACCGGCGTGATCAGTTCGCGGAGCCGATTGATGCGCTTGGAGAACCATCGGCGCCAGAGCGAGTCCTGGCGCTGCTGGCGAATCGTACCGACATAGTCAAAGCCTTCATCGAGCTTGCTGACCAGCTTGCCGATTTCTTCCGGAGGATTTTGCAGGTCCGCATCCAAGGTCACCACGTAGTCCCCGCGCGCATAGGCCAAGCCCGCCATGACGGCCGAATGCTGGCCGAAATTCGCATGGAACAACACCACGCGGGTGTGCTGCGGCCGGAGCGAGAACTGCTGGCGCAACAGCGCCACCGAGCGATCCCTGCTACCGTCGTTGACGAACACGATTTCGTACGACATCTGGAGCGCATCGAGCGTCGGGTACAGCCGCGCGAACAACGTCGGCAATACCGCCTCTTCGTTGTAGACCGGGATGACGACGCTGAGTTTGGGAATGGGCGCCATATCCTTAAGCGTCCGCAGCGACCGCGCCTTGCGACTTGAGGAAGGCGAGCAACTCTTCGGTTTTGGCACGCATGAGCGTCACCAAGCCGCGTGCTTCGACGTTGAGCCGGATCAAGGGCTCGGTATTCGAGCTGCGCAAATTAAAGCGCCAGTCTGCGAATTCGAAGGACACCCCGTCGGTGCGGTCCAGAACGATCGCCTGCGGCGCATAGCGTGCCTCGAAGGCGGCGATGGTCGACTTGGCATCGGGAACCCGATAATTCAGCTCGCCGCTCACCGGAAATAAACCGATCCGCTCGCCCACCAGTTGGGAAAGCGTCTGCCCGGTTTCGCACAGCACTTGCGCGACGATGAGCCAAGGAATCATGCCGCTGTCGCAGTAGGCGAAGCGCTGAAAATAGTGATGCGCGCTCATTTCACCGCCGTAGACACCATCGACCTCGCGCATCCGCTGCTTGATGAAGGCGTGGCCGGATTTTGACAGCACCGGTACGCCGCCGCTCGCCTTGATGACCTCGATGGTGTTCCAGGTCAGCCGGGGATCGTGGACCACTTTGCCGCCCGGATGGCCGCGCAACAGCACCTTGGCCAAGAGGCCGACGATGTAATACCCTTCGATAAAGCCGCCGTGCTCATCGAAGAAAAAACAGCGGTCGAAGTCACCGTCCCAGGCGATGCCAAAATCCGCGCCGTGCCGGCGGATCGCCTCGATGGTGGGGGCTCGATTTTCCTCGAGCATGGGATTGGGAATGCCATTCGGGAAATGCCCGTCCGGAGCGTGGTGCACTTTGATGAACTTCAGGGGCAGATGCGCTTCCAGCTCATCGATGACGAGGCCCGCGCCGCCATTGCCGGCGTTGACGACGATTTTGAGGGGCTTGAGCTTGCGGACGTCTACATAGGACAATAAATGGGCGACGTATGCCTGCATCGTATCGATACGATGCCGCGTGCCGTTGCCCGGCGGTGTGGGGAAGTCACCCTGCTCCGCGAATGCGCGAATGTCCTGAAGGCCGTTATCGCCGCTGATCGGTTTCGATTGTTCGCGCACGAATTTCATGCCGTTGTAATCGGGCGGATTGTGACTGGCCGTAATCATGATGCCGCCGTCGTAGGCGCCGTCGAAGGTCGCGAAATAGACCCCCTCCGTGCCGCAAACGCCGATATCGAACACATCGACGCCGCTGTCGGTGAGCCCGCGGCATATGGCATCGGTGAGCCCGGCGCTCGACAAGCGTATATCGCGCCCGACCACGACGCGCTTGGGAAACAGAAACTGCGCGTAGCCGCGAGCCACCCGGTAAGCCACCTCGTCGTTCAACTCGGTGGGAATCCGTCCGCGTAAATCGTACGCCTTGAAGCAGGTGATCGATTTCAAGTGCTGGTCCCTTGGCGGCCGTAGTTGTCCTCGTAGCGCACGATATCGTCTTCGCCCAGATATGAGCCTGATTGAACCTCGACGATGTGCAAGGGCATCTTGCCGGGATTCTCGATGCGGTGAGTGGCGCCGATGGGGATGTAGGTCGATTCGTTCTCGGACAATAAAAACGTCTTGTCGTTGCAGGTAATCCGCGCAGTGCCCTGCACCACGATCCAATGTTCGGCGCGATGGTGGTGCATTTGCAGCGACAGCACGCCGCCCGGCTTGACCGACAGGCGTTTGACCTGAAAGCGCTCGCCGTTGTCGATGCTGTCGTAGCTGCCCCAGGGCCTGAAGACCTCGCGATGCCAGGAGGATTCGCTGCGGCCTGACTTCTTGATCATGGCGACCAGCTCTTTCACATCCTGCACGCGTTCCTTCGGCGCCACGAGAATGGCATCCTTGGTCTCGACAATGATGTGATCGTCCATGCCCACCGCGGCGACCAAGCGGCTGGTCGAGTGCACATAGCAATCGTGCGTGTCATGCACCATGACATCGCCCTGCAGCACATTGCCCTCTTCGTCGGCCGGCAAGGCGTCGAACAGCGAGGACCAGGAGCCGACGTCGCTCCAGCCTGCATCGAGCGGCAGCACTACCGCATCGCGGGTCTTTTCCATCACCGCATAGTCGATCGACTCGCTGCGGCACTTCTCGAATTCGGCCTTGTCGATCCGCACGAAGTCCAAATCGGTCTTGGCCGCGCGCCGCGCCGCCTCGGCAGCCTCGAGAATGTCCGGCGCGAAGGCCGCCAGCTCCGCCAAGAAGCGGCGGGCCTTGAACACGAACATGCCGCTGTTCCAGTAGTAATCGCCCGACGCGACGAACTGCGCTGCCACGTCCAGCGGCGGCTTCTCGATGAATTGCTGCACCGGATAGGCCGGCCCCTTACCCTCGCCGCGCCGGATATACCCATAGCCTGTTTCGGGCGTGTGCGCCACGATGCCGAAGGTCACGAGCTTGCCGTCCTGCGCCAAGTCCGCGGCCACCTTGGCCGCGGCCTGAAAGGCACGCGCATTGCGAATCACGTGATCTGCCGGCGCCACGACGACCGTCGCCTCAGGGTCGATCTCTTGCGCCGTCAGCGCCGCCAGAGCGACGGCGGGCGCCGTATTGCGGCCGGCAGGTTCGAGCAGAATGGCGGAGGCCTTGATTCCCAGCGCACGCAGCTGTTCAGCCACGGTAAAGCGGTGCGCTTCGTTGCACACGACGATCGGCGGCTGGGCGCCGGGTATGCCGGCGAGCCGCGTAGCCGTATCCTGGAGCATGGTGTGCTTGCCGGTAAGAGCCAGCAACTGCTTGGGATACATTTCTCGCGACAGCGGCCAGAGCCGCGTGCCGGCGCCGCCGGATAAAATCACCGGAATCAGTACGGTCATAAGTCACTCGCTAAAGAAGGTTTGCCGCGGCCGATCGCATAATAACTGAAGCCCGCTCGCGCCATTTGCGCCGGGTCGTAGAGATTCCGCCCGTCGAATATCGCGGGCGAGCGCAGCGCACTCTTGATGGCATCGAAGTCGGGGCTGCGGAATTCACGCCATTCGGTGACGATGGCGAGCGCATCCGCTCCCTCGAGCACCTCGGGGCTGGTCCTGCAAAGGATCAAATCCTCTCGCTTGCCGTAAATCCGCAGGCACTCGGGCATAGCCACCGGATCGTAGGCGCGCACTTTCGCGCCCGCCGACCACAAGGACTCCATCAAAACGCGGCTGGCCGCCTCGCGCATGTCGTCGGTATTGGGTTTGAAGGACAGGCCCCACAGTGCGATGGTCTTACCCCGCAAATCACCAAAATGCGTCTTGATCTTTCGGAAAAGCACCTGCTTCTGGCGATTGTTGACGCTCTCGACCGCGGAGAGCAGGCTCGCCTCATATCCGACTTCGTCCGCCGAGCGCTTCAGGGCCTGCACGTCCTTGGGAAAACACGAGCCGCCATAGCCCGCGCCGGGGTAGATGAAGGCATAACCGATGCGCGGATCGGATCCTATTCCCAGCCGCACCGCCTCGATATCGGCACCGAAGTGTTCCGCGAGATTGGCCAACTCGTTCATGAAGCTGATTTTCGTTGCGAGCATTGCATTGGCCGCGTACTTGGTGAGTTCCGCCGAGCGCACATCCATGACGATCATGCGGTCGCGGTTGCGCGTGAAGGGCTCGTATAGAGTCCTCAGCAGTTCGGTGGCGCGCTCCGAATCCGTACCGATGATCACCCGGTCCGGCTTCATGAAATCATCGATGGCGGCCCCTTCCTTGAGGAATTCCGGATTCGACACCGTGTCGAACTCGACCGATGCGCGCCGCGCCGCAAGCGAAGCCCCGACCGCTTCGCGCACCTTGTCGGCGGTACCTACCGGGACGGTCGATTTCGTAACGACCACCTTGTATTCGCTCATGTGCTCGCCGATCGAGCGCGCGACCGCCAACACATACTGCAAGTCCGCCGATCCGTCTTCGTCGGGGGGCGTACCCACGGCGATCAGTTGGAACAGCCCGTGCCGCACGCCCTCTTCGGCGCTGACAGTAAAGCGCAGACGGCCCGCATCGAAATTGTGTTTGACCATCGCATCGAGGCCAGGCTCGTGAATGGGCACCTCGCCTCTCTTGAGCATGGCGATCTTGCGTTCATCGACATCGACGCACACCACTTGATTGCCGGCATCGGCCAGGCACGCACCCGTCACCAGGCCCACATAGCCCGAGCCAAAAATCGTAATTCGCATGCGTAATATTCTGATTTGACTGGGAAAAGTACGCGAAAGCCTAGCGGTTTCGGATAGCCAAGTAAAGCGCGGCAGGGTCGGCGCCTAGATTTCTTGACGGATCATGATTTATCATGATGCGCGCTTTTCCCCCAAATCCAAGGAGCGTCATGTCCGGCCCGAGAGAAAAGTTCGCCACCCAGGCGAGCCCGGAAATCCTCATCGAGCTGCGCGCCCTCGCGCAGAGCGAAGGTCGGCAGTTGCAGGCACTCGTCGACGAAGCCCTGGCCGACCTGATCGAGAAACGCAAAAACACCCGGCCTCGCGCGCATGTGATGAGCGCATACGCCGGAAGCCACGAGAAGTATGCCGAGCTCTACCGGAAGCTCGCAAGATGACCGATCACCTCACCTTGCCGGAAGTCATGGCGGTGCACGCCGACCAGATCGCACGCTACGGCGGCAGACCCGGCGTGCGGGGGTCGGGGCATCTGGAAGCGGCGCTGTTTCGGCCCAAAACCGGTCATTACCTCGATGTCATCGAGGAGGCTGCGGCCCTTTGGGAAAGCCTGGCTCAATATCACCCGTTCATCGACGGCAATGAGCGGACTGCCTTTGCGTCGACCTATGCCTTTCTCACCATCAACGGCGTTCAGCTGCGGGCCACTGCCGAAGACACCTACTCGTTCATCGCGGATTTGTATCCGACCAACGGGTTCAATTTCGAGGTTCTGGTGCCTTGGCTGCGGGGGCACGTCAAACCTGGCCCGTGAGAAGGCTCTCAGCTCCAAGGCTCTCGCTGGAGCTTCTGCTCCCATGCCAGCGAGTGGGTCACGATCGCCTCCAAGTTGTCGTAGCGCGGCTGCCACCCGAGTTCCGCCCGAATCCGATCGGCCCGCGCCACCAAGTACGCGGGGTCGCCGGCGCGCCGAGCTTCTTCGCGAATGACCAGACGCTTTCCACCGACCGCCTCCACCATCCGCAGCACCTCGCGTACCGAATAGCCGTGACCGTAACCGACGTTGAGCGTCACCGACTTGCCGTTGCCGCGAAGATAGTCGAGCGCGTTCAAGTGCGCGGCGGCCAAATCTTCGACGTGTAGGTAATCGCGCATACCCGTGCCGTCCGGGGTGGGGTAGTCGCTCCCGAATACCGACACATGAGGCCGCTTACCGACCATGGCTTCGCAGGCCACCTTCGTCAACAGGGTGGCACCCTGTGTGGCCTGGCCGATTCTTCCGCCAGGTTCGGACCCCGCCACGTTGAAATACCGCAACGCGACGTAGCGCAACCCGCTCACCGCGGCGACATCGCGCAGCATCCACTCGCTCATGAGCTTCGACGTCCCATAGGCATTGATGGGACGGGTCGGCGACTCCTCGTCGGCATAGCCCTGCTCCGGTATGCCATACACCGCGGCGGTGGACGAAAACACGAAGTTCTTGACGTCATTCTCGAGGCAGGCCTGCAAGAGAGAACGCGTAGCGCAGGTGTTATTGCCGTAATACTTGAGCGGCTGAGCCACGGACTCGGGCACGATGGTATGGGCGGCAAAGTGCATGACCGTGTCTGCTTGAGTGTCCGCCAGGAGCCTCGATACCAGCGCAAAGTCGCCCACGTCGCCGATGACCAGCTCGCCCGCCGTCACCGCCTGCTTGAAGCCTCGACCCAAGTTATCCAGGACGAGGACCTTTTCGCCGGCCTCTCCCAATTGACGCACGACGTGGCTGCCGATATAGCCGGCGCCGCCCGTGACTAGAATGGTACGGTTCACACACCCACCTCAAGAACGGACGGGATGCCCGTTAAGGATGGGCAGTATCGGTGGGGCCGGTATTTCTGACAATGCGGCGGGGCTTGAGACTGGTGACTTTCCGATCGTCGGCGGCGATCGTGGTCTGGCGCGCCCACACCAGGTCGTGCGATTCAGGCGCGGGCTTGTACTCCTCGACGACCTCGCCCAGTAAATGCAGTGCCCGATGGCAATCGAATCGGCTCATCGCCACCAGGATCTCTTCCAGCAAGGATTGCACCCGTTCCCACGGCAGGGAATGCTCGATGGCACGTAAAATCATCGGGTGTTCGGTACCGGTGACATTGTTGCCGATCAACAATTCTTCATAGAGCTTCTCCGCCGGACGCAGGCCGGTATAGGAAATCTCGATATCTCCGTCGGGATGCTGGTCGTCGCGCACGGTGAGGCCCATGAGATTGATCATCCGGCGCGCAAGGTCCCCGATCCGAACCGGCTTGCCCATGTCGAGCACGAAGACATCGCCCCCCTCCGCCATCGAACCGGCCTGAATCACGAGCTGCGCGGCCTCCGGGATGGTCATGAAGTAGCGAATTACTTCGGGATGGGTCACGGTGACAGGACCGCCGGCTTTGATCTGCTCATTGAACAGCGGTACGACGGAACCCGAGGACGCCAGCACGTTGCCGAATCGCACCATGCAAAACCGAGTCTTGCTGCCGCGCCGATGCAGAGCTTGCAGGACGATCTCCGCGAAACGCTTCGTCGCCCCCATGACATTGGTCGGATTCACCGCCTTGTCGGTCGATACCAGTACGAAAGTCTCTACCTCGGTTTCATGGGCGGCTTCCGCGGCATACCACGTGGCGATCACGTTGTTGTGAACGCCCTCGATTACATTCTGTTCGACAATCGGTACATGTTTGTACGCAGCGGCGTGGTACACGGTTTGCACCCGATAGGCCTGCAGAATGTCGCGCAATCGAAATTTGTGGTGTGCATTGCCGATCAGGCCGACCAGATCGACAGCCAAGGAATGTTGAGCGGCAAACGTGGCAAGCTCTCGTTGAATGTTGTAGAGGGCCAATTCGGACATTTCGAACAACACCAGCCTTTTGGGGCCCAAGCCTATGATCTGCCGGCATAGCTCGGAGCCGATCGACCCGCCCGCCCCGGTCACCATGACCACACGATCGCGAACGCAGGCATCGAACAGGCCCGCCTTCGGTGGAACCGAATCGCGTCCCAGCAGGTCGCAAACCTCAACTTCGCGTATGTCCTCCACCGTTGCAGTGCCGGTGACCAGCTGCTCAAATTCCGGCACGGTTTGCACGTGCACCGCGAGAGGTTCCAACTCGCTCAGAATTTCCCGGCGTCGGCGGCGGGTCAATGACGGCAGCGCAAGCAGGATACGGTCGATATTGCGGGATTTAATCAGGCCCGGAAGGTCTTCAGGTGCATAAACCTTGATACCGTTGACCATTCGACCATGCAAGCTCTTCTTGTCGTCGATGAAAACCAAAGGGTCGAAGGCACGCGTGGCCGACAAGGCCGTAGAAAGCCGCGCGCCCGCATCGCCTGCGCCGTATATGGCAACTCGAGCGACGGTCGGCTGGTGATAGTGAGTGAGCAAATAGTAGCGCACCACGAAGCGGGAACCCGCGACATAGAGCAATGCAAGGCACGAATAGATAGCCACAACGCTCCAAGAAAGCGCTGGTATTCTCAGCCAATAGCCCACGGTTCCTATCAATATCCCGCTCAACAAGACCGCAAACGCAACTGCAAATACGGCTTTATGACCCAGAAAACGGATCACGGCGCGGTAGAGACCCATGCGCACGAAAATCGGAGTACTGACGACAATCACCGTTGCATAGGCGGGCCAATCAGCGAGAGAGAACGAGGGGTGACCTGTCTTGAGGGCCAAAGCAGCCCACAACGCCAGCGGCGTGAGCACTGAATCCGTGCAAATCGCTATGATTCGTTTGAGCGGTCCCGGCATTTCGACGGTTTGCCGTGCAAAGTTGCTAGTCGTTTCGACGGTCTTTGAACCCAAGGTGAACCTCCCTGACACTTAACCGCAATTAGCGCTTCGATTTTCGCCGCTGACACGGATTTTTTTATCTCCCTGCCGCGTAGTGTACCGAATTTATCTCGCCGATAGCCAACCGTGTTGCGAGCTGGCTTTATTTAGAGCACCTAACGCGCCAGCCGACGCGAGGTTGACCAAGCCCCTGTAGTCTAGAGTCGGGCATCGACCAAATGTTCCTCTGACGATGCGCTCGTCGCGCGACCATCCATCAATTGCGGAGCAGACATGTAGCCAATCGCCGACACATGTCAGCGAACTCGCGAGTGTAAGTTTGTAATAGATACAAGACTGCGGCGCCAAGTTCGTCCAGAATCTCGTTTGGCATGCCGCGATTGCAATTCCGCCTCACTCAACCCACGGAGTTTCGACATGCGTCGTCGCGATATTTCGAGCGCCATTTTTGCCTCGGCCGCCCGATGTGCAATGGCAAGTTCACCTCTCAAAGTGCAAGCCCTTCCGGGGCATGAACCAGGGAAAACGGCTGCGGAGGCCGCTGCGGACGTAACTATCGCGAATCCTGCATTCCCGCCCGGCTCCGTCGATCGCTACGGTTCGAACGCAGTGCCGGGAACAACCAGTATGGTGCTCGCTTTCGATAGCGCCATAAAGCAAGCGAAGCACGGAGGGGCCCAGGTTACCTACGGTGGCACCGCGCCGTACTTGCTCGATTCCCCGGTCAACTGCACATTCGCGGGCCGTGGAAATCAGCACGGGATCACCATCCGCAACATCGGGGACAACGGCGGAGATTTTCACGGCATCATTGCCAGACATACGGGTGTCGCCGTCTTTGATTGCACAGGCGCCGACAATGTTGAACTCTACGACGTCGTAATCGGCACCGATGCGGCGGTATACCCAACTACCGGCATCCTTTGGGCGCGCAACTCCGATGGCGGAAGCCTATTTCACAAGATGCAAAATTGCCGGATCGCCGGAAAATTCAGGGTCGCACCGTTCTATTGCTACGGCGCCGAGAGCGACACGCTCATCGACTGCTACTTTGCAAACTATGCAACCACGGCCGGAACCAAAGCCGCAGTTTGGACGGCCAGCAACATCTCTGGCTTGACTTCAATCGTTCCCGGTTTGATTGCAACCGGCCCATACTCATGCATAGACCACAATTGCTTTGGGAATCAATATTACAACGAAGGCGGTACGGATACTTCCGATTGCGTCTGCCTCGAGCAAGTTGATTCATGGAAGAATTTTGGCGGCTGGGCCTACAGCGCCTCGTTGACAGCCAATGGACGCGCCCTTGTCTATGTCGACATGACCCGCGGAGCGAGTAATTTCGCCTTGATTGACGGTTTGACCGGCGAAAACGCAAAGTACATTCAGAGGTACGGAATTCTCTTCAGCAATAATGCATTTACACCCACCGGCTGGAGCATCGGCAGCTGTCGCTTGCCGGCGGCAACCAACGCGATATATGCCGGCGCGTCGGTTACGCTCGATAATTTCCACATCAGGAATATCTCTGAACAGTCATCACGCGGTCTGCTGGCCGCAGGCACGGTCCAGAATTCCGTGCTGAGCACCTCCGCCATGCGGCTTAGCATCGTGAATTCGAAAAACAACGTACTCATGGGGCATTCGGAGGGCTGGGCGGTAGGGACGAGACATAGCGATTCGTGGATCGATCACGGCAACGGCAATAAGTTATGGATCGCGAACACCAACGACCTCGATATAAAGGGCGCACTGAGCGCGCGCGCGATTTGCGCCGCGCATGGACCGCTCGTGACCGTCAACATCGTGTTGAGCGCCTCCACCTCGATTACGTGCGCCAGAGGCGCGGTCATTACCGGCCTTCCGTTCTCTGCCAGCGACTATTCGTCCGATGTCACGGTAACCAACATCACGACGCAGACCGAATACGCCGGCGGATATATCGAGGGCACCAAGCTTTGCTTGCCGGCGATCAAGGTGGGCATGGACAAGATCGTCATCACGGCAACGTATTTTGCGGCGTAATCACCCGGCCGGACAGGCTGGACGCACGGAGGCTCGCCGGGAAAACTTGCCTCGCGCAAAAAGGACGCGTAAAACTTCCAACTCGCGGCTCCGGTAACCCATGCAACGCAAAGGTCGGGATTTCGAGTAACAGCTGGAAAGCAATTGATTGCCGCAACGTTTGACGCCCTATGGAACTCGTAGCCCCCATGACAGATGAAGGTGCATCGCCGGTCGAGCACGTATATTCGTCATGAGCGGATCGCTGGCGGCGAAGCGCGTCGTTTACTTAATCGAACAACCGCTCGATGAACGCAATTTCCAGCGCTTCGGAATCCAGGCTTGGATGGATCGGCAGTGGAATGTCGAGGTGTGGGATCTGACGCCTTGGGCACATCCTCGTGTTTGGCAAAACTTCATGGAACGCGGACATAGCGTGAAGAAGTTCGCCGGGTATTTCCCCTTGAAATCCCGTAGCGAGCTACAGGGCCGGCTGCGCAGTCCGACAGCGATTCAATACGTCATCGACCTAACGGGAGACACCTTTCACTCTGTGCGAGCGAAGTTGGCGCTCAGACGGATGGGGGCCACACGGGTCATCTGCGCTACAGGTTCAATCCCGCTTCCCGATCGCGATACGAGCCGCGGTTCGATCTCCAGATTGGGAAAAATCTTCGCGAAGGGGCCTCGCGGCGCGTGGAAGTGGCTGAGCAATTCGTTTTTTTCCAGAGTGGTGGGGCCGCGCATCCCGGCCGAGCTGGCAGTGATTTCCGGCACACAGTCGATGACACTCTCGCGCTCTAGCGGCATGATCAAGGCTCACAACTTCGACTACGACATCTATCTCGAGCTGGTCAAGTCGGCGCTGCCAGATTCAGGCGAGTACGCGGTCTTCATCGATCAGGACTACTGCTTTCATCTCGAGTTCATTTATCAGGGGACTGCGTCCGTAGTGACCGCCGAACGGTACTTTCCGGCGGTGTGCAACGGATTGGAGGCAATATCGGCGGCGTTGGACTTGGAGGTCCGAATTGCGGCGCATCCCCGGGCGAGCTATGACCAAAGCGGCAAACAGCAGTTTTTTAGAGAGTTCCGAATCGAGCGCGGCAGGACAGCCGAGATGATCAGGGCATGCAATGCGGTCATTTGCCATGACAGCACCGCGATTCAGTATGCCGTCCTGTTTTGCAAACCTATCATTTTCGTGACGACCGACGAACTTTCGCGTGCCCACGAGGGCGCATCGATCGAAAAGGTTGCCGCGGAACTCGGAAAGAAGCCGGTCAATCTGGATCGCGATGATCTGCGATTGATCGACTGGCGCGATGAATTGAAAATCGACTTCGACAAGTACGCCAAATATCGATCCAAGTACATCAAGGCGGACGGCAGCCCCGATCTTCCGCTCTGGACCATCGTCATCGATTATGCCGACCGAGCAATCGGTGGACTACCTGCTGCCTGACGCGATTGCGTAGGCAAACGTCGTCCGAACACCGCTCCGCTATTGACGAAGGGCCGAGCCCCTAATTTGCCATTGTAAGAGCGTTCGGCGATGATCCCCCCACTCGCAAATCGGTTGCACTTGAGAAGGAACAGTCTTCACCGGACCCCCGAGAATCACCTAGGAATGACATGCAGAACGGAATCTTGCGGGCAGTATTGACCTTTGGTTTTGCCATAACACAGCAGCTTGCTTCGGCGAGCGCGGACGCCCAGGCTATTGACCTCACTGATCTCGGCCCCGGTACCGTCGGCCACGCGATCAACAGCAGCGGCCAGGTTGCGCTCGACCAAGGAATTTACAGCAATGGGTCCATCACGCCCCTGCCAGCGTTACCAGGTGGAAGTACTCCAGCCTCTGCGCTCGCGATAAATTCAACTGGACAGATTGCGGGCTCCGCCATGGCTCCTGCTAGTGGTGGACAGGGACCTACCGTAGTCCCTATCGCATTCATCAACGGCACTCTGACAAACATATCGGTGCTATTCCAAGCATTCATCGGCCGCATGGAATTCGAGCCGGGCGCAAGCACCGGGATCAATTCCGCTCGTCAGGTGGTTGGCTGGTATGCCAATACCCTCGATATTCACGGATACCACGTTGGTTTCGTTTACGCCAATGGGATTGAGACTGACATTGCTGTCCCTTGCAGCGTCGCGCTTTCCAACAATTTGAACACTTGCACGGCGGTCGTAGACAACAGGCCTTCTGGCATCAACGACGGCGGCCAAATTGCCGGCACTGTCGATTTCAGTAGAAATTTCATCGGATCTGGTGTGTATGCATATGTCGCCAGCAGCGGTTCCTGGACTAACCTGGGACCGGGCGCTGCCTATGCGATCAACGCTAGCGGCGACGTAACAGGCACTCTCACTACGTCAGTCGGCACGAGTGCTTTCCTATTCAATAACGGGACGACAACTAATCTCGGCACGCTCGACGGTGGTACGCACAGTACCGGGTACGCCATCAACGCCACCGGCCAAATAGTCGGATCGTCGGACTTCGCCGGCGGCGCGACCACCCACGCCTTTTTATACAACGGTGGGATGAACGACCTCAACACGCTAATCGGCGCGACTGATCCCCTAAGGCCATTTGTGACTCTAACTAGCGCCGTCGGCATCAACGACAACACGTTGATAGTGGCGAACGGCGTTGATTCGAGGACGAATCAGGTACACGCATATTTGTTCCAGGCACCCCAATTGCGAATCACACCGGGGCCGCTTAGCTTCGGAACACAGGCAGTCGGCGGGATGAGTCCGTCTCAGACCGTTGTGCTCACCAATTTTGGTGGAACCGCAATTACGCTCGGGACTATATCCGTCGGCACCAATTTTTCCGTGGTGACCACAAGCTGCGGTCCATCTCTTACTCCCAGCAACGCGTGCTCGGTCGCGGTGGCCTTTTCGCCGGCTGTCGCGGGGGCGCTAGCCGGGGCCCTGGTGATTCCGACTGGAGGGGCTAATTACCAGGTTTCGCTATCTGGACTTGCGCCAATTGCCGCCACGATATCAGCGAATGGCCGCACGGCGACCGTAGGCCTGCCCCTGCAGATCAACTGGACCTCGTCGCCCGGTTCTACTTGCACTGCGGCCGACAGCACCTCGAATCCCGCTTTCAATGGAACGATCCCGCCGAACGGAAGCAAGAGTCTGACAGAGACTTCCTCAGGTAAAGTCTTTTATGGCACTCATTGTGCTGCACCTGGGGTACCCGCGATGGATCCCGTCACCTCAGTGGTCTGGAATTGGCCGGCCATCACCGCAACCCTCAGCGCATCTCCAACGACAATAATCGCCGGTCAATCCACGACGTTGACTTGGGCGGCGACCAATGCAACCGGATGCACGGCGACGGGCGGCGGTTCCGGCGACAATTGGGCCGGCGCCAAGGCGGCGAGCGGGAGCCAGACCATCACCGAACCCTTCGCTACGGCCACTGCATCGGTGATGTTGACCTTCGGCATTACCTGCAGCTCAACCGCCAGCGGACTATCCGCAAAGGCGACTGCCGTGGTCACCGACAATAGCCCGCCGTCCAAGTCCGGAGGCGGCGCTATAGATCTGGTGTCGATACTGTCGCTCTTGGGCATATTGAGTCTTGGGCGAGCCGCCAAGAGTTGATTCCGTGCGCCGAAGCTGGCCATGAAGACGGTCGGGATTACCGGCACCTCCGGATTCATCGGCAAGCATGTCGCTGCAGCATTCAGGGATGCGGGGTTGACCGTCCGCGCATTTGCGCGAGAAGCGGCGAGTCCAGATCTTATTCCGCTCGACTACTTAGATGCGGAGTCGCTCGCTCGCGCGCTCGACGGGGTGGACGCCGTCGTACATATCGCCGGGCTCGCACACGTTTCGCCCAAGTCTTTGGATGACCCCTTGTCGAGGTACCGCGAAAGCAACGTCGGCCTCTCGGTCGCCATGATGAAGGCGAGCATTCGCGCCGGCGTCGGACAATTCGTGCTCTTGAGTTCTGCCGGCGTTCTGGGCCAAGCATCCCCGCCCGGAGGGTTCGACGACTCGTCCCCCGCCATGCCATACGATATGTACACGATTTCGAAGTTTGAGGCGGAACAGCGAGTCGCGGAAGCCGCAAAGGGCAACCTATCCCTCACGATACTGAGACCGCCCATGGTCTATGGCCGCGATGCGCCCGGCAGCTATCGACGATTTTGCAATTGGATCGACCGCGGCTTGCCGCTCCCATTGGCGCGAATCGCCGCGCGCCGCAGTGTCCTCGGCATCCGAAATCTCTGCGATTTGCTGGTGACGATTGCCACATCAGCCCGGCAGATCCCCCACGAATTCCCGACCCTGTTGGTTGCCGATTCCGAACCGATCACGGTCGCCGAATTCGCAAGACAAATCGCTCTTGTACGCGGTAGACGCGCCCGGCTGTTACCTATTCCTCCACAACTCCTTGAATTGGGATTGCGAGCGGCAGGCCTTCAAGAAGAATATCGCAGGCTAGCCCTGCCGTTCGAACTGATGCCGGCGCGCGCGCGCGCACTTTTTGACTGGCGGCCGCCGTATACGACCAGCGAGGAACTGGCTTGGGCTCTCGTGCGGTAAAGCTGGCGATCAATCTCCCGGCAGGCCCGCGCCACTGCGCCAGGAATAGATCGCCAACGGAGTCCAGGCGATCAGCATGGCGGGGGCGCCGAGGGATGGGTGCACCGTGGCAAGCCATGCTAGGGGGGCGAGCCACACGACATTTACAATGAGGCATCCAACCGTCACTTTTTCGTGGCTGCCCAGCCTGCGGCTCAGACGCTGGTAGGCGTGGCTTCGATGCGCGATCGCCAGCGGTTCGCCGCGTCCCCATCGTCGCAACAAGGTCACGGTGGCGTCGACGAAAAACGTTCCAAAGAGTATTAGCCATACCCAAATCGACAGGTCGCCGGACACTATCGTGATCCACGCGATCGCTCCCAGTGAGAACCCCAAGAATCCGCTTCCTGCATCTCCCATGAAAATCCTGGCGGGTGGCCAATTCCAGAACAGAAAGCCGCCGGCGGCGGCGGCGGTCAAGAGCAGAAGCAAAGGGGCCGGTGATTCGATACCCCGGAACATCAACAATGCGGCGGCCACGGTGGCAACGCTGGTAGCTTCGACGCCGGCGATTCCATCTATGCCATCCATGAAATTGTAAAGATTCAAGAACCAGACAAGGACGAGTATGCCAAGAACGGTCCCAAAAACGCCGAGATCCCAGATCGCGACGCCAAAGTCGATGGGAGGTAGCCGACCGAGAATCCAGACATACAGAAAAACGGCTGAAATATGCACGATCAAGCGAATCGGTGGGGCGACGTGCCATCTGTCATCGACAAACCCAACTATGGCGACCGACCCTCCGCCGATCAGCATCGCGAGGGCCAATCGAGTCGTGATCACCCCGGCGGCACCCAACACTGCGATCGCCGCCAACAGCGTTATAACCATGGCCAAACCTCCGCCGCGCGGCGTCGGCCTCGTATGAGAGCTGCGGTCGTTGGGAACGTCCAGCAGCCGGTGCGCCAACGCCAATCGGCGCACGATACCGGTCAATGCGGCCGAAACGATCAGGACAACGGTACTCAGCGCAAACTCAATCATCATGCGGCCATTCAAGCGACGCCGAGCGCGATTGCGAGAAAACCAAGGTATTCGTGCAGTGCACGCTCTGTTTTGCGCAATCCGCCGGAGCCCGGCAACAAGCCGCGCCAATTCATGCGCTCAGGCTCATTGGTGAGCTGACCCGTCGGCGCCGGCATAGCCTGCGCTCCCGCGTCATGCATCAGCCGCATCGCGCGCGGCATATGATAAGCCGACGTCACCAAAAGGAACGGAGCACTCCCCAGCAACATAACCACCTCCCGGGCTTCCGAAGCTGTATCGAGCGGTTTGTCGGAGATCGTTATTGAAGTCGGAGCGATACCGAGATCGCGCGCCAATTCGGCATAGCCCTGCGCGGGAGCTGCCAAACCCGGACGGGCGCCGCCCGACACCAACATCCGCATCGCCGGACGTTCGCGGGCAAGTCTCACTCCTTCGACGATGCGCACCAACCCGTCGGCATCCAGCGCGCCCGTTACAGGAATGCCGCCGCGCGGCGTGTAGTCGCTGCCCAGTACGACTACCCACGAGACCAGCGGCGGCAATTGACCCTCGCGCATGGGTTGATATCGCCGCTCGAGCGGGCGCAGCAACGCATCGCCCACCAGTACGGTGGAAAATAAGTAGGCAATCGCGCCGGCCGCAACAACCAGACCGTTCGCAATCCGCCTCCGCCCGCACCATCGAACGACGGCGCTCACGATAGCCACCGACAGGGCCAGCAGCAAAGGCGAGGCCAAAAAGTGTGCGAGATCCTTTATTTATCGCCCCAAACACGCCGCCGAACGAAGTCCGTATAACTCAATATGATCCTGAGCACCTTGTCCGAAACATTGGCGGGCTCATAGTCTCTCACCAGCCGCAGCGAGCGGTCCTGACCGCGCCGCTGTCCGGCTAGCACATTCAACGCTTGATCCACGCGGGCCGGATCCAAGCCAACCATCATGACCGAGCCCTCTTCGAATCCCTCGGGCCTTTCCTGCACATCGCGTACATTGAGCGCCGGAAAATTGAGAATCGACGATTCTTCGGTAATCGTTCCGCTGTCGGACAACACCGCGCGAGCATTGAACTGCAATTTGACGTAGTCCAGGAAGCCGAACGGCTTGTGCAGGAGCACTTTGGGATGAACCGTCAGCCCAAGCTCATCGATCCGCTGTCGCGTGCGAGGGTGAGTCGACACGATCACCGGCTCACCATGCTTCTCGGCCAGATGAGTCAACAGCCCGAAAATGCGTTGGAGAGTCGCCGCCACATCGACGTTTTCCTCGCGATGCATGCTGACCACGAAATATGCGTACGGAATCAGCTGGAGCTTCGTCAGGATATTCGACGCCTCGATCTTGCTCCAGTTGTGCTCGATCACTTCGCGCAATGGGCTGCCCGTCTTGATAATCTGGTCGGGAGGCAAGCCCTCGCGAAGGAGATATTCCCGCGCGATTTCACTGTACGGTAGATTGATGTCGGCGATGTGATCCACGATGCGGCGATTGATTTCCTCCGGTACCCGAAAATCGAAACATCTATTGCCCGCTTCCATGTGGAAGATAGGTATTTTCAGCCGTTTTGCCGCAATCGCGGCCAGCGAGCTGTTAGTGTCCCCAAGCAACAGCAGCGCATCTGGCTTGTGGTGCTTGAGTACTTCGTCGGAGGCGATGATCACCTTGCCGATGGTCTCCGCGGGGCTCGCGCCGGCGGCCGAAAGAAACGCGTCCGGCCGCCGAATGCCCAGCTCGACGAAGAAGAGTTCGTTCAGTTCGTAATCGAAATTCTGCCCGGTATGGACCAGCACATGCGCACAGTGCCGATCGAGCTTGTCGATGATTCGCGATAGACGAATCACTTCGGGTCGGGTCCCGACGATTGTCATGACCTTAAGCATCCATGGCCTCTCGTACGATCGCCAGACCCTGAAGCAGCTGCATTACTTGTCCGACGTTCAATCGCTCTGCGCTGTGCGACGTATAGTCGCGAAATTCCGAAATCGCGGGTTCGCCCTCGACGAAGTACTTGTCGTAATTCAAATCTCGGGAATCGGCGGGAATCCGGTAGAAGCGTTCCAGCTCCTCCGCGTGCGCCATTTCCTCCCGCGAAACCAATGTTTCGTATAATTTCTCGCCGTGACGAGTGCCTATGATTCTAATCTCATTATCGCAGTCGAGGAGTTCGCGTAACGCCGTCGCAAGGTCGCCGACAGTGCATGCAGGCGCCTTCTGCACCAAAATATCGCCGGGTTCGGCGCGTCCAAAGGCGTGAAGAACCAGATCCACCGATTCCTCGAGCGACATCAGAAATCGGGTCATAGTGGGATCGGTTACTGTAAGAGCGACGCCTTCGCGAAGCTGCCGGAGGAACAGCGGAATCACGGATCCTCTGGAGCCCATCACATTGCCGTACCGGGTTGCGCACAAAACGGTCGACCCCGGCCCGCAGATTCGAGATTTCGCAATCATCACTTTTTCCATCATCGCCTTAGATATACCCATTGCATTGATCGGATATACCGCCTTGTCCGTGCTGAGCACAACGCAACGACTAACCTTGTTGGCGATCGCGGCTCGCATTACATTCTCCGCCCCGATCACATTGGTCTTGACGGCTTCCATCGGATGGAACTCGCAAGACGGAACCTGTTTGAGTGCCGCTGCGTGAAAAACATAGTCGACGCCGCTCAGCGCATCATGAATGCTTTCATAATCGCGCACGTCGCCGATGTGAAATTTGAGCCTGTCGTTTCTGAACTCGAGACGCATGTCTTCTTGTTTTTTTTCATCGCGGCTGAACACACGGATTTCGGCGACATCCGTCTCCAAAAAGCGGTCGACAACCGCGTGGCCGAACGATCCTGTACCACCGGTGATGAGCAATGTCTTGCCGAAGAGCATTGGATCTTTTCCCATATATATTCCGCGCTGGCTATCCAAATTCATGCATGGTCCGCACCAGTTCCGGCCAGCTTGGCGGAACGTACGACGTGTGCTTGCGAAAGCGCGTCGAATCCAGTGAACGATCGAGCGCCGGCTCCGCTTGCGGCGCTATATCGATGAGCTTCCGGTACTCGTGAGCTATCAGCAACAGCAAATCATATTTACTTATGGGGTTGGCGGACACGTGATAGAGGCCGTTCAGCTCATGTCTGGGGATGATGTAATCGCGCATTATGCGAGCCAGTTCCACGGTCGGCAGACCCGAGAAAATGGCCCGCGTGAATCCCTTCACATTGTTGCCTTGGTCGAGAAACCACGATACTAGACCGTGCGCGCTGTTGAGTTCGGGACCAATGATGGATGTCCTCAGAGTAATTGCCTCCGAATCGCGTACCTCGCCCAAATATTTGCTGAGCCCGTACATGTCTCTTGCGTCGGCAACGTCCGACTCGGTATACATGCCTTTTGCTCCGTCGAACACACAATCCGTGCTGATGTGAATGAGCCGCGCTCCGGCCACCTTGCATAAACGAAGCAGCTGGTGCGGGAACAGTGCATTGAGGGGAATCGATGCAAGCGGATCGCTGCTTTCCGCCAATTGCTTCACCAGTCCCACGCAGTTGACGACGATATCGGGCCTCGCTTGATCGAACAGGCGCAGCACGCTGTCCATGTCCATCACGTCTATTCCAGTGACGATACTCCCGTGCAGGTCTCTCGGCAGCAATTGAATGGCGTTCGATGAACGGACTGAGCCGATCACCGAAAAGCCGGCGCTCTTCGCGAAAAATCGCAGCACCGCGCTGCCCAGCATGCCGGTTGCGCCGAGCACCAGAACTGTCGAATTCTTGCCCATTTAGCCCAAGCCCAGGGAGTCCTGCGAACGATCGCCTCGATGTAAATCCCGAAAATGCTCGACCAGTCTCTGCGCGAGCGTGACGGGATCGAAATGCTGGCGATAATACCAGCGTCCGGCATCTCCCATCTGCAGCAATTCGGGGCCCGACATGCCGCGCATCCGAAGAATTGCGTGCGCGAGAGCGGCCGCGTCCTCGGCGGCGCAGGTGAGACCCGCTCCCGCCTCCGAAATGACACGCGCACCCTCGCCGTCGAGACTCGCAATTATCGGACGGCCGGCCGCCAGGTAGGCTTGAACCTTGCTTGGAATGGTGTTGCTCATGGCCGGGCTGCGCACCAAGCTCACCAACAAGGCGGACGCCTGCGCGAAGACCGATGGCATTGCCTGAGGCGGCAGGCGGGCGACGAAGCGCACATTCGATAATTTCCGGGCGGCGGCTTCTTGGACCAGCCAATCCCGCCGGCTGCCGCTCCCCACCAGCACGATATGAATATCGCGATACTCCGCCAGCCGTTCGGCGGCATCGAGAACGGTATCCAGGGCCTGAACCGTCCCTAAGTTGCCGGCAAATACCACGTTGAAACCCGCCTCGAGCGTCACTCCCGACTCGGTGCCCTCGGACGTTTCACCGGATGGCAATTCGCCGGGATTCGGGTGGTATCGCACCGGGACAGCCTCTGCCATCGACTCCACAATGGGAACGAACGCCCGGGACTGCACCAATAGCAGGTCGCAGCTGCGATAGATCCATTTGACAACCGTGCCCACGCAGCTCAGCACCCAGCGATTACGGACGAATCCCGCTACTGCGATGCTTTCGGGCCACAGATCTTGAACCCAAGTTACCAGCGCGGCGCGCATCGGTCTTTTGAGGAAGATCCCGGGAATCGCCTGGAAAATCGGCGACATGCCGTACACTAGGATCACGTCGAAATGCTGGCCGCGCAGCAGCCAACGGCCTTGAATCGATGCGCTGACGGCGAACGACAAATAGTTGAGCGCCAACCGCCACGCCTTTCCCGACCCCCGGGGTACGATGGCCACACGGTAGATCGGATATCCATCGACGTGATCATGGCGACCGCTCGCCCAGGGGCTATATCCGGAGTAGATTTTTCCATCCGGATAGTTGGGCTGACCCGTGAGCACCGCGACCGTACAGCCGGCCTGCCGCAGCGATTCGACAACCTCGTTGATGCGAAACGATTCCGGCCAGAAGTACTGACTCACGATCAGCACTCTCACTGATCACCTCTCTTCCTGGCATTCGGCAACAAGCAGCAGTTCAAACTTGTCAAGATCTTTGCACGCACGTTTCTCGTTTTCATAATAGCAGTATCCGCGATTCGAGATTCGCACGCCCAAAACGCCGGTTTCTCTGGCAGATACCAGGCCGAATGGTTAGCATCACGTCTCGACGCTTGATGGAGAATCTATTGAACATGCCATGGTGACGAACTCTGAGCAGCAGCGGGTGAAGGACTTCTTTGCCGATCCCCGACCGTATCTTTGGAACAATCCCTACGTCGCCCTCCGCGCCGATGCCGTTCGGCGCTTGCTGCCGCTGAACGCCGGAATGTCGGTTCTCGATCTTGGCTGTGGGGACGGTCGAATCTCAATCCCGCTTGTCGAAGAATCGGGCGATCTATTGCTTGTGGACTCTTCCGCCGCCATGTTGGAACTTGCGCGAAGCAACCTGCCGCCGACTATGGCCGGCAGAGTTCGTTGTGAGTGCCTCGATCTGGCCGACTTCGAATCGCAGCAAACGTACGATGTCGTGCTTTGTATAGGTGTTCTTGCGCATGTTCAAAACCCTGCGGAAATATTGTGCCGTATAGCTCGTCTCGTCGGACCGGGCGGGCGCGCCCTGGTTCAGATCACCGACGATGCCTATCGACTGGGAAGGTTGACCCACTGGGCGGGTTCCCTCAGCCGCCGCTTTGCAAGCGCGCCCGTGCACTCACTCAATCACATGACTCTTGCATCGGTTTGCGCCGATATGCAAAGTGAAGGCCTTCGATTCTCGGGTTCTTACCGTTATATATTCGTACCCGGCCTGCGCCGGCTTCCGGCTGCTGTAACGCGCACAGTGGTCCGCGCGGTAAATGGTCCGATACTCTCCCGTTTGGGCGGAGAGGTACTTGCGCTCTTCCAACGATTGTAAGCCGCCGGGCACCCAGGGCTACCGTGATAGTCGGAATTGACGCCTCCAACATCCGCCATGGAGGCGGCGTCACGCACCTGGTCGAGGTCCTCCGCGCCGCAAATCCTGAGGCCGCGGGATTCAAGCAAGTCATTGTCTGGGCCGGCACGACGACGTTGCAAAGGATCGAGGATCGGCCATGGCTGGTAAAATCGCACTTGGCCGTGCTGGATAGAAGTGCCTTTTTTTACCGGGCGCTTTGGCAACGCTTTTCGCTAACGGCGGCGGCGCGATCGGCGCGGTGCGACGTCCTCTTTGTGCCCGGAGGATCCTATGCGGCAAGCTACCGGCCGGTCGTAGCGATGAGCCGCAATCTTCTGCCGTTTGAATGGAGTGAATTGGCGCGTTTCGGGTGGTCCTGGCTCGCGGTAAAATTGTGCCTGCTGCGATTGGCTCAGACGGGGACCCTGCGGCACGCAGATGGGGTCATATTTCTCACGCGTTACGCCCGAGATGTGGTTACTCGCGCGATTGGTGAGATCCGCGGCAAGGCGACCATCATCCCTCATGGCATCGACGCCCGCTTTGCTCGCAGCGCCAAGCCGCAGCTATCCATCGGACAGTATTCCGAAGATAGGCCGCTGCGCCTGCTCTACGTGTCGATCGTCGACATGTACAAACACCAGTGGCAGGTTGCCGAGGCGGTGTCGCAACTGCGCAAGAGCGGAATTCCCGTTGTTCTGAATTTGGTAGGGCCTGCGTATCCGCCGGCGTTGCGACGGCTGAACGGTGCCCGGGCACGCCTGGATCCTCGGGGGGAATTCATTCGCTACGAAGGTGCGGTCCCTCACACGGAGCTGCATACGCGTTATTCGGAAGCGGACGTGTGCGTATTTGCCTCCAGCTGCGAAAATATGCCGAACATTTTGCTTGAGGGGATGGCATCGGCGCTGCCCATCGCCTGCTCTAGGCGCGGACCGATGCCCGAGGTGCTCGGGGACGCCGGCGTGTACTTCGACCCGGAAGACCCCGCCGACATCGAGCGGGCATTGCGCGAGTTGATCGATTCTCCGGCGCTGCGAGCGAAATTGGCGCAGGCTTCCTTCGACCGCGCCCGCGTGTATTCCTGGAGCCGCTGCGCAAGCGAGACATTCGAATTCCTCTCGAAAATTGCGCGCGGCCCATGATGCCGTTCCGCACCGTATACTTGCGCAAATTCAGTTTGGAGCGCCGATGGCGAAGACTGTTACCCCGAAAAAACGGCGAATTGGCGTAATCGGTCTTGGTTACGTCGGCCTACCGCTTGCCGTCGAGTTCGGCAAGCGGTACGAGACAGTGGGATTCGACATCAGTACCGCGCGCGTCGCGGAACTCACGCGTGGCCGTGACAGCACGCTGGAGGTCTCCACGGATGAACTCCGCGCGGCGAAGAGCCTCACATACACTACCGAACCGGCGGCACTAAAGCGCTGCAATTTCCACATCGTGACCGTTCCGACGCCGATCGACAAGTACAATCGGCCTGATCTGACCCCGCTAGCGGGCGCCAGCCGCACAGTGGGAAGTGCCCTGTCGAAGAATGACGTCGTGATCTACGAGTCGACCGTATACCCGGGTTGTACGGAAGAAGTCTGCGTGCCTATCTTGGAACGGATCTCGGGACTCCGCTTCAATCACGACTTCCACGTGGGCTACAGCCCTGAGCGCATCAACCCAGGTGACGCCCAGCACCGGCTCACGAACATCCGCAAAATCACTTCGGGCTCAACTCCCGCGGCCGCAACTCTGGTCGATGAGCTATACGCGAGCATCATTACGGCCGGTACTCACAAGACCTCTTCGATCCGAATCGCGGAGGCGGCCAAGGTAATCGAAAACACCCAGCGGGACGTCAACATCGCACTGATCAACGAACTTGCGCTCATTTTCCGGCGACTCGACATAGACACGGAAGAAGTACTGCAGGCCGCCGGCACGAAGTGGAATTTCCTTCCCTTCCGGCCCGGCCTCGTCGGCGGACACTGCATAAGCGTCGATCCCTACTATCTGACGCAT
>DASYJX010000018.1:0-103732 GCA_035996065.1 Steroidobacteraceae bacterium | reverse complement strand
AGTCCATCGAAGAGCTTGCCCATCGGCAATAAGTGCAATTCCAACGAAACGCCGCGCGGAGTCGCCGATATCAGGGCGGGGCGGGGGGAATGATGCTTTAAATTTTTTCGACGTTTTGATGCTTTAGGGGACGCCAAAACGCCCGGAAATTTTATGGGCAAATGCCGAATGGCGGCGACTCAGTCGCAGTCGCGGTGAATCCTAAAAAAAGGCAGCACACTAGCCCGGATTCTTAAGGAGGTGGTCAAAAGGGCTCTTTAGTCCCAACGCGCCTTTTCCCATCACATCGGTGTAAATCATCGTAGCCGCTCACAGCGAAACAGGTGCGCGAAATTGTGCGCGAAGAATTAGCGTCGCACACAGAAAGCTAACAATCGGTTGGAGCGATCGCGGGTCGCAGCTTCGATGAGCCAGGGAGGGGAGGGAGTGGTGATGTGATAAAGCAGTTTCGTTTGGCGTCAGCGCAACCTCGCGTCGCTCAACCTCATTGTTAGATTCCATAAGCTGGCGTTTTCGTGTTATCCCCCGACCCCGAGTACAATCGTAGCGGGAGACATGTATGACCCGCCAGTTTGACGTTGTAGTTGAACGAGATTCGCAAGGCTATTTTGTTGCGGCGGTTCCGGCATTGCCGCGCTGCCATACGCAAGTCAAATCGCTCGACGAACATATGTCGCGGATTCGGGAAGCAATAGAGCTTTGTCTGGAGGTCCAAGGTAGTCCCACAGAGGCGCTCGATTTCATCGGGTGCAGCGAGTTACGGTCGGCGCGTGACCTCTTTCCTGGCTGTTGAGGGCAAGGATCTTATTTCGGCGTTGCGTGGCGTGGGATTCGTGGTGGTACGAGTCAAAGGGTAGTCATCACTTTATTCGTAACAGCGACGGCAGCGCGGTCTGGAATCTAACAATCAGTTCGAGCGATCGCGAGGGGTCGCATCTTCGGTGGGCCAAGGAGCAAGTCGATGATTTGGATAAAGTGCCTTCGTTTTGAGTCGCCGCAGTTGCGCGTTGCTCAACGTCATCGTTAGACACCTTGTGACGCTCATCGCCCGCATTGAGCAAGCGTTTCGTATTATCCCACCGCCGGTGGCGCCCATAGTTGAGGCCGGCTACCTCCGGCCTGATGCGCAGGGGGATGAGGGTACGACAGAGGCCTTTCTGGGGAAGGCTTGGAAAAGCCTCAGCGGCGATCTCCTCGTATACCATCGGTCAGCCATGTGTATGTTTACGCCGCGCGCTCACCATTACTATTTTCCGGCGTTCATGAGGGCTGCCCTCGAATTGCGTACTGAGGCGGAAGACATACCGGACCTAATTATTTACCACCTTTCCCTGCATCACGATTCATATTGGTGGGAGCGCATTCGGCTCTTCGACGGCCCGCAGTGCGATGTAACCGCCGAATTTGTGGGGATATTATCGGATGAAATTCACGGGGAGTCCGGTGAGTCTATCCGGGCTCTCGCGGCACTTGAGCGCGCACGGCAGGGTGTCTAACAATCGGTTGGAGCGATCGCGGGTCGCGTCTTCGGTGCGCCAAGAGGGAGTCGATGATCTGGATCAATCAACTTCGTTTTGCGACAGCGAATTTTTGCGTCGCTCAACTCACCGTTAGGGGGTTCTTTTGGACACGGGGACCGCACTTCCCCCAAGTCCGAGCACGCCGTTTTCGGCACGCGCGGGACCGCCCCGGGCAAAGCGATGGTGCATGCCGAAGCTGCCGACATACGGTACGTCATCGTCTCCCCCTCGTCAGTAAGACGTCGATGCTGCCTCGAAGCCGGCCACCGCACCACAGTGTTCGCGTTCTAGTAAACTCAAACGCTGGCCTCACCACGAATTGCAAGGAGTACTCCTCATGCCTGCAGGTACCGTCCGACTTCATCGAGTCCTTCGTGCGGCTCCGGAGCGCGTCTACCGGGCGTTCCTCGACGCCGACGCCATGGCTAAGTGGCTGCCGCCCTACGGCTTCACGTGCAAAGTTCACCACATGGATGCCAAAGTCGGCGGCACTTACAAGATGTCTTTCACAAGCTTCTCGACAGGACAAGGCCACTCCTTCGGCGGAGAGTATCGCGAGCTGGTGCCGCACAAACTCATCCGTTATACGGACAGGTTCGATGACCCAAGCTTGCCCGGAGAAATGCACACGACGCTGTCGTTTAAGGAGGTGTCGTGCGGAACTGAGTTAGACATCGTGCAAGAAGGGCTACCGGATGGCATTCCGCTCGAAATGTGCTATCTCGGTTGGCAGGAGTCCCTGGCCCAGCTTGCGACCCTCGTAGAACCGCAGATTCCGGGGTAAATGGTTCGCATATCATGAGACGCTCTCATTGAACGCCGGAGGAGTCGATGTGGATAAATCCGCATCGGTAGTCGCACAGGCTGCGGGGCGCTCGACTTCATTTCCAGCCGTCATGAAGCTCGGCGAGATCACGACTACGCCTCTCTATGCCGCGCTGCTGTTGCGGGTGACGCTCGGCCTGATGTTCTTGGCGCATCTCTATTGGAAATTCGAAATTCTACCCGGCGGGCTCCATGCCTGGTGGTCGAACCTCTCGGCCAACGGCTATCCGAGTGTTGTCCTTCTGTACGCGATTTCCGCGGAGATTGCCGCGGCGATTCTCCTGATCCCCGGAATATATGTGCGCGGGGTTAGTCTGTACGCCCTACCGCTTACCGTGGGCGCCTCGCATTTTTGGCTCGTCCGCAAAGGCTTCTATTTTACCGCTGCAGGAGGCGAGCTTCCCCTGGCGTGGTCAATCATGCTGATTCTTCAAGCTCTGTTGGGTAGTGGTCCATATGCCCTCCGTGGGACGGCTATGAAGTCGCGCCATGCCGGCTAACAGGCGCGCTCAATGTCGGCATTGATACAAGTTCTGTTAGGCGACATCACGAACCTGGACGTGGCAGCAATTGTGAATGCCGCAAATTCCTCCCTACTCGGTGGTGGGGGTGTCGATGGCGCGATTCACCATGCTGCGGGTCCGGAGTTGATTTCCGAATGCCGACTTCTCAGGGGCTGCAAGACCGGCGACGCCAAAATCACCCGAGGCTACCGATTGCCAGCGAAATATATCATCCACACCGTCGGACCCGTGTGGTATGGCGGACGAAGCGGCGAACCGGAACTGCTCGCCTCGTGCTATCGGCGTTCAATGGAAGTGGCCGCGCAGAATGAAATTTCCGAATTAGCTTTTCCAAGCATCAGCACCGGCATTTATGGGTATCCGGTCGAGCTGGCGGCGAACACGGCTGTGGACACGGTTCGTTCTTCGGTGAGCGAGCTGCCGAGCATCCGCCGCGTCATCTTCTGCTGCTTTTCCGAGGGCGACCTCCATGTGTATGAGCGCATCCTGAGGGCGCCGAAGAGTTAATCGAAATATGCTCTCGCAAACGCTGCCTGCAACTATCGCTTGTTGAACGTCGGAGGGGATCTATGATGGGTAACCAACTGCCGCGATTGACGTGCGATGCACCCGCCGCAATCGTCGTCGTTTAGGTGACTATCGCATGTTGATCCAGGGGTCGTGCCACTGCGGAAACATCACCTTCACCTTGACCTGGGAGCCTGAGCCGGCCGAGATTCAGGCTCGAGCGTGCGGTTGCTCGTTTTGCGCCAAGCACGGTGCTGAATGGACCTCCAATCCAAGCGGTGCCCTGACGGTAATGGTGAAGGACGCATCGCAGGTATCCAAATATACCTTCGGCACGCGAGCCGCTGAATTTCACACCTGCCGCCGCTGCGGCGTTGCGGCCGTCGTTACAAGTTGCATCGCTGACCGTCTCTATGCTGTGGTCAACGTCAACGCATTCGACGGCCTTGATCCGTCCCGTATTCGTCGGCTGCCGACAAACTTCGATGGCGAAGAGCGAGACGCTCGGCTCGCTCGATGGAAGCGCAACTGGATTGCAAATGTTGAATTCGGCGGCCTTGGCGCCGTCGAGAGGTGAGACCATGACAGCAACCGCAAACAGCGCGGCGTTTCAACCTGCGGGCTGGCACACGGTGACTCCGCGCCTCATCGTGCGCGACGCCGAAGGGCTCGTTGATTTTGTGAAAGACGTTTTCGGGGCCACGGGAGAGTATCGCTCGGGAGCACCCACGGAGCTCAAGATTGGCGATTCTATGATCATGATCAGCGATGCCGGCGTGCGTGATCCGATGCCAGCCTGCCTGTATGTATACGTGGAGAGCGCGGATGAAATCTGGCGGCGGGCAGTACACGCAGGGGCGCAATCCGTCGAGGCCCCGCTGGACCTACCGTATGGCGACCGTCGCGGAATGGTAAAGGACCCGTGGGAAAACGTCTGGCAAATTGCAACGAGGCGCACCGCTTAGGCTGCCTACTCGGAGATTCCCGGTGAGCGATAGAAAACCGTTTCACACTTTCCGTGATTTCTATCCATTTTACCTCGGCGAACATACCAATCGCATCTGCCGACGGTTGCATTTCGCGGGTACGAGCATCGCCGTTGGCTTGCTCATCACCGCCGTGATCCTGCGATCGTGGTGGCCGATTGCGGCGGGGATTATCCAGGGATACGCCTTTGCGTGGGTCGGCCACTTCTTCTTTGAGCACAACAAACCCGCAACGTTCAAGTATCCTTTTTTCAGCTTCATGGGGGACTGGCGTCTCTGGTGGGACGTCCTGCGCGGCAGAGTGCGAATCTGAAGCCAATCCCGCAATCGGCTCTGTCACAGTCAATGCACCCGACGGGCGCCCGCTGAACACCACTGGCAATTCCGCCGGCCATTTGCTCTACGAACGGCATTTCATGATGCTCATCGGCTTCGACGTGTCGTTGTGCGTCATGGCGCGGCTGCATGTCTCAAGCAATCTCGTGGTTTCTTTCGCGTTGTACGGAGCGCTTCACGCAGCCGCGCTGATCTTGTCTCTCCGAGTCCGCCAACGCAGCTGGCGCGTGAGCCTATTCATCGCCTTGTCCGCAGCCTTGAGCGCCGTCATCGTGCGGGGCGGCATGGCCGGAATGCACGTTTCCGGAGGGCTTCCTGCCGATGTTACGCCTTATCTCGTGCTCGGATCCTCGGCCATGACAGGGGCGGTGGGCTACGCAATATTGGTCCGCCTGTTTGGAGTCCATGCGCTAAGCCCTGGAGAAATTGCGACGATTTGCATCGCTTGTCTGTGCGCAACGCATATCGCCATTTTTACTTTGAAGCACTTCCAATTTTTCGGTCCATGGTGGCTCGCCGTTCTTTGGTGGCACGCGTTCTCGGGCTGTTTGTGGTACTTCGATCGCGTTCAGGGGCTGCAAGGCGAGCGGACGTGCTCAGGACGCACGCCAAGGCCGAGAATCTGAGCCGGCCAGCGCCGCAGCCACGCATTGGCATCCAGCACTTTCAGAGGCCACGGCACTGTCAGCGTGCGTTCAGCGCCCGATATCGTAGGTCTCAGCACTCGATCGTGAACCGCCACCTGCAGACTCTGAATAACCTTCACGGGAAATAATCGCCGCCGCCGCACCGAATCAAGGTCGACGTCGTGCAGGGTCCCTGTTTTAAGTTTCCCGCCCAGAAGATTCGCTGTCGCAACGGCGTCTTGGATCGCGAGGTTAATGCCCACTCCACCGACGGGAGACATGGCGTGCGCGGCGTCGCCGATACAGAGCAATCCGGGCTTGGACCAGGTCGTCAGCCGATCGACAGACACGCTGAGCAGCTTGATGTCATCAAACGATTTCAGCTCGTCCACTCTATCCGACAGAAAGGGTGCGCCGTCGGCGACCGCGGCCTTGAACGCCTCGAGCCCTCCGGCATGTATCCGTTCAATGCCGCCCTTGGCGATCACATAAGCGCACTGCCAATATTCATTGCGGTCGATGGTCACGATCATCTTGTCTGCTTTGAGGCGCCCCAGGATCTGCGGCGGATCGCCGGCCTTTTTCGACAGACGGAACCAAAGCACATCGATCGGCGAGCCCAAGTCCTGTACCACCAGGCCGGATGCCGCTCGTACCGTCGATGAGCGGCCGTCGCAGCCGACGACGAGCTCGGCGCGTACTTCCAGCGGGCCGTCCGGCGTAGTGGCCTTGACGCCCACGATACGGCCTGCGCTCTCGATCAGACTCGTGACTTGCGCCGACATCGCGATTGCCAAGGACGGGAAGCGCCGGCCCTTTTCGGCCAGAAAATTGAGGAAATCCCATTGCGGCATCAAGGCAACGAACCTGCACGGCGCTGGAACGCGCGAAAAGTCGGCTATCTGAACACGCGTGTCGCCAATTTCGCCGGACAAGACACGGATTTCGGAGTGCGGCAATTTCAGAAAGTCTTCGACTAACCCGAGTTCCTGCATGATCATCAAGGTCGAGGGGTGCACGGTGTCGCCGCGGAAGTCGCGCAGGAAATCCGCGTGCTTCTCCAAAACGATTGTTGTGACTCCTGCACGCCCCAGCAAATAGCCGAGCATCATCCCGGCAGGGCCGCCCCCGGCGATACAGCACTGGACTTGCAGCGTTCTGGGCATTCTGGTCAATATACTTGGGACCGTGCCGTACGCCAAAGGTCTCTGTGTTCACTGGGTGCTGCGGCCGCGATGTCTTGGTAAGATTCCGGGGACGAAGTACGCATCTAGAGCGTCATGCTTCACGGCGGGAACCATGCAAATCAATGAAGGCGGCTGCCTCTGTTCGGCAATTCGGTTTCGCATTTCAGGTGAACCCAGCTTTTCCAATATTTGTCATTGCGCCACTTGCCGCAGGGCGAGCGCCTCGCCGGCGGTCGCTTGGCTGACCTTCGACCGCGGGCAAGTCGAGGTTTTGACGGGCAACCCACGCATCTATCGCTCCTCTCAGGGGGTCGTGCGACAGTTTTGCGGCACGTGCGGCAGTCAGCTTTTCTACGAAAACGTGGCGAACCCGGCGACCATCGATATCACCACGGCATCCTTGGACAACCCGAATCGGTTCCCGCCAACTTTGGAAGTCTGGCTCGAACATCGGGTGTCGTGGCAATCGGCTGATCGGGCTCGCGCACAATACCCAAGGAGCAGTCAGTGACGCGGCGATTGATCAGTTCAGGATCTCAATTCGAGCACGACATCGGCTATTCCCGGGCGGTGGTGGATGGCGAGTGGGTATTCGTATCGGGAACGACGGGGTTCGACTACGCCACCATGACCATTTCAGATAATTTGGCGGATCAGGCCGAGCAGTGCTTCAAGAACATCCAGTCGGCGTTACAGCAGGCGGGTGCCGGTTTCGCGGACGTGGTGCGTGTCACCTACATTCTGCCCGATGCCGCTCGTTTCCCCGATTGCTGGTCCACTCTGCGGAAATACTTGGGTGTGGTTCGCCCCGCGGCTACGATGATATCGGCCGGACTGTCCGACCCCCGCATGCAAATCGAGATCGAGGTTACCGCACGCAAGCGCAGCATATGAGCGAGGCCTCCATGAGCACGCCCTACGACGGAGGATGCACTTGCCGTCAGGTGCGCTATCGGATGACCACCAAGCCGCTATTCGTTCACTGCTGCCATTGCCGGTGGTGCCAACGGGAAACAGGTTCGGCTTTCGCCCTGAATGCCATGATCGAATCGGAGCGGGTGCAACTGCTCGCAGGCGACGTCGTTGTCATCGACACGCCGTCCAACAGCGGCAAGGGTCAACGGATATCACGGTGTCCAATGTGCCAAGTTGCCGTATGGAGCAACTATGCGGGTGCCGGGGACGCGATTCGCTTCATTCGCGTCGGAACGCTCGATGAGCCTGAGAAAATGCCCGCCGATATCCACATCTACACGGCGTCCAGGCAACCGTGGGTGCAGCTGCCGCCCGGCATCCCGGCCGAAGCTGAATACTATAAAGCTTCTGAGCGCTGGCCGGCCGAGAGCCTGGAACGCCGCGCCGCGCTGCTGGCAAAGTTCCCACGCCGGCGCTAGCGAAGTCACGCTCGTGACGGCGGCCGAAGAAATCCAAAGGGCCCCAAAAACCCCTGGGGAAGGCATTATGCTAATGTTGCGTATCGGAAACGAGGAGAGACCTCTGTGACAGCCTTGCTCGTGTTTGTCGGTTGGTGCCTTTTGTTGGTGTTGTGCTGGCCGCTAGCCCTCTTGGCGATAATTCTCTGGCCCTTGGTGTGGCTCATATCGCTGCCGTTTCGTATCGTTGCCATTACATTCGACGCGATGTTCGCATTGTTTCGGGCTGTCATGTTTCTGCCTGCACGCCTGTTCGGATACGGGATAACTTCACGGGCCGTCCTGCGTAAGCGGTGAGTGAGGCCGGCGGGTGGGCTTCGATGCGCACACGCCGGGCAGCGACCGCCGGCAGCTAGCCTAAAGTGGAGCATCAATGATCTCGGCTCGGGAAGCGCTCGGCCTTTTGCAAGAGGGAAACCGCCGCTTCGTGTCGGACATCAGCAACCGCGATGCAATCACAGATCGGGCGCGGCGGCTCGAGCTGACCCGGAGTCAGGAACCATTCGCCGCCATTCTAGGGTGTTCCGATTCGCGGGTGCCCGTCGAAATCGTCTTCGATCAGGGCTTGGGCGACCTCTTTGTCATTCGCGTTGCCGGCAACATCGTTGCTCCCTCCCTGATCGGCAGTGTCGAGTTCGCCGCCGAGAAATTCGGCACGCGGTTGGTGGTGGTGCTGGGCCATACGCAATGCGGTGCCATCGAAACGACCCTGCAACAGCTTCTGCGTCCGATTGAAAATCAGTCGCGCAATCTGCATTCCATCGTGGACTTGATACGGCCGTCGATCGAAGGCCTGTTGGCCACGGATCTCAGACAGGATCTACGCGCCTTGTGGCGTGCCGCGGTTCGCGCCAATATCCGCGCATCGGTGCGGCACCTGCGCCACGGCTCGGACATTATAGAGCAGCTGATACAAAAGGCGGGACTCATGGTCGTGGGCGCCGAATACTCATTGGAGACCGGGGTCGTGGATTTTTTTGACGCCTCGCCGGATGCTGACCCGGCGTAAGCCGGCTCGGTCGCAATGGTCACCCTCGAACAGTTCAACAAAATAGGTGCCGGTAAATTACCGGGACATCTCGGTATCGTCATAACGCACGCAGGCGAATCAGAGATGAGAGCCGAACTCGATGTGAACGAGACACTCATGGCGCCCAACGGATTCCTGCACGCGGGGACCGTGGTTACCCTGGCAGATACTTGCGCCGGCTACGGGTGCATTGTGAATCTCCCGCCGGGCGCGACCGGCTTCACCACGATCGAACTCAAGTCCAACTTCTTGGGTACCGCCCTTGAAGGAACGCTTGTCGGCAGCGCCAAGCCCGCCCACCTCGGTAAGACGACCCAGCTCTGGGATGCGGTCGTTACGCACAAGGAGTCGGGGAAGACCATTGCGCTGTTTCGTTGCACGCAATTGATCCTGTACGCCAAGTAATGACGGAATGCCTGGCGCCGCGTCGGCGCCTAAACGCAACGCTGGACGCGGCTTGCCGGCGGCGAGTAGTATCGCCACCCCGTAACATGCGCCCGTAGCTCAGCTGGATAGAGTATCGGCCTCCGAAGCCGAGGGTCGTGGGTTCGAATCCCGCCGGGCGCACTTATTCCGCAAAAAAAGTTCCGCCGGCGCGATGGCGAGCCCCTACTCTATGGCGTCGCGGTACTCGGCCCGTCCCTTTTCCCAATCGCGTCCGTCGAATGGCACCACGCACATCGATTCGATGGTATCGCTGTCGATGCAGCGCGCATTGACGCTGATACCGTCAGGATGCGAGCGCGGAATATAGAAAGATTTCACGCCGCACGTAGAGCAGAAAAAATGCTTTGCGATATGCGTATTGAATGAATAGGTCGAAAGAGCTTCGCGGCCGCTGATCAGCTTGAACCGCTCGGCCGGTACGATCAAATGCAAATATGCGCATTTGCTGCAAATGGAGCAATTGCAATCGGCGACGTCGAGCTTTGCCGGTGCAATCACTTCGAAGCGGACGCGTCCGCAATGACACCCTCCGGCGTGAGTACGCATCCTCCCTCAGCGCTTATGCTCTTGCGCGGCGAGATCGCCGATCAATGGGATCAATCGTTCCGGAGTGCCGGCCGATGCGACGTCGGCGACATACTTGCCGTTCACGATGAATCTTGGAACGCCGTCGACACGGTAGCGCTGCACCAGCTCGGCGGCCTTTTGCAACGCGTTGTCGACGTCGAAGGAATGATATTTTTCCTTGAAGGCGGCTTCCGAAATGCCGAACTTCTTCACGAACGCCGTTTGGATGCGTTCCGATTCCGCGGGGTCGTTGGTAACCAAAGGATTGCCGTTGACATGTATCTCCTTGAAAATTTCGCCGTGCAGTTGCTCGAGCTTGCCCAAGCTCTCGAGCGTGTAGAACAACCGCGCGGTCGCGCGATGTCCTTCGTTCCACATGACCGGGACGCGCGAAAAGCTGATGTAGGACGGTTTGGTTTTCTTCCAGGATTCGACCAACGGGTCGATCGCATAACAGTGCGGACAGGCGTACCAGAAAAACTCCAGCACCTCGACTTGCCCGGCGGGAACCGCAGTGGGTTGGGCGGGCACGATCCGTGTGTAATTGACTCCTTCCTGCCATGAATTAGAGCCGCTCGTGGAGGCAGCGGATGCTGAAGATGTCGCGGCCGCAACAGTCGAGGCGACCGCCGCCAGCAGCGGGTTGTGCGCGCCGCTATCGCTCGGTACGTCCTCGATGGTTTCGGAGCCGTCCTCATTCATACGGGTAATTTTTGACGGCAGATCGGATGGCTGCTCAGCCGCTTTTTGCTGGGTAGCCGCGGCGTGGGTCGGGGCGGCGGCGGGTGCGGGCTCTATGGCAGGTGCCCCCGAGGGTCCCGCCGACTGGTGTTTGCCGCACGCCGTGAGCATGAGCGCCAAGCCAAGACACGGGGCCAGCTGTCGGAGGCGCATGATCAGCGCAGCCCTTGTACGTAAGACGCGAGATTGCGTAAATCGTCGGGCGAGAGGCGTTTGGCGATGGTCTGCATGATGCCGTTCGGTCCGGTTGGCCGGGCGCCCGATGCATAGTCACTGAGTTGCTTCATTACATAGACCGATTGTTGACCGCGCAGCGCCGGAAATTTTGCAGGCTCGTTGCCACGGCCGGTTGGGCCATGACAGGCCATGCATGCCGGGATCGCGCGTGCTTGGTCGCCCCCCCGATACAATTTTTCCCCCGCCTGCCAATACGACGGATCGGCCTCCAACCCAGTGCTGGGCAAGCTGTCGAAGTAGGCCCCTAAATTGGCCATGTCATCAGGACTCAAGGGCAATGCCATCGGCGCCATCACCGGATTGTTGCGTTTCCCTTCCTTGAAGTTCTTCAGCTGGTCCGCAATGTAGTCCGCGCCGATGCCCACGAGGCTCGGCCATTCGGGGTTCGTGCTATTGCCGTTTGCACCGTGGCAAGCCTGACAAACGACCGCCTTGGCGGCTCCGGCTTCGATACTTGCGGACAAGGCTGAATTGCCGACGATCGCGCTTGAAAGTGTTGCTGCGAGAATCCAAAGCCGCTTCATGATCGCCTGTTACCCCATTCTGTTGTGATACTGCGGGACCGCAAATTGTACACTAGAGTCAATAATTTGCGTCCAAGCGGCGGCTATGTCGATCTACCCCAATGTGAGATTCCTCACCAGTGCGGCCGAAGCGCATCAACTGGCTCCCGACATAGGGAAAGAAATAGCGTTTGCGGGACGCTCGAACTCCGGCAAATCCACGGCCATAAACGCCATCACGCAACGTACGGGTCTCGCGCGAGTGAGCCGCACCCCGGGACGCACGCAGTTGATCAACTTTTTCGAGCTGGCGCCGGAACATCGCCTGGTCGACCTGCCGGGGTACGGATTCGCCAAAGTCCCGGAAAGAGTGCGGCTTCATTGGCTGCAGTTGATGGAACATTATTTCAACGTCCGAGAATCGCTGGTCGGACTAATCTTGATTGTCGACAGCCGCAGGGGTCTAGGTGCCCAAGATGCAGGAATGCTCGAGTGGATCCTCTCGCGCGACCGCTACGCCCACGTTCTCCTGACGAAGGCAGACAAGCTCAATAGGCGCGATGCGCAGCGCGTATTGCGCGAAACCATGTCGGCGTGTTCTGACACGTCCGTTACGGCGCAATTGTTCTCGGCGCATAAAAGCGAAGGAACGGACGAGGCGCGCCGGCTGATGGATCGTTGGCTGAACGAAACGCAAAAAAAAGCCCCGGTGGTTACTTAGAGCAGCCACCGAGGCAGACCAACCCGGCATGGGGATGACAAACCGGGTCATTCCCGCTCAGGGAGAAGAGCGGGGAGCGTCTTACACGCTCATTAGGTTAGATGGGGACACCTCCCAAAAGTTCCAGCCCTTTTTGCACCAATTTTTCTCGACCGGCCAGGGTGCGGATTCGGGGCGATAGCAAACGTCCAAGACGAATTCTGCGCCAAACGGCGGCAATGTGCATGCTTAAAGTGGTAGTGCACTGCGTCGTCGCGCCGACGGCAGCGTCGGCGAACCATTTCTGTCGCTGAACTGAGACAGGATTAGGGCAAAACCTCACTCGCTCCCACCCGCGCGCATTCCCTCCTAGTGGGTCGACCGGCGCCGACTAATGCGCCTCGTCCCAGTTGAGTCCGATGCCTACGTCGACTTTGAGAGGCACTGCCAGCTTCGCCGCTTGCGCCATGTGGTCGCGCAGCTGACCGACGACGGCTTCGACGGCCTCGTCCGCTACTTCGAGAATCAGTTCGTCATGCACCTGCATGATAAGCCGGGCCGGTAGTGCTGAACCCTGCAGCCACGAGTCCACCTCGATCATTGCCCGCTTGATAATGTCGGCGGCGGTTCCCTGCATGGGCGCATTGATGGCGCTGCGTTCGGCATACTGACGCAAGGCGGCGTTTCGCGACTGGATCTCCGGCAGGTATAGGCGGCGGCCGAATACCGTTTCTACGAAGCCCGTTTCGCGCGCCTGACGGCGCGTATTTTCCATGTAGCGTTTCACGCCCGGATAGCGTTCAAAGTAAAGATCCATGTACTTTTGCGCGTCGCCTCTGGCGATCCCGAGCTGGCGGGCAAGCCCGAATGCCGACATTCCATACATCAGGCCGAAATTGATGGCCTTCGCCGAGCGCCGCTGATCGGCGCTGACGGCATCCAAGGGCGTGGCAAACACGTCGGCGGCGGTTGCCTGGTGGACGTCCAGATCCTCGGCAAACGCCCTCAGCAAACTCGGGTCGCCGGATAAATGCGCCATGATGCGCAATTCGATTTGTGAATAATCTGCGGCGACCAGGCAGCGGCCGGGCGGCGCGATGAAAGCTTGCCGGATGCGCCGTCCCTCCTTGGTGCGGATCGGGATGTTCTGCAGATTCGGGTCCGTCGAGGAGAGCCGACCGGTGGCGGCCACCGCTTGATGATAGGACGTATGTATGCGCCCCGTTGCCTCATTGATTTGCAACGGCAGCTTGTCGGTGTAGGTCGATTTGAGTTTGGCGACACCCCGATACTCCAAGATCAATCGGGGCAATGGATAAGTCGCGGCAAGTTCCTCGAGCACATCTTCCGCCGTCGACGGCTGGCCGGTCGGGGTCTTTCGGGTGACCGGAATACCCAGCTTGCCGAACAAGATCTCCTGCAATTGCTTCGGCGAGTCCACATTGAATACGCCGCCGGCCTCGATGTGAGCCTGCGTTTGCAGCTCCAGCATGCGGGCCGCGAGCTCCGAGCTCTGGATCTTGAGGAGTTCCCGATCGACGAGTACGCCCGCGCGCTCCATGCGATACAGAACCGGCATCAGCGGCTGCTCGATGGCTTCGTAGACAGTCCTTAAAGCCGGTTGCGCCTCAATCTGCGGCCAAAGGTTGAGATGCAGCTGCAAGGTGACGTCCGCATCCTCGGCCGAGTACGCGGCGGCGCGATCCACATCCACTTGATTGAAGGTAAGTTGCTTCGCTCCCTTGCCTGCGACCTCTTCGTACTGAAGGGGCCTGATGCCGAGATACTTCACGGCGGCCGCGTCCATGTCGTGGCGCGTCGCCACGCTGTTGAGCACATAGGATTCGAGCATGGAATCAAATCGCTGCCCCTTGAGGGCGATGCCATAGTTGGCAAGAACGTGGGTATCGTCCTTGAGGTGATGTCCCAACTTGGGTTTGGTCGGGTCTTCGAGCAGCGGTTTGAATGCCGCCAGCACTTTTTCACGATCAAGTTGGTGAGGAGCTCCGGCGTAATCGTGGCCGAGCGGAACATAGGCTGCTTCCCCCGGCGTCACCGCGAATGACAGCCCGACGATGCGCGCCTTCATATAGTCGAGGCTGTCGGTTTCGGTATCGAAAGAGATGAGAGGTGCTGCAGCGAGTTTTACCAGCCACTCATCCAATGATTCTTGCGAAAAAATCTTTTGATAATCGCGCGCGACTGCCGCCACTGTGACGGTTTCGAGGACGATCGCGGTCGTCACCGCTTGCACGCCTGATGACGATCCCGGCGTCTGCGCCACCGAGATCTCAACGGCGATGTCCGCAGGCCCCTGCGCCGGGCTCAACCCCTTGAGCAATGCTCGCAACTCCAGCCGCGTGTACAGTTCTCGCAGCCGCGAGAGATCGGGTGCCCCGGCAATAAGACCCTCGCCATTGATATCCAAGGTGAGCGCGGTATCGATGGTTGCGAGCTTTCGAGACAGCTCGAGCATCGGCAGTTCGCTGCGCAAATTCTCGCCGACCTTGCCGCCGATATCGCCGGCGTGAGCGATCAGTTCATCGAGTGTCTGGTATTGATTGAGCCATTTGGCCGCGGTCTTCGGACCCACTCCCGTAACGCCTGGAATATTGTCCGAACTGTCGCCGACCAAGGCCAGGTAATCGACGATCTGCTCCGGAAACACATCGAATTTCGCTTTGACGCCGCCGCGATCGAGGCGGGTGTTGCTCATGGTATTGATCAATCCGACGTGAGGACCCACGAGCTGTGCCATGTCCTTGTCGCCGGTCGAGATCAGCACCTCGAAGCCCGAATCGGCACCCTGCTTCGCCAAGGTGCCGATGACGTCGTCCGCCTCAACGCCGGCGACGCGCAGCAGCGGCAGCCCCATGGCCACCACCACGTCCAGCAGAGGTTGCACTTGAGAGCGCAGATCATCCGGCATGGGCGTGCGATGCGCCTTGTACTGATCGAATAGATCGTCCCGGAACGTGCGGCCCGACGCATCGAACACCACGGCAATCCGCTCGGGCGCTTCCTCCTTGATCATCTTGTTCAGCATGTTGAGCACGCCCAAGACCGCGCCGGTCGGTTCGCCCCGCGAGTTGCTTAGCGGCGGCAGCGCATGGAAGGCCCGATAGAGATAGGAAGAGCCATCCACCAAGATGAGTTTTCGTGCGCTCATGAAATCCGCCCCGGTCAAGGCTTTTGCGGTGGATTCGACGGATTGCCTGTGTCATCGGTCGCCTGTGCGCCGGCCGGCGCCGGTGTGTCGGGCGCTCCCGTGGCGGGCGGAGCGGGCGTCGCCGGATGGGGTGCAGCCGGCGCCCGCGGGCTCGGCGCCGATTTTTTATGCTTGGGGGTATCCGGAAGCACCAACGGTCCTTTTTGACCGCATCCGACGAGCATGCCCGCGAGGCACCCTGCGATCCACAAGCGCGCGTTTTTCATGATCGCAGTATACCGCGCGCCGCAACTTGGCAGATCAACCGGAACTTCTGGTGTGACCGGCCTGTCCGAAACTCAAGCGCCTAGTGTGCGCCCCTATCGTGTGGAGATCTCGATGAAAAGGCTTTCAGCAACCCTGTTGCCGATTCTTTCGCTTGGCGCGTGCGCGGCTTCGACGGCGGCTCTGGCGGAGAATCCGGTCGGATTTTATCTCGGCGCCGGCGCCGGTTATTCCACGATCAGAAGCGATGATGCCTCCTATGGTCTTCCCGGTTATTACAACGATCATCAAACCGCATGGAAGGCGATCGCCGGGGTGCGGCCGATCTCCCTCATAGGCGCCGAGTACGAGTACGTCGATTTTGGCCAGCCGGGCAACCATGGGTACAAGAGCATCAATTCGAACGGCTTTGACTCTCATCCCCGGGCGTCGGCGCTGTTCGCCGTCGGCTATTTGCCCATCCCAGTGCCGTTCTTCGACATCTACGGAAAGCTCGGGGTTGCCAGATTGCAAACAGACGTAACCAGCGCTACGCCGGACGTAACCTGCCCCGCGAACGTGACAAATTGCCCTCCGATCTTCTCCCGTCACGAGCAAACCGATAACAAGTTCGCGTACGGCGCAGGCGTGCAGTCCAAGGTGTGGGGAGTCTCGTTCCGCGCGGAATACGAGCGCATCAGCTCGCAGTTCGGGGATCCGGACGCTCTCACCGTGAGCGCCACATGGACGTTTTGATATAGGCCCGAGCCCCCGCGCGGCGTTGCACCGCTCCCGTTCGCACGGCATGGCGCGGTCCTTTATACTCGCGTGAATGAAATCCGACATGCAACGCCGCGCACGCTTTTCCTTGCTGCTCGGGTTCACCGCGCTTCTCGTCAGCTGCGTCCACGAAAACACGGTTACGAGCTCCCCCGGCGACGCCGCGACTCGAGCGCTGCGCTCGAACGTCGACACGATCGTGATCATCTACGCTGAAAATCGCGCCTTCGACAATTTATTCGGGAATTTTCCGGGCGCGCGCGGCCTCGGCGAAGTCGTGGATCGCGACGGCCGCACGTTGCCGGCGTATGCGCCGCAGCTCGACCGCGACCGGTCGGTGCTTGCGACTTTGCCGCCGACCTGGGGCGGCGTCACGGCTCCCGGCGTCAGGCCGGTGGTGACGGAGGCCCAAAGCGCTGGTTTGCCCAATGCGCCGTTTTCGATCGAGCGCGCCTTCACGCCGCAATCCAATGTCGTGTTGTCGACGTCGACCGTAACGCGCGATTTGGCGCACCGCTTTTTTGAGCACCAGATGCAGATCGACGGCGGTAACAATGACGGTTTTGCCGCATGGTCCGACGCCGGCGGCCTCGCGATGGGACATTATGATTACGGCCAATCGGCCCTGTACTCGCTGGCGAAGGAATTCGTGCTCGCCGATAATTTTTTCCAGGGCGCGTTCGGCGGTTCGTTCTTGAATCACCAATACCTGATTTGCGCTTGCGCGCCGGTATACCCGGATGCGGATACGGCGGCGGCCAAGCCTTCCATTGCGATCCTCGATTCGGATGCGCCCGGACATTATCTGCCGCGGCTAAAACTTGCAGACGGTGCAAAACTCTCCGCCTTGGATGGTCCGCCGCAATTCGCGAGAAACGGCAATATCGCCCCGCTCAACTACTTCGGGGACGGCAAATTTTACGCGGTGAATACCATGCAACCGGCATATCAGCCGAGCGGCAACAATCCCGCGGCCGGCGATGGCGATAATCTCTACGCCGATCCCGACAATGCCACCACGTTGCCGCCGCAGACCCAGGCGACCATCGGCGACGCGCTCGATGCCAGACGCATCGGCTGGGCTTGGTATTCCGGTTCGTGGGACGCGGCGCTCGCCGACGGCCGACGGTCCGCTCGTAAGCCCCATGAAGTGATCTATGCACCGGCCATTGCCGGCGGCAATCCCGACTTTCAGCCGCACCACCAGCCCTTTAACTATTACGAGAAGTTCGATCCCAAGATCCACGGCGAGCAACGCGTCGCCCATTTGAGGGATTACAGCGCTCTGGTTGCCGACGCGGCCGTCGGCCGCTTACCGGCGGTCACGTTTTACAAGCCGCAAGGCAATGTGAACCAGCATGCGGGCTACGCCTCAGTGGCGGAAGGCGATGCTCACATCGCCGACCTGGTCGCAAAACTTCGCGCCGGGCCGCAGTGGGCACACATGGTGATCGTGATTACCTATGACGAATTCGGCGGTGCGTGGGACCATGTGGCCCCGCCGCAAGGAGATCTCTTGGGACCCGGGTCGCGGATTCCTGCGCTGATCATTTCGCCGTTTGCGAAGCGCGGCACCGTCGATCACACGCAGTACGACACCGAGTCGATCCTGCGATTGATCACGCGCCGCTTCGATCTCGACGCATTGCCCGGGATCACGGTGCGCGACCAAGCACTCGCCAGGCACCGCGCACCGCCGATGGGCGATCTGACCGGCTCGCTCGAACTGGGTCGGTAGCCTTCAGCCCGCGGCGCTATTTCGGCGTCGGTGGAGGCGGTTGGGTGCCCGATTTTGCCGGCGGCGCGGAAGGCGTCGCGCTCGGTTTGACGCTCACCAATTCGACGTCGAATACCAGTACGGATCCCCCGGGAATCCCCGGTTTTGGGCTGCCGCCGTAGCCGAGTTCGGGCGGCACGAACAGTTCCCATTTGGCGCCCGGCTTCATCATCACCAACGCCTCTTGCCATCCTTTGATCACTCCGGTGACCGTAAAGGTCGCAGGCACGCCGCGCGAATAGGTGCTGTCGAATTCCGAGCCGTCGATGAGTTTGCCGCGGTATTGAACGGTTACTTCGTCGGTGGGCGTGATTGCCGGAGCCTTGGTATTCCCCGCAGCGAGAATTTTGTATTGCAAGCCCGAGGGCGTGGTCTTGACGCCCTTTTCTTTCGCGTTGCGCTCCAGGAATTCCTTACCCGCTGCCTGGTTCTGCGCGGCAGCGGCCTCCACCAGCGATCGCACGTAGGTCTGCACCTGTTGCTGATCGGCAGCGGTGCTCTTCTTTCCATGCAGGCCGTCCTTGAGACCCCGGACGAGGGCATCGACGGAAATCTGATCGGTGATGCCCACCCGGTGCAGTTGTTCGCCGAAAGTCAGGCCGAACAAATAGCTCGTTTGATCGGCTGAGGGCGGCGTGGTGGAGTCCGCGGGCGCCGGAGCGTTCTGCGCAGGCGCAGGAGTTTGGGCGCCGGCCAAGGGAGCTGCTGCGATCAAGACACACGCACAGCCGACTGTGCGCATCGTTGCGATTCTGTTATGTCTCATAGCGGGGAAAATAAGCCTTTTGGGAGTAGAGGATGGCGCTAATTTGAAGCGCCGCTGGGTGTACGGCGGATGATCGCAATTGTCAGGCGCGATGTACATACCAGATTACCCGCCTCGTTGACGATTTCGATGGTCCAGACTTGGCTGCGTGCGCCTAAATGCACCGGGCGCGCGGTGCCGGTGACATATCCGGAACGCGCGGGCCGCAGATGATTCGCGTTGATCTCCTGGCCCACGCACCGAAATTTCGTGTGATCGACGCACATCGTGGCGCCCGTGCTTCCGAGTGTTTCGGCCAATGCCACCGAGGCGCCGCCATGAAGCAATCCGTAGGGTTGCCGAGTCCGCGCGTCCACCGGCATGGTGGCGCGAATGCAGTCATCGCTGATTTCGGTGAACTCGATTCCCAGGCGTTCGTCGAGCGTTCCGGCGCGTCCGGAATTCAGTTCTTCCACGGATCTGAGGTTCTTCCAGATCGTCATTCGGAATCCTTGAGCTCGGAATCCTTGAGCTTGGCCGCCACGCGGCGATAGGCCTCGCGAAACGGAATACCTTCCTTGGCGACCATCGCGTTCGCCTCGGCTGCCGCGTCGATGCCGGGATCGAGATGAATATTCTCCGGTCGAAAGCGCACACCATCAAGCGCGCTCGGCATGATCTCGAGCGTCTGCCGACAGGAATCGATGGCGCGAAACAAGGGCGGTTTGATCAATTGTAAATCGCGGTGATACCCCGAGGTGAGCTTCTGCGTGATGCCGAGCACTTCGTTGAGTGCCGCCTGCGCAACCGCGCTGCGTCCGCGCATCAGTTCGAACACATCCGGGTTGCGCTTTTGCGGCATGATCGAGGAACCGGTGGTGAAGGCGGGGGGAAGGGCCACGAAGCCGAATTCTTGGGTGTAAAAGAGAAGCAAATCGGCCGCGAGCCGGCCCAAGTCCTGAGCGAGCAGGGTGATTTCGAACAACAGCTGGGCCTCCGCCTTGCCGCGAGACAGCTGTACCGCCGTGACCGGCTCCTGAATGACCGAAAATCCCAGACGCCGCCGAGTCTCCTCGCGGCTAAGCCCAAGGTTCGGGGTTCCGTAACCGGCCGCGGATCCCAGCGGGTTCTTGCCGATCCGGCGCTGAGCTCCGGCAAGGCCCTCCGCGTCGTCGCGTATTTCCGCGGCAAAGCCCTGTGCCCAGAGTTCGACGGTGCTCGGCATCGCGTGCTGCATGTGAGTGTAGCCGGGAAGGATCATTGTTCCTTGCCGTACCGCCATCCTATCGAGCGCATCGGCCACGTCCAAAGCGCCGCGGCGCAACTCATCGGCGGCATCGCGCAGATACAGGCGCAACGCGGCTAGAACCTGATCGTTGCGCGAGCGGCCGGCATGCACGCGTCCGCCGGTTTCGCCGAGGCGTGCAACCAGCAGATTCTCGATCGCCGTCTGGCAATCCTCTTGCTCCAGCGAGATCCGCCAGACTCCGCGCGCGTGCTCCTCGCCGATGTCCGTCAAGGCCCCGCGAATTGCCTCGAGGTCCGGGGCCGACAATAGCCCTTGAGCCTCGAGCATTTCCGAGTGCGCGATGGAGGCTTGGACGTCGTAGCGCACCAGCCGGCTGTCGAGAACACTGTCGTCCGCCGCGGTGTAGGAGAGCACGCGCGCGTCGAGCGGAGTTCCTTTGTCCCAGAGTCGCGTCATGGCTCAAGCGACCGTCGCGGCGCTCAGTTGCTCCGCCGGGCTCAAGGCCGTAAGGTCCGCCACTACCAGCGTTCCCGTACCCTCGTTCGTGAAGATTTCTGCGAGCAGGCTATCGGCGGATTTGTAGCTGATCACGTGCACGCGGCGCACGCCGCCGCGAATCGCGTTCTCGATGGCGGCCGCTTTTGGCAGCATGCCGTCTTTGAGGGCTCCCTGATCGCGCAGCCGTTTCAGGCCCTTGATGTCGGTGTATGAAACCACCGAACTCGGGTCCTCGACGCGCTCGAGGATTCCCTGAGCACCCGTGCACAGAACAAGTTTTTCCGCCGACAATGCGCCGCCGATGGCGGCAGCGACGGTGTCGGCGTTGATGTTGAGCAATATGCCGTTCGAATCCGCCGACAGCGGACTCACGACCGGCATCAGACCGTTCTCCAGCAGCTTCTCGATGACTCCCGCATTGACCGAATCGATATTTCCAACGAACCCGTAATCCACGGTCTCGCTCGACCCTTCCGCGACGCGCACCGGCGGGCGCTTGTGCGCGCGGATCAACCCCGCATCGACGCCGCTCAAACCGATGGCCTCGATGTCGAGCTCCCGGCAGATCGCGAGGATGCGCGTATTGATCAGGCCATTTAGAACCATGGCAGTCACGTCGATTGATTTCTGATCCGTGACTCGCCGCCCATTGACCATGCGGGTGTCGATTCCCAAGGTTGCCTGCAGGCTATCGAGCTGCGGTCCACCGCCGTGAATCAGAACGGTTTTGATTCCTACCTGATGCAGGATCGCCACTTGTTCGATCAGGGCGCGCGTCGATATCTCATCGCTGAAAACCGCGCCGCCCGCCTTGATGATGAACACTTTGTTTTTGTACATGCGAATGTACGGCGCCGCGCTCTTGAGCGCACGCACTGCGATGGAAGGATCAGGTCGGCTCATAATCATTGAAAATACTCCGCGGCATGGTCGCTCAAGCCAGCATGCGATGCAGAACGGCCATCTGCACCGCAAGACGATTGAAGGCTTCGCGCTTGACCACGGCGCGCGGGCCGTCCAGAACTTCATCGGCGACCGCGACGTTGCGGCGCACGGGCAGGCAATGCATGAGCTTGGCGTCGGGCAGCGCTCCCGTGAACCAGCGCTCGCGTACGCACCAGTCGGAAAGATCGGCGCGCAGGCGCGAATCCGCCTCGGTGTCGCCGTAGTACATCGTGGTGCCCCACTCCTTGGCGTACAGCACACTCGCGCCTGCGAGTGCCGCCGCGCGGTCGGAGGTCTCGGTCAGCGAGCCGCCGGCAGCAGCGGCAGCCAAACGCGCTTTGTCCATGATTTGCGGCGGCAAGGCGAACCCATCGGGCCGTAGCACCACCACTTCCATGCCGCGCATTGCAGCCATGTGCGCGGTCGCCGCGGGAACAGCCAGCGGCAGCGCCTTCGGGTGGTATACCCAGCTCAACACGAATTTGGCTCGCTTCGGCAAGTTGAGTTCATCGAGCGTCCGCCAGTCCGCCAGTGCTTGGCATGGATGATTCATTGCCGATTCCAAATTGATCAGCGGCTTATCGCAAAGTCCGTCGATGATCCTGAACAAGCTTTCGCGGAGATCGTCTGCGAGATTCTTTCCTTCGGCAAAGGCACGGACCCCCAGCGCATCGCAATACGATGCCAGCACCGGGATGCCTTCGCGGATGTGTTCGGCCGCCGTGCCCTTCATTATGGCGTTGAGACGAGTCTCCAGTTGCCACGTGCCCTGGCCCGGGATGACCACGAAGGATGAGCCGCCGAGACGGGCCATCCCCGACTGGAATGACGCGAGGGTGCGCAGAGACGGATTGAAGAACACGAGCCCCAAGACTTTGCCCGCCAGGGCTCGCGGATTCGGCTTGTCCTGCAAGGCCTGCGCGAGCGCCAGCAGATCGAGAATCTCTTCGCGGCTGAAATCCTCCAGATCGAGGAAGCGCTTCATGCGGGAATTCTCGCCAAGGCATCGCTCAACCGATCCACGTGGCCTTCGTTCAATATATAGGCTGGCAGCAAGCGCAAAATGTGCGGATCGGCGCTCGCGCCGGTAAGGATGTTCTTGGCGAGCAGCGCAGTCTGCACTTCCTTGGCCGGGCGCGAAGTCTTCAGGCCCAGCAGGAAACCTAAGCCTTGCACGCCGGTGACCGGCCCGATGATGCAGCTGGAGCGGATGTACGCCGAAACCTGGCGCACGTTCGCGAGCAGCGATTCGGATTCGATGGTGTCGATCACCGCTTCTGCCACCGCACAAGCCATGGGGCCGCCGCCGAATGTGGTGCCCATGTCGTCGTATTTGAGCTGCCCCGCGATGCGGGACGTCAACAACATCGCCGAAACCGGAAAGCCATTTCCCAAGGCTTTGGCGGCGGTGAGCATATCCGGTGCAACGCCGTGATAGTTCGCGGCAAACGGGGTGCCGGTGCGGCCCATTCCGCATTGCACCTCATCGAAAATCAACAGCGCGCCGACTTCATCGCACCGCTCCCTAAGAGAGCGCAGCATCGGCTTGCCCACATCGTAGGCGCCGCCCACGCCCTGCACCGGTTCGACGATGACCGCCGCCGTATTCCGGTCGACGAATCGTTCGACGGCGGCGGGATCATCGCGCGGCGTGAAGCTCACGTCGAAGGGTGTGCGGGGAAAGCCGTACCACTTTGCAAGCGCACCCCAAGTCACGGCGCCGGCGGCAGCGGTTCTGCCGTGAAAGCCTTGTTCGAGCGCCACGATCTTGCTGCGGCCGGTGAGCTTGAATGCGAGCTTCAGTGCATTTTCGTTCGCTTCGGCACCGCTGTTGATCCAGAACACCGTATCGAGGCCGAGGCCGGCGAACTTGACCAAGCGGGCGGCGGCACGTTCCCGGATGACCATGGGCAGAGCATTGGTCTGGAATGCCATTTGCCGAGCTTGGCGCTCGAGCGCAGCCAGCCAGCGCGGATGAGCGTAGCCCAAACCCGCGACCGCATGTCCGCCGTAGAAATCCAAGATCTTGCGGCCGTCGCGCGCGTGCAGCCATACCCCGTCCCCATGGGCCACTTCGATGGGATATTGCGCGAACACCTGCGCCAAGTGGCTCGTGAGAGAGTGCATCGTCGGAGTTGCCGCCATCCTACGTCCACCCAGGCGCGGGAGCGGTGAGGCCTGTCGTCTCGGAAAGACCCAATAAACGATTCATCCACTGAATGGCGCCCCCCGCGGCGCCCTTGTTGAGATTGTCGACCACCGACATGACTGCAATGGAATTACCGTTGGTCACTGCACTCAAGTGCGAATAATTGCTCGTTGCCACATCCTTGACGCGGGGTGCGGTATCGCCGACCCGTACGAAAGGGCAGTCCTTGTAGTACGACTTCAACGCCTCCTGCGCCTGCCCGGTGCTGATCGATTTCTTGAGGCTGGCCTGCACGGTGACGTGGATGCCGCGTGCGAAGGGACCCGAATGCGGCACGAAATTGAACTCCGCCTCGATGCCGGTGGCAAGCTTCGCGCAGGCGATGATTTCCGGCACATGGCGATGACTTAAGGCGCCGTAGGTATACAGATCGCTATGCCGATGCGGGTGATGCGTGCCATCGACCGGTGTGCGGCCCGAACCGGTGCTGCCGGTGATACCGGTCACGAACAAGCGTGCATCGGTAAGGCCAAGCGCCAGCAATGGCACTGAGGCCAGGAGTGTCGCCGTCGCGAAGCATCCGGGATGGGCTACGTGGGGTGTCGGCGACTTTTGTAGGTGCTCGGGAACGGCGCAAGTAAATTCACGAATTCTGGCCGGAGCGCCGTGGGCGTGCTTGTACACCGCCTCATAGGCGGCCGGGTTCGAGTAGCGGAAATCGGCCGAGATATCGACACAGTGCATGCGTGTTCCTGCCGCCTCCGCGGCCGTCAAGAGGCGATCGACAAGGGCGGCTGCCGCGCCGTGGGGCGCCGCAGAGAAAAGGGCACAGAGCGGCGCGTTAGGGATGAGCGCCTCGATCTGGTCGAGATCGGCGAACTTGAGGTCTGGGTAGGCGACGTATAAGTGCGTGAACGCGGCTGCAACGGGAGCTCCGGGCCGGCTGTCCGAAAGAATGGCAGCGACATCGAGTTGCGGATGCGCCGCAATCAAGCGCAGCAGCTCGCCGGCCACATACCCGGTGCCGCCCAAAATGATGGCGGGCGTCGCGCTGCTCATTCGGCGGCTACTTTGGATTCGCGCACGTGCGTTATTCTCAGTTGCGCGATGATGTGGTCGCCGAGATCCGCCGGGCTGCTGATGGCATTGAAGGCCTGGACGTTCATCTGCTCGCGAATGATCTCGACCCCCACCAGATTGTCCGTCGCGGGCCCCGTGACCACGGACGGTTCGATGCCGAAGCGCTCGCGCAACAACTTGACGCCGCCCCAGGCGGCGACCGGGTCGTTGGCCGACAATACCACCGCGGTCAGCGCCGCTTTGATGTCGGGCTGGCGCAGGATGGATTCCACTCCGTACGTTCCCAAAAGCCCGTCTCCCAATTCGAACACGATGACATCCGGCTGGCCTCCGGCCATTTCCGTGAGCATGGTCCGGGTGAGCGCGGGACCGCATTTCGCGGTGGTGGTCACGATGCCTAAGTCGGTGAAGATCATGGTACGCCGGGCGCCTGAATCCTCGAACGCCAGGATGTCACGCCGCAGCGACACGCCGGTGGCCTTGAAGGCATCCACCACCAGTCCCCGATGGCGCATGCGAGCGATGATGGCGGAAGCTGCCGCGGTCTTGCCGGCCTCCATGCACGTGCCGGCAAGCGCCACCACAGGTATGCCGCGTACGTTGAGCGCGGCGTCGTAATCCAACGCCTTGTATCCGGCCTTCGCCGGTACGCCAATGCGCTCGCCGAGGTATGGAAAGGTCAGCACGGCACCCAAAACCTTGCAGTCGAAAGGCTTGCCCTTGTCGGGCGTCGCGGAATCGCAGATGCCGAGCACGCCGCCGATATTCAGCATCTGAATCACGTCGCCCGGCTTGAGCGACACCGGAATGTGGCCGGAATAGCCGAACAAGGCCTTGCGATGCCCCAACGCGCCCACCACGATATCGCCGCGCGCCAGCTTCGCCATGCGGCCGCTGGTCAGTTCCAATGTGTTGTAGGTGGACTTGTCGTTGAGGATCTCGACGACAACGACCAGACCCTCCTCGCAGGGTATGTCCGCCGCGATGCGAATCTCGTGCGAAAGGCCGCAGGCCTGCGTCACCGAGGCGATTTTATCGACCACCAGCGTGCGCATGCCGCTCACGAGCCACCTGCACGTTTGTAGAACACCCCCGTCAGGGCAAGCATCTTCGAATACCCCAAGGCATCGGTCGGTGTCCATTCTCCGGCCGATTCGCCGTATACGCCTTTCGATGCCGCCATCAGCGAATGCGGCGAGGCGACGCCTTCCACGAAGATCGAGCCGGCCCGAAACAGCACTCGGACCTCGCCGCTCACGCGAGCTTGAGACGACAGCAGCAGCGCTTCGATATCGCGGCAGACCGGGTCTAAGTGTTGGCCTTCGTGCACCAAATCGCCATAGGGCTGCGCCACGGAGTCCTTGATGCGCGCCTGCTTGCCCGTCAACACGAGTTTTTCCAGTTCGCGATGCGCGGTCAGCAGCACCTCAGCGGCGGGCGCTTCAAAGGCAACTCGGCCCTTCGTGCCGATTACCGTGTCGCCCAAATGAATGCCGCGGCCGATACCGAAAGGCCCGGCCAGCTGTTCCAGTTTCTCGATGATGCCGACCGCCGACAATGCGCATCCGTCGAGGCTCACGGGAACTCCCCGCTCGAATCCGATCGAATGACGCTCCGCGGCGCGCGGCGTCGTGAACGCCAGTTTCGAGAGCACCCAAGCATCATCGGGAATGCTGCCTTCGGATGTCAGTGTCTCCTTGCCGCCGATCGTGATGCCCCATAGCCCGCGGTTCACCGAGTAAGCCGCGCCGAACGGCGGTATCGGGAGTCGATGCTCTTCGAGATACTTGAGTTGCTCGGGCCTCTTGAAGGCGCGGTCGCGCACCGGTGCAATGATCTCGAGATCCGGCGCCAGTGTGCGCAACGCCACTTCGAAGCGCACTTGATCGTTGCCGGCGGCCGTGCAGCCGTGCGCGACCATTTTGGTCTTGAGCGACAGCGCTATTTGCGCAATGGTTTGCGCTTGCAGCACGCGTTCGGCGCCGACGCACAGCGGGTATACCCCGCCGCGGCGCACATTGCCCATGATCAGGTACTTGAGCACTTGCTCGAAATAAGCGGCACGCGCGTCGATCAGATGATGCTCGATGGCACCCAGTTGCACCGACCGTTCGGCCAGGGATTTAGCCGCGGCAGCATCGATGCCGCCGGTGTCCACGGTTACCGTGATGACCGGCCGCTGATAGGTGTCCTTGAGCCACGGGACGCAAAACGAGGTGTCCAGGCCGCCGGAAAAAGCCAACAGAATGGGCTCGGCGCCCTGCCTTGAATTCGATGTCATTGGGTTATCGTCCGAAGATGGCGAGAAGGCGATCGGCCAGCTTGCGCTGCTCGCGGGCGCCGGCGGTGGCGATGAATATGGTGTCATCGCCGGAGATGGTGCCGACGACCTCAGGCCACCGGGCGGTGTCGATGGCGACCGCAACGCTTTGCGCCGAGCCCACGGTGGTTTTCAACACCGTCAGATTCGTACCGGCCGTCAGGCGGGCGCTGACGAACTGCTTGAGCGTAGAGAAATCGCTTTTCGGTGCCGGCGCGGGATCGCTTAGGACATAGCGATCGCCCACCTTGGCGACTCCAAGCTCGCGCAGATCCCGGCTCACGCTCGATTGGGTCGCAACATGCCCGTGCTTGCGCAGCATGGCGACCAGCTCGGTTTGACGCCCCACGGCCTGCTCGCGAATGATCTTCGCGAGCATGGAGCGGCGCGCCGGAGCGCTCGTGTTTTCGATATCGGAACGGATCACTGTTCGGCCTGCTGCATAAAATTGCACGCATGCTGCATAAAAATGCAAGCGCTGTCAATGAATTGCTGCGCGGATCGGCGGGTCGGACCGCTCGGCCGGCCTTGATAACCCAAGATATGTTCCCAAACAGGTACCTTTGCCGTCACGTTGTGAGCCTATGATCCCCTTTTCCGTTCTCGACCTATCCCCGATAACACTGGAGGGTACCGCGGCGCAATCGCTGCGCAACACACTGGATCTCGCGCGGCACGCCGAGGGGTGGGGATACCATCGCTACTGGCTCGCCGAGCATCACAGCATGCCCGGCATCGCCAGTGCGGCGACATCGGTCGTAATCTGCCACGTCGCCTCCGGGACCAAGACCATTCGCGTCGGCGCCGGCGGCATCATGTTGCCGAATCACTCGCCTCTGGTCATCGCGGAGCAATTCGGTACCTTGGAAAGCCTCTTTCCGGGCCGTATCGATCTGGGATTAGGACGAGCGCCCGGTTCCGATCAGCTGACTGCGAGAGCCTTGCGGCGCAATCTCGCCTCCGACCCCGACCAGTTCCCTCAAGATGCCCTGGAATTGATCGGCTACTTCTCGCCGCCGGCTCCCGAGCAACGCGTCTTCGCAGTGCCGGGGGTTGGGCTCAAAGTGCCGATTTGGATCCTGGGTTCAAGCCTATTCGGTGCGCAAATCGCGGCGGCATTCGGGCTGCCCTTCGCCTTCGCGTCACACTTCGCCCCCGCCATGATGATGCAGGCGATCGAGATCTATCGGGCTCGATTCCAGCCGTCGGAGCAACTCGATCGCCCGTACGTCATGTTGGGCTTCAATATGTTCGCTGCCGATTCCGATGCGCAGGCCCGCTTTCTATCCACATCGATGCAACAGGCCTTCGTTAATCTGCGCAGCGGCCGCCCGGCCCAATTGCCGCCTCCGATCGAAGGATACGAGAGCCGGCTGCCGGCGCCCGCCAGGGCGATGCTGGCTGATGTGCTCACATGCTCCGCCATCGGTTCACCGGAGACGATCCGCAATGCGGTAGTGCAATTCATCGAACGGACGCGGCCGGACGAATTGATGATCACCGCGCAAATATTCGATCACGCCGCGCGGCTGCGTTCGTACGAGATCGCCGCCGATATTCACAAACGCCTCTAAGCGGACAGCAGTCGCGGGTGCTTAGCCTGCCACGCCGAGGAAGGTGCGCATCCGGGCGAGTTCCTCCTCGAGCCCGGCGTGAAATGCGGCATCGCGCGGCGGGCGGCCGCTGGTATAGCCGAAGGAACACGTGAGTCCACGGTCCGTAGCGGTGAGATTGCCCCAGCCGATGACGCGTTCGTGCCATAGCAAGGGCAGGGCGTAGTATCCAAGCTTGCGCTTCGGCGCAGGCATGTAGGCCTCGAACCGATAGGCCCAGCCCCAAAATATTTCGAAGCGGCGCCGGTCCCAGACTACCGGGTCGAAGGGCGTGAGGAGGCGCACGCGTTGGTCGGGTTGCCAGCGCACCGAGCCCGGTCGGTCACGCACCGGCCAGTACCAGTCGATGCCGTCCACTCTCGAGTGAGCAAGGCGCTCCTTGGCCCTCGTCAGTGCGGCCGCGCGCTGCGCCGTCCATTGCGGCGCGCCGCCGCGCAAATGCCTGATCAATTGGCCCAGGCTGCTCGCGGGAAGGGGCGCATATTTGTGAACGGCGACGTCTACGAGCGCATCCATTCGCGAGCTGGCGATGCGGGCATCGAGCGGCGCGTCAACGTCCGGCCCAGCCGCCGGCGCGCGCGCCGCATATACCCGCGTGCCCGCTTCGCGGCGCGCCACCCGCAGCAAGCCACGGTAGTGCATGACGTCGAGCAGTTGAGTAGTCGCATTCGACGAACCGCCGAACCAGTTGGTCACCTTGCCGTGCGAAAAATGCGCGTCCACTTCGCGCGGATGGACCGCCCCTCGTTCGCGAACAAACGCCAGCACGGACGCAGCCTGTTGCGCGCGGGCTGGGGTCCACACCGTTCGTGCAGTTCGCGGATGCATCAATTGGTGATGGGCGCGTGGCAGGTATCCATAATTGACGAAGAAGTCCTCTTCCAGGGGCAGCTTGGGGTAGCGCCGCTCGAGATCGCCTGCGCGATAGCCCGCCACGCGGTGGCGCAGAGTCAGATCCTGAGCGCGTGCCGGGGCACGAATCGGATCGGCCTGCACGAATCCGAGCTTCACGATCGCACGCCTCAGGGTAGTTGGCTTGAATAGCGAACGGGCGATGGCGAAACGGCGCAGATGATCCAACGTGACCCGCATACCGCGATGATATTCCACTCCGTGGCGCCTGTTTCCTAGTACATTTATGACGATGCTTGAAACTATTGAAGTAGAAACCGCCGCAAAGCCCAACGCCGCCATAATCTGGCTGCATGGCCTCGGCGCCGATGGACATGACTTCGAACCCATCGTGCCCGAGATCGCGCGCCAAGGTGAACGAGCCTGGCGCTTCGTTTTCCCTCACGCTCCGGTACGCCCGGTGACCATCAACGGCGGCATGTCCATGCGCGCCTGGTATGACCTCAAAGGGTTGGACCGCAGGGCTGCGGAAGACGTGGCCGGCTTTCGCGATACCGATGCGCGGATCCGGCACTTGATTGCCCAAGAGGGCAAGCGCGGCATCGCGACGAACCGCATCGTGCTTGCCGGGTTTTCGCAAGGGGGCGCTGTCTCGCTGTATACGGCGCCGCGGTTCCCGGAAAAGCTCGCGGGCGTCATGGCGCTATCCTGTTATCTGCCCGCGGAGTCCACCTTCAGAGCCGAGCGTGCACCGGCCAACGACACCACCCCCCTATTCATGGCGCATGGGCAAGGAGATACCGTCCTTCCCATGAGCTTGGGCACGGAGTCGCGCGATTACCTGAAGGCCCAGGGTTATTCGGTCGAGTGGCATGACTACCCCATGGCACACGCCGTCTGCGCCGCGGAAATCGCCGATATTCGCGAGTACTTGTTCCGCGTTCTGCCTTAGGCCATCTGCACGAAGTTGCTTTCGCGCCGAGGTGACACAGGGCCGGACGGGGGCTAAGCTCGCTGGTCACTATTTTGAGCGAGGCTCGCATCGTGGCAACTTCAAACTCATCAGCAAGGGGCGCCGAGCAAGCTACTGCGGCGCAACGATTGAACACCGAGGCGGAGAAAGCCGCCGCGCGGGCCGAGGCCGTGAAATTGAAGGTGCGGGAGGCCAAGGCGGCTCTCAAGCGGGTCCGAAAATTGGCGAAAGCGAGCAAGAAGGCGGCCAAACAAGCAAGGAAAAAGGCAAAAGCCGCCCACGCAGCCTTGCGGAACAAAGCGCGCAAGCCGTCCGTGCCCAAACGAGCGGTTACCACCGCTTCAAAGCCTGTTCCGGCCGCTGCCACGGACCGCCGTGCTGCGCGCAAACAGGTCCCAGCGAAACCCAAGGCCGCATCTAAACCAAAACCGCCAAAGGCTGCCTCGAAACCAAGCGCTGCGTCAAAACCAAGCGCGGCGTCAAAACCAAGCGCGGCGTCAAAACCAAGCGCGGCGTCGAAACCAAGCGCGGCGTCAAAACCAAGCGCGGTGTCAAAACCAAGCGCGGCGCCGAAGTCGGTACCCGCGGAGGCGGCGGATTCGACGCGAAACGGCCCGACGACCGAGGCGGCGCAACTGGAGAAGGTGCTCCCGCGCCTCGCGTCAACGTTGCGGGACAAAGTGGAGCAAGATTCCGGGGAATAGCGCCTGGACGATCAAGGCCAGAAACAGGGACACGAGAAACCCGACGATCTGCCCCAGCAGCCACACCCCGACGGCCTTGCGTATCGCCAGGCTTTGGATTTCGCTGAAACCCATCACCTGCAACACGATGCTCCAAATCAACAACAGCACGTACGAAGCGAATTGCAGGTGCAGAAGGAGCACGAGGAAGCCCTCGGTATCGGTGCGCGGAGTTTCGAGGAAGGTGTCCTCTCCGGCGAGCAGCGCAGTCAGCACCCAAATCGCGAGTGAGGCGACCATGGGCAGGCCGCCATAGGCGAGGACATGAATCACTTGGCCGGTCGTCGATTTACCGCCCGCCCGAATGCCCAGACGCCGATAGATCACCGCCATCAAGATCAGACTTGCCACGCCGGCAACGGCGCCGAAGACAAAAGAATTGGCGAGAATTTGCGCGACGCTCATGTGTGCCCCGGCTCTCTCGGTGCGGTAGAGCGCGAGAAAATTCCCTACGCCTTGAGCTGCCATCAGCAGGTAATCAGTCGATCCGACCGGGCGGGTCGCCAATTCACGGAACACGCGTCGCGGCCTCAGCCACACATCTTTCAAAGGGCGAATGGGTTCGGTCGGCAGCACTCCGGCAGCCTACGCAATCCGTGTAACTGACTCCAGCATCACGCACAGATGACAGCAGACTTTTTCGGGGCTACTCTCACAATGAGTTCGAACGATCTCTAGGAGAAGAGTGACCATGGCAAAGAAGAGCAAGTCGAAGAAACGTCCAGTCGCGAAGGCAAAGCGCGGCGCCGCCAGAAAGAGCGTCGCGAAAAAGAAAGCGCGGCCGGCAAAGGCAAAGACCAGCAGGGTGGCGAAAAAGGCCGTACGAGCCGCGCCGAAGAAGGCCAAGCCCAGAGCCAAGGTCGCCGCCAAAAAGGCATCGCGGAAGCCAAGCCGGCCAAGCATGCCGAAGCGAAAAGTCGCTTCGTCTCCGGCACCGACGGCTTCGCCGCCCTCGTCGCCGGTGTCAGAACCGACACCGCCGTCGATTCCCGGTACAGAGCCATTGGTGTTCTAAGGTCTCGCCGGCGGCTCAGGCGCGTATCAGCCCTTTGAGAGGGGGCGCGCCGCTGCTGTCGGGGAATATTCGGGTGGCGAGGGTCTTCGCGTCGACGCGCAGGTGCTCGTCGAGCACGGCTTTGAACACGCTGCGTAAATCGAGAGTCGGCCGAAGATCGCGGTTGTCCAGCAACGCCGTATGCGAAAGCCCCGGCCAGTCGGCTATCACGCGGCCGCCGCGAACGGCGCCGCCCGCGAGAAAGGCGCAACCGCCCGTGCCGTGATCGGTGCCCCGGGTGCCGTTCATGGCGGCGGTGCGGCCGAACTCGGTCACGATGAGTACTGCGGTCTGCGGCCACAAGGGCCCCAGATCATCTCCCAGTAACCGCAGTGCTCGGTCGAGCCCGGCCAGCCGCTGCGCAAGCGCTCCTTTGGCGCCGCCTTGATTGGCGTGCGTATCCCAGCCGATGGCTTCGATGACGGCCACCTCGGGACCTCCATCGCTCCGCATCAATGTAGCCGCCATCCGAGCTGCAATGCTCAAGCGGTCGGGCGCCGCAGATACCGGGCTCATCACCGGTGCATCCATTACGCTGCCGCCCTCACCACTGAGCCTATCGGTCTGCAGAGCCGCGGCCAATCGCGCGGCAAACCACTCGTCCTTGGAGTAAAGATCGCCCAAGCGCGCCAGCAACTCTTCGTCAATTCCCGGGGTTGCTTGCGGTGACTTGGAGAACACGGGCACATCGCCGCGCAATATCAGCGGCACATTCTGGCCGATCGCCAAGCCACGTTCGCGCGGATGTACGGCGCCGCCGGGCAACGCGGCAAGCGCGCGATTGAGCCAGCCGTCGGCGGTGGCGAGCGGTTTCGCGAGCCCGTTCTCGAGCACGAATTGCCCGTCGAAATGCGAGCGATCGCGGTACGGTGAAGCAACAGCATTGAATACGACCGCTTCACCGGCCAGATAGCGCGCGTGCAAGAACACGAGGGAGGGGTGAAGGCCGAAGGTCTCGTCGAGAGCCAGCGCCCCGTCGGCGCGGCCTGGAGCGGCGATAGCGAGCTCACGATGCAACCCCGCATAATTCGGGTCGGCGTAGGGCGGTACCGCCGCGAGACCATCCAGTGCACCGCGCAGAATGACGACCACCAAACGCGCGGCGCCGCCGCTGCGGGCGAAGATGACAGTGGGCGAGGCAACGCTCGCCGCGAGGGCTCCGGCACCGATCAGAAAGCGGCGACGCGTGGTTCTTGCGTGATGCGGGGACATTGCTATCTCCGTTGAAATTCCGGGCTCATCAGAAATAACGCCAAGGCCTGCGAGGCAGAGGAGGCGCGCCTCAGAGCAGTCATTGTCTCGGCACGTGCATACCCGCCCAAGCTCGATGCTGCGAGATTCACGGGGTCGAGACCCTGTTCGTACCGTGACGCGACCCGCGACGCCCACGCTACGCGATGGAGGAATGCGTCCGAACCGTCCCAGCTCTTCGAGATGTCCGGCCAGCCTGCCGGCGATCCCGGCGTGTACTGACGCTGCCCCAGAAGTTCAAAGCCGGAAACCATTTCTTGCGGCTTCTGAGGCAATGCATCGAGAGCACGGAACGTCGAGAATACGAAATCTTCCGGCGTCTTGAACTTACGCCTATCGGGATTCCAAGCCTCGGGCGCCTCGATCAATGCCGCATACACCTGCGGCAGGTCGCCGCCGGATTTGAGAAAGGCAAGCGCTACGCGTTCGACGGCCGCGGAGGGAGGATCATCGGCGACGAAATGGCGAACCAGCTTGGTCGCAATGAAGCGCGCGGTGGCTGGATGTACCGCGAGATCCGTAAGCACGGCCTCGCCCTGCCTCTGACCGGTTTCCCGATAAGTCTTGCCGAGGAAAGTCTTGGCGCCCGGTTCATGCAGGTTATCGCGAAAGTAAAAGCAGCCGGGAATTCCGCCGGCGAGCCGGCCCTTTCCGCCGCCGATCGACCATCCCGTGATGATTTGGGCGAATGCTGTGACATCGGTTTGCGTGTAGCCGCCGTTCACGCCTAGGGTGTGAAGCTCGAGAATCTCCCGCGCCAGGTTTTTCATTGATTCCGAATTCCCGCTTCGGCATGTCCGAGACATCGATTGGCGGCTTCCGGAAGGGCCGGGCCGCGAGCAGCGCCAGCTCCGAATCCTTGCCCACCGAATACTGATTGTCGAGAAACGCAATCATCGCCGGGTGTCGTTCCACGGCGGTGAGCAGCTCGACGAATCGGCCGCCGACATGCGGACGAATCGCCTCGTTCTCGAGCGTGCCGGCAATGCCAAAAACCGCACCCTTGTCCGCCGACACCGCAAAGTGATTGGTCCAAAAGTGGACCAGACGTTCTGCAAAAGGCCGGGTGGTGAGAGCCGCGCTTTGAGCGCGCGCCAGGACCTGTGCGCGGTAGTGGGGCAAAGAGGCATCACGCACGGGATTGCGGATGGGCGAAGCCGCAGCGGCGGGCGCGGCCGCGGCCGAAGCCGCAGTTGCCGTCTCGCGTTTCATATCCTGAAGCTCTTCGCGCGCCGCCTGCAATTCGGTGAAAATCGTCCCGGAAGGTTCAAGCCGCGCATTCCCCACGAGCGGCACTCCGCCTGCGATCTGCGCCAAGAGCCAGCCGCGCGGATCGCCTGCTGCGGCGGCGAGATCCCCAAGCCGGGCCCCCAAACCGAACCGCAGCACCGCTATTTCGGCTTGCATCATGCCTCTGTAACGGCAGAGACCCCGGGCGGTTGACGGCGATCAGCTCACGGGCGGCGGTTGTTCCGTGAAGGTCCCTTGTTACTCCGGCCACACGAAATGCACGGCAAGCGCCAGCGCCACGACCGCGATGATAATGTTAAGTGCCACGCCGACGTGGGTCCAATATCCCGGGGGCACGACAGCCGGATCCAGATTCTTTGCAAGCCGAGTAAATTGCCGAGCCGAGATCAGGGCTACCGCGGCTCCCAGAAGGAGGAGCAATACGCCGACGCCGAGCGAAAAGCTGCGTTGCGAGCCCGATAGCGGCTGATGAGCCACCATCTGCAAAAACAGGCCAAAGCGTTCGACGACGAATCCGAAGCCCATCAAGGCAAGCGCGTTGCGTTGCCAAGCGAGCAGAGTGCGTTCAGCGGCGAACAGCACCCGAGGATCTGCGGTGTACATGCTCTTGGACTCCGTGTGTGCAATGCCGGCAAAAACCAGCCGGCGGTTAAAGGGCGGTCAGCCAAATCTTACAGCCACGCAAGCCCGCTGCCGATCGCCAACAATAGGCGGATTCGCGAAAATTCGCCCGCACCACAAGTACTGAACGAATGGCATACGGACGAAGCAAATGCGTTTAGACAGTCATATAGCGCCGGCTCGCCGCTCACTGCGAAGCGCCGCGCGAGTACCCGCCGACCAGAGCATCGAGATGGAAAGGCTGCGAACGGTAAATGAGCGCTTGCTGCGTGAATTGGCGGAGCTCAAGGAACGCGAGGCGCAGGCCCTCAAGCTCGCTGATCGAGACGGGCTGACGGGCTTATTCAACCGCCGTCGCATGCTCGAACTCATGGATGCTGCCGTCGCGGAGGCTAACCGACGAAGGCACTGCGTCGGCTTGCTATTCATCGATCTGAACGGCTTCAAGGGCATCAATGACGAGTACGGGCATGCGGCGGGCGACAAAATCCTGACCACGGTGGCCGCGCGCGTCTCTGCGCGCGTCCGGACCGGCGATTTCGTGTGCCGGTACGGCGGCGATGAATTCGTCGTGATCTTGCCGAGTGTTCCGGACGCGGCTGCGGTGACGCGGGTGGCGGATATGATCCGCGAGCGGGTGGCATTGCCCTACTGGATACAGGGCAGTGAGCAGCACCTGACCGCTGCCATCGGCGAATCGATGTACCCCCATGACGGGAAAAGCGCCGAAGAGCTGCTTAACCGGGCAGATCAGGCGATGTATCGTCTGAAGGCCAGACTGGCACGGCCGATGGTGAGTCTTGGCAGCACGCCCCAAAGACTTTTCAGGCGCCGCGAGGACAAATCCTCAACGCGCGCGGAAGAGTACGGCGCCAATGAGCAGCACCACGGCAGCGATGACAACCGGTAGCGATGACAACCGGTCGCGATGACAACCGGTAGCGATCTCTAAGCCACGGCGCTATTCTTCGCGGCTGGGTGTTCTTCGTCATCGCCGACGTTATGTCGCATTTATTCTAACAATACGTGGTTATCGTCGTGAATCACCGTAAAAGGTTGAACGCGAGTTTGGCAGCCGGCGTGGCGCTGTCGGCAACCCTGGCGGCCTGCGTGGTCGCTCCCGACCAACGTCACTATGTCGCCGGGGTGGTTATGGTCGCGCCCCCGGCGCCCCGTGTGGAGGTCATAGGCGTAGCCCCATCGCCGGGATATGTCTGGGTGGGCGGCTACTGGAGCTGGGTCGGAGGGCGCCATGAATGGGTTCCCGGCCGCTGGGTGGCGTCCAAACCAGGACAGCATTGGGTTGCCCACCAGTGGGTGCGGCAAGGCGATGGCTGGCGGTCGAGGCCTGGACATTGGGAACGCGATTAGCCCAGGCGTCGTAGCCGGTCTTGGCGATCAGTGCGATGACGATCGCGATGAAGCTCACGCGGATGAATTTACTGCCGTGCTTGAGCGCCGTGTGGGCGCCGAGCACGCTGCCCGTGGCATTGCATGCTCCGAGTGCGATGCCCAAAGCCCAGTGAATTTCCCCATGAAAGCCGAAGAACACCAGAGCGCCTGCGTTCGTCGCGACATTGATGGTGCGCGCCCCGGCAGAGGCGTGCAAGAAATCGAATCCGTACAACCGGATGAACAACAACATCAGAAAACTTCCGGTGCCGGGGCCAAAGAACCCGTCATATAGACCGATGGCAACGATGACCGCCAATGCGAAATAACCGCGGCGTCGTGAAAACACGATGGGCGCATGGTGGGCACCCAAGTCTTTGTGCCATAGCACGTACGCCAGCACGACGGTCAGCATGATGGGCACCAAGGGCCGGAACGCGGCGGGTGACACGTTACTCACCAAGCTTGCGCCGCCAAGGGCCGCCAGAAAGGCTACGGCGGCGGCCGGCAGGAGCACGCGCCAAGGGATGCTCACGACACGGAGGTAGCGCAACACTGCGCCGGAAGTGCCGCAAATGCTCCCTAGCTTGTTCGTTCCGAGGAGCACCGCCGGCGGCGCCAAGGGATAGCCCGCAAACAGCGCCGGCACTTGAATCAAACCGCCGCCGCCCACGATGGCATCGACGAATCCGGCGAAGAATGCCGCGCAAAGCACCAACCCGAGGGTCGCGTAGCTTGCGCCTAACGCGATTGCGGCCAGGGCCCGCTCCCTTCAATGTCGCGCAGCCGCGGTTCGCCGCCGGCATCGAACCAATGTTCGATCAGACGGAATGATATCGATTGCCGCGGCGGCAGCATTGCGCCATTCGATGCGAGGTCGGCTCGCGTGAACCAGCGCGCGTCTTCCAATTCCTTGTCTCGCAGGTGCACCTCCGTGCTCACTGCATGTGCGCTGAATCCGAGCATCAACGAGGCCGGGAAGGGCCAGGGCTGCGACGAGTGATATTCGATGCGGTCGACCTCGATGCCGGTCTCCTCGAAAACCTCGCGTGCCACGGCATCTTCAAGTGATTCTCCCGGTTCGACGAAGCCGGCAATGGTGGAGTATCTCCCGAGGGGCCAGCTGGCTTGGCGTCCGAGCAGTGCCCGTTCGCCGTCGCTGACCAACACGATGATGGCCGGATCGATACGCGGGAATTGTTCATGGCGGCAGCTTGGATCGCTGCATACGAGAACGTGTCCGCTTTTGGCGGGCACGGTCTTGGCACCGCACGTGCCGCAAAATCGGTGCCGCCGCCGCCAGGATACGATGGCGCGCGCATAACCCAAGAGTCCGGCATCGTCGATCGGAAGTACTGCGGCCACGAGGCGCACATCCTCGAAGCGCGCTCCGGGCAGCGGCGCCGGCGGCTCGATCGAGTCGACGTCGTAGGTGAAATAATTGGTATCGGCGAATCGGCCCAGCCAAATCAGATCGGCGCTGTTGCGCCGCTCGGGCGGCACGTGCGAAAGCTCGACATACACCGCGCGCGGAGTGTCGCCTTCGGCAATGAGATTGCGCGAATTCCACACCGGTATCACCCGGCTGCGCTCATCGGCGAGCGCGGCGGCAAACCACGAGGGATCCTGCCGCAAATGGGCGGCCCGGTCCAAGTAGGGACCCGCGAAGATATTCCTTTGCTGCATTCAGAGATTCTAGCAGGGCGCGGCGTACCTGATGGCGGGCTCGGGCGGAGCCGCGGGCGCAGCGGCCGCCGCCGGCGCAGCCCTCGGACTACATGTGCCGCAGGCAAATTTGTGTCTGGCCAAGAGGTCGCGCAGCCCCACCCCTCCGCATACCTCGCAGCGCGAAATTCCCACTTCGTCGCGCCGAGCGAGCGCGAGCAGGAGGAACCAAGCATGCTCGAAGGAAATGCTCGCCGGTGCGTGCAATTCCAAGAAAGTCTCGTAGGCCTGACACAGAAGCGCGCCCGACTCCAGCGACCCGAGGCGATATCGCGGCTCGAGCCCGGCACGCGTGCCGCACAGCAAACCATACATGACATAGAGACTGGCAAGTTGAGCCGACTGAAAATTGAGCTCGGCATTCCTGAAGAAGAAAGCAGCCTGCCGCGGCGATTTGCCGCGGTGCCTCAAGACGCGTTGAGAATCATGATTCATCACGTAGCTGCGATAGAGCTTGCGAATCCGATCGTCGCTCAAACCCGTCCACTGGCGAATGGTGAACGTGCGGGCTTCGTGGCGGATCAACCGCAGTGCAAGATCCAGGCGCTGGCGGTCCCTCGTGTAGCGATCGTCTGACACTCTCATGGTCGGCTCCTTGTTCCAATTCGCGCGTTTTGGGTCAAAAAGAATTTGACAGAAATTAATCACAAAGTTAGCGTGCTTGCCAGTGGTTTCGGCGCGTTATTACCGCTGTCTTTGCGGCGATATGCGCAGGCACCGCGCAAATACCCATTCGAAGCTTAAAAACGCGGGAGGCGGTCATGCAGGATGCATTCATCGGCGGTTGGGCACAGGGTTCGCATTTGTCGATCGGGACGCTTGGATCGCTGCGCGATCTGAATCATCAGTTCCTCGATTTGACCGCGACACGAACGGAATGGCTGGCGGGGCGACTGGCGCCGCTGTCCGCGGCGCAGCGGAAGGCTGCGGCCGGCTGCCCCTACGCGTTATTCGATCTGCGCTTCGAGGACGACGGGCATTGGCGGTTGCGTTTGCAGAATTCGCTCTCCTGGCAAGTGGCCGACGAATCCGCGGCGGACGATGCTACCGTGAAGTTCGTGCGCCTCGCGCTGTTTTATGCCTGGCATGTCGCCTCGAGCGCAGGCTTCGAGGCCCAGCTGCTGCTGGGTATGAACGGCGATACTGCCGCTGCGTTCCGCCGCATGAGCGTCAATCAACTGCCCGCACTCGTGATGACCGAGGCGGTGCATTTGTCCGCAAGATGGAGCGGCTGCAGCGCTTACTGGACCGCCCTCACGGCGGCCGCATCGGCGGTCGATCCGGAGGCGTTGCGCCGCGTGCAGCTCTATGGACTGCAGCTCGCCGCCGCGGCACGGTTGCCCGACCTTGACCGGGAACGACGGTAATGATTGGCGTTGCGGGCGGGGCCTTGCGAGGTTTAGGCTACGCGGTTCTTATGCACGCCCTAGTCCTTCGTCAGCTCACCAAGATCTACAAGAATGGTATCAGAGCGCTCAAAGCCATCGATCTTGCGGTTGATGAGGGAGACTTTTTTGCGCTGCTCGGCCCCAACGGCGCCGGCAAGACGACTGCCATCGGCATCGTCACCTCGCTCGTCAACAAAACCAGCGGCGTCGTCGAGGTTTTCGGCCATGACATGGACCGGGAACTCGAAGTGGCCAAGTCCTGCATCGGGCTGGTGCCGCAGGAAATCAATTTCAACTTGTTCGAGACGTGCTTCACCATCGTAGTCAACCAGGCGGGGTTCTATGGAATACCGCGGCCGCTGGCGAAAGAACGCGCGGAGAAGTATCTCAAGCAATTGCAATTGTGGGACCGGCGCAACTCCATTGCCCGTTCGCTGTCCGGCGGCATGAAGCGGCGCCTGATGATCGCGCGCGCCCTCATGCACGAACCGAAGCTGTTGATTTTGGACGAACCGACCGCGGGGGTGGACATCGAGATCCGCCGCTCGATGTGGGAGTTTCTGCGCAACATCAACGATGCGGGCACCACCATCATCCTCACGACGCATTACCTAGAAGAAGCCGAGAATCTGTGCCGCAATATCGCGATCATCGAGGGCGGCAACATCATCGAGCGCGATACCATGGCCAACGTGCTGCGTAAATTGCAGACCGAGGTGTTCGTTTTCAATCTGCGCGAAGCGCGCAGTACGGCGCCGCGATTGTCGGGATTCACCGCGGCGCTGGTCGACGAACATACGCTGGAGATTGAAATGTCGAAGACGCAAAGCCTCAACGACATATTCGCGCAGCTGTCGCTGCAGGGAATCGTGGTGAACAGCATGCGCAACAAGGTCAACCGGCTCGAAGAGTTGTTCATTCGTCTGGTCGACGGCAGCGTCAAAACAGCTGCGGCGTCGATGACGTGAAAGTGCCCGCGTCGCGCGCCCGGACCGAGTGGATCGGTTTCCAAACCATCATCATTCGAGAATTCAGCCGGATCGTGCGCATCTGGGGACAGACGATCGTCCCTCCGGCGGTCACTGCCACATTGTATTTCATCATCTTCGGCAGCTTGATCGGCCGCCGGGTCGGCCAAGTAGGCGGCTACGACTACATGCAGTTCATCGCGCCCGGCCTCATCATGATGACGGTAATCACGAATTCCTACGGCAACGTCGTCTCGTCGTTCTTCGGCGCGAAATTCGGCAAGCACCTGGAGGAACTGTTGGTCTCGCCGCTCCCCAATTGGTTGATCGTGGCGGGCTACATGGGGGGCGGCATCCTGCGCGGAGTATTGGTTGGGTCGGTCGTGACGATCGTGTCGCTATTCTTCACGCGCCTCGCGCTCACCCATGTGTTCGCCGTAATCACGGCGGTTTTGCTCACCAGCATGGTGTTCGCGCTCGGTGGCCTCATCAATGCCTTGTTCGCCAAGAATTTCGATCAGATTTCCTGGTTCCCAACCTTCGTGCTCACGCCGCTCACCTACCTGGGCGGCGTGTTTTATTCGATCACGATGCTTCCCGGCTGGGCGCACATCATCTCGCACGCCAATCCCATTTTGTACATGGTCAGCGCATTTCGTTACGGTTTTCTCGGCACCACGGACGTCGACCTCAAGCTGGCGTATGGGATCATGGTATCTGCCGCCGTCGGAATGTTCGCGCTCGCCGTCGCGCTGTTGAATCGCGGCACGGGCATCCGCGAGTAACGAAATGGAGAGGTATGTTGGCCGCGATAAATAGATCAGCCGCGTCCTGGTGCCGCCCGTTGCTTGCGGGTGTGATCGGCATGGCGGTGTACGGGGCGACATATGCCGGGACCGATATATCGGCTGGCACGGTCGAGATTCCGGGGTTCTCGGCGAGCGGCGCAGCCGCCGAGGCGCAGCTTGAGCAGCGCTTCGATGCCGACTTGTCGGCGGCGGAATTGCGCGCATGGATGCAGCAGATGTCCTCGGAGCCCAATCATGTCGGCTCGGCACACGACAAAGCGAATGCGGAATTTCAGCTGAAGAAATTTCGTGAATGGGGTTGGGACGCGTCCATCGAAACATTCTCCGTGTTGTATCCGACGCCTCGCGAGTTGGCGGTGGAGCTTGTCGCGCCGACACATTTCGTCGTCCGCTTGAGCGAGCCGCCGGTCGCCGGCGACGGCACATCCACCAAAGTCGCCGAGGAATTGCCGCCTTACAACGTCTATGGGGCCGACGGCAACGTGACCGCCGAACTGGTCTACGTCAACCAAGGAATGCCGGATGATTACCTTGAACTCGAACGCGAGGGCGTGAGCGTCAAAGGCCGCATCGTGCTGACTCGGTACGGCGGGGGTTGGCGCGGGCTCAAACCGAAGCTCGCCTACGAACACGGCGCCGTGGGCTGCCTGATCTATTCGGACCCGCGCGATGACGGCTATGGCGCGGGGGATGCCTACCCGAAGGGCGGCTATCGGCCGCCCAACGGTGTGCAGCGCGGCTCGGTGCAGGATATGGTGCTGTACGCGGGCGATCCCCTGACTCCCGGCGTGGGCGCCACGCCGGACGCCAAAAGACTCGCCATCCAAGATGCAGTGACCATATCGAAGATCCCCGTGCTGCCGATCTCCTATGCGGCGGCCGAGCCGTTGCTCGCCGCGCTCGCAGGCCGCGTGGCGCCGCCCAACTGGCGCGGCGGATTGCCGCTTACCTATCACGTGGGACCGGGTCCGGCGAAAGTGCATCTCAAGGTGCTTTCCAATTGGAATCAGAAGCCGCTGTACGACGTGGTTGCAAAGATCCGAGGCGCCCAGGAACCCGATCGATGGATCATTCGCGGTAACCATCACGACGCTTGGGTGTTCGGTGCGACCGACCCTTTGGCAGGTCAGGTGGCATTGATGGCCGAAGCAAAGGCAATCGGCAAATTGTTGAAGGAGGGATGGCGGCCGCGCCGCACGTTGGTCTACGCAAGTTGGGATGGCGAGGAACCGGGCCTCGTGGGTTCGACCGAGTGGGCGGAGCTGCACGCGGCCGAGCTCAAGAGCAAAGCCGCTCTGTACGTCAATTCCGACACGAACGGCCGAGGCTTTCTCGGCGTCGGCGGCAGCCATGCGTTGCAGCACTTCGCTAGCGCAGCGGCGCGCGACGTAAACGATCCCGAAACCGGTGCCGGCGTTTTGGCGCGGGCGACGGCGAGGCAGCACGTCGCGAATTACGAATCGGGCAGCCGAGTCAGCTCGAGCGCCGAGCTCGAGCTGGCCCCCCTCGGCTCCGGATCCGACTTCACGCCGTTCCTGCAGCATTTGGGCGTGAACTCCCTGGACGTGGGCTTCGAGGGCGAAGCCGATTACGGGGTTTATCATTCCGCCTACGATTCATTCGATCACTTTCGACGGTTCGTCGACCCCACATTCGAGTATGGTGTGGCACTGGCCAAGGTCGTGGGCCGGCTCATGCTCAGAGCCGCGCAGGCATCCCTGTTGCCGGCGAGAGAAAGCGATTTCGCCGCATCGATCGCGGGATACGACGACGAGCTGCATAAGCTCGCGGACGGCATGCGGGTAAAGACGCTGGAATTGTCGAAATTACTGGACGAGGACGCCTACAAATTGGCCGCGGATCCTCTGAAGCCGCGCGCGCCGCCGCCGCGGGCCGCGGACGTTCCGTACCTCAATTTCGCCGAACTCGACAACGCGATCGCGAAGCTCGAACAAACCACCAAGGCATTCGACAAGGAATATGCGCGTCTAGGCGCGCTCGAAGACGCGGGCGCGAATGCCGCCCGGGAACGGGTCAATGCGGCGCTCACGGAGCTGGAGCAATCCTTGATCGATTCCCATGGCCTGCCCGGCCGCGAATGGTATCAGCATATGATTTATGCACCCGGTCTGCATACGGGATATGGCGTGAAAACGCTGCCGGGCATTCGCGAGGCAATCGAGGAGCGCCGCTGGGACGAAGCGAATCGATACATAGGGGTGGTCTCGCGCGCGCTCAACGCCTACAGTGCGCGATTGGACCGCGCCATTTCAGTCCCATAGCCGCGGAGCCCCGAGGTTCCGCGGCGCAGCCTTAGTCGTGTATCGTGACCAACTCAAGTCCAGGCATTTTTAAGGAGACGAAGTATGACCGAAGAAAAGCAGCAAAAGTTTACGGCTAAGGTACGCCGCGGCCTGGTGTGGGTGCACACTGTCGCAGCCGCCGAACTAGCGAAGAAAAAGGCGGAAGCGACGGGCGTCCGGATCGAAGGGTTCACCGCAAGCGAGCTGGCCGACGTCGAATCTGCGTTGACATGGATCGCGCAGAACAAAGAATCGCAGAGCGCCGAGCCGGCACCTTAAGTTTCATCGGACGAGCGCGGGGGTCCGAAGCACCCAAGCTGCGTTCGGCCGGGGATTCGCGGCGGCGCATTGAGCGCGCCGTCGCGAACCTGTCCGCGAAGCGCGACACGCTCAGCGCCGATTTGGCCTCCAACGGACTGCGATACACTATCGGTATGGCCCGCAAACTCGCACTGGTCGTCGACGACTCGAAGTCGGCCCGCGTCATCTTGAGCCGCATGCTCGAGAAGTACGACATTGGAGTCGACACGGCGGAATCTGCCGAGCAAGCCATCGAATATCTGAAGCACAATCGGCCGGACGCCATATTCATGGACCATCTGATGCCGGGTATGGACGGGCTCCAGGCGGTGCAGGCTATCAAGGGCAATCCGCAGACGGCCATGATTCCGATCATGATGTACACCTCGCAGGAGGGTGAGCTCTATGTGGGCCAGGCGCGCGCCCTGGGAGCGATGGGCGTGCTGCCGAAGCAGGTGCGTCCCGTCGACGTTTCAAAGGTATTGTACGAATTGCGCTTGTTGCCGGACCGACGCGACATGACCGAACCCGTGCTCGGTCCGGTGGAACTGGAAGACGGCGCGGCGGTCGTGCGAGCGCCTGCTGCCGATGGTCGGGCGGGCTCGGCACCGGATTGGGCGCGCCGACTCGAATCGGCGGTAAAGGACCAGGCGGTCGACGTTCGCCGCTTCATCGTCGCAAGTCTCGACAGTTTCGCATCGCGCATCGTGAACGACGTGCGCTCCGCGATGCCTCCACCGACTCTTGAATTCCCACCGGCTCCGGCGCGCGCGGCGCGGCCGAGATGGCCCTGGGTCGCCGCGATTGCCGGGGCGTCCGTCATCGCTGTGCTGTTCGCGGCAAGTTGGCTCATTGCGCGCGACGATTTGGCGAGAATGCGCGCCGAGATCGCTGCGTTGACCTCCGCGAATACCGAATTACAACGCGCACGCACCGAACTTTCCGTAACGGTGAAGGATCTCACCACCGCGTTGAGCGCGTCCAATGGAGGCGCCGGGGCGGCGGGCGCAGGCGGAATTGCGGCCGCGGGCGCATCGGCGACGGCGACCCGAATCGAGCCGGTTCCCTACGGAGAGATTCCTTTCGATCGTGGCCGTCTCGATGTACTGCGCGATCTTTTGGCAAAACTTCAGGCTCAGGGATTTCGCGGTGTCGTGAAGATCACGAGTCTGTCGGGACTTTATTGCCTGATCGGCAATGCGACCGATGGCTTCGCTCCGGCCGCCGCGAGTTCGCTGGCGAGCAAATGCGACGTGGTCGGCAATCCGTTCGAAGAATCCTTGTCGGGTCAGCAGCGGCAATCGCTCGCGTTCGCCAATTTGATCGCCGGCGTGCGCCAGCGCACCGCGGGGACGATCACCGTAGCCATCGAGAACGCAGGCAGCACGCGGCCGAGCGTGCCGTATCCCGCGCGTACCGAATCACTCACGGCGGGAGAGTGGAATCGCGCGGCAGCCGCGAACAATCGAGTCGAGTTTGCACCCGAAGCGAGTTCCGCGCAGTGATCGCGCCCGCGGGCGCGGGCAATCTCAGAAAGCGACTCTGACGAAGAATTCAGGACCCTTGGTGTCGAAATCAAAGCGTCCCGACGTCTTCGTCTGGCGCGAGTCGAGAGTCGCTTTCGTCGCGGTGTAGCCGAGTGCGAACGAAACGTTGGGACGCAGGCGGTACAGGCCGGCGAATTCGTAGAAACCGAGCGAGCCGGTGAGATGGTCGACCGCCGCCTTGAAATATTGAGCGCGCGCGTCGAAATAAAATCGCTTGCTCACCACGTAAGTCGAATCGAGTCCGATCGTCGGGAATGGGCCCGCCTGGTCTTCACGCTGATCAACGTGCCGGGTTTGCGTGGACACGCGTGCGCGGGCCGAGATGTCGGTGTCGTTGATGCCGAACGTTGCGGCGAGTTCGAATCTCTCGCGGTGCACGAACGAGTATTCGTAGGTGATGCCGAGCGAGCGCATGCTCAAATTGCTGTCGACGGGATCTCCGGGCTGCAAGACGACGTTGCGAAACACGATCGGACCCGTGACCGTGGTATGACCGGTTCGATCCAATGTAAAATAATCGAAACGCAGCCGGTGCCGCTCCCCGGCCCGCAACATGGCCTGAAATTTGGGCTCGAAGTCCGACTTGTCCAAGCCGAATAGCCCCTCCGCATCGACCGGGGTGCCGGGCACGCCGCCTCCGCTGTCCAATCGAATATCGGTCTTGGTCGACACGTGCATGAAGCCGAGTGACAGACGGAGGCGTTCGTTGGTAGGGCTCAGGTAATCGTCCGCGTGTACAAGTGTCGCGGCCAGCACTAGGCTCAGCGCGGCCATGCCGTTCTTGATCATGTAGGTCTCCTCAAAATCAATTGATCCGTTGCGGCTAGCCTCGGGCAAGCCGGCAAGGAAGTGCTGATGCGGTCCAGTACATGGGCCGCGGCAGCGCGCCAGCCCGTGAGTTTGCCGCCGTAGATGCCGAGCACGCGCGGGTTGGGTTCTCGATCGGTGCTGAATATGGTTTCCCGCGACCGCTCGAAAGCCGGTTGGGTGGCGGCCGGCAGAACTCGCAGTCCGGCAAAACGCTGCGTAATGTGCTCACGCGTGAGGTGCCTGAAGGCAGGGAAATAGTGTCGCGCGACGGCGAGCAGGTATTCCTCCTCCTCAGGCAACGGGTGGACCTTGTCGGGCGGGCCGAGATAAGGTGTTTCGGTGGTGCCGATCAAGGTGGCGCCGTGCCACGGCATTACGAAAACGGCGCGGCCGTCCGTGGGACTCTCGACATAGTAGATTCCGGCTGTCACGGCGAAGGGCAGCACGATGTGGGTGCCTTGGACCAAATCCACGTTCGGAATCGGGATCGGGGGCCGAAGGGCGCCGGCGACGTGCGGGGCCCAAGGGCCCGCTGCGTTGATCAGCACGCGCGCCGTACATTGGACATTCTCCGCCCCGCAGGCATAGGTCAGCGTGACGCCCTCGTCTGTGAGAGTTGCGCCGGTGAAATTCGCCGGCATCGCGAGTTCCGCGCCCAACGATAAGGCCGACTGCACCACCGCAAGGGTCAACAAGGCGTCATCCGTTTGAGCGTCGTGATAGCGAATGACTGCGTCAAGGCCGCGAGTGTCAAGGCCGTCGAGCATGGGCCATTCGCGTTTTGGCACCGCGCCGAAGCGCGTGCTTGTGTCGAAGCCCCCCAGCAGCGCGTAAACCCACAGCCCAAGTTTCAGCTGCCAGGGCCGCCGTCGCGTGTCCCGATACACCGGAATGAAGAATGGTTTGAGCTCGACGAGTTCGGCGGCGATGCGCAGGTGAATGGCGCGTTCCCGCAGGCTTTCGCGCACCAGGGCGAACTGTCCGGATTCGAGATAGCGCAAGCCGCCGTGAATCAATTTGCTGGATCGGCTGGACGTACCGCTCGCGAGGCCGAGCCGTTCGATGAGCAGAGCGCTGTGGCCGGCTGCCGCGGCGGCCTGCAATACCCCGGCTCCGTGAATCCCGCCGCCGATGACGACTACATCGTATTGTTTCATTGCCCTTAAGTTGCGCGAAATTGCGCTAGGATGCGGGAATACGCTTGAACACACCACCTTTTGTGCGTCTGTCGCCATTCGCGAACAACCGAGCGATGACTAGGCCTTGCCGTCCCGCTTTTCTTCGAACTGCAGCACCGGCTCGCCCGAGGTGACTTCGATTTCGCCGTCGACGATGGCACCCTTGGCTATGGCAATGCTTCGAGCGCTGACCTTGCCGCGTATCACTGCGGTATAGCCTATTTCGAGTTTGTCCCGGACGATGAGACCTCCGGTGATCTTGCCGGCGACGATGGCTTGGTGCGCATGGATCAACCCATGCCAGCTTCCGGTGACGGACAGGTTGAGACCGCCTCGCAAGTCCCCATCGCCATGGACCTCGCCGGAAACGACGAAGTCACCTGCGCCGCGCACATTGCCGACGAATACGCTTTCGGCGCCGATAAAGGTTGCAGTCGCCGAATTGCCTTCGAAGAATCGACGTTTTTGTTCGCTCATGCCGGTGTATTACCCTATCCGTGGCAAGCCGTGATGTGACGAGCTTGGCGTCGCCGCGACATCGCGAAACGAAGTAGAATGGATACCGTCAAAAACCTCGCCCGAGTGTGAAAATGATCATGAACAAAGCGGCCATTGGTCTGTGTATCGCGTTGCTGCTCGGCATTGGCGGATGCAGCCGCCAACAAAGCGACTGGGAAAAAACCCGGGCGGCAAACACGACGGATTCCTATGAGCAATTCCTCAAGAAATATCCGAGCGGTGAATTCACCGCCCAGGCCCAGGCGCGCGTCAAGGAACTTTACGAGGAGCGTGATTGGCAGAAGGCGCGCGACACCGATACGCAAGAGGCCTATCAAGCGTTCCTAAAACAATATCCGGAAGGCAAATGGACTGAAGAAGCCCGCATCCGCGTGGAGAATTTCACGCTGGCGCAAGCACCGTCGAACGCCACGCCTGCCGGCGTAGACACCGCGAATACACCGGCAACTCCCGTGCACGGCGCAACACCCGTACCCGGCGCGGCTCCCGCACCCAGCGCACCACCCGCCGCAAAGACGCCCCCCGCCGCACCGCCGGCAGCGGCCGCGCCGCCGGTCAAGACCGCTGCGGCTGTGGGCTCTTATGGCATCCAGCTGGGCGCGTTCAAGACGAGCGCCGCCGCCAACCATCGGTGGACGCACGTGGATCAGGAGTACGCAACGCTCCTGGCCGGGCTCTCCCCGACGGTAACGCCGAAGAAGGGCGCCTCGGGAACCCTCCATCGCTTGCAGGTCGCGGGACTTACCGAAACACATGCACGGGCGATTTGTAAGTCCTTGCAGGCCAAAGGCCAACCGTGCGTGGTACTCCATCCCGGAGCCCATTAGCGGCTCCAGGTGAGCCGGTGCGTGTCAAACGAGTGACAATTTTTGTCAGCCGAAATCAGGGACGCTGCTGGGTAACTAGCTGAATTTGTTGCATTCGCAGCCTGGCACGCTGCTTGCTTCGCTCTGACCCATGCAATCGCAGGTGATCGCCTTGTTAGTTCCTCTGGGTTGCCGGCAGGCGACCTTACTCGTCCGCCGCGGCAATGGCCAGTTCGCGCTCGAGGGAATCGACGCGCGGGTGGCGTCCGCCACCCGGGCCGCCGCAACTTGGTTTCGTCAAGGTTCTCCTATCGTGGACCCGACGACCGCAACGGTGGTGGGATACGAAGCCGGGGAAGAGTCGGCGACTTAAGGTAAGTCGCAGAGCCGTGGATTGCTGTCGCGGCGTGCGAAGCGCATGCTTGCGCGTGCCATAAGAAGCGCGCCCCACCGAGAGGGCGCCAAATCCAAAATTCCTGGGGGACCTATGCAAACCATCGTCAAAACTCTGTTCATGGGAGCCCTTTTTGCGATCGGGACAGGCTCGGCGCTCGCGGCGGACCCCGCGGTCGGAACGTGGAAATTGAACCCCGCGAAATCGACGTTCTCTCCGGGGCCGGCGCCCAAGAGCCAGACCCGTATTTACGTTGAAGGCGCGCAAGGCATCACATTGACGATCAAGACGACGGCGGCGGACGGCAAGCAATCGGTGACTACGCTCACCTTCAAGGACGATGGCAAGCTCTATCCGGTCAGCGGAAATCCCGACTTCGACATGGTATCGGTCGCGAAATCGGGTCCGTTGACGGTCCACAGCACTCAGACGAAAGCGGGAGCAACCGTCGGAAGTGGAATTCGCAGCGTGTCGAAAGACGGCAAGACGCTGACTTTCAAGCAGAAAGGCACGCATGCCGACGGGGTCAAGTACGACGACGTATCGGTTTACGATCGGCAATAGGTTGCTTTCTCATCGACGAATTCCCGCCTGGTCCAACACAAAGGCATATTCCATCGCGATCTCGCGATAACGCTGGAAGCGTCCGGACTTGCCGCCGTGGCCGGCTTCCATGTCGACGTGCAGGAACAGCGCGTTGTGGTCGGCTTTGAGCGCACGCAGCTTGGCGATCCACTTCGCGGGCTCGTAGTATTGGACTTGGCTGTCCCAAAGACCGGTGGTGATGAACATGGCCGGATAGAGCTGCGTCCGGACATTATCGTAGGGCGAGTACGACAGCATGTACTCATACTCCATGCGCTCGCTGGGATCGCCCCATTCGTCGTACTCGTTGGTGGTAAGAGGAATGCCATCGTCCAGCATCGTGGTGACCACATCGACGAAGGGTACCTGCGCGACGATGCCGCGATAATCGCCGGGACTCAAATTGGCCACCGCTCCCACAACCAAGCCGCCGGCGCTGCCGCCCATTGCAAAGACCTTGTCCTTGGCGGCATAGAGTTCCGCAACGAGGTGTCGCGTGACGTCGATGAAGTCGGTGAATGAATTTATCTTGCAGAGCTTGCGTCCGTCGTCGTACCACGGGCGGCCCATTTCTTGGCCGCCGCGCACATGGGCGATGGCATAGATGAAACCACGGTCAATCAGGCTCAAACGTGCCGACGAAAAGCTCGGATCGGTGGACAGCCCATAGGCTCCATACGCGTATTGCAGCAGAGGCGCTGATCCGTTGCGTTCCAGCCCGGCGCGGTACACCAATGACACGGGTATTTGCGCGCCATCGCGCGCCGGTGCAAACAAGAATTCCGTTCGATAGTTCGCGGGATCGAAGCTGCCGATGACCGGATCGCGTTTGAGCAGAACCTTCTCCCCGGTGCGGACGTTGAAGTCATAGACCGTCGTCGGCGTGGTGAGCGAGGTATATGCGTAGCGCAAGAGATCGGTGTCGAGTTCCGGATTGACCGACATCGACGTGGCGTAGGCCGCTTCGTCGCTCGCGATGAAAAATCCCGCTGCGCTTTGGCGAAGATCCTTTGACCAGGGTCGGATATTGATCTTGGCAAGGCCTCCGGTACGCACTGCGAGGGCCAGGAATCCGGTGAAGACGTCGAAGTCCTCGATGAAGGTATCGTCGCGATGCCCGACGACATCCTGCCAATTCGCGCGGTCGGCCTCCTTGCCGGTCGGCACTTGCATCACGCGAAAATTGCGCGCGCGCCAATTGGTTCTGATGACGAAGGCATCGCCGACATGTTCCACCTGGTATTCGTGATCGCGCTCGTGCGGCAGAAAGGTCCTGAACTCGAGCGCCGGATCGTCGGCATGCGCGTACCGCCATTCCGAGGAGACCGTGCTTTCCATGTGGATGAACACGAAACGCTCGGATTTGGATTTCGTGACGCCGGTATAGAAACTCTTGTCCGTTTGCTCGAACGCCAAGGTATCGTGCCGCGGGTCGGTGCCAAGCACGTGCTTTTTGACGTACAGGCCAAGCAGCGTCTCGGGATCCTTCTCGACGTAAAGGATGGTCTGATTGTCGTTGGCCCACGCCAGGTCTGACTCTACATCGGCAATCGCGGCCTTGAGAATCTCGCCCGTCGCCAGATTCTTGAAGCGCAGGGTGTACTGCCGTCTGCCGACGGTATCTTCGCAGAAGGCGAGCCATGCGCAATTCGGCGAGACTTCCAGGGCGCCGATCCGGTAGTAGTCATGTCCGAGCGCCAGTGCATTGACGTCCAGCAGAACTTCTTCGGGCGCGTCCAGCGAACCTTTGCGCCGCACAAATATAGGGTGTTCCTTGCCCGGTTCGAAACGGATGTTGTACCAGTAGCCTTGCTTGCGATAGGGCACGGTCGCATCGTCTTGCTTGAGCCGGGAAACGATTTCTTCGTACAGCGCGTTCTCGAACGGTTTGACCGCGGCCATGCAGCGTTCGCGGTACTCATTCTCTGCCGCGAGATAGCCCAGCACCTCCGGATTCGTGCGTGCATCGTCCCGCAGCCAGTAGTAGGGGTCGATTCTCGAGCCGTGCGGCGAGGTCACGACGTGGGGCCGCGCCGGAGCCACGGGGGGTTTGAAATCGGGTTCGACCATAGAATTCGTGCCACTTGTCCCCAGGTTGGGCGGGAGTATAGTCAGACGCGTATCGCTGCGCCGGTGGCAGCCCTTAGGGGGATCTATGCAAACCGTGGGTCAATTGCTTCAGGTCAAGGGCACCGAGGTTTTCTCCGTCGCGCCGCAGGATTCCGTGTTGCGTGCCATCGAGGTCATGGCGACGCGGCATGTCGGCGCACTCCTGGTCATGAATGAGGGATCCCTGATCGGCATCATCTCCGAGCGCGATTATGCCCGGAAAGTGATTCTGAAAAACCGCTCGTCTCATGATACGCCCGTGGGCGATATCATGACCGCGCCTGCCGTCAGCGTGACGCCGGAAGATACGGTGCACCGCTGCATGCAGATCATGACGGAGGGGCGCTTTCGGCACTTGCCGGTCGTGAAGGCCGGTCGTGTCGTGGGCATGCTGTCGATCGGCGACTTGGTCAAGGCCGTCATCCAAGAGCAGACCGAGCACATCGAGCAGCTGGAGCGGTATATCGCGGGATGAGCGCTCGTCGGTGAAGCTGCGATTGACGATGACTCCCGGCTAGGTATCATGATCCGCATACACAGGCGCGCCTAGCGGCGTTTGCCCCGACCGGGCGCTCGGCTTACCGAGCCCCTAGAACCGATTTAAGTTGTTGTTTTTGTGAGGCTCTGCGGCGCTGCCGCGGGGCTAGCTTTCGTACGGGCGCAAGATATGGCGAATCAGGACAGCGCAGGTCTCACGACCAGCTTGAACGGCACGGATCCCCGCATTGGGGACTGGGGCTTGTACCGCTCTGGCTATGAGCGAGACTCCTGCGGATTCGGCTTGATCGCGAGTCTTGACGATGTGGCGAGCCATTGGGTCTTGCAGACGGCCATCAGCTCGCTCAATCGTCTGACGCATCGAGGCGCGATCGCCGCCGACGGCAAGACCGGCGATGGCTGCGGCCTGTTGATCAAGCAGCCGACGGCATTCCTGCGCGCCGCGGCCCAAGAATCGAGGCTCACGTTGGCCCCGCTCTTCGCCGCCGGGTTGGTGTTCCTGAATCGGGATGAGGCGAAGGCCGCGCGCGCGCGAGCGGTTCTTACCGAGCAGCTACAACTCGAAAGATTGCAAGTGGCCGGCTTTCGCGCGTTGCCGGTGAACCCGCAAGCCTGTGGTTCGGAGGCGCTCAAGACCTTGCCGGCCATCGAGCAGGTGTTCGTCAATGCGGGCAGCGACCTCGACGAGTCGACTTTCAATCGCAAGCTATTTTTGGCGCGCCGACGATGCGAAAAGCGGCTGGAGGGCGCCGATTCGATTTTCTACATCCCGTCTTTGTCGGCCAGCACCATCGTCTACAAGGGCATGGTGATGCCGCAGTACCTGGCTGAGTTTTATCCGGATCTCAAGGATCCCCGGATGGAAGCGTCGGTGGTGATCTTCCATCAACGCTTTTCAACCAACACGATGCCGCAGTGGCGTCTCGCCCATCCTTATCGCTATCTGGCCCACAACGGCGAGATCAACACCGTGCAAGGCAACCGAAGTTGGGCGGTGGCGCGAGGCCCCTTGTTCCGCTCGCCCGTCTTGCCGGATCTCACCGATATCCTGCCCGTCGTGTCCTTGACGGGTTCCGACTCGCAGTCCCTCGACAACATGCTCGAACTGCTCCTCATCGGCGGTCTCGATCCCATGCACGCAATGCGCATGCTGGTGCCGCCCGCGTGGCAGTCGGTCGACATGATCGACCCCGATCTCAAGGCGTTCTACGAATACTACGCGACGCACATGGAACCCTGGGACGGCCCCGCCGGCATCGTGCTGACCGACGGCCGGTACGTCTGCTGCACGCTTGACCGCAATGGCTTGCGCCCCGCCCGCTGGGTCATCACCAATAACCGCCACATCACCATTGCCTCGGAAGCGGGCGTCTGGGATTACCCGCCGGAAGCTGTGGTCAAGAAAGGAAAGCTCGGCCCCGGGGAGATGCTGGCGCTCGATTTGCAGACAGCGGAGCTCATGGACACCAAGCGCGTCGACGACCTCCTGAAGAGCCGGCATCCGTACAAGGCGTGGCTGAAAAAGGGCGTGCGGTATCTGCAAACCGATCTCATCGATCCGCGTCTCGCGGCGGAGCCCTTCGACCGCGATACCCTGGCCGTGTTTCAGAAAATGTTCAACGTGTCGGCCGAAGAGCGCGACGAGATAATCCGCGTTTTGGCCGAGGACGAGAGCGAAGCGGTCGGCTCCATGGGCGATGACACCCCGATGCCCGTGCTGTCGAGGAAAGTACGCTCGCTGTACGATTATTTCAGACAGCAGTTCGCGCAGGTCACGAATCCACCGATCGACAGTTTGCGCGAAAGCATCGTCATGTCGCTGCAGACGCAAATCGGCCCCGAGTGCAATATCTTCGTTCCGGCGCAGCATCATGCGGATCAAATCGTGCTCTCATCGCCCGTGCTCTCGCAGCGCAAGTTGCGCCAGATCGTGGCGCTTGCGGATTCCGGCGTGCCGAACGAGTTCATAGACCTGCAATACGACGAGCGCCTGGATCTCAAGTCCGCCTTGTCGAAGGTCTGCGATCAAGCGGAAGCCGCGGTTCGCAACGGCAAGATCGTGCTGCTCTTGTCCGACCGTTACCCCGTCAAGGGCAAGGTGCCGGTTCACGCGCTGCTTGCCACGGGGGCCGTGCATCACCGGTTGGTCAAGACCGGCTTGCGGTGCAAGTGCAATATCTTGGTGGAGACGGGCACGGCGCGCGATGCGCATCATTTCGCTTGCTTGATCGGCTATGGGGCTACCGCCGTCTATCCCTATCTCGCGTATCAAACCTTGTTCGATCTCATGCGCAAAGGTGCGTTGAAAATGGAAGCGGCCATGCGGCAAGAGCTTGGCCGCAGCTACCGCCGCGGTATCCGCAAGGGATTGTTCAAGATCATGTCCAAGATGGGGATCTGCACCATCGCTAGCTACCGCAGCGCGCAGCTATTCGAGATCGTCGGCTTGAGCGCCGAGGTGGTCGATCTATGTTTCGAGGGCTCGGAAAGCCGCATTCAGGGTGCGGACTTCGAGGACCTCAAGGCAGATGCCGACCATCTCGCGCGGCGTGCGTGGGACAAGACCGAGGGCATCGAGCAGGGCGGCTTGCTCAAGTACATGCACCGCGGCGAATACCACATGTACAACCCGGACGTCATAGCCACCCTGCAGTCGGCCGTGATGACGGGGGACTATGAGCAGTACCGTGAGTTCGCAGCGTTGGTCAACGGGCGGCCGGTATCGTGCATCCGCGATTTGCTGCAATTGCAGGCCCGCGCCCCCGCGGTTCCTCTGGAGGAGGTCGAACCGATTTCGGCCATCATCGCCCGCTTCGATAGCGCAGGCATGTCGTTGGGCGCGCTCTCGCCGGAAGCCCACGAGGCGCTCGCGATCGCCATGAATCGTTTGGGAGCGCGTTCGAATTCGGGCGAGGGCGGCGAAGATCCCGTGCGCTACGGCACGGAAAAGAATTCGAAGATCAAGCAGGTGGCTTCCGGCCGTTTCGGCGTCACCCCGGAATACTTGATCAATGCCGAGGTGCTGCAGATCAAGATCGCGCAAGGCGCGAAGCCCGGCGAGGGCGGGCAGCTACCCGGGCACAAGGTCAACGACATGATTGCGCGCCTGCGGTTCGCGCGTCCCGGCGTCGGTCTGATTTCCCCGCCTCCGCACCACGACATCTACTCCATCGAGGATCTGGCGCAGTTGATCTTCGATTTGAAGCAGGTCAATCCCGGCGCATTGGTGTCCGTCAAGCTGGTGGCGGAGCCCGGAGTCGGCACTGTCGCGGCCGGTGTGGCCAAGGCCTACGCGGATTTGATCACCATCAGCGGCTACGACGGCGGTACCGGCGCGAGCCCGCTCTCCTCGATCAAATATGCGGGTACGCCCTGGGAATTGGGGCTCGCGGAGACTCATCAGACGCTGCGGGCCAATGAGCTGCGGCACCGCGTGCGTTTGCAGACTGACGGCGGACTCAAGACCGGTCTCGACGTGATCAAGGCGGCCCTTATCGGCGCCGAAAGCTTCGGTTTCGGCACCGCGCCGATGGTCGCATTGGGCTGCAAGTATTTGCGGATCTGCCACCTTAACAATTGCGCGACCGGCGTGGCCACGCAGCACAACGTGCTGCGCAGCAAGTACTTCATCGGGCTGCCTGAGATGGTGATGAACTATTTCAAGTTCGTGGCGCAGGAATGCAGAGAAATCATGGCTTCAATAGGCGTGCGAAGCATCACCGAACTGATCGGGCAGACCCAGCTCTTGGCGATCTTGCCGGGCGAGACATCGAAACAGCGCAAGCTGGATTTGTCTCCGCTGCTGGCCAATTCCGCCTTGATATCGAGCAAGCCTCAGTATTGCGTCGCGCCTCGCAACGAGCCTTTCGACAAAGGCAAGCTCGCCGAGCAAATGCTCGCCGATATGCAGGATGCAATCACCTCGAAGTCGGGAGGCGCCTTCTCCTACGCGGTGAATAATTTTCACCGCTCCATCGGCGCGCGAATCTCCGGCGAAATCGCCAAGCGGTGGGGAAACCTGGGGATGAGCGGCGCGCCGCTGCTCGTGACCCTCAAAGGATCCGCCGGACAGAGCTTCGGCGCGTGGAATGCCGGCGGATTGCATCTGCATCTCGAGGGCGAGGCCAACGATTACGTGGGCAAGGGCATGGCTGCGGGAAAAATCGTCCTGAAGCCTCACGCGCGCTCCAGTTTCGTGGCGCGCGACACGATCATCATGGGCAATACCTGTTTATACGGTGCCACCGGCGGTGAACTGTATGCCGCGGGCATCGCCGGGGAGCGGTTTGCCGTGCGCAATTCCGGCGCACTGGCGGTGGTGGAAGGTGCCGGCGATCACTGCTGCGAATACATGACAGGCGGCGTGGTGTGCGTGCTCGGACGCACGGGGGTGAATTTCGGCGCCGGATTCACCGGCGGCTTCGCCTATGTGCTCGATATGGAGCGGGATTTCGTCGACCGCTATAACCATGATTTGATCGACATACACCGCGTGTCCCCCGAGGGGATGGGTATCCATGTGCAGCACCTGCGCGGCTTGATCGAACAGCATGTCGATGCCACGACGAGCGTCTGGGGCGCACAATTGCTCAACGATTTTCGCAGTTACATCGGCAGGTTCTGGGTGGTCAAGCCAAAGGCTGCGGAAATAAATTCTCTATTGGAAAATCTGCGGCGCGCCGCATGAGCGCGCCGCCGCTCCAGCGATCGCTTTAGCTCCCATGGCCGACAAGCACCTGCAATTTTTGGAAATCCCCCGCAAGGACCCCGACAAGCTTGCCGTGGAAGTGCGCACCAAGGGCTTTCGAGAGATTTACTCGCAATATAGCGCCGAGGCCGCGGGGACGCAGGCAGGGCGCTGCATTTCGTGCGGCACCCCGTTCTGCGAGTGGAAATGCCCGGTTCACAATTACATCCCGAACTGGTTGGCGCTGGTCAATGACGGCAAGTTGTTCGAGGCGGCGGAGCTATCGCACCAAACCAATTCCTTACCGGAGATGTGCGGCCGCATCTGCCCGCAGGACAGGCTGTGCGAGGGAGCTTGCACCCTGAACGACGGCTTGGGCGCGGTGAGCATCGGCGCCATCGAGAAATACATCACGGACGAGGCCTTCAGGCAGGGTTGGAAGCCCGACATGTCGAACGTGGTGGCGACGGGCAAACGCGTCGCCGTCGTGGGCGCGGGTCCCGCCGGGCTGGCCTGCGCAGATATCCTGGCGCGCAACGGCGTGACGCCCGTGGTGTTCGATCGGTACCCGAAGATCGGCGGACTGCTGACCTTCGGCATCCCGCCGTTCAAGCTGGAGAAGGACGTTGTCGAGAAGCGCCGCGAGATCATGGAATACATGGGCGTCGAATTCCGCCTGAATGTCGATGTGGGCCGGGACATTTCTTTCGACACGTTGACCGAGGAGTACGACGCAGTGTTTCTCGGCATGGGAACGTACACCTACGTCAAAGGAGGATTCGCAGGCGAGGATCTGCCGGGCGTGCATGAGGCGCTTCCCTTCCTCATTTCCAACATCAATCGCGAGCTGGGGATCTCCGATGAGTCCGCCCGCTTCATCGATATGCGCGGCAAGCGGGTGGTGGTGCTCGGCGGCGGCGATACCGGCATGGATTGCAATCGAACCTCGATCCGTCAAGGCGCGAGCAGCGTCACCTGCACGTATCGGCGCGACGAAGAAAATATGCCGGGCTCGCGGCGCGACTACAAGAACAGCAGGGAAGAGGGCGTTACCTTTCTGTTCAATAAGCAACCGATTGAAATCGTAGGCTCCGACCGCGTGCAGGGGGTGAAACTGGTCGACACACGCTTGGGAGCGCCGGGACCACGGGGGCGCCGCATCCCGGAAGTCGTTCCCGGAACGGAACAAACGATCGATGCCGACGCCGTGATCATCGCGTTCGGATTTCTGCCGAGCCCTCCCGACTGGTTCGTGCAGCAGCAAATCGCCCTGCACGCGAATGGCCGGGTGCGCGTGTCGTCGGCGCCGCAACAAAGGTTCCAAACCACGAACCCCAAGATATTCGCCGGCGGCGACATGGTGCGCGGCTCGGATCTGGTGGTGACCGCGGTGTTCGAAGGTCGTGAGGCTGCTCAGGGCATCCTGCGATACCTGGGCTTGCGCCACTAAGGCCGGCAAGGGCCCTTTATTTCGCCCGCCGCGTTGTGCGAAATATCGCATTTCGAGGTCCGAAAACGGCGAGTATTTGCTGCGCTCATTGGCTATTCTGCAGCCATGGAACTGAACTCGGATGCCTGTTTTCGTGCGGTACGCGCCCGCGATCGCCGCTTTGACGGGCGATTTTTCGTAGGCGTCACCTCCACCCACATTTATTGCCGTCCCATCTGCCCGGCGCGGCCGCCAAAGCGCGAGAACATGCGCTTCTATTCCAATGCGGCGGCGGCGGAAGGGGCTGGATTTCGGCCCTGCCTGCGTTGCCGACCCGAACGCGCCCCCGGCCTCGCTTCCGTCGACGCGGTGAGCCGATTGGTCGGCGCCGCGATTGCGGGCATCGAAGAACACGCGCTGTCCAGCGCCAAAGTCGCAGACCTCGCGGCGTCGCTCGGAATCACGGATCGCCATCTCAGACGGGTGACAGAATCGGAACTCGGGGTGTCGCCGATCGAGCTGGCGCAGACACAGCGCCTCCTGCTAGCAAAGCGCTTATTGGGCGAAACGAACTTGAGCCAGACCGAGATCGCATTCGCCAGCGGATTCGGCAGCGTCCGGCGGTTCAATGCGTTGTTCAAGTCACGCTATGGCTTGTGCCCAAGAGCACTGCGCGGTACGGCGAAGGCACCGGAAGGTCTGCACTGCCAACTGGAATTCCGCCCGCCGTTTGCCTGGGACAAATTATTGGACTACTTGCGGCTCCGTGCCATCCCGGGCGTGGAGATGGCGGATCTCACACATTATCGGCGTACCGTCGGTATCGACGCGCACCAAGGATGGATTGCGGTGTCGGTGGGCAAGAAGAGCAACGCGCTCAACGTCGAGATCTCGCCGTCGCTGGCGCCCGTGATCGGAGCGGTCATTGCGCGCGTGAAGCGGCTATTCGACTTGGGAGCGCTGCCCGATGCGGTGGGCGAGTACTTGTCGCAAGATCCCTTGCTTGCGAACGTGGTGCGCCGCATTCCGGGCTTGCGGGTTGCCGGAGCCTTCGACGGATTCGAACTCGCGGTGCGTGCAATTTTAGGACAGCAAGTGTCCGTGAAAGGCGCGACCACACTGGCCGGCCGTTGGGCACAGGCTTTTGGTGCCCAGATCGCCACTCCTTATCCCGAGCTCAACCGGCTGACGCCGGTCGCCCAGCATATGGCGTCGGTCACCGCTCATGAGATCTCCGCGCTTGGCATCGTGGGGGCTCGTGCTCGTTGCTTGGCCCTGCTTGCACCGGCCGTACTCGAGAGAAAAGTCATATTGTCGTTTGCACCAAATGTCGAGGAGCAGATCGAAGCGCTGATGCGCCTGCCCGGCATAGGCCCATGGACGGCGCAGTACATCGCAATGCGGGCGCTGCATTGGCCCGACGCATTTCCGAGCGGCGACCTGATGCTCATGAGAGCGGCCAACGCCAATCACAGGCAGTTGCAAAACCTCGCCGAAAAGTGGCGGCCGTGGCGGGCTTACGCGACGCATTATCTCTGGCAATCGCTGGGAGTGAATCCTTGACGCGCCAGGCTACCAATCGCCGGCATCAAGCCCGGCGTTTCTCGCGGAGAGTTGACATGAATATTTTTACCCAGTTCGACAGTCCGATCGGCCGTCTGTTGCTCACCTCCGACGGAACCGCGCTCACCGGACTTTACATGGAACCAAGCCGCAAGGCTCAATCCACGGACGGCTGGACGGAGGATGCCGCCGCAGCGCCCCTGGCGGCCGCGATTCGGCAGTTGAGCGAATATTTCGCCGGCTCCCGGCGCGTGTTTGATCTGCCTCTACGGATGCAGGGAACATTGTTTCAGCAGCGCGTGTGGCGGCAGCTCGCCGAGATTCCCTATGGAACGACATGGTCCTATGGGGAGCTTGCGAAACGAATCGACAATCCCAGTGCCTCGCGCGCCGTGGGACTCGCCAATGGCCGAAACCCGATCTCCATTCTGGTGCCGTGCCATCGGGTCATCGGAGCCGACGGTTCGCTGACGGGCTACGGCGGTGGTCTGGACCGCAAGCGTTGGCTGCTCGCACACGAAGGGCTGCACTAGACAGGCTGGCAGCTTGAAAACGGGATACTAGATCAGCGGCAGAGTGATGGTGAAAATCGCTCCGCCGCCGTCCGATCGGTTGGCGGCCACAGCCGTTCCGCCGTGAAATTCGGCGACGAGCCGCACGATGTACAAGCCGAGGCCGAAGTGCGGCCTGTCGTCGCGGCCGTGGCGCTGCTCGAACAACGACTCGAATAGGCGCCCATGAAGTGCTTGCGGAATCGGCGGCCCATCATTCTCAACCAGCAGCAGGTAGCTGCCTTGCGCCCGTTCCAAGCGCACCGTGATGGTGCCGGCAGAGGGACAGAAATCGACGGCGTTTTCGATGAGTTTGTCGAGCAGCTGCACGATGAGGTCGGGCGCGCCGCGAACGAAACAGGGGTCGCCGGGCGTCTGGAGTGCGAAGTGCGCGTGAGAGAAGCCGTCGCGATACGCGGCGAGTGCCGACGACAACAGCTCACGCAAATCGAAATTCACGCATTCCGCTTGCTTGATGCTCTCTTCGACCCGTGCCGCCGCGCCCAACGCGCTCAAAATGGATTGCAGCCGTTGGGTGCCTTCGCGTGCCCGTGTGACATAGCGTCTCTGATCGTCGCGCAAGCCTTCCGACTCTAGATTATCCAGCGATGAGCGCACGATGGTCAGTGGTGTGCGCAGCTCATGCGATAACTTGCCGCCCAACGTCCGCAGGTACTGTGTGTGTTCGTTGAGGCGTGCAAGTAGACGTTCGAAGCCGCGCGACAGGGCGCCGATCTCATCGCCGCTGGCGGATTCCGGCATGTCGAGGCGGATCTTGCCGTCGCTGCCCACCGCCGAATCCGCAGCGTTGCGCAAGCGTCCGATGCGCAGGCTGATCCATGTCGCAAAGCAAAACATGACGACGACCGCTGCCGCGGTGGCAAGCAGCGTAAGATTGAATAGACGTGTCACTGCACGATCTCGAAGACCGAGGAGCTGGTCCCCGGCCTGTTCCAAAACCACGGCGCCGCGCGTTCGGCCGTCAACGATCAGGGGGGCTGCGGCGGTCAGGCGCAGTTCTTGGGCACCGGCGCTGCGCACCCATTCCGCGTGCGGTAGTCCGGCGAGCGCGGCGCTTACGCTGTTGCCGCCGAGCCGGTCGGGCGCCGCCGCCTCGAGCGGAAAACTCGAAGTGTCGACCGACATGAAGCGCCGATACCAGGATCCGGCATCTGCCTCGGTCTCATCCGCCGCGTTTGCACTCAAGCTGCCCGCCGCCCCGAGTTTCAGCGCGTTGGCGTCGATGACCGTGGCGCGAGTGCCGTCGCGAATGAACGTACCCAATAAGGCATCGAGCCCCGGCATCGTGAAAAACAGCCGGCCACCCTGCGGGAAACCGGCGGCGGTAACCCCGGCTCTGCGAGGCCCGCGGCCGTCCAGGACTTCGACCCAGAGGCGGGTAGCCACGTAACTCAACGGGATGCGTGCCTCCGCGTGATATCCTGCGGACGTCTGCAGCCAAAAAGCCTGAATGCGCGGCTCCTCCAGAACGCGAGGCGGTCCCGCATCGCCTTTGACGGCTTTTTGCGCCCCGATCAATCCCGGCGCATTGGTGCCGAAAAAATAAGAGTCCTGCGTGCCGTCGGGCCGCTCCAGCGTGAGGTCAATTCGATCGAACCGATCCCTGTCGAGCCGTACATTGCTGGGCTCGGCGTCGAACTCGGCATCGTCGACTTCGATATAGAGGTAAAGATAATGTTCTGTGGCGCCCGCCTGCACGCGCGCGTCATAGCCGGTGAAGCTGGGCAAGGCTGTGGGTTCCGCCGCGACGCCCCAATCATCTCGATAACCGTCCAGCAAGGGAACGCTCCGCAGCGGATAGACATAGAGGTCCCCGCCGCCGGGGGCGAATCCTGGCGAATCCTCGGGACCGCGAAACACGCGTTGCGGTTGTGCCGACAGCGCATTGGCGATGGTACCTGCGCTCGCGAGCAATGATTTTTCTTGCGAGTCCCGCAGCGCGGTTTCGAGTTCCCGCGCGTATTGACAGCCCGCCCACGGCAACACCAGCGTGGTGAGCGCAACCACCAGAAGTTGCAGGCGAATGCTCACTCGACCCAGCGATAGCCCATACCATAGACGGTCTGGATCGCATCGAACGCCGGATCGATTTGCTGGAATTTTCGGCGTACGCGCTTGATGTGGGAGGTGATGGTGTTGTCGTCCAAGACGACGTTCGCGGCGTCCATCAATTGCTGCCGGTTCTTGACATGTCCCGGATTTCGCGCCAATGCGTGCACGATCCAAAACTCCGTCAGAGACAACGTGACCGGTGTCCCGTTCCAAATCGTCTGCATCTTCTCGCCATCGACCGACAAAGCGCCGCGCCGAAGGATATCGGCGGCATTGTCAGGCCGTCGCAGAGCGTCGATGCGTCGAAACAGGGCGGCGACCCGGGCCGCCAAATGCGGCAGGCTCACATCCTTGGTGAGGAAATCATCGGCACCGAGGCGCAGCCCCGAGACGGCGTCCAATTCGCTGTCCCGAGCGGTGAGAAATATGATGGGCAACTCGGCCGAGAGCGCGCGCAAATCGCGGCACAGGTCGAAACCGCCTTCCGCCTCATCCTCGAGCGAGATATCGATGATGGCAAGATCCGGCAGTCGAATCCGGAACGCCTGCATCGCGGTCCTGCGGTTGCCGAAGCTCTTGACCGAATAGCCATGCCGTGTCAGCGCAGCCCCATAATTCTCGCGCAAAGCCGGCTCGTCCTCGACTATCGCGATGTGCTTCTTCATTGCCGAATCATAGCGGATGACGAGTGCATTTGAGAGGCGAGCCAGAAAAGTCGCGCCGCCCGAATTCGCCACAATTGGCAGCCGGTTCGCCCGATTTAAGCCCCGAAGAATCGCGGTTCAGTGCGGACACTGGTTTCGTGATTCGAAACTAGAGGAGCGGACCACAATGGCATCTCTTCCCGAAATTGTGTGCGGTTCCGAGCGAATAGTGCGTTCTGCATGGCGAGCGGAGCGCAAGCGCGCCTGGTGGGCGCAACACCGCGAAGCGTCGCTGAACTGGCTGGCGCTGGGGCTGCTGCTCGCGGCATGGAATGCATCGGGCAATGACTCGGCTTCGCAGATGCGGCGGCGCCCGCAGGCATTGCGCGGCTATCCGTCCGTCTCGGTGCGCGCGGCAACGCTCCACGCTGCGGACCTGCGAAGGCTTCGTCGAATTCATGAAAGTGTCAACAAGCCGTAATGCCGAAACGCATATCGAAACGGTGCGAGGTTTTGGTTTCGGTTCGCCGGCGCAGAGGAGAGCGGCGCGCAATGAGGACCGCGCCCCTTTCTGTTGTTCCACGTGACGTTCCACGCCTAAGTGCCTTTTTTGTAGGTAACTATTCTTTCTAGAGTCACGTATCCGTAACAAGAATTCGCGATCTTGGCAACGTACGCGAAGCTTTAGGAGAACGTGACATGGCGGAACGCAATTCCTTCTCGCCGCCGCGATTGCGAACAGTCTTCATCTCGGACATCCATCTGGGTTTCAAGGGCTGCAGCGCGGAGTTGCTGCTGGATTTCCTGCATCAAGTCGAGATGGACACTCTCTTCTTGGTCGGCGACATCATCGACGTGTGGAGCATGCAAAAGAACATGTTCTGGCCGCAGTCGCACAACAACGTCTTGCGCACCATCTTGGGCAAGGCCAAACGCGGGACCAAAGTGATCTTCGTTCCGGGCAATCACGATGAGGTCTTTCGCGAATTCGACGGTGCCGTGTTTGGGAATCTCGAAATTCATCGTGAGTACATCCATGAGGGCGCCGCCGGAAGACGCATGTTGGTGCTGCACGGGGACGAATTCGACAGCGTGGTGAAGTGCAGTCCATGGCTCGCAAAATTGGGCAGCAACATTTACGACGTGCTGCTGGCTGCAAATCCCTACATAAATTGGCTGCGGCGCAAGTTTGACCTGCCTCATTGGTCGCTGTCGTCTTATCTGAAGAACAAGGCCAAGACCGCGGTGCAATACATCGGCAGCTTTGAGGACGCCGTCGCCCAAGCGGCGCGCAAACGCGGTGTCGACACGGTCGTGTGCGGACACATTCATCGCGCGGAGATGCGCGACATCAACGGGATTCTGTACTGTAACGACGGCGACTGGGTGGAAAGTTGTACTTCGTTGGTGGAAGACATGAATGGGCAGTTGCGGCTGATCGATTGGCCGGCATTGCGTGCGCCAACGTATGCGCCCCGCACCTCGTTGGCCATCGGCGAGGCAGCATGACATGAGCGAAACGTGGACTCTGCCTTGGCATGCCTACTTGAGAAACCTAGCGCAGGGAATTGCTCGCGAGACAGGCGCGGAACGCGCCTCCGCGAAATTCGTGGTTAGGGAGTTCCGGGCGGGCGCACGCCAAAGTGAGGCTAAAAACGAATCCCCAGGCGCCGATACACAGCGGCGAGCAGCCACAGCGGCCCGATCATCAGAAACTGGACGTCCTTGAAGAAGGAGGGTCGCTTGCCTTCGACGGCGTGCCCGACGAATTGGCCGATCCACGCGATCGCGAACAAGAACACGCAGATGCTCCACAGCGGCACATCCTGCCAGCGGTCGAGTCGATCGATCGACCATAACATGGTGAGCAGCAATAGCAGGGCGCCAAGCGCTAGGCGGATGGACAGTACCGCGTAATACGCGGTCGCGGCGATGACAGCGATGCCGCCCCAATTCACGGCGCGGTGTGCCGCGCGAATACCGTTGGGAAAGGGCAGCGACCACAGCAATCCCAAGACGCACCAGGCAATCACGGGCACGCAAATCCAATGCAGAATCTTGTTGGTCTGGTTGCGGTGGCTGTCGCCGTAGTCGTCGAGCCATTGAGCGGCCGTGCGCATGGATGAACGCTACTCTCGCACGAGAGCCGAATCAAATATGCGCCGGGCGATCGCCGTATTCCGGCGATGTTAGGCGGCGGCCATCAGGCCTTTGAGCTTGTGGATGGCGTTCGATTCGACTTGGCGCACCCGCTCCGCGGAAATTCCATATTCATCCGCGAGTTCGTGCAGGGTGGCCTTGTTTTCGGTCATCCAGCGACGCTTCAATATACTGCGGCTGCGTTCATCGAGTTTCTCGAGAGCCATCTCCAAGCGCTCGGTGGAGTCCTCTTCCCACTCTTCGTTCTCGACCTCGGTGGCGGGGTCGGCATTGCTCGCGGGCAAGTACATGGCAGGAGAATAGGTCTCTTCCTCGTCGCTCTCCGGCGTCGGATCGAAAGACATGTCCCGCGCCGACAGACGTTGCTCCATTTCGCGAACGTCGGCCACATCGACACCCAGGTCGCGAGCCACCGCCGCGGTCTCCGCTTCGGAAAGCCACGCCAAATTCTTCTTCATCTTGCGCAAATTGAAGAAGAGCTTGCGTTGCGATTTGGTGGTGGCCACTTTCACCAACCGCCAGTTGCGCAGGACGTATTCATGGATCTCGGCGCGGATCCAATGCACGGCAAACGACACCAGGCGCACGCCCACGCCGGGATCGAAGCGCTTGACCGCCTTCATCAGGCCGACATTGCCCTCCTGCACCAGGTCGCCCATCGGAAGGCCATAGCCCAAGTAGCCGCGCGCGATGTGCACGACGAATCGCAGGTGCGAGAGCACCAGTTGCCGAGCGGCCTCCAAATCGGCTTCCGAGCGAAAACGGACGGCGAGGGCAACCTCGTCTTCCTTCGATAGAACCGGGATCTGGGACACGCGGTCTATATAGGAGTCCAAGCTCCCGACGGGGCCGGCGAACACCAAGCCGCCGGGTTTTTTCGCGACTAAAGCACTGGTCATCAGCTCAAACCTCCCAATCGATACACTTTGAATAGTAGCATTCCTAGGGTTTGAGTGCTGATGTTACCGATAGTTCACATGTTTTTAAACTGTTTACAATCAACGTATTAGCTGGGATCGATGGCTCGAATATGCCGCGTCGCAGCAAGCCACGAGCCCAACCACGCCAAGCCCGTGGCAAGCCCGAGTACCCCGGTCGCCGTCTCGAATGAAAGACCCTGCATGTGAAACCGGCTGCCATACAGCTTTGCGAGCGCATCGACCGGCCGCGACAGGACCGCCGCAGCGACAGCGACCAGGAGGAGGGCCAGCAAGCCGCCTCCGAGGCCGTACCAAATGCCGCTGTAAAGAAATGGCCGGCGGGCAAAACCGTCGCTCGCGCCGACCAACTTCATCACTTCGATTTCGGTTCGCCGATTCAAGATATCCAAGCGAATGGTATTGCCCACGATGAGAACGACCCCTGCGCCCAGAAGCGCGGCGGTCAGAGCGACCACCCGGCGCAAAATATCGAGCATGGCCTGCAGTCGCTGCACCCATTCGGTGTCGATTTGCACCAATTGCACATCGGCGATCGCGGCGATCGCAGCCTTGAGCGCAACCGTGCCCTCGGGCGTACTTGCCGCGAGTGTCGGCGTGACGATGAGGGTATCGGGCAGCGGATTCTCGCTCAAGGCATCGAGCGCCTTGCCAAAGCCCGAATCGCCGCGAAACTCCGCCATTGCTTGTTCCGCCGTGATGATGCGCAGCGCCGCGACATCGCCGCGCTGGCGCAGCTGCTTCGCCACCGATGCCGCGCGCCCGGCGCTCGCCTTCTTGTCCATGTAGACCGACAAATCGAAGGCGTCGCTCCAGATCCCGGTGGCTGCGCGCACGTTCGTCAAGAACAAATGCAAGAAGAGCGGCAGCGCCAAAGCCACGGCGATCACACCCACCGTCATCAGCGTTGCAAAGGGTTGGCTCATGATGCGCCCGAGCGAGCCGACCAGTGTTTGCGCGTGCCGCGCGAAGTAGGCTTGGATGTTCACGGCGGGCCAGGGGACCCTGCATCCGCCAGGCGCCCGTCGCCTAAAACGATGCGCCGCGCGCCGAAATTCTCGATCAGATGCACATCGTGCGTGGCGATCACCACCGTCACACCGACCTCGTTGAAGCGCTTGAATAATTTCATGATCTCGAGCGCGAGCTGAGGATCGAGATTGCCCGTGGGCTCATCTGCAATGAGCAGCGCTGGTTTCGCCACCACCGCGCGCGCAATGCCGACGCGCTGCTGTTCACCGGTCGAAAGTTCCAGCGGCCCGTTCTTTTCCTTTCCGAGCAAGCCCACCTGATCGAGCGCTGCGCGCACACGCTTGTCGATCTCGCGCTTCGGCACGCCGGCAATGATCAGCGGCAGAGCGACGTTGTCCGCCACCGGCCGGTCGTGGAGCAGCTTGTGATCTTGAAATACCACGCCCAGCCTTCTGCGAAATTCCGGGATGCCGCGCGGCTTGATCGCCGAGGTGTTTTGGTTGTTGATGAATACCTGGCCGCGCGAGGGCCGTTCGATGAGCGCGATCAATTTCAAAATACTGCTTTTTCCCGCGCCTGAATGGCCCGTCAAAAACGCCAGCTCACCGTCCTCTACGGTGAACGACACTCCGGCCAGAGCATGGCGGCCATTGGCATACCGCTTGTGTACTTGGTCGAAACGAATCATGCGTTGGCGCCGTCGGGACTCGTCTTGAGCAGTGCGGTTACGAATTCGGACGCCTTGAATACGCCGAAATCTTCGGTTTCCTCGCCGACGCCGACGAAGCGGATGGGAATTTTCAGTTTCTGCGCGATGGCGAGGACCACGCCGCCCTTGGCCGTGCCATCGAGCTTGGTGACGACGAGGCCCGTCACGCCCAATCCCTTGTGGAACTCCTCCGCCTGTGCGACCGCATTCTGGCCAATCGTGCCGTCGAGCACCAGCAGCACTTCATGAGGGGCGCCGGCATCCAAGCGAGCGAGCACACGCTTGATTTTCTTGAGTTCATCCATGAGGTGGGTTTGGGTGTGCAGCCGTCCCGCCGTGTCGGCGATGAGGACATCAATGTTGCGCGCGCGTGCGGCCTGAAGGCCGTCGAAGATGACCGCGGCCGGCTCCGATCCCGCCTGCTGGGCAATGATCGGCACGGCGGTGCGCTCGGCCCAAACCTCGAGTTGTTCGCGCGCGGCCGCGCGGAAAGTATCCCCGGCCGCCAACATGACGCTGCGTCCCTCGGCCTTGAACCGGTGCGCCAATTTACCGATGGTCGTGGTCTTGCCGGCACCGTTGATTCCGACCACCAAAATGACGTAGGGCTTGATGTTCGGGACCACCTCGAGCGGCCTTTCCACGGGTTTCAGAATGTCGACCATCGCGTCGTTCAAGGCTTTGAGCAGCGCATCCACGTCATCGAGTTCCTTGCGAGCGACCCGGCTGCGCAGATCTTCGAGAATTCGCCGGGTGGCCTCGACACCCACATCGGCAGTGATGAGGCGCATCTCGAGCTCATCCAGGATTTCGGCATCGATTTTGCGCCCGGGCAGCAGCTCCTTGATGTCGGTGGTCAGCCAGGCGGGACCTTGGTTCAACTTGGCGCGCAGGCGCGTGAAGAACCCGCGCACACCGGGCTTGTCGGCTTCGTTCGTCATGGGAAGGTATGATACCGGGAGTGACTACCCCCAAGACGGAATCGAACGCACCGGGCAGCCGCAACTCGGTGCGGATCATCGGCGGCGGTTGGCGCGGCCGCCGCGTCACTTTCCCGGATATTCCGGGCCTCCGGCCCACACCGGATCGGGTACGCGAGACCTTGTTCAATTGGCTGCAACCCGCAATTACGGGTACTCGATGCCTCGATTTGTTCGCAGGCTCCGGCGCGCTCGGACTCGAGGCCCTTTCCCGGGGGGCCAAGGAGTTGGTATTCGTCGAGCAGGCGGTCGCCGCATCGCGCGCCCTGCAGGAGCAATTGATCCGCTTCGGCTGCAAAGGCAAGGGTCAGGTGGTGGAAATGGGCGCCGCCCGATACCTGCGCTCCCCTGCGCAGGGCTTCGACATCGTGTTCGTGGACCCCCCGTTTGGGCGCAATGCACTTGTCGAATATGTTCCGCTGCTGGACGCGGGCGAATGGCTCAAGGCGGGAGCGCTGGTGTATCTGGAAAACGAAAAAGCAGCGGGCGTTCCGCCCCTGCCTCCTCGCTGGGAGCTTCTCAAATCGAAGTCGGCGGGCGAGGTGGGGTATCATCTGGCGCGCGTCAATCCGCGGGCGTAGGTGAATGCACAAAAGAACAGCCGTCTATCCAGGTACCTTCGATCCGATCACCAATGGTCATCACGACCTCGTGCGGCGAGCGGCCAGTATTTTCGATCGCCTCGTGGTGGCAATTGCGGCCAACCCCAACAAAGCTCCGATGTTCAGCCTGGAACAGCGGGTCGACATGGCGCGCCGCGTGCTCACCGACGTGCACAACGTCGAGGTGATGGGCTACGTGGGGCTCACCGTGGACTTCGCGCGGCAGAACGGCTTGTCCGTCATCGTGCGGGGCCTGCGCGCCGTATCGGACTTCGAATTCGAGTTTCAGTTGGCCAATATGAGCCGCCATCTCACTCCCGAAATAGAGTCCGTATTCATGACGCCTCAGGAGCAATACACGTTCATTTCCTCCACTCTGGTGCGTGAAATCGCTGTGCTCGGGGGTAACGTGTCCGAGTTCGTTCATCCGATCGTCGAGATCGAACTAAAACGGCACCGTAAGCTTTGACAGGCCCAACATCCGCGCCGCGCCGCCCGTGGCAATTCTTCCGTCTCGCAGCGGCCGCCCTGGCGGTCATCATTTGCGCGCCGGCGGCGTTCGCCGATGACGCCGCGCCCGCACCGCACGCACGCGCACCGGAAACGCGCGCAGCGGCACTGCGCGCAGCGGCACCGCATCAGGCTGCCATTGCGAGTGCCTATCCCTTGGCGAGCCAGGCGGGTCAGGAAATTCTCGCCGCGGGCGGCAATGCCTTCGACGCTGCAGTCGCGGTGTCGGCGGCACTCGCGGTGGTCGAACCCTCGAGCTCAGGCCTCGGCGGGGGCGGTTTCTACTTGCTGCATCGGCAATCCGACGGCTACGAAACCATGCTCGACGCGCGCGAAAAGGCGCCCGGAGCCGCCTCGCGCGATATGTATTTGGACAAGGCAGGCAACCCGATCGAGGATGCATCGATTGCCGGATCCTTGGCGGCGGCGATCCCCGGCGAGCCGGCTGCGTTTGAATACTTGGCGCGCAGGTACGGCAAGCTTTCCTTGAAGCAAGACCTGCAGCCCGCGATTCGCCTGGCCCGCGACGGCTTTCCTCTGTACGCGCGCCTGCAGGGGAGCATTCGCTACAAGCGGCAGGTTTTGCTGCGATCTCCCGATGCGGCAAAGGCTTTCTTGAGCGCGGATGGCGGTATCCCGGAGGTGGGCGCGGTTATCAAGCAGCCCGAGCTCGCGAGCACTCTCGAAGCCATTGCCAATCAAGGCGCCAAGGGTTTTTATGCGGGCCGGGTCGCGGCCGATCTCGTGGCGGGCGTGCGGGCGGATGGCGGCATTTGGACGCTCGAGGATCTTGCGGCATATCGGGTCGTGGAACGCAAACCGCTGATCGGCAATTACCACGGCGCGCGCATCGTTTCGGCCTCGCCGCCTTCCTCGGGCGGCATCGCCATCATCGACTCACTGCATATCCTGTCCGGCTTCGATTTACACCGATACGACTCGGCTACCGTGAAGCACTTGACGATCGAAGCGATGCGCCGCGCGTACCGCGACCGGGCAATTTACCTGGGAGACCCCGATTTCATCAAAATGCCCGTGGCGCAACTTACGAGTCCCGACTACGCCGCCGGCCAGCGCAGCAGCATCCGCACCGACAAAGCGATGCCGTCCGGCATGTTGCCGGGCATCGAGTCGGAGCCTGCGGGGATGCAAACCACGCATTTCTCCGTGCTGGACACCGACGGCAACCGTGTAGCGGCCACGATCTCGGTCAACCTTTTCTTCGGCACGGGATACATGCCGCCGAAGACCGGAGTGCTTCTCAACAACACCATGGATGATTTCTCCACCAAACCCGGCAGGCCCAATGAATTCGGACTGGTGGGCGCCACGGCCAATGCGATTGCACCGAACAAGCGCAGCCTTTCCAGCATGTCGCCGACTTTCGTCGAGACGCCGAAAGGCACCATGATCATAGGCTCGCCCGGCGGCAGCTACATCATCAGCATGGTGCTGCTCGGCACGGTCAATTACCTGGATGGAATGAACGCGGCGGACATCGTCAAATCCCCGCGCTACCACCATCAATACTTGCCCGACGAAGTCGCCTATGAGCCGGGCGCGCTGAGCGATGCCGACATCAAGGAGCTTCAAGCCAAGGGGCATGCTCTCAGGCTATCCGGCTATCGGTGGGGCAACATGCAAGTGATCACTTGGGACTTCGCGACCGGCAAGGTCGAAGCGGCGTCCGACCCGCGTGGCGAAGGCGCGGGACTCGTGTACTAGGAACGACGCGGGGCGCGATGCCGCGAGCGACGGTCGTCAGCGTTGACACGTCGAGCACCAGTACGTCGAACGCTGGCCCTGGACAAACTGCTTGACGGCTGACTTGCACACGCGGCAAGCCGCTCCCGCGCGTTCGTAGACGAATAACTTTTGGCGGAAGTATCCCGGAGCGCCGTCCGCGTTGACGTAATCGCGGAGCGTCGTGCCGCCGATTTCGATCGCCTCGCCGAGCACGGCTTTGATCGCCTGTGCAAGCGCCCCGGCCTCTTTCCGGGTTAGGCGCCGCGCGGCACGGCGCGGCGAAATTCGGCCGCGAAACAATGCCTCGCTGGCATAGATGTTGCCGACCCCCACGACCACTCCCGAATTCATGATCAATTGTTTGATGGCGACGCTGCGTTTGCGGGTAACCCGGTAGAGGTATTCGCCGTCGAACGCCCCGCTCAAAGGCTCGGGCGCGAGCTTGGCGAGCAGCGGGTGCAGCGCAGGATCGGCTTCGGTCCAATGCAAGCTTCCGAAGCGGCGTGGATCGTGGAATCGCAGCACCCACCCGCTGTCCACCCGGATGTCCCAGTGATCATGGGTCTTGGTCGGAGTACCTTGCTTGACCAGGCGCAGGCTCCCCGACATGCCGAGATGCAAAATCACGGTGCCGGTGTCGAAGCTGATCAAAATGTACTTCGCCCGCCGCTCGATGCTGCGAATCGTGCGGCCTTGAATGACGGCCTCGAAGTGGGGGGCGATGGGCCATCGCAGGCGCCGATCGCGCACGATGACGTCGACCACGCGCCGCGCCAGCAGAGCAGGCGCGATACCGCGTTTCGTCGTTTCTACTTCAGGGAGCTCGGGCGTGAGACGGCTCGGGCAACGCTATTTGATCTTCGATTCTTTATAAGGAACGTGCTTGCGCACCACCGGGTCGAATTTCTTGGTTTCCAGCTTGTCCGGATGCAGGCGCTTGTTCTTGGTGGTCGTGTAGTAGTGACCCGTGCCCGCGGATGAGACCAATTTAATCTTGTCGCGCATCGCCGCCCCTTAAACCTTGACGCCCTTGGCGCGCAAATCAGCCACCACCACGTCCACGCCGCGCTTCTCGATCGTTCTGAGGCCCCGGGTCGACACCCTCAAGCTCAGGAACCGCTTTTCCGTTTCCGACCAGAAGCGATGAGTGTGCAAATTCGGCAAGAAGCGGCGCCGCTTGCGATTGTTCGCGTGGGAAACGGTATTACCCGTCTTGGGGCCCTTGCCCGTGACTTGGCAGACTCGCGACATGGCGTTAACCTATGCAATTAGAACCGTTGAACAGCCGCGCTTTATACCAGGATGCAGGGGGGGCAGCAACCCGAGCGTTATGCGGGGTCCGTTTGACTTATTCCGGAGGGCCCAGGCCTCGCCGTGCCGCACATCCCTGTCTCGTCAGCCCGCGCACCGCGAGTATAGACCATGAAACCACGGCAACCGGGACTAAAGGGCTCGCTCAAACAAGCCCACGTTCGGCCAGCGACACGCTGACGCCGTCTCCGATGATGATGTGATCCAGCAGCCGTATGTCGACAAGAGCGAGCGCTTCCTTGACGCGTTGGGTGATCAATTCGTCCGCCTGGCTGGGTTCGGCGACTCCGGAAGGGTGATTGTGCGCAATGATCACCGCGGCGGAGTTGCGTTGCAGAGCGAGCTTGACGATCTCGCGCGGATGCACGCTCGCCCCGTCGATCGTACCGCGAAACAATTCCTGAAATTGGATCAAGCGATGGCGCTTATCGAGATACAGACAGCAAAATACCTCGTGTTCGAGATCGCGGAGCTGCGAGCAGAGAAAATCGCGGGTTGCCCGGGGACTCGCAAGCGAAGGGCCGGCGCGCAGCGTCTCCGACATCTGCCTTCTCGCGATCTCGACCGCTGCCTGCAGCTCCGCGAATCGAGCCAATCCAAGTCCGCGTTCGGCGCAGAATCGCTGCCGGTCGGCGGCGACCAGTTTTCGCAGGGAGTGAAAATTCTTGAGCACATCGCGCGCGAGATCGAGAGCCGAGTGTCCGCTGGTTCCCGTGCGCAGCAAGATGGCCAGCAACTCCGCATCGGACAGTGCCGCGGCGCCCTTGTCGAGCAGCTTCTCTCGCGGCCGTTCGCCGCTGGGCCAATCCCGGATTGCCATGGCCACGAGCATGAACGGCGCCGCAGGGAGTCTCTAGCTGCATTTCATCGGCGAGCGGGGAGATTCGGGTTAAGTGACAGGCGATCGGGATCTAGCGTCCCGAACTTCCGAACCCGCCTGCACCGCGCATGCTTTCCAAGAAATCCTCCACGACCTCGAATCCCACCTGCACCACCGGCACGAACACGACTTGCGCGACCCGGTCGCCGGGGTTGATGGTGAAGGGTGCGGCGCCGCGGTTCCAGACGGAGACCATCAACGGTCCCTGATAGTCCGAATCGATCAGGCCAACCAGGTTGCCGAGCACGATGCCGTGCTTATGGCCGAGTCCGGAGCGCGGCAGCAGCACGGCGGCCAGAGCCGGATCCGCGATATAGATCGAAATTCCTGTCTGAATCAATTCGGCAGCGCCGGCCGCGAGTACCAGCGGCGCCGCAATGCAGGCGCGCAAATCCATGCCTGCCGAACCCGCCGTCGCGTGATGCGGCAGGGGAAATTCCCGGCCAATACGCGGATCCAAGATTCGCAGCTTGATGGTACGTTGCACAGTGACGCGCCTTCCTACTTGACGCCTAGCGCCGCGCGCGTCTTGAGCGCACTCGTTCGCGCGGCAGCGCAACCGCGGTCCGGCGCTTGCGGGGACCGCGCCGCGGGCTGCCGTCGGGCGGCGGCAGGCGTTGGGCAATCAGGGCAATGAGCTGGCGCGCAACATCGATCTTCGGGCCGCGCGCGACCTCGACCTTGCCGCCGGGCCATATGACGGTGAGCGCATTGTCATCGCAATCGAATGCAATCCCGTCGCCGACTCGGTTGGCGGCGATCATGTCGAGTTTCTTGCGCTTGAGCTTGCCGCGCGCGTTCTCCTCGACGTCGTTGGTCTCTGCCGCAAATCCGACGACGAAGGGCCGCTTGGCCATGTCGGCGACCGACTTGACGATGTCCGGCGCGGGCTCGAGTTCGAGCCTCACGGAGACGCCTTGTTTTTTAATTTTTTGCTTGGCGACGGTTACGGGTTGGAAATCCGCCACCGCCGCCGCCGCTATGAACACGTCGGTATCCGCCACTTGGCGGTGGACCGCGGCATACATGTCGCGCGCACTTTCCACGTTGATTCGCGTGACGCCCGCGGGTGTCGGCATTTGCACCGGTCCGGTGACGATCGTGACGTGCGCTCCTGCCTCGCGGGCCGCGGCGGCGACGGCAAATCCCATTTTTCCGGAACTGCGGTTGGTGAGATAACGCACGGGATCGAGACGTTCGCGGGTCGGCCCGGCTGTGATCAATATATTGAGCCCTGCCAGCAAGCCGGCGTTGGCCGGCCGCTCGAGCACGCTCTCCGCGAGCTTCGTCGGCTCCCACATACGGCCCGCGCCGACCTCGCCGCAGGCCTGATTGCCGGAAGCAGGACCCATGATGCGTACGCCGCGGGAAATGAGGGTCTCGACATTGACCTGCGTGGCCTTGTTGGCCCACATCACCCGATTCATGGCCGGCGCGACCAGAATCGGCGCTTCGGTGGCGAGACAGAGGGTCGCTAACAAATCATCGGCCCGCCCCGAGGCCAACCGCGCGATAAAGTCTGCGCTTGCCGGCGCGATCAGCACCATCTGCGCCCAGCGCGCCAGCTCGATGTGCCCCATGGCGGCTTCCGCTGCGTCATCCCATAAATCGCTGCGCGTCGGTCGGCCCGACACCGCCTGGAAGCTCATGGGAGAAACGAACCGCTGCGCCGCGGCCGTCATGACCACCTGGACATCCGCGCCGCGTTCGATCAGCCGGCGCACCAGATCAGGACTCTTGTACGCGGCAATGCCGCCCGTGACGCCCAGCAGGATTCGAATCTTCGGCGTCAATGGATGCTCTTGAGTTCTTTGAAGCGGCCGATGTCGCTCTCGAATTGCTTGCTCATGGTCGCCTCCTCGCTGCGCTTCTCAAGCAGGTTCTGCTCTTGGGTACGGATGTCGTTTCCCATGCGCACGAGGTCCTCGACGATTTGGTCCGGCATCGCCGGGGCTTTGGTGTCGTTGCTGTACGGCTTGAAATGCATGCTGCTCGCGCGCAGCTTCTTCATTTTCCCGTTCAATAGTTCCAGAAATTGCGAGGTGACTTTGATTTGATCGGACAGCAGCGTCAAACGCTGGTCGCGCAGGCGTTCTATTTCCTGCACCGACGCATAGGTATTCAGCAAGTTGCGGTCCCGGTCGCGCCCCTGTTTCGCCTCGGTTTTCTTTTGGTCCTCGCTAGCCAGCTGCTCGGGGGATTTCTGGGCCTCGAGGCGGTTGATTTCAACGCCCTGTGAATTGATGAGATGCTGCTCTTGTGTCGCATATTCCGGTGGAATGTGATCGCCGTAGTGGGTCAATCCGTGTTCGTCCACCCACTTGTAGACCGTGCGGCCGCTGCCTGTGCCGGTCCCGGCCGTAAATCCGGGCGAAGCGAGCAGCGCCGCGGCGCACATGATCGAAGCGAAATTCTTCAAGCGCATGACCCCCAGGAGAATCGCCCGTCATTGTGAGGCGAGCGCCCCCGGTTTTCTAGGGCCTGTGCCTCAATCTGCGAGCCCATAGCGCTCCCGGTAGGCTTGCATTCGGACCAACTCGTCCTTGCCCCCGTGCAGCGAGATATGGTCCATGAGGTCGGCGAGGTTGACGACGGCGATGACAGGGATTCCATATCCGTCGCGAATCTCCTGCACCGCCGACGAACGGCTCTGCGGGGCACATTCCTGACGGTCCAACGCGAGCAGCACGCCGGCCGGCCGCGCCCCTGCCGCCTGGATGATCTCGACGGATTCGCGGATGGCGGTGCCGGCCGTGATGACGTCGTCGACGATCAGGACCCTCCCTCTCAAGGGACTGCCGACGATGTTGCCGCGCTCGCCGTGATCCTTGGTTTCCTTGCGATTGAATGCGAAGGGCAGGTCGCGGCCGGCATCTGCAAGAGCCGCCGCCGTGATGGTGGCCAATGGAATACCTTTGTAGGCCGGGCCGAACAGCATATCGAACTCGAGACCCGAGGCCATGACCGCCGCCGCATAGGCGCGCCCGACTGCGCCGATCGCGACGCCGGTATTGAACAGTCCGGCGTTGAAAAAATAGGGGCTTTCACGTCCTGACTTCAGCGTAAAGCTGCCGAATCGCAGAACCCCGAGCCGCACGCACAACTCGATGAAGTCACTTTGATATGCCAGGATCATGGGCCCTGATACTATCGCGCGCCATGCGCATCGTCATGCTGATGTTAATTCACGGGAGAGGCTCGAAGGCCGCCGGGTCCGGCCTTGGGCAAGGAATTTTCGCATCGATGACGATGCCGGACTGCCGCATTTGACCGCAGCGGCGAAGCCGACCCTGCTGCAAGCGCTCGGCGATAAGCGCATGACGGCCGTTCTTTTCTTGAGTTTCGCATCAGGGCTGCCGTTCAATCTGTCGGGGTTTACCTTGCAAGCATGGCTGGCGTCGGCCGGCCTGAGCATCAAGGCCATCGGCATTTTTTCATTGGCGGCGCTGCCGTATAACGTCAAGTTTTTGTGGGCCCCTTTCCTCGACCGCTACCTGCCGCCAATCCTCGGCCGGCGCCGCGGCTGGATCTTGATATTTCAGGCTTGCCTTACCGTATGCATCGGTGTCATGGGTTTCTGTTCCCCGACGAAAGATCTCCCGGCGCTGGCAGCGATCGCCGTATTGCTGGTCTTCCTGTCAGCGTCACAGGACATCGTGATCGATGCGTATCGGGTGGATGCAATCCCGCCGAGCGAGCGAGCGCTCGCCGCTGCTGCCGCCGCATTCGGTTACCGCACGGCGGCCATGCTCGCGGGCGCAGTGCTGGTCTATATTGCGGCAAGTCTCGGCTGGCAGCTGGCCTTCATGTTCGTGGCCTGCCTCATGGCCGCTACGATGGTGGCAACGATCTTTGCGCCGGAACCGGACGCGCCGGGCCACCCACCGCGCACCCTGGCCGATGCGGTCTGGCATCCGTTGCATGCATTGCTCAAGCAAAAAGGCATGTGGGGTTTCCTGGCGCTGATTCTGCTCTACAAGTTCGGTGACGCGCTTGCGCTCAGTCTGTACAGCACCTTCATGATCCGCGGTGTCGGATTCTCACTTCACGAATTGAGCATTGCCGGCAAACTCAACATGACGATCTCCACCATGATCGGCGTGGCATTCGGCGGTTGGGTATATCTACGCTGGGGAACGTTTCGTTCGCTGCTGGTGTTCGGCATCGGCCAGGCGCTCACCAACTTGCTCTACATGTGGCTCGCGCTCGCAGGCAAGAAAGTATGGCTGCTGGTTCTTGCGACGGCCTTGGATACGGGCGTCGGCGGCATGGGACAGGCGGCATTCGTGGCCTTCCTGGTGTCGCTGTGCTCGGCGGATTTTAGCGCCACGCAATATGCGCTGCTCTCCGCCCTCGCGGTCCTGCCGCGAAACATTACGGGTGCCATTGCCGGGGAACTTGTCCCGGTGATCGGGTGGGCGAATTTCTTCATGGTCACCTGTCTCAGTGCGGTGCCCGGGCTTATTTTGCTGATTATTTTGCGCGGACCTTTAAACGAGCTTTCCGCGCGCGAAGCCGCAAAAACCTAGAACCGAAGGCTCGGCGAGATCGCGCCGAAAAAATCAGCGGAGCGAGCGATCGTTCGGCGTCGACCAAACGGTACGCGCGTTATCCTCGAATTCGCGGTCTAGATCTTCAGCCTCTACATCGACGGCGCCCGACCAGTCCTCCGGCGCGTCGGCTGAATCGATGAGATCGTCCATCAGCTGCTCGTTCCAAGAATCAAAATCCATTTCAGCAACGGTACCGTCGAAGTATTGAATTTCAATGGTCTGGTCTTGGTCATCGATCGCGACGACTTCAAAGAGCTCGTTGGTGCCACCCCGGTACCACTGCCCAACGATCGGCCTGATTACGTTCATCGGCGCCTCCGTCTGCTATGCTCTACTGCATTCAACTCCCAATGAACGATTCGCGCAATATGTAATTTTTGCGCGAAGCAACATCGCCAGTGATCGAACAGCTCGTCAAATTCTTCGTGGTCTTTTTTGTCGTGGTCGACCCGATATCTCTGATCCCGTTGTTCGCCGGTCTTACGCAAGGCGCGAGCGTCCGCTACAAGAAAAAAATGGCCGGCAAGGCGACGGCAATCGCCCTCGCCATATGCGTGCTGTTCGCGTTGGCGGGCGCGAAGTTCTTGGACATCATGGGGATTTCCCTGAGTTCGTTCCGCATCGCCGGCGGGACCCTGCTGTTCTTGATTGCCCTCGACATGGTGTTCGCGCGCCCATCGGGCACTCGCTCGACGACCCCCGAACAAGAAGAGGCCAAGAAGCGGGAGGACATTTCGGTATTCCCGCTCGCCTTTCCCTTTATCGCGGGGCCGGGTGCGCTCGCCACCATACTGCTCACCGCCGGCGAAGTGGGCGCAAAGCCGCTGCTGTTCGCGGGGTTTCTCTGGGTCGTCGCCCTGGTGCTCGCCGTTTGCTGGGTCTTGATGCTCGCAACCTCGCGCCTGATGAAGGTGCTGGGGCTAACCGGCGCGAATGTGGTGAGCAGACTATCCGGGGTAATTCTCGCTGCACTCGCCGTGCAATTCATCGTCGACGGGATTCGCGGCAGCTTTCTCTGACGGTGCCGCTGGGGGAGCGGCCGGCCGCATCGTCAGGGTTTTGGTGTAGGCCAAATCCCACACGCCCAGGCCCAAACGGGCGCCGCGCCTCTCGAAGCGCGTCGGCGGCCGGAAATCCGGTCTTGCCGCATAGGTTCGGTCCATGCTCAACGACTCGAGATGAAGATTTGCATTGCATAGGGCCAACATTTGTTCTGCATAGTCTTGCCAGTCCGTGGCGAGTCGCAATACCCCTCCGGAACGCAATTTGGCCGCCGCCGATGCCACGAATGCCGCGTCTATCAAACGGCGTTTGTGATGACGCTTCTTGTGCCAAGGGTCCGGGAAGAAAACCAGGATCTCATCGAAGGATTCATTGGGAAACTTGTCTTTCAATACCTCGACGGCATCGTGGCATATGACGCGTATATTGCGCGCATTCGCCCTTTCGGCGCGCAACAGTAGACGGCCCACGCCGGGGCGGTGCACCTCGATGCCAACGTAGTCGATGTGAGGATTGTTCTCCGCGAGACTGCCGATCACCTCGCCGATCCCAAAGCCGATTTCAAGGCAGCGCCGCGCACGGCGCCCGAAGATCGCGTCCAGATCCAGTGGGCCATCGCCCAAGTCCACGCCGTAGGACGGCCACAGGTCCGTCAGTGCGCGCTCCTGGGCGGGGGTCATGCGGCCGGCGCGGAGGACGAAGCTGCGAATATGGCGTTGATTTTGCATGGGCGCAAAGTGTGCCTGATATCATCACACGATGTGTAAACCCCGTTTCCGGTCCTCGAGCGTGAGCCGCGCAACGTCCGCGATGGCTCTTGCGCTCCTGATGGCCGGTTGCGTCGGCCTGCCCAGGCATGTCGAAAAATCACACAGCGATGCGTTCGCGCGGCCCGAGACCACGTCGCTCGGCCGCATCGCCGCGCGCGAGCAGGTCAACAAGAGCCTATCCGGCATTCACCTCTTGGCCTCGGGTGAAGAGGCCCTGGCCGATCTCATCGCGCTCGCGGATCATGCCGAACGCACGCTGGATATCCAGTACTACATCGTGCACGAAGACAATTCCGCGCGGCTGCTGCTGCATCATGTACGGCTGGCGGCGGACCGCGGCGTGCGGGTGCGAGTTTTGGTCGATGATCTCAATACGGCGGGCGAAGATCGGCGCTTCTTGCACCTGAGCGAACATGCAAATGTCGAAGTCAGGGTGTTCAATCCGTTTGCCGGCGGAAGATTTGCGACGTGGACCCGCTTTCTCTTATCCGTGACCGACATTCGCCGCATCAATCATCGCATGCACAACAAGTTGTTCGTTGCGGACAATGCGCTCGCCATCACCGGCGGCCGCAATATCGGCGACGAATACTTTACGCGCGATCCCAAATACAATTTCATCGATCTGGACGTGGTGGCGGCCGGTGTCATCGTGCCGGAGTTATCGGCCTCGTTCGATGCTTTTTGGAACAGCAAGTACGCCTACCCGATCGCCTCGCTCGCTTGGCCGGTGCGTGCCGAAACCGCCTCACCGCCGCTCCCGGAAAGTGCGACGCCCACGAGCGCCAACTGGCTTGGAGCCGAACTTGATTCGGGAAATTTGCACTTGACGTGGGTGCCCGCGACGGTGCTTGCGGATCGGCCCGCCAAGATCGCGGGGGAAGACTCCGCCGACGAGGAACTCACGATCGACAACGACCTCGCCACCCTGATGCTCTCCTCCAAACACGAACTCATCGTGATTTCGCCGTATTTCGTGCCCGGCAAGGAGGGCGTCGCGATGTTCGCCAAGCTCGAGGGTCAAGGCGTCCACATACGGATACTCACCAACTCCCTGGCGTCGACCGATTCGCCCCTCGTGCACAACGGATATGCGCGCTACCGCGTGGCATTGCTCAAGCTCGGCGTCGAGCTGTCCGAGGTCCGGCCGAAGCTCGGCCAGAAGCGCGCGCGCTTTCATCCCTTTCGCAGCTCCAATGCGAGCCTGCACGCCAAGGCGCTGGTGATAGACCAAAGAACCGTGTTCATCGGATCGCAGAACATGGATGCGCGCTCGGCGCGCACCAACAGCGAGCTCGGACTCGTCATGCGGAGCGCGGAAATCGCCCGCCAGGTCACGAGCCTGCTCGATGACATCAGCGCGGACGGCAGCTACAAACTGCAATTGCTCGACCACAGCGACAAAATCGAATGGTCGAGCGGCGAGCCGGGGGAGGAAAAGACTTGGTATACCGACCCCGAAACCACTCGTCTGCAGCGCTTTTCGCTGAAGGTTCTCGCCCCCTTCGCGCCGGAGGAACTGTTGTGATCAGGAGATGCGCAGCGTGCCCAGGTACTCCTTGACCTTTGCGCGAAATCCTTCGCTGCTGGCAACTGTGGCCCCGCCCGCCAGCACCAGGATGAAATCACCGCGCAGCGTGCGATTCACTTCTTTGACATAATTCATATTGACAAGGCATGAGCGGCTGATGCGGAGCATGGGTTGCGAGCGCAGCGCCAGCTCCGCCTGCTGCAGCGTGCTGCGGGCGTGAAAACAGTCCTTGCCCACTCGAATCACGACATAGTTGCGATCCGCCTCGATCAACTCCACGTGAGCGGCGTCGAGCACGTGCAAACGCCCGCCGAATTCCGCGAGCAGCCGGGGCCGCTCATCGCCGGCGGGCCGGGCACTGCGCTCGAGTTGCGCAAGCAAACCGGCCAGCAGCGCTTGGCGCTCATTCACCCCCGACACAGCATGGCGCGGCCGCACGCGCTCGAGTGTCCGTCGAAAGCGGTCCTGATCGAACGGCTTCAGCAGGTAGTCCACCGCGCTGACCTCGAATGCTTCGACCGCGTAGGTATCGTAAGCGGTGACGAACACCAGCGAAGGGAGCTGCGATGGCTCCAGCGAGCGCGCGAGTTCGATGCCATTCAGAGGATCCATCTGAATGTCGAGAAACAGGAGCTGCGGCGGCTGTAGGCGGATCGCCGCGAGCGCAGCCGCGCCGTCGCCGAATTCACCCACTACGTGCAAATCGCCTTCCGCTTCGCAGAACTCGCGCAAGGTGCGCCGGCCGGCCAGTTCATCGTCGACGATGATGACATTCATCATGCGCCGGCCAATGCGGCCGCGCGCCGCGTCTCGCGCATGGGTGACTGATGAATCACCGGCATGGCGATCTCGCTGCACCACTGTTCGTCGGCGCCCGCCGCGATGAGGCCCGCGCGACCCTCGAACTGGACGGCGAGGCGTTCACGGACATTGTTGAGGCCAATGCCTTCCTCGCCTGCCAACTTCTCCGGCGCAATGGTATTGAACACCGATAGAGTCAGCACGTCCTGCTCCATGCTCACGGTGATGCGAACGGTCACTGCACCTTGGTGGCCCGCCAATCCGTGCACGACGGCATTCTCGACGAGGGGCTGAAGAATCAGGCTCGGCACCCACACGGCGGGCACCTCCGCCGCCGTCGGCATGACCACGCTCAAGCGATCGGCGAAGCGCCGCTGCTGCAATTCCAAATACAATCTGACGAATTGCAGCTCATCGCTCAACTTTGAAAAGTCGCGTTCGCCGGCATTCAGCAGTCGGCGCAGTAAATCGGCCAGCTGCACCACCATGGACTGAGCTCCCTTGGGATCCCATTCGATATGCCCGCGAATGGTGTGCAGCAAATTGAAAAGAGTATGCGGCGACAGCTGCATGCGTAGTGCGGCCAATCGGGCGGCGCTCCACTCACGCTCGAGCGCCGCGAGCCGCAGCTCGGAATTTCGAAATCGGGTGTACAGCGCCAATCCGGTGATCAGCGCCAACCCGAATCCATAGGTCGGCAGGAAGCTCACGAAGCTCGCTGCCCAAAGCGATAAAAAGAAAGGATCCGCCCAGGGATGGGACGTCATCGAATGCTCGTGTACCTCGGGACTGCCAAGGCTCATTTGGGAGACGATCATCGCTGGATAGGCCAGCGCCGCGAATAGGGCGCCCAGGATCAGTTGCAGCGGCAGCGCGAGCAGCAGCGGGCGCCACTGGATCCGCAGCGACGCCCAGAAGGACACCAGCAATACCGGCAGCAGCAGCACGTGCTGCAAGAGACGCGCATCCCACGCTGCAAACAGCGAAACGTTCGTCATGCGCGCGATCCCCGTGCGCATGCTGTAGGCGTACAGGATGTTCGACAGCGCTACGTACACCCAGAAAAAAAAGGTAATGACCAAAAACTGCCGAAGGCTTAAGCCCCCGGCGAAGGGCCGCGCAGAAGTTTTTGTCATGCCGTTTGCGATCATGCCGCCAAGCCTAGCGCAAGTGAGGGGTGATTGCGGAGGCCGCGCGGTGGGGTCCGGGACGAAACCGTTATGCGGCGGGACGACCTCGATGGCGACCCGCAGACGCCGAGGCCTCTCGGCGCGTCTCATATGCGCGTCATCCAACCCGTCACCAAGGAGATGTGTCATGAGTACTTTTATGCCGGCCCGAGCCGCGGGACCGAGCGCTAAATTCGCGCTATTGATGCTGGGTAGCCTTACGGGCGTTATGGCGGCCGGCGCTGCGAGTGCGGCCGGCCCGGATAGCGACGCGCCCAGCGTCGTCGTCAAGTACAGCCTCGACAGCCTCGCGACCGAGGGCGGGGTGAACGAGCTGTATCGTCGAATCACGTCCGCGGCCCAGCGAGTATGCCCAAATGCCCAAATAGGCGATCTTTCCGCGCAACGGCACGTCAATCAATGCCGAGCGCAGGCGATTGCCCGCGCGATACAGAAGATCGACAATTCGCGGCTTGCGGCGCTGCACGCGGTTCGCTCGAAGAACGGCTGATGAGGGACGACACGGCGCGGTCAGCCGCAGGATCCGGCACTACGGTGCGATGCAGCACCGTGAGAACCCAATCCCGCGTCTGGCCGCCACCGGCGCACGCCGTCTCTTGGGTAGTTCAACCGAGGGCGTGGGATTGGACCCGCTTTTCGGCCTCGTAGTGCTTGATGCCGTTGAGGATCTCCGCATGAGCGACGTCGACGCCGGCCCATCCGATTACCTTGACCCATTTCCCCGCTTCGAGATCCTTGTAATGCTCGAAGAAGTGCTGAATCTGCCGAAGGCGGATGTCCGGCACATCTTCAATCGATTTCCAATGTTCGAACAACGGACAGATTTCGTCCACGGGCACTGCCAACACTTTGGCGTCGCCGCCTGATTCATCATCCATGCGCAGGACGCCAAGCGCCCGGCAGCGCACTACGACTCCCGGCGGCAGCGGAAACGGCGTGTGAACCAACACGTCCACCGGATCGTCATCGTCCGCGACGGTGTGGGGGACATAGCCGTAATTGGCGGGATAGTGCATCGCGGTCATCATGAAGCGATCGACGAACAGTGCGCCGGTTTGCTTGTCGACCTCGAGCTTGACGGGATCCGCGTTCATCGGAATTTCAATGATCACATTGAATTCGTGCGGGACATTCCTGCCGGCGGTCACATCATTGAGGCTCATCTTTAGGTGGATTCCGAAGGATTTGCGGCGTGTTGCAAGACGGGTCAGTCGATTGCAATGGCGCGAGGCTCATTGCCCGCGCCGAACGGTGAATGGGCGACTTGCGTCAGAGCGCCGCTCGCTGCATCCACGGCATAAACGGAAATATCATTGGAATTGTCGTTGGCGGCATAGGCGAACTTGCCCGAGGGATCGAGCACGATGCTGATCGGCAATACGCCCGCCGCGATCGGCGAGCCCGACAGGGTCAATGCGCCGCTGCCCGCCGCGATTGAATAGGTGCCCACCTGGTTTTTGGCGGTGACGTTCGCGGCGTACAGGTAGTGGCCCGCAGGGTCGACAGCCAGTGATTCTGGGCTGGTTACGGTTGCCAACGGCGAACCGGATACAGGCGCCAAGCCGCCTGTCGATGCATTGATCGAGTATTCGGAAATCGTTGCAGCGACCGCATTGGCGACGTATGCGAAAGTTCCTGCGGCATCGATGGCAACCGAGACGGGCCCGGCACCGGTGGCGAAGGGCGCGCCGGAGACTCTGCTCAAGGCGCCGGTGGCCGAATCGATCGCCAATACGTCGACATTGCCGCCGCCAAAGTTCGTGACATATAGAAAGCCGCCGCTGGGGTCGATTTTCAGCGAGCTAGGCTCCGCACCGGTAGCGAACGGCGAGCCGACGACCTCGGTGAGAAGTCCGGTGGTGGCGCTGATGGCATAGGCCGAAATGTTGTTCGAGGCGAAATTCGCCACGTAGAGATGGCTGTCCGTGAGGTCGATGACCACCGCCTCGGGACCGCTGCCGGTGGCACTCAGTCCGGCCGAGCTAAGCGCCCCCGTGGAGTTGTCGATCGCATAAACCGCGACATCGTTTGAGCCATTGCCGGCGACATACAGAAACCGGCCGTTCGGATCCACGACCAGCGACACCGGAGCCGTGCCGGATGCCGGAAACGGGGAACCTGCGATGGGGCTCAGGAAGCCGTTGGCCGAGTCGATGGAAAACCCGGATACATTGTTGGAGAGCCGATTGGCAACGTAAGCGAACCGCCCGGCCCGGGTACACGAGACGACGATGTTGGTTACGTCGGCTTTAGCGATGGTGCCGGAAGCGTTGTGGACGGTGCAGGTTTGCGACGGATTGGAGGGCTGCGTTTTGACCGTGACCGAGTAGGTTTCGCCGTTCTTGATCCCCTTGCTGAATACGAACGCGCCATTCGTGGAGGGGCGCAAGTCACCGCTCATGTTGTTCTCGAGTACCAGGCCCTGGCCGACAAGCCCGTCCAGCGTGCCGCCGACCGAGTATTTAACACCGAGGTTGCATCCCACCATCGCGCTCGCGGCGACGGCTATCCACACGCGTGTATTCACGTGAGGAGCCATGCTGGGCAAACGCTTGACATGAGTCATTGTAAGCCGAGGTTAACCTGTTGAACAAACGCGCCGGGGTAGAGTGGCAAGTGTGAACCAAATGGCATGAGCTTGTTCGGGAACCGTGGTGCGCGAGTTCACCGGGCGTGAGGGCAGGGTGTTTGCCGTTTCATGGAGCGGTCCACGATACCTAATCCGCGTCAGACGCGGTACACGACCCTACGTCGCTTTTTGATCGGTCTACCCCGCTGGGGGGGGGCAGGATAGACTGTCGTTCAATGAATACCACGCGGTCTTTCACGGCGACCTCCGGGGCGGCGAGCACGGCGGCGCTACAACTTGATTACTTCTCTTCCGATGAAATTGCTGGCCGATCCCCCTCCTGGTGGCAAAACGTACTGGGGGTGGTGGGGTTTGAGAAGCTTCCTGCCGTCGGGGAGTCGCGAGTTCCGATTGCCGCCAGCATGACTCCGCCGCTGGGAGCTCACGAGACGCTCTGCGAGGTGTGGCGAGTCGCCGGAGCGGGAGTCAAATTGTCGAATGGCGCCGCTGCCGACCGGGGCCGTGTGCGTTATAGGTTCTGCGATGACCTTCTGTTCGGTTCCATCACCATCGACGAACGGTTACCGGCGTCCCGAGCTGGCGCGCGTTCCAGCGCCGAGGGCATCGGCCTCGACGCCGGGGCGCTTTTGCGGGCAACTGAAATCGCTTATCAGGAGATTTTCGGGGTGCTTCGCGAAACTGAGCACCGGCACCTGATACGTATCTGGAACTATCTGCCGGAAATCAATCGTGAAGCCGGCGGCGACGAGCGCTACCGGCTCTTCAATTCCGCGCGTCAACTGGCCTTCCGTAATTCGGGCCAAGCGACGGTGGGCACCGTACCCGCCGCCAGCGCCTTAGGCTCGCCGGCGGGGAGCCCGATTTCCATTTATTTTCTGGCTGCCCGGCAACCGCCGAAAATGATCGAAAACCCGCGTCAGACGAGCGCCTATTACTACCCTCCGAAGTTTGGCCGGCATAGCCCGATATTCTCGCGAGCCTGCGTCATGCAGGAGTCCATCGGGACAAATTTGTTCGTCTCCGGCACCGCCAGCATCGTTGGCTATGAAACCATTCATCAAGGCGACGTCGGCGCGCAAACTCGGGAAACGATGGCGAACATCAGCGCGCTATTGGACGAGGTCAATCGCGTGGTGGGTTCGGCCCGCTATGTTCTCGATGGGCTCAAGTTCAAGGTGTACGTGCGGCAGCCATCGGATCTCGATGCCATCGAAAGGGCGCTGTCGAGGTCGCTGCGGCCTTCGACCCCTATCGTGTACCTGCAGGCCGACGTTTGCCGCGAGGATTTGCTCGTGGAAATCGAAGCGACCGGCGAATCGGGGAGCCCCGCCGGAGTTATGTAATCGCCGTCGAGCCCGTGGTCGAGCCGCGCGCCGCCGCGCGGCCGAGCATGGTAATCTTGGACCGGCACTGGCAAAATTTGTAGGGAGAGGTTTATGCGAGCATGGGTGTCAAGCGCCTGTGGCGCCGCCGCGTTGGCCGCGTCCGTGTGCGCACATGCGGAGCCGGCGCCGCCCGCGTCGCTCACCGACGCGTTGGCGGTGATTCAGTCGCATCGCTTCGTCGATCTGACGCATGCATTTGCCCCCGGCATTCCGCATTGGAAGGGCGCTCCGAATGAAAGCGTCAAAACGTTGTATACGGTCGAAAAAGACGGCTTTCGAATCAACGAATATTGCCACATCGGCCAATGGGGCACTCACGTCGATCCGCCGGCGCATTTCCATACCGGCCTGCACAGCGTCGATCAAATCGATCCCAAGGAAATGTTGATGCCGCTGGTGGTCATCGACGTTCACGAGCAGGCGGCCAAGAATCCCGACTACGTATTGTTGTTGGGCGACATTCAATCCTGGGAACTTCGCCACGGGCGCATTCCGCGCGGCGCGTTCGTCGCGATGCGCACCGATTGGTCGAAGCGATGGCCGGACGACAAGGCGCTCGCCAACAAGGACGCTGCCGGCGTGTTTCATTATCCCGGCTGGAGCATGCCGGTGTTGAAGCTGCTCTACGAGGAACGCGGAATCACCGCGTCGGGCCACGAAACCACGGACACCGATCCGGGTATCGCGACGACCAAGGACGATTATTCGCTTGAGTCGTATGTGTTGGGGACCAATCATTACCAGATAGAAATGCTCGCCAATCTCGACCAGGTACCGGAGGCGGGAGGGTTGGTGTGGGTAACGTTTCCGAAGGTCGAAAATGGCTCCGGATTCCCGGCACGCGTGATTGCGGTGGTGCCGTGAACGCGCCTCGCGCTTCCGCGGCGCGGGCGCCGATTGAATACGCAGACGCCTCGCCCGAAGTGCGGGCCGTGTATGACGACATCATGGCGACCCGCAAGTCGGACTGGGTCAACAACTACTGGAAAGTGCTCGCGCACCATCCGCCGACATTGCGGCGCATGTGGGCGAATTCTAAAGAAGTGATGGGCCCCGGCGCCCTCGATCCGCTCACCAAGGAACTGATTTACATGGCGGTCAGCGTGACGAATGCCTGCCGGTACTGCATTGCCTCGCACGGTGCCGCGGCCCGCAACAAGGGAATGACGGCCGAACAGTATTCAGAGCTCGTAGCAATCATCGGGCTCGCGAACGAGACGAATCGCCATGCGGTCGCGCTCGACCTGCAAATCGATGATCAATTCCGTTAATTCGAGGGTTTTGCAATGAATACCGCAGCAGCCAATCAATTCGAAGCCACCACGGCCAAGCATTATCGGTGGGAGGAACTACCTCTCGAAACGATGAAAGGGACGATCACGCGGCGGCTGATTACGAGCGATCGCATGATGATTGCTCATGTATATCTAAAAAAGGGCGACGACGTGCCTCGCCATTCGCACGAGAATGAGCAAATCACTTACATCCTCGAGGGCGCACTGCAATTTCTCCTGGGCGCGAACGGGGAGCGCGAACTCATCGTGCGCGCGGGCGAGGTGCTCGTGATTCCTTCGTATCTGCCGCACAGCGCGGTGGCGCTCGAAGACACCCTCGACGTCGACGTATTCAATCCGCCGCGGCAAGACTGGCTTACGGGCACCGATGCTTACCTGCGCCGCTGAGATGCCGCGATACGATGTGGCGCCGGGCGTGAGCGCGGTGCTGCGAGATTTCAAGCTCCCCGAAAAGCTTGGCTTCGGGCTCGTGGCCGCACCGGTGATGTTCTCCGCTGAATGGTCGAATGGCGCCTGGAGCCGCGGCCAACTCATGCCTTACGGACCGATCGAAATCCTGCCGGGCGCCCGAGCGCTGCAGTACGCCGAACTCGTGTTCGAGGGGTTGAAGGCCTACCAAGTCGGCGACGGGGCCCGCACGGGCGGCCCGAATTTGTTTCGCCCGCAAGAGAACTGGCAGCGACTGGGGCGCTCGGCGCGGCGGCTATCGATGCCGGCGGTTCCGGAGGCTCTGTTTTTCGATGCCATTGAGGCCATCGTGGGAAGCTGTCACCGCATCATTCCGCGCGAATCGGGTCGCGCACTGTACCTGCGTCCCTTCGTTTTCGGCACCGAGGCCGGCTATTTGCTACGCAATTCCATGACCTTCCGCTTCATGGTGATCGCCAATCCCGTGGAAATCTATTCGTCGGGGCCGATGCGTGTCGCGATCGAGCGTGATGATGTGCGAGCCGCGGTCGGCGGCGTCGGCGAAGCCAAGGCATCGGCGAACTATGCGGCATCGCTGCGTGCGTCGAACGCCGCGGTGACACGCGGCCTCACCGTGGCGTTGTGGCTCGATGCGCGCGAACAGCGCTTCATTCAGGAACTCTCCGGGATGAATCTGTTTGCGGTCCTCGGCGAGGAGCTGCACACGCCGGCGCTCGACGGCGCGATCCTTGCCGGCATCACGCGAGACTCGGTGATCAGGCTTGGCCGGCACCTCGGGTTCAAGGTTCACGAGCGCAACATGGTTCTTGATGAACTGCTGGCGCAGATCGTGAGCGGAGAATGCACTGAAGTGTTCGCCTGCGGCACGGCTGCCATCTTGAGTCCCATCGGCCTGCTCAGCGACCGCGGCCGGAAGGACTATGTGCCGGTACGCGTGGACGAGGTGGCGGCCCGGTTGCGCGAGGCGTTGTTGGCAATTCAAGAGCGTCGCGCGCCCGATCCTTTCGGGTGGACGCAGGACGTGGCTCCGCTCGCGCTCTGAAGGCCCCCGGATACGTCAGCCGGCGTGACCGCGGTCGTCGTGGCGTAGTCAGTTGGCGGCGGGCGTGCCGTCCGTCCTCGGCGCTACTTACGGCCGCCGCACGATCTTGCCGTCCTTCATGACGAAATCGATCTTGCGTAAATTCTCGATATCGTCGAGCGGATTGGCGGGCATCGCCACCAAGTCCGCGCTAAAGCCTAAGCCAAGGCTCCCGCGCGCCTTGTTGACCCGGAGCAGCTCCGCGGCGTCGCTGGTCATGGCGCGCAAGATATCAACGGGCGGAACGTTCGCTGCACGCCAGACCGCGAGGTAGTCGAACATGAGATCCGCCCGCGTGCGTCCGGGCATGTCGATGACGGTATCGCTGCCGAAGGCCATGCGAACGCCGATTCGATGGGCACGCTTCAGTCGATCGATGATCTTGGGCGCCAATACCGCAGGCTCAGGGAGTATGCCCCCCGAGGTGCCGACGATATCCAGGTGGGCGCGGGGAAAATCGGTGCCGACGAGGAAAATGCCCTTATCCTTCATGCGCTTGAGCTGCGCATCGGTGAGGTCGAAACCGTGTTCGATGGAGTCAACGCCGGCTTCGATCGCATTGTCGAGCGCATCGCCCGCGTACACGTGCACAGCCACCGGCATGCCGGCGTGGTGCGCTTCCTCGACAGCGGCACGAAACTCCTCGACCGAATAGTGGTACGGGTTGTTGTCGGCAACCAGCTTGATGACTCCCGCTCCGTAATAAATGTTGGTGCGCACGGCCTTGCGTATTTCGGCGGCACCATCGGCGTCGATGTACTCGAATTGCCAGAACGGGCCCTGCCGTGGAGGGATGTTTCGCGACTGGCCGCCGAAGGGCGCGATGATCTTGCCGGAATCGATGATGGTGGGACCTACGAACCATCCCGAGTCGATGGCCCTGCGCACGTCGCTCATCGCCCATTCCGCGCTGTTGCCGACGTCGCGCAGGGTGGTGAATCCTGCCTGCAGGACCTGCATGGCATTGTGCAGACCGCGCAGGCCGCGCAAAGTCGAACTCTGGTTCAAGTAGAACGCTTCGAACGGCGCGTCCCCCGCGATTTCGGTCAGCGTCATATGGGTGTGCGCATCCATGAGGCCGGGCCCGACCCATTCGTGCGACAGATCGATGACATCGGCGCCCGGGGGTATCGCGATGCCGGCGCCGATCGCCGTGATCTTGCCGCCCTCAACCAGGATGACCTGGTCCTTGGCGCTGCTGCCATGCGCCGGATCGATGACGGTTCCCGCGCGAATCGCCACCACCTGCGCGAACAGCGGCGCTGCCAGAGAGAACAAAATCCACGCGAAGAAGATTCTCACGGCCTAAAACCGATAATTCACATGCATCTTGAACCAGCGCGGCATGCCGGGGTACACCTGCGCGAGGCCATTGATGGACGTATTGTCGAATCCCATCACGCCGTAATGCTTGTTGGCGACGTTTTCAACGGACGCGCCCACCTCGAGCTTTTCTCCCTGTGGCGAGTAGTTGACTCGCACGTTGGCGATCCCGAAGCCCGGCTGTTCCACCGCCGGCACATCCGTCAGATTGAACCAGAACCTCGAGAGGTAGTTGCCATCGACCTGAAAGGCCATGTGGCCGCTGCCAACGGGCAGGGTGTAACGGGCCATGGCGTTGCCCGTCCAGCGCGGCGCGTTGCCGGGAACATAGTCAGCGGCCGGAAGCGGCGTTCCGGCCGCCGTGCAGCACCGGGCAGCGACGTTCTTCACAATCGCATCGACATAAGCCACGCCGACGCCGAAGCGCCATGCGGCGCTCGGTACCCAGTCGAGTTCTGCTTCCGCGCCCTCATGCGTCGCATCGGCGTTGACGATCAGCTGCTCCAGACCCAGCGTGTAAATCAGGGCTTGGTAGTTCTGGTATTTGTAGTAGTACGCCGCCGCATTGAAGCGCAGCGTGTGCTCCAGGAACTCCGACTTGAAGCCCGCTTCGTACGACGTCAGGGTCTCGGGTTTGAAGGACAATGTGTTCAAGTCATTGATGGTGATCGGAAACAGCGGCGCGTTGAACCCGCCGCCTTTGACTCCTCGGTTGTAGCTCACATACGCCAAAATATCCTTGGAGAGATGCAGGTCCATCTGCGCCTTGCCGCTGTAGAGATTATCCGAGCGGTGCCCATGGTAATCCGTAAGAACGCTGCCGTCCGGTGGTGTGAGCAATCTGATCTGGTTGGTCACATTCGTCGGGAAGAATTCATACGGATACCAGGTGAAGTGGTAGTCCTTGCGGTCGGCCGTGAAGCGGCCGCCTAGGGTGAAGCCGATCAAATCGGTCGCACGGTACTCCAGCTGGCCGAAGGCCGCGCCCGACTTGGTGAGAAGCTCATAGGGAGATTTCGTCTCGGGAATGCCGCCATCGGGCCCGGGAACGCCGCCCGTGGTCCAGAACGTCGTGAAGCTTCCATAGGGCCAGAAGCCGAGGTTCGAGCCCGGCCCAAAATAGCCATTGTTCGGGTTCGTGTTGCTTTGGAATTCTTTCGAGGTCCAAAATGCCGGGCCGATCCAGCCTTCGAAGTAGTTGCCGGAGATGCGCAGCGCATACAGGCCGGCGGTCCAATTGAATTTATCATCGCCGCCGTTCAGACGCGCTTCGAGCGATTGTTGATTTACATTACTGCCATTGAAGAATTCGAACAGATGGTAGGGGGAAGCGTCGGAGTCTTCTTGATAGTCCTTGCGCAGGTGCGAGTAATCGCCGATGACGTTCAGCGTCGTGCCGCCGAAGTTCTCCGTGTATTTGGCCGTCAGGCCGCTGGTATCCAGTTTCGCGAAGCCGCTGACATTGTCGCGGATCGTGAACGGACCGCTATTGGGCAGGCCCGTGGCGTTGCACCCGGGGCAAGTGCCCCAGAAGTTTTCCGTGGGTCCGAGCAAGACGTCGACGCCGTTGCCCACGGGCTTGGTCGCGTATTCCTCCCAAGATCCCGCGCTCACGTCCTCGCGGCTGGCGCGAGCGATCAAAAGCAGCTGGGCGCTGCTCGGCAATTTGAACAGCAACTGGCCGCGCAGGGCATAGTCATTGCCATTCTCGGCATCACGCGCACCCCCGGCGACGTTGGTGAACAATGGATCATAGTGATTCGACTCGAACGATAGTCGACCATCGGCGCCCGCCCACAGCGGACCGTTCAGCGCGCCCTCGATACGCAACAGGTTTCGTTGGCCGAAGGTCGTATTGACGTATCCGCCGAATTCATCGGTGGGCCGGTTGGTGACGAAATTCGCAAGGCCGCCCGTGGCATTGCGGCCGAACAAAGTCCCTTGCGGTCCGCGCAATACCTCGACCCGATCGACGTCGAACAGCGAGAACGCCAGCCCCGCCATCTGGCTGACGTACACGTCATCGACGTAGATTGCCGCCGGGCTTTCCTGGTGGTCGGCGAAGTCATTCTGAGTCACGCCGCGGATCGCGAGACTGAACGATGACGGGCCGTTCGGTTGGGTGAGGACCACGGCCGGCATGGACTTCGTAATGTCCGTGGCGGTGGCGGCACCCAGCGAATTCAGGTCGGCGCCCGTGATCGCGGACAGCGAGATGCCGATGTCCTGCGAGTTCTGCTCGCGTTTCTGGGCGGTCACCACGATTTCCTCAAGAGCGCCGGACGAGGACGCCGATTGGGCATGGATCGAGACGCCGGCGGATGCCAGCACGAGAGCAAGCGTATAGCTCGCTGCGCGGGTAAGTGTGCTCAACATGGATATCCCCTCAAATTATTAGATCGTCTTGACTCTACCGGGGTGCACGGGAGCACCGGCGCTCGCGGCAGCTCTCGAACTGCAGCGGATTGAAAGCAGAATAGAGAATGAACGGTCGTCAAGCAATCGATTCAAACGGTCCGGGCAAATCCGCTACAATTTGCCGGCATGAACCTATAACAATGCGGCATCGCCGCCGGGGCTCGGAGTCCGGCGCCAAGGAGGTTGCGCGTGAATCGTCGTGATGTGGTCAGGACTCTCGCGACGCTGCCGTTCGTGAGCTTGCGCGGCGTGGATCCTGAGGTAATTCTTTACAATGCGCTGGTTTATACCGTGGACGCGGCGAATCCGAAAGCCACGGCGGTCGCCATCCGGGACGGCCGCATCATGGCCGTCGGGGGCGATCGGCAGGTCCTGGCGCTGGCGGGAAAGAATACGCGACGGGTAGATCTTGCGCGCCGGCGCGTTCTGCCGGGCTTTAATGATGCACATGCGCATCCGTGGTTCGGTGGCTTGGATCAGCTGAAGAAGGTTGCCTGCGACAAGACCTCGAACGTGGAGATTCTCGCGGCGCTGCGTCTCCGGGCCCAAGCGACCCCGCCGGGCCGGTGGGTGCAGGGGTTCTTGTATGACGATGGCAAGACGGCCCGGCCGCTGACCCGCGCCGATCTTGACGCCGCAGTGCCCGACCATCCTGTGATCGTGACGCACCGCGGCGGCACACAGCCTACGTGAACTCGCTGGCATTGGCAGAGGCCGGCGCCACCGCGATCACGCCCGACCCTCCCGGGGGCCGCTTCGAGCATGGTGCCGACGGACAACTGAACGGCCGAGTGGCCGACAAAGCCATGGAGGCGGTGCGCGCTAAAATTCCGAATGAGCTGACACGCGACGATCATAGGCGCGCCGTCGCCCTCATCTCGAAATTGTACGCAAGTCACGGCGTGACCTCTGCCTGCGAGGCTGACGCGACCCCCGATGCCCTGCAGGGCTATCAAGACGCCCGGGAGTCAGGTGAACTTCTCTATCGCGCGAACTGCCTCATGGGCGTCGCTTACCTGGATCGATATATCGCCGCGGGAGTGCACAGCGGTTTCGGGGACTCCATGGTGCGCATCGGCGGAATCAAACAGTACGCCGACGGTTCGATCTCCGAACGTACGGCGTGGCTTGCCGAGCCGTACATCGGGCTTCCGAATTACTTCGGCGTTGAGAGCGGTACCCGGGAAAGCCTGTACGAGAACTCACGCAAGGCATGGCTGGCCGGGTTTCGACTCGCGACGCATGCGAACGGCGAGCGCGCGATCGACTGCATGCTCGGCATATATGAGCAGCTGCTTCAGGAGACCCCGCGCCGCGATCCGCGGTTTCGGCTTGAGCACTGCACCGTGGTGACGCCGGAACTCATCGTCCGAATGCACGCAGTGGGCGCGATTCCGATTCCATTCGCCGGCTACGTGACCTTTCACGGCGATGTCATGCACTTCTATGGCGACGAACGGCTGAAGCGCATGTTCGCCTACCGCTCGTTCTTAGACGCAGGTCTGCGCCCGCCGACCGCCTCTGACTACACCGCAAGCCCGCCGTCGCCGATGCTGTGGCTATACTCGATGACGACGCGCCGGGATCCAACCGGTCACGTCTGGGGCGAAGCGCAACGAATCACGCTCCCGGAGGCAATACGATCCGCGACGTTCGACGGCGCCTATGCATCGTTCGAAGAGCACGACAAGGGCACGATAGAAGCCGGGAAATTGGCCGATCTGGTGGTACTCAAGGAGGATCCATTCGCTCTACCCGCGGAACGCTGGCTCGATATCCAGGTCGAGCGGACGATGCTCGGCGGCCGGTGGGTGTACGAATCTTGATGCGAGTTGCCTGCTTCGCCTAAAGGCGACTAGAATCAAGCACGGGCGGGCGTCGTATAATGGTAATACCCAAGCTTCCCAAGCTTGAGCCGTGGGTTCGATTCCCATCGCCCGCTCCAACTATCTTCCATGGAGTTCCAGAGAGGTCCAAGGAGGATCACAAGTCGTTGATTCAAAGGTTTGGGTCGTCCAGTGATTTCCACTGAAAGCCACCGGCAGCCACGACTTTTTACTACATAAATCAGTACATCAAACTCGGTCTGAGTTAGATCGCATTGTGGGTGGAGCTGCTGGCGCCGAGAAGTACATTTACCGCCGATATGCGGCCACTGCTTCACCGCGATGACCAGAGCGAACCCGAATGAAAAGCCGCGCAGCACGGGCCGTGCAATCAGGTTCGACCCGCACCCAGCCGCGCACAGCCGGCCAACAGAAAAGCAATCCCGGTCGCACACACCAGAATCGACGCATACGCGAGGCGTTGGCCGGCCGCATGATCCGGCGGCGTAGGAAGTCTGCCCACAGGAATTCGCTGTACGACATCGTATCCTTGGCAAAGCCGCCGCTCCGACGTAGTTCGCCGGCCAAAATGCGAAACGGATCGTCCACCAGAGCCGAGATCCGTTTCGGCACATCTTGGTATGTGCGCCGGCGACCGCCCTCATCGAAGGGGTGCGGCCAGCCGCGGTTGTCCAGATACACCCAGAACGCATCGCGCGGCAACCCCCGTAGATCGGCCACCTCCAATGGCCCTTCGGGACGTGAGTGATAAGATCGTCTGAAGTTGGCAGCCACGGACATCGAGAGACGCTCACTTGCGCGTGTTGCTTGTTGAAGACGACGGCATGATCGCGCAAGGGCTGCAGACCGCCCTGCGGCAGAGTAACTATGCTGTGGATTGGGTGGCTGACGGCAAGAGCGCCGACGCGGCGTTGCAGGATTCGGTATTCGATTTGCTGCTGCTGGACCTCGGGCTGCCGCAGCGCGACGGTCTCGACGTCTTGCGTGCCATGCGCCAGCGGGGCAGCACCACGCCCGTCATCATCCTCACGGCGCGTGATGAGGTGCAACAGAGGATTGCGGGCCTCGATGCCGGGGCGGACGACTACATCGTCAAGCCGTTCGATCTCGATGAAGTGATGGCCCGCATGCGCTCCGTGCTGCGCCGCGCAGCCGGACGCGGAGACCCCGTCATCCAGCACGGCGATCTGCGTCTCGATCCGGTGTCGCACACCGTCGAGCGCAACGGCGCGCCCGTCAGCTTGTCGGCCCACGAGTTCTCAGTCCTCGAAGCGCTGCTGCAGCGTCCGGGCTCGGTGCTGTCGCGCGGCCAGCTCGAAGATCGGCTATACGGATGGGACGATCAAATCGGCAGCAATGCGGTCGAAGTCTACATCCACGGGTTGCGGCGCAAGCTCGGCAGCGACGTCATTCGCACACTGCGCGGCGTCGGTTATTTCGTGCCCAAGCCATGAAGTCCATTCGCGCCCGGCTCTTGACCGCATTGATAGCATTCGTGGCATTAGTCTCGCTGCTCGCCGCCACGGTCACGTACCGCCGTGTATTGAACGAGACGTCGACGCTCTTTGATTATCAGTTGCGCCAGATGGCGCTGTCGCTGCGCAGTCAGATTTCCCTGGCGCCTCGAGTCGAGGTTCCACCGGACCAAGGCGACACCGATTACGTCATTCAAATCTGGGATCTCTTCGGTGCGCGCGTGTATCTGTCCAGACCCGGTCTCCCGCTGATCAACCAGATCGTTCTCGGGTATGCGAACCTGTCGCTCCAGGGCCAGGCCTGGCGCGCCTACGGCCTGCAAACGGTGGACGGCGTCATTCAGATCGCGCAGCCGATCCAAGTGCGCGAGCGTCTGGCGCGGGCGGCTGCGCTGCGGGTGGTGGTCCCGCTCATCCTTCTCCTACCCGTCATGATCGCCTTCGTCGCGTGGATCGTCAGGCGCGGACTGCTGCCCCTGCGCGATGTCACCGCTGAAGTACAGCGGCGCGATGAGCGCAGCCTGGCACCATTGGCCACCGAGAATCTGCCGCAGGAGATCGAGCCGTTGGCCGCCGAACTCAATCGGCTCTTGGCCCGCTTGCAGGAAGCCTTTGCCGTTCAACGAGCCTTCATTGCGGATGCGGCTCACGAGCTTCGATCGCCGCTCACGGCATTGCGGCTGCAGTTGCAGTTGCTCGATCGCGCGCCCGACGAGGCGGCGCGCCAGGCAGCGCGGGACGGCCTGGGTGCGGCAGTCGAACGCGCCATTCATCTGGTCGAGCAGCTGCTGGCGCTGGCGCGCAGCGATCCGGGAGAGACGGCGCGCGACTTCGAGCTTCCCGATCTCGCGACGGTGGCGGCGCAGGCGCTGACCGACGCGCACGCAATGGCAGAGGCGAGGCACATTGATCTGTCCCTGGAACACGAAGGCGAGGTGCCGGTGCGGGGCGACCCCGAGGCGCTTCGTACCCTGGCGCGCAATCTCGTCGACAACGCCGTGCGTTATACGCCTCCCGGCGGATCCGTACGGGTACGCTGTCATACGGTGGCGGAGGGAGCGCTATTGGAAGTGATCGATACCGGCCCCGGCATCGCCGCTGCCGATCGAGCCACAGTATTCGATCGGTTTTACCGACGGGCGAACGCGAATGAAACAGGTACCGGATTGGGACTTGCGATCGTCAAAGCCATCGCGGCGCGGCAGGGTGCCCGGGTGGTTCTGGATGACGCCCCGTCGGGTGGTTTGCACGTCACCGTGAGTTTCCCTCGACCCTCTTAAGTTTATCTTAAGACGGATGTGGGAAGGTGTCGTTAGAGCGCTTGCTCAACCATATCCGGAGACCTCACATGCAACTTCGTACCAGAACACTGGTTTGGTCGGCAGCGGGCTTGCTCGCGGTCGGCACAGCCACGGGCCTATCCGCGCCCACCCTACTTCAATCCACGGCGCCGGCGGCCGCGGATTCCACGACGGGCGCAGGGGTGTCGCACGCCATTCCGCCCGCAACCGCCCCCAATTATCATGCGATCGTGGAACGCAACCAAGCCGCCGTCGTCGGGATAACCACCGCCGGCGCGATGAACACCGCGGCGCAGGAATTCAACTTCGGGGGTCCCTCTGGAGACAACGACAATCCCCTGTCGCAATTTTTTCACGGCGTCCCGCGTCCGCATGGTCATGGTGTGATGCACGCCCAAGGCTCAGGTTTTCTGGTGAGCTCGGACGGCATCGTTCTCACCAATGCGCACGTCGTTGACGGCGCTAAGGAAGTCACCGTGAAGCTCTCGAACCATCGGGAGTACAAGGCGAAGGTTCTCGGCGCGGATCGCAGCAGCGACATCGCCGTGCTGAAGATCGACGCCCATGATTTGCCCACCGTGCATCTCGGGGACTCGAACCAGTTGAGCGTCGGCGACTACGTGCTCGCGATCGGCGAACCCTTCGGGCTCGAAGAGACGGCAACTGCCGGCATCGTGAGCGCCAAGGGCCGTTCTCTGCCCGGCGATGGATACGTGCCCTTCATTCAAACCGATGCAGCGGTCAACCCCGGCAATTCCGGCGGACCGTTGTTCGATGCGAACGGCAACGTCGTCGGTATCAACGCCCAGATCTACAGCAATTCGGGTGGTTATCAGGGCGTATCGTTCGCGATTCCGATCAATCTTGCCGTGCAAGTCAAAGATCAGATCGTCAAGACCGGTAAAGTCACCCACGCGCGGTTGGGTGTCGAGGTACAGACTCTCAACCAGTCACTCGCCGACTCGTTCAAAATGAAGGCCCCCACTGGCGCTCTCGTCGCCAAGATCGAGCCCGACAGCGCCGCCGCCCAAGCGGGCCTGAAGGTTGGAGACATCATCCTCGAGTTCAACGGAGATCCGATCGTCGACGCCGGTCAATTGTCCGCGCGTGTCGGCGCCGTTGCTCCCGGCGATAGAGCCTCGCTCCAGGTATGGCGCAACGGCAAAGCGACGACGCTGAACGTGACGGTCGGCTCGGCCACGCCGGTGGAAGTGGCCGGCACGGCCGGCGCAAATGCATCGTCGCAAGCTCAGTTAGGGCTGGCTCTGCGTCCGCTGAATGCGGAGGAGCGTCAGCAAGCCGGTGTGAGCGGCGGTCTGGTGGTCGAAGATGTTCAAGGCCGCGCTGCCGAGGCCGGTATCCAGCCGGGCGATGTGGTTCTTTCGGTCGATGGGACGCCGGTGCAAAGCGTCGCGCAGTTGCGAAAAATGGTGCAGGAGCACGACAAGCAAATGGCGCTGTTGATTCAGCGGGGAGACAACCGCTTGTTCATCCCGGTAACCCTGGGCTAGAGAACGAGGGCAGGAGCCGGTTCGCGCAAGGCCAAGCGCGAATCGGCTCATTGCTCGGGGATCTCACCCGTTCGGGGCTTTCGGGCGCGGACTGCCGGCGGGTTTGCCGCTAGTGTCTTTTGCCTGCCAAATTCACAAATTAACTCTACGTGGACCCTCCTTGGAACGCTTCACTCGTACCCCCGAGTCGCGCAGGGGTGGTTCAAGGGGATGCGAGCATCGGCGGGATGATCCATGTCAAGGCAGGGAGGTCGTCGCGGGAGGATGATATCGCCTGACCCCCTCTCCGGGCCTACCAGCAGAATTCAATGTGCCTGTCATGAACGTCTCAAAGTTCGAACGCTTCTTCCGCGTGGCCGGCGGCCTCGACGTGGACAAGACTGACCTCAAGCGCTGCAGCGACTTCGTGCACCGCAAAGCCTACGGCCTGCTTCTGATGTCGCAGGCGGCGGCCAAGTTCAACCTGCGCGATGTAATCGAGTTTTGGGACCTGCCGATCACCAAGGGTCTGCAGGAAAGCATTCACGGATCCACGAAACTCGACGAGCAGACCGCGCTTGAACCGATATTGGAAGGGCGCACGCAGCTGCCGCTGCTCGATCTCGAGTACGGAGAAGAGACCCGTTTGAGGCTACCGTCGGTGTATGGTGGACTCGTCGATCCGCATCTCAAAAATCCCCAGACGCAACACTGGGAGACCACTTTCAGGTTGTTCGATCTGCTGCTGTGAAAGCGACATCTCAAAGTCCGAAGGCCATCGATTAAAAGGAGACTTCAGTGACGGATCCAAATCGCATACTCAAGAACGCGCTGACTGCGATAGAGAGTGCCTCAGGGGCTCTTCTGCGCGCGCAGCACGCTGCTCCCGACTCGCACGAGATAATCCTAGCCGTAACGGAGTTGCGCGACGCCGAGACTAACATTCGTCAGGTCCTTCAGGCGCTGCCGGTCGATGACGCGTCGAATTCACCCGCAAGTCGCTGAGTTCGAAATAGGCGTTACGCGGCGGCCGTCACTTTGGGCGCGCTTCGTGACGTTCTGACATTCGAGCTCATTCTATTTGGACGACTCGGTCATCGGATCGGTCGTCTCGTGCGGTTAGCTTCTCACCCACCGTACGCCCTTTTGCGAGCGCATTCCGTTCCACAGCAACGGACATCAAGGCGAGAGTCTCTGTGAGAGCTGGCGCGGCGTGTGCCCGGCTTTGGCCTCACCTATGCCGCCATCGCCCGTCCACCCAGGTCCAATGATGTCCTCGCGCTACCCACCTACCACCGATCCATACAGCACCCGGAAATGGTGCAACGACGTACTGGCCGGGCACCCAGACGTATTCGACGCCGTTCCAACTCCAATAACCGGGGGTCCAAACGGTACCCGGCACAGGCGGTGGAGGAATGGTTTCGACCACCGGAGCGGGCGGGCTCAGCGCAACTGAAAAGCTGACGTTCGCCGACAAACCAGGCGCACAGGCGAAGAGCAGCGCTAGCCCGCAAAGGGATGACGCAAAAAGCCCGCGATAGTCAGACTCTCGGTGCACTGAGAATCCAGGACTGATCGCGATCTGATTCACCACCGTCGTAACGCCGGGCGCCTATCAAGCTGCGCGCTCTGCTTCCGTGCGCTCCGCCCAGGACCGTACGCTGCCTCTCAGCGTCAGTGTGGAGCTCATGGCCTCCACACTGATGCGACTCGCGTCGAGTTCCGCGCTTCGCTTCAACGCGTCTTCGATCTTGCGCTTGACGTCGCTTGTTGCCACCCGCGGCTTGAGCATGATGTCGTCCGTGACTCCGATGACGCCCCGCACCGCACGTGCGGCCTTTTCCGCCCGCTCACGCTGATAGTTCCACTCCAGCGCCCCTTCGAGCGTCAGCGAGCCGCCATTGACCGTCACTTTGATGAATTGCGATGAATAGGGAAGTTCATTCTGAAGATTCTGGACCGCATCGCGCGCGATCTCAGGATCGGGCCGCTTGTTGATGTCAGGCAAGCGTACCTCGATGTCGTTGGCCACGCCCAATGTCCCGGCGACCCGCTTGGCGTCGCGCTCCGCCTGAGTCTTCTGCACGTAGCTACGCACGAAGCCTGTCAGCGTGACGACACCATAGTGCACTGCAACCGCGACGCCGGTGGCGTCGATGTGCGGATCCCAGCGCAATTGGTCTTCCACGTGTTTCTTGATTTCACTGTTGGTTCTCATGGCATTCTCCGAAATGGTTTCCAACGCAACGTGGCCATGCGGGAATCCTCCTGCAATGGAAACAACAACCGACAATCCGGTGATCATCGATGGCTCGACCGCGACGATGGGATCGTACGGGGTGCACGATGCATCGCCTTGATGCGCATCAATTGCGGCTCGAAAGTGCGCGGTAGCGACTTGACGTCGATCAACGCGCCGGCGGCCGCAGTGGCTATAATGGGGTAGGAGCAGACAATACTCGCGTCTTCCGGCATACAAGGAGGGCAACACCATGACTGCGCTAGCGACCGGAACGATCGCTCCCGATTTCACCCTGCACTCCACGCCTGACCAACGACTCTCGCTCGCCGAGCTTCGCGGTAGGCCGGTCGTGCTGGTCTTCTATCCGGCCGATTGGAGCCCGGTGTGCGGCGATCAACTCGCGCTCTATAACGAGCTGCGGCAAGAATTTGCCAAATC
>DASYJX010000017.1:0-1542 GCA_035996065.1 Steroidobacteraceae bacterium | reverse complement strand
ACCGCCGCATCGGCGGGAAGCGACGCGACACCGACGGTGGTGCGGGCGTGGCGGCCCTTGTCGCCGAAGGCCGCGACCATCAGGTCGGAGGCGCCGTTGAGCACCTTGGGGCCGTCGAGAAAGTCCGGCGCCGAATTGACGAAACCGCCGAGCCGGACCACGCGGACCACCTTGTCGAGGTCGCCAAGCGCCGCCTTGATCTGCGCCAGCAGGTTGATGGCGCAACCGCGCGCCGCGGCGTTGCCCTGTTCCACGGTGACGCCGGCACCGAGCTTGCCCTTGGCGATCAGCTTGCCCTCCGGGTCGAAGCAAACCTGCCCGGACACGAACAGCAGATTTCCGGTGCGCACGAAACCGACGTAATTCGCCACCGGGCTTGCCGGCTCATGCAAGACCACGCCCTGCGCCGCAAGTTTCTGCTCGACCGTACCCGCCATGTTTCGTCCCCGTCTGTTGACCCAGCACCCGAAAGAGACCCGATCGGGCCGCATTGTTTGGCGCATCGCGCTCTTACATGCAAGCCAGCGTGGATCGGCGCCAAATTGCCGGGAAACGGGGCATCGGGGCAATCAATTCGTACGTTTTCGTGAAGCGGCCCTAGTTGCGGCGCAATAGCGCGGTGAATAATCTGGCGGTTCACAGCGCAACTTTCCGAAGGAATACCCATGGCTCGCCGGTCCCGGAATTCGCATACCCGAACGCTGTTGCTGACGATGGCGGTCGCCATGGTCGCATCAGCCGGCATGGCCGGGCCGGCTCCGGCGGCAGGGTTTCTGCCCCATCAGGCGCTCTATGACCTCAGCCTGCTGAAGTCGCGCGGCTCGGCGTCGATCGACAGCGCGCGCGGGCGCATCCTCTATAATTTTACCGGCAGCGCCTGCGAAGGGTACACCTCGGAATTCCGGCAGGTCTCGGAGCTCAATAGCGGTGAGGGCAAGGTCACGCTGAGCGATCTGCGCTCGACTTCCTGGGAGGATGGCGCGGGCAAGAGCTACCGCTTCAAGATCGACAGCCGCATGAACGATACCGACTCCAGTGCGGTCGACGGCATCGCGGAGCGGACCGGCGATCACATCACGGTCAAATTAAAACAGCCGGAAGCCAAGACCTTTACACTCGACGGCTCGACGGTGTTTCCGACCGAGCAGGTCCAGCGCATCATAACGGCGGCGAAGGAAGGCAAATCCCTGCTCGAACTGACGGTGTATGACGGATCGGACAACGGCCAGAAGGTCTACAACACGCTCACCGTGATCGGACAGCCGATCCGGGGCGACCAGACTATCAGCGCGCCCGATCCCTCCGTCACCAACGGCCAGATGAAATCGCTGACCCGATGGCCGGTGACGGTGAGCTATTACGACCGTGACTCCAAGGGCAAGGATGGCGAGCAGACGCCGGTTTATGCGATGTCGTTCGAGCTGTTCGAAAACGGCGTCTCGCGCGCGCTGGTGCTCGACTACAATGATTTTGTCATCTCGGGCGCGCTCGGCAAGTTCGACGCCAAGGATTCCAAGCCGTGTAAGTGACGGGCGAAAGCCC
>DASYJX010000016.1:0-3796 GCA_035996065.1 Steroidobacteraceae bacterium | reverse complement strand
GGCATCGAAGCCGAGCAGCCGCTTGCGGTCGCCATGCAGGATGGCGCTGGTCGTCAGCATCTCCGTATAAAGCCGGGCACGCCGCGTCATCAGCCGGTGGAACACGCGGCAATGCCGGTCGGTCCAATCCATCATCGGGGCGACGGAAAAACTCAACTCATTGATTTTATAAGATTTATTAATAATTTCAGTCACGTAGACCTTTTCCGCCTCTTCACCCCCGACGCGGATTCTCATTCGCGACATTAAAACATCCTGGTGACAAGGAAGGAAATAACGTTTTTTGTGAAGTTCCCTTTGAAGCAATGGTAATCATCGATGCAATGCCCCGTACCGAAAGGAGCATCCCATGAGTACATTGACCCCATCCACCAGCGTGTACGCCAGCGGCGCATTCTGGGAACGTTTGTGGCGCATGAGCGGCATCAACTTCGTCGTCTTCTTCATCATCGCGTACGTCATCTACCCCTATCAGCCGCAAATTGGCGCGTCGACCGACGCACTCGTCGCATTCTACGACGGTGATCGCACACGGATCCTCATCGCCGCGGTGATTGCCGGCATGGCGATCCTCAACCTCATGTGGTTCGCGGCGGCGCTCAGGGCCACTTTGGCGGATGCCGGGCTAGACAGTTGGGGCGCGGCGGCGACCGCTGCGAGCGCGCTGCTCGGAGGAATGTCTCTCCTGCTCATCGCCGTGGGCGCAGCGCTCGCGTATTCGATTGCCGGCTCCGGAAATCGCGAGCTCACATCGGGACTGAACGACTTTGCGTGGAGCTGCGTCGTACTATCTTCATTCCCACGCGCGATGCTGATCATGGCAAGCGCGTTCGGACTTTGGCGGACCGGGCTGATCTCGAACGCGCTCTTTGCGGCGGGGGTCGCAGCGATCGTGCTCGTCTTGCTCGGCGCCACCACTTGGCTAAGCGGTGGATTCTGGGCACCGAACGGCGCCTATTCGCGGCTCATCTCGCCCATCATCGGCCTCGTCTGGGTCCTGGTCGTGAGCCGCGTCCTGCTGACCCAGATTCCCGCTACGCGCGCCAGATGGTAAGGCCGACGCTCGCCCAACTTTAGGCCCGCAGCTCTCGGGTTTTCGGTCTCCGCTTCGCCAACAACCAGAAAGGACAGATCATGGCGAGCTTCGACTGCGACGTGGTGGTTATTGGCTCCGGCTTCGGTGGAAGCGTTGCCGCACTCCGTGCCGCTGAGAAGGGCTATCGGGTTGGCGTCATGGAGGCCGGCCGACGTTGGAAAGACCAAGACATTCCAAAAACCAACTGGGATCTGAAGCACTACCCGTGGTTCCCGCAGCAGAGTTGTACGGGATTCAAAGGATCGAATACCTGGCCGCGCCCTCACACTATCTTCGTCGGCACTCGCTCAACCTCAGTCATGCCATTGTGAAGAACAGTCTGCTCGCTGCGACTATCCCATATGATCGTTACGCCAGCCCAATCCTTTTCAATGATGGTCCCAAGATCGGTTGTCGAATCTTGCCAGCCAACGCGGTCACCAACCTTTAGCTGTCTCGACTGTTCGCCGGTAATCGCTTTGCGGTCAACAATTCGACTCGCGCCATCGACCTATGGCCGGTGTAGCTCTGATGTCCGTCATCCCACTTGATTGTTACGTACCTCGCATTGGTCGCGGTGACCGTGCCACGATCCGCCTGATCGCCGTTGAAGCAAACGCGAGCGCCTACTTTCAGGTTTTTTGATTGGTGGGTGGTCATCAGAAACTACCCAAGCCTGCCAGCCGGTATATCACCAGGGCACGGTGCGCTTCTGGAAACGCGGCAGCGTACCGCTATGGGACGGCGAGTCTCCGGTTAGTTCGCGGTTGGCAACGCCGGCCGAGCAAGCCGACTGGCACCAGTGGAGGCATGCTGGCTAACCCTGGCTGGCTGTGGTGCGCGGTGTAACACCGACCGGGCCAGGCAATGAGCACGGCCCGCAACATTTACTTCCCGGGCGGCTTGTACGCGCCGCGAAGCTTACTTGCCTTTTCACGTACTTGCTTGATTTCGTCCTGCGTCCAGAGGCGCTTGAGTTCCGCATTCTGGAGGGCACCGGACGCGACCACCACTCCAGAAATCGCAGGTGCTGCCCCGGGGTCAGGCACATCAAAGATCACCAACACGCCAGGGCCATCAGCACCGGTGCTATACATTGAGATCAATTTGCCACCTGCAGTTTCGATTAGGCTTTTGGCCGCTTCGTAGCGACTGACGGTCGGATTATCCATGATATGGTTGAGAGCCTGCGGCGTGTATTGCCCCGTTAAGCAGAAATGCATGGCGCTGTTCTCCCTTGGCTTGATGGAATGGGCCGTGGGGTGCAGAGACCCAGTTAATTCGACGCGTGATTTCGAACACTGTCACTCACAAAGAGAGCGAAAAGCAAGACAGAGCCACTGACGTTATCGAGCGACCCCTTGCCTACCTGATCCCGAGCGCGAAAGACGGCCAGCAAACGACATGGGCCAACGCACACACATTCCCAATTTAGAAGTTGGGGTGTATGGCGAGCGGCAAGCATTAGCTAACGCACCTGGTAATTTGTCCCGGTTCGCCAGGGTTCCGACCATTTTGTTCTCCCGCGATTTTCAGTGGCCGGAAGAATAGTCTGCGCGACGCGGCGCAACGCCGGATGGCGGCACGTCCAGGCGCTCCGCGATGCCTTCGAGTTCTGGGCTGGGGGCCGGATAGAGCTTCATCACCAGGGGGTCGTGCCCTGGGACGATATGGTCCTCGTCCGGCGCAAGTTCGAGCAGCCTGTCAAAGCCCTGCAGCATTTCTCCGATATGGAAGGCCGTTGTAAACGGCCGGCTACTTGCCATGTTCTCGTAGAAATGAGTGACGTCGGAGGCCAGCACGACAAATCCGCGGCGGGTCTTGACCCGGACGAATTGAAGCCCCGCCGAATGGCCGCCCACCGCATGCACCGTCAGGCCAGGCGCAAGCTCCGCGTCGCCGTTGTAGAACATCACGCGCTGCGCATAATTCAGCCGCACAATCCCGCACACGTCCTCGACCTCGAACGAATGGGACAGGCGCGGATAGCGCATGTAGCGCCCGGTGGCATAGGTCAGTTCGCTCTCCTGGAGATGAAACCGCGCTTTCGGAAAGCGGTCGAAATTGCCGACATGGTCGTAATGCAGATGGGTGAGAATGACATCTTCAACCGCATTCGCATCGATGCCGAGCGCGGCCAGCGTCTTCACAGGACAGCGCAAAAATGTGCGCTTGCGCTTTTCCGATACTTCCGCGTTAAAGCCGGTATCGATGACAATGACAAATGTCCGGCCGCCGCCCTTTGCCACCCACACGAAGTAATCCATCGGCATCGGCCCGTCGTGCGGATCGCCGCCGATAAAGTGCGCACTGCGTTGCGCGTCACGGGTCGCATAACGGATGGCAAAGAGCTCGTAGTCGAATTCGCTCATGATGTCTCCCAATTCGTTTGCCGTCCGACAGCGTCACAATGTCATCGAGCGAATAGCCGCCATCCGCGTATTCGTCGCCGACAACCGCACCATCATGGGGAAGTTTGTCCCCGTCGGGCCCATCACGACGCGGTTCTTGAGCCGCAGCGGGGCCCATCTGGCCCGGCCGTTGCAGCAGCACTGACAGCTGGAGCATTGACGGCTTGCCGTCGCGTGCAAGCATCAGCCGGACTTCGCGCGTTCCGCCGCCTGCTTCACGCGCTCCGGATCGGCCGCTATCTTGACGCCCGCGCGTTCCTGCTCGAGCAGCATCACGGAGCGCGAGTCGCGCCCTTCCCAGCCGCGGTTG
>DASYJX010000015.1:0-1578 GCA_035996065.1 Steroidobacteraceae bacterium | reverse complement strand
GCCCCGTGAAGGTTGCGACGGGACGGCTGCCACTTTATGATGCTTTCTCAACCCGGTGACGCCCTTTCGCGGAATTCAAATCCCCTTGGGCGCGCCCCGGTTCCCTCCTTTAAAACAAGTTGGACCCATGCTTCGAGGAATGCGTAAAGCCTCATCAAACTGGCTCGGCAAAACCATAATGGCCGTGGTGATGGGGGTATTGATCATCAGTTTCGGGGTCTGGGGCATTGCCGACATCTTCAAGGGGTTCGGACAGTCGACCCTGGCCACAGTCGGCCGCACCGAGATCTCGATCAATGAATTCCGCCAGCTCTATACCGAGAAGCTGCAGCAGATCGGCCGACAGTTCGGCCGTCCGCTGACGATGGATCAGGCCCGCGCCTACGGCCTCGACCGCCAGCTGCTGCAGCAAACCATCGCGGAAGCCGCCCTTGACGAGGAAGCACGGCGGCTGGGGCTCGGACAGTCCGATGCCGAGACCATGCGCATGATCGTGAGCGATCCCAACTTCAAGGGCGTCGGCGGCAATTTCGATCCGGCCCGCTTCCAGGCCGTGATCCGCCAGTACGGCTTCACCGAACAGCGTTATCTCGCCGACCAGCGCAAGGTGTCGTTGCGGCGCCAGATCGTGGGCACGCTGTCCGCTGGCCTCGAACCGCCGAAGACAATGATCGATGCGCTCAGCCGCTTCCAGAACGAACAGCGCTCGATCGAATACGTCAAACTCGACACCGCCCATGCGGGAGCGATTGAGCAGCCCTCGCCGGAGACGCTGGCCGGCTATTTCGACGAGCACAAGACCCAGTTCCGCGCGCCCGAATATCGCAAGATCGCCTTTGTCGCGGTCACGCCGGAAGAGATCGGCAAATGGTCCGAGGTTTCCGAGGATGATGCGAAGAAGTTGTTCGAGCAGCGCCGCGACAGGCTTGGAAAACCGGAAAAGCGTGAGGTCGCGCAGATGGTGTTTCCGAGCGCGGAGGAAGCCTCCGCCGCGCGCAATCGCCTGACGGCCGGATTGTCGTTCGAGGATCTCGCCAAGGAGCGCGGCCTCAACCCATCCGACCTCGACTTGGGGCTGGTCACCAAAGCCGGCATCCTCGATCCCGCGATCGCCGATGCGGCCTTCGCCCTGCCCTCCGGTGAGGTCAGCCAGCCCGTGCAAGGCAGGTTCGGCGTTGCGCTCGTCAAGACCGGCAAGATCGAGGCGGCGGTCGAACCATCCTATGAAAGCGAGGCTGCCGGACTGAAGAAGGAGATTGCCACTGAACGCGCCCGCAAATCGGTCGCCGATCTCCGCGACAAGATGGAGGACGAGCGCGGCGGCGGCGCCAACGTGATCGAGGCCGCACAGAAATTGGGGCTTAGCGCCGTCACCATCGACGCGGTCGATCGCTCCGGCCGTCTTCCGAACGGACAGCCCGCGACCAACATTCCGCTGGGTCTTGACGTCGTCCCGCAAGCCTTCAACACCGACATGGGCGTGGATAACGATCCGATCGCGTTCAAGGGCGGCTACGTCTGGTACGATGTTCTCGGCATCACGCCCTCGCGCGAACGCAAGCTCGACGAGGTCAAGGA
>DASYJX010000014.1:0-98374 GCA_035996065.1 Steroidobacteraceae bacterium | reverse complement strand
GCTAACGACCGGCATGCGCTCCGGAGAGATCCGGGGGCTTACCTGGGATTCGATCGACCTCGAGGGTAAGCGACTGTTCATCGAGCGCCAGGCGAACCGCCGGGGCGAGGAGGCGGCAACGAAGACGGAGGCGAGCGTGCGGCCGATCCCGGTTCCCGCCTACCTGATCCCGGAACTCAAACGGTGGAAGCTCGCGTGTCCAGTCACGGCCCGCGGCCTAGTGTTCCCTGGCGAGCCGAACGCAGCTGGCGATCGCAACCCGATCGATGCCGACATCCTGCTGCGCCACATCCTGCGGCGGGCGTTGCGCAGGGCGGGACTGCCGCCCCTTCGGTTCCATGACCTGCGGCATATGGCGGGCACCTTGATGCACGAGGCTGGTGTACCGCTCAAGCGGGCCCAGGAGATCCTAGGGCACGCGAGCGAGCGCACGACCTTGGCGATCTACACACACTCAATGCGACGCACGCACGATGACTCCGCGGACAAGATTGCAGCGCTCGCCGGGCTCTCGGCGCCAGCCGCTGACTTGGGAAACAATCGGGAAACAAGTGACTCCGTAGAGTCTCAAGAACCTGGCGTAAGTGATTGTTTGACTGGCTCCCCGGGACGGATTCGAACCGCCGACCAACGGATTAACAGTCCGTCGCTCTACCACTGAGCTACCGGGGAATGCAGAGGAGGCGCGGGATTGTCGGGAAGCCGTGCCCCTAAGTCAAGGAATCACGAGTGCCCAACTATGGGGCGGGGCACATAGGGTGCCTCCAATTGCGCGATTTCTGCCGCTTCGAGATGCAGCGTCAAGGCGGCGCATGCATCATCGAGATGTTGGGGCTTCGAGGCGCCGACGATAGGCGCTGTAACGAAGGGCTTCTGTGCAATCCAAGCCAGCGCAACTTGCGCCTTCGACACGCCCCGGGCGGCGGCGATCGCGGCGACTTGCTCAACGACCCGGCGGTCGGCCTCGACCGTGGATTCGTACAGTCTATTGCCGTAGTCGTCGGTTCGTGTGCGTGTCGTCTTCGTATTCCAGTCGCGCGTGAGGCGCCCGCGGGCGAGCGGACTCCAGGGCACCACCCCGATACGCTCAGCGCTGCACAACGGCATCATTTCGCGCTCTTCTTCGCGGTACAACAAATTGTAGTGGTTTTGCATGCTGGCGAATGGGGTCCAGCCATGCTGACGCGCCAAGTGCAGGGCTTTGCTGAATTGCCAGGCGTACATCGACGAGGCGCCGAGATACCGCGCTTTGCCGCTCTTGACGACGTCGTTCAGGGCTTCGAGCGTCTCTTCGATCGGCGTCGAGTAATCCCAGCGATGGATCTGATAGAGATCGACGTAGTTGGTTCCCAGCCGCCGCAGACTGGCGTCTATCTCGGTGAAGATCGCTTTACGCGACAGGCCGCCGCCGTTCGGGCCTTTGTGCATCGGGAAAAAAACTTTGGTAGCGATCACCGCCTGGTCCCGGCGGATGAAATCTTTCAGCGCGCGCCCGAGGATTTCCTCAGAGGTGCCGTCGGAGTAGGTGTTGGCGGTATCGAAATAGTTGATCCCGGCATCCACGGCCTGACGTATCACCGCACGGCTCTGTTCTTCCGGCAAGGTCCAAGGGTGATCGCCGCGTCCGGGAACCCCGAAGGTCATGCAGCCCAGGCATAATTCGGAGACCTTGAGCCCTGTGCTACCTAGGTTTTTGTACTTCATGTCGCATGTTAGCGGACGGCCCCTCGGCAAAGGCGAGTTTGACGGCGTGATCGCGAATGTCGGTTGGCCAGCCACCGACGAGCTCGCTGAACCGCTCGCGATCGCCGGCGAACAAGGCTCTCGAGGCCTCTTCAAAGTTTGCCAGATTGCCGGCCATGGCCGACATGAAGTGATAGGCCGCTTCGTGCCTCTGGCGGCGTTGATCGAGCTGCTGGCTCGAGCGCCGTGCGGCCTCCACCAATTTTCGAATCGCCACGGATGCGCCGCCGGGCTGGGAGCCCAGCCACTGCCAGTGTCTCGGCAATAAGGTGATCTCGCGGGCGACCACTCCCAATTTCGGCCGGCCGCGGCCGCGCGGCAAAGACGGCGGGGGAGGTTGGGCGAGCCGTGCAAGAATCTCACCGTCGCTGCCGCGGCTGTCAATATCGATCGCGCGCCCGGTATGGTCGTTATAGATGAGCACCGGCTGTTGAGTGCCGCGATCCACCGCTTTTTTGGCGGCTACCGCAACCTGATCCAGAGGTCCCGACGCTAATCGGCGGGAACCAACAAACGCAGTAAACTCAATTATTTGCGGATCATTCATCGTGGATACTCATGCCGGGAGGCAGATAATACCCGGGTGAAATTCGACGGTCAATATTATCCGGATATTAATGCGATACCAGTACGTCTTTGGTCGAGATCAAAGATCCCTGCGCGTTGCGCTGGGACGAAGGTTGAATCCGAGTTTCTGCGCCTGCCGGTGCGACGCGACGTCCAAGCCGGCAGCGACTCTTTCGACGAGCACCCGGGTGATATCAGCGCGGTCCCGGGTTTGTATCACGTCATCGCTTGGGAGGTAATTTGATGCCGCCGATCAGGCCCGCTTCGCCACCGCCACCACGAGCACGCGGCGGATACGTTCGATCGCGTCCTCGAGAGTCTTCATGCTGCAGGCGAAGGACAGCCGTATGTGCCCCGGTGCGCCAAAGCCCGATCCCGGGACTACCGCAACGCCGGCTTCGATAAGCAGATACTCGGCAAAGGCATTGTCGTCAGGGAGGCCGAGCGCACGAATGGCGGCCTCGACCTCGGCAAAGGCGTAGAAGGTGCCGGCGCCGGGGAGGCAGGAGATACCGGGGATAGCGTTCAATCCGGCGACGAGGAAATCATGGCGTTCCTTGAACGCCTTGTTCATTTCCGCCACACATGTTTGCTCGCCGTTCAAGGCCACCGTCGCGGCGCGTTGCGAAATGCTGGAGGCATTCGATGTGGACTGGCCCTGAATCGTCGACATGGCGGAGACGATTGCCTTGGGTCCGCCGCAGTAGCCGATACGCCAACCGGTCATGGCATAAGCCTTCGACACGCCATTGATGGTAATGGTGCGGTCGTATAGTTCTGGATTCGCCTGCAAGAAACTGGTGAACGGTTCAGGGGCCCAATAAATATGTTCGTACATTTCGTCGGAAGCGATCATCACGTAGGGGTGCTTCGCCAGGACGGTTCCAAGCGCCTTGAGTTCGGCCTGGGTGTAGGCAGCGCCGGTGGGATTACTTGGACTGTTGATGAACAAGAGCTTGCTGCGCGGCGTGATCGCCGCGGCAAGCTGTGCCGGAGTGATCTTGTAGCCTTGCTCGGGACCCGCGTACACGCTGACGGGAACGCCATCGGCGAGCAGCGCCATGTCGGGGTAGGACACCCAATAGGGCGCAGGAATCAAACACTCATCGCCCGGGTCCAAGAGCGCAGCGCACACATTGAAGCAAGTTTGTTTGGCGCCGGAGGAGACCAGGATCTGGCTGCGCTCGTAGGTCAATCCATTGTCGCGCTTGAATTTCGCGATAATGGCGTCCTTGAGTTCTGCGGTGCCGTCCACGGCCGTGTACCGCGTAATCCCCTTGCGAATGGCCTCAACGCCCGCATCTGCAATATGCAGAGGCGTATCGAAGTCCGGCTCGCCGGCCCCCAAACCGATGATGTCCTTGCCTTCCGCCTTGAGTTGGGCGGCGCGGGCGGTGACGGCCAGGGTGGGGGAGGGTTTAACCTTTTGAACGCGCTTGGAAAGTGATACGGCCAAGGGAGTTTTCCTGTGTTAAAAACGGCGAGCGAGTGTACGAAAAATAGCCTGTCTGCGCCAGATGACAGCTGGCCGCACCGAGGGTGCCCGTGCCCCTCCTTAGGCCCCAACATGAGACAATACAGCAATGAATTTTGAGCTTTATTCGGATTACCCGCCGGCAGGCGATCAACCGCAAGCGATTGAAAAACTTGTCGATGGGCTCACCAGCGGTCTGGCTCATCAGACTCTCCTCGGGGTCACAGGCTCGGGTAAGACTTTCACCATTGCGAATGTGATCCAGACGCTACAGCGGCCGACGCTCGTGCTCGCGCACAACAAAACCCTGGCGGCGCAACTGTACGGTGAATTTAAAGTGTTCTTCCCCAAGAACTCGGTGGAGTATTTCGTCTCGTACTACGACTACTACCAGCCCGAGGCTTATGTGCCGGCGTCGGACACTTTCATCGAGAAAGACGCATCGATCAACGAGCACATCGAGCAAATGCGTTTGTCGGCGACCAAGGCGCTGCTCGAGCGGCCTGACTCCATCATTGTGGCGACGGTCTCGGCGATTTACGGTTTGGGCGACCCCAAGGCCTACCTCAGCATGGTGTTGCACATGTCGCGGGGCGACATTCTGGACCAGCGCAAGCTCTTGCGGCGTCTGGCGGACATGCAATACACGCGCAATGAGATCGACCTGCAGCAAGGCACCTATCGGGTGCGCGGGGACGTCATCGACATCTTTCCGGCGGAATCGGAACGCGAGGCCGTGCGGGTCGAACTGTTCGACGATCGGATCGAGGCCTTGAGTCTCTTCGACCCGCTTACAGGCGAACTTCTGCGCAAGGTGCCGCGACTCACCGTATACCCATCGACGCACTATGTGACCCCCAAAGAACGGGTGCACAACGCTGTGGATGAGATACGCGGCGAACTGCGCACCCGCCTCCTGGAACTGCACGCCGACGGCAAGCTGGTGGAAGCACAGCGCCTGCAGCAGCGCACCTTGTTCGACCTCGAAATGATGAACGAGGTTGGGTACTGCGCCGGCATCGAGAACTACTCCCGTTATCTGTCGGGCCGCAGACCCGGTGAGCCCCCCCCGTGCTTGTTCGACTACCTGCCGAAGGATGCTTTGTTGGTGGTCGATGAGAGCCATCAAACGATTCCGCAGTTGGGTGCGATGTACAAGGGCGATCGTTCGCGCAAGGAGACCTTGGTGGAGTATGGATTCCGTCTGCCGTCGGCCCTCGACAATCGGCCGCTGCGGTTCGAGGAATTCGAGCAAATGGCGCCGCAGACCATCTATGTCTCGGCGACGCCGTCGCATTACGAGCGGCGCGTCTCGGCTCAGATCGTCGAGCAGGTGGTGCGGCCGACGGGCTTGACCGATCCGGCGGTCGAGATTCGGCCGGTGCGCGCCCAGGTGGACGATCTGCTGTCGGAAATCCGGTTGCGAGTCCAGGCGAATGAGCGCGTGCTGGTCACCACGCTCACCAAGCGGATGGCGGAGGATCTGACCGAATATTTGAACGAACATGGAGTGAAAGTCCGCTACCTGCATTCGGACATCGAAACCGTGGAGCGCTCGGAAATCATTCGCGATCTGCGCTTGGGGAAATTCGACGTCATCGTCGGCATCAATTTGCTGCGCGAAGGACTCGACATGCCCGAGGTATCGTTGGTCGCCATTTTGGATGCCGACAAGGAAGGCTTCTTGCGGTCGGAGGGCTCGTTGATTCAGACCATCGGCCGGGCCGCGCGCAATGTGCAAGGCAAGGCGATTCTGTATGCGGATATCAGAACGGGCTCGATCGAACGTGCCATTGCCGAGACCGACCGGCGCCGCAATAAGCAGATCGAGTTCAATGCCGCGAATGGCATTACTCCACGCAGCATCGTCAAGGCCGTCGGGGATGTGATGGAGGGTGCGCGCTCGGTCCAAGAAAGGGAACGCTCCGGCGCGGATGACGCTGCGCTGGCCCTGGCACCTGAACAGGCGCTGAAGCGGATCAAGAAGCTCGAAGCCGAAATGATGAAACTGGCGCGCAATCTGGAGTTCGAGCAGGCGGCGCGACTGCGCGATCAGATACACAAACTGCGCAACGCGGCGTTCGGAGTACCCGGCACGCGTGCCGGCTAGACCTATGGACGGTGAATACAGGCACACCCCGGAGCCGGATCTCGATAAGACCGATCGATTGCCGGTTCTTCAGGGCACCATCGTCGCTCCGGATGTCGCGGACGATGCGGTGCCCCTCGACCATACCGCCGTGCTGCCCGCCGATTCGTTCACCCCCGTTCCCGCAGCGCAATCGGGCTTCGTTCGTGCGGCAAGCGTTGACCTGCCTTCGCTCGCCGAGAGCGTGCGCTCGGTGGAGGAGCGGATCGACCGGCAGCATGCCGAATATGAAGTATTGACTCGCGCTTATGAACGCGCGCGGGAAGCCGAGTCCACCCTCGGCAAACGCGCCAATGCGTTGGCGGCGGACCTCGCGACGGCCCGAACCGCGATCGAGTCCGAGAAAGGACGCTCGCGCGAGCTGGAGCGGGTCTTGGGCGAGCGAAACAGCGCGCTCGAAACCGTCCGCGCGCGCGTCGGAGATGCGCTGCGTGAATCGGAGCGCCACGCGAGCGAATCGCACACGCTGCGCGAGTCGCTGGCGGCGCGCGATGCGACCATAGTCCAGGTGCTGCATTCTCTCGGTGAACGCGACGCGCAACTATCGGCCTTGCAGCAGGAGCACGCGAGGGTCGTGCCTGCGCTCGAGGCCAACGCGAAATCCACATCGCAGATGGAAGCGGATTTGCGAGCTGCCCGTGCGGATGCGAATGCACTCGGCGCGGAGTTGAAGGCTAGCCGCGAGAAAGTGGCTGCGCTCAACGAGCAGCTAAAGCGCAGCGAATCTGAAATAAATGCCACGCGATACGATCTGGGCGCTGCGAAGATTCAGGCGAGTTCCTACCTCGAATTGTTGCGGACTCGCGAATGGCGCAGCGGATTCGATCAGAATCTGTTCCGGGAGTTGGATGCGAGAGTCGGCGCGGCGGATGCCGGCCACGGCGAACTCGAGTCGCAGCGCGACCGCTTGCAAGGCCAAGTGGCGGCGCTGGAGGCGCGGTTGAGCAGGCAATCCTCGGAGCTGCGCGCCGAAGGGGCCCGTTTGATGGCGGAATTGGCGGCACGAGATCGCGCGCTCACGGAATCGCGCGAACGGGGCAGCGGCGATGCGGCGCAAGTACAGCGATTGCAATCCGAGGCGCAGACTCACGAACAGGAGCTGGCCGTCCTCATGGCACATTTACAAGAGGCACGGCGACCGATGCAATCGATCGAAGCGGACGTCAAGCGCCTCACGGAGGAGCTTGCGGCCAAATCCGCGGCCGTCGCGGAACTCGAGGAGGAAAAGCGAAAACTGCGGTCGGCTTTGGAGCGCACCCAGGGCACACTCGAGGAGCGTGAATTTCTGATACGCCGGTTGGAACACAGTGAAAGCAACAATGCGAATGTGATCGGACGGATTCAGACCAGCATCGAACGGCTGGGGTCGGTGCCGATCGGCCCCGCTGCAGGCGCTGCCGCGGGCACCCTGGCCGATGCGGCGGGAGAGCTGATCAAAGTCGACGGCGCGGGCCCCGCCTCCTTTGCATTGGCGCGGCGCACGCGAATCGGTCGGTCGGCCGCTTGCGAGATGCAGATCGATTCCGGTTCGGTGAGTCGTCACCACGCGTTGGTGCTGGTCGGGCCCCGCGACACCGTTATCGAAGATCTCAACAGCACCAACGGCGTGCTCGTGAATGGCCGCAAGGTGATGCGTCAAGTGCTCTCCGACGGCGATGCGATAACGCTCGGCGAGAGCCGATTCCGCTACTGTGCGAGGCCGTTACCTCGTTCGTCGGAGCCCAGCACGGCGGAACCGTTGCCCGGAGAGTGATTTTTCACTTCAAATACGGTATCTTTCGCGCCCTTCGAGCGCGCTTAGCTCAGCGGTAGAGCATCACCTTGACATGGTGGGGGTCAGTGGTTCGATCCCACTAGCGCGCACCACCCGATGGCGGGGTGCCGGCTTTGCGAAGGACGGCGCCCCGCTCGATTCGCTTTGATAAGATGGACCATGCCCGTAATCACTCTTCCCGACGGAAGTCAGAGACAGTTCGATCGCGAAACTTCCGTAGCGGAGGTGGCCGCGAGTATCGGCCCCGGTCTGGCCAAGGCCGCACTCGCGGGCAAGCTCGATGGTGTTTTGGTGGACACCTCCGCGCCCATCGATCACGACGCCCGTTTGAGCATCGTGACCGACAAGGACCCGGAGGGCCTCGAAATCATCCGCCATTCCACCGCACATCTATTGGCGAACGCGGTGCAGGAGTTGTTTCCCGACGCACAGGTCACCATCGGCCCGGTCATCGAGGACGGCTTTTATTACGATTTCGCGTACAAGCGGCCGTTCTCGACCGAGGATCTAGCGGCGATCGAGAAGCGCATGGCCGAGATTTCCGCGAAGGATTTGCGGGTCCATCGCCGCGTCCTGCCGCGCGATGAGGCGGTCGCTCACTTCAAGAAAATCGGCGAGCACTACAAGGCTGAAATCATCGCGGCCATTCCCGCCGGAGAGTCCATCAGCCTGTATGGACAGGGCGACTGGGAAGACCTTTGCCGCGGACCGCACGTGCCGAGCACCGGCAAGCTCAAGGCCTTCAAACTCATGAAGGTGGCGGGCGCCTACTGGCGAGGCGATTCGCGCAACGAGATGTTGCAGCGGATATACGGCACCGCGTGGGCCAGCGAAAAACAGCTCAAGGAGTACCTCACTCGATTGGAGGAGGCGGAGAAGCGCGATCACCGGCGCATCGGCAAGGAACTGGACCTGTTCCATTTGCAGGAAGAGGCGCCGGGTGCGGTGTTTTGGCATCCCAAAGGGTGGGCGCTGTTCCAGCAGCTCATCACTTACATGCGCGAACGTCAGTCGGCGGCCGGTTTTCAAGAGGTCAATACGCCCGAAGTCATGGACCGTGAGCTGTGGGTAAAATCCGGGCACATCGAGACCTTCGGCGAGAACATGTACATGACGCAAACGCCGGATGACCGGACGTTCGCGATCAAGCCGATGAATTGCCCCGGACATATCCAAGTGTTTCGGCAGGGGTTGCGCAGCTACCGCGAGCTGCCCTTGCGACTGGCAGAGTTCGGCAAGGTGCATCGCTACGAGCCCTCGGGCGCACTGCACGGACTCATGCGCGTGCGCGCCTTTACTCAGGACGATGCGCATATATTTTGCACCCCCGACCAAATCACCGCCGAGGCGGTCAAGGTCACCGAACTGATCCTGAGCATTTACCGCGACTTCGGCTTCGACGATGTGCGCATCAAGTTCTCGGATCGGCCGGCGAAGCGGGTGGGCTCCGATGAGATTTGGGACAACGCCGAAGCGGCGCTGCGCCAGGCGGCCGCAGCGGCCGGCATCGAAACCACGCTAAACCCCGGCGAAGGGGCCTTTTATGGACCTAAGCTCGAGTTCGTGCTGCGGGATGCCATTGGGCGAGATTGGCAGTGCGGAACCCTTCAGGTGGACTTCAATTTGCCGGGACGCCTGGGTGCTGTCTATATCGGCGAGGACAGCCAAAAGCATATCCCCGTCATGCTGCATCGGGCCATGTTCGGGTCTTTGGAGCGATTTATCGGGATTTTGATTGAACATCATGCCGGCAAACTGCCGGCTTGGCTCGCTCCGGTACAGGCCGTGGTGATGGGAATAACCGAAAGGCAAGAGAAATACTGCCTGGAAGTTGCGGAAAACCTGAGAAATCAGGGGCTTCGGGTAGAAACGGACTTGAGGAATGAGAAGGTTGGCTTTAAAATCCGCGAGCACACACTTAAGCGCGTCCCTTTCCTCTTAGTCGCCGGCGACCGGGAAGTCGAGGGGCGCACCCTGGCCGTACGCACGCGCGGTGGCAAAGACTTAGGCAGTTTGGGGCTCGCGGAGCTCACTACCTTGCTTTGCGACGAAGTCGCGAGCCGCGGCCGTCTTGTTTTGGAGGATCGCGTATCGCAACGTCGAAGCGCGTAAGGCGCAATGAGGAGATCTCCGCACCGTCGGTGCGTGTGATCGCGGCAGATGGAAGCCAAGCAGGGGTCATGTCACGCGCAGAAGCGCTTCAGATGGCCAGTTCGCAAACACTGGACCTCGTCGAGGTCTCGCCGATGGCGGAGCCGCCGGTGGTTCGTGTGATGGATTTCGGCAAGTTCTTGTTCGAACAGAACAAGAAGGCGCATGCGGCGAAGCGCAAGCAGAAGCAGATTCAGGTCAAGGAAGTAAAGTTTCGTCCCGGGACGGAAGAGGCTGATTACCAGGTCAAACTGCGTAGCATCATCCGCTTCCTGACCGAGGGCGATAAGGCCAAGGTAACGTTGCGTTACCGCGGCCGTGAGCTCGTGCATCAGGACATCGGCCGGCGTCTCTTGACGCGGATTTCTGAGGATCTCGCCCCGTACTCGGTGGTCGAGCAGAATCCGCTGATGGAAGGCAAGCAGATGATCATGGTGTTCGGGCCCAAAAAGAAGTGAGCGGCAAACCCTAAGAAGTTTGTCGTCCCGCCTGTAGCGGCACCGCCGAAGAATCGCGAGATTCCTTTGGGGGTGCTTGCGAGCAGGGCTAAAATTAGGAGTCGATCATGCCCAAGTTGAAAACTAAGCGGGCTGCGGCGAAGCGTTTTCGCAAAACAGCGAATGGCTTCAAACGCGGTCAGTCCCACCGTCGTCATATCCTGACGAAAAAACCCAGCAAGCGTAAGCGTCAGTTGCGCCGCGAGATGCACGTCAGCGAGTCCGACGTGAAGCGCATCAAGCAATGTTTGCCGAACGCTTAACGAGTCAGGAGATAGCATATGGCACGAGTTAAACGCGGTGTCGTCGCGGGTCGGCGGCACAAGAAAATTCTCAAGAAAGCGAAGGGCTATTTCAATGCTCGACGCAAGGTCTTCCGCACCGCCAAGCAGGCGGTCATCAAGGCGGGCCAATACGCCTATCGCGGCCGGCGCGAAAAGAAGCGCGAATTCCGCGCGCTATGGATCACGCGCATCAACGCCGCTTCGCGGCTGTGCGGCATGACCTACAGTACGCTCATCGACGGGCTGAGCAAGGCGGGCCTCGCCATCGACCGCAAGGTGCTCGCCGATCTTGCGGTGCATGACATGCCGGCTTTTACGGCCATCGCGGAGAAAGCCAAGGCAAGCCTCGCGGCCTAAAGCCGTGACGGACTCGCTTTCAGCGCTCATCGAGCAAGCGCTCGCAGACGTGGATTCGTCTGCGAGCCTTGCGGCGTTGGATGAAGTACGCGTGCGGCTCTTGGGAAAAAAAGGGCTGCTCACCGAGCAACTCAAGGGCTTGGGGAAACTCTCCCCCGCCGAGCGTCCCGCCGCAGGTCAGCGCATCAACGATGCGAAGACCTCGATTCAAACAGCCCTCGAAATGCATCGCATCCGCCTCGAGCAGGCGGCGATGGAGAAGGATCTTGCCAGGGGCGCCATCGATGTCACCCTGCCCGGACGCGGCCAGGAGGCTGGTAGCCTGCATCCGGTCACTCGAACGCGACTGCGGATCGAGCGGATCTTTGCGCAGGCGGGGTTCCAGGTGGCCACAGGACCGGAAGTCGAGGACGATTTTCATAATTTCGAAGCCCTGAATATTCCGAAGAATCATCCCGCAAGGGCAATGCACGATACGTTTTACTTTCCCGACGGGCGCTTGCTGCGCACCCATACCTCGCCCGTGCAGATTCGCAGCATGCGTGCACAGCGTCCGCCGCTCGCGGTGATTGCACCGGGCCGCGTATACCGCATGGACTCGGACATGACGCATACCCCCATGTTCCATCAAGTCGAGGGCATGGTGGTGGGCGAGAACGTGAGCTTCGCCAATTTGAAAGCGATGCTGCACACGTTCGTCGAGCGTTTTTTTGAGCGGCGGCTCGGGATGCGGCTGCGGCCGTCGTACTTTCCGTTTACCGAGCCTTCCGCGGAAGCGGATATCGAGTGCGTGTTCTGCGACGGCAAGGGGTGCCGCGTCTGCAAACAGACCGGCTGGCTGGAGATTTTGGGCTGCGGAATGATTCACCCCAACGTGCTGAGAGCGGCGGGAATCGACAGCGAACAATGGCAGGGGTATGCCTTCGGCATGGGCATCGACCGGCTTGCCATGCTGCGCTATGGCGTAGATGATCTGCGGCTCTTCTTCGAGAACGATTTGCAGTTTCTCAAGCAGTTTCCTTGAAAGCGTAGTTCACATGAAAATCACCTACTCGTGGCTCAAGGAATACACGCCGCTCGCCGCGCCTGCGACGCTTGCCAAACAACTCACGCTCGCCGGCCTCGAAGTGGAGTCGGTCACTCCGGTGGCGCCGCCGTTTTCGGGTGTGTTCGTGGGTGAGGTGCTGGCGTCGGAGCGTCATCCGGACGCAGAGAAGTTGTCTCTGTGCGTGGTGACGACCGATGGATCGAATCGCCTGCAGATCATTTGCGGGGCGAAGAATGTGCGCTCAGGATTGAAGGTCGCGGTCGCCATGGTCGGGGCGAAGTTGCCGAATGACGTGAACATCAAGCGCACCAAGCTGCGTGGCCTCGATTCGAACGGCATGCTGTGTTCGGCACGCGAATTGGGCTTGGGCGAGGAGCACGATGGAATCCTGGAGCTGCCCGAGAAGCTCACCCTCAATCAGGATTTGCGTGCGGCCATGGACCTCGATGACGTGACGCTGGAAGTCAACGCGACTCCCAATCGCGGCGATTGCATGAGCGTGTTCGGTATCGCGCGCGACTATGCGGCCGCACAGGACCGGCGTTATCTCACCGCCCGTGTCGGTCCGGTCGCTGCGCGCAGCGCGGCGGCATTTCCGGCAACGCTCGATGCACCGGCGGCTTGCCCGGTCTTCGCGTCGCGGGTGATTCGCGGTGTCAAGGCGGGTGCAGCGTCGCCGGCTTGGCTGCGCGAACGCCTGCGCCGGGTCGGCATCAACAGCATCTCGGCCATTGTAGACGTCACGAATTACGTGATGATGGATCTGGGCCAACCGATGCATGCCTACGATCTCGCACGGCTCGAGCAGGGCATTCGAGTAAGGATGGCGACGCCCGGCGAACGTCTCACGCTGCTGGACGATAAGGAATACTTGCTGGATCCCGACTTTCTGGTCATTGCGGACGCGCGCGGAGCGATTGGGCTCGCAGGGATCATGGGCGGTCGCGAGACGGCGATATCCGATGCGACGAGCGATGTGCTGTTGGAAGCGGCGCATTTCTTGCCCGCTGCGGTCGCAGGGCGCGCGCGCCGGCTCGGGCTGTTCACGGATGCCGCACAACGGTTCGAGCGCGGCGTCGATCCGACATTGCCGCCGATTGCCCTGGAGCGGGCGACCGAGCTCCTCGTCGGAATAGTCGGAGGCGAACCGGGACCGGTCCAAGTGACCTGCGCTGCGTCGGGCGGCGCTTCCGATGCAGAAGGCTGGGTGAGCTTACGCCGCTCTCGATTGGCGAGACTCCTGGGGACAAGCGTGCCCGACGATGAAGTGCAGGCGGTGCTGTCCGCGATCAGCGATCGCGTCGAGATCGCGGCGAGCGGCTGGCGGGTGCGTCAGCCGCCGCATCGCTTCGATATACGCATCGAAGAGGATCTCATCGAAGAAGTGGCGCGGCTGCGCGGCTTCGACAGTATTGCCGAGAAGCATGCGACTGCGCCGCAGATCGCCGGGGAAGCCACCGAATCTCGAGTGACGAGCGAGCGGCTGTTGACGGCGATGGTCGATCGCGGCTACCGCGACGTCATTACCTATAGTTTCGTTGATGCAGCCTTGCAGCGGCAGTTGTTTCCCGAGACGCCTGCCTTGAGGCTGGCGAATCCCATTTCCGAAGACCTCAGCGACATGCGGGTGTCGCTTTGGAGCGGACTTGTGCAGGCGTGCCGCGAGAATTTGCGGCGCCAACAAACGCGGGTACGTTTGTTCGAGATCGGCAAGAAATTCCTGGTTCGAAGCGGCGGCGAGCTCGAGGAGATCGAGACGTTAGCCGGAATTGCAACCGGCGCGCGCTGGCCCGAGCAGTGGGGGAGTGCGCGCGAGGCGCTCGATTTCTATGATGTGAAAGGGGATGTGCAGAGCGTGTTGGCGTTGACGGGTGATGCATCTTCCGTGCGCTTCGAGACGGATTCCCTCAGTTGCTTGCGCCCGGGACGCGCCGCCCGCATTTATCGGGGCGCGAACGCGGTCGGATGGCTCGGCGAACTTCATCCGCAGATTGTCAAGGCGCTAAATCTACCGTCTACGGTTTTATTGTTTGAATTAGAAACTGACGCAGCATTTATCTGTAAGCCATTGCAATTAAACAAGATTTCGAGATTCCCAACAGTGCGCCGCGATTTGGCCATCGCAATCGACGAGAGCGTCCCTCTCGCAGTTTTGCAGGAAAATGTTACTGTTAGCGCATCAGGTCTCTTGAGCGAGCTGCGGGTGTTCGATGTATATCGCGGCCCTGGCGTAGAAACAGGACGAAAAAGTATCGCTTTAGGCTTGATTTTACAGGACTCTTCCCGCACTCTTACTGATGTTGACGCAGACGCCGTGGTGACCGCAGTGGTCGCTCGGTTACGGGATGTATTGAGCGCCACAATAAGAGATCAATAAGCATGGCAGCCCTGACGAAGGCAGAAATGGCGGAGGCCCTGTTCGATCAATTGGGCCTGAACAAGCGGGAGGCGCGGGAGCTCGTGGATTTGTTCTTCGAGGAAATTCGCGCGGCGCTGTCTTCGGGCGAACAGGTAAAACTCTCCGGCTTCGGCAATTTCGATTTGCGTGACAAGAATAGGCGCCCAGGGCGCAATCCCAAAACAGGCGAGGAAATTCCCATCAGCGCCCGTCGAGTTGTTACATTCCGTCCGGGCCAGAAACTGAAAGCCCGCGTCGAGGCGTATGCTGGAACCAAGCAACAATAGCGAACTGCCGCCGATTCCGGGAAAGCGGTATTTCACGATCGGTGAAGTCAGCGACCTGTGCGGCGTCAAGCCGCATGTGCTCCGCTACTGGGAGCAGGAATTCCCGCAGCTCAAGCCCGTCAAGCGGCGCGGCAATCGCCGGTATTACCAGCGACAGGACGTCTTGATCATCCGGCAGATACGAAGCCTTCTGTATGAGCAGGGATTTACCATCGGCGGGGCCCGAAACCGCCTCACCGGCGACGACGCGCAGGTGGACCTCAATCAGAGCCAACAGCTCATTCATCAGATGCGGCTCGAACTCGAGGAGCTGATCAAGATTCTGCGCCGTTAGGGCACGCGGCATTCACGGCCCGTTTGGGCTATCATTCGGTCCCTCGGTCGGGGCGTGGCGCAGCCTGGTAGCGCACTTGCATGGGGTGCAAGGGGTCGCAAGTTCGAATCTTGTCGCCCCGACCAATTTACAGGCGGCCTGGACGTATCGCTTCCCGGCACGGCTCGCCCGCCCGACACAGGTCCCGAATATCAGAGTGACTCACTGCCCCAACCCCTTGCTGCAATCCGGGCGCGGCCTCGCGAGAATCCACCCCGCGCAGTTGACAGGAGGGGGCCATATCAGAACTTCCATGCGATTCCAATCGTTAACAAGCCTGGATTGCCGCCAGCGGCATTGAAGCGCTCATATTCACCACGAAACGCAAGAGATCCAATGCTGAATTGTGCGCCCGCGCCAGCGGCGAGACCCGTGGTCGTACGACTGTCAGTTGGCGGATCGACGATCAGTATCTGACAAGGCTGACTCCCGCATACGGTATGGGTGGTCGCCTTACTGACAATGCGTGCTATGCCCGCTTTAATGAAAATATCGACAATCGAAATGGGCAGATATACAACGCCGAACGCTGATTCGCCCTTCATCGACACATCTGTGGCCAAGTTCCCGTTCAATCGATCGGGGTGTCCGAAATCGTCGTAAGCGATTTCAACGCCCACCAATGAAATTGGCCGTATCCCGGCAATAATTTTGAATGCCGCGTGATTTTCCCGGAAATTGACGTTATACGGAGCAGTCGCCTCGACTTGTGACGGGCCAGCGGCGGCGCCAACGTAAGGCCCCAGCAGGTTCTCCGCAAGTGAAACTCGGATTGGCATCGCGATGAGGATAAGCGCGATGAGAACTGGCGGCCGAATGTTCCCTGAAACATTGGTGAGGAAGAGGCGCATGAGACACATCCTTGTCAGTGAAAACACCAGGTAACGCATCAGCGCAAATCCGGTTGACATTTCCAGTTGCGGCGTCCTCTGCAGCAGGGTCGCGCGTACCGTGCGCCGAAGGTGGAACGTGAACGCACCTACCTTGTGTTCGGCAAAGGTGTCGAGGTGACGCGCGATGCTTCGATTGGCCCGGTAGCTTAGTGGACGCCGCGAAGGACCGCTCCCTGGCACCAGTTTACTGAGCGGTCATTTCGGGCATATGCTGACGCTCGCTACGCGAAGATTGCCTGCGGCGACCGTGTCGCCACGAACAAATGATGAACCAGCTATAGGCGAGCCCAACATGAGCCGTCGCAGCGCGCTAACACAATTGGCAGCACTTCCTCTGATGATGGCTGCAGGCGCGGCATCAGCAGCCGAGACGAAGTTGCCGCTCAAGATCATGATGAAGAGTGCGTGGGGATCCGACGCCGATCTGGCCCAGTGGGGCGCAAAATTCGGCAATCCAACGATCTTTGTCTCGCTCGTGGAATGGGCGGACCGCATCATCACGGAATGACGGTGCGCGAACGGCGGCTTTGGAGCGGCGGTATTTATGGTTTGCTGAAACTCGAGATTGCGGTCGTGCGCCGGGATATAGACGCCGCGCCCACCGATACGTATTCTTAACCCGTCCATTGCAACTTTACGGATCTGGGCTCAGTAGGAGGCGAATTGTGAAGTGGGCAGGCATGTACCTTGTTGGATTCATCATCCTTTTGGGTGGACTTCTGGCCGCGCTTTGGAAAATGGGCGTCCTGGCCCGCATTGGTACGACATGGACCTTGATCGGAATCGCGATCGCGATCGGCCTTGGCATCATGATCGCAGTCACCAATAGCGGCACCAAAGAAAACGTCGAGATCAAACGGAAGTAAGCCTTTCGTCTCGAGGGAGCACGAGTCCCGTTAAGTAAAACCGCGACGGAGATAACAGAATCGAGACTCAGAGTGGGCGAAGCTCTCTCCTGCAACAAAGGAGCGCTTCGTGAATGGGTTAGACGTTTTCATCCTTTCTTTCTGCGTCGCATATATTGCGACGAGCACTCGTTTCAAGTCGTTGCTCGCTGCATTAGGACGGTGGGTTCGCTAGGGACGCCGCGCGTACTGCGCGTCGAATAGCGCTTCGAGCTTCGGGTGGACCCCGCGCAACTGGTCGACGACCTGCTTCGCCCAATCGAAGTACTCGCGTTTGCGCTCGATGCCCCAGTCTGCCGGCGGCGAGGCGTTCAGATCCCGCAGGTTGCAGATCTTGTCGGCAAGCTTTACGAGCTTCGCCTGGTCGCTGATGCTGGACGCGTGCAGCACCTGCTGGCGCTTGCGCTCCGCTTTCTTCAGTTTCTTGTCGTCGGTGACTTGCACCACGATGACCGCCACCGCCGAGCCGAAATGGGCTTTGAGTTCTTCGGCCGTCGTGTCCGTGTCCTCGATTGTGTCGTGAAGCAGCGCCGCCATGAGCACGATTACGTCCTTGACGCCCGCCTCGTTGGCTAGAACATTGGCGAGAGCGATTGGGTGATTGATGTAGGGCGACGCCTTTGCGTCCTTTCGCCGCTGATCGCGGTGTTTCTGGGCGGCAAATGCGGTGGCCGCGATGAATGCGGGCAGCGGTGGCGATTCCGGTAGTTCCATCGCTTCTCCCCAGTGTCCTCGGTCCGGCCCGCATGCGCCGTTTTCGACCCGTTGCCCCCGGAGGCGAGTATAGCCCGAGCGGGCCGTGTTCGACCTGTCCCGGCGAAAGTCCTCGGCTTGCGCGCGCCTGCTCGCGCTCGATTTGGCCGGGTACAAGGGAGTTATACTGCGCCGCGATCAACAAAGGGGATGGCACATGGCGAAAACCGCTCGTGCCGCGATCTGCCGCGAATTGGATAAGCCGGTGGTCGTGGAACGCATCACAGTGGACTCGCCTCATCGCGGCGAGGTGATGGTCAAGCTCGCCGCGTGCGGGGTCTGCCACTCGGATCTTTCGGCGACCAACGGCACCATCGCGCTGAAGCTACCGCTAATTCTCGGTCACGAGGCGGCGGGCGAGGTGATCGAAGTGGGCGAGGGCGTCGAGGACCTGGCGCTCGGCGATCACGTCATCTCTTCCTTCATTTACATGTGCGGCAAGTGCCGCTTCTGCGCAATGGGCCGGCCGGTACTGTGCCTTAATCAGGGCAGGGCGCTTACGACGCTGCCTGACGGCACGCTGCGCACCCGCGACGCGCAGGGCAACGCGCTCAACATTTTCTCGGGCTGCGGCGTGATGGCCGAATATGCAACGCTGTCGGTCGAGAATGTGGTCAAGATCGACAGCACGATCTCGCTCGCGTGTGCGGCCCTGGTGGGCTGCGCAGTGACTACGGGCGTGGGCGCGGTGTTCAATACCGCCCGCGTGGTGCCGGGCTCCAGCGTTGCCGTGTTTGGCTGCGGCGGAATCGGGCTGAACGTCATCCAAGGCGCGCGCATCGCCGGCGCGGTGCGCATCGTCGCGATCGATACTCTGCCCGCGAAGCTCGAGATGGCGAAACAATTCGGCGCAACGGACACGCTGCAAAGCAAACCTGGCGAGGATCTCGTCAAGCCGATCAAGAAACTTACCAATGGAGGCGCGGACTACGCCTTCGAGTGTGTCGGGAGCGGCGAGCTCGCTGCGCTCGCGTATCGTGCCATTGGGCGGGGCGGGATAGCGGTCGTGGTCGGGGTCGCCAAGCCTAGCGACTCGACCTCGGTGCGCACCATGACACTACCGTTCGAGGAAAAGACGCTTACCGGCAGCTATTACGGATCTTGCGTGCCACGCGTCGATTTCCCGCGCCTGCTCGCGCTGTACATGGCCGGGCGCCTCAAGCTTGAAGAATTGATCACTCATCGCTACACGATCGAGGAATCTGCTCAGGCCTTTGCCGACCTCGAGCCGGGCAAGAACGCGCGCGGTGTCATCGTCTTTTGACACCCGTTACCGCTAGTTCGATGAACGACTGACGCAGCGGAAATGCACCTCCGCCGAGGCGATTTTAACCAAGCCGCTGTCGGTCTCCGCGACATCGGTTGTCTCGAGCTCTTTGCCCAATCCGCGGCAATACGCGCTTGCTGCATCGAACGCCTTGGCCTTTTGCTCGCCGGCGGACGATGCGCCCATCGATCCGTGCGTTGCAATCATGTAGGAGTCGGGGCGGCGCAATCCTGCTCATATCGTAAGAAAAACCCGACATTGAGCGCCCCGGCGCGTTACGAGGCGTGATTGCGCACGATTCCCGCATTTCTAGCGACCGCCAACGCGATCGCGGACCAATCGATGTCTTCGCCTTCCTGCGCGATGGTTTGCAAAAGATGCTCGCGTACCAGGCTGAGCAGCGGCATGGGCACGCGCAGTGCCTCCGCCGATTGGCCGACAAGGCGCATATCCTTGAGTCCCAGCGGTGCGGCGAATCCCGCCGGCCTGAATCGCTCTTCAGCGAGAATGGCTCCGTACGTACGGTACACCGGGGCGTCGAACAAGGTGCCGGTCAAGACTTCGAGCAACTGTTGCTTCGAAATTCCTCCCTTTTCGGCCAAGGCCATCGCTTCGCCCAATCCTTCGATAGCCGACAGAATCATGAAATTGCCGCAGAGTTTTACCAGGCTGGCGGCGGAGGGCTTGTCCCCAAGGTAGAAAACGCGTTGGCTGACGGCACCCAGCAATGGACTCGCCGTTTGCAGGTCAGCAGCGTCCCCCGCAGCCACCACGAACAATTTGGCCGCCGCTGCCGCTTCCGGCCGACCGAAGACCGGCGCGCATAAAAAGTGCTGATTCCGCGTGCGATGGATGCCCGCAAGCCGGTCGGCTGTCGCCACGGCGATAGTGCTCATCGAAACATGCAGTGCGCCCGGCCTCAGGCCCGCGATGAGGCCGTTCTCCCCAGCGATGACGGATTCGAGCGCCGAATCATCGGCGAGCATGGTAAAGACAGCCTCTTTGTCGGCGGCGGCTGATTTGGGACTGTCGGCAAGCACGGCGCCCAACTCCACGAACGGCCGGGCCTTCCCGGGGCTGCGATTCCAAACAGCCACCTCGTGCTGCGCTCGCACTAGATTGGCGGCGATGGCTGCGCCCATATTTCCGAGTCCAATGAAGCCGATACGCATCGGTGCTCTCCTATGATTGATTCAACGCGGCCGAAGATCGGTCAGTTCACGCCGAAACGGCACGTCATCGGTCGGCGCCCGATCGCACTCCCGGGCATACCGATGACCCGCATAGACGGCGGCGGCTATAGTGCTCGGCGCGTGGCAGTCGCCGATCGCCGTGATCGTGTCGATTCCTGCAGCCGCAATCGCCCCCGGCAATTCGTCCAGCGCTCGAGACAGCTCATCATTCGGCAGGCGCGAAGTCACCGTGACAATTGCGGTTGCCGGCACGGTCGTGAGTCGTCCTGTATACGTGCATTCGAGAATAACGCCCGAGCCGTCGAACTCGACGATGTTGCGATTGGCGGCTACCTCGATGCCGAGGTCGAGCACTCGCTTTTGAATTGCATGCTGTTCCAACGTGTTGACCGTCCAGGCCGATACTCGGTCGGCGGGTGTGACCAGTGTGACGTCGAGTCCGTCCAGTCGCAATTTTTCCGCAAACACCGCGCCCAAATAGTAGTGATCGTCGTCGAAGACGACGACCCTCCCAGATACGAAGCCCCCGACCATCAGTTCATCAGGCGTGAGCACCCTGTGAGCGTCGAATCCGCGGATGGGACGATCATTTGCCCTGCCGACACCGTCGCGGCGCCAACGACAGCCGGTTGCGATCACGACACGGCTGGCGCCGAATTCCAGAATCTGGCCGGCGGTGACTCGGCTCCCGCGAAGTATCTCCACGTTCTGCATTTTGTTCAATTGATTGACCCGGTAATCCCTGACGCGGGCCCAGGCGGCGAGTCCCGGCAGCCGCGACTCGCGCGCGACTCGGCCGCCCAATTGCTCGCCGGCCTCGGCCAAATGAACCGAATATCCGCGCAGGCCCAAGACCCTCGCGCATTCGAGCCCGGAGGGGCCCGCGCCGATCACCAGAAACGAATCGTCACCCGAGCGCGGCGTTACCGCCTCTGGGTGCCAGCCCTTTCGCCACTCCTCGCCCATGGTGGGGTTCTGCGTGCACCGGATCGGCGTCATGGTGTAGTCGCCGGTCACGCACACATTGCATCCGATGCATTCACGAATGTCATCGATGTCTCCGTTCTCGATTTTTTTCGGCAGGAAGGGATCCGCGATGGAGGGGCGGGCCGCGCCGATCATGTCGAGAACTCCGCGTCTGATTTGCGACACCATGGTGTCCGGCGAGGTAAAACGGCCGACGCCGACGACGGGTTTGGTCGTCACCGTCTTTACGAATCGAACGAATTCTTCTTGATACCCTTCGGCCGCAAAGCGTGAAGTCTTCGAGTCGTTCGTCCAGTCGCTCACGTTGACGTCCCACAGATCCGGCAGCTCCGCGAGCATTGCGACCACCTCGCGGCCTTCCGACTCGGCACGGATGCCGTCGGCGCCTCGCATCTCATCGACCGCGAAGCGCACGGCCACCGCGCAATCGGTGCCCACGGCTTCCTTGGTCTCCTCGATCAGTTCCCGCAACAGGCGCGCGCGGTTGACGAGACTTCCGCCATATTCATCGGTCCGGCGATTGTGCCGACTTTGCAGAAAATGCATGGGCAGCGAAATGCCATGGCCCGCGTACACATAGATGATGTTAAAGCCCGCGCGCCGCGCGCGCAGCGCCGCTTCTCGGTGCCACCGCCGGAAGTTTCGAATATCCTCTTTGGTCATCGCGCGAGCCTGCGCCGGAGCGTAGCTTGCGGGGCTGGCGATATGGCTCGGGGCAATGGAGATCTCGCGCGAGTAGAAATTCGATGCATTCATGCCCCCATGGGCCAGCTCGATCGCTGCCAATGCGCCGTACCGATGAATGGCATCCGTCATGAGAGCAAGCGCCGGCACATCGCCGTCGTCCCACAATCGGCCTTCGATGAACGGCGAAACATCGCTCGATGGGTGGATTTCCACTTCCTCGGTGCTCACGACGGCCCAGCCGCCTTCGGCTTTCACACCGCGCATCGCTGCATGGGCCTGCGGCCGGGCGTAGCCCATCCCGTTGCAGTGGGGGACCTGGTAGAACCGGTTCTTGGCGATCACGGGACCAATCTTCACCGGCTCGAAAAGAATGTCGAAACGCGCATGGCGGGTCACAATATCGATCTCCGGTCAGGGGCGCGCGAAACGCCGTGGCGCTGAATAGTGCCTCATCTCAGCCGCAATCGCTCACCATATCCGGTGAGTTCCAGATAGCCGCGACCCGCGACACGCCGCTGCTCGTGCGCGCTCACGGCACCTTCCCAGTAGATTGCACCGGTGGATAGACGAGTGTCGTTCTCCTGGTCATCGATCAGGGGCTCCAGGTCGAACTCACGGGTTCCCGCACGCACATGCCATTGAACGGGGTAGGTAATCCCCGTTCGCGGCGAGGTCCAGCGACGTCCGGCGCTGAATTCGATGTCGCCAGGCCGCAATATTTGCGTATGACCGTCGCTGCCGCGAAGAGTGCCGCCCGCCCAACGCGGCTGGCCCTGCGCGCCGCGGATGCGAAAGGCCATCAGCGCCGCTCCGTCGTCCAAATTAAGACCGATCCAATCCCAACCCACAGAGTCACCGTCGAGATATTCGCTCGACCACTCGTGATCGAGCCAGGCTTCGCCGGATACGCCGTCCGCGCCGCCGTGACGCGTGATCGTGCCCGCGACGCGCATATGCGGCAGGCTGTAGTAATAGCTCGCGGCCTCGGCGGCGGGGCCCTTGCGGCTGACGCCAGAATCCCCGTTGAGAAGAACCGCTTGTGTCTCCGACAGCGCAAGGTCGAACGAAAAGTCCTCCGCATCGATCTTCGCGGAGTAGACGGCGGCATTGCGCTTGAGCGACCAGCGATCGATCCGGACATCGGTATCGCCGGTGGCGGCCTCCGCGAGTCCCAACCCGGCGCGGCGAATACGCTGGTCTTGCCACAGTCGACCGCGCTTTGGGTCGCTGATGGCGCAATGCGCGACCAGCAGCTGATGCGGTGCAAACGCGCTGGGATTGCCGTCGTCCAGATTGGGCTTGGTACGAAAAAAAGTGATTTGGAAACCGAGCGGCTCGCCATGCGCCGTGTTGAGCCAGCCCGTGACGTACCACCATTCGGTGCGAAACTGCGGGTGACTCCCGTAATCGCCGGGAAATGTCAGCGGATGTCCGGCGGTTACCGGAGAGTACGTGGGCATTGCGGCCGCTGCAGAGCTGCACCCGAGGATGAGACTCGCCGCCGTGGAAAGGGCGAGCGCGCATAGCGCTTGCGGCACGAGGTCTAGCATGGCTGCCGGCCTTGTGTGCAAGTCACCAATCCTCGCGCACGGCCTGCACGGCGTCCTCGCTCGTCGCGCCGCGACCACTCCAAATCGCGGTGATGGCGGCTGCGGCAATGAGCGTCAGACTCAAGATCGCGAGTTGCCAGGCGGGAACGGCGAGATCGATGCTCCAATTGAAGGATTGCCGATTGATCACATAGACCAAAACCAAGCTCAATGCGCCGCCGAGAGCAAGGCCATACGCGACGCCGAACGCGCTCATCAGAACACCTTCGCTCGCCAGCATCCCCACGATTTGCCTGCGCAACATACCAACGTGCCGCAGCATGCCGAACTCGGCGCGGCGGGCAAGGGCGGTTGAACTCGCCGCAAAGCTCACGCCGGTGAGTCCGATAATGACGGCGATCGCCTCGAGCGCGTAGGTAATGGCAAAGGCCCGATCGAAGAGCTGCAGTGAACGATCGCGCAGCGCGGTGCTCGTCAAAATTTCGACGGAATCGCCGCGTGCAAATCGAGCACGTATTGCGGCTTCGGTGACCGCGGGATTCGCGCCGCTGCTCAGCCACACGGAGCCCTCATTGGCGCTGTCGTCGCCGGTCGCGGCCCGATAAGCCTGCCGTGAGATTACGATCGAACCGGACATACGCGCATAGTCGCGCCAGATACCGGCCACCGTGAACCGCTGGGTTCGGCCTGCAAGCGGCAAGTCGATCGGAGCCCCAAGCTGGTAGCCATACAGGTCGTGCAGCGCCTCGGATATCCAAGCCGGTTCGGCGTTCGACGGCAGCGGCAGCCTTTCACTTCGCACCAGGGGTAATTCTTCCGCGGCTTGCGCAGCCGTTGCTCCGCGGGCGATCAATGCGACCGTTGCACGCGTGGGGTCGAGCAGCAGTTGACGGGTACGGCGAAACTCGATGCGCGATATGCCGGCCACCGTCGCGAGCTTTGCTTGATCGGACCCCGACCAGTACGCCGTGTCGTTGCCCAAAGGCTCGCGCAATTGCATATCGGCGGGCAGGAGTTTGTCCAGCCAGTGTTCGAACGACACTCGAAACGAATGCACCATAATGGCCATCGCCACCATCAGACTGAAACTCACGATGATGGACGCCAGGCTCAAGGTCGACAGACCGACATTTTCGCGCAGCTGTGCCACGGCGGTGTCGAGCACGATGCGGCGCGTGCGCGGCGTGAAGCTCAACACTCTGACCGTCAGCGTAGGGACCAGCAAAACCGCGCCGAACAACAGTGCGGCGATCGCGGCGTAGCCGAACAGCGGTAATCCGGCGATCGGCGGCAGCGGCGACAGCGCGGCGCCGAGACAGAGCAGCGCAAGGCCGGAGTAGGCGCTCGTTCGAGCCACGACGGCGTAATCCCCGCCGCCGCCTTTCAAGGCGCGGGCCGGCGGTTGCCGCGAAGAGCTGCGCGCAGGCAACCAGGCTCCGGTGCATGCCACCAGCACGCCCATCCCAAAGAAGATAAGCATCGGCCACGGGGCCGCGCGCATCGATTCCCAACTTGCGCGCAATTGACCGTTGCCGAGATCGCCGGTCAGAAACCGCAAGATCGCCGCCGCAACACCGAAGCCGAGAACGACGCCGAGGAATGACCCGGCGACTCCGAGCGCGGCGCCCTCGCCGATGAGCGCGCGCTGCAGTTGGCTGCGCGTCACTCCGAGCGCCCGCAGCAGCGCGAGCGACCGGCGTCTGCGCAGCACGGAGAGGGATTGGGTTGAAAACACCAAGAAAGCACCGGTCCAGAGCGCGACGAGCGCCAGCATGTTGAGGTTGATTCGGTAAGCGCGCGTCACCGTCACGGCGCGGTCTCGCTCGACCTGCGGAGCGATCGCCAAAATGCCCGCGGGCAATTTCGATCCAAGACCCTGCCGAAAAGCCTCAACGTCGCTGCCGGCTCTTAAACGCAAGTCGATGCGATTCAGTCGACCGATCTTCTCGAAGGTCCATTGTGCGGAGGCAATGTCCATGAGTCCCAATGCCTGTGGATAACTCGCTTCCGACAGGATGCCCAGCACGTGCAGCGCCTTGGGCGCGCTGCCGACGATGACTTGCAGTGTATCGCCGCTGCGCAAGTTCAGTGCCTGCGCGGCGCCGGCGCTCAAGTAGATGCTGTCGGGCTCGAAGAGCGCGAAGAGGCCGCCGCCGATGTCGCCGATGAGCGCCGGTTGCAGCGTGGCGGCGCGGAAGGGATCGATCGCCAACACTTTGAGCGTATCGCGCCGTCCGGGTAAAGCCGCTTCGAGTTCAAATACCGGGCTCGCCGCACTGACCGCCGTCTCGTTCGCCAACCGAGTAAACCATTGTTCGGAAAAACCTTCGCGTGGACCGCGCACCACGACATCGGCTTCGCCAACCAGTCGTTTCGTGGCCAACCCAAACTCATTGAGCGCGGCGCTGTTGACCAGATACACCGCCACACCCAGGGCGACCCCTAATGCGATTGCGAGCACCGTAACCAGCAGCCGCGCTGGCTGTTCCCGCAATTGAGCGAGCAGCAGCACGCGCCAGATTGCGAATGCGCCATGGGAATCGCGCGGCGCGCTCATCCGTTTCGATTTAAAGGCTTGAGCCCGCCGACATCGAGCACCGAGATGCGATCGGCAGTGTCGGCGGCGGTACGCGAGTGGGTGATCAAAATGCCCGCACCGGCATTGGCTTTGATTTGGTCGCGCAACAGCTCGAGCGTCTGCGCAGCGCTGCGCGGGTCGAGGTTTCCCGTCGGCTCGTCGGCCAAAACCAATCGCGGCCTATGAACCAGAGCGCGCGCGATGGCGATACGCTGCACCTCGCCGCCGGACAGTTCTCGCGCGTACCGCTTTGCTAGCGGTGCGATACCCACCGCGGCCAACATCTCGAGGGCGCGCCGGCTGCGTTCGGGCTGCTTTACGCCCAAAAGGTCGAGGGGGAGGGCGACGTTTTCCTCCACGCTGAGATAGGGCAGCACGTGAAAAGCCTGAAAAACGAAGCCGACCGCTCGGCGACGCAGCAACGTGATGGCATCGTCGTCCAACGTGGAGAGATCGACCCCTTCGAGCAGAACGCGGCCGGAATCGGGTTGATCGAGCCCGGCAAGTAGATTGAGCAGCGTCGACTTGCCGACGCCGGATTCGCCCATCACAGCCAGATATTCGCCTTGGCGCAATTCGAGTTCAAGGCCGTCGAAGATCGCGGGGCGATCCGGCGAATAGCGTTTGCTGAGATTCTCGAGCCGCAGAACGGCGGGGTCAGCCACCCGACCCCGCATAGGCGCTGTGACGCGCGCGCATCAAGCGGCGTCGACTCCGATCATGGCTTTGACCTCCAAGAAATCGCGCAAGCCGAATTCGCCATACTCGCGCCCATTTCCAGACATCTTGAAACCGCCGAACGGCGTTTGCATGTCGCCGTACGCCCCGTTCAAGGCAACCTGGCCGGCACGGATGCGATTGCCCACGCGCCGCGCACGAACGTTGTCCTGCGACCAGACGTAAGCGGCCAACCCGTACGGCGTGTCATTGGCGATTTGGACAGCCTCTTCTTCGGTCTGGTACGGCAAAATGCAAAGCACCGGCCCGAAGATCTCCTCGCGCGCGATGGTCATATCGTTGCGCACGTTCGAGAAAATCGTGGGCTTGACGTAATAGCCCTTGGCCAATCCATCGGGGCGGCCTGCGCCGCCGGTGACGAGGTTCGCCCCTTCGGCAATGCCCTTCTCGATGAAGCCCTCGACGCGGTCGAACTGCAGTTTGGAAACCACGGGTCCCACCGTGGTTTTATCCGAGGCAGGGTCACCGACCACGACGCCCTCGGCGATTCGCTTGGCAATGGCTTCCACCTCCGCCATCTTGCCCGCGGGCACCAGCATGCGCGTCGGTGCGTTGCAGGACTGACCGGAGTTCTGGAATACGTGCAGGACGCTTTGTTTCACCGCCCGCTCGAAATCGGCGTCATCCAACAATACATTCGGTGATTTGCCCCCGAGTTCCTGGTGAACCCGCTTGACCGACGCGGCGGCATTGCGTGCGACCTCCGTGCCGGCCCGAGTTGACCCGGTAAAGGACACCATGTCGATCTCGCGATGCGAGGAGAGAGGCGCACCCACGTTCGGGCCGTCGCCGTTGATGAGATTGAAGACGCCCGCGGGAACCCCGGCCTCGTGCATGACCTTGGCCCACAGGACGGCGCTGAACGGCGAATATTCCGAGGGTTTGAGCACCATGGTGCAACCGGCGGCGAGCGCGGGCACCACTTTCGCCGCGACTTGGTTCATCGGCCAATTCCACGGCGTGATCAAGGCGCAGACCCCCACCGGTTCCTGCACCAGCCGCGTGGTGCCGCGCATTTCCTCGAACTTGAAGGTTTTCAGCACCTCGATCATGGCTGCAATGTGGCCTACGCCGATGCGTGTCTGGGACCCCTTGGCGAGCGTGATCGGCGCGCCCATTTCCGTCGAAATCGCCTGTGCGATTTCATCGTAGTGCGCCTGGTACGCGGCAAGGATCCGCTCCATCAGGGCCAGGCGTTCCGCCGGAGCGGTGCGAGAGTAGCCGTCGAAGGCGCGGCGTGCCGCCCCTACCGCCCGGTCCACATCCTCTGCGCTGCCCATCGAAATCACGCCGGCGACCGCCTCGGTGGCTGGGTTGATTACCTTGAATTCCTTCGGTTCTGCCGGGTCGACCCACGCGCCGTCGATGTAGAACTGCCGATTGTCATACGTCATTGAAAGCCCCTAAAATCTCGTTTATTCCTGCTTGATATTCTACCCGGTGCGGGGGCCGGCCGCAGGTTATGTGTCGCCAGGCGCCGACTATTGGTGTCGCACGGCGGAACACCGAAGAATGCGCGCGGGTTTTTGCGGTCATAGTTCTCATTCTGGCGCCGGCAATATTGGTACTCTTCGGGCTCGGAATCGCACAGAATAGGGGCCGATTCCCGACCTTTACAGCTGTTTTGGAGTGTTTATGCCAGGAATCGCAAGAATGCTGCTCGTGCTTGCCGGGAGCTGCACCGTTACCCTCATGTGCGCACCCGCCGGGGCAGCCCTCCCGGAATGGAATGTCGTGCGAACGCATCCCGTCCAACTCGGTCCCGAAGCGCATCGGCTACTCGTGGGTTTTCGGGCGACTGCCGGCAATGCCGTGGTCACTGCCGTCAAGGCTCGTGCGCAAACGCAAAGCATCAAGATCGTCCAAGCAAAGACGACGGAAGCGGACGTCGCCGGTCTCGCCCAGAGGACGGGATTGGCTCTGGCTCAGTCGCGGCAGACGACCCCAAGCATGCATGTGCTGTTTTTGCAGAAGACACTCTACGGCGCTGATGTAAATGCAGTGCTCAAGAAATTACGGGCCGATGCCGCTGTGGAGTTTGCAGTCGTCGATGAACGCCGCTATCCGCATTCGCTGCCGGATGACCCGTTGTTCAAGCCTTCCGCCAATGCCACGGGGCAGTGGTACATGCTCACGCCTAGCCCGACGACCATCATGGTGGGCGGTCTTCCGACTCAGGATTTGTCGGCCACGGACGCCGTGTCCGCTTGGTCTATCGCGGGCGGCACGGGGAGCTCCGGGACCGTGATTGCCGATGTGGATACGGGAGTTCGATTCGATCATCCCGATTTGTGGCGCGCGGGCCTCGATTCGCCGTCGGGTGTTCCCGGGCGCTTGCTCCCGGGCTACGATTTCGTCGATCAAGATTACAGCCAGACATCTCCCTTCAACGCGCTAGGCACTTTTCTCATTGCCAATGACGGCGATGGTTGGGATCCGGATCCGTCAGACCCGGGCGATTGGATCAGCAGCACCGATCTTAAAAATCCACTGTTTCCCCCGACCTCATGCGGAGACCCTAATAATAACCATGGTCCGACCGACAGTTCTTGGCACGGGACTCGCGTCATGGGCGTTTTGGGCGCGCTCACCAATAACGGCGTCGGCATCGCGGGAATGACCTGGAACCCGTACCTGTTACCGGTACGGGCATTGGGCAAATGCGGCGGCTACGACTCGGACATCATTGCCGGCATGCAATGGGCTGCGGGTCTGGCGGTCACCAGCCCCGAAGGCGCGGCTGTGCCTGACAATCCCTATCCAGCCGACATCATCAATTTGAGCTTGGGCGGCAGCGGTACCTGCGCGGCTACGGCCTATCCAACCGTGATCAAGACCCTGACCACGATGGGTGTACTGATGGTTGCTTCGGCGGGCAATGGGGGCGCGTCGGTGGATGTGCCCGCCAACTGCCCGGGCGTGCTCGCGGTGGCGGGGCTGCGCAATGTCGGAACCAAGGTCGGATACAGCAGCATGGGACCTGAAGTGGGCATCGCGGCGCCCGCCGGTAACTGCGTGACCTCATCCGGTGCCTGCTATCGATCCATCGATACCACCTACAATTTGGGCCTGACCACCCCTGGCGCCAACAGCTACACGGACCAGACGAACTACAATCTCGGCACCAGCTTTTCCGCACCCATCGTCTCGGGGATAGCGGCCCTCATGCGTTCGGTCAATGCCAATTTAACGCCGCTGCAGCTAATTGCGCGACTTAAGGCGAGCGCGACCCCGTTTCCTCCGAACAACGGAGTTACCCCGCTGCCGGTCTGCCCGAACACCGACCCAACCAGCGAAGAGTGCTCATGCACCACTACCGAATGCGGTGCCGGCATGGTCAATGCCCTGAACGCCGTCAACGCGGCCCTCGCACCAATCGCGGTCATCACGTCGCCTGCCATCGACACCTTCGATGCCGGCGGCAGCGTCGGCGGGTGCAATCAGACGGGGCTGTCCTACGCGTGGACCGCCACCAACGGAGTGGCGATTGCGGGGCCGGCGAACGCGGCGCAAGTGTCGGTGACGGTGACCGGCGCCGGCACTTTGGCTCTTACAGTTAGCGACGCTGCCGGCCACGCCGATAACACCGCGTTCGTTTCCTTCGCGTCCAGCGGAGCAGCAACCATCAAGGCGCCGTCATCCGCCGGCACCGCGGCTTCTGCGTGCCCGACGCCGATGACGGTCGCACCGGCGCCGCCTACGGTCACCGAAGCGTTTTCACCGACCAGCGTCGGCGAGAATGTGGCTTCCACGCTGACGATTACGTTTACCAACACGAATGGCTTCGCGCTGACTCAGGCAAGTTTTACGGAGACCATGCCCGCGAATCTCAGCGTGCAGACCTCGCCGGCGCCGACCACGACCTGCAGCGGCGGGTCGGGAACGTTGACCAGCTCCGCGAGCACCGTGACCATGGCAGGCGCGAACATCCCGGCCAACGGCAGTTGCACCATGACCATGAGCGTCATGAGCGCGACGGCGGGCAACTATACCAACGCGATCGCCGCGAACGCACTTGTAACAGGTCCCGCCGGCTCCAACTCGGGAACCGCCTCGGCCGCGCTGACAGTGACGGCGCCGGTAGCGTCTTCAGGCAAGAGCGGCGGTGGCGAGCTGGATTGGATGGACATGATGTTCGTCGCCGGAGTGCTGCTCGCGGGTCGGCGCTATGCCGGCCGTCGATCGACGCCCTAGCAAACTGGCTCGGCTATAATCGGCAGGATGAATACGCCGAAAACGTCGCGGGTGATCGTGGAACCCGTGAAGACGCATCGCGACGCGCGCGGAAGTCTGTTCGAGCCCTTGACCGACATCGGGCTGGCGAGCCAGAAGAACGTGCATGTCGTGCTCACTCAGCCGAACGAGGTGCGCGGCAACCATGCGCATCGAACGGCGGTTGAAACGACCACTATCATGGGTCCCTGCCTGATCCGTCTCAAGGAAGGAGGCACGATTCGCGATCTCGACGTGCCGGCAGGAGAAGTCTGGCGTCTGACCATACCGGCCGGCGTGGCGCATGCCTTTCGCAATACGGGCGAATCGGTGATGGTGCTCGTGTCGTTCAGCACGAACCTGCACGACCCGGACGGCTCCGACATCGTGCGCGAACGAATCCTCTAGATCTATTCCATCTCATATCCGCGCTTGAAGTCTCGGATGTGCTTTTCCATCCAAGTGCGTGCTTGCTCGCTGCGCTTGAGCTTGATTGCATCGGCGATCTTGGACTGCGCATCTTGGATACGAGCGCGCGCTTGCGGCACCCGATCGATGATCCGGGTGAGCGCGGGCTCGAGCAGCAAATTGAGCGGTGCCTGCGAAAGCGCCAGCACTTGATTGCCGCTTGCCGCGGCGACCGCGGTGAAAAAATCCACAACGGCGGACACGGCGGCGGCGGTATCGGTGCCTTCGCGCTTGAACCGTGAGAGGGCACGCCCCAAGTTTTGCAGCTGTGCGGTGCTGCGCCGCGCGGCCGCGTATTGCGCGGCCACGGGCTCGATCGCCATCATCGCTTCCCAGAGCTCGAGGAAGGTCACGTCGTGCAGCGCCAACGCGCGGCTCACGCCGGAGCTTACGCGGCGCGGCTCGGGGCGTGTCACGCGCAGGCGTTTTTCACCGCGTACCCGGCCCAGTAGTCCGTGGATCTCGAGCTCGCGAATTGCCTCGCGGATGGTCGAGCGGTTGACGCCGAATTGACGCGCCAGATCCGTTTCCGAGGGCAACGGGTCGCCGGCGCGCAGTGAACGGCCGACGATGCGCTCCTCGATGACATTCGCGATTTGGCGATAGGCCGGATGATCGTCCAGAGGCACGAATAGATCGCTCACTAACCCTCGCCGAACAGTTCGCGGCCGATCAGCATGCGGCGGATCTCGGAGGTTCCGGCGCCGATTTCATAGAGCTTGGCGTCGCGCAGCAAACGCCCAGTCGGATAGTCATTGATATAGCCGTTGCCGCCCAAGAGCTGGATCGCATCGAGGGCCGCCTGCGTTGCCGACTCTGCGCAGAACAGAATGCAGGCCGCGGCATCCTTGCGCGTGGAGTCGGCGCGGTCGCACGCCGACGCCACCATATATGCGTAGCTGCGGCAAGCATTGAGCGACGCGTACATGTCGGCGAGCTTGCCCTGCACGAGTTCGAAGGTGCCGATCGGCTGACCGAATTGACGCCGCTCCCGCACATACGGCACGGTTACGTCGAGGGCGGCGCCCATGATGCCGAGCGGGCCGCCCGACAAGACGACCCGTTCGTAGTCCAAGCCGCGCATCAAGACGCTGATGCCTTGATTTTCCTCGCCGATGAGGTTCTCGGCCGGCACTTCGCAGCCGTCGAACACCAATTCGCTGGTGCTCGAGCCGCGCATACCGAGCTTGTCCAGCTTTTGCGCGGGCATGAATCCCTTGAAGTCCTTCTCGATGATGAACGCGCTGATCCCGCGCTGCCGAGCGGTGGCGTTGGTCTTCGCGTAGACCACCAGGACATCGGCTTCCGGGCCGTTGGTGATCCACATTTTGCGGCCGTCGAGCACGTACCGGTCGCCATGTCTGGCGGCCTTGAGCTGCATGGACACCACATCGGAGCCGGCGCCGGGTTCGGACATTGCAAGCGCGCCGACGTGCTCGCCGCTGATGAGCTTCGGCAGGTACTTCTGCTTCTGCGCCTCCGTCGCATTGAGGGCCAACTGGTTGACGCACAAGTTCGAATGGGCGCCGTAGCTCAAACCCACGGCGGCCGATGCGCGCGAGATCTCCTCCATCGCGATCGTATGGGCCAGGTAGCCGAGACCGGCGCCGCCGTAGTCCGGACTTACCGTCATGCCGAGCAGCCCCAATTCGCCCAACTCCGGCCACAGATCCCGGGGAAAGACGTTGCTGCGATCGATCTCATTGGCGCGCGGCGCGATCCGCTCCTGCGCGAATCGCTGGGCCTGTTCGCGCACGGCGTCGATGACTTCGCCGAGGCCGAAATTGAATTCTCGATAAGCAGAACCGGCCATTCATCGGCCCCCCATTGTCATCGGCCCCTAAATCGTTGGATAATCAGACTGTCGGACAATTTTGCCACTCCCGGTCCAATAAAGCCAATGGCCCAGATCGTCTCCAAAATCGATAGCCGCTCGAAGGAATTCGCCGATAACCGCGCCGCCATGCAGCCCTTGGTCGAGGATCTGCGATCGACCTTGCAGCGCAACGCCGCGGGCGGCAGCGCCGCGGCCCGCGACAAGCACATCAAGGCGGGCAAGCTCCTCGCCCGAGAGCGGATAGCGCTGCTGCTCGATCCCGGCTCTCCGTTTCTGGAGCTTTCGGCGTTGGCGGCTCAGGGGGTCTATGGCGAGAATCTGCCGGGCGCCGGCCTTATCACCGGTATCGGCCGCGTCTCGGGCCGCGAATGCATGGTGGTTGCCAACGACCCCACGGTAAAGGGGGGCACTTATTACCCGCTTACCGTAAAGAAGCACCTTCGGGCGCAGGAGATCGCCGGCGAGAACGCCTTGCCGTGCATCTATCTCGTCGAGAGCGGCGGGGCATTTCTGCCGAAGCAGGATGAGGTATTTCCCGACCGCGAGCACTTCGGCCGCATATTTTTCAATCAGGCGCGGCTCTCCGCGCAAGGTATAGCGCAGATTGCCGTGGTGCATGGCTCGTGCACCGCGGGCGGCGCGTACGTGCCGGCCATGTCCGATCATGCCGTCATCGTTCGCAATCAAGGCCGCGTGTTTCTGGGCGGCCCGCCGTTGGTGAGGGCGGCGACCGGCGAGGAGATCGATGCGGAATCGCTGGGCGGCGCGGAAGTGCATTGCCGGCGTTCCGGTGTGACCGACTACTATGCGGAGAACGATACCCACGCCTTGGCTTTCGCGCGCCGCGCGGTGTCGCGACTGCGGATGGCTCCGATGAGAGCCCTGGCCGATACGGCCGGCGCCGCAGAACCCGCATTCGATCCGGCGGAAATTTACGGCATCATCCCGCCGAGCTCACGCAGACCCTACGACGTACGTGAGCTGATCGCACGCTTGGTGGATCGTTCGTGGTTCGATGAGTTCAAGGCGTTGTACGGCACGACCTTGGTCTGCGGCTTTGCCGATATCCACGGTTCGACAGTGGGTATTTTGGCCAATAACGGCATCCTGTTTTCGGAGAGCGCATTGAAGGGCGCACATTTCATCGAGCTGTGCTGCCGCGAAGGGATACCGCTCGTGTTCCTGCAAAACATCGCCGGCTTCATGGTGGGCCAGGCGGCAGAGGCGGGCGGGATCGCCAAAGACGGAGCCAAACTGGTGACGGCGGTGGCATGCGCCGCGGTGCCGAAATACACGGTCGTCATCGGCGGCAGCTTCGGTGCAGGCAATTACGCGATGTGCGGCCGCGCCTACAGCCCGCGGTTCTTGTTTCAATGGCCCAACGCGCGCACCTCGGTGATGGGTGGAGAGCAAGCCGCGAGCGTTTTGGCGACCATCAAGCGCGAGGCCTTGGAGCGCGCCGGGGCCACCTTGAGCCAAGGCGAGGAAGAACAGCTGAAAGCCCCCATTCGCGAGCAATTCGAGCGTCAAGGACACCCCTATTACGCGTCCGCGCGCCTCTGGGACGACGGCGTCATCGATCCGCTCGACACGCGGCGGGTCCTCGGACTGGCGCTCGCCTTGACGCGCCGCCAGGAGATCATGGCGACGCGCTTCGGCGTGTTTCGAATGTGAGCTCTCGAATGATCCGACGACTGCTGATCGCCAACCGCGGCGAAATCGTTTGCCGCATCACACGCACGGCGCAGCGCTTGGGAGTAACCAGCATCGCCGTTTACTCCGAGGCTGATCGGGATGCGCGGCACGTACGCACGGCCGATGAAGCGTACTACCTGGGTCCCGCGCCGGCAGCGGAAAGCTATCTCGATATCGCGAAGATCTTGGGCGTTGCGAAGCGCGTCGGCGCCGATGCCGTGCACCCGGGTTACGGATTTCTGTCGGAGAACCCCGATTTCGCGCAGGCTTGCGTCGATGCGGGTCTGATCTTTGTCGGACCGCCCGCGGCCTCGATTCGCGCGATGGGTTCGAAGAGTGCGTCCAAAGCCGCCATGGCGGCGGTCGGAGTTCCGGTGGCTCCCGGCTACCATGGCGAAGACCAGTCCGCGCACAGGCTCCATGCCGAAGCACAGAAGGCCGGTTTTCCGCTCATCATCAAGGCAAGCGCGGGCGGCGGCGGCAAGGGCATGCAAGTGGTGAACTCCGTCACCGAGATTGCGGCGGCGGTCGACGCGGCGAAGCGGCTGGCACGCGCTGCATTCGGCGACGATCGGCTGCTCCTGGAACGATATTTTCCAAAGGCGCGCCACGTGGAAGTACAGGTATTCGCCGACTCCCATGGCGGCATCGTGAGCTTGTTCGACCGCGACTGTTCGGTGCAGCGCCGGCATCAAAAAATCATCGAGGAGGCGCCGGCCCCCGGTCTGCGCGACGAGGTGCGCGCGGCGATGTCGCGTGCCGCCATCCAGTCGGCGCAGGCGGTGGGCTACGAGGGCGCGGGTACCGTCGAGTTCTTGGTGGACGAAGCCCAGCACTTCTACTTCATGGAAATGAATACCCGCCTGCAGGTGGAACACCCGGTAACGGAATTGATTGCGGACGTCGATCTCGTGGAATGGCAACTGCGCATCGCGCAAGGCGCGCACCTGCCGAAGACACAGAGCGAAATACTTCAGCGAGGCGCCGCCATGGAAGCACGTTTGTACGCCGAAGATCCGAACCACGGATATCTGCCGAGCGTCGGACGAATCGCGCACCTGCACTGGCCCGATGCCGTTGCGGGTTTGCGGCTGGATATGGGCGTTGACGCCGGCGATGAAGTCTCTCCTTTCTACGATCCAATGCTCGGTAAGGTCATCGCATGGGGCTTGACGCGCGGCGAAGCGGCCGATCGGCTGCGCAAGGCGCTCGATGACATCGAGATCATCGGCGTCGCCACCAATCGTGCGCTGCTGACCAGCGTGCTCGCGGACGAAGAATTTCGCCGCGGCGGCGTGGCGACGGATTTTCTCTCCGCGCGCCGCGGGCATTTGTCGTTCGGCGATCCTCATGCCGCCGACGTCGATGCCGTGCTGGCGGCGGTTTGGTGCGCGACCCGTGAAACTTCACCGGACGCACTGTGGTGCGACAGCCGCGGTTGGCGACTGGCCGCCGACCCGATGAGCACATGGAAGTTCGCGGACCGCACCGTGGTGACCGAATTCCGCGCGCCAAGCACGTACGTCGCGCGCATTGCAGGCGGCGAACATATGTTGCGGGTCGTGGCACGCGGCCCGAACGTATTGCAGGTTGAACTTTCGGGACAGATGCAGCGGGTTCGCGTCATCGAAATCGAGCAGAATCTCCACCTCTTCACTGCCGGGCGGCATGCGGTGCTGCGCGTGGCGCGAACCGAAGATGCCTTGGAGGTCAGTGCCGGCGCGGATCAAGGATCCTTGCTTACACCGCTTCCGGGCACCGTGGTCGCCGTGCACGTGACCCCCGGGCAGCAGGTTCTGCGCGGTGCGCCGCTCGTGACGGTCGAGGCCATGAAAATGGAACATACCCTGACTGCGCCCTACGACGGGACTGTGGCACGCGTTCTCTTCGGGCTCGCGGAGCGGGTCGCCGCCGGCGCGATACTGGTGGAACTCTCTCCGCTCGAGACTCGCGGCTCTTAAGCCACCTGCGCGTCGGCCGCCGCAACGGCCGGCAGCGTGAGCTTGAAGCGCGTCTCGTGGCCCAATAGCGTCGCCAGCGCAATCTTGCCGCCGGCTTCGTGCACGTAGCGCCGCACCAGCGACATGCCGGTGCCGTGGGGCGCCTCGCCGGGCGCGGGGCTGAGCGTGGTGTAGCCGGACTTGAAGATCAATTTGATGGCCTGGCGATCGCGCAGGCGTGTTGCGGCGTCTCCAGTGATGAGACCCTTGGCGACCGCGGTGGCGCGGACCTTGTCAGGATCGAGGCCGCGGCCGTCGTCTTGAAAGTGCATTTCGAAGCTTTGGTCGGGCATCGCCTTGAATTCGATGCGCAGCGTTCCGTGCAACGCCTTACCGGCGCTTTTGCGCGCCGCGGACGTCTCAATGCCGTGCATCACGGCATTGCGGATCAATTGAATCGACACGTTCTTGATCGCCGCTTGATACCGCGGAGGAACCAAGTGCATGCCGAGGCAGTCCAGCACAACGGTCCTGTTGTGTTCGTGCGCCACCAGTTCGGTCAGCGCCGTGAGCGTGCTATCCAGACTCCCCGCCTGCGCCATGCGGTGAGCTTTGGGAAGGTCGGATTTTTGCGCCATTTCGGCCAAGAACTTCGGCGCCGCGATGATCTGAGTGCCGTTTTGCGTCATGCGCGCGTCGGGCGTCGCGGCATCGGCTTTCGCGGCGGGGCTCGCCTGCGATGTCAGCGAACGCAGCAGGGCGAACTGCCCGTAGAGTTGATCGAGCTTGACGGCGAGCGGCAGAAAATCACTGCCGCTGAGCGCGCCGCGGCCGCGCAATTCCAATAAGGAATCTTCCAGTAACCGCGCCGCGGACTCGAGTCCGGTAAGCTTGAATGCCGCGGCGTCGCGTCGCACGAGATCGACTTCATCGAGCATTTTTTCAAGCTTGTTGCGAAACGCGTCCGCCTCGCGCGCCGGTTTCTTCAAAACCTCATCGATGGCGTTCATCGATGCGTCGGTCCGATGCAGGAATGCGCTGAAGCTTGCGGCTCCCGCCTGCAAGACGCTGCGTAATATCTCGCCCTGAGTCTGCATTTGCGTGCGCAGATCATGGAGTTCTCGATTTTGCTGCACACGCGCGGTGATGTCGCTCACGTGCACCAGCCACGCGCGAGCCTCGCCGGGAGAATCGACGGCGTTGAATCCGAACGAATAATGCGCCGTCTCGAACGTGCCGTCCGGCCTGAGCAGGCGGACCTCGACATCCTCGAGCGGATTGACCGGCTCGAGGTCGACGGCCTGCCCGGCGTCGAGGAGCCGCAGGACGAAAGTCCGCGCCGCGCTCAAGGTTTTCGCGGTGACTACCGGACCGATCAGTCTTTCAAGGTTTAGATTGCTGAAATCCTGCCGCCTGAACAGCGTGCCCAGCGAGCTCGATACCTGCGGCGAGACTCTACCCTTGGCGTCGAGGAGAAACAGTCCTTGGGCGCTGCCCTTTAAGATGGCATCGGTGAGCCGGTTGCCGGCGCCGATCAGTTCCTGCTTCTCGCGCTCGTGACGTTTGCGGGTGATGAACATGGAATGAAAGAGTGCCAAACGCCCGCGCGCGTCGGCTTGATGGCTGTCACAGCCTGAGATGGCCCGTTATGTATGTTGCGCTGGGTCATGGGCGACTGAGACCCGCGTCACAGTCAGGCGACGGCCGCCACCAATGGGCCCAAATCGGCGAGCAGTTCGTCGGCGGATGCATAGCGGGCACTTTGTTGCTTCGCCATGAGGCGCTCGAGCAGGGGCTGCTGTACGGATGTGGGTGCCGGCAGCGTCGGCACAGGCGAGCTTGTATGCTGCGCCATGATGGAGAGTGCGCTTCGGCCCGCGTAGGGTCTTTCGCCGGTCAGCATTTCGTAGAACATGACTCCCAGACTGTAGAGATCGGTTCGGGCGTCGACGCGCTGCCCTTGCGCTTGTTCGGGGCTGATGTAGTACGGAGAGCCGAGCACCTGCCCGATCCCCGTGGTCCCGGAGTCGTCCATCGATCGGCGCGCCAGGCCGAAGTCGATGAGCACCGGCGAATTGTCGTCGCGCAACATGACGTTTGCGGGTTTTAGGTCGCGATGCAGAATCCCGAATACATGAATGACCCGCAATGCTTCGGCGATGGCACGCAAGTAGTACAGGCTCTCGTCCACGCTCAGGGGATTGCGAAGTCGGTCGCGCAAGTCCCCGCACGGGAAATGTTCCATTGCCAGGTACAAATGGCGGGGCAGGGTGCCGAAGTCATAGATCTCCGCGATCGCGCCATGTGTGATGCTGGAAATGATCTCGTATTCGCGCTGGAAGCGCTCCGCATCGTCGATTTCCCGCGGAGATTCGCCGCGGTTCATCACCTTGAGCACGACGTTGCGCCGCAAGCGTTCGCTGCGCGCCAAAAAAACCTGCGAGAAATTACTCGTGGCAATTTCCTTGACGATCGTATAGCCGGGAACCGCGATGTCCGATACTTCCGCGCTCGGATGGCTCAATGGCTTGGCCGCCTGCGCGGCGGCGCGGCGCTTGGACAGCGCGTCCTTGAGGGCCGCCAACAGCTGATCCCGGGTAATGCGTGCGAGCGGCAAATAATCCCTCGCGCCACTTTTGAGAACGCGAACCGCGGACATCTCGCCGCCGTTTTCGGCGAGAAATATGCAATGCAGCGCAGGCTGCATCTGCAGCATCTGTGTCATGTGCCCCAGTACGGTGCAGGCCGCCACTTCGTCGGCGAAGTCCGCTTGCAGGATCACGGCGTCCGGGGCGCGCTCGGCGATCAGGCGGTTCAAAGGAGCAGACTCTCCGGCCGGCACGGTGGTTACCTGGGCGTCCGGCCAATGGCTGGTGACGTGATGGTTGAGCCACTGCAGGCGTTTGGTATCGCCGCCCACCACCAGCAAGTTCGGACCGGTCGGGTCTGCCATAAATGAGGTCTGCTAGAAGGAAAGCCAGCCTAACGCCTTGGGGCTGGGGTTGGCCCGTCGGGATTTCACATTTTGTCGGGATGTAACATTCGGTTTCAGGCTTTGGGACCCCCGGGCCACGCTTTTCGGAACCAATACGCTCGTTTGAGGGTCTATCATGCATTCGCGTCACATGGCTTTAGAGGGGTCTCATTTCAATGGGTAGTTTGAGAACTTGGTCGCTCGCGTTGATTGCGGGCATCTTCGTCGTGGTCGTCGCTCATCAGCGTTCGAGCGCCGATACGGGGCGGGCCACCGCCGCTGCTGCCACGACTTCGGCCACGAATGTTCCGGTGACTCCGGCTCCGCCCTCGGCGCGCGTCACAGGATTGCCCGATTTTTCGGGATTGGTCGCCGAGAACGGCGCCGCCGTGGTCAACATCAGCGTGGTGCAGAAGGCATCGAAGACGAACGTTCCCGGCGAGCCGGACGACGGCGATGACCCGCTGTCACAGTTTTTTCATCGCTATCAGTTGCCCGGTCCCGGACACGCACCGCCGATGAAGGGTATTGGGTCGGGATTCATCGTGAGTCCGGATGGCTACGTTCTGACCAATGCGCATGTCGTGAGCGATGCATCGGAAGTCACGGTCAAACTCACAGATCGCCGCGAATTCGTGGCCAAGGTGATCGGTGTCGACAAGCGCAGCGACGTGGCATTGATCAAGATTGCCGCCACCGGCTTGCCCACCGTGCACTTCGGTGATTCTTCGCGCCTGCGGCCCGGTCAGTGGGTGGTCGCCATCGGCTCGCCGTTCGGCTTTGAGAACAGCGTGACCGCGGGCGTCGTGAGCGCCACTGCACGGCCGCTCGACGAGAACTATGTGCCGTTCATTCAGACCGATGCCGCCGTCAACCCCGGCAATTCCGGCGGCCCCTTGTTCAATGTCGATGGTCAGGTGATCGGCATCAATGCGCAGATTTACAGCCGCACCGGCGGCTACATGGGCATGTCCTTTGCGATCCCTATCGATCTGGCGTTGAACGTCAAGAACCAGCTGTTGACCAAAGGCAAGGTGAGCCGCAGCCGCATCGGGGTGGCCGTTCAAGAGGTCAATCAGAAGTTGGCCCAGACATTCGGTTTGGGTGCGCCGCACGGGGCGCTCATCAGTTCCGTGGATCCCAAAGGACCGGGCGAGCGCTCAGGATTGAAGCCCGGCGATGTCATCACCAGCGTCAACGGCCACACCATTGACCATTCCTTCGACTTGCCGACGATCATCGCCGATATCCCTCCCGGTAACGAGGCGCACATCGGCATCTGGCACGATCACAAGGCGACCGAGGTCGACGTCAAGACGGTATTGCTGGACGAGGAGCCGAGCCAAACGGCGCGCACTGAGAATGACGACGCCGGCGGCAAACTGGGTCTTTCGGTGCGCCCCCTCGATCCGAAGGAGCAACAGGAGCTGCACACGCGGGGCCGGTTGCTGGTCGAAGAGGTGTCGGGGCCGGCCCTGGCAGCCGGGCTGCAAGCGGGCGACGTGGTGCTGGGCGTCAATGGAGCCGGCGTCTCGTCGGTGGCGGACCTCAAGCGCGAGGTTGCGCGGGCGGGGCACAGCGTTGCCTTGCTGATCCAGCGCGAGGATGCCCAGATTTATTTACCCGTCGACATAGGCTGACGGTTCAGGCCTAATCGCGGGCGTGCAAGCCGCTACCCCCTTATTTTCCAGCGTTAAAGAGAACCGCGCCGGCATTCAGCCGGCGCCGTTCTTGCCGACCAGCCGCGCCGAAATGGATGCTCTCGGCTGGGAGCGCTGCGACATAATCATCGTCAGCGGCGATGCGTACGTCGATCATCCCAGTTTCGGCATGGCCCTCATCGGCCGGGTGCTGGAGGCCTTGGGGTTCAAGGTCGGCATCATTGCTCAGCCGGACTGGCGCAGCACCCGCGATTTCGAGGCGCTGGGTGCGCCGCGTCTGTTTTTCGGCGTCACGGGCGGCAACATGGATTCGATGGTGAACCGCTACACCTCCGATCGGCGGGTGCGGAGCGACGACGCCTATACGCCGGGCGGACAGGGCGGCAGGCGCCCGGACCGCTGCGTCATCGTCTATTCGCAGCGCATACGCGAATCGTACAAGACCGTCCCGATTGTCATCGGCGGCATCGAGGCGAGCCTGCGGCGTATCGCGCATTTCGATTATTGGTCGGAGCAGGTGCGCCGATCCGTATTGGTGGACTCCAAAGCGGATCTCCTGGTGTACGGTAATGCGGAGCGCCAGATCGGCGCGCTCGCGCAGCGCCTCGACGCCGGCGAAGCGTTAAGCGATATCACCGATCTGCGCGGCACGGCCTATGTGCGCCGCGGCATGCCGGCGGGCTGGGTGGAAATCGATTCGAGCGAACTGGATGCACCAGGTCCGTTGAGCCCGCCCCTCGATCCGTACGCGAGCGAAGAGGAGCGCCGCACGACCCTGGCAACGCCCGCCGCCCCACCGCCGCAAGGCTCCATCACCGCGTCCGCGCCTGCGCATGGCGCTGCGCGCGCAGCTGCACCCGCAGAAAAAGTCGTCAAGTTCTACCGCAAGGTTCCGAATGCGCAGCGCGAACGGAGTGTCATCCGCCTGCCGTCCTTCGAGCAGGTGACCGGCGATGCCGTCCTGTACGCGCATGCGTCGCGCATTTTGCACTTGGAATCGAATCCGGGAAACGCGCGCTCCCTGGTGCAGCGTCACGGCACACTGGAATTGTGGTTGAATCCGCCGCCGATTCCCTTGAGTACGCCGGAGATGGACGCGATCTACGAATTGCCGTACGCGCGCCGTCCTCACCCCTCGTACGGCGCGGCGAAAATTCCCGCCTACCACATGATCCGATTTTCCGTGTCGATCCAACGCGGCTGCTTCGGCGGCTGCACCTTCTGTTCGATTACCGAGCATGAGGGACGAATCATCCAGAGCCGTTCGGAGGATTCGGTCATTCGCGAGGTCGAAACCATCCGCGACACGGTAGGCGGTTTCACCGGAGTGATCTCCGATCTTGGCGGTCCTACCGCAAATATGTACCGCCTGCACTGCAAGAGCGCCGCGATCGAATCCGCCTGTCGCCGTCCCTCCTGCGTCTATCCCGGCGTGTGTCCCAATCTCAACACCGATCACGCGCCGCTGATCGATCTGTATCGCCGAGCGCGTGCAGTCAAGGGAATCAAGAAAGTATTGATCGCCTCCGGCGTACGCTACGACCTCGCGGTCGAATCGCCCGACTACGTCAGGGAGCTCGCCACCCATCATACCGGCGGGTATCTGAAAATCGCGCCCGAGGCCATCGGCGAAGGCCCGCTGTCAAAGATGATGAAGCCCGGCGTCGGCGCGTACTACCGGTTCAAGGAATTGTTCGACAAGTACTCCAAGGAGGCGGGGAAGGAACAGTACTTGATTCCTTACTTCATCGCCGCTCACCCCGGTACCCGCGACCAGGACATGCTCGAACTCGCTCTGTGGCTCAAGAAGAACGGTTTTCGAGCCGATCAGGTACAGGCGTTTTTGCCCTCGCCGATGGCGACCGCCACCGCCATGTACCACTCGGGCAAGAATCCGCTCAGGCGCGTCACTCGCGCGAGCGAGGAGGTGGTCATACCGAAGGGACTCAAAGTGCGTCGCTTGCACAAGGCTTTCCTTCGATATCACGATCCGGAGAATTGGCCGGTGATCCGCGATGCGCTGAAGCGCATGGGGCGTGCGGACTTGATCGGCAACGGCAAGCACCATCTGATCCCGGCCTACCAGCCGGTGGGAGGGCAGCCCGGGCTGAAGCGCCCGGCGGGGCTGCCCTTTCGCACTCAGCACACGGGACTGCCGAAATCGGGCCGCGCGCAGACCGGCAACCCTGGCCGCAGCGCGCCGAGGGGTGCGCGCCGCAGCCGGCCTTGAGGCAAGCCCCGAGACAACGGAATTGCTTGCTAGCCTCCCCACCGTGCGATTAAAGTTCCGGGCTGTCTAGCGGCTTACCCCCGCAATTCAACAATTATCCGGAGAGGGACAACGAGAACGCCCAGGCGGAAAGGGCGCGTGTGAAGCATGGACAATTGGATCGTACATAAATTCGGGGGTTCCAGCGTCGCCGACGCCGGTTGTTTCCGCCGCGTCGCCGATATCCTCGAAGCCTCGCCCAATCCGCGCGAGGCAGTGGTGTTGTCGGCTTGCCGCGGCGTCACGGACGCGTTGCTCGGCTTGGTCGCGTTGGCCGAAAAACCGGACGGCGATTTCATCCCTGCGATCGAAGCACTCAAGAGCCGGCACCTGGAACTCGCGGCTGCATTGGTCTCGCCGGCCGCGGGCGCCGCTTACCGCGACCAGCTGGAGCATGATTGCCGCGACATCGCGGGCATGCTGCAGACCGTGCGCCTCATCCGCTCGCCGACGTATTCGATGCGCGACGTGATTGCGGGCTACGGCGAGATTTGGTCGACCCGTCTGTTTGCGCGATACCTCGGCGAGCGGGCCCGAATCAGCGGCGCGGTGCTCTGGCTCGACGCCCGCGAGATCGTCATTGTCGAATGGGGGTCTCTCGGGCCCGCCGTTCAGTGGGCTGCGAGCGCCGCGAATCTTCAGCGTCTCGTGCCGCAGGGGTTCACCGGCCGCCTCATCGTGACCGGTTTCATTGCCAGCACTGCCAAGGGAATTCAGACCACCCTGGGGCGCAACGGCAGCGATTTCTCGGGCTCGATCTTCGGCGCCTTGCTGGCAGCCGCGGAGATCATCATCTGGACCGATGTCGACGGCGTGCTCTCGGCCGATCCGCGACTCGTGCCGAACGCCCAAGTCATCGATCAGCTGTCGTACAACGAAGCCATGGAGCTCGCTTATTTCGGCGCCAAAGTCATCCATCCTCAGACCATGGAACCAGCGATCGCACGCGATATCCCGATCTTCATCCGCAACACGTTCGCGCCCGAGAAGCGCGGCACCCTGATCTGCGCGAATCCCAAATCCGCGCTCAAGGTCAAGGGCATTACGACCATCGATCCGGTGGCGCTCGTAAACCTCGAAGGCGCGGGCATGATCGGCGTTCCGGGTACGGCACATCGTCTGTTCGGCGCGCTTCGCGACGCGGGCATCTCCGTGATCCTGATCTCTCAAGGCAGTTCGGAGCATTCAATTTGTTTCGCCATCCCGGAAGCGCAAGCGGTGCGCGCCGAGGAAGCGGTGCGGCGGGCGTTCGATGCGGAGCTGCGCGACGGACAGATTCAGCACGTGGAAGTCGGCTTGGGGATGAGCATTCTCGCCGTGGTCGGCGACGGCATGGCCGGCGCGCACGGAGTCGCGGCAAAGGTTTTCAACTCGCTGGGCGATGCGGCCATCAGCGTGCGGGCGATCGCGCAGGGCGCCTCTGAACGCAACATCTCGGTGGTGGTGGACGGCAAGGTCGGCGCCAAGGCGCTGCGCGCCGTGCATGCCGCGTTCTACCTGTCTCCGAACACGCTGTCGATCGGCTTGATTGGACCGGGCACCGTCGGTCGCGTGCTCCTGGCCCAGATCGCGACCCAGATCGAGCGCTTGCGCGCGCTCAATCTGGATTTGCGGGTGCGCGCGATAGCCGGTTCCAAACGCATGTTGTTGGACGAGGCCGCCGTCGATCTCGATCATTGGGCGGAGAGATTGGCCGAGGCCGGAGAACCTTTGGATCTCGAGAAATTCGCCGATCATGTGCAGGCGGACTACATACCGCACACCGTCATCGTGGATTGCACGGCGAGCGCCGACGTGGGCGAGAACTATGCCGCGTGGTTGACGCGCGGCATTCATGTGGTGACACCCAATAAGAAAGCCAACAGCGGGGCATTGCCGTACTACCGCGCCCTGCAGGAGGCGGCTCGTGCCGCCGGCACCCATTACTTGTACGAAGCCACGGTAGGCGCCGGCTTGCCGATCATCCAGACGCTGCGCGACCTGCGCGGTACCGGCGACGAGATCACTCGCATCGAAGGCATTTTCTCCGGCACGCTGGCGTATTTGTTCAACCTTTTCGACGGCAGCGAATCCTTTTCGTCCATCGTGCGCGCCGCCAAGGCCAAGGGATACACCGAACCTGATCCGCGCGATGATTTGTCGGGTATGGACGTCGCCCGAAAGCTCATTATCCTCGGCCGGGAAATGGGCCTGACTCTGGAGATGTCGGACGTGCGCGTGGAAGGACTGGTGCCGGCGGCGCTCGAAAAATGCAGTGTCGAGGAATTCATGGCGCGTCTTCCGGAATTCGACGCCACGATGGCGGCGACGCTGGCAGAGGCACGCCGCAAGGACCGGGTCCTGCGCTACGTCGGCCGCGTCGATGAGGCCGGCAAGGCCACGGTGGGATTGATGCATCTCGACGCCAAGCATGCCTTCGCGAATATTGCGCTCACCGACAACGTGGTGCGGTTTGCGACGCGCCGGTACTGCGACAATCCGTTGATCGTGCAAGGGCCGGGTGCGGGTCCGGAGGTGACCGCCGGCGGCGTCTTCTCGGATTTGCTGCGATTATCCGCCTATCTCGGAGCACATCTGTAATGCTTTCCGACGTCACCGCTTTCGCACCGGCCACCGTTGCCAACGTCGGCATCGGCTTCGATATTCTGGGACACACCGTGGAGGCTCTCGGCGACAAGGTGCGCTTGCGCCGCATCGACGAAAGGGTGGTGCGCATTCGTTCGATCAGCGGAATTGCCGGTGATTTACCGGTCGATCCGGCGCAAAACACCGCCGGCCGCGCGGTCCACGCGCTGCATACCGCCCTCGCACTGGATTTCGGCTTCGAGATGGACATCGAAAAGGGCATCCCGCTCGCGTCCGGTTTGGGCGGATCGGCGGCCTCGGCAGTGGCGGCGGTCGTGGCGGCGAATGCACTGCTGGAAGCACCGCTGCCGCGGCTTCAACTGCTCAAGTTCGCAATGGAGGGCGAAATCGTCGCCAGCGGATCCGCGCACATCGACAACATCGCGCCCTGCCTGTTCGGCGGCCTGATCCTCACCGTCGGCATCGATCATCCGCGGGTAAAGCAGATTCCGGTTCCGCCGTCGGTACGCTGTGTTCTGGCACATCCGCATATGTACCTCGGGACTCGCGAGGCGCGCGCCATCCTCAAAGCGGACGTCACTCGTTCGGATTTCGTTTGGGCCAGCGCCAATCTGGCGGGGTTCATCAGCGGCTGCTATTCGAACGATCTGGACATGATTCGCGATTCCTTCAACGACGTCATCATCGAGCCGCAGCGGCACTCGCTGATTCCCGGCTTCAAGGACGTGCAGCGCGGCGCCATGTCGGCCGGAGCGCTTGGCTGCTCCATTTCCGGCGCCGGACCCACGGTTTTTGCATGGGCCGAAATCCAATATGCCGAGGCGGTGCGCGGCGCCATGGTGGCCGCCTTCGCCGGCCACGGGCTGCAGTCGGATTATTGGATTTCCGGAATGGAGAATTACGGCGCGCGGGTAGTGAAGGCATGATGGCAGGCTTGAAGTTCGTGAGTTCGCGCGGCGCAGCGCCGCCCGTCTACTTGAGCGAGGCGATTGCTCAGGGCCTGGCGCCCGACGGCGGTTTGTACATTCCGACCCGGCTGCCCGCGGTGGATCCCGCGGGTTTTGCGGGAGTCCACGCATTGCCGCAGATTGCGCGCGCAGCGCTTGCGGGGTTCTTCGCCGGCGACCGGTTGCAGCCTGCGCTCGGCGAGATCGCGGATGCTGCGCTCGATTTCGCAGCACCGACGACTGCCGTCACGGGGGGCCCGGACCCCCTATTTGCGCTCGAGCTCTTTCACGGACCTACCGCAGCCTTCAAAGACTTCGGCGCGCGCTTTTTGGCTGAGAGCCTGCAGCGCCTGACGACCGAGGCGCCGCAACCCTTGACCATCCTGGTGGCGACCTCCGGAGACACGGGCGGGGCAGTGGCGGCGGCTTTCCACCGCCGCCCGTGGGCGAGGGTGGTGATCCTTTACCCGGCCGGACTCGTGAGTCCGCGGCAGGAGCAACAGCTGACATGTTGGGGGGAGAATGTCGCGTCGCTGCGGATAGCCGGGACCTTCGATGATTGCCAGCGACTGGTGAAGGAGGCATTCGGCGATTCGCGCTTGAGCCGCCGGCACCGCTTTAGTTCCGCGAACAGCATCAATGTCGGCCGTTTGCTGCCGCAGATGGTTTACTACGTGGCATCGAGCCTCGATGTCGAACGCCGCACCGGCGCCAAGGCCTCATACATCATTCCGGCCGGCAACTTAGGCAACGCCTTCGCCGCCGTGTGGGCGAGGGCGCTCGGCTTTCCCATCGCCCGCATCATCCTGGCGCACAATGTCAACCGCGCCGTTCCCGATTTCCTGGAAACGGGAGTGTGGACGCCGCGGCCGAGTACCGCGACGCTGGCTTCGGCCATGGATGTCGGAAATCCCAGCAATATGGAACGAATGCGGGCGATGTATCCGACTTGGGGCGCCATGCGCGAACAAGTGAGCGCGGACTGGGTCGATGACGCTACAATCCGCGCTCGTATCGGAGAAGACTTCATGCGCTTTGGACGCGAATGGTGCCCGCACACCGCGACTGCGGCGGAAGTCTATAGCCGCCTCGGCGCAGCGGAACGCCGCGACCGGCCCTGGGTATTGGTGGCCACCGCGCATCCGGCAAAGTTCAACGAAATCGTGGAGCCGATCATCGGCAAGCCGGTGACGATTCCCGAAAGCCTCGAACGGCTGCTGCGATTACCACAACATGCCGTGGATTTGCCGCCCACGCTCGAGGCTCTGGCTGCAGCTCTCGAATGACCAGCTTTGGAATAGACCCGCAGTGGATCGGAATGGGCGCGGCCGTTTTGCTGCTGCTTGCCGGCGGCTACTGGAGCGTGCGGGCGTACCGGCGTCGATCGCGGCGCGCCGCATTGCTCGCGCGCCTGGAACGCGTTGCATTCGAGTCGGCGCACCGGGTTCTGGTTCCCGACGGCATGGGCGGCTTCATCCATATCGACCATTTGCTGCTTACGCCCCGCGGCGTGCTCGTGCTCGACACGCGCCGCGTGGCCGGGCTCATCTTCGGCGGCGATCAGATGGACGATTGGACCGTTATCGGGCGGGGCCGCCGATACACCTTCGATAATCCGCAGCCGGCGCTGTATGACCGAATCGCGGCGGTCAAAGCGTTGGTTGGAGATGTGCCCGTCGAGGGGCGATTGGTGTTCTCGAACGCCGGCAAATTCACCAAGGGTTTTCCGAAGTGGGTGCTCATGCTGGACGGCATCGAAGTGGAATTTCCCGTCGTCGATCGCAGCATGAAATCATCGCCGGAATTTGCCGGATTTGCGGAAGCATGGAGCAGGCTGCTCACGCAGCTGCGGCCGAGCCCGCACCTCTTCACCAGCCTTTGAGGTCCGCGCTGAGCCGCGCCATCGTGATCGAGGGTAGACCGGTTTGACCTCTAGGCCGCCTCGAGTCCGAAGAATCGGATCGCGTTGCGGGTCGTCGACGCCGCGAAGTCGTCGAAGGATTCGCCGCGCAAGCGTGCAACGGCATGCGCAACATGGGGCAGATAGGCGGGTTCATTGCGCCGCGATTTCGGGCGCGGCACGAGGTTGCGAGGCAAAAGATACGGCGCGTCCGTCTCCACCATCAATCGATCAGCAGGAATGTAGGGGACGGATTCACGCAGGCTCGCGCCGCGCCGCTCGTCGTTCACCCAGCCGGTCACTCCGATGTGGAGATCGAGCGCGAGATAATCCTCGAGTTCGGCTCGGCCGCCGGTAAAGCAATGCGCAACGGCGCCGGTGAGGCCGCCGCGAAAGTCCTTGAGGATGGCCGCAAAGTCGGCATGCGCGTCGCGTTGATGGAGGAACACCGGCTTGCGCGCGGCAACGGCGATTTCCAGCTGCGCGATAAAGGCCGCGCGCTGGGCATCGGGGGGCGAGAAATTGCGGAAATAATCCAGGCCGCATTCCCCTACCGCGACTACCTCCGGCCGGTGCAGCACCTCGCACAACGCGGCGCGCAGCGACGCATCGAAGCCCTGGGCGTGATGGGGATGCACGCCGGCGGTGCTCGACAGCAGCGCCGGCTGCGCGGCCGCAAGCGCCGCAGCCCGGATCGAGCTCGACAGATCCGCACCCGTCACTATCTGACGCCGTACCCCGGCCTCGAGCGCGCGTGCCACCACCGCGTCGAGATCTCGTGCAAAGCTGTCGTGGGTGAGGTTCGACCCAATATCAATTAGTGATATCTTCATGCTGTCATTGTAATCGCGAGTGCCGGGATTTATGAGACTGTGGGGAGTGCTTTAGATGTCCGTCGCCAGGAGCATCGCAGCATCGGCGCTGCTGCTGCTGCTCGCGGCTGCGGCGTCGGCGCAGCTGGGCGGAGATATACAAGCGCAAATTCTCTATGCGTATCACACCGAGGATACCAACAACCTTAGGAATCTGATTCAAGAGTTGGCGACGCGGGTGCAGGCGGACGCGGGCGACTCGGCGCTGCGGTATCACTTGGCGCACGCCCAATACCGCCGTGGACTTCTGGCCGGCAAGGCCGATGCCCACGACGCGGAGTCTGCGTTTGCGGAGTGCATCGACGAGCTCAAGCCCGTGCTCGCGCAAGACGTCAAGTCCGAGGAGGCCCTGATCCTCCAGTCCGCATGCTACTCCAGCCTTGCCGACCGTCGAAGCCTCGGGTCGGGGCTGCTGCGATCGCGGTCGGAGGAACGGCTCAAGACCGCGCTTGACCTCGCGCCGCACAATCCTCGCGCCGTGTTTCTTTCGAGCATGGAGGGTTTGGCCCGCGCGAAGGCGGGCTCTCCCGAACGGCAGCACGCGTTCGCGCAATTACAGCTGGCCGTGCAATTGTTCGACGGGACCTCGGCTACGAACATCGACACTCCGGGCTGGGGACACGCCGAGTCATACTTGGCTCTGGGCCGGGAGCTGCAGTTGCGCGGCGATCAGCTGGGCGCGCGCAACTGGATTGAAAAATCCTTGATCGTCGCGCCCGACTACAAAGACGCGCAGCGCCAGCTGGCTCTGCTGGTTCGACGATGAGCGCGACTCGGTCTGGGCCAGCCCTAACCTGGTATGATTCGGCGCGATGAAGCCATCACAAGGGACGCAATTATCGCTGTTCGAGACGCGTAGCGGCGGCGACCCATTCGCCGTGCGGGTGAGTACGCGTGCGCGGCGGCTGACTGCGCGCGTGCATGTGGGCGGCCGCGTGGAAATCGTGGTTCCGATCGGCGTAAAGGCTCATGCGGTGCGCGATTTCGTGCAGCGCTTTTCGCCCTGGATCGATCGCAAAGTCGCCGCCATGCGGTGTTTTGCGGCGCCCGGCGAGCCGGTGCCCCCGCTCATCGAGTTGGCGCTCACGGGCGAGAAATTCGCGGTCGAATGGCGCAAGGCTGCGAAGCGCACACTGCAACAAACTTCCGACAGCATCCTGGTGCAGGCATCGGATGAGCCGGGCGCGCGCCGGCAGCTTCAGAGTTGGTTGAAGGCCGCCGCTTACGAACGATTGGCGCCGCGCTTGCTGCAGTTGGCGGCCGAGCTGAATTGTTCGGTGGCGCGAGTGTCGATTCGTCGTCAAAGGACGCGTTGGGGGAGCTGCTCGACTCGCGGCACGGTGAGCTTGAACTGCTCGCTGCTGTTCCTAAACCTCGAGGTCGTACGCTATTTGTTCGTCCACGAGCTCGCGCATACGAGGCACATGAATCATTCGGCCAGCTTTTGGCGCTTGGTTGAAAAACTCGAGCCTGATTATCGGCGCTTGGACCGTGACTTGATTGCGGGGTGGCGTACCGTGCCCGGCTGGGTGTTCAAGACATAATATGAACGAGACGACGCCGCAGGCGAAACCTTTCGTCGATCTGAGCGATGAACAGGTGCATTGGGACTTGACCAATGCCTTGAGTTATTCGCAGTACCTCAATCTCGACAAGCTGCTCGACGCTCAGCATCCGCTGTCCTACCAGCACGACGAAATGCTCTTCATCATCATCCATCAGGTCTCGGAATTGTGGATGAAGCTGTGCCTGCATGAACTCGCCGCGACGGTCGACTGCGTGCGGCGCGATGACTTGGGCCCCACATTCAAGATGCTGGCGCGTGTCTCGACGATACAGCAGCAGCTGTTGCATTCGTGGGACGTCCTGGCGACGATTACACCGCACGACTATTCGGCCTTCCGCAACACTTTGGGTAAATCCTCGGGTTTTCAGTCGCCCCAATACCGAATGCTGGAATTCCTCATCGGCAACAAGAACGCCGAGACCATCAAGGTTTTTCGCGGCGATCCGCAAGTTTACGAGGCGCTCGAGCGCGCGTTGCGCGCGCCGAGCCTCTACGACGAGGTATTGCGCCTGCTCAGCCGGCGTGGTCTCGACGTGCCGCCTGAGGCCATCGACCGCGATTTTACGCAGCCCTATCAAGCCAGCAAGCAGGTGGCGGCCGCGTGGCTCAGCGTTTACCATAATTCCGTCAAGGAATGGGACCTGTACGAATTGGCCGAGCGTTTGGTCGATCTGGATTACAAGTTTCAGTTGTGGCGATTCGCTCACGTCAAAACGGTCGAGCGGATCATCGGTGATAAGCGCGGCACCGGCGGAACCGGCGGCGTATCGTATCTGACGAAAGCGTTGGAACTGAAGTTCTTTCCCGAACTTTGGACCATCAGAACATCGATGTAGGCCGATCGGTGACGAACATTCAAGATCGGTTGCAGAACGTCAATGTCGCCTCGAGCGACCTCTTGGCGACGCCCGAGGACGTCAAACGGCGCCTGCCGCTGACCTCGCGCGCTGCGCAGACGGTGTTCAATTCGCGCGAGATCGTGAGGGCTATCTTGGAGCGCCGCGACCCGCGTTTGTTCGTGGTGGTCGGGCCCTGCTCGATCCATGATGTGGTTGCGGCGCGTGAATATGCGGCCCGTCTCAGGGACTTGGCGGTTCAGGTCGAGTCCACGATATTGCCGATCATGCGCGTGTACTTTGAGAAGCCCCGCACTACGGTGGGCTGGAAGGGATTGATCAACGATCCGGATCTGGATGACTCCTTCCATATCGAAAAAGGCATTCTCATGGCGCGGGAATTGTTGCTGTACGTCGCCGAACTGGGGCTGCCCGCAGGCACGGAAGCTCTCGACCCCATCATGCCTCAGTATCTGTCGGAACTGATCACGTGGACTGCCATCGGCGCCCGCACCACCGAGTCGCAGACTCATCGGGAAATGGCGAGCGGTCTATCGACGCCGGTCGGGTTCAAAAACGGCACCGACGGCGCGCTGGCAACCTCGATCAACGCCCTGCAATCGGTGCGGCACCCGCATCACTTTCTCGGCATCACGCAACAGGGGCAGTCGGCTGTGTTTCGCACGCGCGGCAATGCGCATGCGCACCTCGTGCTGCGCGGCGGCGGGGGCCGCGTCAATTACGATGCGGTGAGCATAGCGCTGGCGGAGCGCGAGTTGGCCGCGGCTGACCTGCCCGCCACCATCGTAGTCGATTGCAGCCATGGCAACTCCAACAAGGACCCCACCCTGCAGCCTCAAGTGGCCGAAAACTGCATCGCTCAAATAGCCGACGGCAACCGTTCGATCGTCGGGCTCATGCTGGAGAGTCATTTAAAGGCGGGAAACCAATCCATTCCCAAGGACTTGGCCAAGCTTGAATACGGAATGTCGATCACCGACCCCTGCATCGACTGGCAAACTACCGAAAGCCTGATGCTCAGGCTCCATCAGTCCTTGCAAAGCGTGCGACGCTGACGCGTGCCAGCGATTGGCGGCGTTTCCACACTCGATATCCGAGCAGCAGCGTGAGGCCGCAGGCGTACAGCAGGGGCTCGCGAATGTCCTTTTTAACTTGCCACCAAAAGTGCCACACGCCGAGGATTGCGATCAGGTAGATCAGGCGATGCAGTTGCGTCCAGCGCCTTCCCAATCGACGCTGCGCCTTGGCGGTGGAGGTGAGCGCCAACGGTATCAGCAACAGCAATCCCAGCATGCCTATGGTGATGTATGGCCGTTTCACGATGTCCTGCCACAACGCGCCAAGTTGGCCATTCTGATCGAGCAACAGGTACACCGAGAAGTGCAGCAGCACGTAGAAGAACGCGAACAGGCCGAACATCCGCCGAAACTTGAGCCAAAGCACGGAGTGCGTCAGCTCCTTGAGCGGCGTCATGCAAAGGGTGATCATCAGGAAGTTGAGTGTCCACCGGCCGCAAGTGTGCAGCATCACTTTGACGGGGTCCGCGCCCAACGAGATGCCGCGGACGTGCGAGAGGCCGGCTGCATTCAGCGCCCCAATGCCGATATGCAGGGCCGGGAGCAGACAGGCGAGAAACACGATTGGCTTCAATACCCAACGGACCTGCCACATCAAAAGAATTTCCGCAGATCCATCCCCGAGTAGAGACTCGCCACCTGAGCCGCGTAGCCGTTGAACGGCAGGGTAGGCTGCCGCCGCCCGAACGCATTGGCGCCGATGTGGCGTTCGGTTGCCTGACTCCACCGTGGATGGTCGACCTCCGGATTGACATTCGCAAAGAAGCCATACTCGTTGGCCGCCGAACCCGCCCAGGTGGTGCGGGGCGCGCGCTCGATGAATTTGATGCTCACAATCGACTTGATGCCCTTGAACCCGTATTTCCAAGGAATGATCAGCCGCAGCGGGGCGCCGTTCTGATTCGGCAACACCTTGCCGTACAGACCGACCGCCATGAGCGTCAAGGGATGCATGGCTTCATCCATGCGCAAACCTTCCACATAAGGCCACTCGAGCACCGAAGATCGCTGGCCCGGCATCTGTTTCGGATCGTACAGGGTCTTGAATTCCACGAACTTCGCTTTGGACGTGGGCTTGAATCGCTTGAGCAAGTCGCCCAGCGGGAAGCCGACCCACGGGACCACCATCGACCAGGCTTCCACGCAGCGCAGCCGATAGATGCGCTCTTCCAAAGGGTGGGCCTTCAGAATATCTTCCAGGCTGAAAGTGCCGGTCACATCAGCCTCGCCGCCGACGGTGACATTCCATGGCGATGTGCGAAATTTCTGTGCGTTCTGCGAGGGGTCGGATTTATCGGTGCCAAATTCGTAGTAATTGTTGTACGTGGTGATGTCGGTATACGAGTTAGGCGTCTCGGTAACGCTCAAGGCCGCATTTTTTACATAGGTGAGAGCCGCCGGGGCTTGGGCAAAGGCGTTGCGCGCAAAGCCACCGATGCTTTGGGCGGCCGCCAAACCAAGACCGCCGGCGATCAGGTCTCGCCGCGACAGGTATTGCTCGTGCGGCGTTATGTCCGAGGGCACGATCCGGGAATTTGCTGATCTCCTGCGCATGGCTTTTCTCTCGCGTGTTCAAAGCATTCGTCTAATAGACCGGCCGAGTCCGAGCTTTGTTTCGAATGCGGGGTAGTTTATGTCCAATCCGAGGTGGGGATACCCGATTGCGCCGCCAGCGCGCGGGCCGCGGGATTGCCGTTCACCAGCAAGGCTCGATCGGCTTGACGCAGATGGTCCAGATCGGAGGCGCTGTTGCCGTAGGCCACGATCGCCAGACCCGGGTACTGGGTGCGCAGCCAGTCCAGGCAGCGCGCTTTTTCAGCGCCCCGGCGATTCGCGGTTTTCAGTGCACCTATCAGCCGGTCACCGCGCCATTCGATCTCCGTGCATAACGTGCGTTCGAACCCGAGTGCCCGGCCGATGCGCGGCACGTATAAATCCGGGCTTGCCGACAGCAATACAAGGTGGTCGCCCGCTTCGCGGTGTGCCTCCAGTGCCGCGAGGGCGGCCGGCCGGAGCCGGCGGCGCGCCTGCAGCGAGTTCACGAATGCGTCGGCGCAGGTGCCGACATCGGTGCGGCTGGCGCCGCTCATCACCATACGGATGACCCGCGACTTGAGGAGGCCGCGGTCACGATGCCGGGCCGCGAAACTCAGCAGGGCGAAGGGCAGGCGCCACAACCCCCACACGCGGCACGGGTGCCGCCGCAGAAAGCTCATCAAGAACGGCGCCAGGGTATCGCGCCACGTGAGCGTGCCGTCGAGATCAAATACCGCGACCGAGCGGCGTGCTTTGGAAGTGCTTACGGAGGTCATTAATAATCAGATAATACAATTAGTTAACAAATGTATCTCGAACAACTATTACACCGAGCTTGACATACCGATCGCAGGCCGGCAAGGACGGCGCCCGCGCCCGAGTTTGCTATTCTTTTAGCATGAGTCCATCAGCTGCCATCGTCGGTGCGGGTTCCATTGGCGGATGGATTGCCGACGCTCTCGATCGTGCCGGCTGGGCTGTGTCGGTGCTGGCGCGCGGTTCGACGCTCGCGGCCTTGCGCGCCGATGGCCTTCGCGTGCAGCGGAACGGCGAAGTGCGGCATAGTCGGCCGCGTGCGGGATCATCCGGCGAGCTGGGTATTCACGACTTCGTCTTCCTCACCGTCAAGGCGCAGGTACTGCCTGATCTCGCGCCTTCCCTGAGTTCCCTCATCGGTCCTTGCACCGTGGTCGTCAGCGGCACCAATGGCATTCCATGGTGGTTCTTCCACGATTTCGGCGGTGCCCTGGCCAATCAGTCCCTCGAATCGGTCGACCCGGCGCGAACGCAGGAACGGACGTTTCCGCGACGGCGTATTCTGGGTTCGGTGGTGCATGCCTCTGCACGGGTGCTTGCCCCGGCCCATGTGCAGGTGGTGGCTGCCGAGCGCCTGATTTTGGGGGAGCCCAGCGGCGAGGTCACCGACCGCCTCGAGCAAGTGGTGGCCGGATTGCGCAGCGGCGGCATCAACGCGGAAATCTCGCGGCGCATCCGCCATGACGTGTGGGCGAAACTCTGGGGCAACATGAACATGAATCCGTTGAGCGCCCTGGCCCGTTGCGGAACCGCCAAGATACTCGCCGACGCGGATGTCCGGGAACTATGCGTGCGTATGATGGAGGAGATGCAACTTTGCGCGCTGCGATTGGATTTGGATGTGGGCATGACGCCGGTCGAGCGCATCGCCGTCACGCAGCGGCTGGGCGACTTCAAGACCTCGATGCTAGCCGACCTCGAGGCCGGGCGGCCTCTGGAACTCGCGCCGCAGCTCGGTGCGGTCGCCGAGATCGCGCAGCGGCTCGGAATCGCGACGCCGTTCGTGCGCTCGATCCTCGGATTGACTCGCTTACTCAGCGCGTAGGATGCAGCCTACAATTCCTGACGCCGGTGAGCACTGTGCTCGCGCGCGGGCGCGTGGCAAATTCGTGCCCGCTCGCTCGGATGCGAAACCAAGGTGATATGAGATGTTGATACGACTTGGCTACGAATTGGCCTACGAGTTCCCTCAAGCCACCCCGATGATCGCGATCCTGAACGTGCACTACAGCCGCGCATCGGACTTGATTCGTCCCGACAGCATCGTTACCGAACCGGCCGTGCCGCTCCGCATGTATCGCGACGGCTTCGGCAACTGGTGCACGCGTTTGCTCGCGCCTGCCGGGGCGTTCCGGGTCACGAGCGACGCCTTGATCCAGGACTTGGGGATCGTGGAACCCAGCTTCCCCAACGCGTTCGAACACACGGTCGAATCGCTGCCGGACGAGACCTTGGAGTTTCTGCTTCCGAGCCGCTATTGCGAGACCGAGCTGTTGTCGCCCATGGCGTGGAGTCAATTCGGCAGCATGATGCCCGGCTGGAGGCGGGTACAGGCCATTTGCGATTTCGTGCATCAGCACATCGCGTTCGACTATCAATGCGCCCGTCCTACCAAGACGGCCTGGGAGACATATAGCGAACGGCGCGGAGTGTGCCGGGATTTCGCGCATCTCGCGATCAGCTTGTGTCGAAGCTTGAACATTCCCGCCCGCTATTGCACCGGTTATCTCGGCGATATCGGGGTTCCGCCCGTGGATGCCCCGATGGATTTTGCCGGTTGGTTCGAAGCCTACATCGGGGGCGGATGGTGCGTGTTCGATCCCCGCAACAACCAACGCCGTATCGGGCGCGTGCTGATCGCTCGCGGACGGGATGCGGCGGACGTCGCCATCTGCATGACCTTCGGGCCGAATGTGCTGCGGCGCTTTCGGGTGTGGACCGACGAAGTGCAGGCGGTTGCCGCGTAGCTGTCCGCCAAAATACGCCGCGCCTGGAACCGGAACGAACTAGAATTGCCGCCTCTGATCGGAAGCGATGGCATGGGCGGGAGATTCTATGAATGAGAGAGTCGGATATTCCGGGTTGCGGTGCGCGTGGGTCGCCTGCGTATGCGCCGCGGCGTTGGGCGCGGCCGCGCAGGCAGCCCCGGCTGCGCCCCAGGATGGATCCCTGGCAGTCGCAGGCTTCACACATGTGAAGTCATTCAGCGGCGTCGACGAATATCGCCTCGACAGCAACGGGCTTACCGTGCTGCTGGTCCCCGACCATTCGGCGCCCGTGGTGACTTTCCAAGTGACGTACCAGGTCGGATCACGCAACGAGGTGACAGGCACCACCGGGGCGACGCATATCCTCGAACACATGATGTTCAAGGGAAGCGAAAACTTCAACGATCCAAGGGGCAACAGCGTGAAGCAGTTCCTCGAGCACGTCGGCGGTCAATTCAACGCTACGACCTCCTTCGACCGCACGAACTACTTCGCGACGATCGGACGCGAAAATCTGGAAGGCTATATTGCGATCGAAGCCGATCGGATGCGCCATTTGTGGCTGCGCGAGGCCGATCGGCAGTCGGAGATGACCGTCGTGCGCAACGAATACGAACGCGGCAAAAACGATCCGGACAGCGTACTCATGGAAGAGGTGACGGCGGCGGCATACCAAGCATTGCCATACCACCACCCGACGATCGGTTGGAAGAGCGACATCGAACATGTGCCGATCACGAAATTACGCGAGTTCTACGATACGTTCTATTGGCCCAATAACGCGACGGTGACGGTGATCGGCGACATCGAAGCCGCGGCCACCTTGAACCTGGTCAAGAAATACTATGGCGTTCATCCGCATTCTCCGGCGCCTATTCCCGCGATTTATACCGAGGAGCCGGCGCAAAGCGGGGTGCGCCGAGTCACGGTGGAGCGCCCGGGCGAACTCGGGACCGTCATCATCGCCCACAAGGTTCCGAACGGCAGGGACCCCGATCTACCGGCGCTCGACATGCTCGATGCCATTTTGAGTTCCGGCAAAAATGCGCGTCTGTATCGGGCGCTCGTCGATCAAGGCTTGGCGCTGAATGCAGGTGCGGGAACCGATGTGCACCACGATCTGTCGCTGCACACCGTGTACGCGATTCTCGCGCCCGGCGCGACGCACGCCCAAGTGGAGAAGGCGCTCATGGCAGAAATCGCGAAAGTAAAAACCGACGGCGTGACCGCAGCGGAGGTGGCCCGAGTGAAGCAGCAATATATCGCCGCCGACGCCTACAAAAGAGATGGAACAGCCGCGATTGCCTCGGAGATCAACGAGTGGATCGGCGTCGGCGATTGGACCCTCTATGTGACTTTTCCACAGAAGGTGCAGCTCGTGACTCCCGCGGACGTACAGCGCGTCGCCGCGCAGTATCTCAAAGAGGCTCAGGCGACGGCGGGCTGGTTCATTCCGGTTCCCCCGGCAGCGGAGAACGGCTCGTGATGCGACATTATCTAGGGACTGCGCTGTTATTGGTGAGCGCCGCCGCCGCCGCGAATGTGGCGGAGCAGAGCCACCGCACGCAAGTTGCGGGAATCGATCTGATCGCATACCGCACCGACGTGAAGGACGTGGTCGTGATACTGGGGGCGCTGCCCGCGGGCGATGCGATGGCGGAGCCCGGCAATATCGCGATTCCGACGTTGACCGGCATGATGCTCGACCGTGGCACGAAGATGCTGGACAAGTTCGCCATCGCCGAACAGCTGGATAACGTCGGCGCGGAAATCGCTTTCAGCGTGGGCGTGCAAACATTGGAAATTCGGGCCAAGTGCCTCAAGAAGGACCTGCCGCTGGTGCTGGGGATCATTGCCGCCGAGCTGCGCACGCCGGCTTTGCAACCGGCAGAATTCAGCAAGGCAAAGCAGCAGTTCATAGGCGCCTTGGAAGCCTCGGCGCAGAATACCGAAGCGCGCGCGCAGGAGGCCTTTGGCCGCGCGGCATTTCCCCCGGGGCATCCGAACCGCCCGCACTTGGTGAACGAGTATGAGGCCGCGGCGAAAGCCGCGACCCTCGACGAACTCAAGGCCTTTCATGCGAAATATTACGGGCCCGCTCACATGATCCTCGTGGTCGTCGGCGATGTGGATGCGCCGCAGACTCAAGCGCAGATCGGCACCGTGTTTGCAGGCTGGAGCGGCGGCCAAGATTTCGTACGGCCGCCAAGCCCCGCCGTCTTGAAGGCGCCGCTCGAAGTGTCCGTACCGCTGGCCGACAAGCCGAGCGTATCGGTGATCATCGGGCAGCCGACGGGTCTGCGGTACAAGGACCCGGATGCATTGGCGCTGCGCGTGGGCACGGCGGTCCTGGGGAGCGGCTTTACCGGGCGGTTGATGGGCATCGTGCGCGACAAGGAAGGGCTGACTTACAACATCTCGGCCGCGATGGCCGAAGACAGCATCGCCGACGGCGGCTGGGACATTTCGGCGAGTTTCGCTCCGGCTCTCATGGACAAGGGGATTGCTTCGACGCGGCGCGAACTGCTCAGGTGGTGGAAGGACGGGATCAGCGACCAAGAACTGGCGGCACGCAAGCAAGGCTTGATCGGCAGCTACCTAGTCGGCCTGTCGACCACGGCCGGCCTCGCGAATGCAATTTTGGCCGATATTCTGCGCGGCTACGACGTAAGCCGGCTGGAGAGCCTCCCCGGTGCGATCAAAGCGCTGACGCGAGACGAGGTCAACAGCGCCATAAAAAATCATCTGAACCCGAACGTGATGGTTTTGGTGAAGGCCGGGAGCGTCCCACCCCCGGCTCAGGCCTTACCCAAGTAGTCTTGCTTGCCGATCTCGAGGCCCGATTGTCGGAGGATGTCATAGGCGGTGGCGACATGAAAAAACACGTTCGGCAAGACGTGATGGAACAAGTAGGGCGTGCCCTGCATGTTTTTTGTGGACGAGCGTGTCTGCCAGGTGATGTTCTTGTCCTCGGCCCCCTCGAACTGCGCGGGCTTCAATGACTCGAGATAAGCGACCGTAGCGCGCGACGCCGCGATCCATTCGCCGAGGCTTCGCTCCTTCGCTTCGAAGACAGGGACCTCGACGCCGGCGAGCCGCGCTGCCCCGCCCTGGGCGATGTCATTGGCGATGTGGATTTGCGTCGCCAAGGGAAACATGTCGGGAAAGAGCCTGGTATTCAGCAATACGGCGGGATTTATTTTGCGCGCCTCCGCATGTGCGGCCGCCTTCTCGAGGATGGACGCCAGGCTGTTCAACGCGCGAGTACACGTCGGCACGGTGGCCGTATACATTGTAAGAGACATAATTCAGGCCGCCTTGTTTGATGCGGCGAGTTGCCGCAATACGTATTGCAGAATCCCGCCATGTTGGTAGTAATCGAGTTCCTTCGGGGTATCGATGCGCAGCCGCGCCTCGAATTGAGTGGTCTTGCCGTCATCGGCCCTGGCAATGACTGTGACGGACCTCGCCGCGCCGCGATGGAGCCCGGCGATCTCAAAGGTTTCCTTGCCGGTGAGGCCCAGCCCGAGGGCGCTCTGACCTTCCTTGTACTGCAGCGGCAATACACCCATGCCGATCAGGTTGGAGCGGTGAATGCGCTCGAAACTCTCGGCGATCACGGCTTTGACGCCCAGTAGCATTGTGCCCTTGGCCGCCCAGTCGCGGGAGCTGCCGGTGCCGTATTCCTTGCCGGCGAGAATCACCAACGGCGTACGCGCCGCCCGGTACTTGATCGAGGCGTCGAAGATCGACATCTGTTCGCCGCTCGGGATGTGCAGCGTCACGCCGCCTTCGGTACCCGGAAGCAGCAAATTGCGCAGGCGGATGTTGGCAAACGTGCCGCGCATCATCACCTCGTGGTTGCCGCGGCGCGCGCCATAGGAATTGAAATCCACCGGCTGCACGCCTTGCGCCATCAGGTACTTGGCGGCCGGACTGGATTTGGCGATATTGCCGGCCGGAGAGATGTGATCGGTCGTGACCGAATCGCCGAGCAGCGCCAGCACGCGCGCGCTCTTGATGTCGCTCAACGGCGCCGGCGTCATGGTCATGCCGTCGAAGTAGGGCGGATTCTTGACGTAGGTGGACTTGTCGTCCCATGAGTAGATCTTGCCGGCCGGCGTCTGGATGGCGTTCCAATTCGCGTCGCCCGAGAACACGTTTGCATAGCCTTTCTTGAACATCGCCGAGTCCACGCAGCCAGCCACGGCGGCTGCCACATCCTGGGCGCTTGGCCACACGTCCTTGAGGTATACCGGCATCCCGTCCTTGCCCGACCCCAAGGGTTCGGTGGTGATATCGATATCCAAGCTTCCCGCCAGCGCATACGCAACGACCAAGGGCGGGGAGGCGAGGAAATTCATTTTTATTTCCGGATGCACGCGGCCTTCGAAGTTGCGATTGCCCGAAAGCACCGAGCAAGCGATCACGTCGGCCGTTCTGACGGCCTCGGAAATCTCCGGTTTCAAGGGTCCGGAGTTGCCGATGCAGGTCGTGCAGCCATAGCCCACTGTATAAAAGCCTAAGGCCTCCAAATCTTTGAGCAGTCCGGCCTTCTGCAAGTAGTCGGTGACGACGCGTGAGCCGGGGGCGAGAGAGGTCTTGACCCAGGGCTTGGAGGTCAGGCCGCGGGCGCCCGCGTTTCGGGCAAGCAGGCCCGCGGCTACCAATACCGCCGGATTCGAGGTATTCGTACAACTGGTAATGGCGGCGATCAGGACTGCGCCGTCGCGCACCTCAAAGGCCTTCGCGCCGATAGTGGCCTTCGCGACTCCCGTTGCCTGCGGATTCTTCTGCCCGCGCTCCTCGGCCATCTTCTTCACGCTTCGCTCATAGACGCTCTTGGCGCTACGCAGCGGCACTCGGTCCTGCGGCCGCTTCGGCCCGGCGAGAGAGGGTTCAACCGTCGTGAGGTCGAGCTCGACGACATCGGTGTAGTCGGCGGCCGGCGCGCCGTTGACGCGCCACAGTCCTTGCGCCTTGGCATAGGCCTCGACGAGCGCAATTTGATCGGCTGTGCGTCCGGTGAGTTCGAGGTAGCGAATGGTTTCCTCGTCGATCGGAAAGATCGCGCAGGTCGAGCCGAACTCGGGCGACATATTGGCGATGGTGGCGCGATCGGCGAGCGGCAGACCCTTGAGGCCGTCGCCGAAGAATTCCACGAATTTGTCCACCACGCCGTGCTTGCGCAAAATCTCCGTCACCGTGAGCACGAGGTCGGTCGCCGTGGTGCCGGCGGGCAGGCTGCCCGTCAATTTGAAGCCGATCACTTGCGGAATCAACATCGTCACCGCTTGCCCCAACATGGCGGCCTCCGCCTCGATGCCGCCCACGCCCCAACCGAGCACGCCGAGTCCGTTGACCATCGTGGTGTGCGAATCGGTGCCGACCAACGTGTCGGGATAGGCAACCTGATTGCCGGCAGCCCCGTCCGAGAAAACCACGCGCGCCAGGCGTTCGATGTTGACTTGATGGACGATGCCGGTATTGGGCGGTACGACCTTGAAGTTGCTGAATGCCGTTTGTCCCCATCGCAGGAACATGTAGCGTTCGCCGTTGCGGTTAAACTCGATTTCGTTGTTGCGCTTCAGCGAGTCGGCCGCACCGTATTCATCGACTTGCACCGAATGGTCGATGACCAATTCGGCGGGCGCCAGCGGATTGACCCTTTGCGGATCGCCGCCGAGCCTGACGATCGCCTCGCGCATGGCCGCGAGATCCACGATGCAGGGGACGCCCGTGAAGTCCTGCATGATGACTCGCGCCGGCGTGAAAGCTATTTCATGACTGGGCTGAGCCTTGGGGTTCCAATTGACAAGAGCCTCGATATCGTTCTTCGTCACATTGACGCCGTCTTCGAACCGCAAGAGGTTTTCCAACAGGATCTTGAGGGAAAAGGGCAGTCGATGGACATTGAACGATTTGAGGGCATCGAGACTCAGGATCTCGTATGGCACCGCGCCCACCTTGAGCGTCGTTCTTGCCTTGAAGCTATCCGTCATGAGCCCTCCGCGGTAAAAACACAATTATAAGTGATTCCGCGGACGGCGCGCGGCAGGCGGGAATTGAATCGTTGCGCGATGACACCGCCGCCGAGGCAGCGTGCACCCCGATAGAAAACCGCGTACTGGCCCGGAGTCACGGCGCGTGCCGGCTCGCTCAAGGTGACGCGCCGCCTCCGGTGGCCGGCGTCTCCCGAAGCGGCCAACTCCATGGTGCAGCCAAGATCGCTCTGCCGGTAGCGGGTCTTGACCGCGCATTCGATCGGTGAGTCGGTGTCGTCGTCGGGAGCCAACCAGCGCAGCTGTTCCACATCGAAGGCATCTGACAATAGCATCGGGTGGTCTTGATCCTGTACGACGATGAGCGCGTTGCGCTCCATGTCCTTGTCGGCGACGTACCACGGCGCCGCGGCGCTCCCCGCCCGTCCGCCGATGCCGAGGCCGGAGCGCTGACCCAAGGTATAGAGTGCGAGGCCGCGATGTTCGCCGAGGACCAAACCGGCGTCGTTCTCGATGGGGCCCGGTTCGGTGCTCAGATACCGGCTCAGGAATTCCTGAAATGGCCGCTCGCCGATAAAACAGATGCCGGTGCTGTCAGGCTTGTCGTACACCGGCAAGCCAGCAGCATGCGCGAGGTTGCGCACATCCGCCTTACGCAACTCGCCGATCGGAAACAAGGTCTTGCTAAGCGCCGACGGCGCGACCGCGTGCAAAAAGTAGCTCTGATCCTTGGCGGTGTCGAGCGCTTTCAAAAGCTGGGGGCCGCGCGCCGTGTGTTGCAGGCGCGCATAGTGGCCCGTGGCGATCGAGTCAGCACCCAGCCGGCGCATGTAGTCGAGACACACGCCGAACTTGATTTCGCGATTACACAAAACGTCGGGGTTCGGAGTTCGCCCGGCGGCGTATTCGCGCAAGAATAGCTCGAAGACTTGTTCGCGGTACTGAGCGGCAAAACTTGCGCGGTGCAGTGCAATCCCCAATTTATCGCAGACGCGGCGTGCATCTTGAAAATCGGCCGCGGTGGTGCAGTAGGCGTCATCGTCCTCTTCCCAGTTGGACATGAACAAGCCCTGCACCGCGTAGCCCGAGTCGCGCAGCAGCAGAGCCGCGACGGCGGAATCGACGCCGCCGGACATGCCGACGATGACGGTACCTCTCCCATGAGGGAGAGATTCCGAGGGGATATGGGGATCCGGCATCGGACCTATTATACGGACGTGCGCAATGGCGTGCGCAGCGGCTTGCGAAGTGGCGTGCGCAGCGGTTTGCGCAGCGGCGTGCGCAACGGTTTGCGAAGTGGCGTGCGCAGCGGTTTGCGAAGTGGCGTGCGCAACGGTTTGCGCAGCGGCGTGGCTACATGAGCATTTGCCGCATCTGCGATTCTTGCATGCTGGTCTGCCAGACCTCGTCGAAGAAATTCAAATACCGGCGCACAACGGCGGGATCGTTCATGTCCGAGATGCCGTCCCAGCGGTCCGCCTGCAGTCGGTACACCAGCGCCTTGTCGTCCGCGATGATGAACGCGCCCGCGCTCGCGGGGTATTCGGGGCTCATCGCGCGCAAATCGATACAGCTGGTCAAACGGCGCGCCAGAGCAAGAAATCGGTTGTTATCGACCATGGCGCGCGAAGGATCGGCGAGCAGCACGCGCACTTTGGCGTAGGAACGCGCCAATACCAGGCGCTTGATCGCCTCGAGAAATGGCTCCTCGCCGTAAATCAAGGGCTCGAGATCTTGGGTAAAGATCGATAACAGGCGTTGCGCCGACTTGGCAACCTTGAGGCTGGCTTCGCGAACTTCCGGCATGGTGGTGAGAATGGTCCGGGTACCTGAGCCCGCGGCATGGTCTGCACCCGTCGCAGAGACCCTGTCCGCGACCGGTTTCGTCCGTTCTTCCGTATTACCCGCCATGTCTGATCGCCTCAATTGGAGAGGTTTGCCGGATTTTCGGCCGGCTTCGCTGCTTTGAGGGGATAGTACCGTTTGGCCCGGAAAGGCTCGTGCCAACTGCGTCACGTTTCGGACGGCTAAATGTGCAAAATGGCGGCTAAGACCCGGTTGTGCGCCTTGCGAGGACCGGTGCCAACCCGAGGTAATCCTTCGGTTCCAGGCACAGCAGCCGCTCTTTCTCCGCCGGCGGCAGCTCCAAAGAGCCAATGAACTCGCGCATCGAGTCCTTGTCCATGGGCCGTCCGCGAGTGAAGGATTTCAAACGGTCGTAAGCATCCGGAATCCCGTGGGCCCGCATCACCGTTTGCACCGCCTCGCCCAGCACTTCCCAGGCACGATCCAGATCTTCGGCCGCGCGCGCGGGGTCGAGTTCTATTTTTTCGAGGCCCGCCAGCAACGATCCATAGCTCAAGACGGAATGTCCGATCGCCACCCCGAGATTGCGCAGCACGGTGGAGTCGGTGAGGTCCCGCTGCAACCGCGACAACGGGAGCTTATCGGCGAAATGCGCCAGCAACGCGTTGGCCAATCCGAGGTTGCCCTCGGCATTCTCGAAATCGATCGGATTCACCTTGTGCGGCATGGTGGAGGAGCCGACCTCGTCCGCAGCCACGCGCTGCTTGAAATAAGCGAACGAAATGTATGTCCACATGTCGCGAGCGAGGTCGAGCAGCACGGTATTGGCCCGCATGAGCGCATGGCAATACTCGGCGATCCAATCGTGCGGCTCGATCTGCGTAGTATGAGCGTTCGACGTCATCCCCAAGGATTCGACGAACTCCCGGCTAAAGCCAAACCAATCGACGCGCGGCAATGCCGCGGCGTGAGCGTTGAAATTGCCGACGGCACCGTTCATCTTGCCCAACACTTCGACGCGTTCGAGACCGGCCCGCTGTTTGCAGAGCCTGGCGGCGACATTGGCGATTTCCTTGCCCATCGTGGTCGGAGTCGCGGTCTGGCCATGAGTACGCGCCAACATGGGCGCTGCGGCATGACGATGCGCCAACGAGTCGAGCACCCCGGCGATGCTGTCGAGCAGGGGCAACAGCAGCGTCGTGCGAGCGCCCTTCAGCATGAGCGCGTACGCGAGGTTGTTGATGTCTTCCGAAGTACAGCCGAAATGCAGCCATTCGAGCTGGGCGGGCGTGGCACCCTGCGTCTTGAGTTCGGTGCGCAGCCACATCTCAACCGCCTTCACATCGTGATTGGTGCGTGCTTCGATGCGTTTGATGGCGGCAACATCGGTGCCGGACGGATCCTTCGCCAGGGCGCTCATCAAGTCCCGGGCAGCGCTCGGCAGCGCGGCAAGCGCCGTCGCGGCGGGACCCGAAGCGAGCGCCAGGTACCAGGCGCACTCCACGCGCACGCGCTCGCGCATCAGGCCCGCTTCGCTGAAAATATATCGGACTCCCGCGAGCTTGCCGGCGTACCGGCCGTCGAGGGGTGAGAGCGCGTCAGCGGGAGAAATGGCCATCGGAGGATGTGGTCGCTTTAAGTGTAGAATCCGTAATATTACCGTAAACGAACCAATCAGCGGAGGAAGGGCGCGATGACAGCAACCACGCGCGTCGAACATGACAGCATGGGCGCGCTCGATGTCCCGGCGAGCGCGTTGTGGGGCGCGCAAACACAACGCGCGGTGCAGAACTTTCCGAGCACGGGCCTGCGCATGCCGCGGGCTTTCATTCGCGCCTTGGGACTCATCAAGCATGCGGCGGCCGCCGCCAACGCGGACCTCGGCGATTTGCCAAGGGAGACGGCGCTCGCGATCCAGGCTGCCGCTCTCGATGTCGCCGCCGGGGGCCATGATGATCAATTTCCGGTCGACGTCTTTCAAACGGGGTCGGGCACCAGCAGCAACATGAACGCCAACGAAGTGATTGCCACGCTGGCTTCGAGATCCCTGGCGCAGCCGGTGCACGCGAACGATCAAGTGAACATGAGCCAGAGCAGCAACGACGTGGTGCCCACCGCGATCCACGTCGCCGCGGCGCTGCGTCTGCACGAGCATTTGCTGCCGGCTCTCGATCGGCTGCGCACGGTTTTGGGTCAACGAGCGGCCGAATTCACGGACGTGGTCAAGACGGGCCGTACCCATCTGATGGATGCGGTGCCCATTACCCTTGCGCAGGAACTGAAAGGGTGGCAGGCGCAGATCGGCGATGCCATCTCCCGATTGCGGTCGGTCACCCCGCGCCTGTACCAGCTCGCGCAGGGCGGCACCGCCGTCGGCACCGGCGTCAACGCAAGGCCCGAGTTCGGCGCTGTGTTTGCGCGCGACCTTGCAGCGCGGACCGGCCTTAGTTTCAGGCCAAGCGACAATTATTTCACGGCGCTGTCGAGTCAGGACACGGCGGTGGAACTGTCGGGCCAACTCAAGGTCCTTAGCGTGAGCCTGATGAAAATATCAAACGATTTGCGCTGGATGAATAGCGGGCCGCTGGCGGGGCTCGGTGAAATCGCGCTTCCGGCGCTGCAGCCGGGCAGCAGCATCATGCCGGGCAAGGTCAACCCGGTCGTGCCCGAATCGGTGACCATGATCGCTGCGCAGGTGATGGGCAACGACGTGACGATCACCGTGGCCGCGGCGTCCGGAAATTTTCAGCTGAATGTCATGCTGCCGGTGGTTGCCTATAATTTGTTGCAAAGCCTCGAACTGCTCGGTATCGGCAGCCGTAACTTGGCCGATCATGCGCTCGCCGGCTTCACGGTGAATCATGCTCGATTGCAGGATGCGCTGGCGCGCAATCCGATCCTGGTGACGGCGCTCAATCCCGTCATCGGCTACGAAAAAGGGGCGGCCATCGCCAAGAAGGCTTACGCCGAAGGCCGGCCGATTTTGGAAGTTGCGGCGGAAATGACGGAATTGAGCGTCGATGAACTGCGCCGCCTGCTCGACCCCAAGACGCTCACCGAGGGGGGCATCCAAGGCGCCGGTTCCGGCAGCTAGAGATTAATGGTTTCTCTTTATTCAAAAGCCCAGATCCGCGAGTCGCTCGATCCGCTACCATCCACGCCGGAAGAGGACATGCAGTGGTTGGCGGGCGCGTCCGCCGAGCTCGCATCGCAGGTGCGTGCCTCGCTGCCGGCGCGGCGGGTGCCCGCGGCCGTCCTTGTGCCGCTGGTCGAGCATGGGACGGGGCTGACCGTGCTGCTCACGCAGCGAGCCGAAACGCTCAAGGATCACGCCGGCCAAATCAGCTTTCCCGGCGGCCGCATCGAGCCCGAGGACAAGGATGCATGGCACGCGGCTTTGCGCGAGAGCCAGGAGGAGATCGGCCTGTTGCCGGAGTTCGTGGAATTCGCAGGCTACTTGCCCGATCATCACGTCATCACGGGCTTTCGCGTCACACCCGTGGTCGGCTTCGTTAATCCGCAATACCAGCTGCGCATCGCACACGCGGAAGTGCACGATGTGTTCGAAGTGCCGCTCGATTTCATCTTGGACGCCGCCAATCACAAGTCCCGCCGGCGGAAGTTAGGCGAATTGATGATCGACGTGCACGACATCCCTTACGGCGAACGCAATATTTGGGGTGCGACCGCCGGTATGCTGATGACTCTGCGCCGAAAGTTGCAGGCCGGCGGCGAGCGGTCCTGAGTGGACAGCCGCATGCGCGAGCTGCTTTCCATCATGGCGCGCTTGCGCGGCGCGGATGGTTGTCCGTGGGATATGGAACAAACGTTTGCGAGCATTGCGCCGTACACCATCGAGGAGGCCTACGAAGTTGCCGATGCCGCCGAACGCGGCGAGGTGCAGCACCTCAGGGACGAATTGGGCGATCTTTTGTTTCAAGTGGTGTTTTACGCGCAGATCGCGAGCGAAGCCGGCGCATTCGACTTCGAGGCGGTGGCGGGGACGATATGCGACAAGCTCACGCGCCGCCACCCTCACGTGTTCGGCGCGATCGGCTCATTGACTGGCGCGGAGCAAAGCGTCGTATGGGAAGACATCAAGGCGCAGGAGCGTGGCGCCACGGCCGGCTCGCGCGCCGCCGGCCCCGAGGCGAGTCATTTGGACGGCGTCCCTCAGGCGCTGCCGGCGCTGATGCGCGCATTCAAACTCAGCAAGCGGGCCGCGCGCGTGGGATTTGATTTCGAACATGCGAGTCAAACGGCCGACAAGGTGGCGGAAGAGCTGGCGGAAGTGCGCGACGCGGCAACGAACGCGCTTGCGGGCGCCGCCCGGCAACCGGCAGGCGCGTCGCGGGAAATCTTCGAAGAAATCGGCGATCTGCTCTTTGCGGCCGCCAATCTGGCCCGCAAACTCGATGTGGATGCCGAGGCGGCACTGCGTTCGGCAAACGCCAAGTTCGAGCGCCGATTTCGCGGCATGGAGGTTTTGGCGGCGCAGCGGGGCGAGATTTTCGCGGACTTGAAGCTCGATGCGCAAGAGAGGCTTTGGCAAGAAGTCAAGCGTGGCGAGTGAACAGGGCAGGGGTGTGAGCTGGGCCGCGCGCGGGTCGCCCCCGCTCGCGTTCAAACACGACCCCGACTTGCCGATCTCTGCGCGCCGCGAAAGCATCATGGAGGCGCTGCGCCGGGAACAGGTGCTGATCGTCGCGGGCGATACCGGTTCGGGAAAAAGCACTCAATTGCCTCAGTATTGCCTGGAATTGGGACGTGGGCTCGAGGCCTTGATCGCGCATACGCAGCCGCGGCGACTCGCGGCGCGCGCTTTGGCCGCGCGCATCGCCGAGGAGGTCGGTCAGCCGGTCGGCTGCAGCGTCGGTTTTCGCGTGCGCTTCGCCGATCAAGTGTCCGATGCCACGCGCGTGCTGCTGATGACCGACGGGTTGTTGCTGGCGGAACTCGCGTCTGACCCGATGCTGCGGCGTTACGACACCATCATCGTCGATGAGGCGCACGAACGGACGCTGAATGTCGATTTGCTGCTGGGCGTGCTGAAGCGGCTGCTGCCGCGCCGGCCCGATCTGAGGGTGATCGTGACCTCGGCGACATTGGATGTCGAGCGCATCTCGCGATTCTTCGGCGATGCGCCGATCATCACGGTGAGCGGCCGCAACCACCCTATCGAAGTACGCTACCGCGATGCGCCGGACGATGCCGAAGATCCCGACTTGCCCGCCGCGGTCCTCGCGGCATACCAGGAAATCGCCGCGGAACCGGGCGCGATCGGCGGCGGCGACGTGCTGGTATTTCTGCCCGGCGAGCGCGAGATACGCGATGTCGGCGAGTTCTTGGAGCGCGAGCTCGCCGCCGGCGCAGAGGTTCTCGAGTTGTATTCGCGCCTGTCCTGGGAACAGCAAAGCAGAATCTTTCAGCGCGGCTCGCGGCAACGAATCGTGCTGGCGACGAATGTGGCCGAGACATCCATTACGGTGCCGGGCATTCGCTCGGTCATCGATGCGGGATTGGCGCGAATCAGCCGCTACAGCCCGCGCAACCGCCTGCAGCGATTGCCGATAGAGGCCATATCGCGCGCCAGCGCCGAGCAGCGCAAAGGTCGCTGCGGGCGCGTGGGATCGGGGCTCTGCCTGCGTCTATACACGCAAGCGGACTTCGACGCGCGCCCACCCTTCACCGAACCCGAGATACTGCGCACCAACCTGAGCGCTCTGCTGCTACGCCTGGCCGCAGATGATCTGGGCGGCGCGGAGGATTTCCCGTTTGTAGACGCGCCTGATTCCCGAGCCTTGAGCGATGGGTATAGGCTGCTGCAAGAGCTGCAGGCCCTGGATCCCGAGCGGCGAATCACGAATCGCGGCCGGGCAATGGCGCGATTGCCGCTCGACCCGCGCTTGGCAAGGGCGCTCCTCGAGAGCAAGCGCTTCCGCGCGGAGGGCGAGCTGTTGGCAATCGTTGCCGCGTTGAGCGTTCCGGATTTTCGCATCGCAGGGGGCGCAACCGCCGCGGCGGGCTTGCCCAATGAAGCCCAGAGCGCCGCTTTCGAGGACAACAAATCCGAGTTCTCCGCGCTCGTGAAGATCTGGCGCGCGTACCGCAAGGCCCGCGAAGGTCCGCGGCGCGAACTGCGGCGCTGGTGCAAGGAGCACCGGTTCTCGCTGCTGCGGCTGTCCGAATGGGACGATGTCTATGCCCAGGTCGCCGATCGGGCGGCCGATATCGGTATCGCGGCGCGACCGCAAGCGGCCAGCTACACCGCCGTGCATCGTGCGCTGCTCGCGGGCTTTTGTACCATGGTGGGCACGCGCGGCGAAGAAGGCGTCTACCTCGGCACTCGAGGGGTGCATTTTCATATCTTTCCAGGCTCGCCCCTGGCGCGGCGGCGGCCGCGGTGGGTCATGGCGGCGAATATCGTCGAGACTTCGCGAGTATTCGCGCGCCGGGCCGCGGAGGTCGAACCGCAATGGATTGAAGGCGCCGCATCGCACCTGTTGAAACGCGAGTATCTGGAACCGGACTGGGACGAGGAACGGGAGGAAGTGGTGGCACGCGAGCGCGTCAGTTTTCTGGGGTTGACCTTGAATGCAAATCGAGTGGTGAACTTCGGACCCATCGCTCCGGAAGAATCCCGCCGCATCTTCGCACGGGAAGCCTTGGTCCACGAGCGCCTGCGCCGCAGACCCGCGTGGCTGCTCGCCAATGACGCCGCCGTGCGCGACGCGCAGCGGATGGAGGATCGCCTGCGCACCCGCGATCTGTTGCAGAGCGCGGAGGTGTTCGTCGATTTCTACGATCGTGCGTTGCCGCGCCAGGTCTCGAGCGCGGCGACTTTGGAGTATTTCACCCGGCATCTCTCGGAGGCGGGGCGGCGCGCCCTTAGCTTCAGGCCCGAACAGATTTTTGCCCGATTGCCGGAGCCCGAAGCGCTCGCCCAATTTCCCGAGGTCGCGAACGTGGACGCACTCTCGATCCCCATCGAGTACCGTTTTACGCCCGGTGAAGCCGAGGACGGCGCCCGATTGCAAATACCACTGCTGGCAATGCCCGGACTCACCCGCGCCGCCGTGGACGCCGCCGTACCGGGGCTTGCCGAACCTCGCATCGAGGCGCTGCTCCGCTCGCTGCCCAAGGATGCGCGCCGAAACTTGATTCCAATCGGCGACGCGGCCCGCCAATTCTTGGCCGCGATGAGCGCGCCCTCGGGCGCCGGCACACGCGCCAGGCCGGTCTCGGCGGCTGCGGATGCACGGAGCCTCAAGGAATGGCTCAAAGAGCAGCGCGGCATCCCAGATTCCTTGCTGCGGTTCGATCTGGCCGCCGTGCCGGCCCACTTGATGCCTCGGCTGGCGGTGAATTTGGGCGGCCATGCTCTTGCGTATGGCAACACCCTGGCGGAATTGCGCCGCGCGAGCGCCGCCGCCGCTCGCGCGGACCTCGAGCGCCTCGCCCGCGCCGAGCATGGAAACGTCGGCGCCTGGCGCCGGTTCGAGATCGATGAGTTGCCGGACAGCGTGCCGCTGGCGCTCGAGGAGGGGACGGTGTGGGTGTACCCGACGCTCGCTCGCGCCGGCGCAACCCCGGCGCTCGCGGTGCGATACGAATGGTCTGCCGCCGAGGCCGGCCGCAGTTGGCCTGAAGGCGCGGCGCACCTCGCGCGCGGCATGCTCAGTCAGCAGGCGCGCGATCTTGGCAAGATCATTGCCGGCGACGCCGTTCTGTTGCTCGCGGCGAGTCCCTACCTGGGCAGCGCCGAACTCCGCGAGGTCCTCCTCCAACGGACTTTTCGCTGCGCTTGTTTTGGCGACGCGCAGCCGCCGCGCAACCGCGCGGCGTTTGAGAATGCCGTCGACCAAGGGCGTGCACGTTTACATCCTTGCTTGGAGGAAATCGAGTCCGCTGCCTTGAGCTGGTTCACCGAGGCACGCGCGGTGCGCCGCGCGCTCGAGAATGCGCAGCGCGCGCTCCTGGCCGACGCGATCGATGAGAGCAATGAGCATCTGCGCCGGCTCCTGAGCGCCCGCCGTCTCGAATCCATGTCAGCGGAGTGGCTGCGTCAGTTGCCGCGGTATTTGAAGGCGGAGGAGCGCCGCTGGCAACGCATCGGCGCACGCGGCAGCGAGCCGCCGCAGATCGTCGGGGAACTTCGCCGTTGGTCCGAGCGCCAAGCATCGCTCGCAAAGCAGGTGGCGGCCGAAATGCGCTGGATCCCGGAACTCGATGAGTTGCAGAACTGGATCGAAGAGTACCGAGTATCGCTGTACGCGCAAGAACTCAAAACCTTGGGACCCGTATCGGCGGCGCGCTTGGACGCGCGCGCCGCCGAGATCGAAGCGTGGTTGGCGCGCTGAGCGCCGTGAGTGCTGCCTTGCCGAGCGGTGACATCCGCCTCCGCTCAGACGCTGAAGCGGATCCCTTGTGCGAGCGGCAGCTCGGAACTCCAGTTGATGGTGTTCGTCTGGCGGCGCATGTACGCCTTCCAGGAATCGGAACCGGCTTCGCGGCCGCCCCCCGTATCCTTCTCGCCGCCGAATGCGCCGCCGATCTCAGCGCCCGACGTGCCGAGATTGACGTTGGCGATACCGCAATCGCTGCCTTGTGCCGATAAGAAGCGCTCGGCCGCCGGCAATCGATCGGTAAAAATAGCCGACGACAGACCATACGGGACAGAATTTTGAATGGCCACGGCCTCATCCAAGGTGTCGTACGCAATCAGGTACAAGATCGGCGCAAAGGTCTCGGTGCGGACCACCGCCATGTCGGCCGAGGCGCGAACAAGGGCGGGTTCCACGAAATTGCCGGGTGTGGGGAGGACCTTGCCGCCGTACAGCAGCCGTCCGCCTTGTTCTCGGGCCGCGGCAATTGCGGACGAATAGCGCTCCACGGATCCCTTGTCGATCAGGGGTCCCATCAGGGTGTCCGCGACGAGCGGGTCGCCGATGCGGACTTGCCCATAGGCTGCAATCAGCCGCCGTTCGAGCTCCGCCGCGCGCGAACGATGGACCAACACCCGCCGGGTGGTGGTGCAGCGCTGGCCGGCGGTTCCGACCGCGCCAAAAACGATACCGGGCACCGCCAGGTCGAGATTGGCGGTCTCGTCGACGATGATGGCGTTGTTGCCGCCGAGCTCCAGCAAACTCTTGCCGAGGCGCTCCGCAACGCGCACGCCGATTTGCCGTCCCACCTGCGTCGAGCCGGTGAAGGACACCAGCGCGACGCGCCGGTCCTCGACAAAGCGCGTCGCGAGCTCGGTGCCGGCGTCGATGAAGACCTGAAAGATGGCCGGCAACGCCTGGCGCTTGAGCACTCGATTGCAGATGTGCTGCACGGCGAGGGAGCAGAGGGCGGTCTTGGGCGAGGGCTTCCACACGGTGGCATTGCCGCAAATCGCCGCCAGGAACGCGTTCCAGGACCATACTGCCACCGGAAAATTGAAGGCGGAAATCACCCCCACCACGCCCAGCGGATGCCATTGCTCGTACATGCGGTGCTGCGGCCGTTCCGAGTGCATGGTGAGGCCGTACAGCATCCGCGACTGCCCGACGGCGAAATCGGCGATGTCAATCATCTCCTGGACCTCGCCGTCCCCCTCAGCCTTGATCTTGCCGTTCTCCAGGGACACGAGGCTCCCGAGCGCATCTTTGGACCGGCGCAACTCCTCACCCATGAGCCGCACCACCTCGCCGCGCTTCGGCGCCGGCACTTGCCGCCACGCAGCCGCGGCCGTGACAGCCCCCGTCATCACGTGCTCGTAGTCCGACGGCGTCGCGCCGCGGACTTGCGCCAGCCGCTTGCCTGTGGCGGGATTCACGGAATCGATCAAGGGGCCGTCGGATTGTTCGCTCCAGCCGTGACTGCCGGACCAGGTGCCGGGGTTGAGTTCGCGAAGTCCGAGTGCCTGCAAGGGATCGGTTGTATGCATAAAGACATTCCAGAAGGTTTGGCGGGATTCCGAGGGGCGGCATTTTGACGCGGGCCGGCCGACAACGCTAGCATCGCGGCATGTCGAAGACCCCCGCCTTGACGAACTGGCACCCCGCGAGTTGGCACAGCCGCCCCGCGACCCAACAACCCAATTACCCCGACCAGCATGCGCTGGAACGCGCCGTCGCCTCGCTGAGCCGGCTGCCGCCCCTGGTCGTCTCCTGGGAAGTCGACGCATTGCGGGCGAAGTTGGGCCAGGCGCAGCGTGGCGAGCAGTTCCTGCTGCAGGGCGGGGATTGCGCCGAGAGTTTCGCGGATTGTGAATCCGACAATATCGCCAAGCGCCTGAAGATCTTGCTGCAGATGAGCCTGGTCCTGTTGCAAGGTTTGAAAAAACCCATCATTCGCGTCGGTCGCTTTGCCGGGCAGTATGCAAAACCACGCTCGGCCGACACCGAGACGCGCGACGGCGTGACCCTGCCGTGCTACCGCGGCGACAACGTCAATCGACCGGGATTCACCGCGGCGGAGCGGGAGCCGGATCCGGAGCTCCTGCTGCGCGGCTACGAGCGCGCCTCGCTCACTTTGAATTTCGTTCGTGCCTTGATCGACGGCGGCTTCGCCGATCTGCATCATCCGGAGTACTGGGACCTGAGCTTTTTGCGCCACGCGGCCTTGCGCGATGCCTATCAAAAGATCGTCGACTCGATTGCCGAATCGCTGGAATTCTTCGAGTCGGTGAGCGGGCAGCGGGTGCACGCTGCCACTCGCGTCGACTTCTACACCAGCCACGAAGGACTGCACTTGCTGTCCGAGCAGGCGCAGACCCGTTATATCGAGCGTCAGAAGCATTGGTATAACTTGTCGACGCACATGCCGTGGATCGGCATGCGTACTGCCAACATCGATGGCGCCCACGTCGAATATTTTCGCGGTATTGCCAACCCCATCGGCGTGAAAGTGGGCGCCGCCATGAGCGCCGAATGGCTTCAAGAGCTCGTGGCAGTGCTGAACCCGCAAAGCGAGCCCGGCCGGCTGACCCTCGTGCATCGCTTCGGCGTGAAGGACATCGAGCAACGTTTGCCGGCCATGATCCGGGCGGTGCGCGCGACGGGCTCGCAAGTGCTGTGGGTGTGCGACCCAATGCACGGCAACACCGAGACCACGGCAGGCGGCGTGAAGACGCGCCGCTTCGACAATATTCTTGGAGAGGTGGAAGCAGCGTTCCGCATCCACGAAGAGGAGGGGTCGACGCTGGGCGGAGTGCACATAGAACTCACCGGCGAGGACGTAACGGAGTGCATCGGCGGCGCACGAGGCCTTGCAGAGAACGATCTGGCACGGGCCTACAGGTCGCAGGTGGATCCGCGGCTGAACGCCGAACAGGCCCTGGAACTGGCGATGCTGATCGCGCGTCGCGCCGGGGCGCACCGACGGATAGGGAAGACCCCGAATTCACGGGCTTAATGGCCGCCCGCGCCGCTAATATGTCAAATACGCCCCAGGGCGGTATTCTTAGAAATATCAAGAGATTATTGAGTGAATTTATAGTGTGACCTAGGTTGCCGGCGGCCTTTTTTCAAAAGCCGACTTGCCTCGATGCGTGCAGATGCTATTCTGACTTCCAGACCTTTCCCGCCCTTGAGAATTGAGTGTCGCGAGGCCCAACTGCTCGGACGATAAGCAAACAAATATCGACGCATTGCGCGGAATTTTTCTCGGTGCAGTGAGTCTGACGGGTTCCAGCCTAGGTTCTGGGCAAGGTTGGGTTGCGCTCGGGTTAGTCCAAAGCCGCGCGTGATCGACGGCGGGCTACGCGGAGTCTCCGCGTAGCCCGTTTTTTGTGTGCCCTACGAGAATTTTTTTCGACCCCCGTTCATGAACAGCAGCTTTGATCCAGTGTGCAGGCGCTGCGTCCGTCTGACCGCATTTCTCGATGCCGTGCGCCTGAAGGAGCCAACCTACCACTGCCGCCCCGTAGCGCCCTTTGGCGACCCGGACGCACGCTTGCTGATCGTCGGATTGGCGCCCGGTCTGCATGGCGCCAATCGTACCGGCCGGCCATTCACCGGCGATCATGCGGGGATCCTGCTGTACGAGACCCTGCACAAGTTCGGCTTCGCCAGCGGCCCAATTTCTGAGGCCGCTGACGACGGGCTCCAACTCCTGGACGCGCGCATCACGAATTCGGTGAAGTGCGTGCCACCTGCGAACAAGCCTTTACCTTTAGAAATCAAGACTTGTAATGAATTTCTTCGTGCGGAACTTGCGCACAGCCCCAACGTGCGCGTTATCCTCGCGTTGGGCGCCATCGCCCATGGAGCGGTACTTCGCGCCTGCGATCTGGCGCCGGGCGCACACCGCTTTGCGCACGCTGCGGAACATCAGTTGAGCGGGGGCCGTGTGTTGTTGGATTCCTATCATTGCAGCCGGTACAACACTCAGACCCGGCGCCTCACGACCCAAATGTTTGAGGGCGTCATCGGCAGGGCGCGTGAGCTCATTCGACGCTAGGTCGTTCGTCGACAGCTTGCCCGTCCGACCGGGCGTTTACAGGATGCTCGATGCCCAGGGCGAGATTCTGTACGTGGGCAAGGCCCGCAACCTCAAGAGCCGCGTCGGGTCCTACTTTCAGCCGAGCAACGTGCATCCGAAAGTTCAGGCGCTGGTCGCGAAGACCTCGAGCATGGAGGTTACCATTGCAAACTCCGACACGGAGGCCTTGCTGCTTGAATACAACCTCATCAAAAAGCATCGCCCGCGCTTCAATGTGGTGCTGCGCGACGACAAGAGTTTTCCCTACCTACATTTCGAGACGGAGCACGAGTTTCCGCGTCTCAACTTTTATCGCGGATCGCGCAAGGAACCGGGGCGGTACTTCGGCCCATACCCGTCTGCCGGCGCGGTGCGCGACACCCTGCAGCAGCTACAGAAACTCTTTCGCCTGCGAAATTGCGAAGACACTTATTTCGCGAACAGGTCCAGGCCCTGTCTGCAGTACCAGATCCAACGCTGCACGGCCCCGTGCGTAGGCCTCATATCCAAGGAAAACTACGCGCGCGACGTCAGCGCGGCGATCAAGGTGCTGGAAGGGCGCAACGATGAGGTGACGCTCGATCTCGGGCGGCGCATGGAGGCAGCCGCCGAACGGCTGCAGTTCGAAGAGGCCGCGCAGCTGCGCGACCAACTGGCGAAGCTCAAAGCCGTGCAGGCGCAACAGATTGTCTCCGCCGATATCGATCACGATGCCGACGTCATTGCGATCGCGGCCCGCAATGGCGAGTATTGCGTGGCCCTGATGTTCATCCGCGCCGGCCGCAGTCTGGGCAGCACGACATTTTTTCCCAAAGCTCCCTATGCGGAGCCGCCGGAAGTGCTCGCGGCCTTCGTCGCGCAATACTATCTGGAGCGAGAGTCGCCCCCGGAGATAATCGTCGAAGCGGAGTTCGAGGAAATGTCCCTGCTGGAGGCGACGCTGGCGGAGCGGGCGGGCCACAAGGTGCGCATCGCTTCCTCAGTTCGCGGCATTCGCGCCCGCTGGCTGGAGATGATGCACAACAACGCAGAACAGGCGCTGACCATGCGCGGCCTGGCGCGCGCCAGCATCGAGTCGAGCTTGGAAGATCTGCGCGAGGCGTTCGATTTGGAGGAGGCGCCCAGCCGCATAGAGTGCTTTGACATCAGCCACACGGGTGGCACGGACACGGTCGCCTCCTGCGTGGTGTTCGGCGAGGAGGGCCCGCTCAAGAGCGAATACCGCCGCTTCAACATTGCCGGAATTCAACCCGGGGACGATTATGCCGCGATGTATCAGGTTTTGACGCGGCGCTACAAGCGCGTCCGCGACGGCGAGACACCCAAGCCCGATGTACTGCTCATCGACGGCGGCAAAGGGCAGCTCGCGGAAGCGGCCAAGGTGCTCGAGGAACTGGGGGTGACCGGGATCACATTGATAGGCGTCGCCAAAGGCGCCGACCGGCGGCCGGGGCAAGAGCAACTGTTCTTGTTGGGCCGGGACACGCCCACTATACTGGCTCCGGACTCGCGAGCATTACATCTGATTCAGCGCGTGCGCGACGAGGCGCACCGCTTCGCGATCACGGGACACCGGCGCAAACGGGCCAAGCGTCACAGCCAATCGATATTGGAAACCATTCCGGGCTTGGGGCCCGTTAAACGACGCGAGCTACTGAAACAGTTCGGGGGTTTGCAGGGGATTTTGCGTGCGGGCATTGAGGATTTCGTACAAATCCGCGGTCTCGGACGCGATCTCGCCGAGGTAATTTATGAGCACCTCCACCCAGGGCGGCGCTAGCGGCCAATCGCATTGGAATGTACCGAATACGCTGACTTGGCTGCGCATTTTGATGATTCCCGCGATCCTCGCGCTATTCTATTTGCTGCCCTACCCGTGGGCGGATCCAGCGGCCTGCGCCGCGTTCGCACTGGCCGGCATCACCGACACATTGGATGGCTACTACGCGCGTAAACTGGGCCAAACCTCGCGCCTCGGCGCATTCTTGGATCCGGTCGCCGACAAGCTCATCGTCGCCGCCGCCTTGGTGTTGATCGTCAGCAAGGATCCGCGCTGGTTCGTGGTCATCGTCGCGGTCGTCATTATCGGCCGGGAAATCGCCGTGTCGGCGCTTCGCGAATGGATGGCTGAAATAGGCGCGCGCGGCCGGATCAAGGTGTCGCTTTTGGCCAAGTACAAAACCATCATGCAGATTGTCGGACTGTCGCTGCTGTTATTCCGGCAGGATCTTTTGGGCATCCCGACCTACAAAGTCGGGTTGGTGCTGACGGCCATAGCCGCGGTTCTCACGCTATGGTCCATGGTGCAATACCTGCGTCTGGCATGGCCCGAATTGCGGGGCAGCGCGCGGCTCTAGCAGGTGCCCCGCCGCGAAACGGCACTACCGGCCCCGCGTTCTTCTTGACTCGCGGCAGTAGGGCCCTACAATTGCGCGTCTGTTTCGGGCGGGAATAGCTCAGTTGGTAGAGCGCAACCTTGCCAAGGTTGAGGTCGCGAGTTCGAGCCTCGTTTCCCGCTCCAGATCTTTCAGAACCCCGGCACGTCCGGGGTTCGTTGTTTTGACTCACGGCTAGGTGGCAGAGTGGTCATGCAGCGGCCTGCAAAGCCGCGTACAGCGGTTCGATTCCGCTCCTAGCCTCCATTGGACTATCTGCGCCGTTCAGGCTGCCTTGATAGCCGCAAAAAAAGCTCTAAAAATCAATCATGTGTGGAATATTTTTGACACGGATTCTCTTTATGCGTCTTCGTCGTCGTCCTCTTCTGCTGCAAAATCGATCGAGCCGCCGGGGAACATGACCGTGGGCGAGGAATCGTCCACCTGCAGCGGTCGGCCCTTCGGACCCGCGGATGCCGGGCGGGGCGGCTTGTATGCCGTGGTGATCACCGGCACCTCGCTCGTGGGCGACCGGTCTTCTTCCAGCCGCCGCCCCGCTGCCGTGTCCGATGACGCTTGCGGCGGCTGGAACGGTTCGTGGCTGCGCAGGCGCTGGAAGGCGAATTCGGCTTCGAGCGGCTCGCTGAAATAGAATCCCTGGCCGTAGTCGCATCCCATTTCCCGAAGCGCCGTGGCGGCTGCCTCGGTCTCGATGATTTCCGCGATTGCCGTAAGTTTCAAACTGCTGGCCATCTGCACCATCGCCGCCATCATGCCGGTGTTGGCCTGATCGGAGCTGGTTCGGTTCACAAACGGCCGATCGATCTTTACGAAGTCGAATGGGAACAGCTGCAGATAGCTCAACGATGAGTAGCCCGTGCCGAAGTCATCGAGCATCAATTGGACGCCCATGGCGTGCAGCTGTTCGAGCGTTTCGCGCGCCGCGCCGACGTTGCTGATGAGCGCTGCCTCCGTGAGTTCGAACTTCAGTACCGACGGCGGGAGCTGGGTCTCCCGGAGTACGGAGGCGACGAATTCGCTTAGGCCCGGATCTCGTACCGCGCTCGGCGAGAGATTGATGCTGATGTAGAACTTATCGTTCGCCGGAAGACGGCGCAGCCATTCGCCTGCAACCCTGACCCCTCGCAGCACGACCCATCGCGTGATGGGCACCATCAATCCCGCCTCTTCGGCGATGCGCAGAAATCTGTCCGGCGCAAGCACGCTCTCTACCGGGTGGCGCCAGCGCAGCAGCGCCTCGGCAGCCACCATTTGATGGGTTCTGAGGTCGACGATCGGCTGGAACAGCAGCCGCATCTCGTGTTTTTCCAACGCGACGTGCAGATCCGCCTCCAGGCTCACCAGACTCGCTGCCTGGCCCGCCATGTTGGGCGCGTAGGCGACGATTTTGGCGGCCTCGCTGCGCTTCGCGACCGACAGCGCAATATCGGCCTCCCGTACGACGTCTTCCGCACGCTGTTGACCCGAATCCACATACGTGACGCCGACATTAGCCGCAACGATGAGACGGTGGCGGCGCAACTCGACCGGGGTGCGCAGCGCCTCCTGAAGAACGGCCGCAACATTCAGCGCCGCTTCGGCGGAGGCAGCGTCCAATAGTAGCAGTGCGAATTGATCGCCGCTCCAGCGCGCAAGAACTGCCTCGAACTCCGACGTTGACTTCTCGAAGCGGCGCGCAGCCTGAACCATCAGCTCATCGCCCGCCGTGTGGCCCAGCATGTCGTTGATCAGTTTGAATCGGGCGATGTCGACGATGATGACGGCGACTCGTTGGCGCCGCTTGGTGCGCACATCGCGCAGCGCCCGGTCGAGCTGATCCATGAAATAGCGTCGGTTCGGCAGCCCGGTGAATGCATCATGAAAACGCGCATGGTCGAAGGTCTTCTGCAGATTGAGCCGCTGCTGCATCTCTCCAGCGAGCTGCTGATTGATGGCGTGAAGGCGGCGCCGTGCGATGCCCAAGGCCGCGCGAGAGCGTTCCAGCGCGTGGCTCAAGTCGTGAGTGCCGAACGAGAGGAGCCACGCCAAGAACGCCAGCAGCCCGATTTCCGATGCGAGCAGCGTGGTCGGATACCAACCGTTGTGCGGTCGAATCGCCACCTGCAGATAGCTTCCGGGAATCGCAGGCGAGGTCGGAAGCCCCACCCGCACCGAAGCTGCGTCTGCCAGGAGCTCGGTGCCCGAGCCGACGAAGCTTCGGGACCTGGCACTGCGCGGCTCTACCTGAGACAGCTCGAAGTCATAGCCCATGTCCGCCAACCGGGCAAGATGGCTATCGGCAATCAAGTCATCCAAATCCGCGTACGCCACCGACCAGCCTGCGGAGGACTGCGCTGCCCCGGGGGCCGGCGATGCGATCGGTGAGCGCGCGGCAACGAGCCACGCGCTCCCCAGACGCATCGGGCCGAGGATGGCGGAGGCTGGTGCGGGTCGGGCCGACTCCGCTGACCTCCATTCGCTGGCGATGCCGCTGGCATTGGCGGCCTCTTCGGCGCGCGAACCCAACACGTTGTCGCCGGCACTCATCCAAAATGTGCCGGTTGCCGGCGGCGGCAACGATTCGGGATAAGCATCCGGACTCGCTGGGGCTTGCGCGGCAGAGGCGGCCTGCCGAGCGGCTAGAGCGTCCAGCTTTTGGAGCTGCGGTTCGATTTTCTTCGCGAAGGTGGCCGCGACCGAGGCCGCCGTCTCGTGAGCTACGGTGGCGTGGTGCTGCACGCTCAGGTAAATCAGCCGCGCTCCGGCCAGCAGCACCACGATCAGCACCACGGCCGTCGACAGCCATGCGAAGTGCCCGTCCGGAATGAGTCGCCTCACCGCGCGATACCCGTATGTCCTACGTGGAAAATATAGTTGAAGGTCAGAGTCGCATGCTTGGTGCCGGCCAAGTTCTGGTAGTCCGCGATCACCGTGAGCTCGCTATGATTCCGGAACGGCTTGGATACACCCACGTAGCCTTCATGCAACTGACGCGCAGGTATCGACCCCCGTTGGGCTCCCAACGCACCGGAACTTACGGGCAGCAGTATGGCCGCAGACGCTTGTCCGAATGCGACACCCACGAACCAATCCAAGGCGGCGGCATACCCGTCGATGCGCGCGGTCGTCAAATGCGTTCCCACGTTGCCGCTGACCGAGTGCGAATATGAGGCCTGTGTCTGGAAATGAGGATTCCACAGATAGGAGAGCCCCGCCTTGGGCAGATTCCCGTGCGTCGTTTGCACGTTTATTTGCTTGTCTTCGAGCTGAGCGGATAGCCGATGAAAGTACGTGCCCGCAACCCCGAGCGCCTCGATCGAATAATTAAAGGGGTTCTTGCCATCGTTGCCCCGGCCCTCGTGCACCTCGCCGTAGACGGTGTAGCGTTGATCGGCCGGACCGACGGTTTTTGATGCGTTCAGCGAGCCGAAGGCCCAATGCGCCACCCCGAGTGCCTGGTACTCGGCGGCAACTCCGAAGAGCGAGTCGGCATCGAAATTGTGCAGCCAACCGAGCGAACCGCCGCCGCCGCTCGTCGCGGAGGACGCGGGTCCCCTGAGCGTGGCGCCATCCGCACTGACCGCTATCCGATCGTCTGCCGTGGATGCGTGCGCCGCCGAGGGCGTCAATAGCCACGCCGCGGTCCCCGCGAGAGCGAGCCGTGCAAGTGTCATCTCAGTTGCCTCAGGGTGCCCGTGATTACAGTCGAACTCGTGCCCTGCGGATCGGCGCTGCCGCCCTGGGCGACCGGGAGAAATGTCACCGTGAAAATTTTCTCTTCCTCGCCGGCGACCGAAACCGCAGAGCTCGTGACTTGATAGATGCGCGGACCGATCTCCAGATGCATCTTGCGCCGTCCGGTCAGGCCCGCTTCCCACAAGCGCGTACCGGGGGCGCCCGGCTGGGAGAGCAGTTCCGCCGCATCCATACCGACCGCCGCATTGCCAAACAGGCCCACCGCAAGCTTGTTGAATGCCAGAACCCGGCCGCGCGCATCCACCACGAGAGCCGCATATTCGGAATTATCCAAGGCGGCTCTCAGGCAAAATACCTCTGTCGTATCCTCGATGGTCAACAGCGCCACCCGGCGTCCCTTGTCCGCGACCTGCAGTACACGCAGTTGCGTCAGTCGCAGCTGGTCCGCGACACGAAGGACGGTCGTGGGCGCGCCGCCGCCGCCGCCGGTAATGAGTTCCTGGACGACGTCGGGATAGGAAAATCGCAGCGCTTCGAACAGCTTGCGGCCTTCCAGCGGGGTGTCACCATCCTGAAGATAGTCGACGGCGAATCGGCTGGACGCGACGATGCGCATGCTCTCGGGATCGATCAACAGCGCCGGCAGAGGCAGCCGCTCGATGAGGCTGACCCAGAGTGTGTGGCCGCGCTCGGCCTCGGTGCGCGCAACGATGCTGTGAGCGTTCAGCCGTTCGAATATCGTCCCGATGTACTCGGCCGCGACCGCGCAAGCGAACAGCGCGACGGTGAACACCTCGAGGAGCACGATCAAATAGCTCGACGGCGCAGAGAACCCGGAGAATGAGGGTTGCGTCACCGAGCTTTCGCGGCCGAACAGCCACGTGAGCCAAGCGTCGCCGCCGAACAGCCCGCTCGCGTACCACCGCAATTCCGGCGCCTGCGCGAGCGCGGCGATCCCCACTATCAAGACACTCACCGACGCGATGACATAGGGATGCCATCGTGAAATGAAAATCGAACCGATGACCGGCAATGCGAACACGGTTAAAAACATCGGGTTTTGCAGCGCGCCTACGTGCTGCCAGATGAAGCCGATGATGATCACGCCGGCTACATCCAACAGCGTCAGCGCGCGATCGTGCCAGCGTCGGTGCGAGCGCGTGCGGGAGGCGAGGAGGGCGAACGCGATATAGATTCCCCCGAGTGCCAGCAAGCCCCAACTCGCCGTTCCGACGTCGACCTCGAAACCGCTGATCATCCAAGGCAAGCCCGTCGCGACCAGAATGGCGACGATGGTCAACAGCCAGAAGTCGTCCAGCAGGTGAACCCTCGGATTCTGCCAGATGGGCTTGGATATCAGCTGGGTCCTGTCGGTGTTTGACCTCACGGAAACACCTATTGCAGAGCGGGCTGCGCGACGACGGCCGCGCTTGTTTTGCTGACCGGACCGGTGCCGAAGTTGTTGTTGTCCAGAAACGGCTGCGACTGCACCTTGGACCCGCTCGGCGGCTGGAAATCCTCGACGTGAAGCGCATAAGCGTGAGCGCGCAGCACCTGGTTTCGCCGCAAATTCGGCGAATCGCCGATCACGTCGATGCCGTTGAATTTCGGTTCGATGATGGTGTTGTCGACGGCCGTGCTGACGCTGTGCGGATCTCCCAGCACGAAGGCGATGCCATAGCCGCAGTTGTGCAGCCGATTGCCCTTGACCAGGGTGTCGGAGGAACCACGCACCATTACGCCATACGCCGTAATTCCCTCGAGCTCGTTGTCATCGATGACCGCGCCGCGGGCGTTTTCGGCCACGATGCCCATCGATGCCCCGCCGCTGAAGCGGTTCGCCCGGATCATCGCCTTGGCTCCCACCACGTGCACGCCGGCTTCATGGCTGTTGATGAAATCGTTGCGCTCCACCAACACGGGAATGTTGCCCGCGACGATACCAGCCCCATCTTCCGTAAACTTGTTGTCGTGAATGCCGATTACATCGTCGCGAGAATCCGGGGCGCCGCGCACCGCCCAAAGGCCCGCGTCCTTGTCTTCCGTAAACTCATTTCCGGCAACCGCCGAATTGTGGCCTGATGCGCCGAAGCGCACACCGAGCCGGTTCTTGCGGAAGTGGTTGCGCTCGAGCAAAGTGTCGCTGGAGTTGTCCGCGACTTCCACGCCTACGTCGCACGATTCTATCGTCGAGCCGGATAGGCGAAAGCGAACCGCCCGCACCAGGATGGCAGCGGCCGGGCAATTGACGATCGTAACGCCCTCGATCGAGGTATTTGGGCCCGAAATATCGAGCACCGGTCCGGAGTCGAGCGCATGCGCGTCGATCTTTGCGCCCGAAAGTCCGATCAGTCGGATGCCATGCCCATTGACCAATGCCGGCAGGGCGGTTTCGAGTTCAATGGTCGGAACCTCGAGCGAAATGGTGGAAGATCCGGTACCGGCGGCCGCAATGAACAACGCTTCGCGCAGCGTACCCGGCCCCCGGTCCCCCGCATTGGTGACGTGCACAAGAACGGTTTTGTCCGCGGCGCGCTGCGGCCGCGCGCGGTGCGTTTCGTACCAACGCCCGGCTGCGACCAGCGCTGCAAGCAACACGAAAACGCCAGCCGCAATCATCGACCGTCGCTCGATGGCCATTACTCTTCCCCGGTTTTTCGTTCTAGGACAAACACCGCATGCCAGGAGCGTTTGACGGCGCGGCGGCCGACAAGCGCGTCGATCGGCAACGAGAGCGCGGTAGCGATCGCCAGCAGGGCGAGCGATAATTTGTCCGGCAATTTGCGGACGTAAGGCAATAAGTGCCTCCTGAACGGCGCCGGATCGACTCCGGTTAGCGCTCGCAGTTCAAGATCGCAACTTCGCATCATGTCGAGATAAACGTCCCTGTGGCGCGCTCTGAACACCGTCGAATCGCAGCGATCGACCGGCAAAGTCGGCGCAGCCTCGAGCAGCACCATGCGTCCGCCCGGGGCCAGATGGCGCGCCATGGCGGCGAGCGCGGCGCGAAGCGCGCCCGAATCGAGAATGTGCTGAAGGACGGTGACTCCGAGCACCAAGTCGAACTGTTCTCCCGCTTCGAGGTTCGACAAATCCTGAACCTGGAAGCGGCAGCGGTCGGCGACCCCCTCGGCTTCTGCCCTCTGTCTGGCCTGGGCGATCATCGTCGGGCTTAGATCCACTCCCGTGACGATGGCGCCCCGGGCGGCCAACAGCCGGCTCCAGCGACCGATGCCGCACCCCACGTCCAAGACGCGGGTTCCGGCGTCAACCTTGAGCCACGGTCCGAGCGCCAGCCGTTGTTCCAGGTGGATGGCGCGGTTGTAGAACTCCGGCATCCCGTAGGCGCAGACGGCCGCCAATCCGTCCCGTTCGCCCGCGAAGCGCTGCGCTCGATCCTCCCAATACAGGCTGGGGCTGTAACTGTCCGGCGCCGGAATGCCTCGAACGGTCATTCAATGATTCCTGCTTTTTCAGACGCACCCCGCGGATCGACGGGACTCTCGTAATGATCCTGATATATCCGCCGATGGAACAGCTTGAGGGCGAAAAAATTCATGAATCCGACCGTCATGGGAACGATATGCGTGATGGCATAGCACAGGTACAAGGGAACGATCGGCGCCGCATAGGAACGCTCTGCTTTGGGCACGCTGGTGAAGAGAGCGATCACGCCGAGCGCCAAGTAGCTCATTATCGCGGCGGTAAAGTATTCGGGATTGATGAGGCTTCCTTGCGGCACGATGTCATCCAGCAGCAAGGCGTCGAGCCCGCTTACAAAACTGAGGAGCAGGAGGATGGCGCTCGCGACCTTCACGAGATGCATTCCCAGCGACAACACGCCGACATAGATCAGATAGTGGTACATCGCAAAGGGCGAGCGGCGGCTGATCCGCAGCACTTCGGGGAAACGCTCGGCGTAGACCTTGATGAGGCCGTGATACCAGCCGACGCGCTGTGAGAACCAGCGTTGCAGGGTTCCCGGACCCTCGGTGCTTACGACCAGGCGCCCGTCATAATAAATCTGCTCGCCTTGGCTGAGCAGAATCACGGCGTTCTCGAAGTCCTCGGCGTAAACGGACAATGAATGCTGCTCGAGCGCGCTTGCCAGTGCCTTGCGCCGGTAAAAGGATACGCCCGAGGTAATGCTGAAGTCCGCAAGGCTCTCGCGACCCACCCGGAATGCGAGCGCGTATTCGAAGGCCTGAAAGCGGGCCAGAAATCCGTCCGGCTCGATCATGATGCGGGGGCACGCTGCGGCGGCGCCGGATTGTTGGAAGTCGCTGACGAAACGGTCGACATCGATCGTGCTGCCCTCGTGCAATCCGCGTATGCGGATATCCGGATCGATGACCATGACGGTTTCGATATGAGCCGGCAGACGCTGCAGCAGACGGCGCAGAGCTCCGGGTTTGCGCCGGTTGACGCCGTCGTCGAAGCATCGCCATCCGGCCTGGCGCAGCCGCAGCACCGTGTTGTCCGTCGATCCGTCGCTGATGAGCCACATGCGGTCGCGGTACGGCCCAAACGCCTCCATGAACTCTTCGAGGCGCTCCTCGAGATTGAAAACCGAACCGATGATCGCAAACGGCAGTGTGGGCACGACGAGTTTGGTATCGAGCGGGAGAATTGCGGCAAGATCGATCGAGAGATTGCCGTAGTCGCCGCCTTCGGAGATGCCGCCGGCGCTCGCCGTGTGCCGGCGGCGCATATATAAGCGGATGGCGAAATCGATGGCATCCGTATAGACGATCAGATTGGCGAAGGCGAAGACGAAGATCGAGAAACCGACAGCCCGAGCATTGGCTATCGACAGTGCGACCCATCCGCCGAGGAGACCGCACACCGCAAGGGGCGCCAGAATCGACAACGCCCTGCGCGATCTCACGCGATCACCGCCGCTGAGGGAGCCGTCTCCGGCTGAAGCGCGGGTAGCCTCGCGTATAGCTCCGCCCGAACCTCGCTCTCATCGGCGATGTATTGACCTTGCTCCTCCAAGATCGGAAGCGAACTCAGTATCCACAGCAGCGAGCGTACGCGCGAGGGCAGGTGCGCGACTTGTTTCTCGAGCTGCTCGAGCATCGCCTCGAATCTGCGTTCGATTCGCAGAACGGCGTCCGCGACGGCCGGGTCGATCGGCAGAATCTTCACGGGCTGGTCCCAGGAGATGTCCGTTCCCGCCACATGTTGACGAGTGTAATGGGTGTGCGGCGCCAGCGCCGGATCCGATGCAAGCGCAGCTCCGGAAAACGGGATGATGTACGGATACATGCCGATCTCGCAGCCGCGGCGCAGCCAGCGGTAGGCCTCGCGCAGGGTCTGCGCGACATCCTCCAGCGCCGCGTGCGGCGAGCTCAAGATCAGATCGAGGAACGGCGTCACGCCGGTCGCGAGAGCCGCGGAGAGCATCGGTTCGATGTGGCGGTAGATCTGGGCTTTGTTGAATTCTCCGAGCACCTTCTGCGAGAAGCTCTCGATGCCGAAGCCCAGCACTCGGAATCCCGCGCGCCGCATCGCGCTCAGGCGCTCGGCAGACATGGCGTCGATCCGGTTCGTGCTGATGAACTGGAGGTGCGCCGGAATGCGCCCGCTATGTTTCGCCGCGATGATCCCCTCGCACAGCGGCAGAAGTCGCCGGTCCCGGGTGAAAGTGAAAATGTCGTCCTGAAAGATGATGGTGCGCGCACGCGGATGCGCTGCGATGATCCGCTCGATCATCGTCAGGCATTCGTCCGCCTCCAAGCGCGAAACCGACGCGACGCTGCCCTGGGCCTCATGCAGAAAATTCGTGGCGGAGCAGAACGTGCAGCCCATCGGGCAGTAGTTGAGCGTGATCAGCCGCACCGAGCGGATCTCGGCCAAGTGCGCTTCGCGCGCTGCCTTGCTTGGCAGCGCGCCGATGCGATAAGCCGATTCAAGGCGCTCCCAATAGGCCGAATAGGGCATCTTCTCGTAGGGAATGCTGTAAATCGCATCGCGAAGCTCGTCGCGATTGAGCGCGCGCTGCGGTATCGAGAGGAATCCGCCTCCCGGCGTTTGCTCTACCGTCCCGACGATTCCGCGCAATGCTTGGCCCGATCGCAGCCGGGCCGCGATCTCCAAGAGCGGCCGTTCGCCTTCACCGAGCACGATCAAGTCGAAAGGTCCAAGCTCAAACATCAGCTCCGGCCGAAATGTCGCCTCCATGCCGCCGGCAAGGATCAAGGCTTTCGGAGTCACTCGGCGCACGATGTGCGCCAGCTCCAAATCGAACCGCAGCGTCATCCCCGTGGTTGAAACGCCGACGACGTCCCACGCGCGGCTCTCGAGTTCGCGCTCGAGCGCGCGTTGCGGCGGCTCGCAGCAGCAATTTGGATCGAAGACCTTCGCCTCGATTCCCGCCGATTCGAGCACGCCGGCAAGCCGCCACACCCCCAGTGGGGGGGCGAGGAAAGTGTACTCACCGCAGTGCGGATCATAAGGACCGATCAGCAATATCGCGGGGGAACCTGCATTTTTCACGTGGCGGATATCCGAGCGTGCCGCTCAATTTCTTGCGGCGTTGAAGATACTTGTACCAAAAAAAGTGCGCGTTTCGCCAATGAATGTCAATTAGTTTGGCTCGAGCGCAACGAGCGCGTTTTTTGAGCGCGTTCAATTATAATAATTACAATACTTATGGAAAACGGCAGCTCATCCGCACCGCATGGCGTCGAACGCCGGTACGCCAGGCGCGCGCGCGTGCGAAATAGGCGACGGCGGCAAAAAAACCTATACTTTCGAGCGGATTCTAGCCCCAAGCCTCCATCGCCGCGTCCATGCGATGTTCTGGCTCGCCTTTTTTGGAGCGCACGATGTCCGAAGATAGCTCGAACCTAATTGCCGTGCTCGCCGGGAATTCGCCCAATTCCTGCGATTTGCGGCGCGTGGGCGCGCACCCTGATTATTGGTATCCGGTGGCCTGGTCGGACGAGCTGAAAGTGGGGAAGACGCTCGCGCGGCGCTTTGCGGGCGAGCCGATTGCACTCTATCGCGGCGCCAGCGGGCAGGTTTTCGCATTGGAGGATCGCTGCGCTCACCGTCAGGTGCCCCTGCATCTCGGTGTGGTCAAGGGAGACGAACTCAAATGCCATTATCACGGATGGACGTATAGCGGAATGGGAAAGTGCGTGAACGTGCCCTACCTGGGTTCGGATCGGTTGCCTACCGGGGTGAAAAGCTACCCATCGCGAGAAGTCGACGGCTTGATCTTCGTCTTTCCGGGCGATGCGGATCTTGCGGAAAGCCGCTTACCGGCGAGCCTGGGTTCCTCGCAGCGCAGAGACTACAAGACCCGGCGGCTGAACCGTGAAGTGGCCTGCCACTACACCTTCATGCACGAGAATCTGTTCGATATGAACCACCAGTTCATGCACCGGAAACAAATGGGCTCGATCATGGCGCGGTGCCTGGGCCGCCAGCACGGCGATGATTGGGCGCAGGTGGAATACAGCTTCAGCCGCAACGAGGGAAAACAATCCATGGGGGAACAGGTCATTATCGACCTGATGCGCAAGCGCAGCGTTGCGAAGAAAGATTTTTCCGACCACATGCGCATCCGCACCGATTATCCCACCCAGAGCCTCAAAGTTTGGGTGGGACGCGACATCAAGCAAAGCGACGACCCGGTGCTCGATGTGTGGCTTGCTTATACGCCGCTGGACTTCCAGCAGCGCACCAACCGCACCTACGGGTATCTATCGGTGAAGAAGCCGAGCGTGCCCGGCATCATCCACGCGGTCTGGCCCTTCGTGACATGGTTTACGGAAAACATTTTCCGTGAGGATAAGGAAATCGTGGAATACGAGCAGAGGGCTCATGACGCGCAGGGCGCGGATTGGAACAATGAGGTGTTTCCGCCCATTCGAGATCTTCGAGGCGTACTGGCTCGCTGCGGCAGGCCCATCGAATGAACCCGTCCATGTCGGCGCCGGAACAGCTCGCGGCGTCGCTTCGAAGTCGAGCGATTTTTTGACGGGCGTGATCCATGCCGCGCATGTGCTGCCCCAATTGCAGGCATTGTCGGGGCCCAGCCGGTGAGGGCGGTGTCGAGCCATGGCGGAGCGCTTCGCCTGAAGCGACTTTATTGGCTGCTTCTGGCCCTGTTGGCGAACGCATCGTGGGCGGCAACGCCGCCGGATGATCCGACGCAAGCGCCGCCGCCGGGGCCACTTCCGGCGCCGCCCGCTCCCCCGACGGGCTTGTGGCGGTGGTTCGATCCCGCGACGGCGCCGTTCATTCCCGTGCCTCTGGTCGGCGTCGACCCCGACAGTGGCACCACCCTGGGGCTCATTCCGGCGTGGGTGCACACCGATTCGAATCGCGAGATCAATCGCATCATCGCCCCGGACGTGCTGTACAACCCGTATTTCGGCTTCGGAGTGCACGGTCGCGTGTATGGCTACTCGTCCGGCGATGAACAATGGTCGATCGTCACCGGCATCAAGGAACGCGTCGAACGCGAGTTCGATGCCGAGTATCAGCTCGGGCGCTTGCGCGACAGGCGATGGTCGATCAATGCCGGACTGGTCTACGATCGCAGCGGCGTGCCGCGTTTCTACGGCATCGGCAACGACACGCCCGCTTCCGCCCAAACGAACTATACCAATCAGCAGGAAAGGGTTCAGGTCCAGGTGGGTCTGAATGTGACGCATGCGTGGCAGCTGCTGTATACCGCTCGCCTGCAGGTCGTCGATGTGCTTCCCGGTACGCTCAACAAAATTGCATCGATCGAGACGCGCTTTGGAGGCCTTCTCGGGACCAACAAGCAATTCCTCAATCGCCTGTCGATCAATTATGACACGCGCAATGACTTGACCGTACCGACCCACGGCATGCTCCTGATCGCCTATGGCGGATTGGCGAGCCGCAACGGTTTGCTGAACGATTCCATGTACAGCGAAGTCGGGGGCGATGGGCGGGCGTATTGGCCGATTGGGCATGACACGATTTTGGCCGGTCACGTGGCGATACGTTTTATGCCGGCTTCGCACGCAGTGCCATTCTGGGCGCTGAGCGGTATCGGCGGCGGTGAAAGCATTGTCGGCGGTGAACAGCCGCTGCGCGGCTTCGGCTCCGGGCGCTATGTCGATCGGGATTCCTTTTCCGGCAGTCTCGAGCTGCGTCGCAAGGTCCTGACTTTCGATGCCACCTCGAGCCGAGTTGATGTGGAATTCACTCCGTTCATCGATGTGGGCCGGGTGTTTGCGCGAAGCGGTACGTTCCCCCTGAAGCAATTGCACCACGTCTATGGCGTGGGGTTTCGCGGGATCGCGCGTCCCTTCGTCGTCGGCTATGTCGATATCGGCTACGGCAGCGAGGGTATTGCCGCGTTTACGGGACTCAATTATCCATTCTAGGGAGTTGTGAGAATAACGATCGCCCTGGCTACCTTGTTGCTGATGCAAATCGGCGGCGCGCGCGTGGGCGCTGCGCAAGCTCCCGCGAGCCCGACGGCGGCGGAGGACCTCGCCAAACCGCCGCCCGGCGCCGTGCACTTCACGGTCCTATCATCGGCGGGCAAGCATGGCGAGTCGTCGCGATGGACCACGTCCGATGGAATCAACATGGCGCGCGAAAGCTTCGTCTTGCGCGGTCAGGTATTCGAGACCGACAGCGCCTCGCATGTCGCAAAAGACGGAATGCTGGACCGGGTGACCATCCGCGGTTTCACGCCGAACGGGGATGCAGCCGAGAGCTTCGTCATAACCGGCGGCCGGGCGACGTGGAAGAGTCCGGTGGACGGTGCGTCGTCCGATTACGCCGTGCCGGCCCTTTATGTGGCGTTCGGAGGGCCGGTCGACCCTGCGGCATTCCTGGCGGAAAGGTTGATCGTTGCTCCGGATAGATCACTGGCGTTATTGCCTGCCGGACGCGCACGCGCCGAACCTCTTTGCACGGCGACCGTGGGCGAGGGCGCAGGGAAAAAAGTGCTTACGGCGTACGCGGTCACGGGCTTGTCGAACACGCCGCTTCCGGTTTGGATGGATGATTCGGGCAAGTTCTTCGGCATGATCGGCGCCCTGTCGTGGATTCGCAGCGGATTTGAATCAGAGGAGCCGGTGCTTCAGAAGGCGCAGGATGAGGCACTCGCGAAGCGTTCGCCCGCCCTCGTCAAATCCTTGATCCAGACTCCCTCCGGCGCCGTCGCCTTTACCCACGTTCGCGCCTTTCTCGCAGGGAATCATTTCGCCGAAGATCAATCCGTCGTCGTCGAGAAGGGAGTGATCGTGCAGGCCGGGGGGGCCGCCAATGTCGCGGTCCCGCCCGGCGCACAAATCGTGGATGGAAAAGGAATGACTCTCGTTCCCGGGTTGTGGGACTCTCATATGCACTTCGGAGACGATGCCAGCGGACCCGCCCTCTTGTCGCTGGGCATTACCTCGGCTCGCGATCCGGGCAACATCGATGCCCTGACACTGGCACGGGCTGCGCGCCGGGCGAAAGGAGATCTGCTCAGTCCGCGGGTTTATCCGTCCGTGCTGATCGACGGCAAGGGTCCCAACACGGCGCAGGTGGCTAGCGTCGCGACCTCGCAAGACGAGGCGCTCGCGATCGTGCATAAAGCCAAGTCCGATGGTTTCATCGCAATCAAGCTCTACGGCACGTTCAATCCCGCCTGGGTGCGCGCAACCGCCGCGGAAGCGCATCGCTCGGGATTGCACGTTCACGGTCACCTGCCCGCCGGCATGCGGCCGTCGCGAGCCATCGATGATGGCTACGACGAGATTACGCACATATATTTCGTCATGATGGAGGCCATGCCTGATGCCGTGGTGGCCGAGTCGAACGGCATGGCGAGGTTTCTCGGGCCGGGCCGCTATGCCAAGGATGTGAAGCTCGACGCCGAGCCGATGAAATCTCTGATCGCCAAGATGGCGCAGCGAAAGATCACCGTCGATCCGACGCTGGTCGTCGCCGAGAGCCTGTACGTGCCGGAAAACGGCGATCTCTCGCCGGCCTATGCCCCCTTTGTCGGCACGCTGCCGCCGGCCGTCGAACGGGGCTTTCGGCAAGGCGGCTTCGTGATGCCCCCGGGCGTGACTCGCGCGGACTTTCGCGCCAGCTTCGCCAAACTTAGTCAGCTAGTCGGCGTGCTCCATAAGGCCGGAGTTCCCATCGTCGCCGGCACCGACGGATCCGGAATGGAACTCGTCCGCGAGCTGGAACTCTATGTCGCCGCAGGCTTCACGCCCGCAGAAGCCTTGGCGAGCGCGACGATCGAGAGCGCTCATCTGGTGGGCGCGGACGCCCGCACGGGATCCATCGCGGTGGGAAAGGCCGCCGATCTCGTGCTGGTCGAAGGCGACCCCTCGAAGCGCATCGGCGATCTTCGTCATACCCGTACCGTGATGATGGATTGCAAGCTCATGGACGCTGATGCATTGCGGGCAGCCGGGGGTTTTGCGGGCAAGCCGGCGCACATCGATTGATCAGCCGGCAGATCGGTCGGCCGGCGGTGTTGAGGTCGTCCGGCGCATGGACGTTGCCCGGGTCATAGGCCTTCGATGGCGGTGCGCAACGCAGCGGCATTCCGGGTCGGCGCTCCTTCGATACGTCGCACGATGCGACCGTCGGCATCGGCGATAAGGACGGTCGGGACATTGTTCACGCGAAACGCGCGGAACACGCTCCCTGAGGCGTCCAAGGTGAGGGGGATCGCAATCTTGTTCTCGGCTCGATACTGCCTTAAATCCTGCGAATTCGCCCACAGACCCGACGCGATTCCGAGCGAGCGAACGTGGGGATCGGCGCTCAAGTCGCTGAGTTGTGCGCGCACACTGCGGCAATTCGCGGAAACCTCAGGTCGGGTAGTCGCAAGATAAGACTCGCACCACGGCGACAAAAATACCAAGACGGTCAGCTTTGAGGGGTCGGCGCCGCGAATGAAGTCAAACCGCTCGCCATCGAGAGTGCGCAGCGAGCGCTTCGGCAAAAGGTCGCCGACGCCAATGGGCGGCGCATCGTCGTTCGCAACGGCTGCAGCGTGCGGGACGCGGGCGGCGGGCGCCGCTGCGCGCGCCGCAATCAAGGCCGCATCGAGCTCCTGATCCGCGAGATGCCCGACGTACTGTATCCGGCCGTCCCGTCCGATGACGACGTGCGTGGGCGTAACCCGGAGGTGGAACGCGGCGCCCAAGCCCCCATCGTCGAACACGATCGGCATCGTGATCCCGAGCTTTTTACGAAAGGCGCGGATCGCCTCGATGGAATCGTTGAAGCCTACATCGACGGCAACGACGGCCATATCGGGCCCGGCGGTTTCGTACACATGTTGGAAATGCGGCATTTGTTCTCGGCAGGGCACACACCAGGTTGCCCAAAACTTCAAGTACACCGCCTTCTTGCCGTACAGATTGCCAAGGTCGATAGCATCCCCGTCGATGGTGCTGAGCATCAGCCGCGGCGCGGGCGCGCCTAGGATCGCGCGGCCGGCAGCGCGCGCACGTTGTTCGCCGGTCGCTTCAGCCGCCGACACCGAAGTAGCGAGTGCGCCGCTGAGCAACGCGAGAGAGCAAATGAATTTGACGCCAGTCATGGTTTTCCTTGCGGCGAAACCTCGCGCGAGACCGCGGCATTCTTGTCCTTCACGATGAATACGAGAATCTTCGCGGGTGCCGTCTTGCTTGCATTGGCGGAGACCACGTGTACGTCGGTTGGACTTTCATAAAAGGTTTGTCCTTGCCGCAGGGTTACCGCCGGCCTTCCGGCAATCTGCATGGTGACTTCCCCCTGCAGCACGTAGACGCCTGACCAGCGCCGGCTGCGCAACAGGCTCCGCGGCGGTGACAGGGGCGATGGCGCAGACCTCGCCAAGAGCGAGGGTGGCGGCCAGGAGCGACGCTCGCCGTGCGAATTTTTCGATCATAGCCGGCCTCATTGAATGTTGCTGCCAGAAGAAACGTAACATACGCCTCTCGGTGCGCACGATATGGCCAAAGGGCTGCGGTGAGCAGTCGAGCCTTGCGTCCGGTCAATACGAGCCTGTAGATTGTATTCCCACGGCAATGAACACTGTGATCTCATCAAGGGGGCGAATGCGGTGAACGCAAAACGCCCGGCGTTTCTCCAAGCGTGAGCACGGAACGGCAAGGAAGTCGTCCTCGGCTGCGTCCGGCTGGATCACTGATCGTAACGCGAGTTCGCCAGCCGGCGCAGGTGTACCCCGCCCGCGCCGCCGTACTATTCGCGGACCTCCGCGGCTACACGGCAATGGCGGAGCGCCTCCCGGCGATAAGCGTGGTGCCGCTGCTGGATGAATTTTTTGGAATTCTCGCGGTCGCTGCCGAAATTCATGGGGGCACGGTGTTCCATATGGCGGGCGATGCGATCATGGCTGGATTCGGCTTGAACGATGAGGGCAGCAGCGGGGCGCGCGAGGCGCTCGCTGCCGGCCATGAAATGCTGCAAGGGTTCTCCCCGGTTGCCGCGCGCTGGCGCAGCGAGCTCAATATCGACGCGGGGATGGGTGTGGGAGTGCATCTTGGGGAGGTCGCCGTCGGGGTGCTTGGTCCCCCCGGCCGCCGAGCAAGCACCTTGGTCGGTGATACCGTCAATGTCGCCGCGCGGCTTTGCAGCCGGGCGCGCGCCGGAGAAGTGTTGTTCTCTTGCACCGTCGCCGCGGACTTCGAGCGTAACGCAAGTGCGCCCGGCATGAACGCGGGCGCGATGCCGTTTCTACAATTGCCGCAATTCGCATTGCGCGGGCGGCGCGGACCGATCGACATTTGGTGTGTACCCGCGCTGGAGCGCCTGGCGCTGTAAGCGTCAGGCGAAGCTGCTAAACTTTCAGCCCTTTAAGCCCTCGTGGCGGAATCGGTAGACGCAACGGACTTAAAATCCGTTGAGCTCTTGCTCATCCCGGTTCGAGTCCGGGCGAGGGCACCACCAAAACAGCATAAACTCGGCGGATTGCGGCGTGGGTGCGGCCCCGGCCCATACCGGCCATCAATCGTCCCAAGGTTTCTTCCAGGGTTTCGCTACGTTTGCGAACGTCGTGGCGAGTTCGCGCTTCGAGGGTTCCTCGCTGTGATTCTGAATCTGCGCCTTCCTCGCTATCATGAGATCGTGAAGTTGACCCGCGTGTTGTTCTCCGCGCTGCTTGTGATCACGTTGGGCTGCATCGGAGGGCCAGGGCCATGGGATGCCGGTAGTC
>DASYJX010000013.1:0-189409 GCA_035996065.1 Steroidobacteraceae bacterium | reverse complement strand
CCCCGGCGGCCACCTCAAAATCCCCCACCCGTGGCCGGGTCAAAATCCCCCACCTGGCGATGGCGGGACGCGCGATGATTACGCGGTTTGACGCCCCTTGGCAAGGCGCTCGGCGGATTCTTTGAGCCTCCAGCTCTTGCCGATGAACTTGAGCAGATGACCGTGATGCATGAGCCGATCGAGCAGTGGCGTGACGATGACGGCGTCGCCCAATAGCTTGGTCCAGTCGTCGATTTCTCGGTTTGAGGTAATTAGCGTCGATGCTTTTTCGTAGCGGGTCATGATGACGTCGGCGAGCTCATCGCCGGCGTGCGGCGGGAGCTTGCGCAGGAACAGATCGTCGATAACGACGAGGTCTGCGGCTTTGATTGTCGCGCGGTATTTTCGCAGTTCACCGAGTTCGCGGGCCTGGTTGATGTCCTCGACCAGGACGTGGGCCTCCCGATAGAACACTGTGTAGCCCCGTTGCACGGCCAAGAGCGCGAGCGCCTTGGCGATATGACTTTTGCCGACGCCGGGTGACCCGATGAACAGCGCGTCCTCGCGCTCGTCGATAAACTTCAGGTTCGCCAGTTCGAGGATCTCACGCCGCGGATTCTTCGGATTGTAGCTCCAGTCGAAGTCCTTCAAGCCTTTGCGTTCGGTCAGCCCTGAGAGTTTGAACCGCCGCTCGATCAGGCGAGAGCGGCGCCGATCGAGTTCGTCTTGCACTAGGGCAGAGAAGGCTTCGATGAAGTCCATCTGTTGCTGCGCCACCTGTAGCGCACGGTTTTCCAGCGTCGCGGTCATGCCGGAGAGGCGTAGTGCCCGCAGCGAGCGTTCTAGTTCGGTGATTGTCATTGTCATGCATCTTTCTCCTGTGTTTTACGGGTTATTGGTCGTCTGATCGTCAAAACGGTGTTGTGCGTTTTCGAAGAAGGTGTGGTATTCCTCAATGTCGCGGATGTGCGGGCCGGTCTGTTGCAGGCCGGGAACGGCGGCGCGCCCCTCGGTATCGGCGGCGTTGCGCTCGAGGATCCGTTTGAGGGCGTGATAGGAGGGTTGGCTCAAGGTGAGCACGCGCTTGGCAGCGCTCTCGATGTCCTCCTTCGCGTAATGGCGCGGCAGGTTCGACATGCCGTACAGCGCCTTCTGCCCGGGCCGGCCTAAGCGCAGGAAGATGTCGCGGCCGAGTTCGAGGCTCTTCGGACCGAGCTTGGCCACGCGGCCGAGTAATCGCACGGTCTCGCGCGAGGGATTGAAGATCCGATCGGAGTCCTGGATCTCGAAGTGCCCGGGTTCCGTGGAGCGCGGATGACGTCGCAGCAGCTGGCCGGCCGCGTCCATAATTTCGACGTCATGCTCGTAGAGTCGTACAGTGACAATGTCGCCAGGGGATGCCGGGATGGCTGCATAGTACGAGCGCAAGACCTGCACCAGACCGCTGTCATCGACGGTGTGGGAGGTTTCGCGAAAGTAGCGAAAGCGGATCGCCGGCAGGGCCTTGAGCGCCGGCTTCTCCTCGGCGAACATCGCGAGTACCTGGCGTTTCTTGCGTCCGTGGATGCGCGGCGCCGCCCATCGTTCTTCCCAGTGCGCGAGCCACGCGTTCTGCTCCTCGATGGAGTCGAACTTGCGGCCTTTGAGTGCCGTGGACTGCGTGTGCTGGATGGCGTTCTCCACCGTACCCTTGCGATCCGGATCCACAACGCGCGCCGCATCGGCGACCGCACCATAATGCGCGAGCATCGCGGCGTAGAGCGGGTTGTAGAGCGGTGCGTACAGATCGGGCTCGATGACGCCTTGCTTCAAGTTGTCCAGCACGACATAGCTGACCGAACCACCGAAGGTGCGGAACGCGTCCTCGTGCAGACGCGCCCAGCTTTCCTGATCGGCTTTCCACACCACTTTGCGAAAGCTCTTGCCGGAGTACTTGAGCGTCATCACAAACAGATACGGTCGACGATATTTTCCGTTCGCCCGCCGCGTCGGTGCGCCTTGACCGAAGTCGACCTGAGCTTCCTCTCCCGGTAATGCATCGAGCACGTCGAAGCGCTCAGGCTCCCGGGCCTTCAGAGCCGCGACGAACCGCTTGACCGAGTTGTAGCGGTGGGTAAAGCCGAACTTCTCCGTCAGATCCTGATAGATACTCATGGCATTGCGCCCGAGCGCGACCTGACTCTCGATCCAGTCGCGGTGGATCTCGCACGCCGAGGGGGTGGCCACCGGCTTCACAGCCGGTGGCCGGGGTGGGGGATTTTGCTCACCGTCGGGGATTGCAACGGCTTTTTCCGCACAAATCCCGGTGGCCACCCCGGGGGATTTTGATTCTCGAGCGATACGTCGGATCGTCTTGCGATCCACGCCCAGCACCCGCTCGATCTCGCGCTGGGCCTTACCCGCATCGAGCAGGGTCTGCACCGAAATCCGCAAATTAGGCTTCAAGACGTTCACTCCCGGCCCCTTCTTTTCGAAAAAAGGGCACAGCGTAACGTCCCGCCGCTGCTCTAGCTCGGCGCCGACCGGCGCCGATTTACGGCATCAGGGGTGGAGGAGTTTGACCCGGACACAAGTGGAGGAAGTTGGGTGGCCGCCGGGGGGATCTATCAAGCGCGATGTCGGCGATATGTTCGACCCAGGTTAGCAGCTCGCGACGACGCGAAGGGCTGAGCAGAGTTTCTAGAAATGCCGATGTAGTTTTAATGGCAAGGCGCGTTTGAGCTATGCCTACTTCGTTTTGCTTTTCGCGCAAAAGCTGAAGATTTTTTAGTCGGCTAGTGAGTACGTCTACCGGATGTAAGACACTTATCTTTGTTTGGGGCGGTAAAGTAACAGCAACGGCACGTTTTCTTATTTCTTTCGTATCGAGCCCAATAATGGAATGTAAAAAGTCGATTTGCTTTACACCGTTGTTTTCAACCCTCTTAGTGAGTTTCGCTGTTTGAGGGGTTGCATCGTCCAACGGTGGCTTCCACATCGTCCAATGCAACTGTTTATTCAAGGCGCCAGCATGCGAGCTGCTACCAATGAAATCTGCGTCCGTTGTGACTTTGTCGCCCAATTCTGCCGGGCTTTCAATTTTGAACCAGACCGCCCAAAAGGCGAGCGCTTGCCCGCCTACTAGTAACGGCTCGGGCCCACAATAGGAAAGGATGGTGTCCTTTTCTTCATCTGTCAACGCAACTTCGTGGAGCTGCTGTTCACTCAATTACAGGCCACACGACTTGGGCATTGCGCATTCGGTCCGGAGAAACGAGTAACATTTCGCCAGCGGATACGTTCTCGTTGGCGGCAAGTTTTCTATCACGCTGCTGAGCAGCGTGCTTCATCTTCCAAAGCTGATCTCCGGAAACAACGTGCCTAGCACGAACAGAAAACGGCAAACCACCTTGCTTGACGACCTGTCCTAGAAAAATACGTACGGCATCGCTCAATCCAAGCCCGCACGATTCCAGAACCGCAGAAGCTTCGGCCTTGAGGTCATTATCTATTCTGGCTCTAACAACGCTTTGTAGTTTCATGGGACACATTGTAGCTACATTTTGGAATCCGTAGCAACTGTATAGAATTTATAAGTTATTGATAGTAAATATGATTGCACCACGTCTCGGATCTGTGATGTAAGTCAGCCGGATCCTGCGCGAATCCAAGACGCAGCGCAGCATTAAAAGACCCTGGTCTACAGCCGCGCGATCAAAGCCGACGCGGTTTGGTATACGGACGAACGGCTTCGTAAGGGGGTACCACTGAGCCTTGCAGGCCAATGATGTCTTGCCTTACTGCTGCAGGGTAATGCGTCTTTTATAATAGAATCAATTAGTTAAGGAACCATGTCGGAATGCCATTCCTATAAGGTATCTTAAAATGGACTTTAAGCCGCTTTAGGTCTATTTTATGAGACCTTATGAAAGCGACGAAAAACAAAGCAGTTCTGCCGCTGCGTCTGCGCCAGGGGATTGCCAAGCTTGGCGCTGACATTGCCGTAGCGCGGCGTAAGCGCTCCTTGACCATTGCCATGATGGCCGAGCGAATTGGCGTTCATAAAAATACCTACCTGAAAGTCGAGAAAGGCGATCCGAGTGTCTCCTTTGGAATCTACGCCATGGCCCTTTTTGTTCTGGGGCTATCCGATGCACTCACGGTTCTAGCCGATCCTGGCCGAGATGACACCGGCCTCTTGCTCGACGCAGACCACCTGCCGAAACGCGTCCGTGCGCCGAAGGAACCCCAAGCATTATGAAGCGCACGATCGGCGTCTTTCTCGGTGATGCCAGTCGTCGCATTGGCACGCTTCGCTTTGATAGCCAAGGCGCACGCCAAAGTGCGGCTTTCGAATACGACCGTCAGTGGCTTGCCGCTTCGGATCGATTCGCACTCGAGCCCGACATGCCTTTGGTGACAGGCGCACAATTTCACAAGCCACCCGGCCGCGAAGCATCGATATTTCATGGCGCCATAACTGATACCGAACCGGATGGGTGGGCGCGTCGCGTCATCCTTCGTGATCACGCCAAGCGCCGTGCATTAGCTCGAGCGGCCGGAGAAGCGCAGGACCGCCAGCCGCTCACCCCTATCGACTTTCTTCTCGCGGTCGACGATGTCAGTCGCGTGGGGGCGCTTCGATTTCAAAACGAAGAAGGTGTTTTCCAGCGTGCGACCGGTGAGGGACGGCGAACCGCGCCGCCATTGATCGAGCTGTCTACGATAATGACTGCTAGTCGGGCGGTCGAGACCAACACCGAAACGGCAGAAGACCTTGCTTACCTTCGCGGTCGAGGAACTTCGCTGGGAGGGCTTCGACCAAAATGCTCTGTCATCGACGCCGATGGCGCGCTTAGCATTGGCAAGTTTCCGAGCGTCGACGATGAGCGGGCCGTTACCAAGGGCGAGGTCTTGGCGATGCAATTGGCAAAGGCGGCGGGGATCAATGCCTCGCAGGCACGGCTCATCGACTGCGACGGTATCCCCGTCACTCTCATTCGTAGATTCGATCGTACTGCCAAGGGGAGACTCATGTACGTCTCCGCCGCAACACTACTTGGCGTGGACGTCGCAGCACCCACAGAACATACCTACACCGAAATTGTCGACGCAATACGTCAACATGGAGCCGACGCGCAAGCCGATATCGAAGAACTCTGGCGCAGAATCGCCTTCTTTATTCTTATTAGCAATGTTGATGATCACTTGCACAATCATGGGTTTCTTCATGTCGCAAAGGACCAATGGCGACTATCGCCGACTTTCGATATCAATCCTTTCCCCGATCGTCAGCGTGAACTGAAGACATGGATCTCCGAAGAGGCGGGTCCAGCGGCTTCGATCGAGGCGCTGATGGCGGTAGCAGCCTATTTCAAGCTGGATAAGGAAGCTGCTGTCGAAATACTTGCAGAGGTCGCACGCACCGTTTCAAATTGGCGCGTGCGTGGCCGCGAGCTTGGAATGAGCTCAGCAGAACTCGAGCAATTCGCCGATGCTTTTGAGCATCGTGAGCGAGAAGTCGCGCAGTCAATCGTCCGGGGAAGGAGGGGTTAAAAACTGGATTTGGATCTGAGATCCCCTGAGTTCCGAAAAATCAAATCTGTTCAAACATGGCTAGTACGCTGTGGCCACTTTTGTACCAGCACAATCAGGTTTTCCACTTGTTTTACCGACGAAGACCGCGTTTGCGTAAGATATTGATCGATAGGCATCGCTAGAAAGACCTGCGAGTTCGTAATGCGTGGGTCAGGGGTTCGAATCCTCTTTGCCGCCATCCATGAAGGTGCCGTTGCTCGACCTGCTGCTGTTCAAGTGCGGCCGCCGTTTAGACGTCGAGATCAAGCGGATGGATGCGCCCCCGCCGCGTTCAGAAGACGCGGCGTCCGGCTCAGAATGAAGTAAAAGCCTGCCATCGTACAAAAGAATACGATCCAGACCAGGAGAGTAGGGGCGCCGGGCGTGCCATCGCGATGTCACCGGCTCGCACCGGTGGAATAAGGCCGGCTACCGGCCGAAGCGTTTCGACGGCAGCCCGCCCTATGCGCGGATGAGCAATTCGAGGAGTCGAATTCCGGCCCATCCCATGGCTCTCGGTGTTCCAAAATTACGCGATCCTGTGTCTAACTCAGCAGTACGCGACCGTTTGGACAGTCGATCTCGGCAATCAATGCGGGAGCAGCACCAACGCCGACTTCAAGATCGACAGCGATTAGGCGAAGCATTCGCAGCACCCGGTCGGCATCCGGATGCTCGGCAGAGAGACCTGCCAGTGTCGCGCCCGGCGAAGCGACTAACGCTGGATGTGGCGATTCCCCCCAGTCTATGAAGAACGGCACGATTCCATCCGCAACAACACAGCGCAAGTCAGTCAACTCCCACGTCAGAACCGTGCCGTCCGCTTGCTTACGGCTGCCGGATAGTACTCGACCAAGTTCGACACCGTGCTGAGCGGCGGAATTGCGAAAGCTCGCGAGCCCGCTGCTCTTGGCTGCCCATCCGACGAGGCGCGACGAACCCGCGGCATCCAGTCCAAATGGACGTATCCCGGAGAGCGGCGGGTGGTCCGGGTCCGGTGCAATGATCTCGAGATAAGAACTTGGTCCAAGTCCCACTAGCGCATTGCGGGTACCCCAGAGAGGGTGCTTCCCGCCGAGGTTTGCGCGCACCCCGAGCACCTGTTCAACCTCCGCAATCCCACGCTCAAGATCTGCGCTGGCATAAACGAGGTGATCGACGAGTGCGCGAATTTCTTGCGATGCCATTAGAACCTCAATGTACCGAGAAGTCGGGGTGACCGAAGATGGACGGGCATCGGTCCCTGATCTGCCCTCAACCAGCGAGCGCTTTGTCGAACACTGATTTGCCGCGTAGTATCTGCGCTATGCCCGTTGATGTACTCACCGAAATTGATATCGCTAGGCCTGTGGCGGAAGTGGCTGCGTTTTCTGCCGATCCGGACAAAGCGCCCAGGTGGTACGTCAATATCAAATCCGTTGAGTGGAAATCGGCCCGGCCGGTAAGTGTCGGCTCAAGGGTTGCCTTTGTGGCGCATTTTCTCGGCAGGCGCTTGGCCTACACGTACGAGTTCGTTGACATTGTTCCTGATGAACGGCTCGTGATGCGAACATCAGAGGGCCCATTTCCGATGGAAACAACCTACACCTGGACGGGCGCCGAAGGCGGGGGCACCCACATGACGCTTAGAAATCGGGGCTCTCCGCACGGCTTCTCAAAGCTGTTGGCTCCAATGATGGCAATAGCCATGCGGCGGGCCAATCGCAACGATCTTGCGCGGCTCAAGAAATTATTAGAAGCCCCGCGTTAATCCGTCCCTGTTCGTCTGCAACGCGCCTGTACCGATGCGGTGCTACTGCCATGTGTAATCTCCTCGTGCGGCACGGTCGTCAATTGAGTGGTCCTCAAAACCCATACGTGCCCGCGACGCCGAAGGTCGCGGGTGTACCGATCTTCCACCAAGGCACAGAGCGATCGGGGGGGGGCCGGCACCGTCGCGAATTCATCCATGTCCATGCGTCAGTTCTCGCGTGGATGACAACACATTATATCAGTGGTTTACGAACTCCCAAACTTTGGAAATGACAACTGACCCTTCGCCAACCGAGGAGGCGACGCGCTTGACGGAGCCTGCTCGTACATCACCCACCGCGAAGATCCCAGGCAGCGATGCCGCGAAGGGCGAGGCCGCAGAGTCATCGCCGCTACCGGTGATAACGAATCCTTTATCATCGAGTGCCACCAGGCCCGACAGCCACTCGGTGTTTGGCGCAGCACCCACCATAACGAAGAGAGCCCTTGCGTCGACGACGCGTTCCGCCCCGGTCTTGACGTCACGGATAGTAAGCGCTTCGAGGTGCTCAGCGCCATGGAACGCGCTTACCTCGGCGCCATATTCGATTGTGATCCTGGGGTCGGCTGCGAGCCGACTCGAGAGGTAGCTCGACATCGAAGCGGCAAGGGACGCGCCGCGGACCAAAAGGCGTACGCACCGCGCCGAGCGGCTGAGGAACATCGCGGCCTGCCCTGCGGAGTTCCCCCCGCCGATGACGACCGTTTCTGTCCCCTTGGTGTAGCGCGCCTCGATCTCGGTCGCGGCATAGTAAATGCCCGCGCCTTCGAAGTCGCTAAGCCGGTCGAGCGGGAGTCGGCGATACTGCACTCCGGTGGCGGCTACGACTGCTTTGGCACGGACACGCTGGCCGTTATCAAAATTCGCGCAAAAGCTCTCATCGCTGAGCTTTTCAAGAAGCACGACTCGCCGCGGCATCGCGAAACGCGTACCGAATTTCATCGCCTGTACCTCGCCGCGCCACACCAAGTCGGCACCGGAAATGCCCGTCGGAAAGCCCATATAATTCTCTATACGGCTCGAGGTCCCCGCTTGGCCGCCGATCGCCACATCTTCAACCACCAGCGCGCGGAGACCTTCGGCTCCCGCGTACACCCCCGCGGCCACCCCCGCTGGGCCCCCGCCGACGATCAACACGTCAAATACTTCGTCGTTCCCGAAATCAAGATTCAGACCGAGCAGTCGTGCGACCTTGTCGGGGGTGGGCTCGGCCACAACGAGGTCGCGCCCGAAGATAACGGCCGGTAGGGCCGGATCGATGGAGCAGCGACGGGCGCTCGCTTCGGCTTCAGGGCTTCCCAGTGGTAACGAGATGTACGGAATGTGGTTGCGGCTCGCAAACTCAGCGATGCGACGCACGTTTCGGTCATCATCCTCGCCGATCAACCGTAAGCTGCTGATGCGCTCCTCAAGTTGGCGGCGGCGGCGCGCCGAAAGCACGGTGATGATGATGTCGGACATCTCGGGAACCTGAGTCATCAGCGTCAGCATCGCTTCGCGCGGCACCTCGATCACCCGTGTGTCTCGGACTGCGCGCATCGCCATCGACCAAGCGCCGCCATTCAGAAGAGAGATCTCGCTCATAAACTGTGTCGGACCGAGCGTGGAGGGCAAATGGCGTTCGTCGGTAAAGGGATTCACTACTTCGATCTCACCTTCCTCGACATACACGAAGCGATCCACGGGATCGCCAGGCCGTGCGAGGAATGTGCCCGCAGGATAGCTGGCAGCCGCGCCCGCGATGCGCAATGCGTCGACGTGGGCGGTGGCCAGCGGGATGCGCTGCATCTGACGTAAATCGCCGCCAATTGTTTCCATGGTTCTGCTCGGGTTTTATGGGCACGACAAGAAAAGCGAAACTCAAGCCTAAACGATGTTATCTATGCCGGCTCATCGAAGGAAATCCACGATGACAGCGACCGTCGCCTGGGGTTGCTCTTCCATCAGCCAGTGCCCGGAGCCGGGAATCACCGCACCCTGGACATTCGTGGCGGCTGCGCGGGCTACTGTCGCCATCATCGGTCCGAAAGACGTTTCGCCGCCGATAGCCAGAACCGGCATGGGCAACGGTCCCTTGGCAAGAAAGGCTTTGTTGTCGATGACATCCTGGTCAAAGGCGTGAAACTGCTCGAACCCGCAATGCATGGCGCCGGGGATAGCATAGAGCTTGGCGTAATGCTGACGAGATGCTTCGTCAAAGTGCTTTGGGTCAGCAGAAAACTCGTTCCAGAAGCGATCGAGGTAAATGCGCTCGCGGCCTTTCACCAACCGTTCCATGTCCGGGCCGCCGAAGCGAAAATGCCAGAGCAGTGGGCTCTTAAGTATCTCGTCCCAAGGGCCGACGCCCGGCAATGGCGCATCCATCAGGACGAGCTTTGTCACCCGGTTGGGCTCTTCGGCCGCGAAGGCGTAAGCGACCATGTTGCCGATATCGTGTGCGACCACATCGACTTTTCCGACCTCGAGCGCATCCAGCACTTCTGAGATATCGCGACCCTGCGTCTTCTTGTCGTAGCCGGCGGCCACGTGTTCCGACAGACCCATTCCGCGCAAATCCGGCACGATCACCTTATGGTCGCCGGCCAATTTGGCGGCCAGCGGCTCCCACATGTCGCCAGTCTCGCCATAGCCGTGCAATAGCACGACCGCCGGTCCGTGACCTCCGACCCTGACATAAATCCGCGCACCGCTGACGGCAATAGTTTGCGTCTTGAAAGCACTCGGAAAGGGATGAACCGCCGCCAGGGCGGATGCGGCCAAGAGCAAAGCCCCGGGCAACAGCAGACTTCGTACCTTGCGCATGTCTGTACTCTTTAGTTTCAAGTTCGGTGGAACTCAGGAACGCCGTGCGGCTCATGCAAGCTCGGCAACAGGCCGATAACTTGGCGATCTCGCCATCGTTATTGTAGGAGTAACCAATGACGAAGACTACTTGTTCCCTGTTTATCGAGTTGCCTCTCCCATCAGATATCGCTGGATGCACCTGAGCTTCATTCCCACCTAAAGTCGTAAATCCACCATGTTCATGTCACAGTTGCGACGGCGAACGCTTGGACATGGGAGACGACCGCATGCGACTTTCGGATGCTGACAAGGACGTGACCGGCCCGATCGAGGTCCGATCGATCGATTATGTGCCTGATGCGGAGCGCCATGGCGGACTTGCGAGTCAATTCACTTTATGGCTTGCAGCCAATCTGCAGATTACAGCGATCGTAACCGGCGCACTCGCCGTGGTATTCGGCGGTGATGTGTTTTGGTCGCTGGTGGCACTCTTGTTGGGTCAATTGATCGGCGGTGCCGTCATGGCGCTTCACGCGGCGCAGGGCCCCCAGCTCGGGCTGCCCCAGATCATCTCTTGCCGGGTGCAGTTCGGTGTTTATGGCGCAATGATTCCAATCGTGGCGGTGTGCCTGATGTACATCGGCTTTTCTGCCAGCGGTTGCGTGTTGGCCGGTCAAGCAGTCGGTCAACTGCTCGGTGTCGAGGATGGCCTCGGCATCGTGATCTTCAGCTGCTTGATCGTCATCGTGACGCTGTTTGGGTATCGATTCATCCACATTCTTGGGCGAATCGCGAGCGTGGTCGGGATCGCTGCATTCGTCTACATGTTCAGCAGACTGTTTGCGACCCACGATATTTCTGCGTTGTTGTCGGAGCGCCATTTCTCGCCGAGCAAGTTTCTATTGGCGATGTCATTGTCGGCGTCCTGGCAGATAGCTTATGGCCCTTACGTAGCTGATTATTCCCGCTACTTGCCGCGGGACACGTCGGTTGCCAGTGTATTCACCGCCGTCGGGCTGGGATCTGTCATCGGCTCGCAGATCTCCATGACATTCGGCGTTCTTGCCGCGGCGCTTGCGGGCAAGCAATTTGCACATCATGAAGTGGCCTATATCGTGAGTCTCGGTTCGACGGCCAAGGTCGCGGGACTGCTTTACTTCAGCATCGCATTCGGCAAGGTCACCGTGACGTCGTTGAACGCCTACGGCAGTTTCATGTCGATCGCGACGATGGTAAGCGGCTTTCGACGCGGCCTTCGGATCCCAGTGCAACACCGGTTCCTCTACATCGTCGCGATGGTCGGCGCCTCGGCGCTTCTAGCGCTGACCGGCCGGCATTCCTTCCTGCAGTCGTTCGAGTCTTTTATCCTGTGCCTGCTCGCGGTGTTCACGCCTTGGAGTGCGATCAATCTGATCGACTATTATTGCTTCACCCGGTCGCGTTACGACGTGCCCGCGTTAACCGATCCGGATGGGCGATACGGACGATGGAATATGACGGGTATCGTCATCTACTTGATAGGAATCCTGATTCAGATCCCTTTTCTTTCCACCGCGTTCTATACAGGACCGCTTGTCGAGCCGCTCGGCGGTGTGGATGTTTCTTGGATTGTGGGATTGCTCGTACCGGGGTTTCTGTACTATGTGTTTGGCCGTGCCTCGCTGCGCCGCGCCCCGCCTCAGATGATCCTGCCGACCTGACGATGCCGATACGTACGCGCTGATCCGGAGCATGCATCAGCGCGGCGGGCACCCTCCTAGTGCAGGCAGCTATTCGTTTAGAGCTGGCGAGATCCGAGGCGCACGCCGTGTAAACAAATCGTCAGCTTCATGTCTATAATCACGTTTTGAGCCGCGGTTCCGTAAAATAAAAGGGGCCTCGAAACTTCGAGCCCGGGGAATCTAAATTGACGTGTCAGGCAAAGCACTTGAGTTCAATGGTGTTGCTGAGCGGGCTTGCTTGCTCCGCGGCATTCACACAGCCGGCGGTGCAGAGTGTCGATAGCGCCGATCAACTACAGGAAGTGGTCGTCACCTCGGAGAAAGTCAAAGAAGACGTGCGGAGGGTTCCGGCCAGCATTTCGGTCGTGTCGGCGGCGGACATTGCAGAGCTGCACATGCTCGATGTCGCCGATCTTACCCGAGCCGTGCCCAATCTTTCTTTCTCCACCCAGGGCGGTCCCGGCAATCAGAACATAGAGCTGCGCGGCATCAGCTCGACCGCGGGCTCCTCGACAGTGTCGGTGTACTTGGACGATGTGCCGATGACCGTGCGAAATCTCGATACCGAAGGACAGGCCGAACCGGGATTCTTCGACGTCCAGCGGGTCGAGGTTCTGCGCGGCCCGCAAGGCACGCTCTACGGCGCGAGTTCCGAGGGCGGCACGATTCGCTATATCTCCAATCCGGTCAGCCTGGACGCGTATAGCGGCTCGGTATATTCCGACGTGTCCGGCACCAAGCACGGCGGCACCAACTACACGGGGCGCGGCATCGTCAACATGCCGCTCATCGACGGCGAACTGGGATTGCGTGCGGGCGTCGTTTCGACCAAGAGCAGCGGCTACGTCGATCACTACAATCCTGACAATCTCGGCCAGCTGGTGAGCCGCGGAGTCAACGGCATCGAGACGACGACTGCGCGCGTCGCGATGGAATGGCGGCCCGTCGAAGGATTGATCGTAAAGCCGTCGGTGTTTTTTCAGTACGCGAAGAGCGATGACCTGGACGTTCTGGATCTTGGATCGGCCGACTTGTTGTCCCAGCACAAGCGCGTTGCCGAGCCCGGCAAGGACACGCTCATCGTGCCGAGCGCGAATATCAGCTACGATCTGCACGGTGCGGATCTGACGTCAGTCACCAGCTATTTTTATCGCTTCTTTGATCGTCAGGTCGACGGCACGTTCTACAATTCAGGTTATATTGGCTCGCTTTTCGATGGCGCTGGCATTACTGGCTTGGACGCTAATCTTGACGGGAGCCTGGTCGGCAACGTCGCTTCTCCCGTGCACTACCGGATATGGACGCAGCAATTCACCGAGGAGCTGCGGCTGGCATCGAAGCCCTATGCGGCCGGCGGCGCCCCAGTCACGTGGATTACCGGTGTGTTTTATTCGCATCAGAAAATCGATTCACGCGATTTCGAGACCGCGCCCGGGCTCAACAGTACGATCACGGCACTGTATGGACCCGGCGAACTGACCTCGCCGGCATTCCTCAACGCCTTGGGTAATCCCCCGGTTCCGGCATTTCCTAACGATACGATATATCTCAACAACAAGCTCTTCACGGAAAAGCAGTACGCGGTGTTCGGCGAAGCCACGTTCCATGTCACGCCGGCATTGCGTCTGACGGCAGGGCTGCGTTACCTGTCCGCCGATACGTCGCTGCTCCGTGTCGGCGGATACTATTTTGCGATCGGCTCCCCGCCCGCCGTGACAATCTCGAGCCGGGGAAGGCCGACCACCCCTAAGTTTGCAATCGCCTACGATATCGACCCGGACAACGCGTTGTACGCGACGATCAGCAAGGGATTCAGGCTTGGCGGCCCGAATCGGCCGCTGGCTTCCTTTTGTCCCGTCGAGCAATCGACGTACGGACCGGATTCGCTCTGGAACTACGAGGCCGGCATCAAATCTTTGTTGATGGACGGCAGGCTTTCCGTCACCACCGACGTCTTCTACATCAAATGGAACGGCATCCAGGTCGACATCAATCTTCCCTGTACCTTCGACTACAACACGAACGCCGGGGCTGCGCGGAGCTACGGCAGCGAGGCGGAGTTCAAACTGAAGCCATCGTCGCACCTAACGCTCGGCGCCTCGGGCGGGTATACCAATGCGACGTTCACGCAGGAAGTGCCGGCGCTCAGCATTTCGAGCGGGCAGCAGATTCCCGGCGTGCCGCGATGGAGCGCCGACCTGTCGGCACAGTTTCGCGCGCCAGTCACCCCGACACTCGCCGGATTCGCAACCGCCCACTGGAATTACGTCGGCGCGAGTCATGGCACCGTCGGCGTGACCGATCCGGACTACGTGCGGCCCTCGTACACGTTGGCGGGACTGACCGCCGGGGCGAATTACGGGCGCTGGGAGTTCTCGATGTTCGTGAAGAACCTCTTCAATGATCAGACGATCATTCAGCGTCCCAATCTTCAGACCGTCAACCGCGGCTACACGCTCGTGCCCCGCACGATCGGAATATCCGCCTTTCTGCAGTTGTAGCTAAATTACTCCCCCGGGGCGCTTTATAGAGACGGCCCGGGGGAGCTATGCGCCGACGGTGGAGCCTCCAGCGCTGGAATCCAGTCTGCCGCATTCCCCCGCTGCGGTCTGTCCGAAGTTACCCCTCGCGTAGTGTAGGAAAACCGAAACTCAATTCGACATATGGTTGCGCAGAGAAATCTGCGGATGATCACGCGGGGTTGCGTTGCGACCAACGGGCCAAAAACTACATCGCGACTGCAAGGAATCTGAGTTACGATGACACCTAGCTTGCCAACATCGATACTCGGAGCCGGCGGCTTCGAGCAACCCAAGCGTACACTGGGGCGCAGCATGCCAGAAAGACGGCTGCAATCAGTCCCGACCTGGGGTCCTCTGCTACCGCTGCAATGAGGAACGCAATGGAGCCAATCAGCACGATTGCAGTTGAGACCGGGTACCCGAGAGCTTTGTACGGACGCGGCAGGTTTGGCAAGCGATATCGCAGCACGAATACGGCCAGAAACGCCGAGCTGTAATAAATCAAGAAGAGAACCGCGCTGAGCGCAATGATCTGCTCGAACGAGCCGGTCAGAATTACCAGCGCGACCACCGCACTCGTCAAAGTAAGCGACAGGCGTGGAGTCCCACCCTCGCTTACGATCGCGGCCTTGTCGGTGAGCAGCCCATCGCGGCCAATTGCGAACAATATGCGCGGCGCCGCCAGCAGCAGATTGTTGAGCAAGCTCAGTACCGTCAGCAGGGAAATCACCGTAACGAGCTCCGCGCCGCCCCGAGGCAGGACGACGCGCGCTGCGTCCGCCGCCGGAAGTTGCGATGCGGCCAGCACAGGTACGGACAACACGTGCAGAAACGCAATGTTGATGAGTAAGTAAAGAGCGACCACCAGCGAAGTGCCGCCGATGATCGCTCGCGGCAGAGTACGCGCCGGATCCGTGTTCTCCTCCGCCATATAGATAGGCTGATACCAACCGTCGTAGGCGGTGAGTACGGCTCGCAGCGCCGGTACCAGGGCAAGCACCATGGCGATGGACATCATCGGAAGGGAGGCGGCGGACTTCGCGATGGGTGGCGCCACCGACGCGGGGATCGGCGAGGCCAGCAAGCAGGCCATGACCAAGATCATGAGCATCAGACCGATGGCCGTGCTGATGATCGCCGTGAGGGAACTGCCGATCCGCAGTCCGAGCCAATGGATGCCGGTGAACAGCGCGAGAATCAGAATGGCGTCGACGCGCGGAAAAGCCGTCGCGGGTGGATAAAGCACCGCTAAAAAGGCCGCCGCGGTGACCGCTACGTACGCAAGCGCAGCCACACTGGTCAGCCAATCAACCCAAGCGACCGCAAAGCCGATCCCTTCGCCGAACGCGCGTCGCGCATAGACGCGAAATCCGCCGGTCTCGGGGATCATGGCCGCAAGCTCCGCCACCGACACGGCACCCATCAGGGAATATAGGCCGCCAAGACCCCAAGCGATCATGATGAGGGTGCGGTCGCCGAGCGCCGCAGCCACAGTGCCGGGCAACCGAAGTATGCCGACGCCTACCATCGTGCCGAAGACGAGCGCCAGTCCAAATCCCATTCCGAGGATACGCCGTAGAGGGCGCGCACTTGTTGTTGTCATTGTTGGACCTATGTCATGCACCGCGCTTTGAGCATGCCCTCAAACAGGTGCAACGACAAGCGACTGTCCGCCTTCAAATCTCTGCGGTAGCTAAACGATTTAGTGTGCGCTATCGTCGCCACTTTCAAAGTCGGGACGCCACTCAATGCCGTCAACGCGACTAAATTGACAACGATGAACACTGGGCGTATACCTCGGAAAAACTTGTGGAAACTGCAAGTTGTCTTAAAAAAATATCAAGGGAGATCAGGGATGAGAACTCATCGGTTTCAACCGGTTTGCAGAATTGGCATCGCTGCGGCTCTCAGCTTCGCGATGTATTGCAGTTCGGCTGCCGCGCCACCCGTGCAGAGCATGGCCAAGTTATCAGGACTGAAGCCCGACTCTACGCTGCCCGCAGATTTTCTGCGCAACGCGGTGCCTCGCACAATGCGCCTCAATGCCAAAGGCGCGAAACCCAACGCGTCTGCAGGCCATGCCGCCGTCGCCGCGGCGGGCGTTCCGGGTATTGATTCGATTCAAAATTGGGTGGGTACCTTCACCGCCGCGGGCTATGATTTTTTTGGCAATCCGCAGTCCCTGTGGCCGTATTCGATGGTAGGCAACGCCCCCGAGACAGGGCGAACGACCACGATCCGCAGTCCGGTGATTCCCGTCACGGTCGAACTGCTCGACGTCAATGGGCATCTCGCCAAAGATGCAAGCGGTGCGGCATTACGCAACGTCGTGCCCGGCTCAATTACCTCGGCTGTAGTCGAGTCGCCGGTATTCGAGCCGTTCCACTATATGACAGGCACCACTCAATTCAACGACGCGGAGATGCGCTCGGAGTTCTGGAACCGCTTTTCCCACGGGAATGGCGACGATGAGGACGGCTGGCATAATTTGTTGCAGCCTAAAGTGATGCGGCCGCGAACGCTGCAGCTGCCGCTCGGAACTTACGCCTATGCGCTCAACCCTGATGGCACGTGCTGCGCTTTTATCGTAGCTGACCTCAACACTTTCGCCAGTCTGCTGTTTCCTCCAACCGTGCCCGTCGATAACTCGACGCCGATTGGCGCCGCCGAACTTGCGGGAGACATGACGACCCACGACATCACAACGCTTCTTTTTAAGGACGTCTATCTTGCTGATGCCACCGGTTGTTGCGTCATCGGATTTCATTCGTATGACTTCGAACCCGGCGATGCCGGGAATCAGAATCGTGAGCGCCGGTATGTCATGAATTACTCGAGCTGGATGTCGCTGGGCGAATTCAGTGGCGGGTTTCAGGATATCACGGCGTTTAGTCACGAGATGTCGGAGACGTTCAACGACCCGTTCGGCGACAATGCGACCCCTTGGTGGCTCTCGGTTGATCCGTTCGCAGGCTACAGCCTGTGCCAGAACAACCTCGAGACGGGCGATGTGATCGAGATTCTCATCAGCAATGCCGTGTTTCCGATTCAGATGAATAAGCGTACGTATCATCCGCAGAACGAGGCATTGTTTTCGTGGTTTGCATTCCAGTCACCGTCACGCGCGCAGAACAAGTCGTACAGCTTCCCGGACGAGACTACGCTCACCACGTTGTCGGCCGGACCGCTACTGCCTGGATGCGTGAAGCCCTAGGTTCGTGACGGCCGCCGCCGGGAGCGCTTTGCCCGGGTCGGCCTGCGCCGTCAAATTCCGCTGGCTGCGGTAAAACAACCGCAGTATTCTGGGTTCGTTCCCATGACATCGAGGAATTGACCATGGCTCAGAAAGTCATACCGGATTCACATCTCGATCTGTTTAAGAAGAAAGCGTTCGCGCATCTCGCGACGTTGATGCCCAGCGGACAACCCCAAGTTACGCCGGTGTGGGTCGATTACGACGGCCGCCATGTGGTAATCAACACCGCCGAAGGTCGTCAGAAAGACAAAAATCTGCAGCGCGACGGCAGGCTCGCGCTGTCCATCATCGATCCTGATAATCCGTACCGCTATCTCGAAGTGCGAGGCCGCATAGCCGGTCGAACCCGCGAGGGCGCAGACGAGCACATCGACGCGATGGCCAAGAAGTATCTTGGCCAGGACAAGTATCCGTACCGCCGGCCGGGCGAAGTCCGGGTCATTTACAAGGTGGAACCCGAACACGTTACATCAATGACGTGAAAGCGGTCTCGCGGATCGGCGCCTACGCGGCAAGTTCACCTGAGCCGTGTAATATAGTCGGATGATGGAGAATCGCGAATTGCGAACGCATCGCCTGCCGGGAATTTGGGCGGTCGTGCCGATCAAGCGCCTGGCGGTCGCAAAACAACGGTTGGCGGCGGCGCTCGGCAGTGCGCGCGAAGAATTCGCTTACCTGTTGGTGTGCCGCACTCTCGACGTGCTGCGCAAGGCGGCTCTTTTCGAGGGTGTCATCGTCGTAAGTCCTGACGAGCGGGTCGCTCGAGCGGCACGGGACCGCGGCGCCGTAGTGATCGATGATGGAGAAATCCCCCTCAATGAAGCCTGCGCGCTCGGACTGGGAGCTGCGGCCGGGCGCGGGCCGAACGTCAGCGTGTTGCTGCCCTGCGACCTCGCTGCGTTGACGGCGGGGAGCCTGACCGACGTAATCTCTCGCTACTTTAAGCTGCGCGATCGGTACGGAGCGGGCTCGATCGGCTTGGTGCGGTGCAAGGACGGAACCGGCACCAATATGGTGATACTGAATCCGCAGCTGACATTTCGTCCGTCCTTCGGTCCGAATAGCTTCGAGAGGCACATGCAAGATTGCGCCGGCGCCGCGCGCGAACTGATCGCTCCGGCGGTGTCTTTCGATATCGACTCGCCGGGCGACATCGAGGCGTTTGCCCGGATGGTCGCTCACATCGAGACGCCTGACGCGCTCGCGAATCTGGTACGCGGCCTCAATGACACACCGATTGCAGCCCCGCAGCGTGATTTGTTAGACGCGAAAAACCTTCCCGACCTGGAGTTTGACGTGGATTTGCCCGCCGACCTTAGCCGACTCGCTTCACCACGATGGCTCACGCGGCTTCAAGCCTGAGCGCCGTGTTGAGCGCGGCCGAAACGGGCCGTCGCCCCGACGCGCACGAGGCGTTCGCATGGCTGGTCGAGGCGCCAGCCACGGAACTTCTGCCCGTTGCCGAGGCACTGACCCTCGCGGGATTCGGTGAGACGGTTACCTATTCGCGCAAAGTATTCATTCCGCTCACGCAGCTGTGTCGGGACGTCTGTCACTACTGCACGTTCGCCAAGGCGCCGCGGCGTCTCAGGAGCGCGTATCTCACGGCTGAGGAGGTACTCGCAATTGCGCGCGCCGGCAAGTCCGCGGACTGCAAGGAAGCTCTGTTCACACTCGGTGACAAGCCGGAAGCGCGATACGCCGTTGCGCGCGACGCGCTCGATGCCGCCGGAGCCGCCAGCACATTGGACTATCTGGAACGCATGGCCAAACTCGTGCTGGAGGAGACCGGCCTGCTGCCCCATCTGAACCCGGGGCTCATGGACGCCGTCGACCTGGGTCGGCTGCGCCCCGTGAGCGCCTCGATGGGATTGATGCTGGAGAGTGCGTCGAACCGATTGTGCGAGCGCGGGGGTCCGCACTTCGGCTCTCCCGACAAACTACCGGCGCGGCGGCTCGAGACCCTGCGGGCGGCCGGTGAACTCGGTATTCCCATGACGACCGGTTTGTTGATCGGCATCGGGGAAACGCGTCGCGAGCGGATCGAATCTCTGCTGGCGCTGCGCGCCATCCATGAAACGCACGGCCATCTGCAAGAACTCATCATCCAGAATTTCAAAGCCAAGTCCGGTACCAAAATGGCCGGCGCTCCCGAGCCGGAGTTGGAAGAGCAACTCTGGACGATCGCCGTGGCGCGCGTTCTGTTCGGTTCGGGCATGTCGATTCAAGCGCCGCCGAACTTGCGCCCCGTCGCTCTGGACACCCTGGTGCGCGCCGGTGTCAACGACTGGGGCGGTGTCTCACCGGTTACGCCGGATCATGTGAATCCCGAGGCGCCGTGGCCCCATCTTCCGGATCTCGCACGAGATACGAACGCTTGCGGCCGGGACCTAGTCGAGCGCCTGGCGTTGGTTCCCGCCTACGCGAGAGAACCCGCGCGCTGGACGGACCCCGCCATCACACCGCTAGTGCGGCGAATGAGCGACAGTCGCGGCTTCGCGCGCCCGGATCGCTGGTACGCGGGCTCGGGCTGCGATTTGCCGCCGATCGCCGCGCGCTGGTCTTCTCTCGCCCGCGATCATCTGACGGACGGGCCTCGCGCCGCCGCGCGCGCTGCGGCATCGCGGCCGCGGGGCAACTGCGCCAAGGGAACGATGGCGATCACGAAGGCAGCGCTCGCAGGACACGAGCTCACCGAGTCGGATATCGTACGCTTGTTCAATGTCGAGGGTCGTGACCTCGATGAGGTGATCGCCGCGGCTAATCAGTTGCGTCACGAGGCGGTAGGCGAGACTGTCACGTACGTGATCAATCGCAACATCAACTACACGAATATCTGCCTATATCACTGCGGGTTTTGCGCGTTTTCAAAGGGCCGAGGCGCCGTCAGTCTGCGCGGCCCCGCTTACAATCTTGAACTCGGCGAAGTGGCACGCCGCGCAGTCGAGGCGCAAGCTGCCGGCGCCACTGAAGTATGTCTTCAGGGCGGTATTCATCCGCACTTCACGGGCGAGACTTATTTGAATATCGTCCGCGCCGTCAAGGAAGCGGTGCCATCGATGCATGTACATGCTTTTTCGCCCTTGGAAGTTCAGCATGGTGCGCACACCCTTGCGCTGCCGCTGGCGACTTTTCTGGAACAGCTGCGCGAGGCCGGACTTTCGACATTGCCGGGCACGGCGGCCGAGATCCTGGATGACGAGATCCGCGCCATCATCTGCCCGGACAAACTACGCACGGACGAATGGCTGAATGTGATCGGCACGGCGCATGAGGTCGGCTTGCGAACGACGGCCACGATCATGTTTGGACACGTGGAGCAGCCCGTGCACTGGGCCCGCCATCTTAGACGTTTGCTGGTGCTGCAGGAGCGGACCGGAGGAATCACTGAATTCGTTCCTCTGAGCTACGTGCACATGGAGGCACCCCTGTGGCGAAAGGGGCGCACGCGCTCGGGTCCGAGTTTTCGCGAGGCCGTGCTCATGCACGCAGTGCCGCGCTTGGTCCTGCACCCGCTGATCAAGAATATACAAACATCCTGGGTCAAGATGGGCGCCGAGGGTGCCGCGCGGTGCTTGGAAGCGGGGGCCAACGATCTGGGCGGCACTCTCATGAATGAGTCGATCACTCGGGCGGCGGGGGGCGTTCACGGCCAGCTGCTCGATGCCGCACAGCTGCAGGCCATTGCCCACCGGATTGGCCGCCCGGCGCGGCAGCGCACCACGCTCTACGGAGTTCCGGGAGCAGCAGCGGCTGCGCTCGGGCCGTTCGCGTTGGCTTCGGCCCACTGACTGCACTCCGGAATGATCTGATGTTGCGATTGGGTTACAAAGCGTCGTCGGAGCAGTTTGGGCCCAATGAATTGCTGGACTATTCAGTGCTCGCGGAACAGCGGGGCTTCGATTCGGTTTTCATCAGTGACCACTTTCAGCCCTGGCGTCACACGGGTGGCCACGCGCCATTTTCCCTGGCGTGGATGGGCGCACTCGGCGCGCGCACCTCGCGCATCCTCATGGGGACCAGTGTGCTCACCCCGACATTCCGCTATCACCCGTCGGTCGTCGCACAGGCCTTCGGCACCCTGGGTGCGATGTTTCCTGAACGCATACTGTTGGGCGTTGGCACGGGCGAATCGCTCAATGAAGTGCCTGCGCTTGGTATGGCGTGGCCCGAACCGAAGGAGCGTACCGCGCGGCTCAAGGAAGCCGTGGCGCTCATTCGGCAACTCTGGAGCGAGCCGCGGGTCAGTTTCGAAGGCCAATACTATCGCACCGACAAGGCGACAATTTATGATCGGCCACAGTCGATGATTCCGATCTATGTCGCGGCCGCGGGACCCGTGGTCGCGAAATATGCGGGTCAATTCGGCGACGGGTTCATTTGCACGAGCGGTAAAGCACCGGAGCTGTACCGAGATACCTTGTTGCCCAATGTGGCGGCGGGGATTCAAGCCTCTGGCCGGACTCCGAATGATGTCGACATGACGATCGAGATGAAGGTTTCCTTCGACAGCGACGCTGAGCGCGCCCTCGAGGACACCCGTCACTGGGCGGCGCTGGCCCTGTCAGCCGAGGAAAAAATCTCGGTCGAGGATCCGCTCGAAATGGAGCGGCTGGCGGACCAGCTCCCGGCGCAGCGCACCGCCAAGCGGTGGATTGTTTCGACGGACCCGGATGAGCATGTGGAGCGAATCCGACCCTACATCGACCTGGGCTTCAGGCACCTGGTGTTTCACGCGCCTGGGCCTGATCAGCCGCGGTTCTTGAAGTTATATGCCGACCAGGTGTTACCCAGGTTGCGCGCGGCGTTTCGCTGAGCGCCTTTCGCCATGAGCCCGGCCGCAGAGCTCAAGCTCATCGCGTTGCCCGACTTTCCGCCTGTAGCGAGCGGTGATGACCTGGCTGCATTGACTGCACAGGCACTGGCGCGCGCGGGGCTCGTCCTCGGCGCCGAAGATGTCTTGGTATTCGCGCAAAAAGTGATTTCCAAGGCCGAGGGGCGACGGATCGATCTCAATGACGTGGTGCCGAGCGCGAGGGCGCTCGAGCTGGCGCGGACCGTTGAAAAGGACCCGCGCCTCGTCGAGCTGGTGCTGCGCGAATCGCGCCGGGTGGTACGGTCTGTCAAAGACGTTCTCATCGTCGAGCACCGACTAGGATTCATCATGGCCAACGCAGGCATTGATCAATCGAACGTCGCCAATCCCGTGAGCGGCGAGTATGCCTTGCTGCTGCCGGAGGACCCGGATGCGAGCGCCGCGCGCTTGCGTGAGCGGCTGCACGCACTGACGGGCTGCGCACCGGGCGTCGTGATCAGCGACAGTTTCGGGCGCCCGTGGCGCGTGGGCACGGTCGGCGTCGCGATCGGCTGCGCGGGTTTTCCGGCGACGCTGGACCTGCGAGGTCAAATGGATCTGTTCGGCCGCTCTCTGCGGGTCACCGTCGTCGGTCACGCTGACGAGGTTGCTTCGGCCGCCTCGGTACTCATGGGGCAGGCAAGCGAAGGCCGCCCCGTGATTCTCATTCGCGGCCTGGGATCGCCGGCCGCGCATCAACCCGCCGCCGCTCTGATCCGACCACCGCAGCAGGATCTTTTCCCGTGAGCGGCCACGTGGTTGCGCTCTGCGGAGGCGTGGGGGGCGCCAAGCTCGCTCATGGCCTGGCGATGGCGCTTAAGCCCGACGAGTTGTCGATCATCGTCAATACCGGCGATGACTTCCGGCATCTCGGCCTTAGCATTTCGCCCGACTTGGATTCGGTCATCTACGCCTTGGCCGGCTTGTCCGATCCGGTTCGTGGCTGGGGGCGGCGCGATGAGACCTGGAAATTCATGGAGGCCCTCCGGGGCCTGCGCGGAGAAGACTGGTTCCAGCTTGGCGACGGCGATCTCGCCATGCACGTGGAGCGCAGTTGGCGACTAGCCCAGGGGTCAACCTTGAGCGAGACCACGGCTCACTTCTGCCGCGCACTGGGTATCCGCTCCCAGGTATTACCCATGAGCGATGATCCCGTGCGCACGCGCGTGTTGACCGAAGACGGATGGCTTGATTTTCAAGAGTACTTCGTGCACAGACAATGCCGTCCGGCCGTGCGCAGTCTCATGTTCGCCGGCGCGGAGACCGCACGCGCGCAGCGCAACGCGCTCGCCGTCCTGACGCGGCCTGAGTTGCGCGCCATCATCATCTGTCCCTCGAACCCATTTTTGAGCGTTGAGCCTATTCTCGCGGTGCCGGGCATTCGCCTTGCGATTCAACGATCCGACGCGCCGGTGGTTGCCGTCACGCCCATCATCGCCGGCGAGGCAGTCAAAGGCCCGGCGGCCAAAATGATGGCTGAGCTGGGTCTTGAAGTGAGCGGTGCGGCGGTGGCCCGTTACTATTTAGACATCGTAGATGGATTTATTTTGGACGCCAGAGATCCCATTCCCGAACCCGTCCAAGGCATCAAGTTCTTCCATACTGCGACTCTCATGAGCAACGACGATGATCGATTGCGGCTGGCGAACGTCGCGCTGCAAGCGGCCGACACACTCAGCCGAATTGCGCCTGGGCCGATCGCAGGCGTATTGTGACAAGCATCTTGCTGCGCCACCGACCTGGAGGACACCATGGCTGAACCGAACAAATCTCCCGAGCTTCCCAGTTGGATCCAAGATCACATCGTCCGTTATCTTGCGACCGACGGCGCGGATGGATACCTCTGGGACGCCAGCATCGGCGGCGGCAAGGGTCTGGTGCCGACCTTGTTGCTGACCACCCTCGGCCGAAAGTCCGGAAGAGTCCTGACCTTGCCGTTGATCTTCGGACGCTCCGGTCCAAATTATGTCGTGGTCGCCTCGAAGGGGGGAGCACCGAATCATCCGGCGTGGTATTTGAATCTGCAGGCGAATCCCGAGGTGCAAGTGCAGGTCAAGGCGGACAAGTTCACAGCTCGTGCACATACCGCGGATGCCGCAGAGCGAGCAACGCTGTGGCCGAAGATGGTGGAGATTTACGGACCTTACGCGCAATACCAGACCAAGACCGACCGGCAGATTCCGGTGGTTGTGCTGGAGCCAGTCGCAACGACCTGATAGGCCGCTCACCGCGGGGCGAGGGCACGAGAACCTTTCACGGATGGACCAGACCCATCCGAGTAGCCCGCAAGAGCGCCCTCGGTGAGCCATGCTCCGCGCTCATGAGCTCATGCTTTTTCGCTCTTTTCGGTTCTGTCGGCGGCCGCCGCTGTTTCTCATAACCATATGAATTACTAGCGATTGTACAAACTTGACACACGGAGTGGCTAGCGCATAATAGCTGCCAAAGCAGTAATTGCCGAGGCATTCAATGTCCAAGCAGCATTATCAGGCGTCCACATACAAATCGCAGATGAGTGTCGGCTACCTCGTGAAGCGAGCGCACTCCTTGATGCTCGATGTCATGGAACCCTTGTTCGAGAATCACGGATTTAGCTTCATCCAGTACGTCATTTTGGCGGCGCTGCGCGACGGCATTGCGGTCAATCCGAAGGACATCTGTTCTCAATACCGTCACGACAGTGGGGCCCTGACCCGGGTCATCGACCAGCTGGCGGAGCGCGGCCTCTTGGAACGCGTACGGCGCGATCGCGACCGGCGCAAGGTAGAGCTGCAGCTCACGCCGGCGGGTCGCGAAGCTATCGAGAGGCTTATTCCGCTGATCGTCGACAAGCTCAATGAAGCGCTGACCGACTTCACCAAGGCCGAAGTTCAGGAGCTGTTGCGCTTGTTGATCAAGCTCAACGCTACCCTGCAACTGCGTCTCGATCCCAACGTCGTTGCCGCGGAGGCTTGAACTCCATGTGCTTCAAGAGCGCACTACTCGTCGGAGTTGCCATCCTTGCCGGATGCGTATTGCCGCCGAAAGAGTCCGCGCATCCGACGGCGCTTGAAAATAGCGGCGTCGGCTTGAACGGCGTGGCGGTCGAACCAGTCGCGGAAGGTTGGTGGAGTTCCTTCGACGATCCGCAGCTCGACCGGTTGATTCGTGCGGGCCTCAAAGACAGCCCCACGCTCGCCGAAGCGCAGGCGCGGGTGGCTGACGCGTTCGCCCGCTCGCAACTCGCGCAATCGAAGTTGTTGCCGAGTGCGACCTTGGATGCGAGCGCGCTATATCAGCGTGCGCCGCAGAACTACCTCATACCGGCGCCCCTCGCCGGACACACCTTTTGGATGGGTCAGGCGGGTGCCAGCCTAGGTTGGGACCTGGATTTCTGGGGACGGCAGGCAAACGCGGTTCATCGAACCCAAGCGACCAGTCAGTCTGCGGCACTGGATGTCGAGAACGCGAAGCTCATGCTCGGCACGGCCATCGCACAGGCCTATGTGGAGCTGTATCGAGAAAACGCCTTGGCCGAGATCGCCGAGCGGTCGGCGGCGCAGCGCGAGAACATTGTCGCCATCACGCGCCGCCGCGTCGCCGCGGGTATCGATACGCAGCTCGAATTGAAGCAGGCCGAAGGCCAGTTGCCGCAAGCCCACGTGGCGCGCGATCAAGCGCAAGCCGCAGCGGACCTTGCCGTGCACGAACTCGCCGCCCTGACCGGGCAGGGCGCAGATGCCTACGCCTCGATCCAGCGTCCGGTCTTAAACCTCGATGCGGCGTTGCCGGTGCCGACGGCGTTGCCCATTAACTTACTGGCGCGTCGGCCGGATGTGCTCTCCGCGCGCCTCGGCATCCAAGCCGCGGACGCGCAGAGGCTCTCCGACAGAGCCGCGTTTTATCCGGACATCAACATCAAGGCGCTCGCCGGCATCGGCGCGTTTGGCTTGAATAATTTGGTGCAGTGGAGCGCCCGCGGATATGGCGCGGGTCCGTTGATTTCGTTGCCGCTCTTCGATGGCGGGCGCCTGCGAGCGCAGTACAAGAGCAGCGAGGCGCAGCTCGATTCCGCCATTGCGAGCTACAACGACACGGTGCTGCGCGCCGTGCAGCAAGCGGCAGATCAGCTGACGCGCATCGACGCGTTGGCACGCGAGCGGGTGGAACAGCAGCAGACGTTGGAGGCCACCGAGGCGGCCTACAGGCTGGCCGAGGAGCGCTACCGCGCGGGTCTTGCCAGCTACCTCTCCGTGCTCAATGCCGAAACCCAAGTGCTCACTGCGCGCCAGTCGATGGTCGACATCGTCGCGAATCAAGCCGTGGCGCGGGTCACATTGCTCCAGGCCATTGGCGGCAGCTTCGATGCTCGCCCCGCGGGTGCGCGCCTCTCGACCGGATCAGCCGATGCCAGCGCCTCACCGAATTCCGATTACGTTTTGACACGGGTAGTACCATGAACACGCAAGAATCCAACGACGCCGCTCCATCAACTGCCATACCTGCGGCATCCGCCGCGGCCTCCGGCCGCGCCCGGCGTTTGGGATTACTCAGCTTGGGCGCCCTGATTCTGTTGAGCGGTTTCGGCTACGCGGGCTACTGGTTCTTCGACGCCCGGTATTTCGAAAGCACCGATGATGGCTACGTGAATGGCGACGTCGTGCAGGTGACCAGCGAAGTGCCGGGCACGGTGCTATCGTTGAATGTGGACGACACGCAGTTCGTCAATGCCGGCCAAACCCTGCTGCAACTCGATCCGGCGGATGCGAAAATCGCCGAGGAAAACGCCGAGGCTGATTTGGCGCGCGCCGTGCGCCAAGTTCGCGGCCTGTTTGCCCAAGGCCAAGAATTGCGGGCGCAGATCGAGCAGCGCGAACAAGCCTCGCGTACGGCCGATGATGACCTAAAGCGCCGCGGCACCTTGATCGCCGACGGCGCCATTTCCGCCGAAGAACTCTCGCACGCGCGCGATGCGGTAACGACGACGCGCGCCAATGTCGCGGCGGCGCGCCAGCAATTGACCCAAACCGTGGCGCAGATCGACGGCACCACCATCGCGAATCACCCGCAAGTGTTGGCGGCGGCAGCCGCGGTGCGCAACGCCGCGCTGGCCTTGCATCGCACCGAACTTCTCTCGCCCGTCAGCGGCGTGATCGCCAAACGTTCCGTGCAGGTGGGTCAGCGGGTGGCGGCCGGTACCCCGTTGCTCGCCGTGGTGCCGCTCGAGAACGTGTGGGTGGATGCCAACTTCAAGGAAGTGCAACTCGAACGCATGCGCACCGGCCAACCGGTCACCGTTCGAACCGATCTGTACGGGCATCAAGTCACGTATCACGGACATCTCGCCGGCATCGCCGCCGGCAGCGGCAACGCATTTGCGCTGCTGCCCTCGCAGAACGCCTCGGGCAATTGGATCAAGATCGTGCAGCGGGTGCCGGTGCGCATCCTCTTGGATCCCAATGAGCTTAAGGCGCATCCGCTGCGCGTCGGCCTGTCGACCACCGTGCGCGTGGATTTGCACAATGCTTCGGGTCCGCTCATGTCGACTGCGGTGCGCAATGTTCCCCTGCCGAAGCAGACCAGCGCGGGCGATGATCCGAGGGTGGATGCGTTGATCGCCTCCATCGTCGCGGACAATGCCGGACCGAAGGCTCATGAACCCGCGAAGCTTAGCCATAGAATGCGCGCCGGCGAAGGCGCGCCGATGTTAGCCGCCCGCCCGTGAGCGCCGATGCCGCCACCGTGGGGGCCGCGCCGGGGATGCTCGGCGCGCGCAAAGCCGCCACCGCGGTGGCCTTGGCGCTGGGCACCTTCATGCAGGTGCTCGACACCTCCATCGCGAATGTTTCCATTCCTACCATTGCGGGCAATCTAGGCGTGAGCGTCGATCAAGGGACCTGGGTAATCACCTCATTCGCGGTGGCGAACGGGGTGTCCGTGCCCTTGACCGGATGGCTGATGCAACGGTTCGGCGTGGTGCGCACCTTTGTCGTCTCGGTGGCGCTGTTTACCATCGCGTCTTTATTGTGCGGACTGGCTTGGAGCCTGCCCTCCCTGATCGCCTTCCGCGTGCTGCAGGGCGCGGTATCGGGACCCATGATTCCCGGCAGTCAGGCGCTGCTGATCAATGTGTTCGGCCCCAGCAAACGGACCACGGCCTTGTCCATCTGGTCGATCACCACGTTGGTGGCGCCCATTGCAGGGCCGTTGCTCGGCGGCTACATTTCGGACAACTATGTATGGCCGTGGATTTTTCTCATCAACGTACCCATCGGCCTGTTCTGCACCTGGATGTGCTGGAACAATTTGAAGTCGCAGGAAACCCCGACGCGAAAAATACCCATCGATCGAGTCGGCCTCGCACTGCTTTTCGTTTGGGTGGGTGCGTTGCAAATCATGCTCGACAAGGGCAAGGACCTCGACTGGTTCAATTCGCCGCTCATTGTCGCACTGCTTATCGTGACCGTCGTTGGCTTCGCGGCGTGGCTCATCTGGGAGCTGACTGAAAAGCATCCCATCGTGGACTTGAGCTTGTTCAAGTCGCGTAGCTTCGCCCTAGGCACAGTCGCAATGTGCTTAGGCTACGCGGTATTTTTTGGCAATATCGTGCTGATGCCGCTGTGGCTGCAAAGCAATTTAGGATACACCGCAACCTGGGCCGGCTTGGTATCCGCTCCCAGCGGCATCACCGCCATCCTTACCTCCATGATGATGGGACGTTTGATGCGCCGCTTCGATCCGCGCGTACTAGCGGCCAGCGCCTTTGCATTGTTCGCGTTCTCCTATTTCATGCGCTCGCACCTCACCGCCGATTCAAGTTATTTTGTATTCATGGCGCCGCAGCTGGTGCAAGGTCTGGCGATGGGACTGTTCTTCGTCTCGATGCTCGCGGTCGCCTTCGATGGCTTGCCCGCGCAGAAAGTGCCCGCCGCTTCGGGCCTATCCAATTTCCTGCGCATCACGGCCGCCGGTTTCGCAACCTCGCTCATCACCACCTTTTGGGATCGGCGCGAAGCGCTGCATCAGTCGCACCTGGCCGATACGGTGACGCCGTACGCGCCCGCGTATCAAGAGGCCCTGACGCAAATGCATCAGTTCGGGCTGACCGATCAGGGGGCCGCGGGCGCCATCACACAGAGCATGATCGGCCAAAGCTATCTCTTGTCGTCGCTGGACCTGTTCTATGTTTCGGCATGGCTCAGCGTACTGTTGATACCCCTGTGCTTCTTGGTGCGGCGTCCGGCGGCCGTCGGAGCGGTCCCGGTTGCCGCCGAATAGGCGATCAAGGAATGACCGCATGCCAGAACAGAGCACCGACACCGGTGCCGATGCGCGGAGGGATGCCGGGCAGCTGACGCTCGTCGACGCCGGCTGCGTCGGGCACGTGAACCAGATCGTAGGTCTCGTTGCCATGGATGTCGCCGGGCTTATCGTCCGCATACGTGTAGAGGGCGAATCCCTTGTAGGCCCACTGCCGGGTGCCGTCCGCCCGGGTGAGAATTTCCCAATATCCCGAGGGGAGCGCGTTCGCGGGCGCGACGAAGGGTCTCCAAGTCGTCGCGCATGTCGAATCGCAGGTCGCCGTGCCCAAGGACCGGCCGAGAGCCGGCGAGCCGTGATCTTCTCGAAAATTGTGGCCCTCATCGTCAGTTACTGCGCGATCATGCTGATAGAGCGTCGCGCCTTGGACGGTCGTGAGAATGTCGCCGAGCGGGACGATTCGCCGAATCGTGGCGTCGCCGGGCATGAAAAACCGTTGAATCAGCGCAGGCTGAAAGCGCGGGTCGATGCCGATGCCGTACACGTCCATAGGCCTTGTGTCGCGATCGAACGTGTAGAGCGGCTTGCCAAGATACGCCCACTGGTCGATCCCGTCATCTCGTGAAATCACGGAAAAACCTCCAGCCGGCACGGCGATGCCGGCTGCCCGCAGTGGGATCCAGTGTCGTATGCAATCGCCGCCGACTGCACACTGCGCTGGATGTGCGGCATCGCCCTTGAAGACATACAGGGTCAGCCCTGAGTGATTGACGAGTGTCACACCGCCCGCATCGTCGATCTCCCGAACGGAGATTCCGGCGCGTAGCACCACGCCGGCGCTCGGGCGAAAGGTCGCGGCGTGCCATGCGCCGCCACCGCCCTTGGCATCGCCGATCACCGAGTCATCGTTGAACCGATAGAGCGGGGCGCCGCGATAGACCCATTGCCGTGTGCCGTCCCCGCGACGGATCACTGCCCAGTCTGCGACGGGGCCCGCGCCCGGTGGTGCGGCCGCGGGCGACCACTGGATGAGGCACTCGCCCACACAGTTCGATATACCGGGAGCGGCATCCTTGGCATAGGTATAGAGAGTCATGCCCTTCGCATCCGCGAAAACTACGTCTGGCGCGGGCGAGTTCCGCGATTCGGCTTTTGCGGTGCGGGGTTGCAACGTGATCCCTGGGGGCGTCGCGAGGGGCGCCGACCATTGCGCTCCTGATGACGGCTGATGCCATGGTATCCGATGGAACGCCGCTACCGCCGCTACCGCCGCTACCGCGACGACGGCAATTGCGCCACCCCACAGAATCGTGCCTGACTTCATTCGATGAATATACGGCCGATGCGGCGGGCGTCAGACCATCACGTCGGTGATGGCTCGTGAAGTCTTATTCGATTCGGTGCCGAAACTGCTGAGCGGAACACCCAAAATCTGTTGGACGGTGAGCGACAGCCGGGTTACCGGATCTCCCTTGGCGGCCGCGAAGTGGATTCCGGTCTTCATACGCCCACCGGCACTGCCGGCCGTCAGCAGCGGAATATTGTCGGTCGTGTGGTTCTTCGCGTAACCCGAATCCGTGTAATTAAGGACCAGCATCCGGTCAAGCAAGGTCTTGTCACCTTCACGAATGGCGTCCAGTTCCGCGAGCAGATTGTTGAAAATTCCCAGGATGGGAGGAAAGAACCGGACCACATTCGGCTGATAGCCGAGCTTCTCGTCGATCGCATCCTCGTGCGTGAACAGGTGGTGAGTATTGGCCTCGCCCGCGAAGCGCAGTTGCGACAAGCCATCCGTCAGCATGATGTTGAAGACTCGGGTCTGATCGCAGGCCAGCGCATGAGCCAATATCTTGGCGAACAATCGGTGATTCGTCGTCACTTCTCCCACTTCACAGCCCATCGGCGTGTCAATCGGCTGAAGCGACGCCGCGCAGGCCGCGAGAGGGGCGGGCTTCTGCAGCTGCAGATCGAGCTGTTGCTCGAGTTCTCGCAACGACGTCAGGTACTGGTCCAGATTCGCCCGGTCGGCCGCCCCCAACTGGCCCATGAGGCTCTTGGTTTGATCGCTGACCGCGGACAGCACACTGCGCCTCGCCATGATCGCCGGATCAGGTGTAAAGCCGGCCGCGTTCGGGTCCTTGAACCCGGAGCCGAACACGCGCTTGTACAGTGCGAGAGGCGAAACTTCCGCAGGATTGGCCGCGACGCCGACGCCCTTGCTTCGGCTGGTGGCGGGATTACCTGTGCAAGATACTTCCAGCGAGCGAAAGCGAGTCTTCTTCCCAATGACATCCGCAATCACCGAGTCGATGGTCGGTTCCGGATTCATCGCAAACGTCGCCGGTGCCGTTCCCTGCAGGATCACCGCGGGCGCGACATGATGAGCGAGGGGCGGCTTACCATCGAGCAGCGCCGACATCTGGCTATACACGTTGAGCTTGCGTCGGAATGGACTGAGCGGTTGCAGTTCGACGCCGAACTCGTAGTTCGGCCCCACGGTTTTGGGTTCCCAACGCCCGGGATTAAGGCCGCACCCGTAATACCAGGTCCCGAAGCACACCGGAAGCGCCGTTCCCGTCGCCGCCAACGCCTCGCCGTTCGAATCAAGGAAGCAGTCGAGGAAAGGCAGTCCCACTGTAACGGCAGCACCGCCCAGCATACCCCGCAAGAGGCGGCGTCGGCTCACCCTGGCAATGGCGTTCACTTCGCACTCTCCTCGAACGTTGGATGGAGCGCCGCTAGCTGCGTTGCCGGTACTTCGGGCGCAGCGACACGGTAGAGATTCTTACTGAGGGCGATCCGCCGCATCAGCTCTGGCGCATGATAGCCGTCCTCCGCGAAACCTTTCTCCAAGTAACGGATCCACGGCATATCGCGCCGCATCGCGCCGCGCCCGGTGGCGTAGGAATGCACTTGCCGCACGAGGCACGCGCTGGTTGCGGGATTGTCATGCATGGCGCGCCCCAAGCCGGCGGCGTCGATGAAGGGGACGCCATCCAACTCGCCGCTGGTATCGAGCGGCTGGCCGTTCTCGCTGATGCGATACCCGGCGTCGGAGTCAAAATTCTCGAGGGCAAATCCCATGGGATCCATCAGTTTGTGACAGCCTGCGCAGGTGGGATCGGTACGGTGCGCCGACAGTCGATCACGCATGGTCTTGAAGTTGGGATTGTGAGTGTCTTGGGCTACCGCAAAATTAACGTTTCCAGGCGGCGGCGGCACCGGCTCGCACAGCAACAGTTCCCGCAGCGCCTTGCCGCGCAGCGTCGGAGAACTCAGTCCTTCATGGGAATGTAAGGCGACGAAACTCGCTTGGGCAAGAAGCCCCACGCGTGGGTCGCCGTCCGGAAATTGGTACGACTGCCAAGGCGCGGAATTCTGCGCCACCGGCACGCCGTAAAGCGATCCCAGCATCGGCGTCAGGAAAGTCTTTCGAGTCGTGAACAGATCGCGGTAGTCGCCATGCTGCCTCAACAGCAGATCAACGATGGTGCGCAAGGTCTGTTCCTGAGCGTCAACGCTCACTTGGGCCGTCCATTTGGGATAAATCTTTGCCTCTTTGGCGAGCGTATCGAACAGGTCGAATTGCAACATGTCGGCGAAGAAGGCGCGTACACCCGCTTCCAGCCGCGCCGATTGCAACATCCGGTCGACCTCCTTCCGCAAGCCCGATTCGGTTTGCAGCGCCCCGCTGCGCGCAGCCGCCATGAGCGCTCGATCGGGCCCAGAATTCCAGAGAAAGAAGCTGAGTTGCGATGCGCGACTGTAGGCGTCCAGCCGATAAGTTCCGGGACGATCCGGATCGGGCTCGGCGACCTGCCGGCGAAATAGAAACGGCGGCGAATCCAACATCCCGGCAAGGCTCATCTCCACCCCGGAATAGAAGTTATTCAATTTCTGCGCCGTTGTGCGCGCGATAGCCACCGCTGATTCAAGTTCAGTCGGCGTCAGGGGCCGTCGATAGAGGGGGGGCCCTGCCGCAGCAAAGAACTGCATAGCGCAGGCATCATCCGCCGCTGCCGAAGAGTGCGGTGTGCAGGGAATCAAAGTATCCCGGTGTTCCGGGCTCACGACTTGCGCAGCAATGCCCCGAGCCATCGCGTCGTACTGCTCCAAGCCGGCCGAGGTGACGCCCACATGACCGTAGCCCACCGCGAACAGTCCGTCATAGCGGATCCCCGGTTCGAATCGCCCCTCGATTCTGATGGCAGGACCGAACACATCGGTTACGACCGCGCGGTATTGATCGGGCGTCAGGCGACGTGTGATGGCCGGAGCGCCCGGTGTTACGGGCTCTGCCGGCGTGACAATGTGGCCCAACGCCGACTTAAAACGCTGACACAGATCGAGCTTCGCGCACGGACTGTTGCCACTCCCGACAGAATTCGCCGCGTCCTCACGGCGATTCAACGGGGTGATGAAGGCCGGCACTGCTTGAATGCTATAGGCAGCCGAAATCGCCGTATTCTCGCCGGTTTTCGGGTCAGGATAGGCATCGGCGCTTCGGCGCAGGGCATAGTAGAGTGCCGGCACATCGACGCCGAAGCCTCGCTCGTCGATATATCCCACCTTCGCGTGGCTCCAATAAATCGGATACCACGGCTGATAGCCGCCAAGCAGGCCTTCCAGGTTGCCGTCCGGTTGCAATTTGAGCCGCAAGCGCGCCTCTTGGAATTCGAAACGCGGCTGGATATAGGCATCGCATAGCATCGTGATTGGAGCCGGATCGGTGGTGACGATTCCATCCTTGATCCGGCCGTGAAGCACATTCAATGAAGCCGGGTGGTCGGCGACCCGATAGGTCAAGTCGCGCTGGATTTGGGCATTGGCGTCCTGAGTCGAGACGGGATCGACCGAGTCTTGAAACGTGACCGTGACCTCGCCATCGCGCGTCAGGTCTTCGCCGCTGATCGATATGAGCCATGCGCCCATCGTGGGACGCGAGGAGTGCCAACGGTATTCAGGCTCCAGCGGAGGCTGCGGAGGCGGGTTGCCCTTGTAAACCTGGATGCAGCCTAGCGTGCGGAAAAGCTGGTTGTTGACGCCGCGCTCATGCGTCGCCGGATCCTCGTAGGAGTTCGGCGAGACCGCGCCTTTGCCGTCAAGATTGAATCCGTAGGCAAACCGCCCGACCGCAGGATACAGATGGGCGTCAGGCACGGTGGTCGGATGCAGGTAGACGCTGTCCCGGCCGTTGCCTCGAGTGCTGGCGAGCGAGACCCAATTGGTCGAGTTCGGCCCGTTCTGGTTATTGTAGTCCTTGTCGAACTTCGCATTGACCTCGGCCTGCGGCACGCCGAGGATCTTCAAGTCCCGCTTAAAAAACGCATCCGGCAGCGGATTCAGTCCATGCGGGCATGTGTCATCGCCGTAGTAATCTGCGGTATAGAAATTGCTGAGCACGAAATTCTTGGTCTGTGCAGCGCGCACGCTCGGCGATAGTAGACAGATGAGAAACAGGGGAGCCGCCAAAAGGCCGAAACGACGGTGCAAAGAGGGTGGATTCATGCGGTGACGTTTTTGCATGGTACGGATATTCAAGCGTTCCGCGGCCAAGGTAATCTTGGATGTCGGAATGCTAACATTGTCGCAGTGCGGCCACCATGTGTGCGCCGACAGAAGTGTCGTCGCGCGCCCGCGGACGGGTAGCGAACACTACGCTCCTGGGGTTCATAACTGCCGGAAGAACTTGACGCTTGCACCGATAACCGCGTCCGGTTGATCGCGATGCGGCGAGTGCCGGCAATCCGGCAGTTTGCACACGTCGACTTTGGCGGCGCGAGCCGCGATTCGGTCAATCTGCTCGAACGTGCCATATTCGTCATCCGCTCCTTGGATTGCGAGAACGGGGCACCGCACATCCGGGAGGCCGCCCTCGATGTTCCAACTGCGAAAATCCTGGTGCAGCCAGATATCGTTCCAACCGCGAAACGTTCGATCCGCATCGGCGTGATGGCGCGCAAGTCGCGCGCGCAGGCCGGTCGATTCGTACGCGACCTTCGCAGCTTGAATATTTCGAAGAGTAATCTCTTCGACGAAGACATGCGGAGCGCAAAGAATCATCCCGACGGCATTGCGCGGGCCCATCCCTTCGTGAATGATCGCAATGGAGGCGCCGTCACTGTGGCCGAACAAAACGGGCCGGCGAATGGAGAGCCGCGCCAGGATCTCGGGCAGCGCTTCGAGCGCTTCCCGGTGCATATAATCGGGCCTCCGATGCTCGGTCAGCGTGTCTGAGAATCCGTTTCCATAGCGCGAATACACCAGTGCGTTGCATCCGCATGCGGCCGCGAGCCGATCGGGAAACTCCTTCCACAGCGAAATTGAGCCCAATCCCTCGTGCAGGAATACGAGCGTGGGTGATTCGTCCGAGTTGGACGCGATACGCCGATACTCGAGCGAGCGTCCGGCGATTGTCACTCGTTGAATTCGCGCTTCGCTGCCGCGATTGGGGGGCGCCGGCGCACGGGCCCGCAGCTTGAATCGTTGAATCTTGCCGGTCGCGGTCTTCGGCAGCTCGTCGCAAAATTCGATCCAGCGCGGATACTTGTAGGGAGCCAAACGTGATTTCACGTGCAGCTTGAGCCGGTTCGCGAGCGCCTCATCGGAACTCACGCCCGGTTTGACCACGACGTACCCGATCGGTTTTATCAGACCATCTTGGTCTTCGCGGCCGACCACGGCCGCTTCGAGGACGGAGTCATGAGAAACGAGCGCTGACTCGACTTCGGCCGGAGACACGTATATTCCGCTAACCTTCAGCATGTCATCGCTGCGCCCCGCGTAGACGAAACATCCGTCGTCTCGTTCGACGTACTTATCGCCGGTGCGAGTCCAAGCACCCAAGAAGGTGCTGCGCGTCCGTTCGCGATTGTTCCAATAGCCAAGCGCGCTGCTCGGACCGGCGACTTGCAGCTCTCCTTGTTCGCCGCGCGGCACGGAATCGCCGTTGTCGTCGATCAGACGAACGGTGTAGCCGGGTACGGGTCGGCCGGTGGTGCCGTACTTGACTTCGTCGGGTCGATTGGAAATGAAGATATGCAGCATTTCCGTCGAACCAATGCCATCCAAGATATCTACGCCAAAGCGCCGCTGCCACCGACGCCCGATATCCTCGGGGAGGGGTTCGCCCGCAGAAACACAGCGCCGCAGTCGCGCAGCAACGACCCGCGGCAATTCAGGGCTCGCGAGCATGCCAGCGTAGAGCGTGGGCACGCCGCTGAAAATGGTGGGCTGGTGCTTCGCGATCCTCGCGAATACCGCGGCCGGCGTTGGACGCTCCGCCATCAGAACGGTCGATGCACCGACGGAGAGCGGGAAAGTGAGTGAATTGCCGAGGCCGTAGGCGAAAAACAGTTTGGCGGCTGAAAAACAAACGTCGCTTTGATCAATTCCCAGGATGGGCCGTGCGTACAGTTCTGCCGTGTGAATGAGGCTGGAATGCACGTGTACCGTACCCTTGGGTGCCCCGGTCGAGCCCGATGAATAGAGCCAAAAACACGGCTCATCGCTCACGGTCTCGGCGAGGCGGTAGCTGGTGTTACCGCCGCGCAAATGCTGCGCGAGCGATTCGCCACTGTTGGGGTCGCCGCCCGCAACCAGAACATGCCGTAACTCCGGCAGCGCCGAGCGTAGAGGTTCGACCAGGGGCATGAGCGCCGCAGACACTACCGCGAGCCGGGCCCGGCAGTCCCGTAGCATGTATGCGTAGTCGTCTTGAGTCAGCAGGGTATTGAGGGGCACCGGCACGATCCCGGCCTTGATGCTGCCCAAGAAAACGACGGGAAAATCGATGCTGTCGTGCATGCACATCACGACGCGTTGCTCTCGCTCGATTCCGAGCGCCTCCAAAGTATGCGCAAACGCCGAGCTTCGCGCATCGAGTTCGCCGAAGCTCAATGATCGCTCATCATCGACATAGGCGATTTTATCGGCAAGACCGGCGCGCAAGTTGCGCTGGATCAAGTCATGGGCGGCGTTGTAATTCCTCGGAACGTGCAGACGCGGCGGACGTTGCGATGGATCAACCTCACTCAGTTCAACCACAGTCGACAACGCGAGTTATCGAGCGAATTCGATAGTGCCCTGCGGTCATTGCGTACCCCTCCTTAAGTCCTCGGCAGCCGCTCCTCAGCGAGCGGCTAGATTGCATAAAGGCGCAATATAGTGCCGAAATAAAAACCGTGCAAGGCATAATACGCATAATAATGCTTGTGAGTTGCCATGGAACACGAAATACTAGGCCATGGAATCCACGAGCCGATTGAAGTCCGTCACCGCGACTCTGCCGAACGAGGAGGCAGATTTTCTGCATAAAGTCGGCCGTCGTGTCCGCGAGTTGCGTGAAGAACGCACCCTGACGCGTCGCTCGCTGGCCGTGCGAGCCGACGTGTCGGAACGCTACCTCGGACAATTGGAAACCGGGGAGGGGAACGTCTCCATTATGCGTCTGCGACGTCTCGCGGTCGCCTTGAATGTCGAGATCAGTGAATTCTTCTTGGAGAGCGAATCCGATCAGTTCGAGCAGCGATCTGTCCGGCGCTTTTTGCGGCAGATTCCGCGCCATCGCCTTCCGGAAATCTTGACGCGGCTGGAACGCGAGGTCGGTTCGGTGCGAGAAACTCGACGCAATCGCATCGCTCTGATCGGCTTGCGGGGCGCCGGCAAATCAACCTTAGGCGCGCAACTCGCGCAAGAACTCCAGGTTCCTTTCGTCGAGATGGATCGCGAGATCGAAGCTGAATCAGGCCTGCCGTTGTCGGAACTATTTTCGCTCTATGGCCAAGCGGGCTATCGGCGTTTCGAAGGCCGCTGCCTGGCACGCATCGTCAAGGAGCATCCGCGGGCGGTCCTTTCGGTCGGAGGGGGCGTGGTTTCGGAGGCGGACACCTACGATTTCTTGCTGGCCAACTGCTTTACCGTCTGGCTCAGCGCGAGTCCGTCGGAGCACATGCAGCGCGTGATAGCGCAAGGCGACATGCGTCCCATGGCCGAAAGCCACGAGGCGATGGAGGACCTCAAACGCATCTTGGCCGTCCGGGAGCCGCAATATCGAAAGGCTGATGAGATTGTCGATACCTCGGGCCTTTCGGTCGAGGCATCTTTTGTGCGCTTGCGTGACATGGTCAGCAAGCCTTAATCGGAGTGTGACATGGCAACTAATTTACGGCCCGCGGGCGTGGACGCTTCAGCTCTCACAGATTCTGAAATAGTCAGCTTCCAAACCGAACCCTCCCGCTATCGACACTGGCGGCTATCGGCTGAAGGTCCCATAGCGACACTGACCATGGACACGCAAGAGGACGGCGGGATTCGTCCCGGATACAAGCTCAAGCTCAATTCGTACGATCTGGGTGTCGATATCGAACTGCACGATGCCCTGCAACGAATCCGGTTCGAACGCCCTGAGGTGCGCACGGTGGTGATCACCAGCGGCAAAGAGCGAATCTTCTGCTCCGGTGCCAACATCTTCATGCTTGGATTGTCGAGTCATGCCTGGAAAGTGAATTTCTGCAAATTCACAAACGAAACCCGCAATGGCATCGAAGATTCCAGCCGGCATTCGGGGCTCAAATTCCTCGCAGCCTGCAATGGAACCACCGCCGGCGGCGGCTATGAGTTGGCGCTGGCGTGCGATGAGATCATCCTGATCGATGATCGATCCTGTGCCGTGAGCCTGCCGGAGGTACCGCTGCTCGGCGTGCTGCCGGGCACCGGAGGTCTCACGCGCCTCACGGACAAGCGCAAAGTGCGTCGTGACCTGGCCGACATCTTTTGCACCACCACCGAAGGGGTGCGCGGGACGCGCGCCAAAGATTGGCGTCTGGTGGACGAGGTCGTGAAGCCGCAGCAGTTCAGCGCGCATGTGCGAGCCCGCGCGTTAGAGCTCGCGGCACAGAGCGATCGTCCTGCAGACGGCACCGGCATTGCATTGAGACCGTTGGCGCGCCGGACCGATGCCGCGGGCTATCACTACGGCCGCGTCGATGTGCAGATCGAGCCCGAGTCTCGCCGCGCAACCATTACCGTGCGCGCACCCGAAGAGAGCGAGCCGGGCGATATCGCAGATATCCTCGGCGCGGGTGATCGCTGGTGGCCATTGCAAATGGCTCGTGAACTCGACGATGCAATCCTCACGCTGCGAACGAACCAGCCGAGCCTCGGCACCTGGGTCCTCAAAACTGCGGGCGATCCCGCGCGCGTTTTGGCCGTCGATGACGTGTTGAAAGCGCGAAGCGATCATTGGCTGGTGCGTGAAACGCTCGGCATGCTGCGCCGTACGCTGGCCCGGCTGGATGTGAGCTCGCGCAGCCTGATCGCACTCATTGAGCCGGGCTCCTGTTTCGCGGGAACCCTGCTCGAACTCGCCTTGGCAGCCGATCGCACTTATATGGCCGATTTCACCGAACACGCCCCGTCGATCGCGGTATCGGAATTGAATTTTGGAACGTTTCCCCGGGTCGATGGGCAATCTCGGCTGTCGAGCCGCTTCTACGGCGAAGCCGCTGCGATCGACGCCATCTCTCGAGCGAAGGGTCATATCGTCCCGCCGAAGCAGGCGCTTGAACTTGGCCTGATAACGGCTGCGTTGGATGATATCGACTGGCCTGATGAGATTCGCCTGATGCTCGAGGAGCGCGCGAGTCTGTCCCCGGACGCCTTGACCGGCATGGAAGCGAACCTGCGCTTCGGCGGTGCGGAGACCATGGAGACACGAGTGTTCGGCCGGCTATCGGCTTGGCAAAACTGGATTTTTATTCGGCCGAATGCGGTTGGGCCGGAGGGCGCGTTGAAAACCTTCGGCAGCGGCAGCAAGGCCAAATTCAACTGGGAACGAGTCTGAGCCGGTACCGCCGCCGATTAGGAGGCGGTGCGAAGAGGAACTTGAGATGAGCATCAATTACAGCGACAAAATTCCGAACAACGTGAACTTGTCGCAAGACAAGGGTCTGCAGCGCGCGCTAGAACATTGGCAGCCGGAGTTCTTGAATTGGTGGCGAGAAATGGGTCCCGAAGGGTCGCAGGGTTACGATGTGTATTTACGCACTGCCGTAAGCGTGCATCCGAGCGGATGGACGCATTATGATCACGTAAAAATGCCCGACTATCGCTGGGGTATTTTCTTGAATCCGGCGCAGTCCGATCGAACCATCGGCTTCGGCGACCACAAAGGGGAAGCGGTGTGGCAAGACGTGCCGGGCGAGCACCGTGCCAACCTGCGCCGCATCATTGTCACCCAGGGCGACACCGAACCCGCGTCGGTCGAGCAGCAACGGCATTTAGGTCTGACGTGCCCGTCGCAGTATGATCTTAGAAATCTTTTTCAAGTCAACGTTGAGGAAGGACGTCATTTGTGGGCCATGGTATACCTCCTGCACAAGCACTTCGGGCGCGATGGCCGAGAGGAAGCGGAAGCCTTGCTGCAGCGGCGCTCCGGGGATGCAAACAATTCCCGTATATTGGGCGCGTTCAACGAAAAGACGCCTGATTGGCTGGCGTTCTTCATGTTTACGTATTTCACGGATCGGGACGGGAAGTTTCAGCTGTGCGCGCTGACCGAGTCCGCCTTCGATCCCTTGGCGCGCACCACCCGTTTCATGTTGATGGAGGAAGCCCATCACATGTATGTCGGCGAGTCAGGCGTAGCGCGCGTGATACAACGCACGTGCGATGCGATGCGTGAGCACAAAACCGATGATCCGCGAACGCTGCGCGACTTTGGGGTGGTGGATCTGCCGACGATTCAGCGCTACTTGAATTTTCATTACAGCGTCACGCTCGATCTGTTCGGCGCAGAAATGTCCTCAAACGCCGCCACATTCTACAGCACCGGGCTGAAAGGGCGTTTCGAAGAGAATCGAATTCAGGACGATCATCTTCTGAAAGAGCAAACCTATCCGGTGCTCAAGGCAACGAACGGCGCATTGATATACGAAGCGGCGCCCGCGTTGAATGCGCTCAACGAAAAGCTTCGGGACGACTACATCAAGGATACGGTGGCGGGCGTGGGACGATGGAACAAGGTCATTCAAAGAAGCGGGCTGGAATTCAGGCTCGCAGTTCCGCATAAGGGATTTAACCGCCAGATCGGCGCCCTGGCGGGGTTCAAGGTCGCTCCCGATGGGCGCATCCTGAATCCCGCCGATTGGCACGCGAAGGCGCATCAGTGGCTTCCAACGGAGGAGGATCGCATCCATGTCAGATCGCTGATGGGGCGTGTCACCGAACCCGGTAAATTCGCCAATTGGATCGCGCCTCCGGAAAAAGGCGTCAATAAAAGAGACGGTGATTTCGAATACGTTCGGTTTGGCTAGACCGAGGATACGTTCACCCGAGGAGAAAGAGTTGGACGCTGTGCGACGCTATTCCGGCTTCATAGACGAGCTCAAGAATCAGGGGAGGTACCGTCAACTAAGTCGATCGACCGGCGCCGATTTCACATCCAACGACTATCTGGCGCTCGCCGATAGCGCGCGAATGCGGCAAGCGCTCATCGGAGCCATCGAGCGCGGCGTGCCGACCGGATCAGGCGGCTCGCGGCTGCTGCGTGGCAACCACGCGGAGCATGAGCGTCTCGAAGAGGCCGCGGCCCGGTTCTTTGGATCAGAGCGAGCGCTTCTGTTCGGCTCCGGCTATGCCGCCAATACCGCCCTGCTGTCGACGTTGCCGCAGCAGGGTGATCTCGTAGTCTACGACGAGTACGTTCATGCCAGCGTGCACGACGGAATGAAGCTCGGTCGTGCGAGCTGCCTATCCTTTTCTCACAACGACGTCGCCGCCGCCGATAGCGCGATACGAACTTGGCGTCAGGGCGGGGGCACGGGAACACCATGGATCGTGATCGAAAGTCTGTACTCCATGGAGGGGGATCGTGCCCCGCTGGCGGAACTCAAGGCATTGGCGGAACATTTCGCGGCGTTCCTGCTGATCGATGAGGCGCATGCGACGGGAGTATTCGGCGCGGATGGACGGGGCCTCGCAGCCGAGTTTGAAGGAAGCGACCACGTTCTGGTGTTGCATACGGGCGGCAAAGCTCTCGGCGTCAGCGGAGCGCTGGTCACAGGGCCTGCCATCCTATGCGATTTCCTCATCAATCGTGCGCGACCGTTCATCTTCGCGACGGCGCCTTCGCCGCTGGTGGCGGTTGCGCTCGGCGAGTCCTTGGCAATCCTTCGTGAGGAGCCGGATCGACGCTCACGCTTGGCCGCTCTCGCGCAATATGCCCGAGAGGCGATCCGCAAGCGGCTCGACGTCTCAACGCCTCCATCTCAGATCCTGCCGGTCATTATCGGAGACAGCGAACCGACACTTCGGCTCGCGGAGAAATTGCAGGCCGTGGGCTTCGACGTACGGGCGATTCGTCCGCCGACGGTCCCGCGGGGAACGGCGCGCCTGCGCATTTCGATCACGCTAAACGTGGATGAGACGGCAATCGACGGTCTGGTCGGTGCGCTCGAACAGGCCTTACGCGCAGAACCTCGACGTGCGAATGGGGATTAGGGTGACTAGTAAACCGACGGCGGTTGCGCTGCAAGCGGTTGACCCGCGCCCTTGAATTCAGTAACGAGCGAGCGGGCGGCTTTGATCAGCAGAGTCGTGTCGACGCCCACCGCGACGAATAATGCCCCCAAGGCGAAGAATTCGTGCGCCAGTTGAACGTCGCTGCACAGCGTACCCGTAGCTTTTCCGGCAGCTTTCGCAACGGCCATGCCCTCCGCGATTGCTCGTCGTACCGCGGGATCCATGGGCCGCCCCAGCAATCCCAGAGATGCGGAGAGATCGGCTGGCCCAAAGAATATTCCGTCAACACCCTCGACCGCGCAGATTTCAGCCGCATTATTGAGCGCCGTTACCGATTCGATCTGTACTAACACACAAATTTCATCCGTTGCGCGGCTCAAATACTCATCAATCTGGTTCCACCGCGAGGCGCGCGCGAGCGCGCTGCCGACGCCGCGGTGTCCGCGCGGCGGATAGCGCGTAGCCGCAACGACCCGGGCAGCTTCCGCCGGCGTCTCGATCATCGGAAGGAGAAGAGTCTGCGCTCCTATATCGAGGTACTGTTTGAGCAGCGCGGAATCGCTGTTGACGGGCCTTACGACGGCCTGCACCGAATACGCAGCCAGCGCCTGCAACTGCGCGAGTACGCTTCGGGGGTCATTCGGCGCGTGCTCCGCGTCGATCAAAAGCCAATCAAAACCCGTCGTCGCCAGGAGCTCGGCTGCGTATGGATCCGACAGCCCCATCCAGCAGCCGACCTGCGGACTGTTCGCAAGGAGCGCGCGCTTAAACAAGTTGATGGGCATTTCCATGCCGATACCTCCTAAACAAACCGGACGGAAATCGTGCCGAGTCTTCCATAATCCGCATGCAACACGTCGCCTTTCTTGGCATTTGTCGGCCGCGTGAAAGAACCGCTCAATATCACGTCGCCCGGATTCAGTTGCTCATCGAATGGCGCAATCTTGTTCGCCAGCCAAGCCACACCAATGCCTGGGTGGTTGAGCACCGCGGCGGCGAGCCCGGTTTCCTCGATGACCGCGTTTTTTGACAATAGTGCGCCGACCCATCGAAGGTCGAGCGCGTCGGGGCGCATCGGATTGCCACCGACCACAATCCCCGCATTCGCCGCAAAATCGGAGATCGTGTCGAGTACCTTTCGCGGCGCCTTGGTGTCGCGGTCAAATTGCTCGATTCTCGCATCGATGATCTCGAGCGCGGGCGTAACGAACTCGGTCGCCTTCAACACATCACAGAGCGTCACGTTGGGCCCCTTGAGCTCCGACCCCAATATGAAAGCGAGTTCCACCTCGACCCGCGGGGCGATGAAGCGGTCGTGTTCGATTTCGCTGCCGGCATCGAAAAACATGTCATCCATCAGGGGCGCATAGTCGGGCTCGGTGATCTGCGAGGCCTGCTGCATGGCGCGCGATGTCAACCCAATCTTTCTTCCCCTGATTGTTCGGCCGTCGGCCAGCTCAAGTTTGACCCATTCACTCTGAATCGCGTATCCGTCTTGAACGGTCATCGCAGGATGTTCGATCGAGAAATGACGGAGCTGGGTGCGGCACTTTCGAGCGTGGTATAAACGGCTTGCGAGCGACTGTACGGTCTCGAGCGTAAGTTTGTCAGGCGTGATGGCGGGCATTACGGTTTGTTGAAACGAGAGTGAAGGTTGTTGTGCTTGAGCGTCCCGCTCTCGCTGAATTCGCATATTTCCAATGAAAGCGCCAGTCCGTGTTGAGCGAAGTATTGTGAAAAGTGTTGCTTCATTATGTTGAACAGTCCATTGCATGTCCTGTCTTTCGCCTCTGCACTTCGCCCGGCTCCTATTTTCAGGATGGCATGCACGAAAGCCGCATCCGCAACGCTCCCATCCGCGATACAAAAAGCGTCACACGCTATCGCACGAACACGCACGCCGCCGGGCGGGAATATCGCCTTGTCTTCGATCCGCAATTCGACCATGAAACGTGCCAGATCCCGGCACAGTGCGTCGAATCGGCCTTCGGCGCGAAGATTGCCGCTGTATTCCAACGTCATGTGGGACATGGCTAGGCCGCGATGCTCATGGTTCCGGTGGTGCATCCCACGGAAAATATTGGGATTGCCCGATAATGGTGGACTTGGCCACGGCCTCGCGCCGCCGCCGCGATCGCTATCAAAGTCCGGATCTCAAAACCGCCTTGGCCCGCCTCGCGATACGTCGCTTCATCCGTGTATGACAAAAGGGCCCCGCGATCATTGGCCTCCCAGCGGGAGAGAAATTGTCGGTCCCACGGCTCGTTAATCTTTCCGGAATCCGGGGTCGCGGGCCAATGCGAAATGCCGCCGGTTCCTACCAGCGCGATGCGGTCCTCGGTCGAATCTGCGGCGCGACGTATGGCCTCGCCCAAGGCCCACGCTCTGTGCAGCGGCGTCAGGGGTGGCCCTTGACAGTTGATGTTCATCGGGATTACCGGCAGATCGAAGCGAGGGGTCAAGAAATGCAGCGGCACCATGATGCCGTGATCGAATTTCCATTCCTCTGCGTAGGCTACATCGACGCTTTGCAGCATCTCCCGGATCAGCAAATCTGAAAGCAACGCATTGCCGGGAATCTGGGTACGAGGAATTCCCAGCCATTCCGGATCCTCGACGGGTCCTTCATACGAATCCGCCATCCCGACAGCGAATGCGGGCATGTTGTTCATGAAGAAGTTGGCGAAGTGCTCGGCGGCGACCACGATCAAAGCGCTTGGTTTCGTTGCAGCGAGCGCCTCGCCCAGGCGGTGAAACGCTCGATGGAATTCTTGGGCAGCCGCCGCATCCGCCAAGTGCGCTCGACCTGTGATTCCAGGGGCATGGCTTGCGATACCGGCAAACACCAGACTCATACGTCGGCGACCCGTTCGTCCAGACGTGTAGTCATTGCATAAATCCCTGCGCGAACCGGCCCGTATTTATTCACGCCTTCGCGCATGGCATTGATGTACTGCGCCCATGGCATCCCCAAAAGCGCGGCAAAGTGCATGAGCAGTTGCCCGTTCGCCCCCAGAACGTACAGCAATCCGATATTGCCGTCGATGATTGCCTGTTGCTCCTCGGAGCTGAGCGAATAGCGGACGAGCACCCGCTCAGGCGCATTGCGAAAATCGGTTTGCACCTGTTTATCGCGATTGAGTTGGAACAGAAATTTTTGCACCTGATACAGGCTCACGGCTATCGACCCCACTGCGGAATGTGGTGAGAACCGAGGCTGATGCATATGTTCTTGGGTTCCAAGAAGACCTCATAACTCCATGTTCCGCCTTCCCGGCCGGTACCCGATGCCTTGGTGCCGCCAAACGGCTGACGCAGATCCCGGACGTTCTGACTGTTTACAAAACACATTCCCGCTTCCACCGCGGCGGCGACCCGATGCGCGCGGCTCAAGTTTTCCGTCCAAATATAGCTGCTCAGGCCGTAGGCGATGTCATTTGCCTGCGCAATCGCATCGGCCTCATCCCGGAACGGAATCAGGCACGCTACCGGGCCGAATATTTCCTCCTGTGCAATTTGCATGCGGTTGTCGACTTCGGAAAAGACGGTCGGCGCAACAAAGTTGCCTTTCTGAAGCTCTGCGGATAGGAGAGGGGCGGCCGTCCCGCCGCAGAGGAGGGTTGCTCCCTCAGAACGGCCGAGTTCGATATAGTGCCGCACCTTGGCCAGGTGATTGGGACTTATCATGGGGCCAATGATGGTTTTCTCGTTCAACGGATCGCCGACGGCAATTCGTTCGGCGCGGGCCGCAAACTGCCGTGCAAATTCGCGGTAGATGCTCTTTTCAATCAAGATTCTCGATCCTGCCGTGCAGCGCTCTCCATTGTTCGAAAAGATCATGAAAACGGCGGCATCGAGCGCCCGATCCAAATCGGCGTCGGCAAATACCACGAAAGGACTTTTGCCGCCAAGCTCCATGGAGAATTTCTTGACGCCCGCGGCTCTGATGATTCTATTGCCGGTCGCCGTGGATCCCGTAAAAGAAATCGCACGCACATCCGGGTGCCGGCAAAGCGGCTCTCCGACCTCGGTTCCATATCCGTGGACCACGTTCAATACGCCCGGCGGAATGCCGGCCTCGAGCGCCAAATGGCCCAGGCGTGCGGCTGTCAACGGCGACAGTTCGCTCATCTTCAGAACCGCCGTATTGCCAAATGCAAGAGCAGGGGCCACTTTCCAGGTCGAGGTCATGAAAGGAACGTTCCACGGGGAGATCAACGCGCAGACTCCCACAGGTTGATATAAGGTGTAGTTAAGGTGCGTGCTCGTGGGATAAGTATGCCCGTCGACTCGCACGCACATTTCCGAGAAGTAGTAGAAATTATCTGCGGACCGAGGCACCAGCTGTTTCACCGTTTGCGAGATTGGCTGTCCCGTATCGCGCGTCTCGGTGGCCGCAATCTCGGGCACGTGTTTCGCTATAAGGTCACCCAGCTTGCGCAGCAATTGCGCGCGCTCCACTGCAGGCCGCAATGACCACGCGGGAAATGCCGCTTTAGCCGCGGCAACAGCGGCCGCGACTTCCTTCTCGCCGCCCCGTGCCACCTCTGCCAAGCTCTCCTGCGTGGCGGGGTTGATGGTCTCGAACACTGCATCGCCAGAAACTTCGGCCCCGTTGATCAAGTGGTTTATGCGCACGCTTGCATCCTCATCTTCCAAACGCCGCGTCCGCGACAATGGTGTTGGACAAGCGACCGAGACCGTCAATTTCACAAATCACTTCGTCGCCCGGCATCACATTGACCACGCCGTGCGGCGTGCCGGTCAGGATGACATCACCTGACACCAACGTCATGAACGAGCTCAAATATTCAATCAGAAAGCCTATATCAAAGATCATCTGCCGGGTATTGCCATGCTGCACCAGATTGCCGTTGACGTAGGTCCGCAGGTCGAGGTTGTGGGGATCGTTTACATCCGCTGCATCGACCAACCACGGCCCGAGCACGGTCGCACCATCGCGATTTTTGACCCGCAAATTGGGCCGATACCAATTCTCGAGATAGTCTCGGATCGCATAGTCATTGGCAATCGTATAGCCTGCAACGTATTGCATTGCATCGCTGCGGCTGACGTTTCGCGCCGCTCTGCCGATGACTACCGCCAATTCGCACTCGTAATGCATGAAGCCCACATCTGCCGGACGGCGCGTCTCTCCCCGGTGACCGAGCAACGTTCCCGGCCCCTTCAAAAACACCAGCGGTTCCGCCTGAGCGCTAAAAGCGAGTTCCTTGGCGTGGTCGGCGTAGTTCAGACCCAGAGCAACCACCGTGCCGGCTTCGAGGGGTGGCAGCCAGACCACTTCGTGTTCCCGCACCAAGCGGCCGTCTTCGAGACGCAAGGCATCCGTTTCGCCTTGCCTGCAGTGCTCGGCGTCGTGTATTGCACCCGAATATGCGACGCGCGCCCGTCTCACGCGGCCGCCACAAATCGATTGGACAGATTTCCCAGTCCGTCGACCTCGATGCGGACCGTTTGTCCCGCCCGCACTCGGGGCGCGGGCGCCGCGGCGCCCAAGGTCAAGACATCCCCGGGCGCGAGAGTCATGAAGTCCGATACGTCTTGAATCAGTTGCGCGGCCGAACGCACGGAGTCCTTCGTGTTTGAGCTTTGCACGCGGAGTCCATCAACAAACGTGACGATTTCAAGCGCGTCCGGATCAATCGACTCGCGGTTCGCAACGGCCTCGCCGATAGGACAGAAGCCATCGAGCGCTTTGTAGCGGATCGCCGGGCGAAAGTAATCGGGATGCGGAATACTAACGTCGTTCACTATCAAATAACCGGCGACCGAGCCCAAGGCGTGATCCACGGTCACACGACAAGTGGTCTTCCCAATAATGATGCCGATCTGTGCGCCGATCTCGAGTTCCCCAACCGATGCGGGCAAATTCACTGCATCGCCCGACTGAGCCAAGGTATTGCGTGGTTTGATGTACAAGACCGGAGCCTTGGGAGCTCCGCCATAGGGCGGCTTATTCACCTGGTCGCCGAGTGCGCGCAGCGCGGAGCGGTGATTCAGCAGCGTCCCATAGACATTGCCGCTCAAGCGAATCGGCGGCATTCGCACGGCTCCTTTCACGTATTCACTAACATATGAGTAAGTTTTTCACTAATATGGCGGCATGTCAATCGAAGTTATGCCGCATGAGCGAGAGCAAAAATGAAGCCGAGGAGCCTGGACCATCGCAATCTTCCGCTTCTGATGTTGAAGGCGCGGGAACACGTGATTGCGCGCTTTCGTCCCCTGCTCGCGGAGCATGACCTCACGGAGCAGCAATGGCGAATAATCCGAGTGCTGCTCGAGGCAGGTCCGCTCGAGCCGCGCGAAATCGGCGAGTTGTGCGGCCTTTCGAGTCCGAGCCTTGCCGGAGTGTTATTGCGCATGGACGAGTTTGGCCTGGTGGTGCGCGAACGCTTTCCCAATGATCAGCGGCGCGTCCGGGTCTCCTTATCAGCGCGCTGCCGCGCGCTCACGAAACGCATCATTCCGCAGATTGAATCGACTTACGCAGCGTTGGAAGCGCGTCTCGGCAAACAGTTCTGTATAACCCTTTACATGACTCTCGATGAGCTGATCAAAAAGTTAAAGGACGATGACATAGAACGCGATTCGTGAGCCGCATCTATTGCTCCGCTTGAATTGCCTTTTCAACCATCGACCGAAAGGCGGCGAGCGCGGTGTCCATGCGCATGGCCAACATGGGCGCACCGGGATCCAAATTCAGAATCTCTTGCTGAGCGAGAATGATGTCCTTGTCTTCCTGAAAACCCGCCAGCACGCTTTGCCGTAGGTTTTCCGTCACCGTTGCATCGTCAAGAGCGAAGCCATGAGACTGCTGAAAGAAGTAGTGCGAGGTATTACCCAATTCAGGCGTCACGGCCTGGCAGCCAAAAAACAGCGCTGCGTCATCGCGTTTGCCGTCGGGCGCGCCGGTGCCGGTGGGCGCGCTCCCCGAATCCATCAGCAGCACCCCGGGCAGAACGACATCGTATATGTTCCAGCGATCGACGTTGCCCGGCCAGGTCTTTAACTTGGTCAGAAATGGCGCCGGCTCATCATCGATCAGCCAGCGTTCCACCCGTACGCTGCGATCGCCGCGTGTGATTTTTGGACGGATGCCTGCGTACTTCGATGACCCGCCCAAGGTGGTTTCGTGCACGTAGGACAAATGTGAGAAATCGAGCAGATTATCGGTTATCAACAGATAGTTGGCATCGTAATGCATGTATCCGGGCGTGCCGCGCCAGGCTGCATCGTCGAGATAATGCGTATCGGGAATCAATGATTCATCCGCCTTGTCCGGGTCGCCCATCCAGACCCAGATCCACTTGGAGCGCTCTGCGACCGGATACGCGCGTACCTTGGCTGCAGGGGGAATGAAGTCCTGCGAGGGAATCTCGACACACCGCCCGGTGCTATCGAAGAGGAGGCCATGGTACATGCAGCGAACGTTGTCGCCTTCCAAGCGCCCTTTGGAGAGCGGAGCGGCACGATGACAGCACCGATCGATAAGGCCCACTACCTTGCCGGAATGGTCCCGCCAAAACAACAACGGCACTTGCGTGATCGTGCGGGCCAACATGCCCGCGGCGGGAATCTCGTGGGACCACGCGGCCACGTACCAGGTGTTCTTGAGAAAAATGGCCTCGGAGCCCATAGCTGGATGTCCTTTGCATCGATCCCCGTTCTGGAGTGTGACTACTACTCCATAAGGTAGCAACCCTAGGGAAGCGCAGGCAACCTGCCGTTAACGAAGATATCGCCCTTGCAAATCCAGTGACCATTCTCCTTGGCCCAGAGAAACACGATTCTGATCGGTGAAGGCGGGTACATGGATTTCTTATCCGGCTTCGGCTCGCTATAGAAATTGGCCCAGTCCCAACCCGCATTGCCGTTGACATAGGTACGCACTGATTCGATGCGAACTGAAGGGACATCCTTCACGTACTGCCGATAGGCTTTACGGAATTGCCCGCGGCCCGCCATCGTTTCCGGATCGCCTTCTCCCGCCGAAATCGCGTCTGCCGAATAAAACTTGGTCACGATCGATTCCGCGTCGCCTGCTGCCCACGCCTTTTCCTTCAAGTCGTACAGTTTTCGAATCGCGTGTTTGAACGCATCCAGTTCCGGATGGGAAGCACCCTGCGACGCATTCGCCGCGGACTGCGCCATTGCCGGCATGGTCAGCGGCCCGGCCGTGACGAAGGCGAGAAAGCCAAGCAAGAGATTGCGAGACACATGATCTCCGGAAACGGTTAAATGATCTCGAGAATTTGCCGACCGGCCCGTTCGCCTTCTTCGGCAGCCGTTTCCCACATTTGGGCGCCGGAGAGCTCGGAATGTCCGAATGACAGACGGCGGTACCGTTTGCTGATGACATCCTTCGGCGCCGGGTTTCCGTCCTTGCCGAAAAAGAAACCCGGCGGGTCGACGATGTAGGCGTGCCCCCACCGGTTGGTGATGATCCCCGCGATGTCACGATTCGAATCAAATCCATGGTCACCGAACATCTTGGTGAATTGCGTTCGAACCGCGCTCTCGATTTGCGCATAAGACATCGTAAAGAGCTGCATGCGAGCCGCCGTGCACTGCTGAGGAAAGGGCACGCCGGGAAGAGGGAAGGGGTTGTACATGGTGAGCACGACCGGTTTGGACGGATCGAGCGGTTGGGTCACCTGCCCCGGGATCTCCAAGTTCCGCCGCAGGCTTACCCACCAGCCGAAACCCTCAAACCAACGCGCGGACGCGATGCCCATCTTGTCGAGGAACTTCCAGTTTCGGAGCGCGACATTTACAACAAGCATGGGCGCGTGATGAAAGGAATTCATCGCCTCACGGTAATCCGGCGGAATGTCGCGGCAGATGTGCCGATTCGCATGTTGTTGGCCGCACAGCACAACTCCTTTCGCCCGAACTTTGTAGAGCTTCCCGCCGCGCGAATAGGTCACGACGACGTGTTTCGCTGATTCGGGCGGCCCATCGTGCACGACACTCACCACAGTCGACGACAATCGCATCCTGACCGGCTGATTGGAACGATCGAGTTCATCCCACTGAACGGGGCTATTCAAGATGTCGGCCATCTTGTACTCACCCGCCAAGGCCGCAGGCATGATCTTCTTCAGAAAGTGCCGGGCGGTGCCCGCGTGACCACCCGGAAAGCTCGCGAGATAGATTTCATCGGTCGGATCGACGCCGGCCGCCTGGTATCGGTAATAACCGATCACCCCGGGTTGAATAAAATTGTAGGCAGAGTAGGCGGAGATCACGTCGGCCCCGAGCCCGCATCCCATGGCAGAAGTCATCGGGTTCAAGTATTTCAGGACCTCCGGCAGCACTTCTTGATCGATACCGACGACGTCTTTTAGAAAGTCTGCGTAAGTCATGCTGTCCAGCCACCGTTCCCAATCGGCTCGTCTTGGAGGAGTGCGGAACAACTCCATATCGACAAGCGCCTTCTTAGCTGCATCGGGAATAGGTGCGTGCTTGAAACCGTCCCGCCATGGGTTTTTCACCCAACCGTGCCCTTCATAGTAGAAACCGGTATCGGAACGTTCCCATGCGATGTGCATCGGACTCCAGGCATCCTCGGGCACCAAGATATCCCGGCTCATTCCCGTCGGTTTTTGGTATACGAACTCGTCGGGAAAGCCGAGCTCGCTCGCAAAGTGCGTCCACATGCCGGCGTCTTTCGCTTTATTGAACGGCACGACGATGCCCGTCGCGCCCTGCGGTGCCGTCAGGCGATAGCCGTCGACCTCAAATTCGTTTTGTTTCGCCTCACCGCCGAAGATCGGATGTTGATCGAGCATCACCACCTTCGCGCTCGGCGCACCTTTGCGAACAGCCCAACAGGCCGAGAGACCCGCCATACCGCAACCAACGATGATGACGTCCGGCTGCTCACCGGTATCCGATGCCGCGCGCAGCATGCCGTCCCATTGCTGATTGCGGATGCCGCCGTGCGCGGCATTCACGACTTCATGGGTATTGCCGTTCGATCGCGCATAGTCACCGATGCCGCCCGGACCGGTCCAGTCGGGCCCCAGGCCCGTCATCGGTGATTGAACGGTCTGGGCCGCCGCGTTCTTTATCGCGCCGGGCGAGGCCGTGCCGAGCAGCGCGGCACCGGTACCGAGCAGCGTTCCGCCGACGAAATCGCGACGCGTCACCGCGTGTGTTGCAACCGCACCCTCAGCCTGCGAGGAGTTGTCGGCAATCGAGATATCCGCGTCGCCTAGGGGTCGCATGGTCGATTCTCACGCTGTTTCGCTCGAGTCTGACAGGCAAAAAGCGACTTAGCTATCCGCTACGCGAAGCCCTGGCGACCTGCCGTTGCGCCGCCAACGAGCCGTTGGGATACACTTTGGCCGGACGGCGTTCGAGGGGGAGTGGAATAGACGTGACTGTACATTCGATTGGCCGCGGATCCGAGCTGATGCCGGTGCCCGATCCGCGCGGCGTGCTCACGGCCGACACTTTGGAGGAGGCCGCCAGCCTCGTGAGGGCAGCGATTTGTCCGCACCGTTTGCACGTGTTTGAGCCGCCGGGGAAAAGTTTGGTGTTTCTGTCCTCTCTCGATCTAGGCGCATGCGGCCTGACCAACCTGAAGTACGGTTTCGACGTCGACATCGATGCCGGCTGCATCGAGGACACCTACCTGGTGAAATGGACCTTGGCAGGCGAGGGTCAGGTGCGCAGCGGTGACCGTAGGGCGATCACCTCGCCTCGCTCCATCGTCATCACGGAGCCGACCGCACACACCAGGATTCGCATGACCGCCGAATGTCAACATCTGACCGTGCGCGTTTCTCGCCATGCGTTGATGGAGACTCTGGCGGCGAAACTGCGGTGCCCGCCGCGCAAGGACGTGAAATTCGATCTTGAAATTCCCATGGACAGCGACTTCGCGCGCGCCTGGTGCGAACTTGTCACTCACATTTGCCATGTCTCCGCGACAGCGCCCGCAGCGCTCGCGAGCGAAGGGGTGCGCCGGCAGTATGCGCGCACCTTGATGGAAATCATGCTAAGCGCCGCGCCGCACAGCCATGCGGATTCCATCAACGAGGCGGCGAATCGCGCTACCGCATGGCATGTCGGCCGCGCCCGCGATTACGTGCATGAGCATCTGTCGGAGGGCATCTCGATTGCGGATATCGCGGCACGGGTCGGCGTTACGCCTCGAACGCTGCAGAACGGTTTTCGCAAGGCATTCAACCTGACACCGGCGGAATATATCCGTCGTGCGCGCGTCGATGCGCTGCATCGGGCGCTATTGGCGGCGGACGCGACCGCGGGCGTCACGAACCTGATGTCGAATGTCGGCATCGTCAACTTCGGCCGTTATGCGCAATATTATCGCGAGCAAATCGGCGTTTCGCCCTCGACGACGCTCAAGCAAAAAATTCAATAGTTGCCGCCGCGGCCGCTGCCTCAGACGGGCACCAGCGCCAAGGCCCGAATCGGACTGCCGGAACCATTCTTGATCTTGAGCGGCGCGCAAAAGATCACGGCACCCGTCGGCGGCAGAAGATCCAGATTCGTCAGGCACTGCAGACCGTACCGGCCCGCTCCGTGCATGTAGTAGTGACAGGGATAAGGCGGCTTCAGGTGGTAGCCCTGGCCGGAGTCGGTCCCGAGCGCTTCGGAACCGAATCCTGTGACATCCCTTTCGTCGACCAGGAACCTCACCGCATCGACCGCCGGACCCGGGGTATGCTGTCCCGTCTCGTCGTAATTCTGGTAGGCCACGGGATCCGCGCGCTTCGACCAGTCCGTGCGCATCAGCACCCAGGCCCGTGGCGGAATGCGGCCGTTCACGTCTTCCCAGCGCCGCAGATGAGCGACGGTCAGCAGGAAATCCGGGTCCGCACTCGCCTCCGCGGAGCAGTCGATGACGCAGGCGGCGCCGATCAGCTGCTGCACCGCCAGCGTATCGGTCGCATTATTCGGCAGGTCTCGGCCGGACACCCAGTGAATGGGGGCATCGAAGTGCGTGCCCGTGTGCTCTCCGCAGGAAAAATTGTTCCAGTACCACGCCGGCCCGCGATCGTCATAGCGGGAGATTTCGTCGATCCGAAATGGCTGGCATTGTCCGAGTTCGGGCGGCAGTACGATTTGCGGGAACTCCGGCGACAGCGTTTGCGTAAGATCGACGACTCGTATCCTTCCGGACAGGAGGTCGGCGGCCAGGGTAATCAGGGAATTGGCGGCAGCGATCACGTACCGATCTCGCGCTCAAGAATCTTGGGATTCTCCTGCCATCGCGCCAGCCACTCCTGGGCCACATCGCCCGGGTAGATATCCTCGACGCCGTCTTTGAGCGCGTTGACGACGGCCCTGGCCAGGGCGCCGGCGGTGAGCTTGGGCGGCGGCAGCGACTGATTCCATTCATCGTCGATCGGCCCCGGGAACACATTGATCACGCGCACGCCGCCGGCGCGCATCTCGGCACGCAAGCACTGCGACAGCGAGAGCGCGGCCGCCTTCGAGGCGGAAAATGTCCCGTGCGGCGGAAAGTTGCTGAGCGCATATACGGACAGCAAGTTGACCCAGGCGGTCGCTGACGACTCGCCGTCCGCGCCTCGGGACCGCATCACGGGGCCGAACTCCTGGGCGAGTCGCAGCAGGCCAAAGTAGTTCACGTCCATCTCCGAGCGGGCTGTCTCAACTCCTTTGCGCGAGGCGATTCCGTGGGTGCGGTGCACTTCGGCAGAATTGATCAGGATATCCACTTTGCCGCCGATTGCAGCGGCAATTTCGCTCACCGATCGCGAATCGGTGACATCGAGCGGCAGCAGCGCGACCTGCGGCAGCGCCTCGAGAGCGGCAAATCCAGGGGACTTTTTCCAAGGCTCCGCGTAGCCCACCCACACCAAATCCGCATCAGCGCCGATGAGGGCGCGGACCAAGGCCTGACCCACTTCGGTCTTGCCGTCGGTCACCAGCACCTTGCGAAATTTCGGGTCGCAGGTCATCTCACGCAGTTGGCGATCATCAGCCATATTCGGCACCTCATCGATCGGAAAGGCAAGGAGCACGCCTTGGCCGGACTTGTCGAGCCGGGCCCCGACGCGCACCCGGCTCGGAGCCGGCGTGCAACCCCCATGCAGATGCACGACGGCCGTCGGCCCGGCGTCGAGACGAACCAAACCTAGCCGCCATGGAACGCGCTCTCGAAAATACAAATCGTTGCTGTGATGCACGGCCGTTTCCGCGATCAACTCGCCGGCGCCCGACTGGCGGCGCCAACGAAGCGTGCCGGATAGACATCGGTGGCAGGCTTCGCGCGGCGGATATTGAACCGCGCCGCAGGCGCCGCAAACTTGCAGCTCGAATCGGCCGAGTGCGGCTGCTGCAGTCAAACCGAGCGCGGCGCGCGATCGCGCACCGGGCGGCAACAGCGGCAGCGGCGTGCGGACAACAGGGTTCTTGCGTTTGCGTTTTTGGAGCGGCGGGATCATCAAGCGTCTGCCCGGCTCAAAATGGCCGCTCCCGAACACAACCCCCGATCATAGGTGATCATGCCGAAGCCCACTGCCATTCCAAAGCGCGCTGCGGGGACCGGACGCGCCAAATTGCGGCCCGTCAGCTGCCGGATGGACTCGACGAGTCCCAAAAAACCCGCAGCACAGCCGGCCTGTCCCACCGAGAGCTGCCCGCCGCTCGTGTTGATCGGAAATGTTCCGTCTGTGGACAGAGAATGGCGCCGAATGAAGTCCGGCCCCTCGCCCTTGCGGCAGAAGCCGAGATCCTCGAGCTGAATGACCGTCATCACCGGATAATCGTCGTAGGTTTCGACGAAATCGACGTCGGCCGGCTCGATCCCCGCCGCGCCGTAAAGATGCTCCCGATCCAGAGCCCAGCCGCCGCGAGTCTGAATCGGATCGTCCGGAAAGGCATTATGTCGCTCACAGGTCGATCGTACGCGGACGTAGCGCAGCCCGAGCGCCTCGGCGCGCTGACGAGTCATGACCAAGAAGCCTTCGGCGCCGGCACAGGGCATCACGCAATCGAACAGGCGAATGGGATCCGCGATGAGCCTGGCCTCCAAATATTCCTCCATCGTCAACTTCTTCTTGAACAGGGCATGCGGATAGTGAAGGGCATTGTCGCGCTGGGCCACGCAGATCTTGCCGAAATCCTCGCGCGTTGCGCCGTGGGCGCGCATGTAGAACGAGGTCAGAAAGGCGAAGCTGGCATTCGGTCCGCCGGCTCCATACGGGAAGACGGCGTCGCGCGCAAATACACTGAAGCTGCCGAGACTCTGCCGAAACGAATCGACATGATTGGTGTCCGCGCCGATGCAGGCGACCACCTCGGCGTCTCCCGCCTGCACGGCGCGCAGCGCGCGGCGCATCGCGACGATGCCGCAGGCGCCGCCGAGCGGAACGTGGTCGAGCCATCGAACCGTTATCCCTAGGTGCTGGGTGAGACCGATTGCCGTGTCCGGCGCGAGCGTGAAGCTGCCCAGGCTCAAGCCGTCGATGTCGGCCTTGTCGAGACCGGATTCTTTGACGAGGCGCGATAAGCTCTGTGCGGCAAACCAGTGGGCGCTGCGGACGGAGTAGCGGACATAGGGCACCGTGATCGGCACGGCTAGCACGGCATCTCCATAGTCCTGAGCACGACCGCGTGCGGCCGCGGGAAGGGCGCGTTTCTTCAGATGCCGCAGGTCGAATGCCTGCGCCGACTGCACCGCGTCGGCGGCGGACGTCTTGATTTGCGCCCGGGCGAGTTTTTGCGAGGCGGTGTGCGGCAGCTCGCTGCGGAAGGCCACGTAGGCCGGCGCCTTGTGATACGCCAATAGCCGCCGGCAGTGGGCTTGCACCCGGATTGCGGTGTCGAGCGAAGGAGAAATCCCCGGCCGCAGAACCACGAAGGCGAAGACCTCTTCGCCGCGCACCTCGTCGGGGACCGGACAGACGGCCGACGCCAGCACGTCGGCTTGAGTCTGGAGCGTGCTTTCGACTTCGACAGCCGCAATGTTTTCACCGCTGCGCCGCACGATATTCTTAGAGCGGTCGACGAAGAAGAACGATGCATCCTCGCCGACCCGCACGAGATCTCCGGTATGAAACCAGCCGTCGGCCCAGGCCTGCGAAGTTGCCAATTCATTCTTGTAGTAGCCGGCAAAGAATCCGCGCCGCGGATCGGGCCCGTCGCACCTCACCAGCAACTCGCCTGGCGCGCCCGGCCCGACATCGCTCCCGTTGTCATCGACGACACGATATGCCAAGCCCGGCGGCGGCTTGCCGAAGCAACGTTGGCCGACATGGCGTGGTTCGCGGTTGGCGGTGATCCAGGCGCCCGCACCTGTCTCCGTCATGGCCCAGGCTTCGATCAGCGGCACGCCGAAGCGCGCTTCGAAGGCGGCGTGGTGCCGCGGATCGGCGCCCGCTCCGAACGCAAAGCGTACGGTCGCGGCAACATTTTCCTCGTTCGAGACCGGAGCGTTCAACAACATCGCCGGCATTACGCCGAGATAGTGAAATGCGGTCGCCCGACTCGCGCCGATGGATTGCCACCAGGTCGACGGATGGAATCGATCGAGCTGAATCAGGCACCCACCCGTCATCAGCGTTGCCATGAAAGAGCATGCCAGCGCGTTCATGTGTGTGACCGGAAGAGGAGTCGCGAGTCGGTCGCCGAGACCGTCAAATTGACAATACCCGCCGAGCCCGGCGTACAGCCGGCCGATCTCGAGAAAATACTCGTGTGTCAGGATGCATCCCTTCGGAGTCCCGGTGGTTCCGGACGTATAGAGAAGGGCCGCTTCCCCCGTACCGGCAACTCGCGGTGCGGCCGGCAGGGCGATGGCTGCGTCATCCTCCGTGAGTACCCATAGCGGCACCCGGTCTGGGAGCGCCGAGCGGACATGAGCCGCGTGACCTTGGTGCGTCACGGCAAGCGCTACATCAGCGTGACCGAGGATATAGGCCAATTCAGTCACGCTCATGGCCGCGTTGAGCGGCACGATGCTGACCTCGGCCTGAGCGAGGGCGAGAAAACAGAGAAAGAACTCGGGTCTGTTGTCGAGTGCGAGGGCCACCCGGTAGCCGGGTCCGTAGCCGGCCGCCCGCAGCCGCGACGCCAGCACGTCGATGCGAGCGCGAGCCTCGCCATAGCTCAAGGTCAACGAGCCATCCGCATAATCCCGGCAGGCGTCGGCGGGGATATGCAGGAAATCCCGATTTGCACACGCTGCCGCGGTATTCTCGAAGAGTGCGGAAATCGATCGACTGCTGGAATTCGCCGCCATGATGCCGTGCCGAGGAAACCGTTGACGGGCAAGCCTACAGGAAAACTGCCGCGATGCGATTGCGCCCGGAATTATTTTCTGATCCCGTACGATGCGTTCGTTTCCCGGGTCGCATCGCCGCCGCTCGAAGGTTTAGTATTGCCCGGATACCACAAACAATACTCGATGCGCGGGGTGAACGATGCAAAGCCACCACTTAAAAGGCCGGACATTTCGGACTCGCTCTGCCCTTGCAGCCGTGGGGATGATCGCCCTGTTCGGGCCCTGGGCTCTCTGCCTGGCGGCCGATGCGGGCGACGAAGACAAACTGGGCGAGATCGTCGTCACCGCGCAGAGACGCGAACAGAATTTGCAGGACATCGGTACTTCGGTTACCGCGTTTGACGCGCACACGCTCGAGCAGCTGGGATTCAAGGATGTCACGGACATCGCGGGGCAGGTGCCCGGCCTGCAGTACAACCAATATGGCGCGACGGTGACCATCTACAACCTGCGCGGCGTGTCCCAGAACGATTTCAGCGATCATCAGGAGGCGCCAATCGCCGTGTACGCTGACGACGCCTACATCGGCTCGACCGGGGCGCTGGCCGGAGCGCTGTTCGATCTACAGCGAGTAGAAGTGCTGCGCGGGCCGCAGGGCACTTTGTTCGGGCGCAACGCCACCGGCGGCCTGATCCAGTACCTGAGCAAGCCGCCCACGGACACTCCGGAGGCCTACGCGCAGGTGACCGGCGGCAATTTCGGTACATTCGAGTCCGAAGGTGCCCTCAGTGGGCCGCTCACCGATACCGTCTCGGCGCGGCTCTCGTTCGACACTGCCAATCACGCAGGCTACATCACGAATCGTATCGGACACGCGATCGAGGATCAAAAGCAGTATGCAATGCGGCTGCAGTTCCGGATCAAGCCGTCCGACAGCGGCGAGATTCTGATCAAGCTGCACGCCCTCAACAATAACCACGAGACGTCAGGCGACTATTCTTGGGCGGCGTCGAGTCCTGACGCGACCGGCCGAGGAGTGTTCGCGCCGGCCGGCACGCCGGACTTGGGCGGATACGTAAATACGAGCACGAGCCCGTTCAGCCAGGCGGAGGACCGGCGTGGCCTGTTCAATCGCACGGTCTGGGGTGCCAACGTTCGCGCCAACTGGAATTTCGATGTCTTCTCGCTCGCCTCCGTGACCGATTATCTCAAAATGCAGAAGCGCTACGGCGAGGACTCGGATATGTCGCCGAATCCGCTCTTCAACTACGACACTGAAGCGCACTACCAGCAGTTCTCTCAGGAGTTTCGCCTCAACGGCAAGTCCGGCGGTTTGCGTTGGATTATCGGGGCCTACTACCTTAACTACAAGACGACCAATTTTGAGCAGACGACTCTCCCGGATTTCATTCCGCCCGTGCCGTTTCCCTACGGCGACGGGCTCGCGAACCTGAATCTCAAGACCAGTTCGCCCTCGGCGTTCGGTCAGCTGGAATACAACGTTACCGATCACTGGGTGGGGATCGTCGGCGCGCGCTACACGATCGATCAAAAGCAATACCTCTACAACTACAACTGCAATGTGTGCGGACCGCCCGCCGCGAACGCACCGCCCGGAGGCTTCCCGTTCAATCTCACGTACTCGACCGCGGCGGGCTATCCGGATGCGGAAAAGACCTATCGAATGCCCATGGGCAAGCTGGAACTCGACTACAAGATAGATCAGGACAACCTGCTGTACGGCAGCGTCAACCGCGGCGCCAAAGGCGGTGGCTGGTCGGCGCCCAGCTCCGGCTACGTGAACTTGAATCCTGCCTACACGTTCGTCCCCACCCTGAAGATGAACTATGACGAGGAGCGCCTGACCAGCTATGAAGCAGGCTTCAAGTCGACGTTCTGGGATGGGGCTGCTCGGCTGAACGGTGATGTTTTCTATTACGACTACAAGAACTATCAAGGCTTCTTCCTCGACGTCGCCACGCAGATCGTCGAGAACATCGATGCCAAGGTGAAGGGGAGCGAGCTTGAGCTTGCGGTCGTTCCGTTCCACGGCCTTCACGTGCAGCTGGGCGTCTCCTATCTCGACAGCCACGCCTTTAATGTGCCGACACCATCCGGCATCTTGATCACTTCGCAGTTGCCGCAGGCACCGCCTTGGAGCGTGAACGCGGTCGCCCGCTATGAGTGGCCGGTCTTCGGCGGCAAGCTCTCGGCCGAGGTTGACGCGAAATGGAATAAGGAGATGTATCTGGAATTGATCAACGCGGCGGTTGATCTGCAGCCCTCATACACGCTCACCAACGCCCGCCTGATGTACACCGATCCGAGCGGCCGCTGGGACGTCTCGGCATATTGCAAGAATTGCTTCAACACCTGGTACCGGATCTACAATCTCGATCTGTCAGGATTTCTCGGCATCAATCAGTCGGTCTATGGTCCACCGCGTCTCTATGGCGCGAGCGTGGCGTACCACTGGGGCAAGTGATAGCTTGGCGGTCCGCGACAGGAGCGTTTCATGAGCGACATTCCGGCGCAGGCTTCCGGCGTGCCCGCGACGCTTAAAGCAGGCTCGCTGCACTGGCTGCAGGTCGCGGCTTTAGGGATCGCCATTGCGATTTCCGGCAACGTTTCGGGCTGGAATTACGGCCTGGGTGTCGGCGGTTGGGGCGGGATGCTGCTCGCCGCGCTTGCGATGGCGGTGCTGTTTATGTGCCTGACCCAGAGCTTGGCGGAACTCGCTGCCGCATTGCCGGAGGCAGGAGGCTTCGACGGCTATGTGCGTCGAGCGCTCGGACCCACGGCTGCGTATCTCGCCGGCATGTCGGTCGCGATTGCCCTCGCGGTGGGAGCAGGTCTTGCCGTGTCGTTCAGCGAAGCCTATGTCTCGGCTTGGCTCGGCTTCGGCGGCTGGCCGGTCAAGCTCGCCTTTCTGATCGTCGTCATGGGCTTGCAATTGCGCGGCGCAAGCGAGGCGGTCGGTCTTACGGTCGCCGTCGGCGTGGCCGCGCTGGTGATTCTTGTAGCGTTCTGTTTGTTCATGGCACCGGAGTTTCAGTCGGCGCGCTTATTCAGCGCCGCGCCGGGCGGCGCGCGAAGCCTTCTGCCCCATGGACTTGCCGGCGCGGCCCGCTGCATCCCTTTCGCCCTGTTCTTGTTTCTGGGGGTCGAGCAGTCCGCGCACGCAGCCGCCGAAATGCGCGACATGGCGCGCAACATGCCCAAGGCGCTGGCAACGGCGATCGGGGTTGCCTTCGTGATCGGAATGTGCGTGCTTCTGATTGCCACCGGCGGAGCCGGAGCCGACCGGCTGGCTGCCGTCGATGACCCTCTGTTCGCGGCGATCACGGCCAACCCGCAGCGAACCGGGGCAGGCTTGATGGTGCGCCTGGTGGCGGCCGGAGCGTTGGTCGCGCTTCTCGGAACTTTCTTCTCCTTGGCGTATGCGGGTTCGCGGCAGTTCTATCATCTGGCGCAAGCCGGGTTCCTGCCTCGAGTTTTCGGCGGCGTCAATGCGCGTCAGGCGCCGGCGGCGGCCGTGTACCTGGTCGGCGTCATCGCGCTCGCGACCGCGGCGTTTCCACCCAATAACGCCATGGTGGTGTTCATCTTCCTGATAAGCGTCTCCCACATGCTCATACTTGCCGCGTTCCTGCGTCTCAGGCAGCAGGAGCCTGGGCTGGCGCGAACCTACCGTGCGCTCGGCGGTTCCCCCATCGCAGTCATCGCATCGCTCTTGTCTCTCGCGGTCATGGTGTCCTGCTATCAGCTCGAGGCCCGCGCGTTGCAAGTCGCCATTGCCGCGATCGCCCTGTTGATTGTGCAGTTTGTGTGGTTGCGGCCGGCGCGATTGCGGACCTCGTGATGCCCTGAGCGCCGCAGTGAGGTGGTCGGCGGCGATGTCCGCCGCCGGTGGCCGGCGAATTCGAACCAACGGATGAGGAAACAATCATGATCGTCGATCTATCGGACAAGGTGGCAATCGTCAGCGGGGCCGGCCAGGGCATCGGCGAGGGAATTGCCCGCGTCTTCGCGAAAGCCGGCGCAAAGATCGTGATCGCCACGCGGAGCCAGGCGAATGGTCAGGCGGTAGCCGACTCGATCGTCAAGAGCGGCGGGGTCGCTTGGCTCAATCAGACGGACGTGGGCCGCCATGCCGAGGTGAAACGCGTGGTTGCACAGACCGTGGAGCGCTTCGGACGGCTCGACATCGTCGTGCACAATGCGGCCGTCTATCCGGTGCTGCCGATCGAGCAGCTCTCGGATGCCGATCTTGACACCACTCTCGCTGTGAACCTCAAGGCTGGCTTCTGGTTCATTCAGGAGTCGCTGCCGCACCTGCGCAAACAGGGCGGCGGACGATTCCTGTTCACATCATCGGTCACGGGACCGAACGTCGCCATGCCGGGCACTGCGCACTACGCAGCTTCCAAGTGCGGCATCAACGGCCTCATCCGCACGGCAGCGCTCGAATATGCGCGCCAGAATATCACCGTGAACGGTGTCGAACCCGGCTACATACTGACGCCCGCGATGGACGCGCTGGGCGGCCCGGAGGCGCTGGCGCAGATGGCGACTCAAATTCCGCTGGGCAAGTTGGGGCATCCCACCGATATTGCGAACACCATGTTGTTTCTTGCCTCGGACGCGGCGGCTTACATCACCGGGCAGACCATCGTCGTCGACGGAGGATCAACGCTGCCCGAAAGCCCGGTCGTCCTGGAAGCCTTCTACCAAGGTCAGTGACCGGAGTCGCGCAAATGGAAATCGATTCCCTGCTCGAGCGCCGGTACCGTGTTCTGGGGCGCAATTCACCGCTATTTTACGATCAGCCTTTGCACTTGGTGCGCGGCGAGGGAGTGTGGCTGTATGACGCGGACGGTCGGCGCTATCTAGACGCGTACAACAACGTGCCGCACGTTGGCCATTGCCACCCCCGAGTGGTGGCGGCGCTGAGCCGCCAGGCCGCTACATTGAATATCCATACGCGCTATCTCGACGAGAACGTGGTGGCCTATGCCGAGCGGCTCACCTCCTTGTTCGACCCGCAGCTCTCGATGGCGATGTTCTGCTGCACCGGAAGCGAGGCCAACGAGTTGGCGTTGCGCATCGCGCGCGACTGCAGCGGGGGCTCAGGGATCATATCGACGGCCTGGGCTTACCACGGCAACACCGAAGCGGTGATGCAAGTCAGTTCTCTGTTTACGCCCGAGGATAAGCGCGGTCCGAACGTGCGGACGGTGCCGGTGATGGATCCCTACCGAGACCGCGCGGGGCGCAGTGACGAAGAGCTCGCGACGGCCTATGCGGGCGAAGTAAAACGCGCGATTGACTCCTTCACGGCAGCGGGTATTCGCTTCGCAGGGCTGCTGTACTGCACGGCCTTCTCCAGCGAAGGACTGCCAACCGTGCCTGCCGGGTTCATGGCGAAAGCCCTCGCGCACGTCCACGCCGCCGGCGGCTACTTCATTGCCGATGAGGTGCAAGCGGGCTTCGGCCGTCTCGGCAGTCACATGTGGGGACACCAAAAGCTGGGTGTCATTCCCGATATCGTCACCATGGGCAAGCCCATGGGTAACGGCCACCCGCTCGCGGCTGTGGTCGCGCGCCGCGGTCTCGTCAGCGCGTTTACCGGGCGCAACATGTACTTCAATACGTTTGGCGGCAATCCCGTCTCCGCCGCCGTCGGCATGGCAGTTCTCGATGTGATCGAGGACGAGCACCTGCTCGAGAATGCCGTTACCGTCGGCGGTTACACGCTCGCAAAGCTGGAGAAGCTCGCCGACCGACACAGGCTCATCGGCGATGTGCGCGGGGCCGGGCTGTTCTTCGCGGTCGAGCTCGTCAGCGACCACAAAGCGAAGGTGCCCGCTACGGCGCAGACCAAACGACTCGTCAATCTCATGCGCGAGCGGGGTGTGCTCATCAGCCGCATCGGAATGCACGACAATATTCTGAAGATACGTCCGCCGATGCCGTTCTCCAAGGAGCACGCGGACTTGCTTGTCGACACGCTCGGCCAGGCGTTGGCGGCACTGTGACCGCGAATTCGGCGTCCGGCTCGGCGGCCTTTCTCGACGAGATGCAGGCGCTCGCGCTTATCGCCTTGCGCGACTGGGATCTCGAAGTGCGGAATCTTGCACCGATCAAGGTGCGCGAGAACGCCGTGTTCAGGATCGACTTGGCCGGAGGCGGGCGGGCAGTCCTCCGGGTTCATCGCAGCGGCTACCACTCGGACGCGGAGCTTGATTCTGAGTTTGTGTGGATGCGCGCGCTGGAGGCGGCCGGCATCCCGGTGCCGCGCGTGATTCGCTCGCGGTACGGCCGAGACTTCGAGGTCATCGCGACGCCGGCGATCAACGCGCGGCAGATCGACGTGTTCGAGTGGATCGACGGATGTCAGTTGGGATCCGTCGAGAGCGGGGTCAGCGGCGAAGGCGCCGCCATTGCCGATCAGTACCGGATGATCGGCGCCATTGCGGCGCGCATGCACAACCATACCGCAGATTGGCAGCGGCCGGCGGGCTTCCGACGCCACGCCTGGGACGTTGCGGGGCTGGTGGGCGAGCAGCCGCTGTGGGGACGGTTTTGGGAGCTTGCCGCGCTCACGCCGGGACAGAGGAGGCTATTGCTGCGCGCACGCGCAAAAATTGCCGGCGCGCTCTCGGCGTATGGAATGAAGCCCGATCGCTATGGGCTCATTCACGCCGACCTCGTCCCGGAGAATTTGCTCGTTGACGGCCCCCGCGTTCAGGTGATCGATTTCGATGACGCGGGATTCGGCTGGCACTTGTTCGAACTTGCAACCTCGCTCTACTTCATCACGGGCGACAGCATTTATCCCACGGCGCGCGAGGCGCTGATTCACGGCTATCGCAGCGAACGCCGGATGCCCGACGAGGCGCTTGAATGGCTGCCGCTGTTTCTTGCGGTACGCGGCACCACTTATCTCGGCTGGGTACATACGCGCCCGGGCAGCGATACCGCGCGCGAACTGACGCCCTTTCTCGTGGAGCGTGCCTGTGCAGTGGCCGAAGAGTACTTCGCGACGTCCGCGGATTGACCGATAGTTTTGAGGAAATCAGGAGAAACATGCTATGTCACAGTACGCGTTGACCATCGGCGGAAAGCCCGTCGCGACCATCAAGACCTTCAACGTTCTGAACCCTGCCGACGAGACCGTGGTGGCGGCCTGCCCGGAGGGCACGACGACCCTGGTGGACGAAGCGGTCCAGAGCGCGCGACGCGCATTTCCGGCATGGGCGGCGTTGCCCGACTCGGAGCGCGCCGCAAAGCTCCTGGCGATCGCCGACTCGATCGAGAAGAACCATCCGGAACTGTCCGACCTCGTCACGCGCGAGCAGGGCAAGACGCAGAGTGGTCCGGGCGCCAATCTCGAAGTGGGCGGCGCCGTGGCGTGGACGCGGGTAACTGCCGGCCTGTCCATCCCCGAGGAGACCATCCAAGACGACAAGAGCGGCAAGATCGTTTTGCGCCGCAAGCCCGTCGGTGTCGTGGCCTCGATTACTCCCTGGAACTGGCCGCTGATGATTGCGGTATGGCACATCATGCCCGCCATACGGGTCGGCTGTACGGTGGTCATCAAGCCATCGCCGTTCACCCCGCTCTCGACGCTGCGCCTCGTGGAGCTCATGAACCAACTCCTGCCGCCGGGAGTCATCAATTCGGTCACCGGAGGCGTCGAGGTAGGCAACCACCTGACGAATCACGCGGGAATCGACAAGATCGTCTTCACGGGATCCATCGCCACGGGTAAGAAAGTCATGGGCAGCGCCGCGCAGAACCTCAAGCGCGTAACGCTCGAACTCGGCGGCAATGACGCCGGTATCGTTCTGCCGGGCACGAACATCGAGCCGCTGCTGGAGAAGCTCTTCTGGGGCTGCTTCATCAACGCCGGGCAGACTTGCGCGGCTTTGAAGCGCCTGTATGTTCACCAGGATCAGTACGACGAGATCGTCAAGAAGTTCTCCGAGTACGTTGCCAAAATACCCGTCGGCAACGGGCTCGATCCGAAGAACCTCATCGGACCGGTTTCGAACAAGATGCAGCTCGACAAGGTAGCCTCTATGGTAGACGACGCGCGCGCTCGCGGCGCCACGATAGTCACGGGCGGCGTGCGGCCGGCGGCGCCCGGGTTTTTCTATCCGCTGACGGTTATCGCCGATGCGGCCGACGACATGCGCGTCGTGAAGGAGGAGCAGTTCGGTCCCGTGATTCCGATCGTGAAGTACAAGACGGTCGACGAAGCCATTACCCGGGCCAACTCGCTTGACGTGGGCCTCGGCGGCTCGGTGTGGGGAGACGATCCGCAGGAGGCGGCACGCTACGCCAGCCGGCTCGAGTGCGGCACGGCCTGGGTGAATCAGCACGGCGCACTGCATCCCATGGCGCCCTTCGGGGGAGTGAAATGCTCGGGAATCGGTGTCGAGTTCAATCTCGACGGCCTCAAGGAATACACTACCGTCCAGGTGGTCAATATTGCGCTCTGATTACGCGCAATCCGCTGGAAGTGGCCTTCGGAGGGGATCGATGACCGAGTATCGGCATAACGCAGCGGCGATTCGTGCTCTGGTGCGCGACGATGCGGTGCATCGGGATGTATACCTCAGCCCGGAACTGTTCGATCTCGAAATGGAGCGCCTGTGGCGATCGGTGTGGACCTACGTGGGGCATGATTCACAGGTGCCGAACGCGGGCGATTTCTACACGGTCGACATCGCGCGCCAACCCCTGCTGATGCTCCGCGGCACCGACGGCACGGTGCGCGTACTGCTCAATCGCTGTGCGCACAAGGGCTCCAAGATAGTGGGTGCCGGCTCGGGCAATTGCGGCAAGCTGCTGCGTTGCTCGTACCACGGGTGGACGTATACGCTCGACGGCTCGTTGCGCACCGTGCCGGTCAAAAGCGGCTATGCCGACACACGATTTGCCGAATCCGAGGCGGCGAGCGGGTTGACACAGGTGGCGAACGTGGCCATATACCGCGGATTTGTCTTCGCCAGGCTCCGTCGTTCCGGTGCCAGCTTCGAGGAATACTTCGGCGATAGCTTGAGCTCGATCGACAACCTGGCGGACCGTTCGCCGGTGGGCCAACTCGAAATAGCCGGACCGCCGCTGCGCTACATGCATGACAGCAACTGGAAAATGTTTGTGGAAAATCTCAACGACACGATGCATCCCATGGTGGCGCACGAGTCCTCCGCGGGTACTGCGCGGGAGCTATGGCGGGATCAGCCAGCGGACGCGCCGAAGCCGATGGTAATAGAGCAATTTCTGCCCTTTGTCTCGAACTACGAGTTCTTCGACAAGATGGGCGTCAAGATTTACGGCAACGGCCACAGCTACACCGGCGTCAATTTTTCGATCCACTCCGCCTATTCCGCGATACCGGAGTATGCCGCGCAGATGGAGGAGGCGTATGGCGCCGAGCGGGCGCAGGCTATTCTCTGCGAGTCGCGGCACAACACGGTCTACTATCCGAGCCTGACCGTCAAAGGCGCCATCCAGACTATCCGAGTCGTGAGGCCCATCGCCGTCGATCGAACGCTGATCGAAAGCTTTGCTCTTCGGCTGGTCGGCGCTCCCCCGGCCCTGCTCGAACGCAGCGCCACGTACAACCGGCTCATCAATGCACCCACTTCCGTCGTCGGTCACGACGACTTGTATTGTTACCGGGCGATTCAGGAAGGGTTGGCGTCGAACGGCAACCAATGGGTCAGCTTGCAACGCAACTATTCGGATCGGGAGAAGGAAGAAGGATTGCTTGGCATACACAACGGCATGAGTGAAGTGTCCATGCGCGGTCAATTCCGCGCGTGGGTTGCGGCGATGGCGGCGAGCGCGGCGGACGAGGCGTGATGCAGTCCGTCGGCGACGATAATACGCTCAGAGAGTTCGTGTACTATGAGGCACGGCTCATCGATGAGAAGCGCTTTGATGAATGGTATGACTTATACGCCGACGACTGCCGTTATTGGATGCCGCTCACGCGAGGCCAACCGGAGGGTGCCGCTCACACCTCGCTATTCGACGAAGACAAGCTTCTTCTCAAGATTCGCATCGAGCGGCTGCGCAATCCGAAGTCTTACTCGCAGGCCCATCCGAGCTGGTGCCAGCACATCCTGCAGGCTCCCAGCATTGAAAGCCGCGATATGCAGATCGGGATCGCCGTTCTGCGGACTCCCTTCATGTACCTCGAGAATCAGCGGGACCGCCAGGAAGTATACGCGGGCGTCGCTTGGCATCACCTGAGGCGCAGCGGCAAAGGCATCGTCATCGCGCTGAAAAAGATCGACCTCCTGAACTGCGAGGCCGCGTTGCCGTCCCTACAGCTCTTTCCCTGAAAGCCGTCAAGTGCAATCAACAGATCGCGTAAAACGGGTTGTGATCACGGGCGGCAGTTCCGGCATCGGCCTGGCGACCGCACAGGCGTTTCTCGATGAAGGGTACGAAGTCATCAGCTTTTCGCGGCGGCATTGTCCGCTGAGCTCGCCACGGCTAACGTCGATCGCCGTCGACCTTTCGGATGCCGTAGCCACCCGCGCGAGTGTCATGTCGGCGGCGGTGCGGGCGCCGGCGACCACGATCGTTCACTGTGCCGGCGCGATCCGCGAAAAGCCGATCGAGGATGCGACACTCGAGGATCTCTCGGAACTCGCCAATCTGCATCTCGGCGCCGCATTGTCTCTGGTTCAGGCGAATTTACCTGCGATGAAGCAGGCTCGCTTCGGCCGCATCGTGCTGATTTCCTCGCGCGCCGTGCTTGGCCTTGCGAAGCGAACCGCGTATTCGGCGACCAAGGCCGGCCTCTTGGGGCTCGCCCGCACCTGGGCGCTCGAGCTTGCGGCCCACGGAGTTACCGTGAACGTCGTGGCGCCGGGCCCGATCGCCGAAACCGAAATGTTCGAAGATATAATTCCCGCAGCCAGCGCCAAAATGGCCGCGGCGGCGAAGCAAGTGCCCGTCGGACGGTTCGGCACCCCCCAGGACGTGGCACGCGCGGTCACGTTCTTCACGGATCCCGCGGCGTCGTTTGTGACCGGGCAGACCCTGTTCGTGTGCGGCGGAACGTCCGTGGGAAGCATCGTGTATTGAGGCGGTCCGCGGGTTATGCCGCGACGAGCGCCAGCACCCGCAGCGGACTTCCCGACCCGTTGACAATCTTCAGCGGCGGCGCGATGACGATGGCGCCTGTAGCCGGCAGTTGGTCCAGGTTGGCCAAACTTGCCAACCCAAAGCGATTGGAGCCGTGCATGATGGTGTGGCACGGGAACATTGGATCGAATTTCGCCGCTTGACCTGCGTCGGTCCCGACCGTTTCAACACCAACCCCGAGGATATCGCGCTCCTTCGCGAGGAACGGCACGCACTTTACGTCGAACCCAGGGGTGTGCGGTCCATCGTCACCGACATTCAGGTACTGCTTGGCGTCGGACCGCTTCGACCAATCGGTGCGTACCAACACCCAGGAGGCCTTGGGGATTCGCCCATGTTCGCTCTCCCATTCAAGCACCACGTCGGTCGTTAAAAGGAAATCGGCGTCTTTTCCCGCCCGATCGGCGACATCGATAACGCAGGCCGGGCCAATAAATTTCTTTACGGGGATATTATGCGTCGCGTTATTCGGGTAGTCCTTGCCCGTCACCCAATGAACAGGCGCGTCGAAATGAGTACCGGTATGCTCGCCGCAGGTGAAATTGTTCCAGTACCAAGCCGGACCCCGCGAGTCATATTTTGAGATTTCCTCCAATGAAAATGGCTTTGTCGGCGAAAATTGCGGAGGTAAATTGATTATGGGCGTCTTGGGCTCCAATGGAACCGTCAGGTCGATGACGCGGATACTTTCCGCGAGAATGCCTTCGACCAGCATTGCCAGAATGTCCGGGTTAGTCGCCATCGGTATTTGCCCTCCTTACAAGATTGCTTCACCCTCATCGAACCCTATAGCGCCTGTGTCCTCGCTCGGCTCGAGAGACTCTTGGGCTGCCCCGGAAATGTTTGTGAAGATGCGCCGCGCGAGTCGATTTAAAAAAGCGATGTCCGCGGATGAAATGTCCTGCATCGCTCGACGGTAAAGTTTGCCGGCCGTGCCCCGTTCGCGTTCGACGCACCGCTTGCCGAGCGGCGTCAAATGAACTTCGGTTACTCGAGCGTCCGACCGGCATTTCGAAAGTTTCACTAAACGTTTTTTTTCCAAGCGCTGTACGACTCGCGTCATGGTCGACAACCGCGTCACCGAGCGCTCGGCGATTTCGCTTACGCTGCTGGGACTCACCTCGTTGACGATCATGAGCGCGCGCCAACTCGGAAGATCCATGCCGGATGCGTTGAGGGCGTTTTCAAATTCCCGCGCGTAGCGCCCCGCCGTGCGCACGATGAGATACAGCGGCGAGTCGAAGAGTTGAAAGCCGGGATATTCGGGATCGCCGCGCCGTTTCGCGTCCGCAAACCTCGAGATGTTCTCGCGGCGCGCAGCCGATGCGGGTTGTCGCGAAGCCGCCACAGGTGGATTCCTTTAAATGGCAATAGTTGCAAAATCACGTAACCGGCATAGTATTGCATGTCAGTAAGGCACTCTCAAGGCACGGTCATGGCGGAGCGGTCGTTCGCACGGGAAGTCCAAACGCTGCGGTTGAGGGCGGGCGAGGTGTTCGAAGGCGAGGCCATTCTCGCCGTCACGAAGGCCCTGCTGCAGGCAGGCGTGTCGTACGTCGGCGGCTATCAGGGGGCGCCTGTCTCGCATTTGATGGACGTTCTCGCCGATGCGCACGAGATTCTGGATGATCTCGGCGTTCATTTCGAATCGAGCGCGTCCGAGGCCGGCGCGGCCGCCATGCTGGCGGCATCCATCAACTATCCCCTGAGGGGCGCGGTTACATGGAAGTCGACGGTCGGCACCAATGTCGCGTCCGATGCGCTCTCGAATTTGGCGTCGGCGGGCGTTCGGGGCGGCGCCTTGATGATCGTCGGCGAGGACTACGGCGAAGGCGCGAGCATCATGCAGGAGCGCACGCACGCCTTTGCAATGAAGTCGCAGATGTGGCTGCTGGATCCGCGTCCCGATACGAGCGTCATCGTCGATATGGTGGAGCGTGGTTTCGAGCTTTCGGAGGCGAGCCAAACGCCCGTCATGCTGATGTTGCGAATTCGCGCCTGTCATATGTACGGATCCTTCGTTGCCAAGGACAACGTCTCGCCGCAATTCACCGTCAAGGAGGCGCTCGATAATCCGCAACGTTCGGCGGATCGGATCATTCTCCCGCCATCCACTTACGCACAGGAACAGGAGAAGGTGGTCACTCGATGGCCGGCCGCGGTGCGGTTCATCATCGAGAATCGCTTGAACGAGATGCATGAAGGCGACCTGGAGGGCATCGGCATCGTCATGCAGGGCGGCCTCTACAACACGGTATTGCGGTCGTTGGAAATGATGGGGCTTGCGGATATCTTTGGAAAGTCGCGGATTCCTCTGTACGTGCTGAATGTGACCTACCCCCTGATCCCGGAGGAGTTCATCAAGTTCGCCGTGGGGAAGCGGGCGCTGCTGATCGTCGAGGAGGGTCAGCCGGAGTACATCGAGCAGAGCGTCAATCAATTTCTGCGAAAGGCGGACATTCAAACGCGCATCGTCGGCAAGGGCCCGTTGCCGATGGCGGGGGAGTATACGGGCGCCGTCATCAGCGCCGGCATCAAAGGGTTTGTTGCGCAATGGGCGCCGCGCGGCTGGGCGCCGCAGGATTCCGGAGCCGCCGCATCCGAGGTGCCTACCGAGCGACCGCTGCTGCCGCTGGAAGAGTTGCGCAAAGCGGTTCCGCAGCGACCTCCCGGCTTGTGCACCGGCTGTCCCGAACGGCCGTTCTTCTCATCGATGAAAATCGTGCAGAAGGAATTGGGTGCCGTCCATGTGAGTGCCGACATCGGCTGTCACTCGTTCGCCACGCTGGCGCCTTTCAATACGGGCGCGAGCATCATGGGGTATGGCTTGGGGTCCGCGAGCGCTGCGGCGTTGAGCGGCGGCCAAGGGGGAAAGCGCTCGATATCGATCATGGGCGACGGCGGTTTCTGGCACAACGGTTTGACGAGCGGCATCGGGAATTCCGTATTCAATCAACACGATTCCGTCACTGTGATCGTGGACAACGGCTACGCCGCGGCGACCGGCGGCCAATACATCCCCTCTTCGCGGGCGAAAGTTAAGCATCGCAAGAGCAATAACCCGATCGAGCGCGCGGTGCGCGGCGTCGGCGTGGAATGGGTGCGCACGGTTCAAACATACAAGATGCAGCAAGGTATCGACGCGCTGCGCGAGGCGCTGACGACGGACTATAAAGGACCCAAGGTCATCATCGCGGAAGGCGAGTGCGAGCTGAATCGAAAGAGGCGCGTGGCGCCCGCGCTGAAGCGCATGGCCGCAGAGGGCAAACGGGTGGTACGTCAGCGCTTCGGGATCGACCCCGATGTGTGCACGGGAGACCACTCATGCATTCGCCTCTCCGGGTGCCCGTCATTGACCATCAAACCCAATCCGGATCCGCTGCGGCGCGACCCGGTGGCGCATGTCGACAACAGTTGTGTCGGCTGCGGCGTGTGCGGCGAAGTCGCACATGCCGCGGTACTGTGTCCATCGTTTTACAGAGCGGACATCATCACGAACCCCAGCGCATGGGATCGCTTCATATTTAGGCTTCGTTCCACCGTCATCCAATTCCTTCAACGCCGCTTCGATCGCCGCCTCGCGCGCCTCGCCCAGGAGCCATCGCCGTGAGCGGCTTGCGGCCCATCACCATGACCATCGCCGCCTTGGGCGGGCAGGGTGGGGGCGTCGTTTCGGACTGGCTCATCGACGTGGCTCGGCGGTCCGGCTATCTGGCGCAGGCCACTTCCGTGCCCGGCGTCGCGCAGCGAACCGGGGCCACCATCTACTATCTGGAGTTCTTTCCGGTTGCCGGTTTGCCGGCCGATCAACGTCGACCCATATTTGCGCTGATGCCGAATCCAGGCGATGTGGATGTGGTGATCGCCTCGGAGATAATGGAAGCCGGGCGTGCGATGCAAAGAGGTCTCGTCACCGGCCGTACCACGCTCATCGCCTCGTCGCACCGAATCTACGCAATCCAAGAGAAATCGCACATGGCCGACGGCCGTGCGGATTCTCGCCGAGTGCGCGCTCTCGCCCGCGAGCATGCGAAACGATACATCGAGTTCGACATGCAGGCGATGGCGGAAGCCAACGGCAGCATGATCAGTGCGGCGATGCTGGGAGCGCTCTGCGGTTCGGGAGCATTGCCCTTCGCGGTGGAACACTATGTCGAAGCGATTCGATCCAGCGGCATCGAGGCCGCATCGAGCACGCGCACGTTCGAGGCCGCGCGCTGCGAGGCCGCGGGCGGCGCAGCCGCCGGACTGCCGCCCACCGGAGTGCCGGCCACCGGAGTGCCGGCCACCGCAGTGCCGGCACCGCTTCCAGGCGCGCTGGAAGGCCGGATCCCGGCGCGCGTGCCGGAGGCAGTGCGAGAAATCGCGCGCGAGGGTGTTCGCCGAATGATCGATTATCAGGATATGGCCTACGCGCGACTCTATCTCGAGAGACTCGATTCAGTGATCGCGTTGGAACCCGATGACACGCAGCGTTTCGAACTGAGCGCAAGCGTAGCGCGCGGACTTGCACTGTGGATGTCCTTTGAGGACACGATCCGCGTCGCGGATTTGAAGATTCGCGCAGCGCGGGCAAAACGCGTGCTGCGGGAGGTTCGGCCGTCGCCCGGACAGCTGGTCGAGGTCACCGAATTCATGAAGCCGCGGGTGGAGGAGATATGCGGCACACTGCCGGTGGGACTCGGCACCTGGATCCTTCGATCGAAGGCGCCGCGACGCTGGCTGACCCGCCTTACCGGCGGCCGGCAGATCGCGACTCATAGGATCGGCGGATTTTTGCAGCTCTACTGGCTCGCCGGGTTGCGCCGCTGGCGCCGGAAAACCCTTCGCTACGCACAGACGCAGGCGCGAATCGGGCGCTGGCTGGACCTCATCGCGCGGGTTGCGAAGCAGGATTACGGATTGGCCGTGGAGATCGCGGATTGCCAGCAGCTGGTCAAGGGCTACGGCGAAACCCATGAACGGGGGTCCGCGAGTTTCGACGCGATCTTGGCCGACTTGGAGGCGCGTCAACCTAAGGAAGCGGCGCATCGGGTGCGCACGCTCAGAATTGCCGCGCTGGCGGACGACCAGGGCGTGGCCTTGTCCAAGGCATTGGCAGCGGTTGGCTGACATTTTCCATGTCTTTGCATTACCATCCCCCAGGAAAACTATTTGACATCTAAAGTATCTGGCCCTATTGTCGTCCCATGAAGCGAGTAGTGTTCATAGGCGGCGGCCCGGCCGGCCTTTACGGCGCGATCCTTCTGAAGAGGGCGTTGCCCGGCGCGAAAGTCGAGGTCCACGAGCGCAACCGACCCGACGACACCTTCGGGTGGGGCGTCGTATTCTCGGATAAGACCATGTCGGGTTTCCGGGCGGCGGATCCTGACTCGCATGACGCCATCATCCGGGATTTTCATCATTGGGACGACATCGACGTGCATTTTCGGGGCGAGACGATTCGCTCCGGCGGCCATGGCTTCTGCGGCATCGGCCGCCGCCGTTTGCTCAACATCTTTCAGGAACGAGCTCGCGCGCTCGGCGTCGAGCAGAACTTTCAATCCGAGATCACCGAGCTTGCGCCCCTCGCGGATGCGGACCTCATAGTCGCCTCCGATGGCGTGAACAGCAAACTCCGGACCCGCCATGCGGCGATATTCCGACCGGACATCGCCGTCGGCAAGTGCCGCTTTATCTGGCTCGGCACGCGCCGGCAATTCGCCGCTTTTACCTTCGCATTTGAAAAGACCGAGCATGGGTGGTTCCAGATCCATGCCTATCAGTTCAGCGATGATCTCTCCACGGTCATCGTCGAGACGCGCGAGGAGACCTGGCGCGCGCATGGTCTCGACGGCTGCCCCACCGAGGAATCGATTGCCTTCTGCGAATCCCTATTCGCCAAGTACTTGGACGGGCATGCACTGATGAGCAACGCGAATCATATGCGCGGCTCCGCTTGGTTGAATTTCAACCGCGTGCTGTGTGCGCAATGGCATCATGGAAATATCGTATTGATCGGCGATGCTGCGCATACCGCGCATTTCGGCATCGGGTCCGGGACTAAATTGGCCATGGAAGACGCGATGGCTCTGGTAAACCGTGTCGCGCGGGCCGCGGACGTGCAAGAGGGCCTGCGGACCTATCAGGCGGAGCGGAGCGTGGAGGCCCTCAAGCTGCAGAGCGCTGCGCGCAATCGAATGGAATGGTTCGAAAACGTCGCGCGATATTCAAACCTCGAGCCGCGGCAATTTGCCTATGCGCTGCTCACGGGAAGTCAGCGCATCGGTCATGCAAACCTCAAGGTGCGGGATGCGGGCTTCGTGGAGCGATACGAGCGCTGGCTTGCGCAGCGCAGCGGCATGCCGGGCTCGGCCCGGCCGCCGATGTTTCTGCCGTTCCGGCTGGCGGGAATGGAGGTTGCGAATCGCGTGGTGGTCTCGCCGATGGCGCAGTACAAGGCAAGCGGCGGCATGCCGAACGACTGGCATCTGATGCACTACGGCGCACGGGCGGTCGGCGGCGCCGGGCTGTTGTTCACGGAGATGACCTGCGTTTCGCCGTCGGGACGCATCACCCCGGGGTGTACCGGTTTATGGAATGTAGCGCAGCGCGATGCGTGGCGGCGCATCGTCGAATTCGTCCATGTGCATGCGACCTCCATGTTTTGTCTGCAGATCGGGCATTCCGGGCGCAAGGGCTCGACGCAGCTCGGCTGGGAGCGCATGGACTACCCGCTCGCCGCGGACAATTGGCCGCTGCTCGCGCCCTCGGCCTTGCCGTACATGCCGGGCGTCAGTCAGATTCCCCGAGCGATGACGCGTGCGGACATGGATGCGGTCCGCGACGATTTCGTGAGGTCCGCCGGGCTCGGTCTCGAGGCAGGTTTCGATATGCTGGAGCTTCACCTCGCCCATGGGTACTTGCTCGGGAGTTTTCTATCGCCGCTCACGAATCAGCGTCAAGACCGGTATGGCGGCGGTGTGGCGGATAGATTGCGGTTTCCTCTGGAGGTGTTCTCCGCCGTGCGTGCCGCCTGGCCGAGCCAGCGCCCGCTGTCGGCGAGAATTTCCGCTTGCGACTGGGCCCAAGGCGGCCTCTCCGAAGGAGACTTGTTGGTCATCGCAGGCGCGCTCAAGCAGGCCGGCGCGGACGTACTCGACGTATCGACGGGCCAAACCGTGGCGGAGCAGCAGCCGGTGTACGGCCGCATGTGGCAAACGCCGTTCGCCGACAGAGTACGCAACGAGGTGGGCATTCCAACCATCGCAGTGGGCAATATATTCGAGGCGGATCACGTGAACTCGATCATTGCGGCAGGACGGGCGGATCTGTGCGCGCTCGCGCGGCCGCACTTGTCGAATCCCGCGTGGACGCTCGGCGCGGCGGCGGAACAGAGATTTCTGGAACAAATCTGGCCGGACCCCTACCTTTCGGGCAAGGCGCAGCTGGAACGCAATCTCGAGCGGGCGGCGCAGGCCGTCGGCCCGGTCTGAAGCATCGCGTGCCCGCTCCGCTGACAGGTCTGCATGCACTCGTCACCGGCGCCGGCCGCGGTATCGGTGCAGCGATCGTCCGCTCGCTCGCAAGCGCGGGCGCCGACATCACGCTGGTTGGCCGATCTCGCTCCGATCTTGAGAACGTGGCCGCGCCGTTGGACGCGGTCCGCCGCTGTTGTCAGGTCGCCGATGTTGCGGACGCCGAATCGATACGCACGGCGGTCGCCGCGGCGCGCATGGCGATCGGCCCGATAACGGTGCTCGTGAACAACGCCGGTCAAGCGCTGAGCGCGCCGCTCGGCGCCACGGACGATGCGCTATGGCAATCGATGATCGCTGTGAATCTGACTGGCACTTTTCTGTGCATGCGGGAGTGTCTACCCGACATGTTGAAATCCGGCTTTGGGCGCATCGTGAATATCGCGAGCACGGCCGGCCTGGTCGGCTATCCGTATGTGAGCGCCTACTGCGCGTCGAAACATGGCGTGATCGGGCTCACGCGCGCCGCGGCGCTCGAGACGGCACGGCGGAACGTGACGGTCAACGCGGTGTGTCCCGGGTACACCGACACGGACCTCGTGCGCAGCGCGGTCGCCAACATCAGCGCGAAGACCGGCCGCGGCGAACAGGAAGCACTCGCGGATTTGATCTCTCACAACCCGCAAGGCCGTTTGGTAACTCCCGAGGAAGTCGCCGATACCGTCCGCTGGTTGTGCCTGCGGAGCACCGGGAGCATTACGGGACAGAGCATCGCGGTGGCGGGCGGCGAGGTGATGTAGGATGGCCACCGGCGCGATTCGCCGCACGAAACCGCGTGAGCCCAAGTCCTTCGACGGGGAAACGCGCGCGCGCGACGATCACCACGATTCGTTGCGGCTGTGGCTGCGGCTGCTGAGCTGCTCGGCCCTGATCGAGAACCACATCCGGCAGCGCCTGCAAGGCGAATTCGAGACCACCTTGCCCCGTTTCGATCTCATGGCGCAGCTCGAGCGATGCCCTGAAGGGCTCAAGATGGGCGAGCTGTCCAAGCGCTTGATGGTTACCGGCGGCAATGTAACCGGCATTACCGATTTGCTGGAGGAGGAAGGCCTGGTCGCGCGCGTGATCGATGCGCAGGACCGCCGCGCTTTTCGCGTCAAGTTGACGCCGAGCGGGCAGCGTCTTTTCAAAAGGATGGCTGCGGCGCACGAGCGTTGGATAGTGAACCTGTTCGACGCTCTGCCGGCCAAGAGCAAGCAGCGGCTCGCCGGTCTGCTGCAGGACCTTAAGATTCACGTGCGCCGACAAGAGCGGCCGAGGGCGGGGAACTCCATATGAGCCTGGCGAACTACATACCTCGGAATTTCCTGTGGCGGCTCGAGGGCCGGGTCGGCATGATCACGTTGAATCGGCCGGAGCGCAAAAATCCGCTGACCTTCGACTCCTACGCCGAACTCAAGGACCTGTTCCGCGCTCTCGGTGCAGAGGCGGCCGTCAAGGCAATCGTGATTGCCGGCGCAGGAGGCAATTTCTGCTCCGGCGGGGATGTGCACGACATCATCGGACCTTTGACGCGGATGGACCCGCAAGGATTGCTGAAGTTCACCCGCATGACCGGCGATCTGGTCCTGGCGATGCGCGAGTGTCCGCAGCCGATCGTGGCCGCCGTTGAGGGAACCTGTGCGGGGGCGGGCGCCATTCTAGCGATGGCCTCCGACTTCCGGTTCGCGACTCCCGAGGCGCTCACCGCCTTCCTGTTCGTTCGCGTGGGACTGGCGGGCTGCGACATGGGCGCTTGCGCCATTTTGCCGCGCATCATAGGTGAGGGACGAGCGGCCGAGCTGCTGTACACCGGACGCTCGATGACGGCCGGCGAGGGTTTGGCATGGGGCTATTACAACCGCGTGGTCGCCCAATCCAGCATGCTCGCCGATGCGATTGGCTTTGCCGCGACGCTCGCGAGCGGGCCGACGTTCGCGCATGCGATGACCAAGCGCATGCTGCATCAGGAGTGGAATCTGTCTCTCGAGGCAGCACTGGAAGCCGAGGCTCAGGCGCAGGCCCTCTGCATGCAGACCGAAGATTTCCGGCGCGCATACCGCGCGTTTGCGAACAAGTCCAAGCCGGTATTCGAGGGGAACTGACGATCCATGCCTGCCGCATCGTTCTTGAATTGGCCCTTTTTCGAGCCACGCCATCGCGAGCTGCATGCGAGGGTTGCGGCCTGGTGCGCTGAGAATCTCGGCGCGACGCACGGGGAGGCCCGCGAGTCAGTCGATGCGCGCTGCATCGATCTGGTCGGAAAGCTTGGCGCCGCCGGCTTGCTCCGGTATTGCGTCCGTTCGGAGCACGGAGGCGCGGCGGAGGATTTCGACGTACGTTCCATCGCGCTCATCCGCGAGTTGCTGGCGCGGTTCGATGGATTGGCGGATTTCTCATTTGCGATGCAGGGCCTCGGCAGCGGCGCGATCACGCTGGCTGGAGCCTCGCGGCTCCAAGATAAGTATTTGCCGCGGGTCGCGCGGGGCGAGGCGCTGGCCGCATTCGCCTTGTCCGAATCGGATGCCGGCTCGGATGTCGCGGGCATGCAGTGCCGGGCGCGGCGGGACGGGGAGCACTACGTGCTGGACGGCGCGAAGACGTGGATTTCGAACGGCGGCATTGCGAATTTTTATTGTGTTTTCGCGCGCACGCAACCGGCGGAGATTCGCTCCGACGGAAGCAGCGCGGCAGGCGGCATCAGCGCGTTCGTGGTCGACGCCGACACGCCGGGCCTGTCGATCGCCGCTCGCATCCAAATCATCGCACCGCATCCGATGGCGAGTTTGGTGTTCAACGAGTGCCGGATACCCGCCGCGCATCGGCTTGGCGCCGAGGGCGAGGGTTTCAAGATCGCGATGCGCACCTTGGACGTTTTTCGCACGTCGGTGGCCGCCGCAGCGCTCGGTTTCGCGCAGCGCGCGCTGGATGAATCGGTCGCACAGGTGCGCTCTCGGCGCATGTTCGGCCGCCGCTTGGCGGAATTTCAATTGACCCAAGGCGCGCTCGCCGACATGGCGACCGAATTGGACGCGGCCCGGCTGCTCACGTATCGCGCTGCGTGGCTGCGCGACTGCGGCGAACGCGTCACCATGGAGGCGGCCATGGCAAAAATGGCGGCGACCGAAACTGCTCAGCGCGTGATCGATCGAGCCGTGCAGATGTTCGGTGCCCGTGGGGTCATGCGCGGCGAAGTCCTGGAGCGCTTGTACCGGGACGTACGGGCGCTGCGCATCTACGAGGGAGCGACCGAGGTTCAAAAGCTCATCATCGCCCGCGAATTACTTTCCCAAACGGAGATCGCATGAGCGAACGCAACGCAACCCCCCGCATCCTTCGACCGCCCGGATGGCCGCGCCCGAAGGGATACAGCCACGGCATGGCGGCTCGCGGCCTGGAAATATTCATTTCCGGTCAAATCGGCTGGGATGCCGACAACCAATTCCGCAGCAGCCGTTTGGCGGGGCAGGTGCATCAGGCGCTGGTGAACGTCATTGCGATCCTGGCCGAAGCAGGCGCTTCCCCCGCCCACGTCGTGCGCCTCACGTGGTACGTGATGAGCCGCGACGAATATCACGACCAATTGGCGGACATCGGCGCTGCCTATCGAGCCACGATGGGAAGTCACTATCCGCCGATGTCCGTGGTGCAGGTCGCCGCTCTCATGGAAAAAGAAGCTCGAGTCGAAATCGAGGCGACCGCCGTGTTGCCGGATGTCGATTGACGATGTGGCGAGTCGGGAATTGAAGAGCTACCCTACGTATGGTAGGGTCGATTCGCATATCCGTTGAGCTTACATGGGATGATTCGAAGGCCGGTGCGCCCGGTCCGGGGATTCGCTTCCTGGAGGTGTCTGCGGTGGATATAAACCCTAAGGTTATGATCGCACGACGTGATCTATTTCGCGTCGCAGCTTCAGTCGGTGCCGCGGCGGTGGCGACGGCCGCATCCCACGGCGCAAACGATCCTTCTCGCAAAAGCGATCGCGATAAGCGCAAATCCCAATACCAACCGAATGCTCCGGAGGTCCGGACCTTCTACCGCGTCAATAGGTACCCCACGAAGTAAAGGACTCGTGCTCGTCAAAAGATCAGGACGGCTTCCACGCCGTGAGGGGACTCCCGCCGCAGGCTCACGCCAAGCGGCGGACGGCGTCGATCGGCGCTCATTCCTGAGCCGCTCAGGTCTCGTCGCCGGTAGTCTGGCCGCGCTCGGGACGCTGCCATTTGCCGGCATTCGCAAGGCCGAAGCAGGACCGCCGCCGCCCGCCGGCGAAGCGGTGACGCGGCGCAAGAATTTTTGCACCCACTGCTCCGTCGGATGCTCGGTCATTGGCGAAGTCACGAACGGCGTATGGACCGGCCAAGAGCCGGACTATGACAGCCCGATCAATCGCGGCTCGCATTGCTGTAAGGGGGCGGCGGTTCGCGACGACGTGGTGGGCGACCGGCGGCTGCGCTATCCGATGAAGCTCGTCGATGGCCAGTGGCGGCGAATCGCCTGGGACCAGGCCATCAATGAGATCGGCGACAAGCTGCTGGAGATTCGCCAGAAGTCAGGGCCGGATTCGGTTTACTGGCTCGGCTCCGCGAAGTTCACCAACGAGGCGGCGTATCTCAACCGCAAACTTGCCGCGTTTTGGGGAACCAACAATTCCGATCACCAGGCGCGCATCTGTCACTCCACCACGGTCACGGGTGTGGGCAACACCTGGGGCTTCGGGGCAATGACGAACAGCTATAACGATATTCGCAACGCCAAGACCATCATGATCATGGGCGGCAACCCTGCGGAGGCGCACCCGGTATCGCTGCAGCACATATTGGAAGGTAAGGAGCTCAACCGCGCCAACATGATCGTCATCGATCCGCGCATGACTCGTACCGCTGCGCACGCCACGGAGTATGTACGCGTCCGCCCCGGCACGCATATTCCCACCATCTATGGAATGCTCTGGCACATTTTCCAAAACGGCTGGGAAGACACGGAATTCATCCGCCAACGCGTCTACGGCATGGATGAGATCCGGGCTGAAGTTGCGAAGTGGACGCCTGATGAGGTCGAACGCGTCACGGGCCTGCCTGAAGCCCAGGTGAAGCACGTCGCCGAGGTGTTTGCTAAGGAGCGGCCCTCGACCCTGATCTGGGCGATGGGCCAGACGCAATTCACCGTCGGCACCGCAAATGTCCGCGCGAGTTGCATCCTGCTGCTCGCCACCGGGAATGTCGGTAATTTCGGCAATGGTGCCAACATTTTCCGTGGACATACGAATGTTCAAGGCGCCACCGACATGGGCCTCGATGTCACGACGTTGCCGCTCTATTACGGCCTGGACGAAAACGCGTGGCAGCACTGGTGCCGGGTTTGGGAGGCGGATTACGACTGGATGGTCACCCGTTTCTCGAGCAAGAAGCTGATGCAAACCCCCGGCATTCCCAGCACGCGCTGGTTCGACGCCACCTTGTTGCCGAAGGACCAGGTCAATCAGCCCGACACCGTGAAGGGCATGTTCGTGATGGGCCATGGGGCCAATACCATCACGAGAATGCCGCAATCGGTGAAGGGGATCGAGAAACTCGATTTGCTGGTGGTATGCGACCCTTACCCGACGACCTGGTCGGTTGTGTCAGGCCGGAGAAACGGCACCTACCTGTTGCCCGCATGCACCAGTTTCGAGATGGAAGGCTCACGCACTGCTTCCAATCGCTCGCTCCAGTGGGGCGAACAGATCGTCAAGCCGGTCTTCGAGTCGAAGAACGACTACGACGTCATGTACTCGTTGGCACGCAAATTCGGTTTCGCCGATCAGATGTTCAAGAACATCAAGGTCGAGAACGGCGCCGTATCAGCGGAAGATATCCTGCGGGAGATCAATCGCGGCGGGTGGTCGACCGGATATTGCGGGCAGTCGCCGGAACGGCTCAAGGCGCATAGGAAGAACCAGGCCAAATTCGACGTGGTGACGCTGCGGGCCCCGAAAGACGATCCCGAGGTGGGCGGGGATTATTACGGTTTGCCGTGGCCGTGCTGGGGCACGCCGGAGTTCAGGCATCCGGGCTCGCCGGTGCTGTACAACACCAACCTTCACGTCAAGGACGGCGGCGGCACGTTCCGTGCGCGTTTCGGCGTCGAGCGCGTGGTCAAGCGGAAGGCGGCGGAGCACCCATCGGAAAACGAGATCGAACCTGCCGACGCGCGACCCTTGCGAAGCGCGGACAAGTCGGGAGCTAAACCGACAGGCATGGGCGCCGATCAGGAAGTGGAGGTGCATGAAAGCCTCCTTGCCGACGGGTCTTACTCCTTGGGCTCTGAAATCAAGGACGGCTACCCCGAGTTCACGCTCGGCGTGCTGAAAAAGCTGGGCTGGCACAAGGATCTCACTTCTCAGGAGCTTGCGACCATTCACCGCGTGAATTCCAAGACTCCCGACGCCGTATCCTGGTCGACGGACTTGTCCGGCGGGATTCAGCGTGTCGCGATCGAGCACGGCTGCAGTCCCTGTGGCAATGGCAAGGCGCGCGCGATCGCCTGGAATTTGCCGGACCCCGTCCCGGTGCATCGCGAGCCGATATTTACGCCGCGCCCCGATCTCGTCGGCAAGTATCCGACGCGGCCCGACGCCCAGGAGTTCCGCGTACCCAACATCGGCTTTACGATGCAGAAGGCAGCCGTCGACAAGCATGTCGCCAAAGACTTCCCATTGATTCTGAGCTCCGGCCGCCTGGTCGAGTATGAAGGCGGGGGCGAGGAAACCCGCTCGAATAAATGGCTGGCCGAATTGAAGCAGGACATGTACGTCGAAATCAATCCGGCCGATGCACAAGAGCGCGGCATCAAGGACAGCGACTGGGTATGGGTCACCGGCCCCGAAGGCGCTTCAAAGACGAAGGTCAGGGCCCTCGTGACCGAGCGCGTCGGTAAAGGCGTCGCCTGGATGCCGTTTCATTTTGCCGGTTGGTTCGAGGGCGTCGATCAACGCGCGAAATATCCCCGGGGCACCGATCCAATCGTGCTCGGGGAGAGCGTCAATACACTCACAACCTACGGGTACGATCCCGCAACCGGGATGCAGGAACCCAAGGCCACTCTATGCCAGATCACCGCTGCGTGAGAACACGACCATGGCGCGTATGAAGTTTCTGTGTGACGCCGACCGATGTATCGACTGCAACGCCTGCGTCACCGCCTGCAAGAATGAGAACGAGGTCCCATGGGGCATCAACCGCCGCCGCGTCGTTACTATCAATGACGGCAAACCCGGCGAGCGCTCGGTGTCGATGGCATGCATGCATTGCACCGATTCGCCCTGCGCAGAGGTTTGCCCGGTACGCTGCATATTCCAGACTGACGACGGCGTTGTCCTTCACTCGAAGGATCTGTGCATCGGCTGCGGTTATTGCTTCTACGCCTGCCCGTTTGGCGCTCCGCAGTATCCGAAAATCGGTAATTTCGGCTCCCGAGGCAAGATGGACAAGTGCACTTACTGCGCCGGAGGGGGTGGGACGGAAGTATCCGGTAGTATCGATGAATATCGAAAATACGGCGCCAATCGCCTCGCCCAGGGGAAGCTGCCGATGTGCGCGGAGATGTGTTCGACCAAGTCATTGCTGGCGGGCGACGGCGAAATCATCGCTCAGATTTACAAGGAGCGGGTGTTGAAGCGCGGCTATGGCTCCGGCGCCTGGGGTTGGATGACGGCGTATGACGAAGGAATTTCGACGTGAGCGCCGTGACGCTCATGACTGGAGCTTTCAGCCGCGCTTTTGTGCTGTTGGCAGTGGTAGCCGCGTTTGCAGCCGGGGCGCCGGCGCTCGCAGAGCAGCGCAGCCCGGATGGCGCGTTTGCTCCGGATGCGAACGCCGTGAAAGAACAACAATTGCTGCAGCAGGCGCCGCGCATCGAAGGGCGAATCGATATTCCCGACACGCGGGAGAGCGTGCTCATCCAGCCTGCCGGGCGACGGTGGGATTACTTTCACGAAATCACACTTCACTGGGTTGCGGCGGTCGTGATCCTCGGCATGATTGCGCTTCTGACGCTTGCCTATCTCATCATCGGACGGATTCGGATTTCAGCCGGCCGCTCCGGCAGGAAAATCGTGCGCTTCAGTTTCTTCGAGCGATTTTCCCACTGGCTGACCGCGGTGTCTTTCGTACTTCTCGGCCTCACCGGACTCACCATCACATTCGGAAAGATGGTATTGCTGCCGGTCATCGGCGAGGACGCCTTTAGCTCCGTCGCCCAGACAGCCAAATATATCCATAATTTCGTGGCGTTCGCATTTGTCCTCGGTCTGGCGCTGATCGTCGCCCTCTGGATCAGAGACAACATGCCACGCAAGGTGGATATCGACTGGTTCAAACAGGGCGGCGGATTCATCAAATCCAAGCATGCACCGGCCGGGCGTTTCAACGCCGGTGAGAAATTAGTGTTCTGGTTTGCCCTGGGAGCGGGGGTCGCGGTGATCGGCTCGGGTTTGCTGTTGCTGTTTCCCTTCTATGTGACAAACATTGCGGGGATGCAGCTCGCCCAGCTAGTGCATGCTTTCGTTGCCGTTGTGTTCGTTGCGGTCATCATTGCGCATATCTACATCGGCACGCTGGGAATGGAAGGCGCGTTCGAGGCCATGGGAACCGGTGAGGTCGATCTGAACTGGGCCAAGGAGCATCACGATCAGTGGTTCGCCGAGAAGCAAGGCGGCGCCCAGCTGGCGCACCCGGGGCCTTCGACGAAGTAGCCGCGCTTGGCCTTGCTTCAGCCGTCCTTGTCGGGTGACTTCCGTGGCTTTTCGCGCTCGCGCAAATAGTCATCCGTCGTGCGCATCGGCGCGCGGGGCGGGCCATGAGGATCGAGATTCTCCTCGGACACTGCTGCGACGCGGCAATCGTCGCACATCTTGATGAGGTCGAGGCGCCGCTGGGAATCCTTGAACATCCAATGCTTGCCCGCCAACTTCGCCGTCACGCGTTCAACCATGCTCCTCACTCCGAAAGGCTTGCCGCAACGGATACAACAAAACGGCTGCTCCGCTTTTAGGACCCGCGCGGATGCGGTCGTGGGACGGAAATCGAGCTGCGGCGTGAGCGTGATCACCTGCTCGGGACAGGTCGATTTACAGAGCCCGCATTGTATGCAGGAGTTTTCGGTGAAGCGCAGCATCGGCTGATCGACATTGTCCGACAGCGCGCCGGTTGGACATGCCGACACGCACGCGAGGCAGAGCGTGCAGCCGGCTACATCGATGTCGACGGTTCCGAAAGGGGCGAGTTGAGGCAGCGGCACTACATCGATGGGAGCGGGTGCCACCCGATGAAGTTCACGCAGCACGAACCGGACGACGCCTCGTTTGTCTCCACCCATCGGCAGGAAACCTCCGGGATGCAGCGCGCACTGCATGTCTGGGATGGCGCACAATGCCGCTTGCAGCATGTCCGGATCGTCCGTCTCGATGGTGGCGACCCGGCCCGCTCCGAACCCAAGCCCGGCAAGGATGGACTCTGCGAGCGCGATCGTCCTGGTCAACCCGGAAACGTCGTGCCGTGGCCGACCCCGCAAAAGAAATCGCACCCCGGCCGCCCCGAAGACGAAAGCGGCGGCAATGATCTCGAGACTCACCTGGGTGATTTCGTTGATGGAGAAGGGCAAAACCCGGCTGGAGAAATCTTCCCCGAAGTGCCCCAGCGCCTCGATCAGAGGTGCCCCGTGCAGCTCATCGTGCATCAACACCGTCGCGCCTTCGCCACCCGCTGCGCGATACGCGAGCAACAGGGTCCGAAGCTTTCGCATGAGTGCGTCAGAAGGCGGCATGGCATAGGACGCCGCTCCCGTCGGACATGCCGAGGCACATTGGCCGCAGCCGGCACAAATGTTCGGGTCGATCGCGACATGATCGCCGGCCGGTGCGATTGCGCCGGCCGGGCACAGATCGAGGCAACGCGTGCAGCCCGTGATCCTCGAGCGCGAATGGGCACAGAGATGTTCGGTGAAGGTGATGTAGCGGGGTTTCTCGAACGTCCCCCGGAGATCGCGTGCCTTGAGTATGGCGCTGCGCGTACCGGCGTTGTCGCGAGGATCGGTGCGCAGATACCCGTCGCGCAGGTCCGGCGATGGAAACAGCGCCGGGCCGCCCGAAAGATCGAGAATGATGTCGCAGCGCGACAAAGCCCCATCGCGTGCAGGCCCGAAGGACAGCAAGGGGGCCGCGGCTGTGGCCGGCGGTGCAAACTCGTCGACTGTGATCTCGAAGGCTCCGAGGTGTCCTCGGGCCGATCGAATCGCCCCCAGAGCCACCGGAAACTCATTGGTGGGCAGCGACGTCAATTCCGCGGGCGGTTTGACCAAGACCGTGACGTCGAGATGCTTCTCGAGTGCCTGCCCGACCTCGATGGCCTTCTCGTCGCAACCATAGACAAGTACGACGCCTCCACTTTCGAGCGCCAACATAGGAACAGCCGGCATCGGCTCGCCGTCGGCCGCGCGCAGCGCAGCCATTTTGGGGCGAGCCGCGGGCGACGCTTTAGGCGGCATCGCGCGCCTTGCAGGTGCGCCTGGATGGAACGTTCATGGCGTCGGCGGCTCGAATCCTTTGGCGTTGATCACTCAATCGAGGCATGTATGCCCTCGACCGCGCCCATTATAATTGGGTGCGCATGAAGCTTCTAAAAACCGTTCGCGCGGAGGGGGAGTGACTGAGGGACGAGACTTCTGGCTCTCGTGCGGTCATCATCTCCTGGATCGCGACGCCGAGGGCAGACTACCGGTGGCGGACGAATTCCTCAAGGCCTACTTTGCCCGGCCGGAGCTCACTCCGCCCGCGGATGCGTGCGCTGCGGAGCGTGAGCTGCATTGCGCTTTGTTGGAAGACCCGCGATTGCGCATCGCGCCATCCCAGGTCGGGGCGATCGTCGATGCCGACGCGCGCGAGAACTGGGAGCTGATGATCGCGTGGCGAGATCATCTCATGCGGCATGCTACGCTCGAGGCGGCCTACCTCGATATCGTGGGGCACGGCCGCAAATTCCCGCATATTTTCATCAACCAACTGGTGCAGGTCATCCTGCGAAATATCTTGGATGGTTGCAACGATGCATTCGTGCTGCGCGCCGCGGAATTGTTCTTCCGGCCGCAGAAGCTGACCCAGCGTGATGGAACACTGCTGTGCGCGGACGAAGAAACCGTTGACGCGATGGCTAGCCCGCCATTGTCGCCGTTGAACTCGCTGCTGGGATTGCCTACGGGCCCCGAGATTGATGTGCTGAATGAGGGCAACGCCGCCACCTATTGGGAGCGCAGCGATGCGTTCGATCTGGCGCTGGACCTCACCCGGGAGCTACGCGGCCTTACCGCGCTCGGCGATGTCATGGTGCGATGGGTATCGCATTTGCTGGCGGTCAATGTTGAAATCGTTCCCGTGGCCGAGCTGCGCGAAGTGACGTTTAAGTGGTATCTTGGGCTGGACGCCGAGGCCACGCGGATGGGCGATGCGCTCTGGGCCGGCGAGATCCTGGATGAGATCGCCCAGGCCCGGCTGGTGGGTCTGTTTCGCCTAAGCTTTGCGAATGCCGCCGACATGGACGAGAACCTCGCCGGCGCACCGACTTACCTGATGATGGCCGCGACGAACGACCACAGCCTGAGACTGAAGCCGCAAAATCTCGTGAGCGGCTTGCCGATACGACGTCTTGCCCGCGACATGACTTCGACACCCACGAGACTTCCCACATGACGTCAACGCAAATCGTAAGCATTCCAGTGGGCGTCGCCGTGGAGCGGCGCCAGGCCCACAGTTCCTGGGTCGACGCAGTATGGAGACCCGTCGCGATATTTACGGGGGTTCCGGCGGCATCGGCCTGGACGGTCATCGATTCCGGGGATGACGCAACCACGTTCTACGCCGGCCAGGCGGCCATCAATCTCTATCGAACCGAGACGGCGAACTATCTCCGCAATCTGGCCTCAGGCTCGCCCTTGCTCTGGGTGATCCTGCGCCCCACCGCAGGCGAGCCGCCTTTCGAATTGTTGGCGGTGACGGCGGATCCCGCGGAGGGCGAGGCTTTGACGGGGGCCGGCAACGATCTGGTCGAAACGCTCCCGATGGCGCCCGCGATCGGCGCGGCGATACAAGCCTTTATCGCGGAGCATCACGTTGATGAGCCCATGTTCAAGCGCCAACGCGATCGCACCGGGCTTTCGAAGAATCCCGAATGAGTGAGCCTGAGAGCTTCTTTGCGCGATGGGCCCGATTGAAGCGGGTGTCCGGCGTGGCGGCGAGTTCACCGGGTGAAGCAGGTGTCGAGGAGTCTGTGCCGGAGGCGGCATCACCAAATGCGGCCGCATTCGACCCGGCGGCTCTGCCCGCCGTCGAGTCGATCACTTGTGGAACGGATATCGAGCAATTCCTGCAACCGGGGGTGCCGGCGGAATTAACGCGCGCTGCGCTTCGCGCTGCATGGGTCGCCGACCCTGCGATTCGTGATTTCATCGGCATCGCCGACAGTCAGTGGGACTTCAACGATCCCGCGGCGATGCCGGGCTTCGGCCCGCTGCAGGCTAACGAGAGTGCGCGCAGCTGCGCGGAACGGACTGTCGCTCAAATCAACGAAACGCCAAAGACAATTGCGCGAATGGCTGCGGCCGCCGCGCAACCCGCGGCCGAAACCGCGAATCTGCCGCGCGAGGGACAGGTCGACAATGTCTGGCTGAGTTCCGGTATGACGGAACAGGGTCTCATGAACGTTGCGACGGATCGCTCGCCGCCGGAGCAAGGCAATGTCATCTCCGAAATGGAACCGCACCCTGGCGGGCGCGTCCATGGCAGCGCCTTGCCCAAATTGGCCCGATGACCGGCGCACCCTCCACGCTCTGCGTCGATGAAGTCGATCGTGCGCGCGCGCGCGAGTATTCGTTGTTGGCGTCGCTTTTGCTACGCAGCCCCGATGCCGATCTCTTGGGTCGGTTGGCCGAGCTGCACGGCGATTCGAGCCCGCTGGGTGTTGCTCACACCGCCCTCGGGGAAGCCGCGGCTCGCACTGATGCCGAACGGCTTGCGCGCGAGTATTTCGATCTCTTCGTTGGAGTCGGACGCGGCGAGCTTCTCCCCTATGCGTCTTATTACCAGACGGGATTTCTGCATGCGCGTCCGCTGGCGCAATTGCGCGAGACATTGCGGCGGATTGGCGTCGAGCGGGCCGACTCGCTGACAGAGCCGGAAGATCATGCCGCGATTCTTTTCGAAATCATGGCGGCTTTGGCGGGAGGTGAAATCGCCGCCCCTGAGGGCACTGACCGTGAAGTCTTCGAAAGCCATCTTGCGCCTTGGATCGGCCGCTTCTTCAGGGATCTAGAGCAGGCCAAAGCGGCAGACTTCTACGCCCGGGTTGCGGCTCTTGGTCGCATTTTCACGGCCATTGAAACGGAGGCGTTCACGCTTTGAGAGCCATCAGCCGATCACGGGCTCGGCGTGGGAATCCGTGCTAACCTAAATCGCAACCGCCTGGGAGGGTTTTATGCGTGCGTTCTTGGCAGCCTGTGTGGTCGCGATCATCATCAGTGTCTGCGCTGTGGCCGTTCTCTATCCGTTTGTTCAGAAGCCGGTGTCCGTCGCTTTCGCGACCACCGGGGTTCGGCTTTAGAGCCGACCCCAAGGTGCATCGGTCCCCCGCTTCAACTGAAATGCTGGCACGCGGCGGCGAATTCGCAGCGAAACGCGCGAGCATCAGCCTTGTGCATCTACGCCGGCGCCGGTTGCCGCCGGTTCTGGACGAAGGAGGGGGGCGCGGACATGTTTGGACTGAGCGCATTGCAGCTTGCGCGGACCCAGTTCGGGTTCACGGTCTCGTTCCACATCATCTTCCCGGCCATCACAATCGGTCTCGCGAGCTTCCTCGCCGTGCTCGAGGGCTTGTGGGTGTCGCGGAAAGACACGACCTATCGCGATCTCTACCACTTCTGGTCGAGGATCTTCGCGGTCAATTTCGCGATGGGCGTGGTGTCGGGCCTGGTCATGGCCTATCAATTCGGCACGAACTGGAGCCACTTCTCCTCGTTTGCCGGCAGCATCACCGGTCCATTGCTCTCGTACGAGGTCATGACCGCGTTCTTTCTGGAGGCGGGCTTTCTTGGCGTCATGCTGTTCGGCTGGAACAAGGTCGGACCGGGGCTGCATTTCTTCGCCACGATCATGGTGGCCATGGGCACCCTGATTTCATCGACCTGGATTCTCGCGTCCAATAGCTGGCTGCATACGCCACAGGGTTTCGAGATCATCAATGGGCGCGTCGTGCCCGTGGACTGGCTGAAGGTGATTTTCAACCCTTCCTTCCCCTACCGATTGGTCCACATGACGCTGGCGGCCTATCTTGCAACAGCCCTCTTCGTGGGTGCCTCGGGAGCGTGGCATGTGCTGCGCGGCCGCTCGACGCCGGCCATCCGCAGGATGTTGTCGATGGCCATGTGGATGATTCTGATTGTGACGCCGATACAGATGGCCGTCGGCGACCAACACGGCCTCAACACTCTGGAATATGAGCCCGCGAAGATTGCAGCGGTCGAAGGTCATTGGATCAAGACGCCCGGCGAGAGCGTTCCTCTCATTCTGTTCGGCCTGCCCGATATGAAGGCCGAGACGACGCGGTATGCGGTCGAGGTTCCTTATCTCGGGAGCCTCATACTCACGCATCACTTACTTGGCCAGATCCCTGGCTTGAAGGACTTCGCACCGGAGGATCGCCCCAACTCCAGCATCGTGTTCTGGACATTCCGGCTCATGGTGGGTCTCGGAATGCTCATGCTTCTGTTGGCTGTATGGAGCCTGCTACTGCGATGGCGTGGGCGCCTGTTCAACTCCAAGCCTTTTCTGCGCTTCGCCACGCTGATGGGGCCGATGGGGGTAGTGGCGATCCTCGCCGGCTGGCTGACGACCGAGATCGGCCGCCAGCCCTGGGTGGTCTATGGTGTGATGCGCACCAAAGATGCGGTGTCGAACCATTCGGCCCTCGCCCTGTCCACGACGCTGATCGTTTTCATTGTCATGTATTTCGCCGTGTTTGGCACCGGCATCCGCTACATGCTGAAGCTGGTCGCGAAAGGGCCGGAAGAAGCGGGCGGCCATACTCCGCCGCACACGGGCCGCCCCGCACGGCCGCTTTCCGCGGCTCCCGATGATCTCGATCCGGCGATCCCGCTCTCCGGGCATGGGGGAGAATGACACTATGGGTATCGATCTTCCCCTCCTCTGGATCATCATTATCGGCTTCGGCCTGATGATGTACGTCATCATGGACGGGTTCGATCTCGGGATCGGCATCTTGTTTCCCTTCGTTCGCGATCGCGCGGACCGGGACACCATGGTCAATACGGTTGCGCCCGTCTGGGATGGCAACGAGACTTGGCTTGTCCTCGACGGCGCGACGCTCCTGGCTGCATTCCCACTCGCCTATTCGGTTATTCTGAGTGCGCTCTACCTGCCCATACTATTGATGCTCGCCGGGCTCATTTGGCGCGGAGTTGCGTTCGAGTTCCGGTTCAAAGCGATCGAGTCGCATCGGCCATTCTGGGACAAGGCATTCGCTTGGGGTTCCTGCATCGCGACCTTCTGTCAGGGCGTCGCGCTCGGCGCGTTCATCAACGGCTTCGCGGTCTCCGACGGCGCGTATGCCGGGGGGGCGTTCGACTGGCTCACACCCTTCAGCCTGTTCACCGGGCTCGCTCTCCTTGTCGCCTATGCGCTGCTTGGTTCGACCTGGCTGGTCATGAAAACCGAAGGCAGCCTGCAGAGTCGAATGAAGAATCTGGCACGACCGGTCGCGATCGCGCTGCTGCTCGCGATCGCCATCGTGAGCGTGTGGACGCCGTTGTCACATCCCGAGGTCGCGGCCCGCTGGTTCGCGCGTCCCAACATCGTCTTCTTCTCGCCCGTTCCCATCCTCGTGCTGCTGGCAACCTGGGCCCTCTTGCGTGCGCTGAAGCACGACAGTCATGCGGCGCCGTTCCTTCTGGCGCTCGCCTTGTTATTCCTCGGCTACACGGGACTCGCCATCAGTCTCTGGCCCCACATCATCCCTCCCGCGATCAGCATCTGGGACGCCGCGTCGCCACCCCAAAGCCTGGGCTTCACGCTGGTCGGGGCCCTATTCATCATTCCTTTCATCCTCGCGTACACAGCGTGGTCCTACTACGTGTTCCGGGGTAAGGTGAAGCTTGGCGAGGGCTACCATTAATGGGGCAGCAAGCTTCTGTGCCGACACCCTCATGGCCACGGCGCGTCGGATGGCTGCTGCTGATTTGGACAGCCAGTGTAATGGCGCTGGCCCTTGCGGCAGTCTTGTTCAGGCTGTTGATGAGCGCAGCAGGTCTGACCGCATCAACCCCGACTTCCTGAGAGCAGCGGATGCCGGTTGCTATTCGTTTATTAGCCACGGCGCTATAATGAATGAAACAGTGTTTCGCTCTGCGAAGCACTTTGGGATCGCGCAGCACACCGGGGGCAGATGCATGTTTCTCAAGAACTGCTGGTACGTCGCGGCGCTGGACCACGAGTTAATTGACGGAAAATTGCTGGGCCGCACGCTGCTCGGGGAACACTTGGTCCTTTACCGAGGCGAGAGCGGCAGGATCAGTGCACTCAACGATCGCTGCCCGCATCGCGGCGCGCTGCTCTCCAAAGGCCGCCTCGAAGGCGAGGGCGTGCGCTGCATGTACCACGGCATCAAATATGACGGGTCCGGCAAGTGCGTGCAGATTCCCGGGCAGGAGATGATCCCACCTAAGCTTCGAGTCAGAAGCTATCCCATCGCGCAGCGCGGCCACTTCATCTGGATCTGGATGGGCGATGCCGCGAGAGCGGATCCCGCGTTGATCCTGGATCTCCCTTATCTGCACGATCAGAATTGGAAAGGCATCCCCGCCTACCTTCACTACAAGGCCAATTACCTGCTGATCGTCGACAACCTGAGCGATTTCTCGCATCTCGCCTTCGTTCACACCAAGACGCTGGGCGGATCGGAGGACTATGCGTACGTGAGCAAGCCGACCGTCATCGAGCGATTGGAGCGCGGTTTTCGCGTCGAACGGTGGCACTGGAACAGCGATCCACCGCCATTCCACCAGAAGGTGATTCGCGATAAGAGCGCAAAGGTCGACCGCCGCAACATCGCGACGATGACTGTGCCCGGCATTTTCAATATGGAAACCTTGTTCGCGCCGGCAGGGCAGGGCAAGGAGGCGGCAAGCGCCGGCGCAGCCAAAGAGTACCGAAATTGCCAGTTCATGACGCCCGAGACCGAGCGGACGACGCACTTCTTCTGGTCTTATCTCAACAACTTCGAGGGCGATGACTCGACGATCTCCCGGTCGCTTCTCGGCAGCCTCATCGAAGGCTTCATGGAAGACAAGGAGATCATTGAACGGCAGCAAACGACGCTGGATGAGGATCCGCACTTCCAGATGCTCGGGATTCTAGCGGATGCACCGCTCGCGCACTTCCGACGAGTGCTCGGCAGGTTCATCGATGAGGAACAGAACGCCGGCACAATGGAACGCCCAGAAGCGCTTTCGACGACGTCCGCAGGCTGAGCGGGAAGGCGATGTACGTCCAGGTGCCGCGTGCGAATTTCAAGCGAGCGGCAGATTATGCGGCCGGACCAGCAGATGCCAGTCCTGGTGTTCCTCCAGGATCAACGCGATCGCCGCCTCGATTGCGGCCTTGAGCGCGGTGACATCGCTGGTCGAGCCTTCCCCGTTGAGCGCCGCGCGAATGCGTGCCATTGCACTCTGCAGCTCGAGCACCAGGCGTTCCGAGGTGGTGCCGAGGCGGTACGCCTCCGATTGCGCGAGGGCGCCGTGCAACGAGGCGCCGAGCGCCGGGAAAAAGGTGGTTATCAACGATAGCCACAGGGAATGGATAACGAGGTGCAGCAGCGCACCTAGAGCGGTCAGCGCGAACAGAGCGCTGTTCACGATATGCACACGATGCCGCAGCGCATGCTGTTTGCTCGCGGTGCGGTAATGATAGTGCCGCTGCCCCTCCAGGATCTCGATCGTCCACCGCGCATAGCTCGAGACGAACGTCGAATCGGACCACGCCGTGGCGAGCAGTTGCCGCGCGAGCGGCTCGTTCTCGGCGCACAGATTTGCCACGTCATCGGCGCCCCGCAAATGCTGTCCGGGATCGAATACGCGCAGATACCAATTCGGCTCTGCCGCAGGGGACGAAAAATCAAGGAGAGGCGCGAGCATCGGCAAGTACCAGCTCAGTTCGGCGGTGGTGCGTGCGCGCAGCCATTGCGACTGCCAGTCGTAGCGGTGCCCCAACCAGTAAATCGCGCTGACCGTACCGATCACCAGGACCTCGCCGACGGCCCACAATCCTGCGTAGGGATGCAGCAGATGGTTCGGGCTGTCCCAGCCGAGCGCCAGGGGGATCACCGCAAACAGCACGGCAATCGCGCTCAACAGATAAATCGCCCAAAAGCCGCTGCGGTAGCGGTGCCCGTAATGGATCGCCCGTTCGTCAAACCGTCGGTGGGGGCCTGCAATGGCGTCGATGAGCGGCAATAGCGCCGCCGGCGCGTGCGGAGCGGCGGGCGGAGGCAGCGATTCGACGTGGGCACCGACGAGCAGCACGCGTTGAATGATTTGATGCAGGGCCATCTGATTAATCGCTGATTTCGTAGGTGTTTGCAAAGATGTCCGGGGATACGATCCCGAGGCTGCCGTCTCCGTAATCGACCAGCCATTCCCCGGCGCGCCCGGTCAAGCGGGATACCCCGTCGGCCAACACGACTTCGAACGGCTTCGTCATCGGCACCGCCATGATTCGATTGGGCAGGCTGACATACCGTCCGGCCTCGCCGGCGACCGTCGGCGGCACCGGCCGGTATTTGTCCGGAAACCGCGCGCGCGACACGCGCCAGTGTTCTCCCGCGGTGCCCGTGATGATGGCATCGCCGGGAACCGCATGCACCAATCCTTCGGAAGTTTGCACGGTGCATTCTATAGGCGTGAATCTCACGTCGATCTCACGCTCGAGCTTGCGCGCGAAGATGCGGCGAGGATCGGCGCTTATAGCGCCCGAGTAGCCCCGCTGTCCGCTTGAACGAAACAGGGGTAACGCCCCTTGGGCCACCTAAGCGCCTCGCTGCGCCGCGAGGATACGCTCGCGCCATTGCCGTACATCGTGCAGCGCTCGAAGCGTAGCGGGGCGGCTCTCGACCAACGCGGCGGCCTCGCGCAGCAACACCTGACTCCGGCTCTTGTCGGTGAGCGCTTCCGCATACAGTGCGGCGGCAAGCTCCAGGGGTTGCCATTGGTCGCCGCGATTCTTGGCCGCCAACTCTCGCTGGAATTTGACGACCGGGGCAATCACCTGCGCGGCCTCCTCCACGCGGCCCTGACGGGCGATCGCCATCGCCAGCCAGGTCGACTTTTCGGCAAGGTCACGCCGATCACCGATCGCCTCGGTCAGGTACTTTTTGCGTGCATCCATCGCCTCGCGCTGGGCCCTTTCGGCGTCCGCGTAGTTGCCGAGCAGGAAATCCGCATGCCCGGCAATATTTGCGGCCAGGTACAGGCCGACGAATTTTTGAACTTCCTGAACGCCGCGTTCGGGCTTGATGGCTTCCAGTTGCCTCGTGACACCCCACGCGATTCGCCGGGCAGACATCAGGTCGTCATGCTCGAATGCACCCTCTGCCTCGCCGGTTTTTTGCATCGCCTCGACAATGATCGGCGCCATGCTGCCTTTGGGTTCGCTCTGGCGAAGCTTTACCAGAATCGGCGTCATTTTCGCCAGTGAGTCGGTTGCCCCGGCGGTATCGCCGAGCAGCGACTGCTGCGTGATCATGTATTCCGCTTGGTAAGAGAACAGTATTTTCGGTCCTGCACCGCCGGAGGCTGCGTTGACAAAATCCCCGTACATTTCATGGTAGTAGGGCATCGCCTCGCGCAGCCGGCCGGCAGACCAGAGCGCATCCCCCAGGCTCTGATGCGCTACACCCAAGTTATTGATGCTGACCAGGCTCTTAGGATCGAGATTGAGAAGAGCCTGTGAGATCTGTTCGTTGCGCCGCGAGATCTGCAAGGCTTCGCTCGGATTCAAGTCGTTTTGAGCGACCCCGGACAGAGTGCTCTCGATGACTTGTTGCGCGTGCAATGCCAGACGAAAGCCCGGCCGCCGCTCGAGCACCTTGTCGGCCAACGCGACCGTGGCTTCACCAACGCGCCGCGCCTCGTCGTTGCGGCCGAGATTTTGCAGAGCCGTGACCAGCCAGGCGCCTGCGTCCGCGTACAAGGCTGCCATTTGGACGTTCGAGAGATCGAGCGCACCGAGCTCGTCGGCCATTTGCATGGCCTGACGCTCGGTTGCCGCGGCGGCTTCATTTTGATTGTCGCTTTGCTGTTCGAAGCCTCGGCGGCACAGTATGTCCACAAAGGCACTGCGCGCCGCCACTGAGGCGTGCGGCGCCTCCGCCACGGGCCGCAAAATATCGTAGGCTTGCTTGCCCGACACAAGGCCCGCGGGATCATTCTCGTTATCCAGGATCTGCGCCTGGATGGCATACGCCAGCGCCAACGCGATCGTCGTCGCTTCCGACCGGTCGCCGCCGCTGCGCAACTGATCGAGCAGCCTCACGGCTTCGGCTGCGTTGGCGCGTCCGGTATCCATTTCGCCCAGGATCCGCATAGCCCTCGCGTAATGCACCATTGCCAGCGCGCCATTGCGCGTAGTCTCCGCCCCCTTGAGGTCGGTCGGCAGCGCGTGGAAGTAATCGATTTGACGCTTGGAGAATTCGGCGATGATGTTCAGGCGTCCGAAGCTTTCCAGCTCGCGCACGAAATCATCCGCCAGATATCCGAGCAAATGTTCTGCCCCGCCGCGCGCTTGCTCTGCCACCGCGCGGGTTTGCTGCGCCTGAAGCTCGGCGCGGTGGGCGCGCTGGCTGCTGAAATAGGCAAATACCGCCGCCGCGATCGCACCGATCGCGAGTACGGTGCAGCCGATGGCGATCTGTCGCGCGCGCACCAGGGCGCGGCGCGCCGCAAGCTCGCGTGAGTGCTGCTCGGCGAGGAGGCGCTCGGTCGCCTCGCGCGCCTCGCGTTCGCGGCGAAGATCGCGGCTGCTCTTGACGACCCCGCACAAAACATCATGCGTAAGTTCGACCCGGCGCATGTCCAACCGCTCTTCGATGCGCAGCAGGCGGCGGTTGACCAGGGTCGCCAACGTGTCCGGCGCGGCGCCGACGGCGCTGAAGCGGCTGAGGAGCCGCTCTTCCGCGATATTCTCGCGGAACCCGGAGGAGGTCAGGAGTTCGTCTTCGATTATTTGGCGCACGGCCGCCGGCTGGTCGGCGAGCGAGCGTTCGTAGAAATTGCTCAGGATGGTGGCGTGGGAGCCCGCCAGCAGATCGAGGGAAATCTCATCGCGCCCCTGGGCGATGCGCGTATCGTTCAATTCGCGGCAAATCAGGCTCAGCAGCGACGGCTCGACCTCGGCGTGCGCGAGCTCCGCTCCGCCCGCAACGAAGCGAACGATCGCGCTCGCCACGTCTTCCGTGACCAATCGCTTTCCCGGCTGAAGGACCGCGGCCAGCGCCTGATCCCCCGTCATCGGCGCAAGCCGCAGGCGATTCTGCGAGATGCTGGGCATCGCTTTCTTCAATCCTTCAAGCGGCGCGAGATAGTCCTCGCGCAATGCGATCAGCACGCGGTAATCGCCGCGCGCGAAATCAAAACGCTCCGCGCCCGACTCATCTTCATCCAGCTTCGCTTCGAGGGACGTGGGCGGTCGGTTCTCGACCAGATCGGCCAGCTCGTCGATGAAGCGCGCCGCACGGGCGCGGCCGAACTCATCGCTTTGCGCCAGCGTGAAAATCTCCTCGAATTGATCGAAGATCAGCAGCGGCATCAGCGTGGCGCCCGACTCGTCGCGCAGCACGTCATCGCGATGGTGGAGGAATTCCCACAGAGACTCGCCCTCGACCGCGACTCCCGCCTGAGTCCATTCTCCGGATCGCCGTGCCGTGCGGCTGATCGCCTGTTTGATCTGTTCGGCGGGCTCCGGAGATTCCCTGCCGTAATCGATGCGCACATAGATGGGACAATAACCTTGGCCGCGCAGGCGCGGCACGAGGCCCGCCCGCAGGATGGAGGTCTTGCCGAGCCCGGACTGGCCGAACAGCACCGTCAGCAGCTTGCGTTGTACGCGGCGTGAAAGCTCGGCGACTTCCTCGTCGCGCCCGAAGAAATACGCGCGTGTCTCCTCCGTGAAGGACGCCAGGCCCAGCCAGGGATTGCCATCATCGACCGTGGTGACGGCAGGGTCGGTCGCCGGCTCGAGCTTGGCGCGCGCGTTCATTGCGCGCGGGCCCGCATGAAATCCTTGAGCCGCTCGGCGAACTCGACCGGCACATGTCCGCCCGGCAGCTGCGAGAAATGCAGTGATTTGAACTTATCCGGCACCAGCGCTTCGGCCGCGTTGGTGGCATCGATGCTTACCGGCAGGATGAACAGCGCGCCGTCCGCCATGTTGCGTACGCGATCCATCGCATAGCTCCATTCGCGGCGAAAGTAGCCCTCGTGGCGCCTTTGCGTCGTAGCCGAGACGACCGGGATGAAATACGAACAGCGTGCGATGTTGCGCTGAATCTTGCGGTCGTAGTCATCCCCGACCTCCAATCGATCGATGTCGAACCACGTCGTGATGCCGGCCGACTCCAGGCCCGCCTTGATCTGTTGTACCGCGGCGAGGTCGTCGCGCGCGTAGCTGATGAAAACGGCATTATCGGGCATGTCTCGGGCGGGGGGCGCAAAGCGCGCCGCCGCCGGAATCACGGTGGCAGTGGCCGGCTTGCGGCGCGCCTGCCAGCGTTCGTGCAGTTCCTCGACAAATCGTTCGGCGCCCCGATAGATCCTCGTGCGCACGCTCACCTGCTGCAAGAAGGACATGAGACGGTCGTCCTGGCTGCTGTGATCGTCAGCCAGCACCTCGCCGACGTCGCGCGGGTCCGACAGGCGCTGACGCTTGGCCATGCGCAGAAATAAACGCGCCAGCCAGTTCGTGAAATTACTGCCGATGAACAGCAAATGGCTGTGCTCGAGTTCGTGGAACAGCTTTTCAGGCGCCAGGTGCTCGCTCTGCAATGCGCAGATATACTCGAGCAGGTCCTCATCCGAGATGACGTAGGTCGGCGAGGCGGAGACTTTCCCGAACAGGTGGTAGACGACCGGGCGCTGCAGCCGATCGCGCTCCGCGGGCAGATCGGTGACCCGGTTGGGCGCGTAGGACAGCACATCCGTCGACGGCACACCATTGAAGCGCTCGAGATTGATCGCGTTCTCGAGCAACGGATCGAAGGTCGTCGAGACGAACAGGTCGAAATCGGTGATGGCAGCCAACTGCCGCAGCGCCGCCGGCGGCTCGAAATTCGCCTCTTTGATGATGCTGCGCATGCGCACATACGCCTCTTCGCGCCGTCCGCGCGCCGAGAGGAACCAGCAAATCACGTCATTGAGCGTGTAAGGCTGCGGCAGCTGCGCAATGTCGACGTTGAGCCGGCCCGCGAGTTTCTCGGCGACCCAGTCGAGGAGCAGGCGCGGACCGCTCGGAGTGGTGACCAGCAACAGTTCCGGTCCCACGATAGGGATGACACGGCGTTCCTCGATGAAGCTGAGCAAGTCATCCCACGCATCGTCGTCGAGCGTGCTCATGGGTAGTACGGCGGCCGAGGTATTACTCATGCCTCGACAGCTGCCGGCTCAAAATACTCTTGGTTCATGGGAAGACTTGTTGCCCTTTTGGATGAGGGGACTTGTTGTTGGCCTTGAAGTTTGACGCAGTGCAATCAACACTGCAAGGCGCCGCCATGCACGCCATCTTATGGTAATGAATCCCGTAGACTAACCTGTCCATGATCAAATTCTTCTCGCGCCTCCCCCTGCGGGCACTATATGCGTTTTCCACCTTTCTGTATCTGCTGGCCTTCTACGTGGTGCGGCACCGGCATCTGGTGATTCAGGACCAGATCGAGAAGGTCTTTCCCGACAAGAGCGGCAGCGAGCGGGAGGCGATCCACAAGCAATTCTTAAGAAATTTCTGCGACGTCATGGTCGAAGTCCTGAAGTCGGTCTCGATGAGCGAATCCGACATGCGTGCCCGGGTTCATATCGTGAATTTGGAGGCCGTCCGGCGGTACTTGGATGCCGGCCAATCCGTGATGTTCGTGACCTCGCATCTGGGGAACTGGGAATGGCTGTTGCACGGGGTTACTCTGCAACTGGGCTACCCCGTCGATGCGGCTTACAAGCCCTTGCACGATCAATGGGCGGAGCGGCTGATGTTCTCCATCCGTTCCCGCTTCGGCGCCCGCTTGGTGCCAGCGAAGGACTTGCTGGCGGATTTCCTGCGACGGCGCGGGATCGTGCGCGCCGTGGCCATGAACGCCGATCAAGCGCCGGTCTCGACGGATAAGCGCTATTGGACGCAATTCTTGGGACAAGACACGGCGTTCTACATCGGCGCCGAGCAAATAGCGCGCGCCACGCGCCTGCCCATGTTGTACGCAAGCATGCGCCGGCTCCGGCGCGGCTATTACGAAGTCGAGCTAAAGCCGCTGTGGGACGGGCGCGAGGTGACCCCGCCCAATGCGGTGACCGAGCGCTATGCCCGCGCCTGCGAACTCGACGTGCTCAAGAGTCCCGCCGATTGGCTGTGGTCGTATCGGCGCTGGCGGCTGAAGAAGCCCTTGTATGGCGCGGATTGACGAGCGATTCGCTCCCTCCGTCTCAGCGCGGAGCCGCCGCTTTGAGCTTGCTCTCCAGATGCTTGGCGAGTTCGGCGATGGTCGGGTGATCGAACAGCTCGGTCAGATCGATGAGACCGGGGAATTCGCGATCGACGTTTTCGTGGATCTCGATCAGTTTGAGCGAGCTCGCGCCGATATCGAATAGGTTGTCGTTGACCTCGATCCTCTTGCCGGGCAGGGCCGCTTGGCAGATCGACTGCAAGCGTGTTTCAAGCTCGGTGCCGGAGACCTGAGCGCCGCCGGTCGTCGAATTCCGGAGCGCTTCGAGCTCCGCCAATTCCGCGTCGAATTCGCCATCGACATAGGCTTGTTCCAACAGATGGCGCTGGACCTTACCGCTGGTGGTCTTGGGAATGCGCTTGGTCGGGACCACGTGCGCGACCTCGAGCCCCGTGTGTTCGTTGATGAGGCGGCTCACTGCCGCCGCCGCCGGCAAGAACTCTTGCATGCTCCCGCGATGCAGTACGAACACCACCAGTTCCTCGCCCTGAGCGGTCGGGTTCGCCACGCCGGCTGCGACCACTTTATTGAGGTCGAGGCCGGGCGCGCGCTGCGCAATATTCTCCAGATCGTAGGGATAGTAATTCTGGCCATTGACGAAAATGATCTCTTTGCTGCGGCCCGCGATATAGAGCGAGCCTTCGTGCAGAAAGCCGAGATCGCCCGTGTCGACCCAGCCGTCCGCGCCGATGGCGAGGGCTGTCGCCTCCGGATCGGCGAAGTAGCCTCGAGTGACGCTCGCGCCGCGGATGAGAATATGCCCCACGACGCCGTCCGGCAGGAGGCTGCGCGAATCATCGGCGATGCGCAGTTCGGTATTCGGAACCGGGCGTCCGACGCACACGAGCTCCAGCGTGTCGCGCGCATCGACCGGATTGATCTCGATGTGCGCTCCCACGCCGAGTTTGTGACGATTCACTCGGACCCAGCGGAAGTCGGACCCGAGATCGGGCAAGGTCACCGCGAGCGAAGCTTCCGCGAGGCCGTAGACCGGATACATGGCCTGGCGCTTGAGGCCCGTATAGGCCAACGCAGTCATGAATTCATTGCACAGATCCACCGAAATCGGTTCAGCCCCATTATAGATCAGGCGTATTGCCGACAGATCCACGTCATCGAGGCGGCGAGATCCCAAGACCTTCAAAAAATGCCGATACCCGAAATTGGGAGAGCACGTGATGGTGACGCGCTTTTTCGAAGCCGCCTGCAGCCAGAGCAGCGGCCGGCGCACGAACAACTCCGTAGGCATCAGATGGATGTGAACGCGATTCGCGAACTGCATCAGATAAAATCCGATCAATCCCATGTCATGGGTGAGGGGCATCCAGCTCAAAGTTACGTCCTGGTCGCTGAACTTATCGACCGCCGTCGATCCTTGCGTATTGGCGATCAGATTCCGGTGGGTGAGCATCACTCCCTTGGGCTCGCTGGTGGAGCCGGAGGAAAATTGGATAAAAGCCAGATCGTCCGGGGCCGGCCGGTACAGCTTGCCGGCGCGTGAAATATCGGTGATCGATTCGACCAGAAAGCAGCGTGATTTGAGTTCGTTGAACAGGGCGGACTCGCCCACCTGGGCGGCGAGCGCCTGCAGGCGTTCCAGATTCTTGGAGTCGGTGTACAGATAGGGCTTGCCCAACTTGCGCGCCACACGCAAAAGCTTCTGCCGATGGTCCTCACTGATGCCGACGGCCAGGGGTACCGGGGTGATCCCGCCGCAGACCGCCGCCCAGAAGCCATCCAGGAATTGCTCGTTGCTGCTCAAGAAGATGATCATCTTGTCGCCGCGCTGCGCCCCCATGGCCTGCAGGTGGTACAAGATGCCGAGGGCTCGCGTGTAGACGTCGCCGTATGACACGCGCCGCTCGGAATTCTCGCCCTCGATATACGTGACGGCGCGGTCGACCCCACGGTTGCTTTCGAGGATGTCGACCAGAGTCGTGAAGGTCATGAGTTTGTCGGCATCATTCATCGTGTTTCAACGTTCATCATAAGGTTTGACCGAGGCCGCAAATTGATCTGTGCCTCCAGCTCAACGGATTCGTTGCCCGACCGGGTCAGGCGAAAGCGGCGCGACATGGCGCAGACATGAACCAGCATCTCGAACATCGCCATATTCTCGCCGATGCAGTGCCGCGGTCCCACCGCGAACGGAATATACGCGAATCGATGCCGTTCCTCGGCATCGGCGCCGGCGAAGCGTTCGGGTCTGAATTCCTCCGGCTCGCTCCAGAAGGCCGGATGCCGATGCAACATATAGGGACTGATGAACACGTCGGTACGCGGGGCAATCGGGTAACCGCCGAGTTCGTCCGCCTCGAGAGTGCGGCGGGTGATGAGCCATCCCGGCGGATAGAGCCGCAGCGCCTCCTGCACGACCTGGTGAGTGAATCCCAACGACTCCGCGGCATCGAGCCCCAGCGTCTGATCCGAACTCGTGCGATCGGCTTCGGTTTCAAGCCGGGCCGCAGTTTCGGGATGTTGACCGATGAGATACCAGGTCCAGGTGAGTGCCGCGGCGGTGGTCTCGTGACCCGCGACGATCAAGGTCAAGACCTCGTCGATCAGCTCTTTGTCGCTCATGGGTTCGTCGGTTTCCCGGTCCCGGGTCGACATCAACATGCTGAGGAAATCGAAATGTTCCGAAGGGTTGCGGCGGCGCCGCTCGATCAGCTGCCCGACCAGCTTGGTGAGCGAGCGGAATCTAAAGGCGAATTTCAGGTCGCGGTTTTGCTCTTTGGCGACGACCTCGAACGGATTCGCGCCGAACTCTTTTTCGAGGCGGGCAAGGTCGCTGCCGAAGATCGAGCGCAGCACGATTTCCAAGGTGAGTTCGCTCGTCTCGTCGCTCAAATTGATCGCCTCGGCGCGCGCCGCTTTTTCCGCCCATCGCGCGGCGAATTTTTCATTGACTTCGCGTATCAAGGCGCTGAATTGATCGATGACGCGGCGATGGAAGGAGGGCTGCATCATGCGCCGCTGCCGGCGCCAAAAATCGCCTTCGCTGGTCATGATGCCGTTGCCCAGCAGGATTTTGACCCGATCCATCCCTTCGCCCTTGGTGTAATTGCGATGGTTCGTCAACAAGACCCGCTTGATGTCGTCAGGGTGGTTGATGACGTAGTTGTAAACCCCTCGCCCGGGTGCAAAGACTCGGTAAATATCGCCGAACTCCGCAAAATAGCGGCGCAGGCGCGCCAGCGACTCATCGCTGCCGCCGAGATCGAAGCCCTCGGCGGGGCCGGGGGGCAATGCGCTGGTTTGCATCGGCATAGTGTAACGTAGGCGGCGATCGCGCCCAGGGCGCCGGTCGATCAGGGCGCACTCACCGCTGCGCCGCTATTGCAGAGCGTAACGGCGTTCTCGACAATGCCGGCCGTGGAAGAAAAACCCGACGGCGGCCTGCGCAACACGATTTACGATCAGCAAACCCGCTCCGCCAGGCGGCTGACGCGCGGCCGCCTGCTGTTGTACAAACTCCTCGTGCCGGTGGGCTTGTCCCTGGTGCGGCTCGTGTGGGGATGGTCGCGGGTCGTGCGCGTAATCGGTGCGCAGCACATTGCGGCGGCACTTGGGGAAGCGACCTCATTCATACCGGTGTATTGGCACCAACACCAAGTATTCTGCGTCAAGCACCTGCTGCAGCAGCGGGGTGCCGGATTGAAACTGGGGTTCTTGATTTCGCCGTCGGTGGACGGCGAGATCGGTGCAATGATCGTGCGCAGTCTGGGGGGCGAGGTGATTCGCGGGTCGTCCACTCATACCGGCGCCCGAGCGCTCCGCGACTACTATCAGGCACTGGCGCGCGACGGCGTATCTCCTGCGATCACGCCGGACGGTCCGCGCGGGCCGCCCTGGAAGTTCAAAGCCGGCGCCGTGCTGCTGGCGCAACTCTCGGGGCGGCCGATGATTCCTTTGAGCTATGCGGCGTCGCGCGCCTGGAAGATCAAGTGGGATCGCTTCGTCATTCCGTGGCCCCTGGCGAGGATCGTGATCGCGGTCGGCGAGCCGGTCTATATGCCGAAGGGGCTGGATGCCGCCGGACTCGAGCGTGCCCAGGCCGACATGGAGGGACGGCTCTTGGCCCTATTCCGGGAGGCAGAAGCCGCTTTGCGATAGCTTCACGGTAGCCCCTAACAATACAAGTGCTTAGCTTGTATTCCTTACAAGTTATGCGAGAATCCAGTTGCATGTGGCACGTACGAATTAGAAGGAACTGTGTGACACATTCGGTTTTCAGCTTGAATCCAGTGGCAAACTGTTGATCTATAACCGCAACCATTCTTCTGGGACCTCCGAAGGCGCATGGCAATAGCACCCCTCGATCCCCGCCACCCAGACCTAACCGCCTCGGACATATTGTCTCCGCAGAGTTGGCCGAAGCGCGGTATTCGCCCTGCCGGCGGACTCGACGTGATCTGCACCAAGATTGCCGTCGATTTCCAATCGATGACCGGGGCAACCGCGTTCGAGGTCATCGGCGCCAATTTGGAACTGCTGCGCGAAGCGACGCGCACGGATACCGCATTCCATATTCACCTCGACGCGGAATCGGGCCTGTTCAACGAAGTTCAGGTGGCGCGCGGCATGCTCGCCACCGGCAATCCGGAACAGTTGCAAGGCCAGACGTTGGACGCGTTTCCGTGGTTGCAATCGCGTCTGGCGCCGTTGCGAATGTCGGAGATGCGCGATACCGCCAAGCCTCGCGGTGACCAGAGCGGCGATGCCGCCCTGTGGAGTCATCTGGGTATCGGATCGGTCCTGATCATCGGGTATTTCATCGAGGGCCGGGCAGCCGGTCTGCTTGGGATCGCGGGTGCGCTGCCGCGCGAGAACTGGGAGGTGCAGCTGCACCTTCTGATGAAGCTGGTCGGCAGCAGCCTTGCCACGGGCTTGGAGCGCATCGAGATCCAACGTCTTCTGCGCGATTTGGAAGAGCGCAACGAGCTCGCTTTGTACAGTGCAAACGATGGACTGTGGGATTTCGACACCCTCAACAACCGGGTCTATCTGTCGCCGCGCTGGAAAGCGATGCTGGGTTACGACGAGGCGGAGGTGGGACAGGCACCGGACTGGCGCACACTGGTTCATTCGGACGACATGTCCCGGGTGCAGGCCGCCATTCGCGATCACGTGGCGGGCAAGACACCGATTTTCGAGAGCATGCATCGCATGCGCCACGCAACCGGCGAATGGCGCTGGGTGATCAGCCGCGCCAAGGCCAAGGTTGACAACAAGGGACGCTTGTTGCGCTTGGTCGGCGTCGAACTCGATATCACCGAGCGCAAATTGTACGAGGAAGCGCTGTTTCGCGAGAAGGAGAGTGCGCAAATCACCCTCCAGAGCATCGGCGACGGTGTCATCACCACCGACGCCAAGGGCGTGATCGACTACGTCAATCCGGTCGCGGAAGCGCTTACGGGGTGGCGCCTCGAAGACGGCCAGGGACGCGCCATCGAGGAGATCTTTCGCGCCTTTCACGAAGAGACTTGCGAGCCGCTGGAAAATCCGCTGGCGGTCGCCATTCGCCGTACGCGCTCGATCAAATCGGTAAGACCGATGTTGCTCATCCGGCGCGACGGCAACGAAATCTACGTCGAGAGCACCGCATCACCGATCCGCGACGGCAGCGGCGCGGTCTCGGGCGGCGTGCTCGTGTTCCACGATGTCAGCGAAGCGCGTGAACTCAACCGGCGTTTGAGTTATCACGCCAGCCACGACGTCCTCACGGGTTTGGTCAATCGCCGGGAATTCGAAAATCGCATGGAGCGGGCTTTGAAGAGCGCCAAGGCGCGCGAGACTTCGTACGCGCTGTGCTGCCTGGATTTGGACCAGTTCAAAATCGTCAACGACACCTGCGGGCACAGTGCGGGCGACGCCTTGCTCGGCCAGGTCGGTGCGCTGCTCAAATCAAAAGTGCGCTGGCGCGATACCCTTGCCCGCTTGGGCGGCGATGAGTTCGGCATTCTTTTGGAAAGCTGCTCGCTGGACGAGGCCATGCGCACCGCCGAGGCTCTGCGCGAAGCAGTGCGCAACTTCAAATTCACCTGGGAGGAGCGGACTTTCCGCCTCGGCGCAAGCATCGGCGTGGTGCCGATTTCTGCGGACAACGCGGATGTTGCGTCGGTGCTCTCAGCCGCAGACAGCGCTTGCCAGGCGGCCAAGGAGGCGGGCCGCAATCGCGTGCATAGCTTCGAAGAAAACGACATCGACCTCATGCGCCGCCGCCGTGAGATGCAGTGGGCGGCGCGCATCAACAATGCCTTGGAGGAGGGCCGCTTCGAACTGTTCAGGCAGACGATCTTGCCCTTGCAGAAAACCGAATCCGGCGCGCACTACGAACTGCTGCTGCGCATGCGCGACGAGGCCGGCAAGCTGGTCGCGCCGGATAACTTCATGACCGCGGCCGAACGCTATGGCATCACGCCGAGCATCGATCGTTGGGTGGTCGAAAACGCGTTTCGCTGGCTCGTGTCCGAGGCTGACGAGCGCGAGAAATTGACCATGTGCTCCATCAATCTCTCGGGACAAAGCCTGGGCGACGACAAATTCCTGCCGTACGTCATCGATCAGTTCCACCGCAGCGGCTTGGACGCGACCAAAATCTGCTTCGAAATCACCGAGACGGCGGCGATCGCGAGCTTCTCGCAGGCGAATCGCTTCATCCAGGCGCTCAAGGAACTGGGGTGCAAGTTCGCGCTCGACGATTTCGGCACGGGTCTGTCCTCATTCGGATATCTCAAGCATTTCCCGGTCGATTACTTGAAAATCGACGGCAGCTTCGTCAAGGAGATCCTGCACGACCCGATCGATCGGGAGATGGTGCGCTCGATCAACGAGATCGGCCATCTGACCGGCAAGCAGACGATTGCCGAGTTCGCCGAGAATCAGGAAATCATCAACATGCTGCAAAGCATGGGCGTCGACTACGCGCAAGGCTACGGCGTTTCGCAGCCGCAGCGCGTGCTGAAGGCCGCCAACAGCGCTTAGAATTCGAAGCGCATGGAGAGGTCGACGGCGCGCACATGCTTGGTGATGCTGCCGACGGAGATGAAATCGACCCCTGTTTCCGCGATTTCGCGAATGCTCGCCGCGGTAATCCCGCCGGAAGCCTCCAACTTCAGCGGCTTCGAGGAAGTGGCGTTGACGGTCACCGCCTCGCGCATCGCCTGCAGCGAAAACTCATCGAGCATCGCGATATCGGCGCCGGCGTCGATCGCCTGGCGCAATTCGGACAGATTCTCTACCTCGACCTCCACCGGGACTTGCGCGGAGCCGTGCCTGGCGGCCGTTACCGCGCCCGCGATCGATCCCGCGGCTGCAATGTGATTTTCCTTGATGAGGATGCCGTCGAATAGTCCGATTCGATGATTGTGCCCACCGCCGACTCGCACGGCATACTTCTGCGCGGTCCGCAGGCCTGGAATCGTCTTGCGGGTGTCGAGCAGGCGGCAATTCGTGCCCTCGAGGAGCGCGGCATAGGAATGCGCGGCGGTGGCGGTGCCGGAAAGCAGCTGCAAGAAATTGAGCGCGGTGCGCTCCCCGGTCAGCAGCGCTCGCGCGGGACCCTCGAGCGTGACCAGGCGCTGATTGCGGGTGACGGCGTCGCCCTCGGCGACATGCCACTCGAGCCGGACTGTCCTGTCCAACCCGGCGAAGGTTGCGTCTGCATAGGGTATGCCGCAAACGATGGCTCGCTCGCGCGTGATCACGCCAGCCCGTCCTGCCCGATCCGCGGGTATCAGGGCTGCCGTCAAATCACCCGTGCCGACATCCTCGGCCAAAGCGCGCGCGACTTGCTGGGGCAAGTCGGCCGGAACCGGCACCGAGGCTGGCAAGGGGCCGGCACCCGTAGCTCAGAACGGCAAACCGTGCGACGGCCCGATCATGCACATCAGCATGGGTATGGAGAGCAAGAAATTGATCCGCGAGGCATACAATGCGACTTTGCGCGCCGCCGCCTTTTGTTCATCCGTTGCGGGCACGATCCCGAGAATCTTCTTCTGGTTGGGCCAGATGAGTCCCCAGACATTGAACAGCATGATGGTGCCGAGCCACGCCCCGATGCCGATGATCAAGTTCGGACGCGAGACCGGATTATCGAACAGGCTCAAGGTGAACGCGCTGACAAACCGGCCGGGAACCTGCGATAGCAGCCATGCACCCAGGAACCACGTGCCGAGTGCCGACCAGCGAAACCAGAGCAGGGCGCGCGGTGCGACGTACTTGTTGATGCCGGCCCCGCCGGGCCCGCCTTTGTCCGCGGCGGCGGCGGCCATAGCCGGGGTCTGCACCGCGTTGAAGTAATACAGGAGACCGATCCAGAAAATACCGAAGATGATGTGCAGCCAACGCGTGAGGCTGGCGAGCGTCAGGGTGTTGAAGTTCAGCCCACCCTCGATCAGGGCGGCAATGGCTACGGCCACTACGAAGCCGATGATCAAAGGCCATTTAACGGTTGTTAATGGGTTCATGCGATTCCCCTTTATAAGTTTTGCGTCGGATCCGTCTGGCTCAAACCTTTGAGGGTAGGTGCCGCTGCGCGGATCTTGCGCTGCGACAGCCTGGAAGAATAGGGGACTGACCCCCATAATTCAACGATCTCAGGCGCTTGCCGCCGCTGCTTGCGCAAATATTGGCGCTGAAGTGCACTGGCAGGCGCCGGCTGGTATCGTATCCACGAATAACTTGGAGAATTGCCGACTATGAATGCGATCGAACGAATCAAGAGCCAACTTTCGGCTGCACCGGTGGTGCTGTACATGAAGGGTACGCCCGATTTTCCGCAGTGCGGGTTTTCGGCGCAGACGGTTGCCGCGCTTCGAGCCTGTAAGGCGCAATTCGCGCATGTGAATATATTCGAGGATCCTGAAGTGCGGGAAGCACTGAAGACCTATTCAAATTGGCCGACCTTCCCGCAGCTCTATGTCAACGGCGAGCTGGTAGGGGGTTGCGACATTGCGATGGAAATGTATAAGAACGGCGAACTCAAGCAGCTGCTTGCCGAAGCCGGTGCAGTACCGGTCTAGCCCGGCTAGGATCCGCCGCTAAGAATTTCGGGGCCGCCGCCGGGAGCCGACATCTCGATCTCCGTCGAAGGCTCGATCTCCAATGGGCCCATGGCGGCCAGGCGCCGCCGGCTGGCGTCGAAAACGCCCTGAAACTGATTGCACACGGTGCAGAACAGATCGGCCGTGCGCTCCGCGTCGTAGGCTGCCGAGTGCGCGGACGCGGTGTCCCACTCGAGGCCTGCCGCGAGAGTCGCACGCATCAAGACGGTTTGGCCAAACGCAACGCCGCCCAAGGTCGCGGTGTCGAAACTCGAGAATGGATGAAATGGGTTGCGCTTGACCTGCGTGCGTGCCACGGCGGCGTTCAAGAAATTCAAATCGAAAAAGGCGTTGTGCCCCACCAACACTGCACGCGTGCAATCGGCTGCGCGTATGGCATTGCGGACTTCACGAAATATGCGTTGCAGCGCGTCTTCTTCGGATATCGCGGGCCGCAGCGGATGATGAGGATCGATTCCGGTCACCGCCAGCGATGCAGCCTCCATGTTGGCGCCCGGGAAGGGAATCACGTGATAGCGGGTAGTCTCACCGCGCGCCAGCGTCCCGTCGCTGCGCATTTCGAGGAATACGGCGGCGATCTCGAGCAGCGCGTCGGTTTGCGAATTGAAGCCGCCGGTTTCAACGTCGATGACCACGGGCAGAAAGCCGCGAAAGCGCGTCGCGAACGTGATTGGGCCGAGCTGCTGCATCATGCCGACTCTGCGAGACGCCACGCGATCGGCTCGCCGCCGCGATACGGCACGAGTGTACCGTTGCCGAAATCATACAGTTGCGGGGGCACCCAGGACTCCTTGACCAACGTAATCATCTGGTCGTGACGCGGCAGGCCATAAAAGTCCGCGCCGAAATGACTGGCAAACGGCTCCAGGCGGTCGAGGCGGCCGACCGACTCGAAGGCCTCGGCGTACAATTCGACCGCGGCGTGCGCGGTGAACATGCCGGCACAGCCGCAGGCGCTCTCCTTGTTTTTACGTTCGTGCGGCGCGCTGTCGGTACCCAAGAAAAAACGCGGATTGCCGCTGGTGGCTGCGGCGAGGAGTGCCCGTCGATCGCTTTCGCGTTTCAAAATGGGCAAGCAATAATAATGCGGCCGGATGCCGCCGGAAAAAATCGCATTTCGATTGTGCAGCAAGTGCTGAGGCGTGATGGTTGCAGCGACGCCGCTTCTTGCGGACGCCACGAACTCAGCCGCGCGCGCGGTCGTGATGTGTTCGAGCACGACTCGCAAGGCCGCAAAGCGGTCGACAATCGACCGCAACACCGAATCGATGAAGTGAATCTCGCGATCGAATACATCCACGTCGGGGTGCGCTGTTTCGCCGTGCACCAACAAGGGCATCCCGAGCTCTTCCATGCGCGCCAGCACCCGGTACACCTTCGCGACATCGGTCACCCCGGCGTCGGAATGCGTCGTCGCTCCCGCGGGATACAGCTTGACGCCGTGGATAAACCCGGCAGACTTCGCGCGATCGATTTCGTCCGGCGTCGTCGCGTCCGTCAAATAAAGAGTGAGCAGCGGTTCGAACCGCGCGTTTGCCGGAAGGGCAGCCAGGATTCGCTCGCGATAGGCGCGCGCCAATTCCGTGGTCGTGATCGCCGGATTTAAATTGGGCATCACGATGGCCCGGCCGAACCGCTCGGCGGTAAACTTTGCGATAGCCGCGAGCGCGGCGCCGTCGCGTAGATGCACGTGCCAATCATCGGGTCGCCGTAGCTTGAGCGTGTTCATCGGGCCGGCGGCCAGCCGCGGCGCAATAAATCGAGCGTGTAGCGCACCCCGAACCCGGTGATTTCGGTGGCGATGTGCCCAAGCCCGCCGTGGCGCGAGCCCGCTGCAAGATCGAGATGCAGCCACGCGATCTCCTTGGGGACGAATCGACTCAGAAAACGCGCCGCCAAGATGTGGTCGCCCTTGCCGTCGGAGGCGCATTGCATGATGTCGGCCACCGCGCTCTCGAGATCCGTATCGAAGTCGGCGTCCATGGGAAAGCACCAGACGCGTTCGCCGCTGCTGCTGCCGGCTGATTCGATCAGATCGCGCGCCTCGGGCCGGTTGGTGAACGCGCCGCTATAGCGTTCGGTGAGTGCATACACGCATGCTCCCGTGAGCGTCGCGTAATCGATGATCGCACGCGGCTTCCTTGCAGCTGCGAGGCTGAGCGCGTCGGCCAGCACCATGCGGCCCTCGGCATCGGTGTGGATCACCTGTATGGTCGTGCCATTGAGGGCACGCACCACGTCTTGCGGTTTGTACGCGAGCGGGCCGATGCGGTTTTCAGTGATCGCCAACCAGCAATCGACGGCCAGCGGCGAGCGCAACGCGTGCAGCGCATAGAGGCTTCCTACCGCGACCGCACTTCCTTCCATGTCGGTATGCATGTCGAGCATGCTCTTGTGCGGCTTCAAGTTCGTCCCGCCGGTATCGAAACACACGCCCTTGCCCACGAGGCTGAGCGCGGCGCTCGTCCGCGAACCACGAAACAAGGCGCCACGGGGACGGTAGGAAAGATGCGCGATGCCGGCGTCGCGCGTGCCGTTGCCGCGAGCGACCGCGAGAAACGCACCGGCGCCCAGACGCTTCAGATCGGTCTCGCCGTAGAATTTGAAGCCGAGCTTCAAGCGCCGCGCGAGGTCCTGCAAAAAGCGGCGATAGCCGCGGGCATCGAGGGTGTTGGGCGGAAGCGCCGTCAGCCATCGCGCCAGATTATTCCCGGCGGACGTTGCCAGCGTGAGATCGAGTTCGGGCAACTTTCGTCCCGAAGCGATGTCGATACGCGCCAGATGCGTGCGCCGTTTGGGCTTGCTCTTGAATGATGCAAAGCGAAATGCCGCTGCTTCGAGCGCCGCGATCGTGGCGCTCAGGGTCGCATTCGCGGCCTCTTCCGGGCAGCCTTGCTGCCACAAGAGCAGCGATTGCGGTTCGCCATCCAATGCGCTGCGCGCAAGTTTGCCGGCCGCCTGCAGGCGTTCAAAGGTGCTGGCCTCGTCGGCCAAGCACGCGACTATCAACAGCGTCTGAGCACGCGTTCCGACCCTGAGATGAAAGCAATCGCCTGCCTTGCGTACCTTGTTCGCGAACAAGCCGCGCAGCACGGCGCCGTGCGGCAATGTGCGCCAGTCCGTCTCGGAGGGCGCAAGCGGCAGGAACACCAGGGCGCTGGAATAGCCGGCGAGCCGCGCTGCGGTTATCCGTGCGCTTATTTGGCGCACCGGGACGAGCAATTGGTCGAAAGGCAAGCGAGTGGGCATATCGTGAAAACGCAAGCCTATCCCTTGCTTGACCGTGAAAAACCAAACCCCGAAGATAGCGCCGGTTGATACAACGCAGTGGCAGTTAGCGCAGCGGCGCTGTAACGTGCCTGCCATCTTAACAGGACACGTGAGCGTGTGCATTTATGACTCAACAATCGCCCTTCGAAGACATTGATCCCGTCGAAACGCAGGAGTGGCTCGAATCTATCGAGTCCGTCATGCGTGTGCAAGGGCCGCAGCGCGCGCACTTTCTACTCGAAAAATTAGTGGACTTCACCCGGCGCTCGGGTGCGTATCTGCCTTTCAAGCCGAACACCGCGTACCTCAATACCATCTCCAAGGCGCAGGAGCCTGATTACCCGGGCGATCGGTCCCTCGAGCGGCGCAACGAGGCCTATATGCGCTGGAATGCGCTGGCAATGGTGGTGCAGGCGAATCGCGTGAATTCGGAGTACGGCGGCCATATCGCGTCGTACGCTTCGGCAGCGACGCTCTATGAGGTGGGGTTCAACCATTTCTGGCGCGCCAAAAGTGCGGCGCATCCCGGCGATATGATTTTCGTTCAAGGACATTCGAGTCCCGGGATCTATGCGCGGGCCTATCTTGAGGGCCGCTTGGATGAAAGCCAGCTGCTGCGCTTTCGAAAGGAAGTCAAGGGCGGCGGGTTGTCGTCCTATCCGCATCCTTGGCTGATGCCGGACTTCTGGCAATATCCCACGGTGTCGATGGGGTTGGGTCCGATGACCGCGATTTTCCAGGCGCGTTTCGTGCGCTACCTGGAGCACCGCGGCATCGTCCCGCCCTCCGACCGCAAGGTGTGGGCATTCCTGGGCGACGGTGAAATGGACGAGCCCGAGTCGATGGGCGCGCTCACCATGCCGGTGCGCGAGAAACTCGATAACCTCATTTTCGTGATCAATTGCAATCTGCAGCGGCTCGATGGGCCGGTGCGCGGCAACGGCAAGATCATTCAGGAGCTCGAGGCTGCATTCCTGGGCGCGGGCTGGAATGTCATCAAGGTTTTATGGGGTTCGCGCTGGGATCCGCTGCTCGAGCGCGATCAGAAAGGCTTGCTCAAGCGCCTGATGGAAGAGTGCGTGGACGGCGAATACCAGAACTTCAAGTCCAAGGGCGGCGCCTATACGCGCGAGCATTTTTTCGGCAAATACCCCGAGCTCAAGGAAATGGTCGCCAACATGTCGGACGAGGAGATCTGGCATCTGAATCGCGGCGGTCATGATCCGCAAAAGGTGTACGCGGCCTACGCCTCTGCCGTCGCGACCAAGGGTGCGCCCACCGTTATATTGGCGAAAACCGTCAAAGGGTTCGGCATGGGCAAGGCGGGTGAAGGCTTGAACGTTGCGCACCAGCAGAAAAAACTCGGCGATGAGGCGCTCAAGGAAGTCCGCGACCGCTTCAATATTCAGATTACCGACGAAGAGATCGCGGGATTGACGTTCAGGAAACCCGCCGACGAAAGCGAAGAGCTGAAATACCTGCAGGAGCGCAGAACCGCGCTCGGCGGCTATTTGCCGGCGCGCAGCTCGTCCGCGCCGCCGCTGGTGGTGCCGCCGCTGGAAACATTCAGCTCGCTCTTGGAGGGCACGGCGGATCGCGAAATTTCCACCACCATGGCGCTCGTTCGCATGCTCACCGCGCTGGTCAAGGACAAGAACATCGGCAAACACATTGTTCCCATCGTTCCCGACGAAGCGCGGACTTTCGGCATGGAGGGCATGTTCCGCCAAGTTGGGATTTATTCCTCGGTGGGCCAACTCTATACCCCGCAAGATGCCGACCAGCTCATGTTCTACCGTGAGGATAAACAGGGCCAGATTCTCGAGGAAGGCATCAACGAGGCAGGCAGCTTGTGCTCGTGGATCGCCGCCGCGACGGCGTATTCGAATCATGGCGTGAGCATGGTGCCTTTTTATATTTATTACTCGATGTTCGGCTTTCAGCGCGTCGGCGATTTCATGTGGGCCGCGGGCGACAGCCAGGCGCGGGGCTTCCTGGTGGGCGGCACCGCGGGACGCACCACGCTCGCCGGCGAAGGGTTGCAGCATCAGGATGGGCACAGCCAGTTGGTCATGACGGCCATTCCCAACTGCGTCGCCTACGATCCGACTTATGCTTATGAACTTGCGGTAATCGTGCAGGACGGTCTGCGGCGGATGTATCAGGAACAGGAAAACGTCTTTTACTACATAACCGTGATGAACGAGAACTACGCGCATCCGGCGATGCCAGCCGGTGCGGCACAGGGCATTTTGCATGGCATGTATCTGCTGCAAACCGGCGGCCGCGGCAAGGTCCGGGTAACACTGTTCGGATCGGGCACGATTTTGCGCGAGGTGCTGGCGGCGGCTGAGCTCTTGGAGAAAAACTACGGCGTGCCTGCCGATGTGTATTCCGTCACGAGCTTCAGCGAGCTGCGAAGAAATGCTCTGGCGATCGAACGCCATAACTTGCTGCATCCGAGCGCGCCCCGGCAGCCGACCTACATTCAGCAAGCCTTGGCGGATCGCGAGGGGCCGTTCATTGCCGCCACCGACTACATGAAGACCGTCGCAGACCAGATTCGCCAATGGATTCCGGGCCGCTACGCAGTGCTCGGTACCGATGGCTACGGCCGCAGTGACTCGCGCGCGGAGCTGCGGCGCTTTTTCGAAGTGGACCGGCACTACGTGACGATTGCCGCGCTCAAGGCGCTTGCCGACGACGGCAAGATCGACGTGCAGACCGTGACGGAGGCGATGCTCGCCTTCGGGATCGATCCGGAAAAACCCAATCCCCTGTCGGTCTAGGCAATGACTAATCCAATCGAAGTTCTGGTCCCGGACATTGGCGGATTCAACGACGTCAACGTTACCGACGTTCTGGTCAAGGACGGTCAGCGGATCGAGAAAGAAACGCCGTTGATCACCATCGAAACGGAAAAGGCGGCCATGGACGTGCCGGCGCCCGCGGCGGGACGTATTACGCAGGTCAAACTCAAACCGGGCGACAAGGTGTCTGAAGGCACGCTGATCCTGATGCTGGAACCGGTGGCAGCCGCTGAGCCGCAGCCGGCCGCCGCGCCGCAGCCGCACATCGCGCCGCAGCAACCGGCACCCGATGCCAGGGGGTCGTCACCGCAACGAGTGGCCGAAGCTGGCGCGCACGCTGCGCCGGCGGCCGCTGCCCGCGCCGCTCCAACGGTCGATGAGCAGACTTTCTCAAAAGCCTATGCCAGTCCCTCGGTGCGCAAATTCGCGCGCGAGCTCGGCGCGGACTTGGGCCAGATCACCGGAACCGGCGTCAAAGGCCGCATCTCGCAGGACGATGTGAAGGCCCACGTGAAAAGGATTCTGACAGCGCCGCAGCCTTCGGGCGCCGGGCCGGGCTCGTCGCAGCCCAGGGTGCCGGTGGTGGATTTCGCGCGATTTGGGCCCATCGAAGTCAAACCGTTGACGCGCATACAGCGGATTTCCGGATCCCGCCTGCAGGCGAGCTGGATCAATCTGCCGCATGTGACGCAGCACGAGGACGCCGATATCACCGAGCTCGAGGCCGCGCGCGGCGCGATGAAGGACAAAGCGTCTGAAGAAGGGGTGCGGCTGACGCCGCTGGCATACATCATCAAGGCTTGCCTGCTGGCGCTGCAGGAGTTTCCACGATTCAACTCCTCGCTCGATGCCGGCGGCGAGAATCTCGTTATCAAGAAATACTTCAACATCGGTTTCGCCGCCGACACTCCGAACGGATTGGTGGTGCCGGTCATCGCGAACGCCGATCGGCTGAACCTCTATGAGATTGCACGAGTGCTGGCGACGATGTCGGAAAACGCCCGTGCCGGCAAATTGAAGAATACCGAGATGCAAGGCGGAACCTTTACAATTTCGAGTCTGGGTGGAATCGGGGGTACATATTTCACGCCCATCATCAATGCGCCCGAAGTCGCGATCTTGGGTGTTTCGAAATCCAGCCAGAAGCCGGTTTACGATCGAGGCGCCTTCTTGCCGCGCCTGATGCTGCCGCTGTCCTTGTCCTATGATCATCGCGTGATCGACGGCGCCGAAGCCGCGCGCTTCGTGGTCTTTCTCGCCAAGGTGCTGGGCGACGCCAAGGCGTTGTCATGAGCCTCGTCGAAGTACGCGTGCCGGAACTCGGCGACGCCAAGGGAGTCAGTGTCGTCGATGTGCTCATCAAGAAGGGTAGCGAGATCCGCGTTGAGGATCCGATGATAACCCTCGAGACGGAGAAGGCGTCGATGGACGTGCCGTCACCGGTGGGCGGTATCGTCAATTCCATCGATCTCAAGAAGGGCGATGAAGTATCGGCCGGCACATTGATCGCGACCGTGCAAGTGGCGGAGGCTTCGCCTGCGCCTACCGCTGCGCAAGCACCTGCCGCTGCGCAAGCGCCTGCCGCTGCGCAAGCGCCCGCCGCTGCGCCGCCGCCTGCGTCATCCGCTACACCTGCCCGGGCCGGCGTGGCCGGCGACGGCGGGACTGCGCCTTCCGGAGCTGTCGATCTGGTGGTTCTCGGTGCGGGCGTAGGTGGCTACACCGCTGCATTCCGGGCGGCAGACCTGGGTCTTGAAGTAACGCTGATCGAACGCTGGCCGATGTTGGGCGGAGTGTGCTTGAACGTCGGCTGCATTCCCTCGAAGGCGCTATTGCATGCGGCGAAGGTCATCGAAGATGCAGCGGACATGGCATCGTCCGGCATCGTGTTCGGGCCGCCGCAAATAGACCGTGACCGGTTGCGTGCCTGGAAAAACCGCGTGGTCACGAGATTGACCAACGGGCTCGGATTGCTGGCGAAGCAGCGCAAAGTGAACGTGATACACGGCGAAGCGAAATTCTCCGGGCCTTTTTCCTTGGAAGTTCAGGGCAAGGACGGTCCGCAGCGCGTCGAATTCAAGCAATGCATCATCGCAGCGGGGTCCGAGTCGGCGCGCCTGCCTGGCTTGCCGGACGACCCTCGAATTATCGATTCGACCGGCGCGCTGGAATTGCCGGTCGATTGCAAACGCCTGTTGGTGATCGGCGGCGGCATCATCGGGCTGGAGATGGCCTGCGTGTATGACGCGCTTGGCGTGCGAGTCACGGTGGTCGAACTGAGCGATGGCTTGATGCCCGGCACGGATCGGGATCTGGTGCGGCCATTACAAAAACGGATCGACAAGCGCTACGAGCGGATCTTGATCAATACCAAGGTAGCCAGACTCGAGGCGACAGGTTCGGGTCTGCGCGCGAGTTTCGAGGGTCCCGACGTGCCGGAACCGCAGGTGTTCGATCGGGTGCTGGTGGCGGTGGGACGTACCGCCAACGGCAACGCGGTCAACGCCGCCGCCGCCGGGGTCGAGGTCAGCCCCCGCGGCATCATTGCGGTGAACAAGCAAATGCGCACCAATGTCCCGCATATCTTTGCGATCGGCGATGTGGTGGGCGCACCGATGTTGGCGCACAAGGCGAGCCATGAGGCCAAGGTGGCGGCCGAAGTAGCCGCGGGACACAAGTCGGCGTTCGACGCCCGCTGCATTCCCTCGGTAGCCTACACCGACCCGGAAATTGCCTGGGCGGGCATCAGCGAAACAGAAGCCAAAGCGCAGAACATCGAGTACGGTAAGGGCCTGTTCCCCTGGGCCGCCAGCGGCCGTTCTCTGGCGCTGAATCGCGACGAGGGTTTTACCAAGCTGCTATTCGATAAAAAAACCCACAGAATCATCGGCGCTGGCATCGTCGGCACCAATGCCGGCGATTTGATTGCGGAAACGTGCCTCGCAATCGAAATGGGCGCCGATGCGACGGATATCGGCTTGACGATTCACGCTCATCCGACTCTGTCAGAAACCGTCGCCTTCGCGGCCGAGGCCTTTGAGGGAACGTTGACGGATCTCTACATTCCGAAGCGCAAGGAGCCTGTCTGAGCTGCACCAAGGCATTGATGATTTTTATGGTGCTTGCCTCGGGCGGTGTTGCAGCACCGGCGCCCGCCGACGATGCCTGCGTGGATTTCAAGTGGGACGTAAGCAAGGAGCGGGTGCTGTACACCGGGACGCCGGTTGCGTTGACGGCCGGCAAGGGCCCGAAATCCGCGCCGGTTGTCGTACCGAATCGTCTATACGAGCTTCGGCTCATGAGCCAGGAGCACGTGGCGTTCGCCGTGCCACCGACCAAAAAAATGACGGATGCCACCGCGTACGGCGGTCTTGCGACATTGAAAATTCCGGTGCCGGGCAGCTACCGGGTTGCGATCGATCTGCCGGTTTGGATCGACGTCGTGTCCAACGGGACCCGAGTGGCGGCCGAGGATTTTCAAGCACAACACGGCTGCAGCTCGCCGCATAAGATCGTCGAGTTCAACCTGGTGGGCGGCGGGGGGTCCTTCGTGCTGCAATTGAGCAATGCGAGGAACGAAAACGTTCTGCTGACCGTCACTCGCTCACCTCCTCGGAAACTTTGACGAGCGCATCGACGTGGCCAACGCCCTTACCGTGCGATTTCGAGTCGACTTCGGCAAGCGGGTCTCAATCGGAGTCGGCAAGGTCGAACTTCTCGAGGGCATTGCTCGCACCGGTTCGCTGTCGCGGGCCGCGCGTGAAATGAGGATGAGCTACCGACGAGCGTGGTTGCTGCTCGAGGACTTGAACTTGAGCTTCGATCAGCCCGTGGCTCACGCCACGGTGGGAGGGCGCGGCGGCGGCGGCGTGGTGCTGACCGCATTCGGCGCCCGGTTGGTGGCGGGATACCGCCGCTTGGAGTCGGGCCTGCAACCCGTGGCGCAAGCCTGCCTGGAAGAGGTCCGGCGGCACATCAAGAGCGGCAGCCCCAAGCGCAGCATCCACTCCGCCTCCATCAAACGAAAATCATCTTCCCGGGCGCGCGAGCGCGCCTAAGGCCCAGCCATGCAAGTCTTGAGGAAGGCTGTCTTTTCGGCGCCCAGCAGCTTCTTAGCCTTGGCCTCCTTGAGGCACACCGTGCGTTTTGCGTGCTTCGCTGCCGCGTCGGCCGAGGGCGCCGCCGCCGCGGCTGACGCTGAGGGCGGTGCGCGGGCCGGCTCGGACCGCGTCGCGGCAAAGCCGCCGGCTATGGCCGCCAGGGCTAGGCATATGGCGGCCGGCAGGCTGGAAAAACGGGCACTCATATGCTCGAGAATAACGCCTCACGGATAACGGCGCCGATGAAGCGCGGATGAAGCTTGCTTAACCTTCGCGCCACGCTTCCAGGCGGCGGCGCGCGAGCGACAAGTAGTACGCTTCGTCGGGTGGCCTGCCGTTCCGTTGTGCCTGCCACAGAGTCTCGCCGAGCGCCTCCACGAGCACATGTTCGGCGCGGTGCAGGTCGCCTTGCCGAGCGTGCAACAACCGGTGCAGCTCTCGCACGCCGGGCGGCCGGTCGACGGATACTTGATCGCGCACGGCGAGATGAAGTCCCATATGCAAGAACGGGTTCTCCGCGCCTGTGTGGCTGTCCGGCTCGAATGCCGCCGCCGCATCCGCATCGCTCACGAAGGCGTGATATTCCGGATGCGCGGCGATGACATCGGCGATCATCGCTTCGAGCGGCGTGAGGGGTGCGCGGGCCAGGTGCTTCCGCCACGCCTCCGCATAGGATTTACGCAATTGTTCGCGAGTATGGGTATCAAACAGGGGCATGAGTCTTGTGCCGATACTCGCATAGGTCTGCAATCGGGCAGCTGGGGCACGCCGGAATGCGCGCCTTGCACACGTAGCGCCCGTGCAAGATCAACCAGTGATGAGCGTCCTGCAGGAACTCGGCCGGCACGAAGTTCAAGAGCTTTTCCTCAACCGCCCGCACCGTCTTGCCGCGTGCCAAGCCGGTTCGATTGGCAACTCGAAATATGTGAGTATCCACCGCCATGGTGGCCTCGCCGAAAGCCGTGTTCAAAATCACATTGGCGGTTTTTCGGCCGACCCCCGGCAGCTGCTCGAGTTCCTCGCGCGATGAGGGTACTTTACCCGCGTGCCGCTCGAGCAAATGCCCGCACGTGGCAATGATGTTTTTGGCTTTATTGTTATAGAGCCCGATCGACTTGATATAGGGCGAGAGACCTTCGACTCCCAACGCCAGCATGGCCGCCGGCGTGTTGGCGGCGCGAAACAAGGCCATCGTGGCTTTATTCACGCTTTTGTCCGTGGCTTGAGCCGACAGAATCACGGCGACCAAGAGTTCGAAGGGCGATCGGTAGTTCAATTCGGTGCGCGGCGCCGGATTGGCCGCCCGCAGACGCTCGAAGATTGCGCGGCGCTTGGCGGCGTTCACGATTCGCAGGCGGCGCGCCGCGGCGCGGCGGCTTTCTTCGCGTCGAGTTCCTTCTGCCGCTCCGCAGCACGATTCTGCAAGCGGGTGGTATGGGCTTCGAATCGCATGCGATTGAGGGCGGGCTGATCCGCGGCGGGTTGCGGCCCCGCTTTGAGCTCGATGCAGTCGACCGGGCAGGGAGGTAAGCACAGCTCGCAGCCGGTGCAGCGCTCCACCAGAACGGTATGCATGTATTTCGCGGTGCCGACGATGGCATCCACGGGGCAGGGAGCGAGGCATCGCGCGCAGCCGATGCAGCGCGACTCATCGATCCACGCGACGAGCGGCTCGGTTTCAGCGCCATGCACCGGGTTCAAAGGCCGCTCGGGCCGACCCAAGAGCGCGGCCAGCGCTGCAATGGTCGCGCTGCCGCCCGGCGGGCATTGGTTGATCTCCGCCGCTCCGCTCACGATCGCCGCGGCGTAGGGCTTGCATCCGGGGTAACCGCAGCGCGTGCACTGAGTTTGCGGCAGCAACGCATCGATGCGCGCCGTCATGTCAGGTGCGGACTCGCTGTTCATCTCACTTGATTCGCATCCCGGGCGTCGCGCCGGTGTCGGGCGACAAGACGAAGATATCTTTACCGCCGGGACCTGCGGCCAACATCATGCCTTCCGAGGTGCCGAAGCGCATTTTTCGGGGTTCCAAGTTCGCGACGACGGCGATGAGACGGCCTACCAATGCTGCCGGCTCGTAGGCCGCCCGGATGCCCGCCAGGATCTCACGCTCGCCGAGGTCACCGACATCGATGCGCACTCTCAGTAGCTTGTCCGCGCCCGGCACGAGGTCGACGCTGAGCACTTTGGCAACCCGGAGATCGACGCGTAGGAAATCGTCGATCGATATCGAATTGCCCTCCACGGCCGCGGCGGCCGCCAGGGCGGCGGTATCGGACGCTCGCGGCGGCCCGCTCGTTGCGGCGAATAACGCATCGAGCTGTTTCGGGTCGACGCGAGTCATCAGGTGTTGGTACGGGTTGATCCGAGCAGGAAGCACATCGGCGTCGCTCCACACGAACGGGCGATCGAGTCCGAACAGCTCACACGCCACGCGCGCGGCCAGCTGCGGCAGGACGGGCGCAATGAGGACGCTCAGCAGCCTGAAACCCTGCAGCGCTTGCGAGCATACGTTCTGAAGCTCGGCGCGCTTGGTCGGATCTTTGGCGAGAACCCATGGCTGGCGCGCATCGAAATCATGATTGATGCGATCCGCAAGGGACATGATCTCGCGCATCGCTTTGCCCAGCTCGCGCGATTCGTAGTGCTCGGCGAGCCCGCGCGCGGTGTCGCGCGCCTCACCGGCGATTTGCGCAACATCGCCGGCGTACGTAAGCTCGCCGCCAAAATGCTTCGTGATGAAGCTGGCGGCTCGACTCGCGATATTGACGTACTTGCCCACCAGGTCGCTGTTCACGCGCGCGACGAAGTCGTCGGGATTGAAGTCGAGATCCTCGACGTTCGCGTTCAACTTGGCACAGATGTAGTAGCGCAGCCACTCGGGGTTCATCCCGGTCTCGAGATAGCGCAACGGGCTGATGCCGCTCCCGCGGGATTTGGACATCTTCTCGCCAGACACCGTGATGAAGCCGTGCGCGTACACGTGATCGGGGACTTTATAGGGCGCTCCCGCGAACTTCAGCATGGCCGGCCAGAACAGCGTGTGAAAGTAGATGATGTCCTTGCCGATGAAGTGAACCTGCTCGGTGTCGGCAGCCGAGAGAAACTGCGTGAAAGTGCGTGTCTCGCCGCGCGCGCGCGCCTTGCCGGTGTCGAAATAGTTCTGCAGAGATGCGAGATAACCGATGGGCGCATCGAGCCAGACATAGAAATATTTTCCGGGTGCATCGGGGATCGGAATGCCGAAGTAGGGAGCGTCGCGGGAAATGTCCCAGTCGTCGAGCGCCTCCTCGCCCTTGCCCGACAGCCACTCGCGGGCCTTGTTGACCACTTGCGGCTGCAGCCGCCCCGGGGTGTCGAGCCACGCGGCCAGGAACTCGACGCACTTGGGATCCGACAGCTTGAAAAAATAGTGGTCTGAGGTTTTCAATATCGGCTTCGCGCCCGACAGCGTCGAGTAGGGATTGATGAGGTCGGCGGGCGAGTTGACGATGCTGCAGGACTCGCATGCGTCCGCATATTGGTCTTTCGCGTGGCAGTTAGGGCATTCGCCCTTGATGTAGCGATCCGCCAGGAACATCGCTTTTACCGGATCGTAGAACTGCTCGACAGCCTTGACGTAGACGAGGCCCGCCGCTTTCAGCCGGCGGTAGATGTCCTGGGAAAGCGCGACGTTTTCCGGCGAATCCGTCGAATACCAATGATCGAAGCCGATATGAAACCCATGCAGGTATCTGGCGCGGTCCGCAGTGATGCGCCTGACAAGTTCTTGCGGCGAGATCCCCTCAGCTTCTGCCTTGAGCATGATCGGCGCGCCGTGCGCGTCGTCGGCGCCGACGAAGTGCACGACAGATCCTCGCATCCGCTGAAAGCGCACCCAGATGTCCGCCTGGATGTATTCCATGATATGCCCGATATGGAACGGGCCGTTTGCGTATGGCAGAGCCGTTGTAACGAAGAGATTGCGGGTCATCGAGAGAGTTTACAGCGATAGCGGCAGCATAGTTTACTTGCTGAACTTGGCTCGCGCCGCTGAGATTGGCGTGCGGCGATCGCCGCGGCGCGCTACGAAGCGTCGCGAAACTGCTCGAACCGCGACTTGTTGATGGCTTTTTTAAAGGCTTCCTTGCCGGTAATCAGCCGCTGATCCAGCAGCGCCTGAATGGCCGTATCCATCAGCCGCATGCCGACCGCCGCCCCGCTTTGCATCGCGTTTTCCAGCTGGTCCATCTTGCCCTGCCGGATCAAATTGGCGACGGCGGGCGTATTGACAAGAATCTCGAGGGCCGCTATCCGCCCTTGCTTGTCGACCTTCGGAATGAGCTGCTGAGAGACGACGCCCCGTAAGCTGGTCGACAGCATGGTTCGAACATGGGGTTGCTTGTCCGCAGGGAAGGCGTTGACCAACCGATCGACCGTGGCCGCGGCGCCGTTGGTATGCAGCGTGCCCATCACCAGAATGCCCATTTCGGCCGCCGTTACCGCGATGCTCATGGTCTCGAGGTCTCGCAGCTCGCCCACCAAGATGACATCAGGATCCTCGCGCAAAGCCGACAGCAACGCGCTCGAGAACGATGATGCATGCACGCCGATCTCGCGCTGGCTGATCAAGCAGTTTTTGCGCAGATGCACGAATTCGATGGGATCCTCGATGGTGAGGATGTGGCCTTTTTCGCGGCTATTGATGTCGTCGATCATCGCCGCAAGCGTGGTGGACTTCCCGGAACCGGTTTTGCCGGTGACCAGAATCAGGCCGCTGTTGATCTTGCACAGACTCATCACCGCTTCCGGCAGGTTGAGCTCGGCAGCCGTGCGTGCCTTGGAAGGAATCGCTCGGAACACCGCTCCCATGCCGTTCAGCTGGCGCATCACGTTGACGCGGAAACGGGCGACGCCCGGCATGCTGTAGGCGAAATCCGTGCCGTCCTTGGCCTCGAATCGCTCGACCGACAACTTGGGCATGATTTCGTACAGCGCCTTCTTGACCATCTCTGCCTCGAGAGGTTCAGGGCTCAATGCCTTGAGCTCGCCGTATTGCCGGACGCGCGCCGGATCGCCGGCTAAAAAATGCAGATCGGACCCGTTGCGCTCCAGTACCTGGTTCAAATAACTGTCGATGGCCGGCACGCGCTTCTCTAGTGGCCCGCGGGTTCGACGGTCGCAGCGCCCGAAAAATCGCTCACAAATCGCTGGAATTGGCGCTTGTCGGATGCATACGTGTAGGCATGCTCAGGATCCACTTCCTTGGCATTGATGGCTGCGAGCAACGCTTGATCCATCAACTGCATGCCATGCTCCTTGCCCATTTGCAGCTGGCTCGGAATCTGGTGCGACTGGTCGGTCATGATCAGTTTGCCGATCGCCTTGGTGAGCACCATGACTTCGCAGACGGCGCGTCGCGCACGCTGATCCGGGCTCTTGATCAAGACCTGTGTGATCACGGCGATGAGGCTTTGCGCCAGAAAGCTCTTGGTCTGTTCACGCTCCTCGGTGGGCAGCGCGTCGATGATGCGATCGATGGTCTTGGTGGCGCTGGTCGTATGCAGGGTGCCGAGCACCAAATGTCCGGTCTCGGCCGCGGTCATGGCCATGGAAATGGTCTCGGCATCGCGCAACTCGCCGACCAGGATGACGTCCGGATCTTCGCGCATGGCCGCGCGCACACCTTCGGCAAAGGAAGGTAAATGCGTGCCGAGTTCCCGCTGGATGACTTGGCTCGATTTGCTGCGATGAACGAACTCGATGGGGTCTTCCAAGCTGATGATGTTGAGCGAGCGGGTCGAATTCAGATAATCGATCATCGAGGCGAGAGTGGTGGATTTGCCGGTGCCGGTGGATCCCGTGACCAGGATCATTCCTTGATGATAGTCGCAAAGCTTGCGAACGATCGGCGGCAGCGCGAGCTGCTCCATGGTCGGCATCTGCGTGGGAATGGCACGAAACGCGGCGCCCATCCCGGTCTCCTTGCGAAATACGTTGACGCGGAAGCGGCCGCCGTCCGTCGATACATACGAGAAATCGATGTCGTTGCCGTCGCGCAAATGCTTCAATTGGTTTTGAGTCAGTACTTCGGTGATATAGCCCTCGAGTTCCGCCTCGCCTAGATCGCGAAATTTGATGGGCATCAGATCGCCGTGCATGCGCAACATCGGAGGCACGCCCACGGCCAGATGCAGGTCCGAGCAACCCTGGGCCACGCCTAACTTGAGGAATGCGTCGATTCTTGCCATAACGTGCAAGGCTACCCGTAAGTAGTTGGAATTTCGAGCTTTTAGGCCCGCGATAGGCCATAAACGTGAGGCGCGTCAACCCTTATTGGAATTTTTCGAGCGATAGGCGCAGTTCGTCCATGCTTTGCGCCCGCTTGGCCTTGTCCAAGGACATGCACTTCATGACCAAGTTGTTCAATTCCACCGGCAATTCCTTGTTGATTTCGATCGGCGGGCGCGCCTTGCCCTGGACGTGCTGGTACATGACCGACATATGGTCGCCGCGCGAGTAGGGCGGCACGCCGCTGAACAACTCGTACAGGATAACGCCGAGACTATAGATGTCGGCCCGCTCGTCCACTTTCTTTCCCAGAATCTGCTCGGGCGCCATGTACTTCGGAGACCCAATGACATAGCCGGTCTTCGTCAATTGCGTATCACCCTGGGTCTGCGCCGCCGCCACGCCGAAATCCACGATTTTGAGCAAACCGTCGTCGTCGATCAAAATGTTCGCCGGCTTCAAATCCCGATGCACGATCCCGGCTTGATGAGCGACCGCCATGCCGGTCGCAATGTCGATGCCGAATTTGACCGCCCGTTTGAGCTGCACCGGTTTTTCGTTGACGATCTCCCCTCCGAGCGTGTGGGACGGGAAGTATTCCATCGAAATGGCGTAGTTGCCGCGGATGTACAAGAAATCGTATATGCGGATGACGTTTTTGTGCGTGATTTTGCGGCTGTAGCGCAATTCGTGCACGAAGCGCTTCATCATCTCTTCGTCCGCAGACACGTTGGGGTTCAAGAACTTCAGGATCAGCCGCTCTTCGACCACCGTGTCTTCCATCAACAGCACGGTGCCGAACGCGCCCTTGCCGATCTTTTCGATGAACTTGTAGCGCCCCTCGATGATATCGCCCGTCTTCAATGTCGCAATGTCCAACTTGTTTGTCTGGACCTCGCGCTCGTGTACCACTTTGGCGAGGTCCTGATTGTCGATCAGGAGAGTCTTTGCAGGCTCCTGCATCTTTTCCGCCCGCTGGTTCGCGGCGATTTGCTGCGTGGAAAAGCGGTTATCCAGCTCGAGCATGGCGCGGGCGATGGCTTGGCTGACGGTCGCATCGGCATTGGTTGCGATCGCCTGCAACCGCACCCGGATCGTTTCGGCGCGCCGCTCGTCCGCAAGTTTGGCGAGCGCCGCGATCGCCTCCGATTTGATCTCGTTTTCCGACCGCTGCAGCATCGGCAGCAGGTGCTCGATGCACTTTTGGTCGCCGATCTTGCCGATGGCGCGAATAACGGTCGGCAAGGACTTCGGCTCGGTTCCCCCCAGCATCTCGATGAAGCGCGGCAGGGATTTGGTGCTGCCGATTTCGGCGAGCGCGTCGACGGCGCGTTCGCTGACCCACCAGTCGGGATCCCTGGTGGCTTCGAGCAATTGCGCCACCGCGCGCTCATCCTTGGTTTGATTCAGGATTTCGATGGCGGCGCGCCGAATGTCCTGATTGTCGTCTTTGACGAGCGCGAGCACGGCATCGACGACGCGCGGACCGCCGATCTTACCGAGAGCGTCGGCCGCCCGCGTGCGCACCCACCAGTCGCTGTCGGCGATCACTTCCAGCAAGTATTTGACCGATTTTGACGTGCCGACCACGTTCAACACTTCGACGGCTGCGCGCCGGGCGTATTCGTTTTCGTCTTTGAGCACTTCGACCAGGTGCTTGACGGTATCGGGATGATTGGCATGCACGATGACGTCGACTGCCTTGTTCTGCACCTCGATTTCCGGATCGCGCAGCATATTGCAGAGGACAACGATGTCGAACGGCCCGTCCATGCGCGCGAGCGCCGAGAGGGCGGCGGACCGGATGAATTTGCTGTTGTCCTTGAGCTGCTTCTGCACGGCTTGCTGCACTTTGGGAGTATTGAAGCGTGCCAGCACATTGATGATATGCAGCCGTGCGACGGGATCCTTGCCCTCGATCCTCGCCACCAAATCGTCGATCGAAGAGTCGTCCGCAATCTCGGCGATGATCTTGAACAATCCCGCTCGTTCGTTCGGTTCCTGGGAGTACGCCGCATTCAGGAGCTCGCGCACGGTGAAGCGGCTCTTCTGCGCGGCTATGACATCCAGAATGATCTGCTTCGGCAAGTCCGGTTTGCTCAAGGCATCGAGCAACATGCCGGGCGGGTAACTCTTGCTCGATGACAGTGCCCAAGCGATGCCCGACATTGCCCGCCCGTTGGCATCCGCCATGGTCTTGAACAATTGCGGCAGGGTCTTGGCGTCGATCAGGCGCGCGAGGGCTTCGGAATAAGCGAGGGTTTCACGCTTTTCGGCCGTCGTGAGCGCAGCGACAATGGGCTCGATGGCGCTGGGACCGAGCGCGACCAGTTTCTCCAACGCCTTTTGCGCCGGAGGGCTCCCGGGGTTGCCGCTGGATTTAACCTCGGCTATGAGCCGATCGGCACGGTAATTGGCGAATAAACTCATTCGGTGCCTTCAAGTTTGCACGTCCCTCGGGAACCGTCCGTTCTCTCGCCTTTGCAAAGGGGTCCACCGCGGTTTGGATCCAGCAGATTATGCCACACCGCACGAACTTCCCGGCCTGCGGTACAATTGCCGGACTCTATGAACCAAGATACCGCCGTTGTCAGCGCAATCCGCGACCGCCTAGGCACTTATGTCGACCCCTATCTCGCCCAATCGCTGGCGGACGCGAAGAGTGTGGCATCCGTCACATTGGACGGCGGAGTTCTGAGCATCGAACTGGTCCTGGGCTTTCCCTGCGCGGATTATGGGGACGAGCTCAAGGCGGCATTGCGGGAGCACCTCCAGCCGTTGCTTGGGCAGGCCCGGTTGGAGCTGAAGCTGCGGGCGCAAATCACCGCTCATGCGGTACAGCGCACGCTCAAACCCTTGAGCAACGTGAAGAACATCGTCGCGGTGGCCTCCGGCAAGGGCGGGGTGGGCAAGTCCACCACCGCTGCGAATCTGGCGCTGGCCTGGGCCGCTCAAGGCGCCAAAGTCGGTTTGCTCGACGCCGATATCTACGGTCCCAGCCAGCCTCTGATGATGGGTTTGGCGGGTGCCAAGCCGGTTAGCGCCGATGGCAAGCATTTAAGCCCTCTGCGCGCCCATGGCGTCGAGGTGATGTCCATCGGGTTCATGATCGATCAAGAGCAACCCATGGCCTGGCGCGGGCCCATGGTGACTTCTGCGCTGACCCAGCTCTTGAGCGACACGAATTGGGGCGAGCTCGACTATCTGGTCGTCGATATGCCTCCCGGCACCGGCGACATCCAGCTGACCCTGGCTCAGCGCGTGCCCGTCAGCGGCGCCGTCATCGTCACCACCCCCCAGGATATCGCTCTCTTGGATGCCCGCAAGGGCCTCAAGATGTTCGAGAAGGTCGAGGTCCGCGTGCTCGGGGTGGTCGAGAACATGAGCATGCATGTGTGCAGTCAGTGCGGCCACGTCGAACACGTATTCGGCAGCGGCGGCGGCGCGCGCATGGCATCGCAGTACGGCGTGCAATTGCTGGGTGAGCTGCCCTTGGACATCCGCATTCGCGAGGACGCCGACGGCGGATCTCCGACCGTGGTTTCGGAACCCGGCAGCGCACGCGCGCACGCCTACCTGAAGATGGCGCGCCGCACGGCGGCGCGGTTGGCCACTTTGAACAAGGACTATAGCCGGGCATTTCCCAAGATTACGGTCGAATCGACCTGATGAGCATCAAGAGCGATCGTTGGATCAGGCGCATGGCCGCGGCCCACGGCATGATCGATCCCTTCTCGCCCGAACAAGTGCGGCTGGCGGGCGGCCACAAAATCGTATCCTATGGCACCTCGAGCTATGGCTACGACGTGCGCTGTGCAGATGAATTCAAGATCTTCACCAACATCAACTCGACCATCGTCGATCCGAAGAATTTCGACGAAAAATCCTTCGTGGATTTCAAAGGACCCGTGTGCATCATTCCGCCGAATTCCTTCGCACTGGCGAGCACGGTGGAATATTTTCGCATCCCACGCAGCGTCTTGACCGTTTGCCTGGGGAAGTGCGTCACGGGCGACACCCGGGTCGTGGATGCGGATACCGGCGCGTATGTGCCGATTACCGACATGCGGTGGGGCAAATCGACGCTCGCCTTCGATTCCCGGCGGCTCAGGGCCGCCAAAGTTTCAGCGTTTCTGCCGCAGGGCCGGAAAGAGGTTTTCGAACTTCGAACTCGAGCCGGCTTGCGCATTCGGGCGACCGCGAATCATCCGTTCCTACAGTCGACCGGATGGGTGCCCTTGAGCGACCTACGTCCCGGTGATCGGATCGCGGCGGCTCGCGATATCCCGATGTTCGGCAAGACCCCGATTCCCGATTGGGAGGCAAGTCTGCTCGGTCTCATGATCGCGGAAGGGCAATGCGAGTTCGTTCCCCAGGCCGTGTTCAAGGCGCCCGAGAATTCTGTTCGGTTGTTTCTGCAATCGTTGTTCAGCGCAGACGCGAGCGCATATCGCTCGGAAGCGGGTGTATTTCTCGAGTACAGCTGCAAGTCACGACGGCTGATCGAAGATGTGCACCACCTGTTGCTAAGATTCGGCATCTTTTCGCTGATTCGCGAGAAAACGACCGCCACCGGGCCGCGTGCGTGCAAGATCCAAATCACGGACGAGGACCACATACGGCGTTTTGCCGACACGATTGGCTTCACCCCCGGTTCGGTAAAGCAACACAAGCTCGACGTCGAGGTGATGCCGATGATTGGAGCGCGGCGCATGGTCGGAATGGCTGCCGGCGTGGGCGGCGTAACCCTAGATGCGGTCGATATTCGGAGAGACTCGCACGTCAATTCTCCAGCCGATGGTCCTGTGTGGGACGTCATCGAGAGCATCGAGCCCGCAGGGATGGAAGAGGTGTTCGACATTTCGGTGCCGACGCTGCACAACTTCGTGGCCAATGGCCTCTTGGTGCATAATTCGACCTACGCAAGGTGCGGGATAATTGTCAATGTAACTCCTCTGGAACCGGAGTGGGAAGGGCACGTCACGTTGGAATTCTCGAATACCACCCCGCTCCCCGCGAAAATCTACGCCAACGAAGGCGTGGCGCAAATGCTGTTCTTCGAGTCAGACGAAGTCTGCGAAACCTCGTACAAGGATCGCGCCGGCAAGTATCAGGGCCAGCGCGGTGTGACGCTGCCGAAAACCTAGCTGCCGCGGCTCGCGAAGCTCCAGCGCTAACGTTTCAGCGATTTGATGCGCATCGCGAATTCCAGCTTGCCGTCGCGCGTGCGTTCCGCCCGGACCGGTATGAAACCCAAGGACGGCGCAAACCACATCCGCAAGAGACGATTGTTGCCGGCGCGCCGACTCGCCACGATGACGGTGTCGAGCTCTCCGAGGTCCGTGCTGATCCTGGCATCACCCTCCTGGGAATAAATGAATTCCTTCAGTTCGTCCTTGTCGACGATCTGAAAGGTCTTCGGCAAGTTGCCATTCTTGAGGTCGAGCATCACTTCGACCTGAATGGACATCACGTCCTGCGTCCCGTCCTTGAGTTCCAGGTCCACCGGCTTATTCTCCGATGTGCCGCGGGCACGCCGGGAATTCCAGTCGAAGTCAATGCTCACCGCGGATGCGCCGTCCTCGGCACGGTATTTTTCCGGGCGGACATGCCCGGCAACGATGCTGATCCAGCTTTGCTGGGTGACCTCGGCGCGGTATAGCCTAAATACGCCGCGTGCGGTGATTTTCCATGTGTAAACGTAATTGCCGCTTGCTGCGTCCTGCTTCAGTTCCAGGTCGCTGGTGCCCACGTTGATGTTTTTCCAGTCCGCTTGATAATGGGCGGAAAAGGGCGCACCGGCGGCATCGGCCCCCGACGCCGGCTGCGCGGTGCCCGAAACGGCGCTCAACGATCCCGCTAGAATGAATGCTCGATAGCTCATCCGAGACCCTCGCGTGGTTCGCCGCCCGTGAACAGCACCGGCGTCTGCAAGATCCGGCCATCCAGCCACGCGCGGCCGTCCTCATAGCGCAGGCGCCCCTCGCAGAACCAGCGGACTGCGAGCGGGTAGATGCGGTGTTCCTGAGCCCGCACCCGGGCCGCAAGACTCGCTTCGTCGTCGCTCGGGGTCACGGCAACCCGAGCCTGGATGACCGGCGGACCGCGGTCGAGCTGCTCGGTCACAAAATGCACCGTCGCGCCGTGCTGCGGCTCGTGCGCCTCTAGCACCCGCCGATGCGTGTGCAGCCCCGGAAATTTGGGCAGCAGCGAAGGGTGGATGTTCAAAATTCTTCCGGCAAAGCGCGCCACGAATCGCGCCGACAAGATGCGCATGAATCCCGCCAGCACGATCAACGAGGGCGAACAATCGCTGATCGCCTCCGCCAAGGCAAGATCGTAGTCATTGCGATCCGCCGTTTTAGCGCCCGCCAGGGCTTGCGCCGCAACGCCGAGATCGCGTGCGGCTGGGAGTCCTGCGGCATCGGGGTTGTCCGAGAATACCTTGACGACGGCATAGGACGCACCGGCGTCGCGGCTGCGCTCGATGAGGGCGCGCATGTTGCCGCCGCGTCCCGATATCAGGATGACGATCGGCCGCGGCGCGTGCTCGCTGTTCAAGCGATCACGACACCGCGAGCACCTGCGCGTACTTCACCGATGACGAGCGCTTCCTGGCCAACGTCGCGCAGGATGCGGATGGCGCGATCCGCATCGCCGGCCGGGAGGTGAACCGTCATGCCGATACCGCAGTTGAATACGCGATACATTTCGGCCTCGGAAACCCGGCCTTCGCGCTGCAGCCAGTCGAAAACCGCTTCGTGGCGCCAGGAATTGCGCTCCAGAATGACCTCGAAACCATCCGGCAGCACGCGTGGGATGTTCTCCACGAGTCCGCCGCCTGTGATGTGAGCCAGACCGTGCACGGGAAGTTCGGCTATCAGCCGCAGCAGCGGCTTCACATAGATGCGCGTCGGCGCCATCAACCGGTCGATGAGAGTGGCTCCGTCCAGGGAACTCTCCAGATCGGCGCCGGCGACCTGCAATATTTTTCGAATCAATGAAAAGCCGTTCGAATGGGGACCCGACGAGGGCAGTCCCAGGACGACGTCGCCCGCTTGCGTCGCCGATCCATCGATGATGGCGTCCTTTTCCACGATGCCGACGCAGAAGCCCGCCAGATCGTAATCCTCGCCGTGGTACATGCCCGGCATCTCGGCCGTTTCACCGCCCACCAGCGCGCAGCCGGCCTGGACGCAGCCCTCGACGATGCCGGCGATGAGGCGTTCGCCCACGTCCACGTCGAGCTTTCCCGTTGCAAAGTAGTCTAGAAAAAACAGCGGTTCGGCGCCTTGAACGACCACGTCGTTGACGCACATCGCGACCAAATCGATGCCCACCGTATCGTGGCGCCGGTTGTCGATCGCGAGGCGCAACTTGGTGCCGACTCCGTCGGTCCCCGATACCAGAACCGGCTTGCGATAGCGATCGAGCGGCACTTCGACCAAGGCGCCGAAGCCGCCTATCCCGCCCAGCACCTCGCGGCGAATCGAGCGCTTCACGTAGGGCTTGATGCGCTCGACGAGTTCCTCGCCGGCGTCGATATCGACTCCGGCTTCGCGATAGGTAACCGGGGCTCGCTCAGTCATCTGGGTCCTTCTCTGGTGATGCGGCTGGCCCGGCGGGTCAGCGTCGGGATCGGCCAGCTGTGGTATTTTACATCAGGGGACTCAAGGCTTCCGCGATAACATCATGTCACAGAATTTCAGGGTCTTTTTGTTGTGCTTCAGCTTGGCCGCATTCGGCTTGGGTGATTCGAGCCTTGCCCTGACTCGCACGGAGCTCTATCAGGCGAAGGCGCCCATGGCCGACCGCCCCGAGGCCACGCAGGCGGCGGCATTCCAAGCCGCATTGAGGATGGTTCTTGTCCGCGTCACCGGCCGCCGTTCGGCCGAAGATGATCCGGCACTTGCGCCGCTGCTCAGCAATGCGCGCCGCTACGTCCAGCAGTATCGCGCCACTCCCGACGGCCAGTTGTGGGTCTCTTTCGACGGCCCGGCCATTGAGCGTTGGCTTACCCAAAATGGGCAACCCCTTTGGGGCCATGAACGGCCGACCACCTTCGTATGGCTGACCGCCCAAACCGGTCCGCAGTCCGGTACCGTCGTCACCGCGGACGACACGTCGGAATTGAAATCCGCGATCGATGCGGCGGCCGCGCTGCGCGGCGTGCCGCTCCTCTGGCCGAGCGCCCTCGATGTCCAAAAAAATCGCCTCGACTACGCGAGTCTGAACGGCGCGGCGCCTTCGACGCTGCTCGAGATGGGTCGGCGTTTGGGCGGTGAGGGGGTACTCATCGGAAAGGCCGGCGGCACCGGCGAGTCCGCCGGCGTGCGTTGGATACTTTTATTCCAGGACCGCAGCAGCGAATTTTCCGGGGGTTTGGAAGGCGTGAATCGCACCGCGGATTTGTATGCGGGACTGTTCGCCGCCAGCGGTAATTTGGTGCCGATCGATATCGAGGTGGCCGGGGTAGGCGATCTTCGCCAGTATGCGACGGTGCAGAGTTATCTCGAATCCCTGACCTTTATCTCGCACGTAAGCGTGGTCGGCTTGACCGGCGATACGATCCGCATCCGTCTGGCGACGCGGGGCGGCGCCGAATCGCTGCAGCGGACGCTTGCCTTGAACGGGCGTTTGCAGCCGATCGGCTCCGGCGACAGCGGGATTCTGCGCTTTCAACTACGTCGCTGATCCCGTGTCCTTGTTTCCGCGCCAAATCCCGAATGTCATCAGCGCGCTCAGAATCCTGCTCGTTGCGCCGATCGCCGTGGCGTTGGCGGAACGTCGGCTGGCGATCGCCATCGCCTTGTTCGGCGTCGCAGCGGCGTCGGATGCCGCCGACGGATTTCTCGCCAAGCGCTACGGCTGGCAGAGCGAGCTCGGGGCCGTGCTCGATCCGGCCGCGGACAAGCTGTTGCTGGGGACGGTCTTCATCACGCTTAGCTTTTTGAAGCTCGTACCGTGGTGGTTGATGGCGGCGGCCGTGGCGCGGGATGCGATCATCGTGCTCGGCGCGCTGGCTTACCGCTGCTGGATGGGCAGGCTCGATGTGCGTCCGTCGGTGGTCAGCAAATTCAACACGCTGTGTCAGGCTGGATACATCATGGCAGTGGTCGGCAGGGAAGAGTTTGCAGTGCCGCCGCCGTGGGTGATCACGGTGGCCGGTGCCTTGGTATTCGTGACGGTGGCGGTCAGCGGCATCGATTATGTCCTGATCTACGGGCGGCGGGCATTGAGCCGTGCAAGCCCGTGAAGCAGCTCGCCCTCGGGGTCCGATTGCGCGCGGACGCGGTGTTCGAGAGTTTTTGGCCGGGATCCAATAGCGAGATCGTTGCGGCACTCCGGGCGCCAAGCGCTGCTCCGCTCTGGCTTTGGGGTCCCGACAGCTCGGGCAAGACTCATTTGCTGCAAGCCGTTTGTGCGGCTGCAGGTGAAGCGGCGGCCTATTTTCCATTGACTCGGTCGCTTGCGCTGCCGCCCGAAGCGATGGCGGGCTTCGAGCGCACCCGGGTCCTGTGCGTCGACGACGTCGATGCCGTGGCCGGCGATTTGGCGTGGGAGCGAGCATTGTTTCGGCTCTTCAACGACGGTGCCGAATTGCGCACCCGCCTCATCTTTGCCGCGGCCGTGCCGCCCCGCCAGCCCGATTGGCGCCTCGAGGACTGGCGATCGCGGGCTGCCGCCTGCGTCGTGTATCAGCTGCATGAGCTCGATGATGCAGGCCGGATCGAAGCGCTGCGCCTGCGAGCGGCGCAGCGGGGCTTGGAGCTACCGTACGAGACATCGGAATATCTGCTCAAGCGTATGCCGCGCGACCTGCGCTCGCTGTTCGAAATCCTCGACCGGCTCGACGAGGCATCGCTGGTCGCTCAGCGCCGGCTCACCATTCCCTTCATTCGCGATGCCCTCGAGAAGCACGTAGAAACAAAATCATAGTGCAGAACCAACCGAAGACCAGCAGCAAGCTCGTCGCGGCCACCCAGCGCGCGGCAGGGTTGACCAGCAGCTCGGTCAGAGCGAATGCGAGGTACGGGATGGCGAACAAGGTCGCCCAGGCGTAGGTATGGCGGCGGCCGCGCACCAAGCCGCTCAGCGGTGCCAGCAGAGGCAGCGTTGCGAGGATGCACATGAGCCACGGATACCCCGCCAGTATCCATCCAAGCAGGCTCAATACGACCGCGATCCAAAGCCCGATGGCGAGCGAACGCGCCGTCGTTTCGACACTCACGGGCGGCTCTGCAGGCGCTCGGCAAGCCCGGCCACTCGGGCGCCCAATGCACGCGCCAGTTCAGCCTCCAATTCCGACAATTCGCCATGACCGCTGAGGACCGCCACATGGCTCGCGCCGTAGGGGGTGCCGCCGCTGCGCGTGTCGGTCAAGCCGCGTTCGCTGTACGGCAGACCGACCAAGTACATGCCGTGATGCAGAAGAGGAATCATCATGGATAGCAGCGTCGACTCCTGGCCGCCATGCAATGTTTGCGTGGAAGTGAACACACCAGCAGGTTTGCCGACGAGCGCGCCTGAAATCCATAGCGCGCTCGTGCCATCCAGGAAGAACTTCATCGGCGCCGCCATGTTTCCAAACCGCGTCGGGCTGCCCAAGACGAGCCCGCAGCATTGCACCAAGTCCTCGTGCGTCGCATGCGGAGGCCCCTCATTCGGCACCGATGGATCAAGCCGTTCCGTGCTCGCGGTCACCGGAGCGACGGTGCGCAGCCGCGGCTGCATGCCGTTGACCCTTTCGACGCCGCGACAGACCTGCCGAGCGAGAGCAGCGGTGCTGCCTTGGCGCGAATAATACAGAACAAGAATTTCGTTCATCGGTAGTCTTCCGGGGAAATCATCATGGTTTTGGTCCGCATGCAGCGCCGACGCAACGAATTCGTCCAGGCTCGTCCGTTATTGTATAACGAGGGGGCGTTTGACGGCTCTGGCGGCTATTGCTAGTGTACGTGCACTCTATGCTGCGCTTCCTTGCTGTATTTGTCGGTGTTGCCTGCCTCGTCGGATGCGCTTCGGCTCCCGTGCAAGAAATGAGCGACGCCCGACAGGCGATCGCGGCGGCGCAGGCGGCAGGCGCGACGAGCGCGACATCGCCGGACTTCAGCGCCGCCCAGGCCGCCATTGCGCGGGCCGAATCGCACCTGCACGCACAAGAGTTTACGTGGGCCAGAGTGGCGGCGATGGAAGCCAAGCGGCATGCGGCGGCCGCTCTCGCCAACGCCAACGCGCAACACCCCGAAGCGCCCGTGACGATGCCGCACTGAGGCGTTTGCCTTGAACGAAGTCTCCCGCCGATTTCTCGTCTTTGGGAAAGTCCAGGGCGTGTTTTTTCGGCACAGCACCCGGCTCGAGGCCAATCGGCTGGCGATCCGCGGCAGCGCACGCAATATGCCGGACGGATCGGTCGAGGTCGTGGCGCAAGGCAAGGACGCCGCGGTCGCAGAGCTACGGTCGTGGTTGCAACGCGGACCGCCGGATGCGAGGGTCGAAGAGGTCCGCGAAACAGCGGCGGCCGAGGCGGCGACCCTTCCGGAGGGATTTCATATTTTTTGAAGTGGACGCTTTGACGTTTTGGCGGCTGCTAAAACATGGGGCTTTTTTAAAATCTCCAGACGCGCTGCCAGCGTTGCATCACCAACGCCGGGTAAGCGGTGCGGCCGATACTGCCGTTATAGCGCGCCAGCGCGCGGGACCAATTGCGGTTCTCCGCGCGAAGGTAAAAACGCAAGATCTCGCAACCCATTCGTACATTGGGCTCGACGCGCACCAGTTGATTCTGCAGACCCAGCTCGCGCGGCCAAAACGGCATGACTTGCATCAGGCCGACGGCGCCGGCGGGCGATACGGCCCAGCGATCGAATCGGCTTTCCACCTCGATCAAGGCCAGCACCAGGTCAGGCGGCAGCCGCAGCGAAGGATCTCGATTTGCCTCGCAGTACACATGATCCAGAATCTCGACCCGCGCTTCGTGCGTGGGCACGAGACGGACAAGCCGAGGCTCCATGGTTTTATGCCAAACTTCGGAGTCGAATTTATCCGCAAAGCAATTGGAGCCGGCGATAATTCGTTGCAGCAAGGTCTTTAATTCCGGATCGCGCTGCTGATCCGCACGAGCGGCGCCCGGTAGAATGCACCCCCAACCCAGCACCAAGGCGCAGGCGGGTATCGCGCGCAGAGACCGCCGCATCGGTATCCTTAGCCCGTATGTAACGAGCTATTTAACTTATGGCGAATATAGCCTACCGGATCCGCCGCCGGGATGTCCGTCGATTCGGTCTCGCTGCGATGACGATATTCGAGGTTTCCCGACGCTAGGCCTCGATCCCCGATCACGATTCGATGCGGGATTCCCAGGAGCTCCGAATCGGCGAATTTGACGCCCGGCCGTGCATCCCGGTCGTCGATCAAGACGTCGATGCCGGCGGCAATGAATTGCGCATACAACGAATCGGCGGTCTCCTGAACGCGCGCCGACTTCTGGTAATTGATCGGCACCAGGACAACTTGAAACGGCGCAATGGCTTCGGGCCAGACAATGCCGTTGGCATCGTGATTCTGTTCGATAGCCGCGGCCACGACCCGCGTAACTCCGATTCCGTAGCAGCCCATGAACATCGCGACAGCATTGCCCTGCTCATCGAGCACGCTGGCATGCATGGCCTCGCTATAGAGTTGTCCAAGCTGAAAAATGTGGCCGACTTCGATGCCGCGGGCGATCTCCAATGTCCCGCGGCCGCTCGGACTCGGGTCGCCGGGCTGCGCGTTGCGGATATCGACGGATTGCGGTTCCGCGAGGTCGCGTCCCCAATTCGCGCCGCGGAAGTGCATGTCTTTTTCGTTTGCGCCGCAGACGAAGTCCGCCAAGTGAGCGGCGGCGTAGTCGACGTAGATCGGGCCGGCAAAACCGATCGGCCCTAGGAAACCGGGTTCGCTGCCCGTGGCCTTGCGCACTCGGTCGGCGCTCGCCATCCGCAACGGATCGGCAACCCCGGGCATTTTCTGCGCCTTCACCGCATTCAACTCATGGTCGCCCCTAATCACCAACGCGACCACGCCGCCGTCGCTGCCGTCGACCAGCAGGGTCTTGATGCAGCGTGCGGCATCCACGCCGAGCTGAGCGCTTAAGTCAGCGATGGTGCGCGCGTTCGGGGTAGCTATCGTGGTCAGCGGTTCCGAGGCGGGCGGGCGCGGCGCGGCGGCTGGGATGGTGGCGGCCATTTCGAGGTTGGCGGCGTAATCGTCCTCGTTGGAGAACACGATCGCATCCTCGCCCGAGTCCGCAAGCACGTGAAATTCCTGGGAGGTGGTGCCGCCGATGCTGCCGCCGTCCGCCTGCACGGCGCGAAATTTCAGGCCCATGCGCGTGAAAATGCGCGAATACGCCTCGTACATGAGGCGGTAACCCTGCGCGAGGCTCGCCTCATCCGCATGAAAGGAATAGGCATCCTTCATCAAGAACTCGCGGGCGCGCATGACGCCGAAGCGCGGGCGAATTTCATCGCGGAACTTGAATTGAATTTGGTAGAAATTGACGGGAAGCTGCTTGTAGCTGCGCAATTCCCGGCGCGCAATATCGGTAATGACTTCCTCGTGAGTCGGTCCATACAGCAACTCGCGGTCGTGGCGATCTTTGAAGCGCAGCAGCTCCGGACCGTACTTGCTCCAACGTCCCGATTCTTTCCACAATTCCGCAGGCTGGAGGGTGGGCATGCAGAGTTCCAAAGCGCCCGCACGGTCCATTTCCTCGCGCACTATCCGCTCCACTTTGCGCAGGGTACGCAGGCCAAAAGGCAGCCAGACATATAGGCCCGCCGCGAGGCGGCGGATCATCCCAGTCCGCAGCATGAGCCGGTGGCTTATGATTTCAGCGTCGGCGGGCACCTCTTTGAGGGTCGAAATGGGGTTTTGAGATAAGCGCATGGCCGCATATCTTACATCAGCCTCCCTGGTATTATGCCGGCTCATGGGTTACGAAGACGACGGAACAGCGCGGCCGCGGGGAGTGTACTGGCTGCCGAACCTGCTCACGACGGGGGCATTGTTCGCCGGCTTCTACGCGGTCGTGGCAGCCATCGACTTGAAATTCGAACGCGCAGGAGCCGCGGTGTTTATCGCGATGTTCTTCGACGGATTGGACGGACGAGTGGCGCGCTGGACTCATACCGAAAGTGCGTTCGGAAAAGAGTATGACAGCCTGTCTGATATGGTGTCGTTCGGCGTCGCTCCGGCCATCGTCACCTACCAATGGGGCGTCGCCCGCATCGCCGAATACGGCCCGCTGTGGCGCAGGCTAGGATGGCTGGTATGCTTTTTTTACGCAGCCGCCGCGGCCCTCCGGCTCGCGAGATTCAATTCGCGGTCGGCGATTCAAGATAAGCACTATTTCGAAGGTTTGCCGAGTCCTTCGGCTGCCGCCGTCGTCGCGGCCTTGGTGTGGCTCGCAAGCGATCAGACGAACATCGGGTTGCCTGGTCTGATACTGGCGTTCCTGGTCACGGCGATTGCCGGCGCACTCATGATCAGCCGATTCGCCTTCAACAGCTTCAAGCAAGTGAATCCCGGGGCAAGAGTGCGTTTCACGTACATCGTCCTGGTGCCGCTCGCGTTCGTGTTCATTTTCCTGCACCCGGCGATCACTCTGCTGCTGATTTTCAGCAGCTACGCCTTATCGGCACCGCTGGTGTGGACGTATCGCAAATTACGCCGGCGTACGCGCGCCGCACCGCCGGCATGAACTCCGCCCTGCGTCATGACTACCTTGCCGCCTTGGGGCTCGAGACCTGGGTTGCTCGCGGGAAACATGCGCCCGTCGGCGCGTCACTCGCGCCCGTCGGCGTGCCACTCGCGCCCGTCGGCGTGCCGCGTGGCGACGGCGTGCCGCTTGAGGCTCGCGCGGCTCGCGAGGCCGGATTCGATTGGCCCGAACTCAAGGCACGGGTGGCCGCTTGTACGCGATGTTCATTGTGCAGCACCCGGACGCAAACCGTTTTCGGCGTGGGCAACCGACAGGCGGAATGGCTGATTGTCGGCGAGGCGCCGGGGGCCGATGAGGACCGCCAGGGTGAGCCATTTGTGGGTCGTGCCGGGCAGCTGTTGAATTCCATGTTGCGCGCGATCGGTTTGGCCCGAGAACAGGTGTACATTGCGAATGTCTTGAAATGCCGACCGCCAGGCAATCGAGATCCCACCGCCACCGAGGCCGCCGAGTGCCTGCCGTTTCTTGAACAGCAGATCGGGCTCCTGAAGCCGAAAATCATGCTGGCCGTGGGACGGATCGCGGCGCAGAACTTGTTGCGCACGGATGCGACTCTGGGAAGGTTGCGGCAGCAGGTGCATCGCTTCGGTGTCTCCCAAGTCCCGTTGGTGGTGACCTATCATCCCGGATACCTGCTGCGCACACCGACGGACAAGCGCAAAGCATGGGAGGATTTGAAATTCGCCCTCGAGGTATGTGCGCGTGTCTAGCGTCAAGCAAGAAGTCGAGTTTCCCCCGGTCGAGATCCGGCCCATGCACGAACTCGACATACCGGTCACCGTGGCCATCGAACGCGCCGCGTACCAGTTTCCCTGGAGCGAGGGGATCTTTCGCGACTGTCTGCGGGTCGGTTATGTCTGCCGCGTAGTCGAATTCGGCGGCGACATGGCGGGCTACGGCATCATGTCGGTCGGCGCAGGCGAGGCGCACATCTTGAACGTGTGCATACGCGACGAATATCGCGGCCGCGGCTTTGCTCGCAAAATCCTCCTGTACCTTCTGGACCGGGCACGCGCCTCCGGCATGTACGAAGCATTCCTCGAAGTCAGACCGTCCAACACGGCTGCCGCTCGACTTTATCATTCAATGGGCTTCGAGCAGGTGGGCGTGCGGCGCGGATACTACCAGGCCACCGCCGGCCGCGAGGATGCCGCGGTGTTGCGGCGTGTGCTGCTGCCCGAGGTCGGATAACCCCCCGCGGTCCGGCCGTTGTGGCGGGTTGCTCCCTCATTGCCTTATAATAATCGGCTGCCCAGGCACCTGAGGGCCAACCCTATTCAGCGGGACACTACATGTCGAGCGGCCCCTTAGCCGAAGAAATCAGCAAAAGGCGAACTTTTGCCATCATCTCGCACCCCGATGCGGGCAAGACCACGTTGACCGAGAAGCTGCTGCTGTTCGGCGGCGCCATCCAGATGGCCGGAACCGTGAAGGGTCGCAAGGCTACCCGCCACGCGACCTCCGACTGGATGCGCCTGGAGCAGCAGCGCGGTATTTCCGTGACTTCATCGGTGATGCAGTTCCCGTACGACGGTTGCATCGTCAACCTGCTCGACACTCCGGGCCACGAGGACTTTTCGGAAGACACGTACCGCACGCTCACGGCGGTCGATTCCGCCTTGATGGTCATCGACTGCGCCAAGGGCGTCGAAGAGCGCACGATCAAGCTCATGGACGTTTGCCGCCTGCGCGACACGCCGATCATGACCTTCGTCAACAAACTGGATCGGGACGGGCGGCCGCCGATCGAGCTGCTCGATGAAATCGAAAGCGTGCTGAAAATTCAGTGCGCGCCGATCACCTGGCCGATCGGCATGGGACGCGATTTGCTGGGCGTCTATCACCTGCTCGAGGATAAAATCTACGTGTACGTGCCGGTGGAAAAGGGGCGCGTAGGAAGCCACGAGACCATCGACGGCATCGGGAGCGCCGAGGCGCGTGAATTCCTTGGGCCGAGGTACCGGGAGTTTGTCGAGGAGGCGGAGTTGGTGCGGGGCGCGAGTCCGCGCTTCGACTTGCAGCGTTATCTCGACGCGAAACAGACGCCGGTTTTCTTCGGCTCGGCCGTCAACAATTTCGGAGTTCGCGAATTGTTATCGGCTTTCGTCATGCATTCCCCGCCGCCCCTGCCGCGACCGACATTGCAACGCGAAGTCGATCCCGATGAGCCGAAACTCACGGGCTTCGTGTTCAAGATTCAAGCCAATATGGATCCCGGTCATCGCGACCGCATCGCGTTCGTGCGCCTATGTTCGGGACGGTATGCGCGCGGCATGCGCCTGCATCACGTGCGCCTCGACAAGGACATTCGCGTGGCCGATGCCCTGACTTTCTTGGCCGCGGACCGCAGCCAGGCCGAGGAGGCCCACGCCGGCGACATCATCGGTTTGCACAACCACGGGACCATCAACATCGGCGATACTTTCACCGAGGGCGAGGAACTTACCTTTACGGGGGTGCCGAATTTCGCACCGGAGATGTTTCGCCGGGCTGTCTTGAAGGACCCTCTGCGCATGAAGGCCTTGCAAAAAGGGCTGTCGCAACTGTGCGAGGAGGGCGCAACGCAGTTGTTCAAGCCGTTGCGCAATAACGATTTGATTCTCGGCGCCATCGGCCAGCTGCAGTTCGAAGTGGTCGCGTTTCGCCTGCAGGACGAGTACAGCGTGCAGTGCGTGTTCGAGCCGATCAATGTGGCCATGGCGCGGTGGGTGAGTCTCGATGATGAGAAGAGGCTCGGCGAATTTCGAGAAAAGGCCTATGACAATCTCGCCATCGATCACGCCGGCGGGCTGGTCTATCTCGCACCTACTCGCGTCAATCTCGGACTGACCGAGGAGCGGTGGCCGGAGATAGAATTCCTCAAGACCCGCGAGAACCTCGCGGCGTAGACACCGAGGCACGCGCCGGCTTCGCCGCACGTGCCGGACGGAAGGCGCGCACAGCGGCCTCGAATTGGCCGATCGTGATTCCGGCGGGAGCACCTGAATAGCGCAGGCTCGAATAATGCCGGCAGAGCGCAGTGACTGCGGAGTCTAGATCCGGGCGGCGCACCGCGATGCGGGCGGCATAGTCCTCAGGCCCTTCGTGCGCGATGCGCGGCACTCCGACGGCGGCCAACTTCGCGCACAAACGGGCATAGGCGCGAATCAGAGGTTCCTTCGGGGCTGGATCGACGCCGCGGCGTACCATCCACGTGAGCCACGCCAGCGCCAGGGCCAGCGAGGCCGTCAGCACGATCACGAGCTTGTGGCCGTCCGGTTCCGGAATATTCAGCCACTCGAGCAGCTTTTGCTGCGAGTCTGGGTCGAAAAAAAGAATGCGCTCGCGCCAGACTTGGCGCAGGGCGTCAAGACGCAGCCGCACATCGGCGAGCCAGGGCGTGCGGCGGTGCCAGAGGCTCGACAAGGGCTCGGCGGCGCTCAGGGGATCTGCATCGTTCAGTCCGTGTTCCACGCGCTCCGGAGCGATTGCGGACGTGGGATCGATGCGTATCCAGCCACGACCTGCGATCCAAACCTCGTCCCAGGCATGCGCATCGCTTTGACGCACGATCCAGTAATCCGCGAATCGATTGAAGGTGCCGCCCTGATAGCCCGTCACTACATGCGATGGTATCCCCGCGGCGCGCATGAGGACGGCGAATGCCGAAGCGTAGTGTTCGCAAAAACCGCGTTTGGTATCGAATAGAAATGCGTCTACCGAATGATCGGCCAGCTTTGGCGGCGTGAGCGTGTAGTAAAAGGGTTGTTGCCTGAACATCGAGAGGACGGCGCTCACGTACTCCAAGTCGTCCGGGTGAGCGCTGCGCAGAGTTTGCGCAAGCTGCACCGAGCGCGGATTGCGATCAGGAAGAAATCGGGTATCCCGGTCCCGCAGAAGATTGCTCAGGGGCGCCGACCATTGCACGCGCGTGTACGACGTGGCGTTCACATCGATCGGCCGCGACACGGGCTCGCGCTGCATCAGCGTGTAGTCGCTTGTGAGGATGGCGCCGGGCAGATCCCAATGTGAGGGCCAATCGAGAGTAAATATCCAATGGTGCCGGTGGGGTTCCAAGCTCACGGTGTAGCGGAAAGCGGGACCCTGGGCTTGCAGCGGGGGCGAGATCGGCGAGACGGAATGTGACCGTCGCCACGTGCGCCCGTCAAAATCATGCATCACCGGTCCGCGCCAGTACCGATCCTGGGACGGCGGCGTCGCCCCGGAGAAGTGCACGCGGAAAGCCACCTCATCGGACAGCGCCAAATGATCGATGTCCCCCGGACTCATGGTATCGCTCAAGCCTGATTCCGCACCGCGTGAGTCATCGGGTATGGTCCAGAGCGGTCCCGCGAAGCGCGGAAAAAAAAGCCAAAACACCGCCGCGATAGGCAGCGCCTGGCTCAGTATTCGTCCTGCATAGCCAATGCAGCGGCGCCAATTCGGGGCGGGCCGGGTCGTGGTGAGGCGCAGGAGCGTCGCGGTCGTGAGCCAACACACGCCGATGAGGTACGCGAGGAGCCAAAACGAGTCGCCCTGCAGCAGCGCCGACAGGCTGACGAAATAAATGATGAGCGTGATGACGTAGATGTCGCGCTGTGTGCCGGTCTCGAGCAGTTTCAAACCTGCCATCAAGGCGAGGAGTGCCGTGCCGGCGGATAAGCCGTTGAAGGTGCGCAGTTGCAGGAACAGCATGGCTATCGCGAAGCCGGCTATGGCGAAGCGCACGACGCGGGGCGGGGCGGGGCGGCCGCGTCTGGCAAGCAGCAGCCGCAAGCCGCCCGATAAGGCCACCGTTGCGAGCACCCATGCCGGTATCGAGGCCAAATGCGCGACCAGAGCCAGCGCGAGGCACCCGAAGATTCCCAGAAGCTGCGGGTAGGATACGGCCTTGGGATTCATCGCCGCTCCGCGATTCCGTACATCGCGAGGGCCCGTAAACAAGCGGTGCGATGCGCAGCGCCGCGTGCGGGGGAGATCTCCGTGCCCGGGATCCTAAGACCAAAGACTCGCTGCGCCGCATCGCTCTCCACCACCCACAGACAGAGCTGCGATAGGCGCGTCTCTGTGTCCTGATCCCCGAGAGAGGACCATTCCAGCCATTTAGGCTGCGCGGCGGAGTTCGTATAGCTGCGCACCGCCGCCTCGCCGCCGCGCGCCAGCACCTTCCAAGCCATATGTTTCAACGGCACTCCCGCTTCGTATGCGCGCAAACCGGCGAAGTCCTCGTCGCCGCGCGCCTCCGATGGATAAGCGGTTCCCACGTCGCCCGCGGCGGGCAGCGTCCGGGTGCCGCACGGCGAGGGAGCAACATAAGCGGTCAGGGAGCTTTGGACATAGGTCCAGGAATGGAACCAGCCGAAGGGATAACGGGTGCGCAACTCGAATTGGTCCACGCGGACGACTCCGCGCAACGGCACCGCGATGGCGACCGGAACGATCTCGCTCGAACGCGGCGGCACGCTGCCGATTCCGGTGGCCGTCGTGCAGCAGATTTCCACATCGCGGCGCTCGATGCCCGAATCGTTGCGAAGCGCGAACTCAAAAATCGCCTCGCGGCCGGCAAATGCATCCGCCTCGGCAGGCGCGTCCACTTCAAGCTCCTGCAAGTTGCGATTGCAATGATGCATGGTGACGAGAGCAACGCTCATCATCAGGAAAGCAAAGGCCAATCCCAGATTGCTGTTGTAATTGAGCGCGGCGAGCAGCATTGCAAGCAGCATCAACGCGAGCATGACGCCGAAGCGGGTTGGTAGGATGTAGACGCGCCGGCGGTTGATTTTGATCGGCAGTGAATCGCGGCCGTGGCGTCGCGCGGACCAGGCGCGCAATTTATTTCTAACCGCCTGCCGCATGCTCGACGTCGCCTCGTTCAAGGGATGGGAACGGCCTCGAGCAGCCGGGTTGCCGCGGCCGGGCCGTTATCCCGCTGCCGCACCCGATGTTCGACGACGGCCGCAAACACCGCTTGTACATGTTCCGGGATGACGGCGTCGCGCCCGGCGATCAACGCCCACGCGCGTGCCGCGCGCAGCAGCCCTATGGCCGCTCGCGGCGACAGGCCGACGTGCAATCCCGAAGAATGGCGGGTATGGGCCACGAGCGCTTGGACGTAGTCGAGAAGCGCCGGCGCCGCATGAATGTCCAGAACGCGATGCTGCAGGCGCCGCAGGGTTTCGACGGTCGCGACCGTCGACAGCGAGTTCACCAAATCGCGGCGATCGACGCCGGCCAGCAGCTCGCGCTCCGCAGCGGCCGCAGGGTACCCTAAATGCACGCGCATCAAGAATCGGTCCAATTGCGACTCCGGAAGGGGGAAGGTTCCCGCTTGGTCCTGCGGGTTCTGCGTGGCGATGACGAAGAATGGTTCGGGCAGCGCCATCGACTGGCCGTCCAGGGTGACTTGCTGTTCTTCCATGGCTTCAAGCAAGGCGCTCTGGGCTTTCGGGGACGCGCGATTGATTTCATCCGCCAGCACCAGCTGGGCGAAAATCGGGCCGCGTTGAAATCTGAACTTGCCGGTTTCGCGGTCATAGATCGAGACGCCGAGCACGTCGGCGGGAAGCAAGTCGCTCGTGAACTGCACGCGCTGGAACGACAATCCCAACGTCTTCGCGATTGCGTGCGCGAGGGTAGTCTTGCCGACCCCTGGAATATCCTCGATCAGGAGGTGCCCGCGCGCCAGCAGGCAGGCGAAGCACAGGCGAATCTGCGCCTCCTTGCCCAAAATTACCCGATTGATTTGAGCGAGAACGGCGTCGATTTCGGACTGCACTGCCTTCATTGGCCCTTGAGAGCCGTCACTCTTGCGATCTGGGCCGCCAGTTGGCGCATTTCTGTTTCGAGTTCCGCGAGCCGCTGCCGGTCCTTGGCGACCACCTCCGCCGGCGCGTTCTTGGCGAATTCGGCGTTGCCCAGTTTACTCTCCATTTTCTCGAGATCGATCTCGGCCTTGCGTTGCTGCTTCGCAAGACGCTCGAGTTCGGCGGTCGGATCGATCAGGCCTGCCATGGGCACCAGCAACTCCAGCGCGCCCACGAAGGCAACCGCGGAAATCGGCGCAGCTTGAGGCGGCTTCAGCATGCGGGGCGCTTCGATGCCGGCGAGACGCACAAGATAAGGGAGATTGCGCTCTAGGTACTGCGAGTCCTTGGCGTCTGCATTTTGCAGAAGCACCTCGAGTTTGCGGCTCGGCGCTATGTCCAACTCGCCGCGGATCCGGCGCACGCCATCGATGAAGGCGATGACCCAGCGCATTTCCGCTTCCGCTGCGGGGTCGGCCCGGGCGTCCGCGGGGCCCGGGAACGGGCAGAGCATGATCGTCTCGCCGGCGACCCCAGCGCTCGCGCGCACGCGCCGCCAAATTTCTTCACTGATGAAGGGTGCGAGCGGATGCAGGGCGCGCAGCAGCGTTTCGAGGGTGCTGATCAAGGTGTAGCGCGTGCCGCGCTTCGTTGCGGCGGCGGCGGTTTCCGACTGCAGGATCGCTTTCGAGAGTTCCAAATACCAATCGCAGAACTCATGCCAAGTGAAGTCGTACAGCGCGTTGGCGACGATATCGAGGCGGTACTCTGCGAATCCGGATTCCACGCGCGCGAGCATTTCGGAAAGCCTCGCTTGAATCCATCGATCGGCCAGGCTCAAGTCCCTGAAGTCATCCTTGGCTCCCAGGTCCTCGTTCTCGACATTCATCAGCACATAACGGGCCGCATTCCATAGCTTGTTGCAGAAGTTGCGATACTCTTCGACTCTGCTCATGTCGAAGCGAAGATCGCGGCTTTGCGTTGCGAGGCGCGCGAAACAAAGACGCAACGCATCCGTGCCGAATGCCGGAATGCCGTGCGGAAATTGCTTGCGGGTCGCCCTCTCGATCGCCGGCCGCATCTGCGGTTGCATCAGGCCGCTGGTGCGCTTCGCGAGCAAGGCATCGAGAGAAATGCCATCGACGATGTCGAGCGGATCGATTACGTTGCCCTTCGACTTCGACATTTTCTGGCCGTCGTGATCGCGGATGAGTCCATGGACATAGACTTCGCGAAACGGAACCTGGCCCGTGAATTTGAGGCCCATCATGATCATGCGGGCGACCCAGAAAAAAATGATGTCGAAACCCGTGACCAGCACGGACGTCGGGTAGTACGTATCCAGCTCGCGCGTATGCTCCGGCCAGCCTTGAGTCGAAAACGGCCACAACGCCGAGGAGAACCAGGTGTCCAAGACATCATCATCCTGCCGCAACGTCGTAGTCGGTGCTATGCCATGGGCGGCGCGGGCCTCCGCCTCGGTTCGGGCCACGTACCAGCGGCCATCGGGGTCATACCAGGCGGGTATGCGATGTCCCCACCATAGCTGGCGGCTGATGCACCAATCCTTGATTTTGCGCATCCAGTCGTAATACACCGCGGACCAATTGTCGGGCACGAAGCGGATATGCCCTGCCTCGACCGCGCGGATGGCCGGCTCAGCCAGCGGCTTGATGTCGACGAACCACTGGTCGGTAAGCAGTGGCTCGAGCACCGCGTTGCTGCGATCGCCGCGCGGCACGGTCAGTTTGTGCGGCTCGACTCGCTCGATGAGGCCGAGCGCTTCCAAGTCGGCGAGGATCCGCACGCGGGCGGCGTTGCGATCGAGGCCCCGGTACGCAGCGGGGACCTCATCATTGAGCGTCGCGTCGGGATTCATGATGTTGATCAGAGGCAAGCCGTGGCGTTGACCGACTTCGTAATCGTTGAAGTCATGTGCGGGCGTGATCTTGACGCAGCCGCTGCCGAAATTCGGGTCGACGTAGGCGTCGCCGATGATGGGAATCTCACGCGACGTGAGCGGCAGGCGGACCCCGCGGCCGATCAAATGCCGATACCGTTCATCATCGGGATGCACGGCAACGGCCGTGTCGCCCAGCAGTGTCTCCGGCCGCGTCGTCGCGACCACGAGAAAGCCGTCACCTAGCGCGAGCGGATAACGCAAATGCCACAGACTGCCCACTTCCTCTTCGGCGACGACTTCCAAATCCGAAAGCGCCGTCTTCAGCACCGGATCCCAGTTCACCAGCCGCTTGCCGCGATAGATCAGGCCTTCCTGATACAGACGGACGAAGACTTCCGTCACCGCTTTGGACAGACCGGCGTCCATCGTAAATCGATCGCGCTGCCAATCCACCGAGGCGCCGAGCCGGCGCATCTGATTGGCGATCTCGCCGCCGGACTTTTCCTTCCAGAGCCAGATTCGATCGATGAATGCCTCCCGCCCGAGTTCGATGCGGCTCGAGCCTTCGGCATTCAATTGTCTTTCCACCACCATTTGGGTCGCGATGCCCGCGTGATCGGTGCCGGGTTGCCACAGCGTGTCGAAACCGCGCATCCGATGGTAGCGAATCAGCGCATCCATGATGGTGTCTTGGAACGCGTGGCCCATGTGCAAGGTGCCCGTGACGTTCGGAGGCGGGATGACTATCGAATAAGCGATGCCTCGGCCTTTCGGCGCGAAGTAGCCCGATGCTTCCCAGTGCGCGTAGATCCGAGTCTCGATGTCGGCGGGCGAAAAAGCCTTATCCATCCGCCATCTCGTTCAGTTGGTGCGTCTCCAGAGCTACCTTGAGGTCGCGGTACGTCTTGAATCGTTCCCGGCCGAGGCGGCGCCGCTCCTCGTCGGCATCGATGATCTCGGCAATTCGCGCGTAGCGCTCCCAATGTGCGGGGAGGCGAGATGAGAGATTCACCAGGAGATCGCCGGGAGGCGGCGCGGCGGGCAAGACCGCGAGGTGCACCTTGGTCGCAGCTTCGATCGGCCGTTCGTCAAGGCAGATCCGGTGCGGGATGAAAGAGCGTTCGTTGAATGTCCACAGCAGGTCGTCGAGCACCTTGGCATCGCTCAATGTGTCGTTGACGATCACGATGCGCAAGTCCCTGAGATAGGCCTTTTCGGTCAGGCGGCAGGCAAACGCGAATCGGTGATTCGCGGCGGCGCTCTTTAATACATAGAAATCTACGCGCTCGGTCATACGCCCTAAGCGCGATGGACCAGAAAATCGACGAGCAAGGGGACGGGCCGTCCTGTGCTGCCTTTCTGGGAGCCGCCAAGCCAGGCAGTGCCCGCGACATCGAGGTGCGCCCACTGGAGATCCTTGGCGAATTTCGACAGAAACGAGGCGGCAGTGGAGGCGCCGCCCTCGCGGCCGCCGACATTGGCGATATCCGCGAAATTGCTTTTCAACTGTTCGACGTATTCCTCGCCGATCGGTAGCCGCCATACCCGATCGTCGGCGCGGATCCCCGCGGACTGCAATTCTTCCGCAAGCGTCTCGGTATTGCTCATCAAGCCGCTGAAGTGATTGCCGAGGGCGACGATGCACGCACCCGTCAGGGTTGCTACGTCGATCACCGCGGCCGGCTTGAAGCGGCGGCTGTAGGTGAGGGCGTCGCAGAGTATCAACCGCCCTTCGGCATCGGTATTGAGAATCTCGACTGTTTGACCCGACATGGTGGTGACGATGTCGGCAGGTTTTACGGCTCCTCCGCCCGGCATATTCTCGCAAGTTGCGACGATCACCACGAGATTGATCGGCAATTTCAATTCGGCGATCGCGCGCATGGTGCCCAAGGCGGCTGCAGCCCCGCTCATGTCGAACTTCATTTCGTCCATGGCGGGCGGGTCTTTCAGCGAAATGCCACCCGAATCAAAGGTGATTCCCTTGCCTACCAGGCAGACCGGCGCCTTGTCTTTCTTGGCGCCGCGGTATTCGCAAACGATCAGCCGGGGGGGCTGGTCCGATCCCTGCGTCACCGCCAGGAAGGCACCCATCTTCAGAGCTCTGATATCGCTCTCATCCAACACCTTGGTTCGGATGCTGGGAAACTCCTTCGCGAGCGCCTGCGCGCGGTTTCCAAGGTAAGTCGGTGTACACACATTGGGCGGTAAATTGGCAAGGTCTCGCGATAGCGCGGACCCGCTGCCGACCGCCGTGCCAATGCGCAGACCCTCCGCGGCCGCTTTCTCGGCGCGGGCATCGGCCACCGCCACTGCGACCTTCGACAATCGCGGCGCTTTTGGCTTGGCGCCTGTCTTAAGATCCGGGATCTTGTAGAGCTGCGCGCAGAAGACTTCCGCCACGGCGCGCGCGCGGTAATGCACATCGAGGTCCGCGACATGTTCCAGCGCGAGGTAGACGACAGCGTCGCCGGCGCCGGTCTTGCCGAGCGCCTGAACCGCGGACTGCAATGCCTTGCGGTATTGCTTGCGGCCGAAGGCCGAGCGAGCTCCCAAACCGACCAACAGCACGCGCGCCGCAGCGGCGCCGGCCGGCGCCGGCAGCAGTAGGACATCGCCGAGCTTTGCGGAGAAATCTCCATCCCCCTGTAGCTTGCGGATCAGCCCGCCCAGCTGGGTATCGATTCGGCGCGCAGCGACCCCAAGATCGCCGCCTTCATACACGCCAACCACGGCGCAACCCGCCTCCTGGCGCGCTTTCGCATCGATAATAGCCTTGAATTCCATGTCCCAAACTCCGTTTTTGTCCGACGTTGCCCAAGGGGTGTGACTAATTAGTTTACTAGATTATCGCCAAGGCTCTAAGCTCGGCCCATGAAATGGACAGTGCAAAGATATGTGTTGCGCGAGATCGTGCAGACCTGGCTCGCCGTGACCGGGGTCCTGGTGGCGATCGTTGTGTCGAATCAGTTGTCCCGGGTGCTTGGCCAAGCAGCGGACAATCAATACGGCCGGCACGTCGTATTCGATTTGATCGCGCTGGGCGCGATCATGAATTTATCGGTCATCGTGCCGGTAGGCCTGTTGCTGGCCGTGGTGCTGACCTTGGGCCGCCTGTACCACGACAGTGAAATGGCCGCGCTGCAGGCATGCGGCTTCGGCCCGGCGCGGCTGCTGCCTCCGCTGTTCTGTTTTGCCGCCCTGATTGCCTTGGGATTGGCCTGGCTGGTGTTCGTTCAGGTACCGCAGGCGGACAGCGAAGCGCAGCTGCTGCGCCAATCGGCGCTCAAGGAGGCGCGATTCGGTCAACTCGATGCCGGCCGATTTCGCTCGTTCGGCGGCGGCGACGCCGTGTTTTATGCAGAACGAGTCGATTCGGAGGGCGTATTGCACAATGTGTTCGTGCAGCGCGAGTCGGCCGGGCGCATCGAAGTCGCTCTCGCCGATACGGCCACCTATTCCAAAGCGGCGCCCGACGGCGCGCACTTGGTGACTCTGTTCAACGGCCGCCGTTATGAAGGCGTCCCGGGGCGAAATGACTTTCGGGTGATCGAGTTCCGTGAACATGGCATTCCCATCGCCACGCCCGCGGACGTCGCCGCGGCGACCAAGGACCCGGACGCCAAGCCGACCCGAGAACTGCTCGGCTCTCCTGCTCCTTCCGACATTGCGCAATTGCAGTTCAGGGCATCCACGCCGCTGATGGCGCTCGTGTTGACCCTGATTGCCGTGCCCTTGAGCCGCCTGCGTCCGCGCCAGGGCCGCTACGCCCGGGTGGGCTTCGCCATCGTGGTGTATTTCGTCTACTTGAATCTCTTGTCCGCGGCCAAGGCGTGGCTGGAAAAAGGAGACCTGCCGCCGGTGGTGGGGGTGTGGTGGGTGCACGCGTTGGCGCTCGGCCTCGGCCTGTACTTGGTCGCACGAGAGGCGAGGACGACGTGAATATTCTCGACCGCTACCTCTATCGCGTCGTGCTCGTCTACACGGGGATGGCGATGGCCGTGCTGCTGACGCTGGGCGCATTGTTCCTCTTCATCAGTCAGCAAAGCGATATCGGCGTCGGCAGCTACACCGCAGGGGACGCATTTCTGTTCACCCTGCTCAATCTGCCGCAGCAGGCGTTCGAGCTGCTGCCGATCGGCGCGCTGATCGGAGCGCTGATGGGCCTCGGACACCTTGCGTCGGGCAGCGAGCTCGTAGTGACTCGCGCTTCAGGCGTGTCGGTATGGCGCATCGCGTGGCCGGTCGGTCTCGCGGGGCTCACGCTCGCCCTCGTCATGTATGGGATCGGAGAGTATGCGGCGCCGACGATGGCCCAGTTCGCAAAACGCGAAAAGACCACCAGCAAACTGGCGGACGTGAGCTTCGCGGGCTCGAGCAGCGCCTGGGTGAAGGAGGGGAGCTTGATCCTGCGGGTGCAAACCGGGGAGGTCGATCGCGCATTCGGCGGCGTGTCGCTGTTCCAGTTGGATGGAGCGACGAAGCTGCGCTCGATTCAGCGGGCCGCGCGCATTTCCGTCGCGGATCCCGGCCGTTGGCGGCTGCACACCACCGCGACCTCGCGGTTCACCGGCGACCATGTCGAAAGCAGCGTAGTCAGCGAAACGACGATGCAATCGACGGTCAATCCGGAGTTCCTGGGGCTGGCCGCCACCGATCCGGGAATGTTGACCCTGCGCGGACTTGCTTCGTATATCGATCATCTTCGGCGCAATAGGCTCGAAACGGCGGCCTACGAAATCGGCTATTGGTCGCGAATCGCGCTGCTTTTTGCCGTGATTGTCGTGACGCTGCTGGCGTTGCCCTTCGTATTCGGCCCCCTGCGCACCACCGGCGCCGGCACGCGCACGGTGGTCGGGGTGATGCTCGGTGTCGTGTTTTTCCTCATCACGCGCACCATCGAAAACGGCGGCCAGCTCTTCGGTCTCAATCCGGTGCTGGTGGGCTGGCTGCCGACGGCCGCGATCGGCCTTTGTACGCTGGTCGCGATCTCGAGGACGCGCTAGGCCCGCAAATGGACGATTCGAGTTTTCGATAATCGATCATGAAGCGCCAAATGTTCGGGATCGATGTAGAGCCACAGCACGCCGAGCGCCCCCGGCGCCCACGCGAGCACGCCCCACAGAAAGCGCACGACCGCGGCACGCAGCGACATGGGCATGCCTGAGTTGGAGACGGCGCGGAGATGCCACGCACGCATCCCCAAGGTTTGACCGCTGCGAGTCCAATTGAGCAGGTAGTAGGCCGCGATCACGCCGATCAGACCCGCGCGATAGAGGTATGCCCATGCGCCCGCCGTTTCGGGCTGGACCGCCGTGCGATGGTTCAGGAATACCGCGCCCGAGGTGAATGCGATCAGCAGAGCGGCCAGCAGCACGCAGTCGTACAGCAACGCGGCAAAGCGGCGGCCGAATCCGGCACTGGTGCCGCTGATCACGGCTGTGTTGCGGGCCCCGGCTTTTTCGTCGGCGGGGCCGCCTTGCTCGCATTGCGTGGCGAAGGCTTAGCCGCATCGGGGGCCGCCTTCGGTACGAGCAATTGTTCCACCGGGCGGAAAATAGCGTCGAAGCGGTAGCTCGCAATTTCGAAAGCACGGCCCGCAGCCTTGGCATTGAGCGCGGCGTCCTTGCTTGCCTGCAAACGAATCCAGTGCTTGTCGCCGCTGCTCGTCCCGGTGATGGTGATCACGTCGCCGTCGGACGTCGTCACGGTCGCGGCCGTCGGCTTGCTGAAATCGATGCCGTCCACGGGAGTCGCGTCGTCCGCGGTCAGTCCGGTGAGAAGGGTGGGCGAGGGTGCGAGGGAAGCCGAATCGAGCGCTTTGCGCCCGGGCGGTATGCCGTCGAGCGTGTAATTTGCGCCGGTACCGTCGCGGCGAACGGTGTAGGCGGTTCCGGTCGCCGGCTTGACCAGGATGCTTTGAATGTCCGCGGCCGGGATGTCGAGCAGCCGTGAATCGATCCAAAAGCGGGGCTCGGTTTCGAATGTAATACCGGGTTCGACACTGTAGCTGGTGTTCTCGCCGCCGCGGCGCGCGAAGTTTCCTTCGCCCGTCGGCTTGCCGACGATCACGGAATGCTTTCCGTCGTGCGCCGTAAAGCTGACTTCCGCTCCGCTCGCTCCGGGCAGCGATGGATCGTCGACCCCGATGATCGAAAAATTGGCCGGGTTGGAGGTCTTCTCTTCCATGATCTTGGCGTCGCTCAGGGCGAGAAGCAATTTGCGCACCTTCGATACGTCGGCGGGATAATCGCCGCGTTCGGCTACGGTCCATCGGCCGTCCCGCTCGTGCACCGTCGCCGCCGCGCCGGCGCGGCGCACGCTCAAGGCAGTAACGGTGTTCAGCTGGGCTGCCAGGGACGGCAACAACGCGGTGCCGTGCGGGTCCCGCGGCAGATTGCGTTGCGTGCTCAAGTACAGGGCGCCCGAGATTGCGATCAGCGCGGCGACGAGCAGCGTTATGAATCGTTGCCGGCTCATGTTGCGCCCAAAGCCGTGGTTCTGCGCCGTCGGCGCAGAGACAGGATAATCACGCCGGCCACGGCGACGCAGAGCGGTGCGATGGCGATGTTGATTACTTTGAGCCAGGAATTCAGGCGATTGATCTCCACGTCCAGGCCGCGTTGCGTTTCGCGCAGTTCCCGTCGCACGCGAGTCTTTTCGGCGACGAATCTTTTGAGTTCGGCCTCTTGTTCCGCCGACAGCATGAGCGAGGACTGATCGTTGCGTTTGCTTTGCAGATTGGTCAATTTGGTCTCGGTTTGCTGCAGTTCAGCCTGCAGTTCCAGTGCCTTGCCGCGCAAGCGGTCATCCGCTTGACGCCTCAGCGCTTCCACGCGCTCGAACGGTCTGGAGAACGTCGCGCGTCCCCGCACGCTGATAAGCGCGCTCGTCCCGCTCAAGTTATCGAGAATGTTGGCCACCAAATCACCGTTGTTGGCGAATGCCTGCGCGACGCGCTGACCGAACAAATCCCGGATCTGCACCCACATGTAATCCATCAGCAAATCCGTGTCGGCGATAAGGACGATATTGGCGGGGACCGCCGATTTTGCCAGGTGGGCGGCGGGAAGCCGCGCGGGCAGCGCAGCGGCGCCCGCCTCGGCCGCGCCCGTTGCAGGGGCGTCCAGCGCAGCGGCGGCGGCCTTTTGCTCCGGCGGCAGCCCTTGCGGATACGCGGATTCGACGGGCCCGGTGACGCGCGCGGCCAAGGCGTAGCGGATCCCGGTCGGCTTGAATCCATCACGCAGCGTCGCGGGGTCCGTGAGGGCGTTAAAACGCTGCGCAGGGATCGGCGCCGCTCTCGTCGAACTCAGCAGCAGAGGTTCGAACGTCGTCTTGGCGCCGGGATGTGCGGCGAGAAAGCCGGCCGTCGCAAGATTGATCTTATCGAGCGATGACGTGACCACATCTTTTTGATTCATGTCGGCGTGGCTGAGGCCGAGGATGCCGATGTGGCGCACGGGCGGCGACTGCATGTTGGTGCGTACTTCGAGCCCGCGCTCCAGGTCTCCGATGACTTTGCTCGCATCGTAGTCGACGCCCCAGGCCGCCAACAGCGGCTTGAGATCCGAAGAATGGTTGGCCATCGCCGCGGCCATGGGGTTGGAAGGATCCTGTCCGCCGGTGTCGCCGCCCGCATTCGGATCTAGGAATAGCAGCACCCTACCGCCGCGCATCACGAATTGATCGATGGCGTACAGGGTCTTCGGCGGCAGATCTTTCGGATGAACCAGCATCAGCACGTCGACGTCTTTCTCGATGTGATCAGCGTCCAGGGTCACCGTACGCACCGTGAAGAGGTCCTGCAGTTGGGTGAGAATCGGCCAAGGCTCACCCATCTGACCCGTCATCGGATTGAATTGCCCCTGCAGCCGCAATGAACTCATGAGGCCGATCACCGGTTTCTTCGGCGTGCCCAGCTCATTGATGAGTTTGGCCACGTCGTATTCCAGGAATTCCTCGCGATCGGTTTGGAAGGTCGGTATTGAAGAACGGCCGTCCGTGGAATTGGTGCCGGTCAAACCGAAATAGAGCGGGTCGCCGCCCGCGTGAAGCGATTGCAGCCCGAATTCGGCAGCGCGGTCCTCTTCATCCGAGAAGGGCTGCGGATCGACGATACGCAGGTGGATCTTTCCTCCGGAACGGGTCGCGAGTTCTTCGAGGAATTCGCGCACCCGGGTGGCGTAGGGCATGAGCAGGGGCGCCTGCTTTGCGGCGGCCTCGCGCGAGAAATAGAAATACAGATTGATCGGCTCCTTGAGTTCCCGAAGCACCTGCTGGGTCCCCGGACTCAACGTGTAGAGCCGGTTCTGCGTGAGATCCGCGCGCATGGCGCGAAGGCTCACGTTCGAGAGCATCACGACGGCCAGAAACAACACGGCGAGGGCGATCAGCCCCCCGATCCCAAAGCTCACTCTTCGCCAGCGACTACCGTTCACCTATTCCGCCTTCTTCATGTCGAGTACCAAGGCCGTGGCGGCCAACCAAAAGCCGATCAAGGCTCCGAAATATATGAGATCGCGCAAATCGATGACGCCCCTCGAGATGGCCTCGAAGTGGGTGAAAAAGCTCAACGACGCGATCGCGTCGACGATGGCCTGCGGCAAGATGCCTCGCACGAAATCGAGCACCAGCGGAAATCCCGCAAGCAGGAATACGAAGCCCACGAGCGCCGCCGTGATGAACGCGACCACTTGATTGCGGGTGGCTGCTGAGAGGCACATGCCGATCGAGAGGAACCCCCCCGCCATCAACAGACTTCCGACGTAAGCCGCAACGATCGCACCGTTGTCCGGCGACCCCAAATAGTTGACGGTGATCCAGATCGGAAATGTCAGCATCAAGGCGATGCCTGCAAAGCACCACGCCGCGAGAAATTTCCCGAGCACCGCCTGCCACAGCGTAATGGGCAGGGTCATCAGCAATTCGATGCTGCCGCTATTTCGTTCTTCGGCCCAAAGGCGCATCGAGATCGCCGGGATCAGCACCAGATACAACCAGGGATGCCATCGAAAGAAGGGCTGCAAGTCAGCCTGACCGCGCTCGAAGAAGCCGCCTACCTGAAATGTGAACACTGCTGCGAGCACCAGAAAAATCACGATGAACACATAGGCCAAGGGCGTTGCAAAATAACTGCGAAGCTCACGGCGGAAAATCACGAGGACCTTATTCATGCGTCGGCCCCTTGCGCAGCGTCCGAAACCGCGATGCCGGGCGGCTGGGTCAACGAGCGAAACACCTCGTCGAGACGCCCCGATTCCAGGTGCAGCTCGGGCACGTCCCAGTTGTTCTTGACGATGATCGCGCTCACCGCGGCCAACGTGTTTGCGCCCGGTTTCGGCACCGCCGTGAGCCGCAGCTCGCGCGCGTCCGATTCCACTTCCGCGACCTCCGGAAGCAGGGCGATCTCGCGGCGTGCCGCCTCATGTTGCTCGGTCCTTTCGAAGCGCAGGCTGACGGCATGGTGGTAGCGGGAGCGGGCCTCCAGAGCGGTCGGGGATTCGTCGGCGACGATGCGGCCGTCGGCGATGATGATGGCTCGCGTACACACCTCGTGCACTTCCTCCAGGATGTGGGTGGAAACGATGACCAGCTTGTCCTTGCTCAGTTCATTGATCAGACGCCGCACTTCGTGCTTCTGGTTCGGATCCAGCCCGTCGGTCGGTTCATCCAGAATCAGCACCTGCGGGTCGTGAATCAATGCCTGCGCCAGACCGACGCGGCGGCGAAAACCTTTGGAAAGCGTCTCGATGACTTGGTGGATGACCGGTCCAAGTCCGAGCCTGTCGACGACGACACCGCGGCGCAGCCGGCGCAACTCCCCCGTGAGGCCGCGTACATCGGCGACGAAATCCAGAAACTCGCTCACCGTCATTTCACCGTAGCTGGGCGCACCTTCCGGGAGGTAGCCCATGCAGGATTTGGCCGCCACGGGCGCGCGCTCAATGTCATGCCCGCAAACGGAGACTTCGCCCCGGGACGGCGCAATGAACCCCGCGATCATGCGCATGGTCGTGGATTTACCCGCGCCATTGGCGCCCAAAAATCCCAGCACCTCGCCCGGCGCGACCGAAAATGTCAAGTCATCGACCGCGAGTTTATCGCCATAGCGTTTGGATAAATGTTTCGTCGTGATCATGGGCGCCTTTGAGCGTGCTTGGACGGAGGAGGTTCAAAAATTTTTGTGCGCGATCCCTTGGCGGATCGCATGCGCTGCAGCTTACCGGCTATGCGCCTCCGGATTTCGCATCGATAGCCGATTTGTTTTCCTTGAGTATCCGCCGTACCTCGGGCAACGTCGGTCGCCCCGCCATGCGCGCGATGAGCTCGGGCAACTCGTACCATCGCCGTCCCCATTGTACCAAACGCGCCGCGTCTGCAACGACTTGCGCTCGCGCGGCATCCGAAGGCCCATCGCGTGCCGAAGAGTCGGCCGCTGTTTTGTTAGGCGCCGGCTTGCCGGCCGGCCTTGAGGGCGAGGCTGCCTTCGGCGAAGTCCCGAGCCTCGCGGGGTGTTTGCTCGCAGGTTTCGCGGCCGGCTTCGCAGGCATCGACGCCTTGCGCTCGGTGCGCGCAACTTGTGCGGTGCCCGAGGGCTGGGCGGTGCGTTTGGCGGCGAGGAATTTCGGCATTTCCCGCGTACCCGTGGCCGAATCCGCAGCCGCACGCGCGGCGCCGTCGGGCGTTTCGGGCACCAACGATCGTTCGTTCTCCGCCTGCGCCACCGGGATGAACCGCTCGATGTGTTCCGAACCGACGAGGTTGGCGAGAAAGGCCATCAGCTCCAGAGAATCGGAATACTTTATATCACCCGATTTCACGCGCTCCTGCACATGGTTGCGCAGCGCGATGGTCTTTTGCATCGCTAGGTCGATGATCCAGCGGCTCGGCCGCTGGTGCTCGACCCAGGGCTGTACTTTCCAATAGCTGTCGTCGTCGAGAGAAGAATACCTGGCATGCAGCTCAAGGCTTTTGAGCCATTTTTCCAAGAGTTCCAGCAGTCGTTGATCGGCGGGTGTTGCCATGTGTATGCAGCTCCAGGCTGCACCCTAAACGAACCGCCGCCTGATGGCTAGCGGTACATCGCGGCTGCGGCGGGCTGCTAGACTGCCGGCCATGTGTGGAATAGCCGGTATCGTCAGTTCGCGGGCAAGCGTGGAGATCGCCCGCAGCATGGCGCAGCGCTTGCACCACCGCGGCCCGGACGACGAAGGAGCGTGGGGCGATGCGGGAGTCGCGGTGGCCTTCCGCCGGCTCGCAATATTGGATCTGTCCGAGGCCGGCCATCAACCGATGTTGTTCGACTCCCAGGTGCTCACCTATAACGGCGAGATTTACAATCACGAGCAATTGCGCTCGGAACTGACGGGTCCGTGGCGGTCGACCGGCGACACCGAGGTGCTCATCCATCTCCTGGCGAAGTACGGCAGCGCATGCCTCGAGCGCTTGGTTGGAATGTTCGCGTTTGCCGCTTGGGACACGCGGGAGCAGCGATTGCTGCTCGCCCGCGATCGCTTAGGCATCAAGCCCTTGTACTACCGGCTGCTGCCGGACGGCATCGCGTTTGCTTCGGAGCTGAAGGCGTTGTTGGTTCTCGGCCGTCCTGAAATCGATCGCAGCGCCGTGCGGGATTTTTTGTTCCACGGCTATGTTCCCGCGCCGAAAAGCATTTATCACGGCATCGCAAAGTTGCCGGCGGGACATACCCTCACCTGGCAGGCGGGCCGCATCAGCATCGAGCGTTACTGGGATCCGTCGACCGCAGTCACGGTGCGAAGCGCCGGCGATACTGTGCACGAACTCGATGCCTTGCTTCGCCAGGTGCTGCCGGCACACACGTTGGCGGATGTACCGGTGGGGGTATTCTTGAGCGGAGGCATCGATTCCGCGTTGACCGCTTATTATCTCGACGCTCCGCGTACCTATACTCTGGGATTCGAAGCGGGCGCGCGTTCGGAAGCGCAAGCCGCGCGCAGGGCGGCCGAGCACCTGCATACCGTTCACCTGGAGATGACGGCGCCCGAGGCGGATTTCGCGGGTGCGCTCGAGCATATGCCGGCGCTGTTCGATGAACCCTTCGGCGACAGCGCCGCCTGGTCGAATTATCTCATCGCGCAATTTGCGCGTCGCGAGGTGACCGTGGCGCTGAGCGGCGAGGGAGGCGATGAAATTTTTTGCGGTTACCCGCGCTACTGGTCGAGGATCGGCGCGCGCTCGACGATTTTCAACAGGTCCCTCGCTCGATACTTGCCGCCGTTGTCGCGCCTGGCTTCCACGATGCAGCGCCATGCGTACGTCGGATTGCCCGCCTATGCCGCGGCGCTCGGCGGCATGACGGCGCTGCAGGTCGAATCCGTGTTGGCAAAGAGCTGGCGCGAGCCGGAGTACGATTATCTGTGGTTCTATCGGCAGCATTGGCGCGAGAATTTGAGCCCGCTCGCGCAATTACGCTGGCTCGATTTGAAGACTGATCTGCCCGAAGGCTTACTGACCAAGGTCGATCGAACCAGCATGGCGCATTCGCTCGAGGTACGTCCGCCGCTGCTGGACCATCGTTTGGTCGAGTTCATGCTCAGCGTGGACCCGCAATTGCTGGTCGACCAGAAAAGACGCCGGGGCAAATTGCTGGTCCGGCAGCTGATGGAGCCGCGCTTACCGGAGGGGCATTTGAGTCGGCCGAAATCCGGGTTTGGGCTTCCGGTGCATCGCTGGCTGCGGCGCCATCCCGAGATGTTGCGCGATGCGGTCCGGCGCCTGATGGATCGGGGCGTGCTGCAGCGTGCGGTGGGCAGCGAATTCCGCAGAGCCTGGTACCTGTTGGTGCTCGATCGCTGGTTCACCGCCTTTGGCTGACCTTAGCGTGAACGGTCCCGCCGCTGCCGTCCCGGCTATGCCCGATGAGGCCGGCCTGACGCGCGCGCCGCGAATCCTTTTCGTTCCGGTCTCGGGTCCCTACGGCATGGGCGAATACGCCCGCTCCCTCGCGATTGCGCGTGCCGCGGGCAAGCATTGGCCCAGGGCCGCCATACGGTTCGTCTTGAGCCGCAAGGCTGCGTATGCCGCCGATGCACCGTTTCCCGCAACGTTGCTCGACTCGTCGCCGACATTTCATTCCGCAGCCGTCATCGAGCTGCTCGACCATTGGCGGCCGGACGTCGTGATATTCGACAACGCCGGGCGCACGGCGCAGCTGCGCGCCGCGCAGCGCCTGGGCGCCCGTGTGGTCTACATCAGCGCGCGCCGCCGCCAGCGACGCAAGGCGTTTCGTTGGCGCTGGATGCGGCTGATCGATGAACACTGGATCGCATACCCTGAATTCATCGCCGGCTCCTTGGGGTTTTTAGAAAAGCTCAAGCTGAAGATCGCCGGACGCCCCACCGTGCGCTATTTGGACGTCATCCTGTCGCGCGGAGAACCGGCACATCGCAGTTCCATCCTGTTGCGGAGCGGTTGCGCTGCCGGAACGTTCGTGTTGGTGGTTCCGGGCGGCGGCACCGGCCATCCGGGCGCGCACCATGCGGCGGCGGAGTTCGCGGCGGCGGCGCGAGCGCTCGCGGCGCGCGGCGCTGCGACGGTGTACGTCGGCCCGTACGATGCGGGCGGACCTAATTTGCATGCCCTCGGCCCACTTCCGCAGTCCGACTTGGCGGAACTGATGCGTTCGGCGCGTCTGATCATTGCGAATGGCGGCTCGACGCTGCTGCAGGCCATCGCCTGCGGCAGAGCCTGCGTCGCGGTGCCGATCGCGAAGGATCAAACCGAACGCACTCGGCGCTGCGTCGCCGCCGGTGTAGCCGTTGCCGCTGCGTTGAACGCCGCAAGTATCGTGCAGGCGGCCGACCTGCTGCTGCAGGATGAGCCGCTTCGGACATCGCTTGCGGCGCGTGCCGCCGGCCTGAAACTTGCCGATGGCGTCGAACTCGCGGTACAGGCTCTGGGCGATCTCATCGGCACGGCGCAACACGCAATGCCGCCCTAAGCCGCCCGCGCGATGAACAAGCCGACAGCCGTCTTATTGGGCTACGATCTCGAACAGCCGTCGTTCCGGCACCGCATGCGCAGTCTGATCGGCCCGCTCGAAGCGGCGGGATGGCAAGTGCGGATGGAGCGCTTCCCCAGCGGCCGGTATGGCCTGCGAACCTGGGAGCGCCGTTCACTGCTGCGCGCGGCGGACGTCGTCGTATTGCACCAAATCAAATTGAGCCCCATCGAGGGGCGTCTGTTTGCATCGGTCAGCCGGCGGCGTGTATTCGATGTCGACGATGCCATCTATGTGCGTAGGCCGAGACGCCTCGGCGAAGCGGCCGACGACTCTCCGTGGCGGAGGAGAAAATTCGCCGCCACCTGCCGCTGGGTGGACGTGGTTGCCGCCGGCAACGACGTCTTGGCCGGGGTCGCGCGAGCCGCGGCGCAGTCGCTCATCGTGTTGCCGACTTCGATCGACATCGCCGCATATCAGCCGACCACGGCCACGCCGGCCGATCCGCCGACGATCGTTTGGATCGGCAGTCCCGAGAACTTGGTTTATTTGGAGATGATCAGGCCGGCGTTGGCGCGCCTGACCGTCCGGTACAAGACCCTCAAGATGAGGGTCATATGTTCGCGGTTTCCGGAATGGGCCGACGTGAACGTTGAACGGATCGCCTGGAGCTCGGCGACTGAAGCCAAGATGCTGGCGACGGCGCACATCGGCGTCATGCCGCTGAGCGACGACGAATGGGCACGCGGCAAGTGCGCGTTCAAGTTGCTGCAGTACATGGCCGCGGCATTGCCTTGCGTTGCCTCGCCGGTCGGCGCGAACACCGAGGCGGTAATCGACGGCGTCAACGGTTTTCATGCGCGCAACGTCGATGATTGGGAGCGGCACCTGGGATCCTTGATCGAATCTCCCGAGCTGCGCGCTCGCTTCGGCGCAAGCGGCCGCGACCACGTCGAATCCCGCTACGCGATGCGAACTTACCAAGCTCGATATGTGGACTTGCTGACGCGGTTGAGCTCGGGATCGGGCCGGGATTGAATGCGCCGCGCCTCCGAAGCCGGTATCCTTTGAACCATGCATGGCATGCATGTTCATCAAATCCTGAATCACTATACCTCGCGTCAAGAGTTGGATCCCGGCTTCGAGGTCCTGGATAACTCCGCCAACGAGCGCCCGGATTGGTTCGAGTATTGGCCGATCCGAAAGTTTTTGCTCAACGAGACATTGGACGAGGACGCGTTTTACGGTTTTCTGTCGCCGAAATTCAAGGTCAAGACCAGCTTGGATTCCGAAGCCGTGCGCGAGTTCATCCAAGCCTGCGATGCCGGCGCGGAGGTCATCGTGTTGAGCCCGAGCATCCACAACAGCGCCTATTACCTCAACGTCTTCGAGCACGGCGACGCCGAGCATCCGGGTCTCAAGAAAATCGCCGGCGCATTGTTCGAACGGCTTGGGTTCAGCGCCGACCTCGACTCGCTCGTATCCGATTCGCGGAACACCGTGCATTCGAACTATTTCATCGCGAAACCGCGCTTTTGGAGAGCCTGGCTGGCGATCAACGAAAAGATGTTCGCGATTGCGGAGTCGGCTTCCGATGCGCTCGGCGAGGCGCTGCGCACTCCGACGAGATACCGCGGTGCCGCGAACGTGCAGATGAAAATATTCGTCATGGAGCGGATGGCCACGTGGCTGCTGACCACCGACCGCAGTTTCGAAGTGCGCGTGCGTGATCCTTTCGTGGCGCATTCCCGGCTCTATAAACTGCCGGTCGCCGTGGTGTGCGATGCGCTGAAGATCGCGTACGCGACCCAAGGCCGCAGCCAATACAAGGATGTATTCCTGATGGTGCGGGGGTTGCGGAAAATCCTCAACTTGCATATCCGGCTCGGCGGCGCGCTGGGATTTCGGCACGTGGGCTCGACCTTGCGCATTTTGAAATCCTATTGGCTGCACGATGGACGCTAGCGGCGAACCGAAGATCATCGCCGCGGGCGAGTTTTGGCGCGGCCGGCGAGTGCTGCTCACCGGCCATACCGGCTTCAAAGGCGCCTGGATGAGTCTGTGGCTCCGGGGCTTGGGCGCCGAGGTGACGGGGTATGCGCTGCCCCCCGCCGCCGAACCCAATCTTTGGAATATCGTCGCCGCATCGTCCGGCGCCGGGAAGCCGCAGCGATCGGTCATCGCGGATATTCGCGACGCGGAGCGCGTCGGGGACGCCATGGCGCGAGCCGACCCCCAAGTCGTGATTCACATGGCGGCTCAGGCACTGGTCCGAGAGTCCTATCGCGATCCGCTCGGCACTTACGCGACGAATGTCATGGGCACCGCGGCCCTCTTGCAGGCATGCCGCTCTTTGCGGCATCTCGAGTGCGTCGTCGTCGTCACCAGCGACAAGGTCTACCAGAATGACGGCGAGGGCCGCGCGTTCGATGAACGCGACCGGCTCGGCGGCCACGATCCCTATAGCACCAGCAAGGCCTGTACCGAACTCCTCACCGCCAGTTTTCGCGATAGCTTTTTTGCCGAGGGTCCGCCCATCGCGACCGCGCGGGCGGGCAACGTCATCGGCGGAGGCGACTGGTCGGAGGACCGCCTCATTCCAGACTGCATCAAAGCGCTCATGTCCGGACACTCCGTGATCTTGCGTTATCCCGATGCGATTCGGCCTTGGCAACACGTTCTCGAACCCTTGTCCGGCTACCTAGCTTTGGCCGAAGGATTGATTACTGCGCCTAAAAAGACGCCGCGCGCTGTCAATTTCGGTCCAGACCCGGCATCCTTCTGCACGGTGCGCGAGCTCGTGGAGGCATTCGGCGCCCGATTCGGAGGCAAGCCCGGGTGGGTGGCCGACCCGGCTGCGCAGCCCGCGGAGGCGAATGCGCTGACACTTTCGTCGGCCCTGGCGGGGCGAGCGCTCGCATGGCGTCCCCGGCTCGACATACGTGAGTCTCTGTCGTGGACGGCCGACTGGTATAAGGCCCATTCGGCGGGGGAGAACATGGCGGCATTTTCCGAATCGCAGATAGCACGGTACCGTGAATTGTTGAAGCAACCGCAATGAAGTGCGTGATTCTCGCCGGCGGCAGGGGCACCCGCATCGCCGAGGAGTCGAATACGCGGCCCAAACCCATGCTGGAGGTCGGCTCGCAACCCATTCTCTGGCACATCATGAAGCTGTACGCCTCCTTCGGGGTCAAAGAATTCATCGTATGTCTCGGCTACAAGGGATATGTGATCAAGGAATATTTTGCGAATTATTTCTTGCATCAAGCGGATGTCACCTTCGACATGACGGAGAACCGCGTCGAGTATCATGATTGCCGCAGCGAACCGTGGAAGGTGACGCTCGTCGATACGGGCGAAGAGAGCATGACCGGCGGGCGGCTCTTGCACGTGCGCAATTTTCTCAATGCCGGCGAGCCGTTTTGCATGACTTACGGGGATGGCCTGGCCAATATCGATATCGGCGCGGAGCTCGCATTCCACGCGCATCACGGCCGCAAGGCCACCGTGGCCTGCGTGCGTCCGCCGGCGAGGTTCGGACGCATTGTCACGAAAGGCAGCCAGGTCGTCTCGTTCGAGGAGAAGCCCATGGCCGAAGGGGGCCTGATCAATGGCGGCTTTTTCGTCCTGGATCCCGCCGTGCTCGAGCTGATCGACGGCCACGATACCGTCTGGGAGAAGGGACCGATGGAGACTTTGGCAGCGCAGGGCCAATTGGCCGCGTGGGTGCACCAAGGCTTTTGGCAACCGATGGACACGCTACGCGACAAGCAGAACCTCAATTCGTTGTGGGAAAGCGGTGCCGCGCCCTGGAAGCTGTGGGAAGGTTGATGGGTTTCGTTCCATGGTAGGCCTCGTGTCCGCCTGCCGCGCTTGCGGCGGCCGCTTGGCAGTGACGATGGCCGATTTGGGGCTGCAGCCGGCGTCGAACGCCTTCATCCCCTCGTTGGCCGCGGTGCACGAGGAGAAGCGCTATCCGCTTCGCGCCAAGGTGTGCGAATCCTGCAAATTGGTGCAACTGGACTACGATGTCGCGCCGCAGGAACTGTTCGGCAACTATGTGTATTTCTCCTCGTACTCGGACGACTGGCTGGCGCACGCCAAGGAGTACTGCGAGATGGCGCGCCGGCGATTCGGGCTTGACTCCAACAGCCTGGTGGTGGAGCTCGCGAGTAATGACGGATACCTGCTGAAGAATTTCATCGACATGGGGGTGCCGGTTCTCGGCATCGATCCATCCGATACCGTGGCTGCCGCGGCGGAAAAAATCGGCGTCCCCACGCTGGTGGAATTTTTCGGCGAGAGCCTCGCCAAGAAGCTCACGCAGGACGGCCGGCAAGCTGACCTGATCGTCGGCAACAATGTTCTCGCTCACGTGCCTTTGCTCAATGATTTCGTTGCGGGAATTTCAGTGCTGCTCAAGGCCGCCGGCACGGTGACGGTCGAGTTTCCGCACCTGCTGGAACTGATCGAGCACGTCGAGTTCGATACCATTTATCACGAGCATTACTCATACTTTTCGTTGTACTCCGTCGAGCAGGTATTCAGCCGCCATGGCCTGAGGCTCTTCGATGCAGAGCGATTGCCGACACACGGTGGGTCGCTGCGGATTTTTGCCGCGCACTCGAAACGTCCGGATCTTGAGGACAGCGCCCTGCTGCGCCAGTTGCGCGCCGAGGAGGGCGCGGCGCGTCTCGCCGACCTCACGACCTACCTCCGCTTCGCGGAGCGCGTCGACAACTGCAGGCGTTCATTGCTGGAATTTCTCGACACGGCGCGCCGCGAAGGCAAAAAGGTCGCGGGCTACGGCGCGGCGGCGAAGGGCAACACTCTGCTCAATTTCTGCGGCGTGACGCCGGCCGACATATCGCAGGTGGCCGATAGGAACCCGCACAAGCAATCGAAATTTCTGCCCGGCAGTCACATTCCGGTGGTGTCGCCGCAGGCGCTGATGCGGGCAAGGCCGGACTACGTCTTGATATTGCCGTGGAATCTGCAGGCGGAAATCCGCCAACAATTGCGGGAGATCAGGGAGTGGGGCGGCCGCTTCGTCACACCGGTACCCGCGGTTCGTATCTACGAGTAGCCGCCGCGACGAACACGGGGTAGCGGGTCCATGATTTTCACCGAGTTGCCGCTTTTCGGGGCCTACCTAGTCGAGATGCAACGGCTCGGAGACGAGCGAGGATTTTTTGCGCGGGCATACTGTGCGGCGGAATTCGCTGCGCATGGCTTGGAGCCCGAACTACGGCAGTGCAGCGTGTCGTATAACGCGCGCAAGGGCACGCTTCGGGGCATGCACTATCAGGGCGCTCCTCATGAAGAACACAAGCTCGTTCGCTGCACCGCCGGTGCCATCTACGACGTCATCGTCGACATCCGCACGTTCTCTCCAACCTACCGCCGTTGGTACGGGGCGGAGCTGACAGCCGACAATCGACATTCGGTGTTCATTCCGCCGGGCTTTGCTCATGGTTTCATGAGTCTCACCGACCATAGCGAGGTGTACTACATGATTTCGGCGCCGCACGCCCCAGAGTCCGCCCGCGGAGTCCGCTGGAACGATCCTGCAGTCGCCATCGAGTGGCCCGTGACGCCCGTAGTGATTTCCGCGCGCGACGCTGCCTACCCGCTGCTCGATGTGCCGAGCGGCACCTGATGCAGACAAAGCGAGTAGTTGTGAGCGGGGCGGGCGGCTTCATCGGCCGATGGAGCGTCCCCGCGCTGTTGCGTTTGGGATACGAGGTGCATGCGATCCTCTCCGGGAAGGCGGGTCAGGGGAACGCGAGTGGCGAGCTGCCTCAGCTTCAGGGCGCAAGGATACACATCGCCGACTTGCTCGACGAATCGAACATCGATGACTTGATCGCCAAGCTGAGGCCGACGCATTTGCTGCACTTCGCGTGGATTACCACGCCGGGACTGTATTGGCACAGCGCGGAGAATTTTCGCTGGTTGGCGGCGAGTGAGCGGCTGCTGCGCTGCTTCGGCGCTCACGGCGGCAGACGCGCAATGATGGCCGGCAGCTGCGCCGAATACGATTGGTCGCGGGTGGAGATTTGCGACGAGTTGCTGAGTCCGCTGGCGAACGTCAACGGCGCCGCCGTTCACCCATTTCTTCCCCCAAGTCCGTACGCACTCTGCAAGATCGCCTTGCAGAAGTCGCTTGCCGAATTCGCGCGCCAGGAACACCTGTCGACCGCCTGGGGCCGCATTTTCTTTCAATTCGGCCCCTACGAACATCCGGATCGCTTGGTGCCGTCGGTGATCCGGAGCCTGCTGCTGAATCACGAAGCGCCGGTATCGCACGCGCGGCAGGTACGCAGTTTTCTTCACGTCGCCGACGTCGGCAATGCGTTTGCGGCCGTATTGGACGGCGAGCTCGAGGGCCCCGTGAACATCGGCTCCGACGAGAAAGTGGCGCTCGCCGATCTCGTCGAGCGAATCGGCCGGCAGACCGGGCGTGCCGATCTGGTGCGGTTGGGCGCGCGGCCCGCCCCGGAGCATGAGCCGGCGATTCTTCTCCCGGACATTCACCGCTTGCGCGACGAAGCTCGCTGGCAGCCACGATTTACATTGGATGCAGCATTGACCGACACCATCGAGTGGTGGCGCGCCACCTTGAGCGGCGCGGCGAGCCAGCGATGATGCCTATCCCTCAATGGCATCCCATGGCCGTGCATTTTCCGTTGGCGCTGGTGATCACGGCGACGATATTCCTCTCGGCGGCGCGGCTGGTCCGCGGGGAACGCTATGCGGCGACCTTGGCGACGGTGGGCACGTGGAATCTTTGTCTCGGTGCCGCCGCGGCCTTGGGTGCGCTCGGCACGGGATTGGCTGCGGTGGGCGGCTTGAACGTCGGCGCTGCCGCACATGAAGCCGTTTCCTTGCATTTGAGGTGGGCGTTTTTCAGCACGCTGGTACTGATGTTGTTGGCGGTCTGGCGCGGCGCCGGCTGCGCTCAGGAGTCGCGCCCGTCTTGGGCGTTCCTGCTCATGCTGCTGGTGGGGAGCGCGGCACTGGTCGTGACGGGCTATCGAGGCGGCCAAAACGTGTATCGCTACGGGATCGGGGTGCACGACTCCGGGCCCCAAAATTTGCAAAATTAATTGAAGCTGGTTATATATACAGCTACTATTACCAAAGGAAATCAAAGCGTTTTCTGATCAACCGATTCGAGGTGCGCTCATGACAAGACGACGGTACAGCGACAGCGGCCCCACGCGCGCACGGGCGAGCCGCCGCACTGGGCTCAGCCCGAAGAATCAGCCAGCGACAGATGCCTACGGCGTCCCCGTTCCCGCGGGCTTGCACGAAGCGATCGAAATCGAACGAGACAACCTTTCGAAGGCTGATTCGGTGCTGGGATGCCTGGTCGCCTCCATGGAACACGAAACCGATTCGGCAACCAAGCCGTATTACCCGGATGTGGCGCAGCTGGCGCGCGATCTCTTGAGGCAGTCGATCAATGGTTTGGATTCCCTGGTGCTCCAGCGGCGCCTATTGCGCAACAAGGTCAAGGAAAGTCCCGTACTGGGATTTATCGACGGCGCGTATCCCTCATTTATGCTGCAACAGAAACAGGCCGTAGCGGTAGAGGGGATCGATCCAACGGCGTAGCAAGGTAAAACCCGCCAGTTCCAATAAAGCCGCGAGCTCCTCGGGGTCGAACTTCCACATGACCTCGGCATCGATGAACTCGGCTGCCGCAAATGGAACGGTAAAGCCGAGAGAGGCGAGCGTTACAGTCTGCGCCACAAGGCTCTCGATTCGGACGTCGTTCCTTTTCAATCGCGAATCGTACTGCGAGCGATAGCGGAAATTCGCTACGACAAAATTGCCGCGATAGCGGCGATTCAGGTGATGGAGCATGTTGAGCGTCGATCGCGGGCCATAGCCAGCCGAATCGTTGTATGCCCTGTTGATTATGGCGGCGTCCTTGTCCAAATCGGCACCGAGCAACAAATATTCGCCTGCGGTGCCATGCTCGAACAGGTACAGCAGCAGGTTGTCCATTTCCTGGAGCTGCATATTGCCGAGGGAACTCCCGAGAAATAAGAAAAGTCTGGCTTGATTCGAGGGAGGCAGAGCGCGGAGGCCCTCCTGGTATGTGGTACCGAGACAATGGACGAACAGCGTGGGAAAGGAGTCGATCAGGCAGTGCGCGGACTCTTCGAGCGTTTGGGTATCGACGTCGATCGGGAAGTAGTCGCAACGGGCGCCGCGCTTTTCGTATTCCGCAAGCAGCGTCCGGGTCTTTGCCGAGGTGCCTGCCCCCAACTCGACGATGGGGACAGTGCCGCACAATTCGGTGATCTCGGCGGCGTGACATTCAAGCAGCCGCGATTCGACACGACGCAAGTAGTATTCAGGAGTGGCGCATTGCCGCTCGAAGAGTTCCGTACCTCGCTTATCATACACGTACACGGGCGAGATGCGCTTCGGTGTGCGCTTGAGATTCGCGATCACGTTCGGCGCGTCTTGCGCCAAGGGGTCTTCGGCAGACCGCACGAGATACCGAACCCTCGCCTCCAGCATGCGGGATGCTAGCCCGGCTGCCGCGAATTAAAAATGCGGGTGTCCAGTTGATGAAACATCCGCTGATAGAGGCTGAGATAGGTTTGGGCGCCGGCACGCACGGAACCGGCGTGCTGCGGGAGCAGATCGAGATAGCGCCCAACGCACAGCCGCGCATCGCCGACGTGTTTCGGCTCGTGGGTATAATGCGCGCGCATGTATTCGAACTGCGGCAACTCGCGCGAGCAGCGGTACTGCGGAAATTTAAGAAAGGCGTCGTGCCAGGAGGCGAACTCGGCCACGCTGGTCACTTCCGATGCGGTATGCACGCCGAGCGCAAAGGGAACGGGCCTTTCGCGATACCAGGCAAACAGTGCATCCCCGAGTTCGTTAGCCGCCGCGCAGGCATTCTGCGGCGATTCGATGTCTGCGCTCGGAATTCCGAGATGCTCTGCAAAGTCTCGCGCCAGCTCGACGTGAGTAACGGTGTCGCGCAAGCCGTACTCGTCAATTGCCGCATTCAAGACATAAGCGCCGATCTCGTGCCCCGTCTTGGGTAATAACGGAAGAATCTGGTCCGACAGCCGTCCCGCGAGAATGGTAATGCCGCCGATCGTGTGCCGGTTGAAAATGGCCATACTGGCGAGAAACAGACGGAGTTCGGATTGAATCAGCGCTCGGGTGGACAAATGGCGATTGAACGATCGCGAAGCCGCCATCGCGGGATGATGCACGCATCCCGAGTAAATATCATCGGCTTCGCGGATGCCTTGTTCGCGCGCAACGGCGTTAGCGATCGTGCGGCTCCGGTTCATATAGCATCTCCATGGTCCACTGCAGTTGAATGATTTGGGTGTAAGTCGCGCAGACGCGTTTCGGGCTGAGAATGCCGAACGCGGGGTCTGCTCTCAAGCTAAGTTTTGTTGCGCTCGGAGTGACTTATCGTGACTCGATGGATTGACCATCGATAGTTCGAAAAAGCCAGGTCCGAAAAGCCTTGACTACCGGATGCCGCGAGGCAATTTCGCCCGCGATAAAATAATAAGCGTTCTTGGAAAGAAACCATGACTCGAAAGGCTTTACCAGGCGTCCCTCCGCCAAATATATGGCCGCGAGATAGTCATCACCGATCGCGATGCCTTGGCCGCGGGCAGCGGCGTCCAAGCAGAGCGCGGTTTCGCTGAAAACGATGCCGGATCTGACATCGATGTCGACAGCCGCCGGCAGGTTCTGAAGATAGTCCTGCCACTCTGCGACCGACCGATCGTGCAGCAATACTTGCCGGCGAAGATCTGGCGGCGAGCGCAGCGCCGCCTCCGTAGACTGCGGGGCGCAGACCGGGAACAGGCGCGATCTGAATAAAAGCTCGCCATTTTCCACCTCGAGACCGGCAGGTGCATAGTGAATTGCGCAATCGACCGGCGGATTTCGCGATGAATCCGCGCGTTTTTCGGCAATGATCTCCACGAGAGTATCGGCCACGATTGACTGGAATTCCGCGAGCCGGGGCACGAGCCAGAGGGCGGCAAAATCAGGATCGACTGAAATCACGAGCCTGGTCGAGCTCTGATTGCCGCTGAGCCGCTCGATGGCGCGGTGAATATGCAAAAAAGCTAGGGTGACCGCGCCGAGCAGTATTTGGCCGTCATCGGTCAACACGATTTTGCGGTGATGCCGCTCGAAGAGATCGCGCCCCAGCTGCACTTCCAAATTGTGTATGTGCCGGCTAACCGCCGCATGGGTGACGTGCAACTCATCGCCGGCAATTTTTATGCTCTGGTGCCGAGCGGCTGCCTCAAATGCTCTGAGTGAATTTAGTACCGGCAATCGATATTTGGACATATACCCCATTCCTTAGGGTCGATCTGCGTGCTGGCCATCCTAACAAGCGGCGTCGCATGTACGCGCATGCAATATAACCGAAGGCCTGCGGGGCGGAGAGCACCTTCAGGATGAATCAGGTAATGACTGAATGATTGCTGAGAGGCCCATCGCAGCGTGACTATTGTTATAGACATTGGCGGCAAAAAGACTCACGCACAGGGTGTTGCATTAACGCCGTCGTCGCCTCAAGTTAGAGATGCTTTCGCGAAAAGCAAGATGCATATCTCAACGATTGAAGGAGATTCTCATGAACACCGACAAGGTCATCGAATTCGAGAAGGTCATCGAACTCGGGAAGGTCTCGGAAGAGACGAAAGGGGGTGTGGGTCAGCTGGAAAGCATTCAGGAGCCGCACCGAGGGCCGGGCGGATAAGAGCTCGCGCAAGCCGGCACGGTACGCGCCGATGATGGGCGTGTACCGTGCCCTTACCGGATGGGGATGACACGGTCGATGGGCATCACCAAATATTTTCTTGCAGAAGATTGTTCGGTGCGCAAGATGGGATGCCACTGGATCATCCTCAGTGCGAAACACGACAGATATTCGTGCGTGGCGCATGATGAACTCGTGACTATCGGTCCTCGTCTTCAGGGCTGGCGGGATCCGGATTTCGAAGTTTTCAAGCCCGTATGCTTAGGTGAGAGCACGTGCTTCGCCGAAAATAGACTGATCGAATCACTGGTCAGCAAGGAAATCATTACCAGCAACCCGGCGCACGGGAAACCGTTTGCCGAATTCGAGTATCCGGCTCCGGTAACCGAGATCGAAGGATCCGGAAACATCGCGTCAACAAGCCGTTCATTCCTGAGAACTGTTCGCTTTTTGACGGCATGCGCCAAGGCGCATTGGTACTTGAAAACCCAATCGCTTGCGCACACTCTCGCCACGATCGAAAGCCGCCGGCGCACGGTGGCAAGCAAGGACGCCACTCATGCTCAGGCACTCGTGAGCGCATTCAAATCACTGCGGCCGTTTTATCCACGACCGTATGTGTGCCTCTTCGATTCGCTGGCGCTGCTGGAGTTCCTGGCCGGCTACCGCTACTTTCCGCGCCTGGTGTTCGGTGTGGTTGCTGACCCCTTCGAAGCTCACTGCTGGCTGCAGAATGGCACGACCCTCCTCAACGACCACTTGGAGCGGGTATCCAGATATAAGCCGATTCTTAGCGTGTAAGCATCGCTCGTGAGCCGCTACGTCGCATTCTTGCGTGAGACCGGCGCACATCACGGCGATGCCGTGATAGACGAGTTCCTAGGCACCCATCCGGGATGGAAGCAGGTCGACGCGGGGAAGGGCTTGAGCCTATTTCATCTGCCGTCGCGAGACCGTGCATGCGCCGCCATAGAGCTGCCGGCAGGCTATGGCGCCATTCTCGGCACGCTCTTTCCGCGGGACTTAGAAATATCGCCGCGCAACTGGGCTCCCGTCATCGACGAGTCGGTCGCAAAGACAATCGTCGATACTCGGGGACGTCACTTGATGGACAATTATTGGGGAGGCTATGTCGCATTCTTGAATGATCGCGCCGGCTCGCGCTACGTTCTGCGCGACAGCTCGGGGAAAATCCCGTGCTACGTCGTCGCTCACGGCGGTTTTACGATCGTCTGCTCCAATATTCTAAATCTTTCCGGCCTTGCGTTGCCTCCGTTTTCCCTTAATCCGCGCTACCTGGCCGGTTTCATCTACGAAGCCGAACTGGCACAGCGAGAATGCGGCGTGAACGAAATCAGGGAACTGCTGGCGGGAGAGTGCCTCGCTTCGGGCGAAACGGAGACAATACAGTCGCTGTGGGACCCTCGTGTCATTTCCAGGCTCGAGGCGGTCGATAACTTCACAGAGGCTTCACGGGAGGTGCGGCGGATAACGCAAGCGTGCGTCGACTTCTGGGGGTCGAAGTACGATCGCATCATTCTTGAGCTCTCCGGTGGGCTCGACTCATCGGTGATTTTGGGTTGCCTGAAACGCTCGCCCTTCCGACCCCACGTGACTTGCCTGCACATAGAATCCGGGGGAGCGGATGACAATGAGCGGAATTTTGCGGAGCTCGCTGCCGCGGAGGCGGGGGTTGAACTCGTGGTTCAGCCCGGGTACTCGCAGCATGCTTTGTACGATGAACGGGTCTTCCGGCTGCCGAAGGCACCCAAGCCTTGTGTGGCGAATCTCGCCATCACGCTCGAATCAGACTCGCGGAATCTGATTCCTGAACGGATGCGAGCCCAATCGATTTGGGACGGGCAGGGCGGCGATCATCTTTTCTTCGAGCCTCGTTCCCCGTTCGGTGCCGTGGACTATGCATTCCGTCACGGGATTACCGGCGATTTCCTTCGCTGTGTACGCGATGCGGTACGCCGCTCGAAACTCTCCTACTGGGGAGTTCTCGAGCGATCGATGCGATTGGGATTGCTGCGCGGCAGATGGCATCTTGAAGACGAGTACGATCGAGAAGCTGTGTTTCTGAATCCGGAAATCGTGCCCGCGGACATCGCCGACTATGTCTGGCAACCATGGCAGACGGACTGCGCCGGTCTTCCGCCCGGCAAGCGATGGCAGATCTGCCTGATTGCATGCCTTCTCCACCGCCATCGGCCCGTTCCGGGCCTTCAATATGCCGCCCAACATCACCCGCTTTTTTCGCAGCCGCTGATCGAGCTATGCCTGCGCATTCCGCTGCATACGCTGCTTCAAGGAGGCGCTGATCGCGCCCTGGAACGCGCGGCATTCCGCGATTGCGTGCCCGGCCCGATCATTCGCCGTGAGAACAAGGGCACGGTCGCCATAACCGTCATGAGCAAGATTCGCGAATGCCTGCCGTTTCTTCGGGAATTAGTGCTCGACGGCGTCCTGGCGCGGGAGCGGATCATCGAGCGGTCAGAGCTCATGCCGTATCTCGCGGGGAATCGGCCCATGAGCCAACGCGTTCTTTGGCCGTTCTTGGCGTGCATCGCCGCCGAAGTATGGGCGCGAAAATGGGCTGCCGCGGCATGGCGGCTTTAGAGCTTTGGCTTGAAATTGACGTCGAACCAAGAAAAGATATTCTGCCACAGGTGCCTGATATTCGCGGGACTCGACGGTGCGTGTCCCTCGCCTCGGTAGATGAGAAGTCTGGCGTCTTTTTTCTGAATATAGAGAGAAGTGAAGAATAACTTGTAGCTGGCATCGTCGAATTGGTCCATGTCCGAATGAACCAGAAGAACGGGCGCAGACACCTTGTCCGAGAGCCACAGGGGACTGTTGGCGATGTATCGCTCGGGGGAATCCCAGGGCGTGCCGCTCATATTGAAATAGCTGCCGGCGGGGGTCAAATATCTCTCGGATCCACCATCGCTGGTCATTTCGGTGGGCACAAGTTCCTGTGCCCAATTCATTTCGAAGAAATTGTTGGCGAGATCCGACCAGCCGTTGAGTGAAACGACGGCTCGATATCTCTGACTTTGCGTGGCGAGCCAGAGGGCCGCGAAGCCGCCCTGGCTAAATCCCATGAGACCGACGCGGGCAGGATCGGCGTAGCCTGCGGCAAGGACGGCGTCCACACCGCGATCGACCACCGCCGCGAGGCCGGCCTGAGGGCCGTCGGCGGTTCGGGCGAGGCCGCCTCCGGTATCGGGCCGAAAGACGACGAACCCGTGGGCTGCGAGGAGATGTTCGCTGTAAGCGGTGGGGCGTGCGGCCATGGCAAATCGATTGCGTACATCGGGGGCGGCACAACCTCCCGGGCGATCGGGATAGACTTCGACTATCAAGGGATACTGACGGTCGGCATGGTAGTCCGCAGGAAGGAGCAAACATCCGGAGAGTTCGGCCCGCGCAGCACCCTGCGCATTTGCATAATGGAAGTCGGTCCATCGGGTTTCGGTGATTTGATCGAGGAAGGGATTGATTTCGCCCAGCATCTTGGGATCGGCACCCGGACGCATGAGCGCCAGGCGGGCGCCCTTGCCGGCCCCGACGCGCGTTAGAGTCATGCCGGAATTTGCGATCGCCAGGACTTCCGTTCCTGGGAAGGTTTGCAGCAGCGATGATGCCTGCGGCAGTGATGCCGCAGGGGAAAAGCGCACGGGAGAGCCGGATGCGTCCAACTTCCAGGTCGCGCCGTCGCCCCCGATGACGAACTGGGTCCCATCGGCCAAGACCGGGACGGGAGACACTTTGCGCATTCCCGGGGTCAAGTCGCGCGGCGTTGAATCCGGCGATACCAAGAACCAATGCGGAGGTATGGAGGCCAATGCCGCACGCGGATCGACGATGCCATCGCGTTCGATGTCCTCGAACGCCAGCGTGCCGGCCTGATCGGGGGTCGAGCGGGCGAATACGATGAGCGAGTCTCCGAGCCACGCTGCTCGTTCGGGCCACTGCGGCCCTGCGCGGGCCCGCTGAGACGCAAGGCTGAGACCCTGGTGAGGTACGACCTTCACCATGGCGTTCGATGGATCGCCTATCGAAAAGGCGCCGGAGCGCAAGCCCGCTCCGCCGTGCCAGGCGAAAAACGCGAAGAGTTTGCTCGACGGATTCCATACCACGCTGTCGGGAAGCATGTCCATATCGGGCGCAATCTCCCGTGCACGGGGGCTTCCCGCGAGAGAAAAGACGGTCAAAGTTGACCGAGCGTATGTCCAATCGACTCGGGGATTTTCCAGGGTCGATTGGGGAAGAGACGACTGCCGGGCCGCAGCGAGCCAGCGGCCGTCGGGGGACGGATGAAGCCCGGAGAACTGTCCGGACGCCAATTGCCGGACGCGACCGGTTGTCGGATCGAGGACAACCAGGCGCCCGGGAAGTGGGCGGCCGGTGTCCTTCGCGGAGCTGTCATATTGGTCGACCGAAGGTACTTTGCCCCTCCAAGACCTTGCCCAGCTTTGCGCGAGGCGATCGCCGATGGCGCGTCGAAAAGTGAATTGCCAGGGCCCTTCTTGGCCCGGGTAGGCTGCAATCGCGACGTGTCGATTATCCAGCCACGCCCAGTCGGGGCCGGGAACCGCCGGGGGAATTCGCGGCGCCAGCGGATACTCGCGCAGTCGCCGCCGCCGGAAATCATATACGGCGACCCTGACCCTCCCGCCGCGGGCAGCCAACAGCGTGAGAAAGCGCCCGTCGCCGGAAAAATTGCCCAGCACGTAGAAGGTATGGGCGCGGGGTTTGAACAGCGGCTTCGGGACCGGTGAGCGGGGACCGACCATCCATATCGCATAGTCGCAATCCCACCAAGTCGCGGAATCGCCTGCACCGTAGTCACCGACAGTATCGTAGGGAGGGGACTGTTCCCAGACGAACGTATCAGTGCCGGGCCTGGCAATTGCCCTGCCGACATGGGACACCTTCAGGAGGTCATCGACGGTCAAGGGTCTTGCGGCGCCGCTCGCTGGAGGGGCGGCAAGCGCCAGCCCAAGCAGCATCGGGATGGCTCGAGTACGCCGCGCTGCCCACGTTGTACGCGGCACTGTCAATGTCGTACGCTGAGCTACCAGCGTTTCTGCAGTCTCAGTGAAAAGTATCGGCCCAAGGCGTTGGCGTTCGCGCCATCGTAGGTTATGGGGGCGCCGAACACATTGGAGACATAGGGTGGAGCACGATCGGTGAGATTGAGCACGCTCAATGAAATAGAAGAGTCCCTCAGTGGGCCTGCTTCGTATTTGAATTGATAGCCAATCACGGCATCGGCGGTAGTCCAAGAGGTAACGTGCCCGCTAGGGGCGACGTTATTGTCCATGTAGGCACTGGTGAAATTCAAAAACACACCGACATTCGCCGGTCCCACCGTGGCGGTCGCGCGTCCACGAAGCCGCAGCTCGGTGGGGTTGTACGTGGTATTTAAAACAGAGGTTTCAGGCGCGCTGCTGCTGAACTTGTTGTCATAGCTGAAGATATAGACGCCGTCGACGCCCGTGTCGATCCGGGCACCGAGCAACGTTGATTTATAACCCACACCGAAATCCAGGCCGCGAGTTTTAACCGTGGACAGATTCATACTCCGGGAATCGAAAATCGCGCCGATGGTCGCCGGGTCGATGTTGAAAAAATTGTTGTAGGTAGGGAAGGATATCCAGTGCTGGACCAGCGAAGCGGGCGGATTGCGTTGAACAATTTGCGGCCCCAGGATGGCTTCATCGACGAAGGCTAGGCATTCGCAGATACTCGCCCCGGCCACGATGATTTCATTCTTGAATACGATGTCGTAGTAGGAGAGTTTCGCGCTGAGGCCGTCCGTTTGGAGCGGTTTATAATCCAACCCGACAGTCCAAACAGTGGCTTTCTCCGGCTTGAGATTTGGATTCCCGCCGTAGATCGACAACACGTTCGGGTTCGTGCCACTCGGGCCTGGATTGTACAGGGAGCCAGGAAACGGTACGACTTGGGACGGAATGGGGTTCAATTCGCTCAGTAAGGGTGCCTTGAACGACGTTCCATAAGTGCCTCGCACCGTGAGGCCCGACATAGGTTTCCAGAGCGCCCCAATTTGCGGGTTATTGGCGGAGCCGAAATCGCTGTAGTGTTCGCCCCGATCGGCCAATGTAAGCTCGAGCGCCGGCTCGCCGCGGCTTCCATTCGCTTGGCCGATGACGGGGATGCGCAGCTCAGCATAGGCGGCTTCAACGTTCCGGCTCGGGTAGAAGGTGTTGTCGGTCGCCGGGAAGAAGTAAGTGTTGCCGAACGATTCTTTGCGGTATTGGGTGCCGACCGCGTAGCGAATGAATCCCGCCGGAATAGAGACGAGCACGCCGTCCAAATTGGCATCGACCGAGACAATCGCGGACTTCGTCTTCTTCACCGACAGGAGCGGCGCGGCGGAGGGTGTCTGAAACAATTGTTTGGCCGTGTCGCTTTCCGAATAGGTCGCCGATAACTTGAGCTCGCTCTGCCGCGGCAATTTGACGCTTGCGCCGAGAGAGGCGCTATAGCCGTCGATTTTCGCGGGGCTCACCGACGTCGAAAAGCCATTGATCGCGTCACCCGAGGTGAATGCCGAGTAGGTCGATCGATGCGAGTAGATCGCGTCGCCGTGAAGAACCCAATCGGCGCCGATCGCCTGATCGATGTTGGCGAACGCGGCATGCTCTACTTGCTCGGGAAGCAGGTTGAACGGCAGCGGCACCGACCGCAAATAGTCGCGACTTGCAGCCGACAGCGGAGTCTGATCGAAATACTGGTAGCTGAGCAGGGCGGAGCCGTTTGCCCAGGTATCGCCGACGGTTTGGCCGACTTGCACATTGTGCATCGAGCCCTGGCCGACAGCACCCGCTTGAGCCCGGGTTTCCGCGCCGTCAAGCCGGCTGCGCAATATGATGTTGACGACACCGCCGACGGCATCGGAGCCGTAGATGGCGGAAGCCCCGTCGGTGACTATTTCGACTCGCTCGATGGCGGTGAGCGGGATCATGGAAATATCGACGAAGCTCCCGTCGCTGTTTCCGGGGGCGACGCGATGACCATTGATCAAAACGAGGGTGGCGTCCGCGCCCAACCCTCGTAGGTTCGGCGCGCTGCCATTGACCGTGTTGTTCGTCTGGCTGTTGGCCGCAAGCGCGCCGATCGTGTTCTCGGACGCGCCGCCGGAATTTTGCGGCAAGCTCTGCAGGAACTGCTGCAAGGTGGTCACGCCGGAGGCATCGATATCCGACCGAGTATAGACACTGACCGGGACAGGCGAGTCCGTAACGCCGCGGATGTGCGTACCGGTCACGATAATCTCGGTAATGTCGGACTGGTCGCGAGTGGTATCAGGCGGCTTGAGGTCGCGCTGCTCGAGGATCTGTATGGTGTCTTCGTTGATGTAGACGCGCAGCTTCGTGCCCGTGAGCATCGCCGCAAGCGCGGCGCCGACGGTAAACTCGCCCTTGATGGCCGGCGCTTGCAGGCCGGCGACAATGGCGGGCTCGTAGGAGATGTTGCGGTTCGCCTGCAGTGCAAGGTCGCGCAGGGCCTTGTCGAGCGGCTCGGCGGGAAGATCGAAGCGCGCCTTGATCTCCTCGCCCGATCGACGTGTCGAGCCGTCAGGCGGCGTCGGATCGGCCAGAGCGTCGAACGAGGTTGCGCCGGCGCAAATCGCGAGCAAAAAGATCCCTGCGCGTATATACATGCTTGTATCCCCAGCAACGCTTGTTGTTACGTCGATGTTTGAATTGTCGGAAGCTGTTTCTCCGCTTCCGACTAACAAGACGTAACTGAAGGGCCAGAGGGGATCACCCCGGGACAAAAATCTTTTAGCGCGAGTCGGGTCGCCGAGCGGCCAGTGCGATGGTTTTTCCGCGATGGGTAATCTTCAAGGAATATGCGTTGGCCATGGCGTGGGCAAAGCTCTCGGTATCACCGATCTTGAACACGCCGCCGACGCGCAGCTGCGACACGGCGGCGCCTTCGATCGCGAGCTGGCTGGAGCCGTAGCGATTGAATTCCGCCGCCGCTTCGCCGAGGGACGTGTCGTCGAAAATCAGCTCACCGCGCCGCCAGGCGGTTACTCTGTCGAGTGCGGGGGAGTCGACTGATTCGGCGGATGGGCCTGCAAAGCGGAGCCGCTCGCCGGCCTGCAGCACAATGCCGGCTTTGATACCGCCCCGTTGCTGGTTCAATCCCGTCTCCTCGCCTCTTGGCAAGACGTCCGGCCCCGCGATGGGCTCGATGGCCACGCGGCCTTCGACCAAGGTCACGGCAAATGCCGACCCACCGGCTTGCTCGCGGCGTACTTCGAAGGAGGTCCCCATGGCGATGACTTTTCGCTCGCCGGCGATGACCACAAACGGCCGCGGCTGCTGTTTGGCTACATCGAAGAGGGCTTCGCCGCGCGTCAAGGTCAGCTTGCGCGCGTGCTTATCAAATTGAACGATGACACGGCTATTGGCGTTGAGCGACACCTGCGTGCCATCGCTGAGCTCGAGAGTTTTCTGCTCCGCGGGCCCGGTGACCAAGGTGGGATCGCGCAGCAAATACAGAGCGCCTGCGCACGCCGCGCACAGTACGGCCATGCCGGCGAGGGCCGGGACGGCAGGCCTACGGGGTGGGCGCTCGGACAGACGGCTTGGGAGGTTGCCGCTGCGCTGCCAGGCATCAGTGGCAAGCTCAAACGCCGCGGCGTGACGCGGATCTCGATCTATCCAGCGTCTTACGCTTGCTTCGAGCTCCGCATCGCGATCGGGAGCATGCAATTCCGTGACCCAGCGGGCGGCGCGTGCGCGAATTCGTCGGGGAGCGATCTTATCTAGAGGGTCGGTGCGCGATGCCATGGTCGTCGGTCTCGGCGTGCTCCATGAGGGCCAAGAGCGCGCGCGCGATATGGCGCTTGATGGTGATGTGGGAAATTCTCATGTGATCGGCAATTTCCGCATAGGTATAACCGGCGCGGTGCGCGAAGTAAATCTCGCGCGTGCGGGGGCTCAATGCATCGAGCAACGCCGTGATGAGCTTCAGGCGTTGCTGGGCTTGTAAATCATCCTCCGGGGCGCCGCAGGGGGCGACCAGCGGACTAGCGGCGTTAGCCTCTTCGATATTCACTTCCCGGCGCAAGTCCGACCGATCGCGGCGATGCTGATCGATGGAAAGGTTGTGGACGGCATGCCGCAGGAAGGCTTCCTCATTGGCGACCGGGGTCGCCCGGCCGTAGACGTGGAGGCGCAGCATGGCTTCTTGGATCAAATCCTCGGCATCTTCCAGCGACCGACCTTTGCGGCGCAGGAACTTCAGCAGGTAGGCAAAATACGCTGGGCGAGATGCCATGGGAGTCGTTCGCCTCGTGTGATTCAACATTATAATGTCTAAACATTATTGTGTTCAAGGAAACCATACCAGCGTCAGACATTATAATGTCTAGACAGTCTCAGGTGCGCAGATTGACTCTGCGGTGTGCGCACAAGAACGATCTTGCGGAGCCTTGGCGAGGAAGTTCGGGAACGCCGCAAGCAGCGAAACCTGAGCCAGGAGGCGCTTGCGCTCCAGGCAGGAGTCCATCCAAACGTGGTGGGGCGGCTGGAGCGCGGTTCCTACAATATCAGCGTGCTTACTTTGTTCGCGATCGCGGTGAAGCTCAACACCTCGCTATTGGAGTTGTTTGCGGGTGCGGCGAAGCGGGAATAGCAAAAGCCTTCCCGCATAGGGGAGGGCCCCCGCGCCGCAGACGCCTCGCTAATGGGTCAGTTCCTTCACCAAGCGATCCGCGTGATAGATGTTCTTGAGGGCTTCGGTGATGCCGCTAACATCCACTGCCACCGCCCGGTTCATGGCGCCGTCATAACCGAAGTCTCCGCCCAGCGACTGGATGTTGCCGTCGAAGATGAGGCCGATCACTTCGCCGTTGCGTCCAATCACGGGTGAGCCCGAGTTGCCGCCGATGATGTCGTCGGTCGAGACGAAATTCAGCAGCGCGTTCGGATCAACAGCCTTTTCCGCCATGACCCAGCTGGCCGGAAGCTTGAACGGGTCACGCCCGGTCGCGTGCGCATAAGCGCCGGCGAAATTTGTCGTCGGCGGTACGCTGCGGCCGTTCTCGCGGTATCCGCCGACCTCGCCGTACGACAACCGCAGGGTGAAAGTCGCGTCTGGGTAAGTGTCTTTCCCGACTAACGCAAAGTGCGCCTTGGCGATCAGCGAGGCGTTCTTGGTTTTCACCGCCTTCACCGTGTTCTCATAATCGGCCCGAACCGCGCGGGCGGGGACGTCGAGGACGCGCGCGAAATCGACGAGCGGATCGTGATAGGCGCCGATCGCGGCGGCACCCCCGTTCAGCAGCTGCGCCCGCAGGGGCGCGTCGCCCAACTTCGTTCCCGCCGTCAATGCATTGGCGACTTCCTCGGGACTCTGGGTGCCGAGCAGCGCTCGCACATCGGGATCGGAAGTCCCGAGGTATTCGCGCACCTTGGTAAGCCACCACGTCAGCACGGTTTTCTCGAATTCTGCGTGAATCGGTGCCGGGGAGACGATTTCCTGCCGCAGCGCCGGGAAATTAGCATCCGAGTATTCTTCGAGCCGCTGCCCGTCCGGCTTGTCGACTTCGGCCGCGTAGCGATTCAGCGCTATGGCGTGGCCCATCAGCGCGGACAGCCGCTGCGGGTAGCGCTCAAGAAGCGCGCTGCGCACGTAGAGGGTCCGTTGATGCGCCACCGCTGCGGCTACGGCATCCCACGCTGCGCCATAGTTCGCGGCCAAGGCTGGATCGGCCGCCACGCGCTTGCGAAACTCGTTCTCGGCGCGCGCCTTGTCGGCGACCAAGGTTCCTTCCACCAGGGCGAGCTGGCGGCCCTTGATGGCTTTCAGGGAATTTTCAATCGAGAAGAGCAGCGTTTTCGACGTCCGTGCCTGCTCCGGCCCCTTGGTGGCGAACTCGGTCAGGATGCCGCGCAGTTCGGAAAACAAGCTCAAAACAAACGGCTGCGCAGCGTCGCGCTCGAATTCCAATTCCGCCAATGTGTCGTCGCGCTCGGTGGATCCTGGGTTGCCGCTGGTGAACGCGATATCGCCCTGTCTCACTCCCTTGGCGGCGAATTTCAGGTAAGTATCCGTGCGCAACGCCTTGCCGTTATCGTAAATGCGCACGAACGCCGCGTCCAAATCGTAGCGAGGAAAGGTAAAGTTGTCCGGATCACCGCCGAAGAATGCGACGCTTTCCTCGGGGACGAATACCACGCGCAGATCCTGATAGCGTTTGTATTTGTACAAATCGTATACGCCGCCCGCATACAGCGTCACGACTTGGCAGCGCACGTTCGAGGCGGTGCCGCAGGCGCTTTCGATCTGGGCTTTCGCCGCTCGCTCCGCCTCGTGAAACGCGCGATCCGACTTGCCGGCCGTGGCCGACTCGATTTGTCGAGTGACGTCGGTGATGCTTACCAGCTGGTTCGCCTCCATCGCCGGGCATTTCTTTTCATCTGCGGCGGTCGCGGCAAAGAAACCGGTGGCGACGTAGTCATGCTGAGCATCCGCGAGATCGCTGACGCACGCGCGCGCGCAATGATGGTTCGTCATGACCAATCCATTCGGCGACACGAGGCTCGCGGAACATCCGAGGGTCAGCCTGATGCTGCCCAGGCGGGCGTGCTCTAGCCAAGCTGCATCCGGCGCCCAGCCGTAGGTCGCGCGCATCTTGGCCGCCGGAAAGTTGTCATAGGTCCACATGCCTTCGTCGGCGAAGGCGGCGCCCGCGGCGATAAACAGCAGCGCTGCGCGAAAGAGGGTGTGCAATTCGAACTCCTTTTGAAGCCACTCGTTCGTCCGATCCTTCGGCGGCGGCGGCGGAACCGGCCGCCGACATTTTATCGCAATGCCCGGCGGATCGAAAAAGCGGCCGGCCAGGCGCCGTAGCGCGCGAGGAAGATGGCCGGGATCCGTTGTGCACGGCTCCGCCGGCAGAACCTAACCCCTTGATTTAGCGGTGCTCTGAACTCGCAGCCTATCGTGATTACCCGCATTGAAGTGGCGCTCCCTACGAGATTCGAAATCGTCTTCGTAGCAGGGATGCTTGAGCTAACTAGCTGATTTTGCAGCCTCAATCTCCGTGAGGCAACGTCTCTACGAGGCGAACCGTAACACAAGATCATGCTTTCGTCGTAGCAGATTGCGTCACAATCGTAGCAACCGAATGGCCGCGTGCCTTCCGCTTCGCGCGCACGCGTTCACGGTGGTTCTTCAGTGACGCGCAGGTGTCACAGCGGGTGCTTAGCCTGTCGCCCCTAGTGGAATCGCGAGTGAACCGTGAGCGTGGAAGGTTGTGTACCACAGCTGCAGCAGCGCTTGAGCTTCGACCCGCCGCACGCTTCACACATGGCAGGTGCGTCGTTCATGTCGCAGCATCGCGCTTGACCTTCTGACGGGTGCGGTATTCGCGCATCCACGCGGTGGCACGCAAGCGTTGCGCATGTGTACGGGGCCGCAGTCGGCGTCGCGCGCGTTCTCTAGCATTACGTGACAGCTGGAGATCCTTGGTAGAGCCTTCGATGATAGACAGCACGCTGTCCTTGGCTTCATCGGACATCGGGAAGGAGCGCACGAAAGCGCGCAGCCCGTGGATAATAGATGTGGTGTTGAATGGGATTTTGGTGGCCACGTGGCGGGCTCCTTAGTAGTTGAGTGAACTGCGCTGATTGTATCGGTGCGCGAGTTTGGGTGTGTAGGCGGTCGGCAGTTCATCGAGACCCATGGCCCA
>DASYJX010000012.1:0-2033 GCA_035996065.1 Steroidobacteraceae bacterium | reverse complement strand
CATGTATGTCGAAATTAATCCGGCGGATGCGGGAGAGCGCGGCATCAAGGACGGCGGCTGGGTCTGGGTGACCGGACCGGAGAACGGTTCGAAAACCCGCATGAAGGCGTTCGTGACCGAGCGGGTCGGCAAGGGTGTCGCCTGGATGCCTTACCATTTCGCCGGCTGGTTCGAAGGCGTGGATCTGCGTCTTAAATATCCGAAAGGCGCCGACCCGATCGTGCTCGGCGAGAGCGTCAACACGCTCACGACCTACGGCTACGATCCTGCGACCGGCATGCAGGAGCCCAAAGCAACCCTCTGCCAGATCAGGGCAGCTTGAGAGAGCGGAACCATGGCGCGAATGAAATTTCTCTGCGACGCGGACCGGTGCATCGACTGCAACGCCTGCGTCACCGCATGCAAGAACGAGAACGAAGTGCCGTGGGGCATGAACCGCCGGCGCGTCGTCAACATCAATGACGGCAAACCCGGCGAGCGCTCGGTATCGATGGCCTGCATGCATTGCACCGACGCGCCATGCGCGGCGGTGTGCCCGGTAACGTGTATCTTTCCGACCGAGGATGGCATCGTGCTGCACAACAAGGATCTGTGCATCGGCTGCGGTTATTGCTTCTATGCCTGCCCGTTCGGTGCGCCGCAGTATCCGCAGGTCGGCAATTTCGGCTCGCGCGGCAAGATGGACAAATGCACCTTTTGCGCCGGCGGCGGCGGACCGGAAGCGCCCGGCAGCGCCGAGGAGTTTGAGAAATACGGCTCGGACCGTTTCGGCGCAGGCAAGCTGCCGCTCTGCGCTGAGATGTGCTCGACCAAATCGTTACTCGCCGGCGATGGCGAGATCATTGCGCAGATCTACAAGGAGCGAGTTCTCAAGCGCGGCTATGGCTCCGGCGCGTGGGGCTGGCCCACGGCCTATCGCGAGGACATCGCGGTCTGAGCGCTAACCGCATCGGAATGTGGGAAGGAAGACAGTCATGATGCCCCTTGCGCGCATCCGTTTTTTCACGCTCGCCGTGACACTCTTGCTTCTTGTATCGCTCGTTCCCACGATCGCACAGAAGCTCGGGCCCGATGGCGCGCCTAATCCGACGGCAAGCGTCGTCGACCAGCAGACGCTGCTGAAGCAGGCGCCCCGCATCGAGGGACGCATCGACATTCCCGACACCAAGGCCGCCGTCCTGATCCAGCCCGCCGGCCGGACCTGGGATTATTTCCACGAAGTCCTCCTGCGCTGGTCCGGCACGATCGTGCTTGTTGGGACGATCGCCCTGCTGGCTCTGGCCTATTTCATCATCGGACGGATCCGGATTGCCGAAGGGCGGTCCGGAAAGAAAATCCTGCGCTTCAAGGCCTTCGAGAGATTCTCGCATTGGCTGACGGCGGTGTCTTTCGTGGTTCTCGGCCTCACCGGCCTGAATATCACCTTCGGCAAGATCGTGCTGTTGCCGCTGATCGGTCCCGACGCGTTCGCGAGCGTCTCGCAAGCGGGAAAATACGCGCATAACTTCGCCGGCTTCTCGTTCCTGGCAGGCCTCGTCCTGATCACCGTGATTTTCTTCAAGGACAATCTTCCGGAAAAGGTGGACCTCGAATGGCTCAAGCAAGGCGGCGGTTTCATTAAAGGCAAGCATGCGCCAGCAGGGCGTTTTAATCTCGGCGAGAAGCTTGTCTATTGGCTTTCCGTGGCCGGCGGAGTCGCGGTCTCCGCGTCGGGGATTCTGCTGCTGTTTCCATTTTTCGCAACCGACATCTTCGGGATGCAGCTGGCGCAGGTGGTACATGCCGTCATCGCCATTCTGTTCGTTGCGCTGATTCTCGCTCACATCTATATCGGCACACTCGGCATGGAGGGTGCGTTCGAAGCGATGGGCACCGGCGAAGTCGATTTGAATTGGGCGAAAGAGCATCACGATCTCTGGCTTGCTCAACAGCTCGCAAAGGAAAATAGGCAGGCAGCGCATTCGGCGACACCAGCGGAATAAATCCGCGGTGAACTCACCGAACCTTGATTGGACAGCGAGTTAATGTCCGCC
>DASYJX010000011.1:0-9903 GCA_035996065.1 Steroidobacteraceae bacterium | reverse complement strand
TCATGTCGTCGATGCCGATCGAGATGCCGGCACGCGTCGCGTAGTGGAAGCCGGTGTACATCAGCTGGTCCGCGAACACGACGGTTTCCTTCAGACCCACGCTGCGGTAGCAGGCGTTGATCGTCGCGGATATGGTCTTCTTGGTCATGTCCTGGTTGATGGCGTCGAAGGACAGGCCATGCGGCAGGATCTCGGACAATAACGCCCGGCCCGCGGTGGTCGCAACCACCCGGATGTTCTGCACCAGCTTTCCGGCAGGATCGCGGATGTATTCGGACAGGCGCACCTTGACCTTGGCCTGCAAGTCGATATTGCGGCTCTCGTAGGCGCGATGCACTTCAGCCACGTCGCTGAACGCCATACCCTCGCCTTTGGCCCCCACGCGTTCGCGGGTCATGTAGTAGAGCCCCAGCACCACGTCCTGCGACGGAACGATGATGGGGTCGCCGTTGGCGGGCGAGAGAATGTTGTTGGACGACATCATCAATGCGCGCGCTTCGAGCTGCGCCTCGATGGACAGGGGCACGTGAACGGCCATCTGGTCGCCGTCGAAGTCGGCATTGAATGCCGTGCAGACGAGGGGGTGCAACTGGATCGCCTTGCCCTCGATCAATACCGGCTCGAACGCCTGGATTCCCAGACGGTGCAAGGTCGGGGCGCGGTTCAAGAGCACCGGGTGTTCACGGATCACCTCTTCCAAGATGTCCCACACCTCGGGTCCCTCGCGCTCCACCAGGCGCTTCGCCGCCTTGATGGTCGAGGCTTCGCCGCGCAGCTGCAGCTTGGAGAAAATGAACGGCTTGAACAATTCCAGAGCCATCTTCTTCGGCAATCCGCACTGATGCAGACGCAAGGTCGGGCCCACGACGATGACCGATCGGCCCGAGTAATCGACGCGCTTGCCCAGGAGGTTCTGGCGGAACCGGCCCTGCTTGCCCTTGATCATGTCGGCCAGGGACTTGAGCGGGCGCTTGTTGGTGCCCGTGATCGCCCGGCCGCGGCGGCCGTTGTCGAGCAGTGCATCGACCGCTTCCTGCAGCATGCGCTTTTCATTTCGCACGATGATGTCCGGCGCGTTGAGCTCCAACAGCCGCCGCAGACGGTTGTTGCGGTTGATGACGCGGCGATACAAATCGTTCAAGTCGGAAGTTGCGAAGCGGCCGCCGTCGAGCGGCACCAAGGGACGCAGATCCGGCGGCAACACCGGCAATACGGTGAGCACCATCCACTCCGGCTTGTTGCCCGACTCCATGAACGCCTCGATCAGCTTCAGGCGCTTCGAGAGCCGCTTGATCTTCGTCTCGGAATTGGTGTTCGCCATGTCCTCGCGGACCTTGACCACCTCGGACGGCAAATCCATCGACTTGAGCAGCTCATGAACCGCCTCGGCTCCCATGCGCGCGTCGAATTCATCGCCGTGCTCTTCGATCGACTCCAGGTACATCTCGTCGGTAAGCAACTGGCCGCGCTGCAGCGAGGTCATGCCGGGGTCGACCACCACGAAGGCTTCGAAGTACAGCACGCGCTCGATTTCGCGCAAGGTCATGTCGAGCATCAGGCCGATGCGCGACGGAAGAGACTTCAAGAACCAGATGTGGGCGGTCGGGCTCGCGAGCTCGATATGGCCCATGCGCTCGCGGCGCACCTTGGACTGCGTGACCTCGACGCCGCACTTCTCGCACACTACGCCGCGATGTTTCAGGCGCTTGTACTTGCCGCACAGACATTCGTAGTCCTTTACGGGCCCGAAAATCTTGGCGCAGAACAAGCCATCGCGTTCCGGCTTGAAGGTGCGATAGTTGATGGTCTCCGGCTTCTTCACTTCGCCGTACGACCAGGAACGGATCATGTCCGGCGACGCGAGCCCGATCTTGATCGAATCGAAATTCTCGACCGGCACTTGCTGCTTGAACAATTTGAGTAAGTCTTTCATTGATTAGGCCTCGCTCTCTAGTTCGATGTTGATGGCCAAGGAGCGAATCTCCTTCACCAAGACATTGAACGATTCCGGCATGCCGGCTTTCATTTCATGGTTGCCGTCGACGATCGCCTTGTACATTTGCGTACGCCCGTTGACGTCGTCCGACTTCACCGTGAGCATTTCCTGCAAGGTGTACGCGGCTCCGTAAGCCTCGAGCGCCCACACTTCCATTTCGCCGAAGCGCTGGCCGCCGAACTGCGCCTTGCCGCCCAACGGCTGCTGCGTAACCAAGCTGTACGGCCCCGTGGAACGCGCGTGCATCTTGTCGTCGACCAAGTGGTTCAACTTCAGCATGTACATGTAGCCCACGGTGACCGGCCGCTCGAACTGCTCGCCGGTTCGTCCGTCGTGCAGGGTGGTCTGGCCCGAAGTCGGCAGATCGGCAAGCGTCAGGAGATTCTTGATCTCATCTTCGCTGGCGCCGTCGAACACCGGGGTAGCCATCGGCACGCCCTTCTTCAAGTTGCTCGCCAGCTCGATGACTTCGGCGTCGCTCATGGACTTGATGTCTTCTTTCTGGCCTCCGGTTTCGTTGTAGACCTGGCCGAGGAACTTGCGCAGTTCCACGACCGCATGCTGCGCTTCCAGCATCTTGCCGATCTTGGCGCCAAGACCCTTGGCGGCCCACCCGAGGTGGGTTTCCAGAATCTGACCGATGTTCATGCGCGAAGGCACGCCCAAGGGGTTCAGCACGATGTCCACCGGCGTCCCGTCCGCCATGTACGGCATATCCTCGACGGGCACGATGGAGGAAATCACGCCCTTGTTGCCATGGCGTCCTGCCATCTTGTCGCCGGGTTGCACCCGGCGCTTCACCGCCAGGTACACCTTGACCATCTTGAGTACGCCCGGCGCCAGATCGTCGCCCGCGGTGATCTTGGCCTTTTTCTCTTCGAAGCGCTTTTCGAAGGCCTTGCGTTGGCCTTTCAGACGCTCGGAAACCGTTTCCAGCTGCGCATTCGTATCTTCGTCCTTGAAGCGAATCTCGAACCACTGCTCTCGCGGCAGATCGGCGAGATACGCGTCGTCGATTTGCGTGCCGGCCTTGATCTTTTTGGGACCCGCCTCGGCGGCCTTCCCCTCGATCATTCCGCGCACGCGCTGGAACAAGTCGTCTTCCAGAATGCGCTGCTGATCCGCCAAGTCCTTGCGCACCCGCTCGAGCTCTGATTTCTCGATCGCCAAGGCGCGCGAATCTTTTTCGACCCCGTCGCGGGTGAACACGCGAACGTCGATCACCGTGCCGTCCATGCCGGGAGGCACGCGCAGCGATGTGTCCTTCACATCGGACGCCTTCTCGCCGAAGATCGCGCGCAGCAGTTTCTCTTCCGGCGTCAATTGCGTCTCGCCCTTCGGCGTGACCTTGCCTACCAGGATGTCGCCCGCGCGCACTTCGGCGCCGATGAAGGCGATGCCTGCCTCATCCAGCTTCGCGAGGGCGGAATCGCCCACATTGGGAATGTCCGCCGTGATTTCCTCGGGACCCAGCTTGGTGTCGCGGGCGACACACGTGAGCTCTTCGATATGAATCGTCGTGAAGCGGTCTTCCTCGACCACCCGTTCGGAAATCAGGATCGAGTCCTCGAAGTTGTAGCCGTTCCATGGCATGAATGCGACCAGCAGGTTTTGACCCAGCGCAAGCTCGCCTAAATCCGTCGACGGACCGTCGGCCAGCACATCGCCGCGCTTGATCGAGTCCCCCGCTTTCACCAGTGGACGCTGGTTGATGCAGGTGTTCTGGTTGGAGCGCGTGTACTTGGTGAGCGAATAGATGTCGACGCCGGGTTCGCCGGCCGTCGTTTCATCATCGTTCACCCGCACCACGATGCGCGATGCATCGACGGAGTCGACGCTCCCGCCGCGCCGGGCCACCACGGTGACGCCGGAGTCGATGGCGACGGCTCGTTCCATGCCGGTGCCCACCAGCGGTGTTTCCGAGCGCAGGGTCGGCACCGCCTGGCGCTGCATGTTCGATCCCATGAGGGCGCGGTTCGCGTCGTCGTGCTCCAAGAAGGGAATCAGGGAGGCAGCCACGGAGACGATCTGCTTCGGCGAGACATCCATGAAATCGATCTTGTCGGGGGCCGACAAGGTGAACTCGTTCTGCGTACGGCAGGAAATCAGATCGTCCGTGAACTCGCCCTTGTCGTTGAGCGTGGCGTTTGCCTGAGCGATCACATACTGGCCTTCCTCGATGGCCGAGAGGTAATCGATTTTGTCGGTGACCTTGCCGTTCGCGACACGGCGGTACGGAGTCTCGAGGAACCCGTAATCGTTGGTGCGCGCATACACGGCCAGCGAATTGATCAGGCCGATGTTTGGGCCTTCCGGCGTTTCGATCGGGCACACCCGGCCGTAGTGCGTCGGATGCACGTCGCGCACTTCGAAACCGGCACGCTCGCGCGTCAGGCCGCCTGGGCCCAACGCGGATACGCGCCGTTTGTGCGTAACCTCGGATAGCGGGTTGTTCTGATCCATGAACTGCGAAAGCTGCGAGGAACCGAAGAATTCCTTTACCGCCGCCGCGACCGGCTTCGCATTGATCATCTCCTGCGGCATGATCGGCTCGCTCTCGGCGATCGTCAGGCGTTCCTTGACGGCGCGCTCGACGCGCACCAAGCCGATGCGGAAGGCGTTCTCCGCCATTTCACCTACGCTGCGCACCCGGCGATTGCCCAGGTGGTCGATGTCGTCCACGTGGCCGTTGCCGTTGCGGATGTCGATCAAGGTCTTCATGACCTCGATGATGTCTTCTTTGCTCAAGACCCCGGAACCGGTGATTTCTTCCCGGCCCACGCGGCGGTTGAACTTCATGCGTCCCACCGGCGACAGATCGTAGCGCTCGCCGTTGAAGAACAGGTTCTGGAACAGATTCTCCGCCGCATCCTTTGTCGGCGGCTCGCCCGGACGCATCATGCGGTAGATTTCGACGAGCGCCTCGAGGCGCGTCTTGGTCGGATCGATCCGCAAGGTGTCCGAAATATACGGACCGCGATCCAGATCGTTGACGTACAGCGTGCGGATTTCCGTAACGCCGCTTTCGATCAGCTTGCCCACCGTCGGCACGGTCAGGATTTCATTGGCCTTGGCCAGGATCTCGCCGGTCTCGGTGTTGACGATGTCGTGCGCCAGGACTTTGCCCTGCATGTATTCCATGGGCACGGGCAGGCGCTTGACGCCCGCTTCCTCGAGTTCCTTCACGTGGCGCGCGGTAATGCGGCGGCCTTCCTCGACGACGACCTTCTTGCCGACGCGAATCTCGAACGCGGCCGTCTCGCCGCGCAGACGCTGCGGGATGATCTCGAATTCGATTTCCTTTTTCGACAGGTGGAATACGTTCTTCTCGAAGAAGATATCGAGCACCTGCTCCTCTGTGTACCCCAGGGCGCGCAGGATGATGGTCACGGGAAGTTTGCGGCGGCGGTCGATGCGCGCGAACACGCAATCCTTCGGGTCGAACTCGAAGTCCAGCCATGAACCGCGATAAGGAATGATGCGGGCTGAGAACAAGAGCTTGCCCGAGGAGTGGGTCTTGCCGCGGTCGTGATCGAAGAACACGCCCGGACTGCGATGCAATTGCGAGACGATGACCCGCTCGGTGCCGTTGATGATGAAGGTGCCGTTGTCGGTCATGAGCGGCAGCTCGCCGAGGTATACCTCTTGCTCGCGCACATCTTTGACGGGCTTCTTTGCGCCGCTGGCCTCCTTATCGAGCACCACGAGGCGAACCTTGACGCGCAGCGGGGCCGCATAGGTCAGTCCGCGCAACTGGCATTCCTTGACGTCGAACACCGGCTCGCCCAATCGATAGCTCACGTATTCCAGCGTCGCATTGCCGGAATAACTGGAAATCGGAAACACACTATCAAAGGCGGCATGCAAGCCGATTTCATCGCGCTTGGATTCCGCGACATCCGCTTGCAGGAACCGCCGGTACGAATCCAATTGGATCGCGAGCAAATACGGCGTGCCGAGAATGCTCGGCCGCTTGCCAAAATTCTTGCGAATGCGCTTCTTTTCGGTGAACGAGTAAGCCATTAATAGTTCTCCAGGCGCTAACGCGCCGAAATCAACGGGGTCGGGGCGACGCCGACCAACAGCGCTCGCTGCGCGAGCGTAAGATCAAAATCGACGGCAAAATCGCGATCAAAGGCGCAGCCGACGGCCGCCGCTGCATCAGCGGCAACCATCGAACTGCGCATGTCGGCAATAATCACTACTTGATGACGGCCTTGGCGCCGGCGTCCTCCAGCTTCTTCTTGATCGTATCGGCATCCGCCTTCGGAATGCCTTCCTTGACAGTCGAAGGAGCGCCTTCGACCAAGTCCTTTGCCTCCTTCAATCCGAGCCCCGTGATCTCGCGAATGACCTTGATTACGCCCACCTTGTTGGCGCCGAACTCGGTCATCGTCACCGTGAACTCGGTCTGCGCTTCGGCCGCCGGAGCTTGAGCGGCTCCCGGGCCCGCCGCAGCCGCCGCTACGGGAGCAGCCGCCGTAACGTTGAACTTCTTTTCCATATCGGAAATCAGCTCAACCACTTCCATGACCGACATCTTGGATATCGCGTCGAGGATTTCGTCTTTAGTAACAGCCATGATCGTCTCCAAATAACTTAAAAGGTCTTGCGACCCGAATCAGGTTTAAATTCGTCACGCCTTAAGCCGGCGCACCGTTCTTTTCGGCTTGGTTCTTTTTAGCCTCGAGAACGGCAGCAAGCGTCCGTACCAACTTCGAGTTGGGGGCGGCCAACGTACCAACGAACTTCGAAATCGGCGCCTTGAGCACACCCAGAAGTTGCGACAGCGCCTGCGCGCGCGTAGGCAATGAAGCCACACGCTCAAGCGCATCGGGTTTGAGCAGTTGCCCGCCCAAAGACACGAGCGTCGTTACCAACTTGTCGTTGTCCTTCGAAAACGCCTTGACGATCCGCGCGGCCGCGCCCGGGTCATCATTGGAGAATGCGAGGACAATGGGTCCTTTCAGCGCCGGAGAAATGCACTCGAAAGCAGTGCCGGCAACGGCCTTGCGCGCGAGCGTATTCTTGACGATCCGCAAATACACCCCTTCCTTGCGCGCCTTGGCACGTAGGTCGGTCATCTGCGTCACCGTCAAGCCACGGTTCTCTGCGCCCACTACGGACAGGGCTTTCGCCGCGACCGCGTTGACTTCTGCCACCACGACTTTCTTCTCTTCTAACTTGAGTGCCATCTAGGTCCCCCGGAAAGAAGCGTCACACACCAGGTACGAACGCCGCCGCCCGTACCCACCCTTGGGTACGCCCTCGTACCCGTTGGTGCGACCTTCACCAGGAAATTCCTGATTCGGGTCCCACCATCTGCGCAGGCTGGATCTTTAAGGGCCCCTGCCCGCCTGCGGTCTTCGACGGTGGTTGCGTTCGACCTCGCGGTCTTGCGCAGCCCCGTTCCCATGCGCTTACGCGCAGTCTTCAACGGGGTCGATGCGACCCCGTCCGATAAAATCGCTAGCCCAAGCCCAGGCTGGTCTGATCCACCGACACACCCGGCCCCATGGTCGAGGAAAGGGTCAGTTTCTTCAGATAGATGCCCTTCGAGGTCGCCGGCTTGATCTTCTGCAGATCCGCCACCAGCGCGAGCAGGTTTTCCTTCAGCGCGGCCGCTTCGAAATCGGCGCGCCCGATTTGCGCGTGGATGATGCCCGCCTTGTCGGTCCGGTACCGAACTTGCCCGGATTTGGCATTCTTCACGGCTTCCGCCACGTTCGGCGTGACCGTACCCACTTTCGGATTGGGCATCAGGCCGCGCGGGCCCAAGATCTGGCCCAATTGACCGACGATACGCATCGCATCCGGGCTTGCGATCACCACGTCGAAATCGATTTGACCGGCCTTGACCTTCTCCGCCAGATCTTCGAAACCGACGATGTCGGCGCCCGCCGCCTTGGCTGCATCGGCGTTCTTGCCCTGCGTGAAGACGGCCACCCTGACGGTCTTGCCCGTGCCATGCGGCATGACCGTGGAGCCGCGTACCTGCTGGTCCGATTTCGTGGCGTCGACGCCCAAATTTACCGATACGTCCACGGACTCGTTGAACTTGGCGGTCGCGAATTCCTTGACGAGCTTGAGGGCATCATCGATCGGATACGACTTGCCCGGCGGCAGCTTCTCTTTCCAACCCTTGGTGCGTTTCGCTACAGCTGCCATGTCAGACTCCTTCCACGTCGACGCCCATGCTGCGGGCGCTGCCCGCGATGGTGCGCACCGCCGCATCCAGATCGCCGGCGGTCAAATCGGGCATCTTCACCTTGGCGATATCCTCGAGCTGCTTACGCGAAATCTTGCCCACCTTGGCGGTGTTTGGCGTGGCGCTGCCCTTGGGAATGCCGAGCGCCTTGGCAATCAGCACCGACGCGGGCGGCGTCTTCATGATGAAGGTGAAACTGCGGTCGCTGTATACCGTAATCACTACTGGGGTCGGTAATCCTTTTTCCAAGGCCTGGGTCTGCGCATTGAATGCTTTGCAGAACTCCATGATGTTCACGCCCTGCTGACCCAAGGCGGGCCCCACCGGCGGACTTGGGTTCGCCTGGCCCGCAGGGATCTGCAGCTTGATATAGCCTGTGACTTTCTTCGCCATGGTCGTTTAACCTCTTTGGGTACGAACGCCCCCTCGCGGGAAGCTCCCCTTGTTCAGTCTCGTCTATGCGCTTCGCGCAACCTTCCGGCGGGACCGATGCGGCCCCGCCCGATAATTCAACCCTTCTCGACTTGCGAGAAATCCAGCTCCACGGGCGTGGAGCGCCCCAGGATCTGCACCGCCACTTGCAGCCGGTTCTTTTCGTAATTCACGGACTCGACCACGCCGTTGAAGTCGTTGAATGGTCCGTCGGTGACTCGCACCACTTCTCCGGGCTCGAACAGCACTTTCGGCTTCGGCTTGTCCACGCCTTCTTCCACGCGGCGCAGAATCGACATCGCTTCCTTATCGGTGATGGCCGCCGGTTTGTCGCTCGTGCCGCCGATAAAACCGAGGACCTTGGGCACCTCTTTGACCAAGTGCCAGGTGTCTTCGTCCATTTCCATCTGCACGAGCACGTAGCCCGGAAAGAACTTGCGGTCGGACTTGCGCTTTTGCCCGTCGCGCATCTCCACGACTTCTTCGGTGGGCACCAGAATTTCGCCGAACTTGGCTTCTAAACCTGCACGCTTGACCCGCTCTTTGAGCGACTCGGAGACCTTGTGCTCGAAGTTCGAATACGCGTGAACCACATACCATCGCAAAGCCATAGACAGCTCCGAATTCTTCAGCCGGATTGGCCGCTCAACCATCGAGTCAACCATGTCAGACCCCAGTCGAGGACCCAGAAAAAAACGCCCATCGCAATGGCGAAAATAAAAACGACGTAGGTGGTCTTGATCGTCTCTTCGCGCTCCGGCCACACCACTTTGCGCAGTTCGATGCGCGCGGCCAGTGCGAACTGCCAGAACTCCCGGCCATACCACGTGAACCACATGAAACCGGCCGCCGCCGCCATGCCGGCCACGACCATCACAATTCGAAACGGCAGCGCCAGTTCGTCAAACCAATAGAAGGCGACGATGCCTGCGAGCAGCACGATGACCGACAACGCCATCAACGCCGTGTCTTTCAGCGACGCGCCCGCCGATGTTTGGACTTCTGCCATGTTAATGCTGCTACCTACAGGCTTAAGTGACGACTGGCAGGGCAGGAGGGAATCGAACCCCCAACCTGCGGTTTTGGAGACCGCCGCTCTGCCAATTGAGCTACTGCCCTGTAAATGTTACGCAATCACTTTAGCGACGACGCCGGCACCGACGGTTTTGCCGCCCTCGCGGATGGCAAATCGCAAGCCCTGTTCCATCGCGATCGGGGCAATCAGCTCCACCACGATCTTGATGTTGTCCCCGGGCATCACCATCTC
>DASYJX010000010.1:0-87486 GCA_035996065.1 Steroidobacteraceae bacterium | reverse complement strand
GGAGTGGTTCCCAACAGCATCGACGAGGATGGAGAAATCACCGGTGTAGTTGTTGACCCGAACAATGTGCTGCACGGGTTCACTTCGGCCTCGGAGTGACGTAAGGCGCTCGGCGCCAAATGTCATTTTGGAGCAGCCGCGGGCTCAGCGATGAGCGTCGTGGCAAAAGCTACTCGATTTTTTCGACGGTATCGAAAAACATTCCCGAAGTTCTTGGCAAACAATCCCAAAAATGTCTGCCGGTTATCGTGTCGGAGGATTGGGTGGCGCCCCTTGTTAGGCGCTTCGGGCGCTGGTGAAATCTCTCCGAGCGATCAATGTAACCAGGTCTCTCGTCAATTGTTATCAATACTCTTGAGTCGAGAGAGCCGGCCTCGTGGCGGCCGACGGCTCGGGGTCTTGCTCGACCATAACGTCCGGGTGCTGCACAAGGCAGGCACCCATTCTTGATCAGCTCTAGCCCTTGGCCAGTAACACCGCCGACCACTCAACCCCTGCTTCGGACTATGCCTGGCGCAGAGGACCGCGCGATCTCGTTAACGGCCTCTGCACTCACAACCATGATCGATTGGTCCTCGCCCAAGTTTCTCGATACACTTGTTTTTCTGTAGTTGAGATACGCCCGATCGATCAGTCGAGCAATTCGCATGATTTGCTACACATCGCAAATCCCATTGGGTTAGGTTTAGAGTCTTAATATGATGGATCGCCATAGCCTCTACGGACAATTTCTTCATGGCCGCTTTCGAATTCCGTCAATGGTGTTGCGAGCACCATGCGTCCGAATCGCCTCATTCTCGCCGAGACTGCGCGCAACTTAGCCTTTGTTTCTACAAGAATGGTCAAACAAGTCAGATAATGGCTTGGAACGCTTGGCCAGCGACCAAACAATCGATGCCAATTCACTGCAAGCGTGCAATGCCCTCAGGGTATGGCTCCAGCGAAGCATCGACTGGTTTTAATGCAGGCGGCAGCGTCCGCGGAATAACCGAGCGCCATCGGCAGATCGCACAGGCACCCCGATGAACTATGGGGGCTCAATCCTGCCGCCAGTGTTTGACATCCAGCGCCGTCAATTCCTCGAAGCCAGCGGAATGGTCGCATTGGGCGTTTTGTGCGGCTTTAATTTTGCTGCTGACTCCTCTCCGCGAGCCGAACCGAAACCCTTTGATGGCTGGATACGCGTCTTATCGACCGGCCGAGTCATCTTGCTCGTCGCTAAAGCCGAAATGGGTCAAGGTGTAATCACTGCGTTGCCAATGCTGCTCGCCGAGGAACTCGATGTTGATTGGGCGGACGTGGAAGTGCAACAAGCACCGGTCGATCCCTCTGTTTATGATCATCTGACCGTCGGGAGCGACAGTATTAAATCGTTATGGCTCCCGCTGCGAAGAGCTGGGGCGGTGGCTCGGCGCCAATTGCTCCAAGCCGCAGCTATGCGCTGGAAAGTGCCCATTGACAAATGTCGAACCAATCGCGGCGCCGTGTTTGGACCGAGTGGCGAGCGAGCGAGCTACGCTGAGATGGCCCAAGAAGCAGCCTCCCTCGCGCCGCTCCCAGCGGCGAGCATTGAACTTAAGTCTTCAATGCACTTCCGACTGTTAGGTAATTCTTTGAGAAGCGTCAATGCGGAGAATAAAGTCGATGGCAGCGCCGTGTATGGATTGGATGTTCGAGTGCCAGGAATGCTGCGCGCCGTGATCTTGCGGTGTCCCTATCTTAGCGGAACTCTCGAATCTTTTGAAAGCGGCCCCGCACTATCCGTGCCGGGCGTGAAAACAGTGTTTCCTATTTTACCTGCCGGGCGAGATGCTTTCACCCGCGGCGGAATAGCGGTGGTTGCGCAAAATACGTGGGCTGCTATGCAGGGTCGACGCCAGCTGCAGGCGAGATGGAGCGCTTCGGCGGATTCTAAGATCGGCTCCCATGACATCCTCGCGCGCTTGCGTACCAATGTGTCGCGCGCAGGCTCCGTGGTAACGGAACGTGGAGACCCGTTACAAGTATTGCGACAGAGTGCACGACTGGTTGAAGCGACTTACGAAGTGCCTTTTCTCGCACACGCTACGATGGAGCCGATGAACGCCACAGTACATGTCCAAACGGACCGAGTAGAGGCATGGCTTCCGACTCAAAACGCGGCGGACGCGCGTATCGCGATTGCGCGCATCCTGGGCCGCTCTCCGAAAAGCGTTTTCGTGCACCAGCTGCTGATCGGAGGCGGATTTGGGCGCAGGGATGCAACTGACTTTGCCGTGGAAGCAGCGCAAATAGCCGCAAGGGTCGACAAGCCGGTGCAGCTCGCATGGTCGCGAGAGGATGATCTTCAGTTCGGCCGCTATCGACCGATGGCCGTCCACCATCTCAGAGCGTCTCTCGATGCGAATGGTCTTCCTAGTGCCTGGGTGGATCGGATGTCATCAGTGTCGATTGCTGGGTTCTTGGATCCGCCAGAGAGCTCCGATTTGATGGCGACTGAGGTCGGAGGCGCACGAGATATCCCTTACAAGGTTGGCTCGTTCCGTATGGAGTATACGCCGGTCAAATGCGCAGTCCCTGTTGGCTGGTGGCGCTCCGTCGAAGATTCGATCAATGCGTTCGCCATTGAATCTTTTTTGGATGAGCTCGCGGCGGCCGCTCAACGGGATCCCGTGCAATACCGCCTTTCGCTGTTGCGCGAGGCACGTAGGATCCCTGGGCGGGACGGGGCCGTTATTGAAACCTCACGGCTAGCCCGCGTTCTTATCGAAGTTGCCGCGCAGTCAGGCTGGGATGGCAAACAAAGAGGTGGTCGTAGCCTCGGGATAGCCTGCCACACGTGCCGTGGATCCTACATCGCCGTGGTCGTTGAAATTTCGATCTGCTCCGGCGTCCTGACGGTCAGCCGGGTGTGGGCAGCGGTTGATTGCGGATTCGCAGTGAACCCCAAAGGACTGGAGTCGCAGATAGAAGGAGGGCTTTTGTTTGGAACATCGGCCGCTCTTTATGAAGCCGTCACTTTGACGAGCGGGAAAGTTACACAGACCAATTTCGCTGACTATCGGGTCTTGCGAATGTCTGAGAGCCCGTTAACCGAAGTAAAAATCATCAAAAGCGCGGCCCCACCTACCGGCGCCGGCGAAATCGCGGTTCCATTGGTCGCTCCAGCGATCGCCAATGCCGTGTTCGGTTTGACCGGCCACCGACCTCGGCGCCTGCCAATGCGGGTGAGTTACGGTCCTTCATCCGAAGTGACCGCAACCTGCATAGGCTTGTCATCGGACGTATGATAGTTCTCGAAGGAGGCCGCCGCAGGAGCCCATCAGGCTGTTTTTTCAAGACACATGACGCCTGCGCCGTGTCGCGATCGGGCGGATCGGGTCCGTGTGATTAAATCATCCGTCATCGAGGCGATCGGTGAAACTCCCTTGGTGGAGCTGTCCCGCATTGGCGGGCTGTCAGGCGGTGACGTCTCGCACGGATTCCTTGGGGGCCTCAGTGCGTTATTTGAAGGCTGACTCTCAGAGCTGCTCACAGCATCGGTTCCATCGGAGTCCAGTGCTTGCGAACGTATTCAGCCGGCCAACTTGCCGTGCGGTCTCGGAGCCAATGCAGACCGGCTGGACAACGAGATCGCAGCAAGTACCATTGCCGTGCGGGAGACCCCATTTGGGAAAACCAGGGCATCATCAAGCACAAGATGGGTCTGTTGCATTTGGCAGAAGAGCTGCAGAAGGTCTCCCAGGCCTGCCGGGTCATGGATTTGCAATGCCGACACAGTTTTCGTAGTTATTCCGAGATCGTCACAAGGCGGAATGTTCCGACTCGAGCACCGCCGCCACCGCCCGAACTGTCCGTTCGACGTCCTCTTTGCTCGTCCGCCAATTGATGACGCTGATGCGCATTGCCCGGCGACGCTTCCAGATAGTACCGCTAAAAAACGCCGTACCCTCGCAATTGATCGCCTCGATCATTCGATCGGTCCGAGCGTCGTGGTCCGCAGCGGCGGCGTCAGGACGATGATCTGGAAATCGCACTAATCCCTGATTTAGAGTGGGATAAGCGACGACCTCGACACCCGGAAGAACACCGAGGCCGCGCACCAGCTGATCCGCGCGCTCGCAGCATCGGTCGATCAGATGTCCGGTGCCTTCGCGGCCCAACTCACGCAAGGCGGCATAAACCGGGAATGCGCGTGCGCGACGCGACCATTCGGGCGTCCAGTCAAGCGGGTCGCGGGAGTGGCCGTCCGCTGAGAGGTAGGAGGCGCTGATGTCCATCGCAGCTTTGTGCGCCTCAGGGTGGGCGACGATGGCGATGCCTATATCTTGGGGTGTGTTGAGCCATTTGTGCGCGTCGGTTGCCCAGGAGTCGGCCCCCTCGATTCCTTCCGCCAGAGAGCGGCGCCGCTCGCTGGCTCGCGCCCATAGTCCAAACGCGCCGTCCACATGAACCCACGCGCCGCTCGCTTTGGCGACCGGAATCAATTCGCCAAACGGATCGAATGCGCCGACGTTCAGATCCGCGGCATTGAGTACGACGATAGTGGGCGCAGCGGACTTCTGCTGGATCGCGGCCATTAGCGTCGCCGGTTCGACCCGAGAATCCGCATCCGTAGCGAGCGGCTCAACGCAATTGGAGCCGAAGCCGAGAAACCGTAGTGCGCGTGTCAACGATCCGTGTCGGTTCTCATTGGCCAGCACGCGAATACGGGGAGCGCCAAACAGGCCGTCCCGCTCCACATTCCAACCGCGCTCACTCAACAGAGCGTGGCGGGCCGCGGCAAGGCATGTGGCGTGCGCCATCTGACAGCCGGTCGTAAAGGCGAACGATGCCCTCGCCGGTAACCCGAGAATGTCCTTGACCCACTGGCCGGCGACCTCCTCCGCGACGGCGGCGGCCGGGGCGGACACATAGAGCGTTGCGTTGTTATCCCACGTCGACACGAGCCAATCGGCGGCGAGAGCCGACGGCAGCGTCCCGCCCATCACCCAGGCGAAGGATCGGCCGCTCGCTGACCCGAGATGTCCACCCGACGTCGCGATGACCAGATCGTCGATCACTTGGGCGGCGTCCCTCCCACGATCTTCAAGCGGCGCGCCCAAGCGGCAACGGAGCTCTTTCAGCGTCGCAGTCGGACGAACCGGGCGGCGATCCAGACCGTTCAGAAATTCCACCGCGTGGCGCCGCGTTCGGTCCAGTAAGATCTCGATGTCGGTCATCGCGGCCCCTTTTTAAACAATGCTCAACCCGCACTTGAAGCGGGTAGTGTAATTACGCTGGCTTCGTGGCGACTGCAACGCAAGCCGGTCGCGTCGCTGCTGGCTACCAAGATTAGTACAGATTCGTTCTTGCAAATGTACTGCGCGGGATGATATGGCTGAATGCCATACTTTTACTGGACTCCAAGTGGAGGCAAGCATTTCTTTGGTGCGATCAAGCGATCGAGAGGGCGGCAACGCCAAAACCGGAGCGCCTGCGGCATATCAGCGAGCCCCCGCGGCTTGACCGCTGTTCCCCAATTCACCCGAACACAAAATACTCCCGTGTCCGGGCATGTATAGGACTTAAGCGGGGGTGCTGCGCAAGGAACAGTCCCTGCGCATTCCCCATGCCGCTCCGCTAATGCAACCCGAGCGCGGCCGCGCACGCCGGCGCGGCTTGATCCGTACGCTTGCTGACACCTTTCGCAACGACATACGTGACCAGGAAGTGGGCATCAATTGAGCTGCTGTTGACGACATCGTGCAACTTCGTTCCCTCGGTCCACGAGTCGCCCGCATTGTAAACCCGCTTCACGCACCCCGCATCGTACCAATCCACGGGGCCGGAATCTGCCGCCAAGCTGAGCAGCAAAATGCCAGGGTGGGTATGCCAACCGGTGGTGCCGCCGGGGGAGAACTTAATTTCCTGCTGGATGACATTGGCGGCGCCTTCCGTTTCCAATTCGGCACTGAAACCCTCCTCGGTACCGGGTAGCGCCACGTGAGCGTGGGCATGGATGTCGTGATTGACGGTGCCCGTTGAAAGAATGACGTTGTACCAGGCACCGATCGTGGGAGTCGCGATCGCGAGTCCGGCGACGATCGATGCGGCCAAGGCGCCGCTCCATAGAATCTTAGTTTCCTTCTTCATCTCGATCTCCTTCAGTTGGGTTCCTCGACAAATCAGCCGTGCAAGTACGGCTCCGCGGCAGTAGCTTCGGCGCCTGCGCGAGCAAAATAGTCGCCGCGATACCCCTTGACCTGACATTTCTTGCCAAGAATTCTCCAACCAGGAAAAATAGACGCTACGTAGGAACTTTAGGCCGTCGGCAACCTGGGGACACTGGGAAAATGGATGTAGCGATTCCCTCCGAAATCCTCGACCGTCTAACCACCTTCGGCGAGTTGCTTCGCTATCTTCGACGGCGCGCGGGACTGACGCAGACCTCGCTGTCCATTGCCGTCGGTTACAGCGATGCGCAGATCAGCCGGCTTGAGCAGAATTTACGCTTGCCGAACCTTGCGACGGTGCAAGCCCGTTTCCTCCCGGTGCTGCGGCTCAAGAATGAGCCCGCCGCCCGCGATCGGTTACTGCAGCTCGCGCAGCAGGCACAGCAGCGACGAACCGATATCCACCTTGGCGCCGAGGCTCGGCCGGGTCAGCGAGCGCCCTCCATTGCTGTCCTACCCTTTGTCAACATCGGCACGATCGCGGAGAACGAGTATTTCTGCGAGGGGCTGGCGGAGGAGCTCATCAACGCGCTGACCAAAATCAAGGGCTTCTTCGTCGTAGCTCGTGGGTCCGCGTTTTCCTTTAGAGGCAAGGAACTGGATTTCCGGGAGATCGGACGGCGGCTCAACGTAGACTCCATCCTGGAGGGCAGTATCCAAAAAGCGGGCGATCGGCTCCGGGTCACTGCCCAACTTATCGACGCCGGCAACGGTTTTCAGTTCTGGTCCGAGCGATTTGACCGGCAAATGACGGATGTCTTCGCCATTCAGGACGAGATCACGCTGGCGATCGTAAAGCAGCTGAAAGTGGAGCTGCTGGCAAAGGAACGGGTGGCAATGCTTGCGAAGAAGCATGAAAACCTGGAATCGTACAATCTTTATTTGAAGGGACGCTTCTACTGGGCGCAGCGGCCTCAGGGCATTGCCAAAGCCATCGAATACTTTGAACGGGCAATCGACAAGGACCCCAACTCTGCGCGTGCGCGTGCCGGACTGGCTGATTGCTACGTCACTTTGGGTTCCTGGGAGAATGGGACCCTGCCGCCCATCGATGCAATGGCAAAAGCGCAAGCCGCCGCAGGTAAGGCATTGGAACTCGACGGTCGATTGGCTGAGGCGCATACGACACTGGCGTACCGCACCACCCACCATGACTGGGACTGGGCTACGGCGGAAGCGCAATTCAAGTCCGCCTTCGAACTCAATCCAAACTATGCTGTGTGCCACCACTGGTACTCCCATTTCCTGACGGCCGTGGGTCGCACCGAGGAGTCCCTGAACGCAAGCAAACGCTGCCTGGAACTAGATCCGCTCGATCTGGTGATCAATATTCACATGGCGTGGCACTATCAGTTTGCGCGTCAGTATGAGCAAGCGGTTGAGCAGTGCTGGAAAACCAGTGAGCTGCACCCCAATTCATTTTGGCCTGCCTATTTTTTTGGCCTGGCGTACGAGCAGCAAGGTCAGTTTGACCGTGCAGTGGAGGAATTTCAGATCGCGGTCAAACTGTCCGGCGACGTCACCTTCCCGAGCGCAGCGCTAGGTCACCTCTATGGAGCAATCGGTAAAAGCGACGAAGCGCGGGCTGTATTTGACGAGTTAACCGGCCGCGTCAGCCGCGTCTATGTGCCTTCTTATGATATCGCCCTGATATGTGCGGGACTGGGATGGAAAGACCAAGCGCTAGGGTACCTGTCTCTGGCCTACCAGGAGCGGTCAGGATGGATGACGTATCTCAACGTTGATCCACGGCTCGATCCGCTGCGCAACGACCCGCGATTCATCGATCTCTTGCATCGGGTACGATTGATCGACTGAAAACACTCGTGGCGGGCGCGGCGCGCCGCGGGACGTGAGGCCCGGCGCTCAATACGACGCTGCAATCGTCCGAGCGATCAACGACGCCTAGGCGTAGTGCTGTTGCTTTCGGGGCACGCGATGGCCTCCCGGCACGTGGGGCGCGATGTGGAGCGCGCTGCCTCCAAACGTAAGCCGATCATCGCTTTTCGAATCGATAATTCGCAGTTGAATCCGGGCTCGAGTATTTCCTGTCAAACTCGCAGTGGATTGATGCGGCGGCGATGGGGATGCCGGCTGCGTTGGCGAAGCTTAGCAATGCCGTAGAACAAGGTCCAATGCCGTCGCATCACAATCCGGTACGCGCAAGGGCGTTCGCAGTTGGCGACGCGTCTTAGATTGCGCACGATAAAATTTATTATCGCTCGCGAAACGCCAAGTAGTTGGCTTCAGTTCGCATAATGCTCCTTGAGTCTCACGACGACTCAGTGGCTCTCTCTCGCCAGAGACGGTCATTCAACTAAAGACTCTCCCAATGAAAAGGGGACGGACCAACCCATCGCTCCGTCCCCAAAACGCTATTAAACGAAACAATATGAGTCCCGATATGACGCCAACGGGAGTGCAATACAGCCTGAGCCGAACTAGAAGGGGATTTTGTCGATCCACTTCCGCCCGTTTCCATTCGCCACCGATCATCCGGGCGGCCTGCCGCTGGCAACGACGATGGGTTCGCTGAGCGCTCGCCGATATTCCTCCTCGCCGATCGCATCCACGGACCGCAACTTCGCCAGCAACTCGTCGATCAGCGAACGCAGCCCAGGCCCCGGCGTGCCGTGCGCGAATGAACTCTGGTACTTGATCGGCCCGGGGATGATCGCGACCAGGAAGGCCATCTCGGCCGGCGTCAGCTCTCGGGGTTCGCGACCGAAATAGCGGCGGGCCGCGGGCCGCAGGCCACGCAGGTCCGGGCCCCATTCGATGATGTTCAGGTAGATCTCGAGAATACGATCCTTGCCGAGCGCCGACTCGAGCAGGAACGTGATCGCCAGTTCCTGCAGCTTGCGTCCGAGCTGCTTGTCGCGCGACAGGAACAGGTTCTTGGCCAGTTGCTGGGTGATTGTCGACGCTCCGCGCGCGGCGCCGCCGCGCGACCAGTTGGTAAGCAGCGCGGCGGGTAATTCGCGCAGGTCGATGCCGCGATGCCCGTAAAAGCCTGTGTCTTCGGCAAGCAGCAGAGTGCGCACGAACAGCGGCGGAACGTCACGAAGGGCGATGAAGTCGGGGGATGCGAGCGAGACGTCGATGGGGCGGTGCGGTCCGGGGCCGTCTTCGGATCTGAAGACAAAATCGCCGCGCAGACGCGCGATCGCCGGCGGCATTTGACGTGGCGGCCTGAACTCGATCTTCTGGCTCACCGAGAGCGAGGCAGCGTCCGCAGGACGTCCGCGCACACGCATGTTGATCGTGGCCGAGCCAAGGTCACGGCAGGCGCCGGGCGCCATTCCCAAGCTTTCGGGCACCGCGAGTCCGGATGCACCCAGCAGCTGCGCGAAGTCCAGATGCTGCATGCCGAGTGCGAGATCGACAACCGGATCGGTGTCGAGATCTCGCAGTGTGATCGAGCCCGACAGGGCGGCACCGGCCACCGTCGCGTGGACCTCGGGGATCTCGATCGTGTCCCCGATCCGGCGCCAGGCGCCATCGAAACGTATGGTCACGTCCGTCGGATCGCCGAGCTGCGGCTCATCGGCGGCGTTATCCGCCAGCGCTCCCAAGCGCACGCCGCGCACGCCCATGGCCACGTGGAAACGGAGCGCATCGGTGCTGGCATGAAGGTCCACGTGGCCCTCCGCGATACCACCATCGAGCAGCGGGTGGGCGTCGCGCCGCACGTCGAGCAGACGTCCGACGTCGAGCGCACGTGCCTCGATGTTCCACGCGCTGCCCACCGGAGACCCCAGCTTGCGGATTGACAGGCCGGCCTGTGGCTCCGCCAGTGTGAGCCGGAGGTCCTCGCCGAAAATGCCCGCCATGTCCCAGGCAGTGGCCCGCGAACTGACCCTGACCCCTGCTGGCCCCACGAGAGTGGCGGCGCGAACTGCGAGTCGCAGTCGGCCGGGCCACGTGGCCGCGATCATGTCGGCATGCAGTCGCACTCCATGACCGAGGTCGAGATCGAATCCTTCCAATCGCAGCAACGGCCAGACGCCGACGTGTACGACACGGATTCGAGCGACCGCGCCATGGCGCACGGCCGCGGACTCGATCCGCGCTCGCACCGCGTGCTCGAGCATGGGCCTCAGCAGCAGCACAGCCAGGCTTACGAGCAGCGCCGTGGCGATCGCTCCGAGCCACCAACGTCGCCTGCGGGTTAGAATCGTGAACATCCACGCAAGGATGCCACAGCCGGATCGCGTGCCGGCGCTGCGCCAAGGCCCTGGATAGGCGGGCCGCACGCCGGAGGAGGGGGGAACTTCATCAGCGGCGTCGCGAATGCCTCCCGCTCTTCGGTGGTAGCGGCAAAGGAGTACGCAGCGCACCCAACATTCCAGTACACATGTACCGAACTAACTCGTCATCGCAGAATATCGCACGACTAATACCAGAACTCACTGCAAATCCATCAAATGCCATCATCAGCACTTGCGCAAATGGCACGCAGTTAACGCGAGCTATGTTCTTCGCTGGTAACGAGCTGGACAAAAGCTCTGCGATCTTGACTACGGCCCATTGCAGCAGTGTCGGATCATATTTATCTTCCGGTGTTGCGGCGGAAATAGCCTGAATTAGGTTTATGGAAAACGCGTTTCGATCCGACGGTATATCGCGCCAAAGTTTTTGAACGATCCGAAACATCTTCGCCTCCGAAGTTTTCAAACTTGCGATTTCCCGCTCCAGATCGTCGAGGTGCTGTCTAAACCAAGGCTCATAAATGGCAAACATTATTTCGAGTTTGGAATTGAAATAGACATAGACGTTCGAGGGAGCTATCCCTGCGGCCTTAGCAATCAAATTGATGGTAGCCCGCGCATACCCGCGTTCCGCAAAGAGATTGCCGGCTGCCTTAAGAATCTTATCTCGAATCTCCGGTTTTTTTATTTGAGCCATAATTATTTCATTAAACGAATGCCATGCGGTATTGAAAAACGAACGATGATCTGTTTTACTCCGGAAACGGCCATAGACCGTGGGATGTAGGATGCGTCAAAACGCGCAGCCGCATCGCATTAGACTCCATTCGCGGATGTCCGACTAGTTTCCGAAGCTCCCGATGAACGAGGAGGTGCCAAATGACGATTTCACAGCATCGCTACGCGCCTATGATCGTGAGTGCTTTGTGGGGATTGGCACTGATGCCTCAGGCATTCAGCCGCGATGTGGTTGCGGACCGTACGGCGGTCGAGGTTTTTCTGAATCGCAGTTATCCGCGATTAGATACTTTGTACAAAGATATCCATAGCCATCCCGAAATCCAGTATCAAGAGGTAAAAACAGCCGCGAAACTCGCGACGCAAATGCGAGCTGTAGGGTTTGTGGTGACCGAGCACGTCGGAAAAACCGGCGTGGTGGCAATTTATCACAACGGGGCCGGACCTACGATCATGGTGCGCACGGAGCTTGATGCCCTTCCCATGGAAGAGAAAACAGGACTGCCATACAGCAGTCATGAGACGACGGTGTGGAACGGTAAACAAACACTGGTAGCGCATACTTGCGGCCACGATATCCACATGACCTCTTGGGTCGGCGCCGCCGAGGCCCTTGTCGCGATGAAGAGTACGTGGAAGGGCACACTCATGTTCATTGCTCAGCCTGCTGAAGAAGGGGGCGGGGGCGCCAAAGCCATGCTCGAGGATGGCCTATTTACGCGTTTTGGCAAGCCGGACTACGGCTTCGCGCTTCACACGACGGCTTTCGCCGACGATGAAGTGCGCTATCACCGTGGCGCGATTACTTCAACGACGGACGGACTCGCGATAACCTTTAAGGGCAAGGGCGGCCAGGCGTCTAACCAAAGTGAGGGCGTGGTCGATCCACTGATGCAGGCGGCTAATTTCATGGTGGCTGAACAAGGTTTAACCGCTCGCGAAAAGGACCCGTTCAAGTTTGGTGTCATTGGCATCGGCTCGGTTCAAGGTGGAACGGTAGGGAATGTAATTCCCGACAGTGCGCGACTATTGGGAACGATTCGTACGTATGACTCAGCTGTACGGGACAAGTTGATCGCAGGTGTGCAACGAGTTGCGGCAGCGGCTGCAGAATTGGCCGGTGCACCAGCTCCTGATGTCCTCGTCACTCCATACGCCTCCTCCGTGGTAAATGACGATGCGCTCATGGATAGCACGCTCGAGGTATTCAAGATCGCCTTTGGCGATAAGCTCAAGGAAACCGCGCAGTTTGCTGCGGGCGATGATTTCTATGAGTACATTAAAGCAGGTGTTCCCTCCATCTATTTCATCATCGGTATTTATGATCCGAAACGTGTGGCGGACGCTGCAGCGGGTGGTGCTCGCCTTGAACCGAATCACTCGCCTTACTACGCGCCCGTTCCTGAGCCGACGATTCGCACCGGAGTGACCGCTATGACGCTTGCAGTCTTAAGCCGCCTGGGATCCTAGCTCATCTGCTGTAAGAGCACGGAACCGCACGGGGATCTTCTATCAACGAGATGAGGCAATACCGATGAAGTGGAATACCGATGCCCGCGGGCCTCATATTCACGACAAAGATTCCTATCCTGGGCTTTGCGTGCATCGTCTTTCAATCACTGCGTTACAACGAGCACCATGGCGGTCATGCACAGCCGCCGCCTTCTGTCTATTTTCCTTTCAAGCTCTCGCCCAAATTTCATCTAATAGCTCTTCGATGCGAGACAGCGGCAGCCAGCAGGGCGGCGGCTTGGAAGAGATTGTCGTAACTGCGACCAAGCGCGATACGCGTCTGCAAGACACTCCGCTCTCTATTACCGCACTCTCTAGCTCTGATATTGAGCGCAACCGTGTGCTCACGATGGTGGATGTCGCGCAGCAAGCTGCGGGGCTAACCTACGTTCCTGCATCTGGAAGCGAAACCTACCTTGTAATGCGCGGAGCTGCGACGATCGACGATTCGACTGGCACCGACCAAGGTGTGAGTATGTTTGTTGACGATGTCGTCAGAGTGAGCGTCGCGGATCTGCAGCCGGAGTTATTCGATATGGACCGCGTTGAAGTGCTGAACGGCCCGCAAGGAACGCTCTTTGGCCGCAACTCCATCGGCGGGGTGGTCGCACTGTACACAAAAGATCCGACGTCTAAATCCGAGAACGCGGAGGAGGTCACATACGGTCGATATAACCTGGTCGAATTTAAGGGTATGCTAAATGTACCCCTGACCGACACTCTGGCGGCTCGCTTAGTCGTCAGCCGGCATTCGAATGACGGATATATATCTGATCGCGTCACGCACACGTACGCCGGGAACGATGACACCCTCGCCGCGCGAGGAAAGATTCTCTTTATGCCTTCGGCGGACGTCCGATTTGTCGGGGGCTTTGACTATCTCACAAAAGAGGGTACCGAGGCCAAGTGGGTAATCGGAAATTTTCAACCAGCACTTGATCCGGGACTGACCTTCGATCCCACTCAGACGGCGCAGGGCATCCCTTCAAGGTACAGTCAAAGGATATGGGGCTTTACCGGACGGTTGGATTGGAAAACAATGTTCGGCGATTTTACTTCGATCACCGGGTACCGACATCTTCATGTCAGCGACCACAGTGTGCAATTGGGCGATCCACTCGTGGTCGAGGAGCTGCAGACGACCTCGAGTGACAGTCAAATTACCGAGGAAGTGAGATTCGCATCGCCCATCACTCAAAAACTATCGTGGGTGACCGGCGCGTATTTCCTGCATTCCGATCGGCAGCGTCCGATCTCGGTCCCGGTAGTCGTCCTACCTGGATCATTTCTATCGCTGATCACAGGCGTGCCGCCTTCGATCGCGCCGTACTATCTATATCAAGACACTCGCACCCTGAGTTACGCGGGTTTCGCGGACGCGACTTACGCATTTGCGAATAAATGGAAGTTGGACCTGGGAGGTAGGTATACCTGGGAGCAGAAATCCGGATATTCGTTCGTAAACCTCTCGGGTATTGTCATTGGTCCCGCCATCAGCGGCAGCTATTCGGACTCCTGGTCGGCGTTTACGCCAAAGGCGACTCTGTCCTACCAGCCGACGCCTGAATTGCTCACCTATGCGACCATATCGAGAGGGTTCCAAAGTGGAGGATTTAATGTTCAAGGGTCGACTGATGCCGCCCTAAGGGAGCCTTTCAGTTCTGAATTTTTGATGAACTATGAAGCCGGACTCAAGTTCGATGGATTGAACCATCGATTTCAGGCGAACATAAGCGCTTTCCTCGACCGATATACCAACCTGCAAGTCATTGAATACGATAGCGCCAACCTTACTTTCGTAACCAACAACGCAGGCAAGGCCGAAGTTACAGGTATCGAAAGTACATTCAATGCGCTGCCCGCGGATTGGCTTACCGTCGGCGTCAAATATGATTACTTGTATTCCAAATTTACCGATTATGTCGTCAACAACGGCCCGGGCGTACCGCCGAGCGTATACAACGGCAATCAACTTCCCTTTTCGCCACCTCAATCCGTCACTGCAAGCAGCGAAGTGCATTTAAATATGCCCAAACTACGCGGTCGGGTAGCTTTCGGCGGTGAATATACGTACCGGAGCCCGATTCAACTCGCTGTCGCAAACAACACCCCTCGGGATGTCTACACCAGGACCACCTGGAGTGGTGTCGTCAACTTGCACGTCTCTTGGTCATCGGAGAATGATCGATGGCAGGCCGTCTTATGGGGGAAGAACGTTACCAATGTGCATTTCACAAGCCTTGCGGCCAATCAATCGATCTTTGTGTTAAGCCCGACGGAGGCTAACAACCCAGCGTTGCATCTATTTGACGCACGATTTGTCGATCCAAGCTGGTTTGGCCTCACTGTCAGGCGTAGATTTTAGGATGCACCGCGCCGCATTGTTAGTTGTTGATTAGCGGTCGAGTTGAATAGGCAGCAGCGAAGGAGAATAGGATGTTACCCGGCTCTGTTCGTAGCCAAGAAATTAATCCTGCGAAACTGACCCGATTGTTCCGCCGACAGTTTGACCTTTGTAACATCAAGCGTGGCGAAACAGTCGCGATCGTGAGTGACGTGTCAACACGGCGCGATTACATCTATGCAGCCTTCGCAGCGGCGGACGAGTTAGGGGCCCACATTTATGAGATGTGCGTGAACGCCATCCCCACCTGGACTAGCGTGGGTGTGCCGACGGTCGGGCAATGCAAAGGAACTTTAGAAGCATTGATGTTATGCGACATGGTGCTGATTTTCCACGTGCCGCTATTCTCCGCGTGGCTCAAGCAAATAAGAGACAACGGGGTTCGGGTGCAAATGGTTATTGATGCCCCGGATGACCTTGAACAGCTTCAGTCACCACCAGGCCTCAAGGAGGCAATTTTACATTCTGAAGCACTGTATAAGAACACGAAATCTGTGCGCGTGACAAGCAAGGCGGGCACCGACTTGGCCTACGATTGTGGGGAATATCCGGTCATGAGTCAGTATGGCATGGCAGATGCTCCAGGACGATTCGATCATTGGGGAGCCGGATTGATCCACACATTCCCCAATGAAGGCAGCACGCACGGGAGTGTTGTGCTTCAACCAGGCGATATTGTCATCTTGCCGTATTGTCGATATGTGCATGATCAGGTGCGCCTGGAGATTCAAGGCGGACACATTACGGCAATAGAGGGCGGGCTTGACGCTGCACTGATGCGTGAGTGGCTGAAAGAGGGAGAAGAATTTGTAGGTGACCGTGATCCGTACGCGATATCTCATTTGGGATGGGGCTTGAATCCACAAAGCAGGTGGGACTCGATAGCACTTTATGGCGATGCACCTGAACGTAGTCGCGCCGCTGCGCGAAGCTTTCCTGGCAATTTCTTGTTCTCGACTGGCCCAAACACCCAGGGCGGAGGCAAGCGCAGCACGCGAGGGCACTATGACGTCCCGATGCGTGGTTGCACAGTCGCTCTTGACGGTCGAGTTATCATCGACGATGGCCGTGTCGTCGACCCCAACATGATTGTTACTCGAGTGCGGCGCTGAGCGCCTTTGATAATTGCTATGCGCATGTCTCGGCGGGCGCGTACCTAGCTTTTAGTCGCATCGGCTTGGTGCCGCGCCCCAAGAAGCGCACAAAGAGGGGCAAGGCCTTATGATCTCAGTGTCTCGATATCCCCCGCAGGAACCGTTTTCACCGGCGGCCCAGGCCTATCACGACCATGTGATGAAGTTAGGCGCGGACGTCGTGGCCGGGGAGGATGTACCGTACGGCAAAGACCCGTATCAACGCCTGTTGATTTATCGGGCCGCTGGGCCAAACAATCGGGTCCTTGCATTTCTTCATGGAGGCGGTTGGACCAATGGCTACAAGGAGTGGATGGCCTTCATGGCGCCGGCATTAACCGGCGCGGGTATCACATTCGTTTCGATCGGCTATCGGCTGGCACCGGGCCACGTTTTTCCTCTAGGCCTTGAAGACTGTGCCGACGGGCTCATGGCCACCCGTGCGTTGACAGAATGCGCGCCGCTCTTCGTCGGCGGGCATTCTGCAGGGGGTCACTATGCCTCCCTGCTTGCTGTACGTGACGCGTGGTGGCGCCGCCGTAGTTTGCCCGCTAATCCGCTGAGGGGTTGTCTGCCAATTTCAGGGGCTTATAATTTTGGTCCTGGATCAGGACTATCATCCCGGCCGCGGTTTTTGGGAACGGGCGATGCCGAACGAGCGGCGAGCCCGATGATAGATATCACGGATCGCACCCCGTTTCTCATCTCCTATGGAGAACACGATTTCCCCCACCTGATCATTCAGGCGAATATGATGCACGCCGCCTTACAGGCCGCCGGAACTTCAGTAGAAGTCCTGGTATTGCCGGGATGCGATCACTTCGAATCGAGTTATGTCGCTGGCCAGGCAGCAGGAATATGGCCGACGCATGCATCTTCGTTCATGACGCAACTTTCAGAGTAATGATTGAAAGCCATGAATAACGCCATCATCGACGTGCATGCGCATTTTCAACCGAAAACACTTAACGGATTCATGGAGCGTTTCAACAGAGCCACGCTGGTCCCCGAGGTTCCATGGACCGATAGCGCCGAACATGTCGAGGAGCGCGTGCGCTTGATGGACGATGCGGGTGTCCGAATGCAGATCCTCTCCCCCGGTACCGCACATTATTTCAAAGACGTCGGAAACTCACGCACAGCCGCTCAGGTTCTGAATGATTCCTTTGCGCTCTTCACCGCAAGATTCCCCTCGAAGTTCGCCGCCTATATATCGCTACCGCTGCCTCATATCGAGGCTTCACTTCGCGAGCTGGAACGAGTTGCATCGGTGCCTGGAATGGTTGGCGTGACCGTGCATTGTTCGATCTTAGACAGGTCCATCGCCGGCAGCGAATTCGATCCCATTTATGAGGAATTGAACCGTCGAGCGACGATACTGTTCTTGCATCCCTGTCGCAACGGCATTTGCTCGGCGCTGATCAATGACTATCAATTGGCAGAATCTGTTGGCACTTCGATAGAGGACAGTCTGGCGGTAATTCATATGATTGTTCGACGAATCCCCCAGCGATTTCCTAATATACGAATTATTGTTCCGCACCTCGGAGGAATGCTCCCCATGATCCTCAATCGGCTTGATAACCAATTACCCAAGGCACATCCTACGCTCGCCGAACCCCCTAGCGTTTCTGCGCGCCGCTTTTGGTACGACACCGTCTCTCATGGATCACGAGCGGCGCTTCGATGCGCATGCGATGCACTTGGTAGTGAACGACTGCTTCCCGGAAGTGATTACCCGTTTTTACTTCTACATCAACCGTACAGGAATGCCTTTACCTACATCGAAACGAGTGCGTCTTCGCAACAGGATGTTGCACGCATACTTCAGGAAAATGCACAAAACCTGTTTGGACGGTTGCTGGTTTCCTAATTGACGCGCCCGGTTAGCATTCCCGGTTACCCGAGTGAATACACTTCTCACGTCGATCATTTTGCGCGCTCTAGCCTACCGCCACCCGAGTTATGGCCGCTATTCAAATTAGATAGTCCAGAGCTGTGTTGCCCAGCCCGCCTCAACTGCGCAGCCGTGTTGCTCGACCGTGCCGTGATCGACGGCGATGGCGAGCGAATCGCGATTTACTCAGACAGGGAATCATGGTCGTACGCCCAGCTGCTCGACAAGGCAAATCAGATTGCCAACGTATTGGTGCGCGAGCTTGCCATAGTGCCTGGAAATCGTGTTTTGCTGCGGGGGTTTAATAGCCCAATGCTCGTCGCTGCATGGATCGCGGTTATGAAAGCGGGTGCGATCGCCGTGACCACTATGCCGATGTTGCGGGCCAAGGAACTTGGACAAATTGCTACTAAGGCCCAAATTGACCATGTGCTGTGTGACGCGCGCTTAATCGACGAGGTGGCGACAACGACCGCACATACGGGTCGTCTCGCCAACACCGTGACTTGGGGAGACGGCAAGCTTGAAGACCTTATGCGCCGGCAACCGAGCGGTTATGCAAACGTCGATACAGCGTGCGACGATGTGTGTGTGCTCGCATTCACATCCGGCACGTCTGGGGAGCCCAAAGCAACGATGCACTTTCACCGCGACGTGCTCGTAATGGCTGACGTGGTGGGTGGTCGTCTACTACAAACCGGTCGCGATGATATCTCCGTCGGAAGCCCGCCCCTTGGTTTCACATTCGGGCTCGGTGCCTTGCTTGTGATTCCACTGCGGTTCCGCGCAGCCACCGTCATGATCGAGCAGCCCTCGCCGGATGCGCTGCTGGCCGCGGTACAGAACTACAAAGCGACTGGTCTATTCACCGCACCTACCATGTACCGTGCGCTTGCCTCTCAAGTGCAACGCTACGATTTGACAAGTCTGCGCCAGTCCGTCTCGGCAGGCGAATGCTTGCCGAGAGCGACCTCCGACGCATGGCATGCGGCGACTAATATCCGGCTCATTGATGGCATTGGGGCGACAGAAATGCTTCACATTTTCATTTCGGCTGTACCCGAGACGATTCGGCCGGGCGCTACGGGGAAGCCGCTGCCTGGATATGAGGCAGTAGTGCTAGGCGAGAACAACCAGCCCCTAGCCTCCGGTCACGCTGGCAAGCTCGCAGTACGCGGGCCAACAGGATGCCGGTATATGTCGGACGAGGAACGGCAACGCGAATATGTGATTAATGGTTGGAACGTCACGGGAGATTGGTACCGAATCGACGATGATGGCTACTTCTGGTTTGAGGCGCGAATTGATGACATGATCGTGTCGTCGGGATATAAAATTGCTGGTCCGGAAGTCGAAAGTGCTCTGGCCGCTCACCCCGGGGTACTAGAGGTCGCTGTCATCGGCGTGCCGGATGAAGCGCGGGGCCAGCTGGTAGCCGCTTACGTAGTGCCATCCCCCGGTTTCGAGGCCGGACCGACGCTCGCACGAGACCTGCAAGAATTCGTTAAGGGTGCAGTGGCACCTTATAAATACCCGCGCGTTATCGAATTCGTGTCGGAATTGCCTAGAACACAGACCGGCAAGCTTAAGCGATTCGAATTGCGGCATGAAGCATCCAAGCGAACCATCGGCGCAAAGTTTTCAAATGATCAGTCGGAGTGAACGGCTTAGGGCTCGCTACTGCAATTGAAACCCTCCTGCCACTCAAACAGACTGACCCTGATTGCAATGTTGGCTTTCTGGGTAATCCAAGTGCGCCGCCGCGGATGCGTATCTGGTAATGTGTCGACCGTAAAAGGCCGTACGGTACACGTTTTATGGCGACTGCAGTCATTTTGCTAAACGTCGAGGGCAAAGAGACCACTCGAGTTGCTGAGGCTATCGCCTCGCTCGCGGGCGTCACGGAAGTCTATTCAGTTGCTGGCAACTATGACCTGGTCGCTATAGTGCGGGTCCACAAGAATGAGGCACTGGCTGAACTCGTAACCGACCAAATTCGCGCCATCCCCGGAATATTGGGGTCGCAAACCTTGATTGCGTTTCGCGCCTACTCGCCGAAGGACGTCGATGCGCTGTTCGACATGGATTGATCTCGACAATCGAGTGTCAATTTGTGATGGCAAACCTGAAGTGCGAGGTGTGAGTCAAATTGGCTTGAAATCAAAACACGCCCGTAGTACATGAAGGTAATCATACCGATGATTGGGCTGATCAACAGGAACAGATGTACGGCCTTGGAGAGTTGTCGCGCCGCCCATGCGTTGAGATTCTCCGGCGGAGAGCGTGGCGCATGGCGAGCCCGCCGCCACTGCAGATGAGCAACCACAGGATGATACCGATCACACGGTCGACGTTAACCCAAAAGGCCTGGTCACGAATCAAGCAGGAGCCCAACACGCCGACCACAACGACGAGCACGAATGTCGCCCAGAGGACTGCGATCGCACCCGCGCCATAATGCTCCACGGAATCAATGGCCGCCGGCTGGCTGCGCGCGCCGGACGTTTGGCTAATGATGGCTTCGAACCTTGTGAAAATCACACTCTCTGCACTCCAAGCATACGACACGTCGATTCATGCGTATTCCGGTCCATGTCGGGCCACCATTGCGGTCGATGCCGGCCGGGGGGGGTGTGACGCGGGTTAACCGCCGCTACCGTGGGCTCTTTTTGCCAGTGGAAGGAGAGCAAGGGTGGGGCAAACGAGGTTACCCGTGCGCAAGATTCGGGAGGTTTTGCGGCTCAAGGTCGAAGGCTTCAGCGACAGACAGATAGCGACTGCGATCGGCAGCGTCCGCTCCACCGTGCAAGAGTGTGCCCGTCGGGCCCGCGACGCGGGTGTGACTTGGCCATTGCTGCCGTCGATGGAGGAAGCGGCGCTGCACGCGATGCTGTACAAGCGCGTAGTGGCTCACGCGATCGCCGCGGTCCGTCTATAGTGCCCACAATCCGCCGGCAGCCGAGCGTTGAGCGAAACGACCGAGCGAATCGGTCCAATCACGATCGTTACCGAATTCCGAACTCCAGGACCATAGTCGGCGGGTGAACGACTGCAGCGTATGCTCCAGACTTACGCTATGGATGTCAGCTAAAGGTGTTACTTTGTCAGCCTATGATGTCAGTAATCGGATTCAAAGGTGTTGATTGTCGATTGCTGGAAGCGTCGCGCCGGCCATAAGCAATTGATCGATTCCAACCGATTTCGCTTTGGTGGCTACAGCATCAAGCGCTGCGCGCGTCGAAGTACATCGATGATACGACCCGGTTACGTCGTCGGTCAGTGCAAGCAGGTATTGTACGAAGCCCTGGTCGATCGCATGAGGATTCTTTTTATTGGGAGCATGGCTAAAGGCGCGTTTTGAAAAGCGAAGCGACACCGGGAGGTGCGATTGAACTGCTTATAAGGTTAGCTACAGGTAGAGTTGTGGCATGAGCCGAAGCACATTATCCGTTTCAATCGCCCGCGTTAGGTGCCCATCCAAATGGCGTTCGCGCAGCTCCTTCAAATTGCTCTCCATCGAAACGTACGGATAATCCGTGCCAAATATGATTTGCGTAGCCGGTATATAGCTCTGGATTGCCGCCATACTGGGGGCGTAGGCGGCATCCGCCGTGTCGTAGAACTGTCGTTGGAGTTCATAATCCATACCTCGCGGCGCGAATTTGGCAATCTCCTCCGCGGGCATTTCTGCGATCAAGTTGCGCATTCGACCGGAAAGGGCCGGTACTACATCGCCGCAGTGGCAGAAAACCCAGCGAATATCGTGATAGGTGGAAAAAGCTCCGCTCATCAAAAGGCTCGCTACCGCCCGGCCAGTATCGTAGGAAAACTCCAGGAGCAGGGGTTCTCTAGGAACCACATCGGGCATTAACGCCCGGCAGCAGGCAGCAGGGAGCGGGTGGCAAAATACGACAGCCTTGCGCCGGTGGAGCTCTTCGAGGACCGGGGCAAACGCAGGGTTGCCCTGCCACCGATTTCCGTAGCTTGTCATCATGCCGATCCCTGGCGCTTTCAGCTGGTCGAAAACATATTCTATTTCGCGCAGGCTTCCCTCCACGTCTGGCATGGGCAAAAATCCGAACTGCGCAAAGCGCTTGGGGTGATCCTGGACCATCTTGGCGGCATAGTCGTTCGCCTGCCGGGCCTGGGCACGGTACGCGTCGGTCGTGACCGCACCAGGTTCGGGAGGACGGGCTGACGTGTTGATGACGGCCAGGCTAATTCCATTGCGATCCATGGATTCGATGTCAACGGACGGGCTCCAGTCCCTGATCGCGGCGGGGACCTCGCCAAAGGCTGCTTTCAAAAACTTCGCGCTTGCTTCTTGAAACACTGGCGGAAAAAAATGATGATGAACATCAATGATTCGGGTCGCCCGGGCCTTGTCGCCCGCGAAAGCCCGCGACGAGCCGAGAAGGCAACTGGCCCCCAACGCCATTGCAGAAATCAGGACCTGCCGTCGGCCAAAGGCTCCCGCTCGGCTATCCATCGAGCGGTTGGGATTGACTAGCTCAAGGCAGCATCCTTCATGATCTAAAAGCAGCATCAACCTATCTCACTCTCGCTTGGAGGTTCAGCCGTACCAATGTATCCGCCTCGAACGCCAGCAATGCCGCGACACTCGGGCGATCCAGCACGCGGTCGTGGTGCAGGCGGCAGTTCGGGATTCCCGAGGTGTCGACGTTAAAGAGCGTGGCGCGCCGATAACACCAGAAGAAATAAATGTCCGGCAGCGTGCAATGGTCGAAAAACCACGTTCGTTCCTCAAGCATATGCTCTGCGATGCGGAAACTCTCGAGCAAAAAGCGCTGAGCGCATCGTCGTACGCCGTCTTCGGAGCCGGGAACATCGCAGTACCTTTCGGGCACTAAATTGGGCGTCAAATGAGGATGAATTCCTGATGCAAACCAGGCAAGCAGCGAAATCGCCCTGAAGCGATCGAACCCTGTCGGCAGCAAACACGCGTCGGGAAATTGATGGGCGATCCATTGCAGGATTGCCACATTCTCGGTAAGCGGTTGGCCATCGACCAGAAGCACCGGTACCTTGTGCTTGGGATTCATCTTTAGATAGTCCGCGCTCAACTGCGCGCCACTTCGGACGTTGACGACGCGAACGTCGAATTGGGCCCTCGCTTCGGCAAGCGCAACATACGGTACCAGTGCACAGGAAATAGGTGCGTAATAGAGGGTTAAACGGCATGGCGGTTTTCCCATTGGACGGTCCCTTGTGGATTCACGCGCTACTTCTTCTCGGTTCATTCGCCGCTCTGCGCTTGCCAGGTAAGGCCCAGAGCGGCCGCACCGCCCAGAATCACGAACGGAAGAATTGACGTCAATACCGTTGCGCTGCCGCGGCCCGCGGTGAGGACCGCCGAGGCCAGCAAGGGTCCCACGACCGAGCCCAATCTGCCGATAGCCACGGCCGCCCCGACACCGGTACCACGATTGGCGGCAGAATAATAAAGCGGTGCGAGCGCAAATAGAATCAATTGCGCCCCGACGATAAAGACTCCAGCCAGCGAGCTCGCGACGATGGCGACCGAAAATATCTTTCCTGAAGCAGACATCGCAACCAATCCCAGCAGGGCAACCGCGATCCCTCCGTACGTGAGGATCACCCATAGACGTCGATGCGGTCCGGCGTGGAATCGTCCGAGCAATGCAGCCCCCAAACATCCGGCTAGATTGAACCCGATCGACGTGAGACTGGCCTCGGAACGCGAAAAGCCAAGACCGATGATCAGGGAAGGCAGCCAATTGACCATGAGGAAGAGCACGAGCTGGGTAAAAAAGAAGCCGATCCACAATAATATCGTTGCGCCGGCGCGACCTCCCCACAACGCCGTGCCTATGGACACGGTTGGCGAGCCGCGGGCGGCGCGCCGCGGCTGCGCCTCGCTCGCTCGAGGCGAACGGTGAAAGGTGACGAGGAGGGCGAGCGCTACAATGATTGGAGCAATTCCGCCGACGATGAAGATGGGGCGCCAGCCCCACCCTAAAGAATCACCGAGCGCCATTACCCCCGCCAACGCGCCGCCCAAGGGTAGAGCCGCCATCACCAGTGTGACGGCGGCCAGGCGCCGGTTGGATTCAACCGCCTCCGACGCCATGGAAATGAAGGCGGGCATCGCACCGCCGCAACCCAGACCGGTCAGCACTCTTAATAGCAGGACCATGCGGGCGCTCCCGGAGGCCGCCGTGAGCAGCGAACACAAGCCGAACAGCAGCAACGATATCGTCAATGTTTTCTGCCGTCCGATGTGGTCCGACGCCCGCCCGCCAATGGCCGCTCCAAAGAACAAGCCAAACGTTGCGGCGCTGAATATGATGCCGGCCTGAGACGGCGCCACCGATAATTCTCGAAACAGCAAGGGCGCGGCAACCCCCATGGATTGATTGTCGAATCCTTCGAACAGTGCGGCCGCGGCGCAGATAGCGAGGGCAACCGACGCTGGAGGCGGGAGGGGGACATGTCGCGCAGCGTTTTCTGCGGCCGCCATGCGTTATGACCCCGCCAATTGCCAGCGCGGCAGCAGATGCAACGCATTGTCGCGCCCGATCTTGTGCAGATCAGCATCGTTAAAGCCAAAATCGAGGTGTTGCTGGACGTAATCTTCGCCTCGCCGAAACGGAAAATCGGTCCCCCAAAGCAATTGGGACAGCGGCATGATTCGTGTCAACGCTGCCAATGCAGCGGGCGACGAGGCCTGGGCAAGATCGTAGTGAAACCGCTGCAGTTCCGCCAAGACCCCGTTCGGTACCGCATCGGCCAATTTCTTGTCGGCCTGTGGAAGCCTGGTCAAGCGCTCGGCGATGAATGGAACCGTGCCCCCACCGTGCGAGAAGATCCATCGGATATGGGGAAAGCGACTGATGGTGCCGGCGAACAACAAACTAGCAATGGCGCGGGTGGTATCCGCGGAGTACTCGATGACGGCGCTGTTGAACAAGCCGCGCGATAAGTTTCGACAGCAGAGCGGCGCGTCGGGATGCACAAACACGAGCGCCCCTCGATGGTTCAGGACTTCCATGACCGGATCGAATCGAGGATCGCCGAGCCATATGTCTCGATAGCTTGTGAACACGGCGATGCCATCCGACTTGAGCACGTCGAGCCCGTATTCGATCTCTCGTAGGCTTCCCTCGATATCCGGCAAAGGCAGTGCCGCAAACATGCCGAAACGGCCAGGGTAGTCGGCTACCATCTTGGCACCGTAGTCATTGCACTCGCGGGCCACTCGGCGACCTTGGCGATCATCGCCCAGCCAGACGCCCGGTGTCGTTATCGAGGTGATCGAGGTGGCGACGCCGGCGTGGTCCATGTCATCGATCGATTTGCCGGGGGACCAACCCAGGGTCGGGCCGTACAGCATCGACCTCATCTCCTCCACGTAGGCGGGCGGCGCGATATGGTGGTGGATATCGATTCGGAAACGTTTAACGGGAGCCCGGTCGGCCCCGCGCGCGTCGGGGCGCGCGAACGCGCCCGCGGCGACCGTTGCGCACACGCCTGTCAAGAAATGGCGGCGCTTCATCAGCGATCGCGCGAAGGTTGGCTCAAACCCACGACCAGAACGTGGAACGAGCCCGGAACCACCGATGGCCAGGGGCGCGGCGCAATGGGGGGTCCCAGTTTTCCGGACGGCAGGTAGAGAAGCCCCGTCTGCGCGTCGACGGCGCCTAGGCGGGTCCCCTTTTCGGTCGATAATGTCTGCAACAGGGCAATATGCTTCGGATCCTCGATATCAAAGATGCTCAACACGGCGTCGTCGCCGCTCGCGACGAACGCGCGATGGCGACCGCCGTCCACCATCACCGCATCGGCACCGCCCCCGATTTTCAAGCTAACGAGCGGTTGTCCTGTTTCGGCGATCATGAACTTGGCGATTCCATTATCGCACGCTGAGATCAGCAAATCAGTGCCCGGATCGTAGGCGAGGCCTTTGGGTTCGATGCAGTCGGCCATCGGAATGCGTCGCGTGACCGTGAAACGCAGCGTGTCAATGACTGCGATCTCGTGCGCGGTCTGCACATTGACGTAAAGACTCCCCCTTCCGTCGGCGACAGCAAACTCCAACTTGCCGCCCACCTGGGCGCGCCCGATGATGCTCCTGCGATCGATGTCCACGAATACTACTTCGCCGCTTCCGCCGTTGACCGCGGCAATTAGGCCGCTCTTCGGCTCGAAGATGAGCGCATCGGGATCGGCAAGCACGGCAAATTGCGCTAGCTTGCCGGAGAGCACCGATTTTGGACCGCTGCTGGTATTAATTTCGCTCACCAGTTCCCGTGTCTTGGCATCGAATAGCGTCAGCGCGTGGGTTTGGCCATTGGTGCCCAGCACCAGACCGTGGGAGCCGAGCGGCACCACGCCGTGCCACGTGGCCTTCGGCAAATCGATCCGCGTCCAAGTGCCGGAGCCGCCGAGGTCGAGCATCGAAATGTGCTCGCCTTGCGCAAGGTACAGCCGCTGGTCAGCGTAGCCGACCGCAGCATAATCCCACATGCCGTCCGGTCCTGGGATCGACGCAATGATGGAATAGGCGCCGGCGGCCGCCGCCGTCCCGACGCCGGCGGCTCCAAGTACGGCGCACCGCAACCATTGAACCATGCAGGTCAGGAACTTACTCTCCATCACCGTGCAGTGCACAGCCGCGCACCCGAAACGACTAAAACTTCTCACGGAATGTGATACCGATCGACTGATACGGTCCCGGACGCATGTTGTACAGATAGTAGGGCGGTACGTTGAAATGCTCCGGGCCCGTTTGCACGAAGACTGACAAATCTGCCGGCAGCAAGGCGTAATGAATATTGGTCAAGTTCTGTGCAAACAGGGCGACCTCATGTCGTTCGTCCGCTGAAGTCCACGATGCGTGCATGTTGACCAGGCCGCGCCAGGCGGTCAACCGTGTGACATAGTCCGGCGTATCAACGGTGTTCCCCGGCGTGATGTAATACGGGCTGCGATAAGAATAATCCCCGCCGATGGCGACGCGGCTGCCACCCGAGAGCTCGGTATGCAGATCGACCGACGCGGTCACCCGATTCTTGGCAATGAAGGGGACCTCGTTGCCATTATAGGTGGTAAACGTTCCGTCGCCGTTGTCGACCGAGTAGCTCGTCAACTTGCTCTTGAGATAGTCGTACCGCAATCCGAGCAGCAGCCAGTTGGCGGGCGCTACCTGGATATCCGTTTCGAGTCCATCGACTTTGGCCGTGCCGGCATTGGTGGTCGCGGTGAAAAAGCCCTGCGGCGAGGTTACGTTCTGGATGACCTGTAGATTCGAATAGCGATCGGTGAAAACGCTGGCATTCGCCTGGACCCGGTGATTCATGCCATCGAACTTGACTCCGACTTCGTAGTTCCACACGTATTCAGAATCGAACGGTAGAGTCAGGGACGTCTGATCGCCGCCCTGGGTGTTAAAGCCGCCGCTCTGAAATCCCTTGGACACGGTAGCGTAGGTCATCAGTGTATCGATAGGCTTGTAGGTCAGCGTGAGCTTGGGTGTGAAAGCCGTCCAGGAATGGGAAAAGTCGCCCTCAATTGCCGGACCGAAAAAATGATTGGAGTGGTTGAGATTGGCGAACCCATTCTTCTTTTCATAAGTGTATCGCCCGCCGAGATCGATCTTGAATGTATCGGTGACGGCAAAATTGCCGTCGATGAATCCCGCGTAACTGATCGTGCGCGTATCCTGGGTCGCGACATACTCTGCGACCCCGGGTACGCCCCCGCCCGGACCGTGGCAGACCGCTCCGCAATCGAGAATGTTGAGAACGCCGTTGATGGGCCGGGACTTGTCAGAGTTCAAATAGTAGAGTCCCGCCACCCAGCTCAGGCGCTGGTCCACCGGTGAGGCGAGCCTGAGTTCCTCGGAGAACTGACGATCCCGCTCCTGGGTCTGCAATGTCAGGACGTCGAGCGGATCGCCCGTTTCGAGGGTGCGGTCTAAAACGTTCAGGTGGCGATAGCCGCTGATCGAAGTCCATGTACCGATTGGCTGCGTCCAGTCCGCTCGGACGTTGAGGCCCCAGATGTCTTGGTTACGTTTACCGGGATCGGCCTGTGAAGTCTGAGTGGGACCGCTGATGAAGGTCGGCTCCAACGCGGGTGCAAAATTCGTTTGAGCCCATACGGGTGCGTCGCCGCGCGAGGTCAGGTAGTCGAACCCGCCGACGACCTTGACGTCGTCATTCGGTGCATAGAGTACTTTGGCCCGCGCCGAGAAGCGGCTGAGTTTCCCGATATCGGTATTTGTCACCGTATCGTTCACGTAGCCGCCGTTCGAGTGTGCCGACACCACGAAGCGCGCTGCCAGTATGTTGTCGATCAACGGTGTATTGAACATCCCCTTCGCTTCAATCAAATCGTTCTCACCGAAAGAAGCTTCAGCACTGCCTTCGGTCTTGAAGCTCGGGTTTTTGGTGTAGAGCGATAAGGTGCCGCCGAGCGAATTGCGCCCGAACAAGGTGCCTTGGGGACCCTTCAAAACTTCGACACGCTCCATGTCGTATAAGTCCGGCTGCAAGTCGGCGATTCCGGTCCTGACCACGTCGTCAACGAACATATTGACGCCCTGATCGGTGCCGGTCGAGTCGTCGATCGTCGAGGTGCCGCGAATGGAGAGGTACGTCTCGCTCGCCGACTGCGGCATGAAGACGAGACTCGGTACCATCCGCGCGACATCGTCCATCGTGACGACGCGATTCCTTTCCATCTCCTTTGCCGAGAGTGCCGTCAACGAAATAGGCGTGTTGCTCAAATTGGTTTCGCGCTTGAGCGCGGTGACGACGATTTCTTCCAATCCTCCCTCACTAGAGTCAGTGCCCGGCGCCGCGGCAACCGCAACTCGAGCCCCGCTTCCCCACATTGCCGCTGCAGCTAATATGGCTGCTACAGCGCCTCTGAGAGCCATTGCGTTGTCCAGATTTGCGTCTTTCATCGGAATCCCCCGTTCAAGGTACTTCTTCTCATCCCCGCGGCGATGACGCCGGCGAGATTTTCTCAATCGAAATCAACGCGATCGACTTTCGATCGACCACGTTATGCATCGACCGCGTCTCACCCGTCAGAAAATGCTTCAAATTGTCGCGGACGATGGGATATGCCTGATCCAAATAGATGTCGCTCATTCCACCTAGCGTCGGTGTGATGATGAGCTGCTCTTCGGCCCACAGAGGATCCTCAGGAGGTAAGGGTGTTTCGCGAAATACGTCGAGCGCGGCGCCCGCAATTCTCCGGACTCGGAGGGCGTGCAGCAAAGCGCTTTCGTCCAGCACGCCGCCGCGTGCCACGTTAATCAAGAACGCGCTCGGTTTCATGGCATCAATGATGCGAGCATCAACAAGGCTTTCCGTTTCAGCCATATAGGGTACGAGGAGGACGAGAAAGTCCGCCATTGCTGCGGCAGTCGCTAATTGCGCCCGACCATACACGCCCTTGAATCCGGGCGGAACGCGAGCCGATTGTGATACGCCGTAGACAGTCATACCGAAACACACGCACCGCGATGCCAGCGCCTCTGCGATCTTTCCGACGCCGACGATGACGATGGTCTTGTTGAGCAGGAGGGGCTGCGGCCAGCGAACCCAGTGCTTTTGCCGCTGATTGCGTTGAATGACGGAAAACCGACGGGACAAGGCAAGCATTTGCAGAAATACCAGTTCGGACATTTGCGGACCGTGCATGCCGCGGGTGGAGGTGACAATGACATCGGCGCGAAGACTTTGAAGGCGCAGGATCCCGTCGGTGCCGGTCGTCAGGGATTGTATCCACCGTAACTTGGTCGCCGATTGCAACAATGCCTCATCAAATTGAAAGTGGTGCGCGATGATCCCCTCCGCATCAGCTACGTGGGTGATCGCGTCGGTGCGATCGTTGGTGGCGTAAAGGTCGAGCGCGGGGAAATCCCGCGCAGCGAGTTCCATAAAGGCGTGCGCGTCCGCTTCTTGGGTGCCTATGTAGACGACCTTAGCAATCACCACGTTCCTCTTAAGACCCGGCTCGATGTGCCGGTTCCTAGGATCTGTCGGCCGGAACGGAGTGTCCAATCGAATAAACGGGCTAGGCTATAAGCTACGTTTATAGCGGGGAATTGCGGCGCCGCCCTTAGTCGATTTGGAAGATCTTCTTGGGTGTCTGATGCAGGCACCCAGAGGGCCCATGCGCCTCGATGAGGTAGAGATCCGTGTTGTGCACAAACATCCGCTCATTGAGGATGCCGGGATGGCAAACGATGGCCATGTGTTCCTCGATAGCCATGTCTTCATCCTGCCGGATCAGCGGCCGCTCCACCATGTCGTATCCCATGCCATGGACGCTGAGCCGGCGCTCCTCGGGCATCCTATTGCGGCGCAGATACTCATTATGTCGGGCAAAAATGTCGGCGGGGGATGCGCCGGGCGTGAGCAGCGAGAGCGCGAAGCGCTGCGCTTCGATCACCGCCGTGTGGGCATCATTGAGCTCCTCAGGAATTTTCCCCAGAACGAACATCCGGGACAGTTCCGCATAAAAGCCGCCGGCGCCGTTGTTTTCTACCAAGAGCGAATACACGTCGCCGCGCTCCAGGGTGCGGCCTTGCAAAGACCGGGGCCGAAAGCCCGCCGCGTGTCCGAGGGGAGCCGACGAACAGAGAAAAATGCCTTGTTCGCTTCCCAGTTGCTGTCCGACATATTGCGCATAGGCGGCGATCTCGAAGTCCTTCAGACCGGGCCGCACGAAATCCCGGACCCGCACCATGACTTCATCCTGCATGGCCGCCACCCGAAGAATGCAGTCGCGCTCCTCGGAACTCTTGATGGCCTTGATGCGATCGACGAAATCGGTTGCATCGACGACGTCGATTTCCGCTAACGAATTCACGAGGTGCTGCCCGAAAGAGTGATACATGGCACCCGGCGCGACGAGCCCGACTCGCTTGACCCCTAGCCGTGTAAGCTCGCCCACAGCAAGGTCGGCATCATAGCTCCCGGTGTAGCGCACGGACGGGTAACTGGGCGTCGTTAGACGGCGGGCAATGCCGGTGGATTGGGTTTCCTCATTGCCGGTGTTGCGGCATCCGTCGAAGGGTCCCTGCTCGATAAAAGACATGCCCCCGTCTATCGGAAAAACGACGCTGCTCGAATAGCCATTGGTCGCCGGCTGGTTGCTGAACCAACGGATGTAGCCACCCACCCAATCACTGGAATTTTGGATGACCAGCGCATCGATATCGCGGCTACGCATGTCACGTCGGACCGCGGTCCAGCGTCGCTGCAGTTCACCGAGCGACACAGCGTTAACGGCCCGCATGGGCGGTTTTTGCGAGGAAATGCCATTATTCATATTGGTGAGACTCGTCGCCCCGAAGATGGGAGTCAAATGAGCAAAAGTACATGGGCTATAGCGCCGGCTTATGACTGCGCGCGGGACGTCCGGCCTTCGAGGGTCTTCCGCGCGGCGCGCCGAAACGCGCGACATCGTGCGCGATCTGCACGAAGCGACCCGCGAGTGTCGACAAAGCTCCGGCTTTTCGCCACTTGATGCCAATGGTGCGTTTGCCGCCCCCCTTCAACGGTATCGATCGAATGTCCCATGTATTTTGCATGGTGGCTTGCATTTGGGTGATCATCGTGACGCGGTCGCTCTGCGCAAGGATCGATTCTACTAGGGACAAGCTGCTGGTGTGAACGCAGTTATTCGGCCATGGCACGCCTTCGGTCATGAATAGCGCTTCGATGTGCCGCCGATAGCTGTTGGCGGCGAGCGGAAGGATCCAAGGTGAATCGCGTAGCTCCGACAGCGTCAAGGAGCGGCGGTTGCGCAGCGGATGGTGCGGGCCGACACCGATGCTGAACGGGTCCTCGAACAGCACGTCTTCAATGATTTCCGGCGGCGCGGGGAAAATTCCCGCGAGAGGCCCCACCACCAAATCCAATTCCCCCGACATCAGGGCAGGCAACAGGTGGTCGTCCAAGCCTTCGACGAGGGTGATCGATAGGCTCGCGTGTTGTTTCAAGAGCGCGGCCATCACGTCGGGCATGAATTTGATGGCCAAGGAGGGCACTACGCCGACGCGCAGCGGCCCTTCGGCGCCGATGCGCTTGAGTCGTACTTCATCGCTGGCCTGCTGCAGGACAGCGTCGATGACTGCGGCGGTGCGGACCAGTATTTTGCCGAACTCATTGAGCTGCGAGCCGCTGCGGCTTCGATCGAGGACTAGCACCCCAAGACGTCTTTCAAGCTGCGCGATGCTGTTCGACAGCGCCGGCTGCGAGATGCCGCGCGCAGCCGCGGCGCGATTGAACGATCCATGTTTCGCGATACTGAGAAGATTGGCGAGATAGCGCGGATCTATAGTCATGATGCTCATGATAGCGGTTGTCGGCAGCGACAAGTTTACGTATGCGCTTGACTTGGTCGGTTTACCTATAATATCCAGTCCGAGCCGAGTGCTGACAGAACCGTGCGATCGGAGGAGTATTCACGCCAATGCGCAAAATTGCCGTAGAGGAGGCATTCTTAACCGAGGGAATCGCTCAGGAATGGTCCAAAGTGCTGGCGAGCACGGATGTAGAGCCGGGATTTCGCATGATGGGTGACACCATGCTGGGTCATTCTCCGGGTGCGAGGCGCGTGCACGAGCAACTTGTCGATGTGGGGGCGGGTCGTATCCGGTTGATGGATGCCACGGGCATCGACATGCAGATATTGTCGTTGACGGCACCCGGAGTTCAGGTGTTCGATCCTGCCACGGCCACGACGCTTGCGCGCGAGTCCAATGACATTTTGGTCGAAGCCATCCGAAAACACCCCACGCGCCTGGCCGGTTTGGCTGCGGTGGCACCACAGAACCCCCATGGCGCTGCCGCGGAACTTGCGCGGGTGGCGGGACTGCCCGGGATCAAGGGGCTGATCATCAATTCGCACACACGCGGCGAGTATCTGGATGCCGCAAAATATTGGACAATTTTCGAAGCGGCCGAATCGTTAGGCTTGCCGCTATACCTGCACCCGCGCGAGCCGTCGCCGTCAATGATCGCTCCATTTCTCGAGTATGGATTGTACTTTGCCGGCTGGGGATTCGCGGCCGAGGCCGGCCTTCATGCCATGAGGCTCATTATGAGCGGCGTGTTCGAGCGCTTTCCCAAGCTGCAGATTATCCTGGGCCATATGGGAGAAGCGATCCCGTTTTGGCTGCAACGGATTGACAATCGGTACCTACTGCAAGTGAAAATTGGCGCGGTGACCCAGCTTGCCCGGCTGCCGAGTGAATATTTCTTGCGAAACTTCGTGATTACGACCAGTGGAGTGTGCTCTCAGCCTGCACTCAAGCTGAGCTTAGAAGTGCTCGGCGTCGATCGGATATTGTTTGCAGCAGACTACCCGTACGAATCAGTCGAGGAAGCGGTATCATTCATGGATCACGCTGACCTGTCCGAGGATGCTCGTGCGCGCATTTATTGGCAGAATGCCGCGCGCATTTTTCATCTGACCTAAGCTATGAACAGGGGCACCCCACGAATCGGAAGTCGCTGGTGGATAGTCGTCGGTTGCACATTGGGATTGATGTTCGGCACCGGGCCGCTCATCCAATTTTCGTTCGGCGTTTTCATCAAGCCGGTGTCCGAAGCCTTTCATGCGGATCGCGGTCAAGTATCCCTCGCACTGTTGGTCGCCTTGTGCCTGTGCGGTCTGCTGACGCCGGTGGTCGGTCAATTGGCCGACCGATTCGGTGTGCGGCGGATCGGCGCACCGATGATTGCGCTCTTTGCGATTTCGATCGGTCTGGTCGGATGGGTGTCAACGTCGATGTGGCTCTACATCGGATGCTACGGTTTGGCCGGCATATTCGGCGCCGGTCAAACCCCATTGATCTACGCCAAAGCCATTACCGCGTCATTCGATACGAAACGAGGACTGGCACTGGGGCTCGCCATGGCAGGCGTGGGGCTTGGAACGGCGTTGGTACCTCGACTAGCGCAACAATTCGTCTCAGTGTGGGGGTGGCGCCACGCTTATGTGGCGCTTGGTGCAGTGACTTTGGCGGTGGCATTGCCGGCGCTGCTGTTTCTCGTCCGGGAAGAGCCGGCACCTTCCAGGATCGTCGCGCGCGATATCGAGGTGCAAGGCATGACAGGATCCGAAGCGCTCAGGTCGCGTCTGTTTTGGACGCTGGCTGCGGTCTTTTTCCTGGTAGCGGCAGCTTTAGCGGGCATCATGGCTCATATCGTTCCGATGATGACGGACCGCGGCGTTCCCGTGCAAACCGCGGCGCTGGCACTCAGCACGGGGGGTATCGCGTTGATTGCCGGCCGACTGGTCGCCGGCTATTTCCTGGACTTAGTGTTCGCTCCGTACGTGGCAGTGTTTTTCTTCGCGCTGCCGCTGTTGGGCATTGGGATTCTCTTGACCAGTTCCAGCGTCGCACTATCGGTGGCGGCGGCTATCCTGATTGGCATCAGTATCGGCGCCGAAGTCGACTTGATCGCTTATCTGCAGTCCCGGTATTTCGGGTTGCGCCGATTCGGAGCGATCTATGGCTATTTACTGGCCATTTTCATGGTCGGATCGGGCGTGGGGCCGTTCGCGATGGGTGTTGTGTACTCGCACTTCAGCAGCTACTCCCCAGCGCTCATCGGGTTCGGCGTCTGCCTGGCCTGCGCCTGCGCGGGTATGCTGACTTTTCCCCCGTACGCCTTCAGCCACGATGATCGCGGTGCGAAAGCATCAACGGATTAAGTATCAGGACAGCGGCGTCCCAAAAACGTTCAGGCGCGCCAGCAGATCCGCTCGAGCTTTCTTCAATAATTTTGACAAGTGCTGGCGTTTGCGTGCAAATCGGGCGGCGGGGACGGGAATGGATAGGGAGAATTCGCGACCCAGTGAGTCGCGAAATGCCGTGCCGATGGCGCAGATGCCACGGCTGTGCTCCTCAAGATCCAACGCAAGATTGCTCGCCTCTACCTGCCGGAGGTCTGCCTCAAGGGCTGATCGCTCCGTCTTGGTCGCTTGCGTATAGCGCTTCAGTCGGCCCATCAACAGACTCGCGCGGCGTTCAGGGGCCAACAGCGCCAGCAACGCCTTCCCATTTGCCGTGCAGTGCAGTGGAAACGCTTTTCCGACCGCCGATACGGCGACCAAACGCTGCGTCCCTTGGATCTGTTCCACAAAGACCGCGCTGTCCGTTTGCAAGATCGACAGATCCACGGTTTCGTCGGCCAGACGAGCCAGCTGTTGCATAATCGGCCGCACCGTTTTCTCGGTCCCTACATCGGCCGCCGCGCCGAGTAGTACCAATGCGGGACCCAATTTTACTCGGGCTTGGGACGTGGCGGAAACCAACAACTGTTCCTGTCCCAGTGCGGCAACGATGCGCTGCACTGTCGAGCGCGGCAACCGCACGCGTTTGGCAATCTCCCCCAGACTCAAACCATTCGGCTCTTGTTCGAGCGAGCGCAGTACCGCTGCCGCCCGCGCGATGACTTGAATGCCCGAGCGTTCCAAGGCTTGCTTCATTGCCGAATTCCCTATTGACTGACGAACGTCTCAAGAATACCGTATGGCGATACATTACACCCGAGATACGGTACAACTAGGAGTACGGCATGGCTGGCTGGCAAGACGGCGATTGGCGCAACGAGGACCTGTGCAAGTTCGATGAATCCAACTTGCAGAACAAGATGGGCCTGAAGTTTTACGATTTAAGCCATCCCTGGGGTCTGGGGCAGCCGTGCTGGCCCTATTTCGAGGACGTCAAGATCGAGCGTTTGCATGGGATGTCGAAGTCAGGCGTACTTACGCAAAAGATCACGACCGTAATGCATTCCGGGACTCATATCGATGCGCCCGCTCACGTCGTGCCGGGTACACCGTTCATGGACGAGGTGCCGTTGCCGTATTTCTTCGGCACTGGCGTGGTGGTCTCGATTCCAAAGAAGAAATGGGAAGTAATCAGCGCGGCCGATCTTGAGAATGCGCGGCCGCAGATCCGTGAAGGTGATATTGCCATCGTCAATACCGGTTGGCACAAGTACTACGGCGACAACCAGCACTACTACGGGTATTCGCCCGGTTTCTACAAGGAAGCCGGCGAATGGTTCGTCAAGAGAAAAGTGAAAATGTGTGGCTCCGACACGCAGGCGTTGGACCATCCTTTGGGCACTGCCATCGGACCGCATGGTCCCGGTGGGCCGCACGGGCTGTTGCCGAAGATCAACGAAGAATACGAACAAGTTCACGGACGCAAAGTCATCGAGGACTTCCCCGAGTGGGAGCCTTGCCACAACGCGATCCTATCTGCCGGCATCTGCGGCTTCGAGAATATCGGCGGCGACATCGACAAGGTTACGGGCATGCGCGTGACGTTCGCGGCGTTCCCATGGCGTTGGAAGAAAGGAGACGGCTGCATCGTGCGCTTGGTCGCGATCGTCGATCCGTCGGGGTCTTTTCGTATTGAGACCGGCAAAGACGCTTGAGACATGCAAATCACGCGGCTTGCTGATGCGAAGCGGTATGACGCACCGAAGCACTTCGACATGCGATCACTGCGATTACAAGGGCTGGATGCGAGCGCTGCAGATTTTTCGTGGTTGGGCCTGAGCTATTTCCTGCCCGGCGGCGGGGCGGATAGCGACACGGGAACGGTGGGAAAAATCTACGTTGTGCTCGATGGGGAGGTCACCATTGATTTAGGCAACGGCAGCACGCACGTGCTTGCAAAGCTCGATAGCTGCTTTATCCCCGCCGGTGAGGCGCGGGCCCTCCGTAACGCGGGCAACGTTGTGGCGACAATGCTGGTAGTGATGCCCTATCCAAAGGCGTTAGCATGACGCTGCCGAACATTGATCCCTCTGGACTCTTCAGGGTGGACGGTAAATCGGCGGTCATCGTCGGAGCGACCGGCGCCTTCGGCAAAGTCGTGTGCGCGACGTTGGGGAAGGCCGGCGCGCGGCTCACGATTACAGCCGGCAACGCCGGCGAATTGAATGCGCTGAAGAGCGAGTTGGAAGCGGCCGGCGTCGCGGTCACGGCCATCCCAAGACGACCCAACAGCGAGGCCGACTGTGACGCGATCGTGAGCGGTGCGGTCGTCGGGTTCGGCGGTGTCGATATTCTGGTTGTGGCCTCAGGTATAAATGATGTGGCGCCGATTGTTGAAATGACACCGGAACGCTTTCACAAAGTGATGCTCGCGAATGTCGATGGAGCGTGGCTGATAGCACGGTCCGTGGGCAAACAAATGATTGCTCAAGCGCGCGGCGGGAAAGTGGTGTTCACGTCGTCGGCGCGCGGCAAGCTCGGTCATCCAGCCGGATACTCGGCCTATTGCACATCGAAATCTGCGGTCGACGGAATGACCAAGGCGCTGGGCTGCGAATGGGGCAAACATGGCATCACGGTGAATGCGATTGCACCCACCGTGTTCCGTAGTCCTCTTACTGCATGGATGTTTGCCGATGATGAAAAGGCTAAGGCCGTCAGGGCCGGCTTTCTCGCCCGTGTGCCGATGGGCCGGCTTGGGGAGCCTGAGGATCTGGCCGGACCCCTGTTATTCCTGTGCTCGCGAGCGTCGGATTTTCATACCGGACATATCCTATACACCGATGGCGGATATACGGCAGGCTAGAAGATGACCCAGCCGCGCATCGTGGTGATCGGCGGTGGCCTGATGGGAATCGGCATCGCTCAAGTGTTTGCCGGCGCGGGCCACCGCGTGTGCGTCGTCGAACCGATCGATGCGGCACGAACGACCGCCATCGATCGGGTACGGGAAAATCTTGTCCGGGAAGGCGCGGCCCCCGGGGCAGCTGATCATATCGAAACGTCGGCTGACCTGGGTTCAGCTGTCGCGGCGGCCTCGTACGTTACCGAGGCGGTTCCTGAAAAGCTCGAGCTCAAACGCGCAATCTTTGCCGAACTGGTCGCGAAGGCGCCGCGCACTGCCATTCTCGCCAGCAATACCTCCGTTATTCCGATCGGCAGGATCGCCGAGGGGCTTGACACCGCCGATCGCATTGTCGGCACGCACTGGTGGAATCCGGCACCGCTCATCCCGCTGGTCGAAGTGGTCCAGTCCCACGTGACGTCCGATGCCACCGTCGCAGCTACGATGAAGCTGCTTCAATCCATCGGCAAGAAGCCCGCCCACGTCCAGAAGGATCTTCCGGGGTTCGTGGCCAATCGTCTGCAACATGCGCTATGGCGTGAGGCCATCGCCATGGTCGCGGAAGGCATTTGTGATGCCCGCACCCTAGATGACTGCGTGAAGAACAGCTTTGGACTGCGGCTCGCTGTATTAGGGCCGCTCGAAAATGCCGATTTGGTCGGTCTCGACCTGACGCTCGACATTCACAAAACGATTATCCCGGAGCTGGATCGACATGACCGGCCCAACGAAATGCTCGAGAAATGCGTCGCGGCGGGGCGGCTCGGCTTTAAATCGGGGCAAGGGTTTCGCGCTTGGACGACGGAGGAGATGGCGGCCCTTCGCTCCCGCCTGACAAACCATCTTCTGGAAGCGCAGCGGCAGAGAATCTCTTGAGTAAGAGTCCGCCGATCACCCGCCAGGAGGTGTTTGGAGTTCTCATTCTCTCGCTGGGATTTGGGCTTGTTGGAATCGACCGCTTCCTTATCTCCACGATGTATCCAACGATTGCTCGGAATCTGCAGCTGGGCTATGGCGACATTGGGACGATTACCGGGGCCTTGGCGATTGCGTGGGGTGTCGCGGCGCTCATCATCGGCAATCTATCGGACCGGATCGGTCAAAGGCGCGTACTCGTCGCGTCTCTCGTGGGCTTTTCCCTATTGATTGGCGCGAGCGGATTGGCCGCAGGACTGGCCGGATTGGTGCTGGTTCGCGTGATCATGGGCTTTGCCGATGGAGCGTTTACGCCGTCCAGTATTGCCGCGACCATCCAGTTGTCGCCGCCCGAGCGCCATGGCCGCAACGTGGGCTTCCAGCAGACGATGCTGGTGCTGTTCGGGCTGGGTCTATCCCCTCTGCTGGTCGGCGCGCTCCTGAATCAGGGCGTAGACTGGCGCTACATCTTTTCCCTTTTTCTGCTGCCGGGACTGATTGTTGCTTGGCTGACGTGGCGCATCATTCCGCAAAAGGTATTTAAGGACGCTGGTCCTCGCAACAGCTTTGGCGATTGGCGCAGCGTCTTGCGATACCGCAATATCCGCTTGCTGATGGCCGGCATGCTGTGCTGGCTGACCTGCCTCATCACTACCAGCGCCTTCCTGCCGAGTTACTTGGTCGCTCATCTCAAGCTCCAAACGGGACAGATGGGAAAGGTGATGTCGGCGATTGGCTTTGGCGCGATGACGGGGACCATCCTGCTCTCCGCGCTATCGGATCGGATCGGGCGCAAGCCGGTGATGGTGATCGCCAGCATCGGTGCATTGATTGGCCTCACCGCCTTGGGTTTGATCGGGCCAACGGTAAATCAGCTATTCCTGTGTCTATTTGCCGTCCACTTCTTTAATAATGCCTTGATTACCATGACGGTGGGACCTATCGCCGCCGAGACGGTGCCTGCGCCGTTGATGGCGACGGCATCGGGGGTCGTCATTGCGGCGGGTGAACTGCTGGGCGGCGGTATTGCACCGATCCTCGGCGGTATGGCCGCCGAACGATTCGGCATCGAACACATTTTACGGCTTCCGATTTTGATGATGGCTGTCGGCGTGCTGCTGTGCGTTGCTTTGCGGGAAACGCGTCCCGAATCCGCAAAAGTACCAAAGTTTAAGGAGACGTTTACGTGAGCAACAAGGTCATCATCACTTGCGCGATCACCGGAGCCATTCACACGCCGACCTTGTCGGATGCTCTGCCCTATACTCCGGCGGACATCGCGCGCCAGTCGATTGAGGCTGCGGACGCCGGCGCCGCCATCCTTCATCTTCACGCCCGTGACCCTGAAACAGGCGCGCCAACGGGCAACCCTGCCGTTTTCCAACAGTTCCTGCCCGCCATTCACCAAGCAACCGATGCCGTCATCAACCTCACCACGGGCGGGAGCCCCGAAATGTCGCCGGAAGAACGATTGGCCGCGGCACTGAAGTTCTCGCCGGAAATGTGTTCTCTCAATATGGGTTCAATGAACTTCTCCTTCCACGGAATGCGTGGAAAGGTCGCCCAGTGGAAATTCCCCTGGGAGCAGGCCTATATTGCCGACAGCGAGAAATTCATTTTCAGAAACACGTTCGCGGACATCGCGCGCAATTACAGCTTGCTCGCCGACCACGGCACCCGCTTTGAGCATGAGTGCTATGACATTGGTCATCTCTACAACCTGGCCCATTTCGTCGACAAGGGAATCGCTAAACCGCCGCTCTTCATTCAGAGCGTCTTCGGCATCTTAGGTGGGATTGGCGCCGATCCCGACAATGTAATCTTCATGAGAAGGACAGCTGACCGACTCTTTGGCCGAGACTATGTTTGGTCCGTGCTCGCGGCCGGCAGGCACCAGATGCCGCTCATCACGCAGGCCGCGATGCTCGGCGGCAATGTGCGTGTGGGCTTGGAGGATAGCCTGTTCATCGGCCGCGGTAAGCTCGCCGCAAGCAATGCCGAGCAGGTCAAGAAAATCGTGCGTATCCTGGCCGAACTCGGTCTCGAACCGGCGACTCCCGAGGAGACCAGGGCAATACTGAGACTGAAGGGTCGCAATCGAGTGGCGCTGTAGGCTTGTGAGGGGGGAGCGGTCGAAGTCATGAGGTATCGCAAGTCACAGGGCGCTCCGCCACCAATCACCCGCCGCGTATTCGTCGGTGCGGCGATGACGGTGGGCGGGAGCCTGGTTCTGGGCGTCAACTTGCAGGCTCAAGAAGGCGGTGAGTCCCGGGCGACTCCTGCTGCGACGACTCCGCGATTACCCTCCGCATTCGTTCAAATTGGCGAAGACGACAGTATCACCATCATTACGCCGGCGGTCGAGATGGGGCAGGGGGGCCACACCGCCATGCCCATGTTGGTCATGGAAGAATTGGGCGGCGATTGGGACCGGGTCCGCGTCGCAGACGCAGCGGCCGCTGCTGTCTACAACAATCCTCTGTTCGGCATGCAAGCTACGGTGGGCAGTTTTTCGGTGCGAGGCTGGTATAGGGAACTGCGGCGAATAGGTGCTGTGGCGCGCGAGATGTTGGTGCAAGCGGCGGCCGAAGATTGGAGTGTACCCATACGAGAATGCACCGCGGGAAACAGTCGCATAGTCCATGGTCCGACTGGTCGGTCGCGATCATTCGGGAGCGTGGCTGCTCGCGCTGCGACTTTGCCGATCCCGCAGGAGCCGCCGCTCAAGCCGCGCAGTGACTTTCGCGTGATCGGCACCTCGCCGCCGCGCGGGGATATCCCGGCCAAAGTGAACGGCAGCGCGTGCTTCGGAATTGACGTGAAGCTGCCGGGCATGTTGTATGCAGCAGTGAAATCAAGTCCCACGTTGGGCGGCACACTTGCGTCGTTCAACGATGCCGCGGCGAAACCGATGCCTGGCTATCACTGCACGGCAGCACTGCACGATGGCGTGATCGTCGTAGCGCGTTCCTATTGGCAAGCGAAGAAGGCGCTCGATCAGGTTAGCACAGTCTATGATCAAGGCGCCCTGGCCGGCTGGGATAGCGCCAAAGTGAGCCTAACCTTGCGCCAGGGTTTCAACGAAATAGGCAAGATCGCGCGGCACGACGGCGACGTCGCCGCGGCATTGGCGGCGGCGGCAACGGTGATGGAGGCGCAGTATGAGGCGCCCTATCTGGCACATGCGTGCATGGAGCCGATGAACTGCACCGCCCGCGTCGATGCCGCGGGTTGCGAAGTATGGTGCGGAACGCAGTCGCCGCAAGCTGCGCGTGCGGCGGCGGCCACTGCGCTCGGCATCCCGAGAGAGAGAGTCAAGGTGAACACGACCTATCTCGGCGGCGGCTTTGGACGGCGCGGACAGGCAGATTATGTTGCGCAAGCGGTCATTGCCGCGCGCGCCGCAGGCCGGCCGGTGAAGTTGATCTGGAGCCGCGAGGAGGACATCCAACATGACTATTACCGGCCGGCGGCGGCGATCCGCTTTCGAGCCGGTCTCAGCGCCAAAGGCGAATTGACCGCCCTGGATTGCAGTGTGGTTACCGCGGCAAGCTCGGCCTTCGAGCGCCCGAACCTTCCGCCGACCTATACGGGCGGCGTTTCCGATACCAATTATTCCATTCCCAACCTGCGTGTGTGCGGCGTGAATAAGGATATCGGCGTACGTTTCGGATTCTGGAGATCAGTGAATGATTCGCACAATCCGTTTATGCTCGAAGGTTTCATTGACGAAATTGCCGCGCGCACCAAAAAAGATCCGTACCAATTTCGCCGTCTGCTACTGCAGCACGCGGCTGCCCAGCGGCAACTGGCCGTACTCGATCTGATCGCCGATAAGGCTCATTGGGAGCAGCGCCGACCGGGCCATTTTCTGGGAATCGCGGCGTTCGAATCGTTCGGTAGCTATATTGGCTCCGTCGCAGATATCACCGTCAAAGACAACAAGGTGAGTTTGCATCGTGTCATTGTAGCGATTGACTGCGGCGTCGCCATCCACCCTGACAACATCAAGGCTCAGTTGGAAGGCGGCATGGTGTACGGCTTGTCGGCCGTTTTGCGCGGTGAGATTACGCTGGATAACGGCGCCGTCCGGCAGAGCAATTTTCACGACTATCCCATGTTGTTGATGTCCGAAATGCCGGTGGTGGAGTGCTTCGTGGTACCGAGTGCGGCGCCTCCCGGCGGTGTCGGCGAACCTGGTACGGGACCTATAGGTCCGGCGCTCGCCAATGCCGTTTACGCGGCGACCGGCAGACGCTTACGCTCTTTGCCCCTGTCTAAGCACAACCTGACCGTGTCTGCGGTGCGCGTCTCGTGATGTTCAACCTCACTATCAACGGAATGCAGCATGACGTCGAGGTGGAGCCGGATACTCCATTGCTGTGGGTTTTACGGGATGCGATCGGCCTCACTGGCACGAAATTCGGCTGCGGAATCGGTCTCTGCGGCGCCTGTTCGGTGTTGCTCGACGGCCAAATCGCGCGATCCTGCACGATGGCAGTGAACGCTGTGGCTAACCAACCGATCATCACGATCGAGGGGTTATCGCCCGACGGCAGTCACCCTGTGCAGCGTGCGTGGGTGCAAGAAAGCGTGCCGCAATGCGGCTACTGCCAATCCGGAATGATCTTGGCGGCGGCGGCACTTTTGAAACGCGTACCTCAACCGAGCGACGCCGACATCGACGGCGCGATGACGAACATCTGTCGATGCGGCACCTATGCGCGCGTCCGTAAGGCCATATATCGTGCTGCGGCGTTGCAAGCCGATTCCCTAAAGCGCATCGCCGACGCTGCTGGAGAATTATCGTAACCTGCGCCGACTCGCGGGCTGATGCAGCAAGAATATACGGCAATGGCAATTGACGATTTCGATATCGGGGCGCCAGACACGGAGGCCGATAACCATGCTTTAGCGGTGCGGCATGGCGGTCGGTGGTGGCCTCGTGACCTCCTGGTTGGGCTTATCTTTCTTGCCTCCTGCCTTGCCTACACGGACCGCGTTAACATCTCAGTCGCGGCGCTGGCAATGCAGCACGAGTTCGGCTGGTCCCAGACGCAGAAGGGCTTTGCCCTTTCGTCGTTTTTTATTGGCTACATGCTGTGCCTGCTCCTGAGCGGATGGTTTGCAACGCGCTTCGGCGGGAAACGCCTCCTCGGCCTCGCGGTGATCGTCTGGTCTGTCTGTACCCTCTTGACACCGGCCGCCGGCGCGGTCTCGATGGCGGCTTTGGTCGTTGTACGAATCGCGATGGGGATCGGCGAGTCTGCAGTGTTCCCTTCGGCGTTCGAAATAGTGGGCCGATCGATCCCACCAAATGAACGCACTCGTGCGACCGCGCGTATTCTAAGCGGCATTCCGATCGGTCAAGTTGCGGGGCTCGTCATAACGGCTTGGATCCTTGCCCACTATGCCTGGCCGGCCGCGTTCTACTCCTTCGGTGCCATCGGCCTCATATGGGCGCTAGTGTGGTTCCGTTTCATAACGCATAAACCAATAGCGCGGCCTCACGGTTCCCTCAAGATGCCTGAGATGCTCTACGCCAGCGCCAAACCTGTGCAATCTGGCGAACCGCTGCCTTGGCGACGACTGCTGGTCAGCGCGCCGATTTGGGCGCTCGTGTCTGGACACTTTGCGTCGAACTGGACGCTTTACGTACTGCTCGCTTGGCTGCCGAGCTATTTTCGCGAAGAGTTGCATCTCAGCATTGCGTCGGCCGGTATGTTTTCGGCGGGACCATGGCTGACGGCGGCTGTCGTGACGAATCTCGCCGCTCCGTTTTCCGATCGGCTGATCTCGAGTGGCTTCAGCGTGACGGCGACGCGCAAGCTGATGCAGTGCAGTGGCCTGCTAATCTCGGGCGGGCTCTTGCTCGCGATCCGTGACGTCCATTCGCCGAGTGTTGCATTGGTGCTGCTTTGCGCTGCAACTGGTGCACTCGGCCTCACGTGGTGCGGCTATGCGCCCGGACTTATCGACGTCGCGCCGCGCCACTCGGCGCTCGTGAGCGGATTCACGAATACGATTGCGACGATCCCGGGCATCGTCGGTGTTGCGGTGACCGGCTGGCTGCTCGATGTGACCGGGACCTACTCAGCGGCCTTCATCCTGACTGCAGTAATTAGCGTTCTGAGTGCGACGGTGTTTGGTCTCTTCTTCAGCGCGCGTCCCCTGATCAATTAATCAACTAACGGTGAACGAAAATAAAACCCGTACCCTCGGAGGCACGCTCTGGTCGAAGAAGATCATCGAACGCAAGGTCGATAGTATGCCCATGCAGACTACTAGGAATATGCATTCCTCGATGCCGCTGAAACGGTGCAAAGACATATCGCTCCGCTCCGCACAGTCTATCCTCTCAATGGTGCTTACGAGGAGGGTTGGGTGGAGTATGCGGCGCAGCTCGCATCGCCCTCCGCAATATGACTCGAGTGACAAATCGGTGAAATGCGTGGCCATCAAATATTGAAGTCGACAGGTGGCCTTATTGATGCTGCTATTTGACCGGGACGCACTCGCGCCGACGGGCTACTCATCCTGCGGCGGTTTGCGCCATTCCACCGCGCCCAAGCGCGCTTGGCCGAGCAGCGTGTAGCCGATGCTGACTGTGTTCAGCCTTTGATGCGAGGTGGGCAGGGTGGCGTACCGGCCATTGCGGACCGATTCTGAGTACCGCAGGGGACGTGTGCACTCGGTGCCCACAACGATGTGGTCGATGCCATGGCTCTCGGCAAAGCGCACGATCTGTTCCGCCGGATGGCCGACCGCGACATGAACAGAAGGTTTGAATGTTTCGTGGGCGTACGTGGACTGCACTTTCTGCAAAACATTGTGATGGTGCTCGCGCGATTGCTCATCACTGCTTTCGTCTCAACCATGCCGCCAACTCGGGCGGTCGCACGACGGCCAGGACGTGCATGGACGAAGCAAGTGCGCGAGCGAGCTAGGCCAGCGGCGAAGTCCTGTGCGTGGGCCGCCGCATCGGAACCATCGTAGGCTACCAAAATGTTGCGCAAGAGATGCTCGTTGCAATCTCCGCAGGCGTTGTTGAAACGCTAGGTGTTGGCCCATCGCTGGATTTCAGCAGCTGTCGCGGCAGAAAGAATGCATTGGCTATTAGGGTAGGTACGACAGCGCTCGCTACCACCGCGGCGACCACGGCGGAATACTGCGCCCGCGTGATCACGCCATGCGATAGCCCGAAGAGCGCGGAAATCGTGCCGAACGTCAGACCCGTAGACATTAGCAGGGTCGTATAAAGAGCTTCTTGCGTTGGCGCGCGAAAGACTTTGGTAGCGGGATACACACCCAGGAATTTGCTCGCCATCTTCGCGAATAGCACGAACAAAAGGAACTTGGCTTCAAGTTCGGACGGTCGCCCACCGTAGCGCCTGAAGAACCGCGGCGTGACGAAGGGCAGCACGGCAAAACATACGCTCGCTCCACCACAGAAGGCGCCCGTTTTCCAAGTGAACGGACTGAAGATGAACCCCAAGGCGAGCACGTCAGCAGATCATTGATGAAGCAGGCGCCTAGCACCGTTTTGCCATAAGTCGTGACATTAAGACCGAACTCGAGCATGACTGCGTAGACGATCGCGACCGACGTGGTCGACATCGCAACACCCGCCAGCCAGCTGGCTCTAACATCCCAATGCAATATCCAGTAGGCGATCGCGGTGCATCCGAAAAAGGGTGCTACAAATCCCACCAAGCCAATCAGGCTTGCCTCTTTCCACTTGATCCGGAACACGGCCGGATCCAATTCCGCGCCAGCGAGAAACGTCAGGACAATCGCGCCGGTGCCGGAAAGAAATTTGATCCAGGAGTCGTCGGTGCGCAGGAGTGTCGTCCCGATGGTCGCACCGATGATCAATTGCGCAACGGTTCCGACCACAATCTCGGAGAGTGCTGTGGCGACGCGCAGCCAGATCGACAACAGGGTTGCAACCAGTGCGAGACACAGCCACAGGGCCGCAAGGAGCCACGTCTCAGTCATGACATGACCTCCAAGCGCCCCCGCCAAATCGCGAGCGCCGCGAGGATATGATTCATCGCGATTGCCCGATTATTCATCGCTGCCGACCGCGGGAGGATCGGCGGACTCGGGATTGATGACACCAAATCGTGCCGGGATATGGGCGTAGAACAGACGGATTTTCTCTTGGTAAATCAGGGCCAGCAGTTGTCGCGCTTCTTCGTCGGTGACGATGAATTCGATCTCCACCGCAAGCGTACCGGCGAGTTCAAAAAAATGGGCCTCGTGCAAATTGTGATGCCGTCCGAATCCCGCCATGGCCTTAAACGCTGAGCCACCACGGATACGGAGTTTATTCGCCTGCTGCAGCAACCATTCCCACACGAGCTGGTGGTGATGGCGATGGTCCTCATGCACATAAATTCTAAGAAACGAGCCATTCATAATTGTGCCATCCTCTGCTGTAGGAATTTGCGTGACGCGATCCATTAGTTTCTCGCCCAGGCAACTGTTCCAATACCCGCAAAGGTCATCAATACGGAGCCCGCCAGGTGCAACGCCGCCGCACCGCAGGCACCGAGTGATTGTCCCCGCTGCAACAAGTCCACAATCTCGGATGAGAAGGTTGAGAACGTGGTCAGACCACCGCAAAAGCCAGTGATGACGAATAGCCGCCATTCTGGCGCGAGCCCAGAGAAGGAAGCGAAGAGGGCGACCGCTAGGCCGATTATGTAGCCGCCGATTAGGTTGGCAGCGAGCGTGCCGGGGGGATGCTCGGGAAATAACTGTTGAGCGTCAATCCCAGCCGCCAGCGCAGCAAAGCTCCCAACCCGGCGCCGATAAAGATAGCGACGACTGATTTCAAGTGACACCTGTCCTCGTATAGCAAAGTCCGGGCAGGTTGGCGTGGCATAGCTACGCCAACCGTGCGGTTAGTGCGTAGGCATCATCAGCCGCAAGCTCGGCGGTTCAAGGAGGTATGCCATCTCCTCAGACCCCATTCTTTCAGAGAAAGGCGCTGAGCACAACTCACGACTATGATCCAATTCCATCGCGAGAGACATTGCCGCTGACGCGGTGATTTGTGAAGCTGATGTCGGAATGGCGAGCTGCGTATTCCAACCTTTAGCGACGCTTGCGATTCGCCTTCGGACTATTTTTATCGATCACGTGCAGCGCGAGCGAAATCCAGTGAAATTCCGTGCAGACATTGATGTGCTGGTCGGGGTGTATTGGCGAGTCTTGGACTGCAACTAGCAGCTGAGGATACGCGCCCAACATGAGGAGGCCATTCTCGCACCGACCTCGCGGACCGCGCCTACGCTATCCGTTATGTAGTCTGCAATTCTTCGCATGGTCTCTTGAAGGAACGGAACGACTGCGTCGCCTAAATTCATCAGCGCAAATCTCTCAATCGTGCCGCCTCATCCTGTACCAGCGATTTCCATTGGAATTGGCCATGCGCCCGCACGTTCGGATTGACAGAATTGCTGATGTCCGGCCCCGAAGTAAAGTTGTGTTGCCGGAGAGAATAGAAGTGTCGATTGTTGCGGGTCAATGGGTGAGCGAGGATGCTGCGCTACGACAATGCAATCGAATTTGGTCGCCGTCGATGGCAAAGACGCATCGAAGTCGAGGCAGATTCACCGCGATGGCGCGGGCTCTCATCGGGTTGGGGCGCCACCCTGATCAAATCATTTGCGTCTCAACAAACGAAGGCTTGTGGTGTTTTCGCTCGCAAATAAACGCAGCGTATCCAAACCGCAGATCGGAGCGCTGAACAATGTGCCTTGGCCTTCTTCGCAGCCGCTGGTTACCAGCGACGTCTCCTGATCGACTCCCTCTATACCGTCAGCGGCGATAGTGAGCCCTAACCCTTGCCCGAGGCCAACCAGTGCGCTGACGATGCCCGCGCTCGCGCGCTCAGACGCTACAGCATGAATGAAGCTACGATCGATTTTGATCTTATCGAGTTTAAAGTTGCGCAAGTGATAGAGACTTGAGTACCCTGTCCCGAAGTTGTCCAGGGCAATTCGAACGCCAGCGTCTCTTAAGGATCCCAATATGACCTGTGCGTTCTCCATATCTGCAACCAGTGCGCTTTCCGTGATCTCCATCTCCAAGCGATCCGGTGCAATTCCCGTCTCCTGAAGAATCCGTAGGATCCGCGCCGGCAGTAAGCGATCCCTGAGCTGGCTTGGGTATATATCAATTGAGAGTTTGACGTAGCTCGGCCACGTTTGGGCTGCCAAGCACGCCTGTCGCAAATTGCGCTCCGCAAGGGCGTGGATCAAGCCGACCTCCTCTGCGATTGCGATAAAGCGCTCGAGAGCCACTGAGCCCAACTCGGCGTCGATCCAACGGGGGGCCGCCTCAAAGCCAATGATCTTGTGCGTTCGCAGGTTGACGTTTGGTTGATACAGTGTCTCGATGCGACCCGCATCCATAGCCTCGCGCAATGCACGCTCCATCGATGCGCGTTCTTGAACGCGGGCATCCATCGCGGGCTCGAAAAAACGCAGCGCCGATCGTCGCTCCGCCTTGGCACGGTACAAGGCGACATCTGCCTTGCGCAACGCCTCGTCGGTTGTGTTCGCGTCACTGGGCACGAGCGCGATCCCAATGCCAACCCCTGCGCGATGAATCGCACCGCTCGCGGTGATTGGGGTGTCAAGGGCTTCGATCACTCGTAGGGCAAGCGTTGTCGCCGCTTCAGGATCGGCGAGGTGCGTCGCCAGGACCGCGAACTCATCACCCCCAAAGCGGGCCACCATATCCCCATTGCGCATCGCCGACCGCAAGCGTTGGGCGACAATGGCCAACACCTCGTCCCCTACACCGTGGCCATGCACATCGTTGATCTGTTTGAAACCATTAAGGTCGAGGAGAAATACCCCGTGTGATGCTCCGGCGCGGGGTGGCGCGGCGACGGCCGCTTTGAGCGCCTCTTCGTATTGGCGGCGATTCGGCAAGCCCGTGAGGCCGTCCTGGTAGGCGAGTTCCCGCACGTGTTGTTCGGCCGCAATGCGGGCCGCCATTTCACGGCGTTGTCCAAGATACTGTCGGGCTCCAAAAATCAGCAGCGCGAACGCAACCACGGCGCCAATGAGCAGAGCCTCATCGAGTTCGATTACCGCTTCATGGACGCCGATTGAGCCCTCATTCACGAAAATGTCTACTTCATAGGCGTAGTAGAGCGCGAGCAGCGCGCCTGCGAAGATAAGCGACAAGTCCCTAATGGCGATTCGGTGGCGAATAATGAAACTTCGTATTCGAACGTAATCCACGGCAACTTCTAAATGGTTTGGCGGACGGCTGGCGAAACAGTCAACGGTAAAGCAGCGAGTATGCGAGAGTAATATCTCCATATCCCTTCGCCATCGAGGTGCATATCGAAGGTGCGGCCGATTTCGAGTGCCTGCCGAATCAAGTCTCGTCTATTGGCAGATGTAAAAACACGATGCATGGGAGATTATCGACCCAGCGATATGAAAATTTAGTCTACTTGGTCTCATTTTCGGATGAAACCGGCTGGAACCGGTCTGCTGAGCTGTCTCTCGTAATTTGTTGCCGGTTGCCTCATTCACGATGCGACGCACTGGGTTACGCCCTTCACTTTCGCACATCAATCGGCTAACGGCTTCACGGCGCCACACTTTTACATGGCCGCTGGAGCGGGAGTGGCATCGGGTGAATATATACGCCCACCGCAGGCGGCCGCGATTTGCCGCAGTTTCGATTCGGCTCCCTTCCAATCGATGTGCGCGTATGGACCGGCATTCAGAGAAACGGATGCATAAATGTTGCAGCATCGGACCGAGACTGATCGCATAGATCGGCGTATCGGACTGCGCTACGACCTGAAGCGCGTCGCCCTCATAGACCGCGAAATTCTCGCGGCGAATGTTCGAAATGAAGTAGCCCTTAGGATCCTGGACGAGCATTTTGATCATCACGACCTGAGTAGTGGGGTCGAAATGAATTTCCGTCCTTTGCTTACCCTGCGCACTCTGAAACAGCGCCGTCGATGGCCGATTTGGAACCTGTATCTGCGTCCGTCGCGCGGAATCCTTGGAGGGCTGCGCACTCGCGCATTGCATCAAGATTGAAGAAGCCGCAAGCGCCGGCGCCAACGTACTTTTTTGACTTGCACGGTGTGCACCCTCAGCTGATCCTAGCGTACTGAGTAGCCGCGCGACTCAAGGCACGCCACCTGGGTGTTGAAGTAGTCGTTGCGCTTCGCCACTGCGGCCTCCGGCGCGACGCCGCCGCCGGCTTTGGTCGGATCAAAGCCGCTTTGTTGGACCGCTAAGCGGTGGCATTCGTAGCGATCGTTTTCCTGCTGTTCTGGGGACTGTCCTTTGTTCGGATACACGAAAAGCTGGTCGCTCGCGGGGGCCTGGGTCGTGCCGGCAGAATCCATGCCCTCGGGCGGTGCCACGACTTGATACTGCTGCTGCGCATCGTTCCACACATAATAGGTGTCGTTGGCGTAGTAGTAGGGACTCCCATTCCACCAGACCGTCGTAAAGTAAGGCGGCAGAGAGGGCACGAATACCCCGATGGGCGCGCCCACGACCACCCAATCGCGGCCATCCCTCCGGTACCAGTTGCCGCCGTGGACCCAGTACCGTTCACCGTCGGCGCCGGGAAATTCCCGGTGCTCTCCCGGCGGCCTGTGAACCGAGTAGCCACGATCGAAATAATACCAATTGTGTGAAAATCGGCCGTCAAAGTGTTGATGCGCTCCCGCATGAATTGCCGTATGTTGAGCAATCACCGCGCCGCTTAGCGCCGTCAGCAATAGGGCGGCAAAATACCGCCGGTGCCGCGCAAGCAATCCCCAACGTGTCATCATTTCATCACCCTGCTCTATTTCAGTGCGTTGCTTGTGTCGAACGGTTAGCGGACGTTGTAGCCCCGGCCTTCCAGGCAGGCGCTCATCGCACGCCGATAATTTCTCGCCTGCTGTTCGAGCGCTGCTGCATGAGCACTGTTGGCCTGAGCAGCCAGTTGCGCGCGCGTTTGCTGGGCCGCGGCGTTTTCGGCCAAGCCGCCGATCGCTGCGCCGGCCAGCGCGCCGACGAGTGCTCCGGGCCCCGCTTGCCAAGGGCGGGAGACGGCGGCGCCGAGAAATGCACCCGTCACCGCTCCCGCGGCGACCCCCGAACCCGGCGGTAGGCTCGGGTTCGAGACAACCACATGCAAATGCGGCGGTAAGTTCGGCAGGCTCGGATCAAAGCCGCTCTGTTGCACCGCCCAAGTATTGCACTGGTACTTGTCGCGATCTTGCTGCTCCGGCGACTGGCCACGCATAGGGTAGAAATACACATTGGTTTCCGGTGTCGGCGGTTCCATCGGCGCTGGCGGCGGATGCGGCTCTGAAACGCATCCCGCGCAGGCGGCCAGTGCCGCAAGAGCGGCAACAATCCGAGAAGCTGTGTTGCGCGTCATGCTTGAGAGCGTGTGGTCCTCGAGGCGCAGCTGCCTTGACGCCGGTCAATTCCGATCGCCATGCCAATCCTTTGCAATGTAAAGATTCGCGCGGGCTTTGCGAAAATCAAAGCACGCGCCTATAGTCACCGCAGCGCGGTTGCAGACCGCTGTACCCCCCAGTAAAAGTCGGCGACTGAACTTTGGCTCGCGATAACACCGCGGCAATTGGCCGGCGCAGCTCGGATCAATGGTCGGCAAACCTCGTGCATCACAAGCAGGCGGTAGATGTCCAGATCAATGACCTGATTAGCATTCAGGCGCTTCCGGCTATTTGGAGCGGACAGCAATCGTATGCCATCGTCGGCATACTGCTCGAAGGGGTGGTTCGCATACTGCAGCTGGATTTCGCTTACGCACGCGTGCGCGATTCACTTCTAGACGCGAGTATCGAGCTAATACGACTACCGCAGTGCCGTGCTCTACCGATCTCCGCTGAACAATTCCGTCAAGATCTCAGAGACTGTCTCGGCGGGGACCTGCCCACCATGCCGGTTGCAATACCGAATCCGCTGGGACAAGGGGTCGTCAAAATCGCGTCCTTCCATTTTGGAGTTCATGACGAATTGGGCGTGGCACTCGCTGCGTCGCAGCGCAGTGACTTTCCAACGAAGAACGAGATGCTGCTGCTGCGCGTTGCGGGCAGCGCGGCCGCCATTGGCATGCAAGAAGCTCGCGTACTCAATGCGCATCGGCGCGCGGCAGATGAACTCGAGCGGCGAGTTGCCGAACGGACCGCGCAACTGACCGCGGCCAATGAAGAACTGAGCCGCGAAATTGTCGAGCGCAAACGGGCTGAAGGCGCAGCCTTGGTTCTGAAGGACGCGCTTGCCTTTGAATTGTCGACCATGACCCGGCTGCATGAGCTGAGTACGCGGTTGGCCGGGAATGCTGAACTGCAACAAATTCTCGAAGAGGTTCTCGATGCGGCAATCGGCCTGCACAACGCCGATTTTGGCCTGGTTCAATTGTGCAACACCGAGACCGGAGGACTTGAGGTGGTAGCGCAACGCGGTTTTAGCAAAGAATTTCTGGAATACTTCCGTGACATTCGAGATGACACCTCGGCCGCCGGCAGGGCCCTCCAGCGCCAGGCGTGCGTTGTCATCGAAGATGTCGAAACTGACCCTGGCTTTGCTCCGCACCGCGCAATCGCGGCCGCAGCGGGATTTCGCGCCGTGCAATCCACGCCGTTCCGTGATCGCGGCAGTAAGCCGTTGGGCATCATCTCGACGCATTTTCGGCGCCCCCATCGGCCAACCGAACATGATCTGCGCCTGACCGACCTTTTCGCCAGACACGCGGCGGCGACGATCGAAAGCAAGCTGGCCGAGGACGAACGCCGCAAGCTTGCCTCTCTGGTGGAAGCCAGTCCCGATTTCATCGGCATTGCCTCGCTTGAAGGAGAGGTCCAATTCGTCAACCCTCAGGGCAGAAAATTGCTGGGTCTCGAGGGTGACTTCGCCGCCAGCATCTTTGAACTCGTCATCGAGGCAGATCGCGAGAAACTTGCAAAGCAGGCATTGCCTGCTGTGACCCGGGATGGACATTGGGACGGCGAAATCCGTTTCCGCAACTTCAAAACCGGACACGCGATCCCGATGCAGCAACGGATATTCTCCATTAGCGACGCGGCAACCGGCCGCCGCATCGCCTTGGCCACGGTCAGTCGGGACGTGTCGGAATCCAAGCGCACCGAGCAGTTACGGCAAGAGTCGGAGCTGCGATGGCGTGCGGTGTACGAGAATTCGGCAGTTGGCATCTGGCTGACCGACGCCGCGGGGCGCTTCGTGGCAGCCAACCGAGCGCTGCAAGACATGCTGGGATATACGGAAGTGGAGCTGCAGAAGCTGAGTCTCAACGACATTACTCCCGAGGAGGATTGGGAAGGGGCGCAGGCACGCATCGATCAGTTGCGTGAACGTAGTATTCCCGAGTACCACGCGCAGCAGCGCTACTACCGAAAGGACGGGTGCATAATCTGGGGGAATACCAGCGCGGCGCTCATTCCCAGTGTTGACAATGCGCCTAACCTCTTGGTCGAGATCATCGAGGACATCAGCGCGCGCAAACAAACAGAGGGCGCCCTGGCCCAAGCGCAAGCGGATCTGGCACGCGTCACGCGTGTCACGCTCATGGGTGAGCTTGCGGCCTCGATCGCCCATGAAGTGAACCAGCCCCTCGCGGCGGTAGTTGCCAACGCTAGCGCATGCCGCCGTTGGCTCGCGGCCGCGCCGCCCAACACCGCCGAGGCGAGCGATGCCGCCGATCGCATCATCCGCGATGCTGCGCGTGCCAGCGACGTCATCTCGCGCATCCGAGGGTTTCTACGGCGCGGAGAACTGCGTAAGGTACCCCTCGACCTTGACGAGGTGATTCACGAGGTGATCGGCTTTGTGCAAGACAAGCTGAATACGCGGCTGATCGAGTTGCACGTCGAAATAGTCCCTGGCACGCCACGAGTCTTCGCGGACCGAATTCAATTGCAGCAGGTCGTCCTAAATCTAATGCTGAATGCGATCGAAGCGATGGAAAAGGTCGCGCAGCCCCGAGTGTTGCGGCTGGCCGTAGGCAGTCATGGCGAAAATGCGGTGCGCATCGCGGTTTCTGACTCAGGCCCGGGCATTGCGGCCGCGCAACGGCAAAGAATTTTCGATGCCTTCTACAGCACCAAGGCTGACGGCATCGGAATGGGCCTTGCGATCAGCCGTTCGATCATTGAGGCCAATCAAGGCCGGCTTTGGGCGACGAAGAATGCCGGCCGCGGCGAGACCTTTCAGTTCGTCTTGCCCACAGCCGCGCCGGGCCATCCATGACTTCCGCCAGCTCCATGGTCTTCGTGGTCGACGACGATCAATCGGTTCGTGAGGCGTTGAGCAGCCTCATACGTTCCATTGGTTTAGACGTCGAGACTTACGCTTCCGCGCACGAATATCTGCGGCGGCCGCCGCAGCAATTGCCAGCCTGCCTGGTGCTCGATGTGCGCATGCCGGGATTGAGCGGACTAGATCTGCAGCGCGAACTTGCCCAACAGGGTCGGGAAATCCCAATTATATTTGTCACGGCTCACGGGGACATTCCGATGACGGTCAAAGCCATGAAGGCTGGTGCGGCGGAATTCCTATCCAAACCGTTTCGAGATCAAGACCTGCTGGATGCCATTTGTCAGGCGTTGGCGCGAGACCGCGCTTCGATGGCGGCACGCGCCGACTTGGCGGAGTTCCGTTGGCGCTATGCGACGTTGACGCAGCGTGAAAAAGACGTGGCCACGCTGGTTGTTCGCGGATTGCCCAACAAGCAGGTGGCCGCCAAGCTTCATGTAAGCGAGATTACAGTCAAGGTTCATCGGCGCCACATTATGTTAAAAATGGAGGCGAAATCGCTTCCGGAACTGGTGCGAATCACGGAAACGCTCCGTCTGCACAGCTCCCCGGAAAGCCATACCTGAATGTAATTGAACCTGACAAAGTCGACGCTCTAGAATGGTCCATCACGCAACGCACCAGAAAACTCTACATCGCCATCGTCGATGACGAACCCTCGCTTCGCGAAGCACTCAAGGGATTGCTTGGCTCCGCGGGCTTAAGGGCGATTACGTTTGGTTCGGCGGAAGAATTCTTAGAATCCAGTCCTCGCGATCAAGTCGGGTGCGTGATTCTCGATATGCAGCTTCCCGGCATGACGGGCCTCGAGCTGCAACGACACTTGGCGACAACCGGCCACGAAGTCCCTGTTGTGTTCATCACTTCCCAGGACGATCGCGACGGGCATCTACGTGCGCAAGCCTTGCGGGCGGGCGCGCTTGGGCTGTTTCCCAAACCCTTCAGCGACGATGAGCTTCTGACAGTCATCAGAAAAGCGCTCGACGGCCCCTGAGCATCACCTCGGCATCAGTGCACCGAACGTCTATCGGTGCCTGACTGAATGACCAGCGCTGCGTAAAGCAATGCGAAACCCTGAATGATTCCGCGATAATTATCCTGCTCGGACGCGAAAAAATGCGCCATTTGCAACAACTCCGGGTTGTCGTTCTCCAGCGCTTGGATGGCGCCGCGGATGAACGCTGCTGAACCGCGCTGATCGATCTCGTCCACGATCGAAGCGCGGGTCCTTGCCGTGACACGGGGCAGTAGATTGAGCACGGCAGGCACACCCGAGGCCGTCTTGAACGGATAGCTCGACGCCATTTGTGCAACCAATAGCCGGTAGAACATGCAGAATCCACCCATGATCCGCCGTTCATCGCCGACGTCCGCGGCACACTTCGCGGCCATCTGCAGCCACTCAGGATTGTTATCGCGCAGATGAGTCGAAATCTCGGCAACGCAAGCATCGGGCCCCAGGTCGTCGAATTCGCGGCTTATTTGTTCACGCGTGGATTCCGCAACGCGGGGCAACGTGCTCATGTATACCTTTCTACAGGATACCGGCTCAGGACGGCGAGAAATCAGCCCTGATGGTTTTCCCGGAGGCTAACTGGCAGCGACCCTGGCCGCCGCCTTTCATCCCCTCATCCGCGCGGATCAACTGAAACTCACAGCGTATGCGTTTTCCGTCCGGCCCGGCGAGATTGGCAAGCACGTGCCCGGTATAGTGCGTCACCAGTGCCTGCGCACGCTCGGAATCCCAATAGGCCCATCCACCCCATCCCGGATGCCAGGGATGCCATAGCGGACCCAGCGTGTCGATCTGTGAATTACTCGTAATTTGGTAGAACTTACCTTGATAGGTCTCCATCAAGCCGCTGCGCTCTGTCAAGGTTGCCGTGAGCGTGCCGGATGATGGCTCCGTTTGCTGCCAAGTAAACTGAGCGTGCACATCGCCGCTGGCTGATGCGCCTTCGCCCACGCCGGTGCTCTTGCAACTGCTCAGGATGGCGAGCAGGCCCATTGCCACGGCACTCGCCCCATTAATCCGTAGCGCTCGCATGGTCACACCTCGTCCCACAATTGGGTGCTGTCGAATGATCGGACTCGATTCGGCGCGATGCTAGGCAGCGTCGCCGCCGTGCGCATTGATAGGCATCAATCGCGTTCCTAAATTGACTTAGGTCAAGGCGGCCCAGTACCAGAATCTCATGATAGGACGCGGGAATTCATCATGAGAACCGACAGTGACGTGAAGCACGATGTGGAAGCCGAGATTCGATATGACCCCGACGCGGGGTCGACCGATATCGCCGTGTCGGTCAACGGCGGCGTCCTTACCTTGACCGGATCTGTTCACAGCTACCGCCAAAGGCTGCATGTCGAAACGCTTGCGAAGCGCATAAGCGGACCCATGACGGCGGTAAACGAAATCCAAGTCATTTTTGGTGCGTCGGATTCGAGGCCCGATCCGGAGATCGCGCGCAATCTGATCGCAAATCTCAATGAAGAACTGCCCTTTTCATGCGGGCACATCAAGAGCACGGTCAAGGATGGATGGATAACCCTGGGGGTGAGCTCGAATGGAACTATCAACTGTTGAGGGCCTCGGGTTGCTCGCGGCGCGTGAAGGGTGTTGCTGGGGTGAAGGAGGGCATCACTTTTGCAGCGCGCGCTAGCGCAGCTGAGATCAATGCGAGGATCAAAGATGCCTTGATGCTTGGCGCGCAGCCCGAACTGCGTTCCTGGGCGCAGTGTGACGAACAACCACAGCGGGGTGCAAATCAATGAGAACTTTAGCTCTTGCGAATCTTATCTCGGCCGCTCTGATTCTCTCGGTGTTGCAGCCCGCCATGGCGCGAGGGACCGATCCCGGATTGCACGAGGGATCGCTGCGGCAAGCAGTGAAAGCGCTTGAACATGGTACCGGCGGGAGATTAGGCTATCGGATGAACCCGGAGAAATCTCTTTCGATGCAGTGATTGCGAAGGGCGAAGATCTTCTCGACATGCACGTAGCCGGCGTCAACGATACAGCGACTTCGATCGATATCGCGCAGCTTCCCGAGTGGATGGTGGGCCGGAAGCTGACCGAGTATATGGGGAGTATTCATAAGGCAAAGCTGCCGCTGGCGGACGCCATCGGGATGGCTGAGCGCAAGGCGAAGGAGCCGGCGGTGGGCGCGGGTCTTGCGAAACCTCTGTCGGGAAGCAACGCGGTGCTCGCATACAACGTGGAGGTCATGAAGGGACAGAAGCGCGAGCGCATCGCGCTCGATGCGATCACGGGTGCGCCGATTGCCAATCCCGACCAGCTGTTCGAGGAATGGTCGCCCGTCAAGCTGGTGCGGCGTCTGGAGATCTAACCTGGAAACAGACGCGGCGACAACGGTATTGGGACATCGTTGGGGATGGCTGTTCGCCCTGAGCATCATGCAGATCATTGCGGGCTGCATTGCCATTGCCAGTCCCATCATCGCTTCACTTGCGGCCGCAGCCGTCTTTGGCGTGGTGCTCATCTGACGGCCGTCATCCAGCTGATTCATGCGTTTAAGGTCAAGGCCTGGCCACGCTCTGGGCGGCGTGCGCTGTGGATCGTTGGACTATTGCTCGGCATCAACCTCATCTTTACCGGCGCGATGTACGCCGCTCTCGCGCTCGCCGCCCGAAGCAGTCGGCCCGCGTTTGCCGCCTGAGCGATCGGCTGGATCTGCATCGAATCGCATGAGCCGATAGGCGACGCCGAGCGCAAGCGTTATTGCCGCCAACGCCAACAGATAATCGGCACTCGTTTCACGCATATCCAGAATAATGAACTTGCGCGCCACCGCCAGCAGGGCAATCAGCAGCACGACCTTGGTCTGGATGACACTCTGATGCTTGGTTACGACATACCTGAGCGTATGGTTGAATTCGAGAGCAATCAGCAGCGTCATGATTTCGCCAAAGATTGATTGGAACACGGCGTGTTGCAGGGGATCGGCAGCTCCGAATAGAAGCCTGGTCACCACTCCGATGCTCAAGCGATACAACGCGACGAGGATGATGAGTGCAATGACGATGGTCAGCACGAAGGCGATCGCGCTCTCGAATCGTTGGTAGTAGCTCAGAATATCCCATTCGGCCTTGCCGCGATTCCAACGATCGGGCCATTGCATACTGTTCTCGTTATGGCTCTGCGGCCATGCCGCCGGAGGCGGGGCGCACCAGGCGCAGGTGCCCCCGACCGGCGGTGAATCGCTAGTAAGCGAGCGTGATGTGATTCTCGACCTTGGTGACGCCAGGCGCCAGCCAGGCGGTCCGCTCCGCTTCATCACGTTCCGCCCACGAGCGCACGCTGCCTCGCAGGACAACATCGCTGCCGTTGGCTTCAACGGTGATGCGATTCGCGTCGAGTTGTGCAATGCGCTTCAGGGCGCCCTCAATCTTCTTCTTGATTTCCATCGGGCTCACCCGCGGTGCAAGTTTTATGAAGTTACTGACGCCCAGCACGCCGTTGACGCGTAGCGCCGCGCGTTCGGCCGCCGTGCGCTGATAGTTCCATTCCGCGTTTCCCTCGAGAGTGACCCATCCTTTCTTGACTACCGCCTTGAGGCCTTCGTGTGAATACGGGAGTTCCAGTTTGATTTGCGCGATTACGTCGCGCGCGATCTCCGGATCCGGCCGCGCATCAACTGAGGCGACTCGCACCTCGATGTCATTCGCCACGCCCAGGACACCACTAACGCGCTTTGCGTCCGCCTCCGCCTGCAGCTTTTGGCTATAGCCATGTACGAATCCGGTCAGCGCAACAACGCCGTCCTTCACGGATACGCCGATATCGCTCGAATCAACACTTGCGTCATACTTAAGCTCGTCTTCCACATCGCGCTTAACGTCGCTGTCCGTCCTCATGATGTCTATCTCCTGTAGTAGTATGATTTAAAATATCCTCAAGTCGCCCCGGCAGGCACGTTCAGGCGCGATACTTGAATTCCGGCAGGCTCTTGAGTTCATCTTTTGAGGCGCCCGGCAACACGATTTTCGGCCCATCGCTGATTTTGAGCTCTTGATACGGCACAGCCACATAGTGGCTGCCGAGCCCGAGGAAGCCGCCGACCTGCAAAATCCCGAAAAGGACCTTATCGCGGCCGATGATCAAGTCATCGATGGTGCCAATACGCTCATTCTTGTCGTTGACTACGGGCTTGCCTTTGAGTTCACCGGCGCGCATGCCGTCGGCGACCTTCACCACATCCACGACAAGCACGTCGGACCGCACAATTTGCGGTGCGAATCCGAGCGCACAGCAAATCGCCAACGCGATCGCCAATGCGCGAATCCTGTGCATCCCGCGGCCCGAGTTGAAGTTGGCGCCCTTCTGGCTCTCAAATTGCATTTTGTTGCGCTTCACGACACTACCTCCGCGTGTCTTGCAAAACCAAAACCTATGAATTGTTGCGCTTCCACTAAGCGGCGCGAACACCGTGGCGATTGTGACGCTTTTCAATAAGCGCGCCTTGACCGCCGTCAATTCATTGATTGCACGGTCGGCACGTATGCCGGTGATCCAGCTCTCAAGGACCGATGGCAATTTTGTTCTCCACCGCCGTAACGCCGGGAGCCTGCCAGGCTGCCCGTTCCGCTTCGGCGCGCTCGGCCCACGACCTGACCGTGCCTGTTAGCGTTACCTTGGAGCCTACGGTGTCGACAGTAATGCGGCCTGCGTCGAGTTCCGCGTTGCGCTTCAAGGCATCTTCGATCTTGCGCTTGATATCGCCCGCGACGACTCGCGGCTTCAGCTTGATGTCGTTGGCGACTCCGATGACGCCCCGCACGCTCTGTGCGGCTTTTTCCGCACGGTCACGCTGATAATGCCATTCCAGGTTTCCCTGGAGGGTCAGCCATCCTTCCTTCACTGTCACTTGGATAAATTGCGACGAATAGGGGAGTTCATTTTGGAGCTTTTCCACCACGTCGCGCGCGATCTCCGGATCGGGTCTCTTGTTGATGAAAGGCAAACGCACGTCGATATCATTGGCGACACCCAATGTACCTGCGACCCGCTTTACGTCCCGTTCCGCCTGCCTCTTCTGCATGTAACTGCGTACGAAGCCGGTGAGCGTGACGACCCCATTGTGGACCGCCACTGCAACGTCGGTGGCATCGATGTCGGGATCCCAAAGCAATTCATCTTCCGCGTCCTTCTTGATGTCACCGTCGGTCCTCATTGCGATCTCCTAATGAATTTAGTCTCGGCCTCCTGAGACTGTTCCCCTTAAGACGCGTTGCCGCCTTGACGCGCATCAAGCGACGCAGCCGCACGTGGCAGCATGAGTGGATCGCGCAGCAACACGATGTGCCAGGCATCTGCCTTGTCCAGAATGCCGAGGCTGACGTCGCCGCCAAGCCTCAAATCCAGATACACTTCCTTGGGCTGAAAAACGAAGTGATCGATCCCCTCCAGTAGAATCGTTAGCACGTCGTTCGCGGGATCGTAAATTATCCCGAGCACCGGCTGTCCAAGCGCTTCGGTCAGCAATCCGTCGGCTGGCGATACGATCTCGATTTCGGCGCGCTTACCCAACAGGTTGGCTGATATCGCGGCGCAGACATTGATCCACATCGATCTGTCGAACCTTTGGATTCCCATGGGATACCTCTCGCTGGTGATTGAGAGCTAGTTGCAACATTGGGCTTCGAGAGCCCGTCGGTTCACGATGCGGAAATGTCGTGCATCCAAGAAGGCGATCACTTGCTCGGATCGAAGTGTCGTGAGCGAACGGCTCACCGTTTCAACCGCAATCGCCAGGTAGTCCGCAATGTCGTAGCGCGACATCGGCAAGCCCACTATTCCCTTGGTCTCGGGTGACGCCCGGCTGACCATCTCGATAAGGAATCCGCTTACTCGCTCCAGCGCCCGGCTACGGCCCAGCAGGATGGTGCGCGATTGCATTCGATCGATCGACGCGAACGCGATCTCCCGAACTCGGCGCGCGAAGTGCGGATCGGACTCCATGAGGGATTCCATCTGTTGGCGTTGGAATCGCACCATTGTGGTATCTGATGTGATGCACTCGACCGAGCAGTCATGTCTGCTGCCGGCGTGAAATCCGAATAAGTCGCCGGGCATCAAGAAGTCGACGATCTGACGTCTGCCGTCGGATGTCAGCGTGCATTTTCGGGCAGCTCCCTCCAAGAGCCGATACCAATGATCGCCCACGTCTTCCTGACCGTAGACCGTTTCGCCCGCCTCGTAGCTGCGCCAGGTTCCGAGGGAATCCATGGGGCTGAGCCGGGCGATCACCGGCGTTCGTGGCGCGCAATGAGGGCCGGGCGTCGCGAGTTGCATGGATTTCTCCCGCCGCGGGGCTTCTTTCGCGGGAACACAATGCTAAAGGGTTTGGCAACGATTGAAAATTCCACCTTGGTGTAGTGCCGATGCTCCAAAGCTGTACTTAGGTATCGCCCGCAGGGGTTTCTGCACCGCGGCATGCAGTCGGCAGAGCAATTGATTCTCGTCAAGGCGTTTCTTGGCGTAGCCCCATAGGATCGCATCGATTGTTGTGGCGATTAGCAGGAGGAATCAACATGGCCATGTTGCATTGGGAACCATTTCGCGAAATGGAGACTGCGTTGCGTCGATTTTCGCCCCTCTACCTGCCGGAAGATGGGATTTCTCGCGATGAAAGGGCGGGTAAGAATTGGCTGCCGCTCGCCAATATCAGCGAAAGCGAGAACGAATATCTCATCAAGCTCGAGCTTCCCGACGTCAAAAAGGAGGACGTCAAGATTGCCGTGGCTGACGGTATCATCACCATCAGCGGCGATCGGAAAATGGAGCGCACGGACGAGAGCGAAAATGTCATTCGTGTCGAGAGCTTCTACGGTACGTTTACGCGAAGCTTTGTGCTGCCGGACGATATCGACGCCAAAGGCATACAAGCGGAGGCCAAGGACGGTGTGCTACGCATCCATGTACCCAAAACCAAGACCAAAAAGGCGGAGCCCATGGCGGTTGAGGTTCATTGAATTATTGCAGCGGTGACGAACCCGCTTTTTTTGGCCGGCGTGGTGATCGTTGCCGGCTTTGTCGGCACACGCTATTGGCAACCAGGGAGTTCCCTGGCGTATTTTGTCATACAGCTCGCGGGCTTCGTCACCGTCACGGGCTTATTGTTGGCGGGCGGCGTTGTTCCCTATCGGCCGGGCATCGTCGGCTCCGAACGCATGCGTCTGTTCGTCTCCGGCCTGGAAATCATCTGGTGGCTGGGCGCGGCGTGGCTGACCGTTGGTTTCTTGCGGGCATTTGTCGTGCTCGGCCGGCAGCCGCGCGAGTCCAAACTGGTTCAAGACTTATTGGCCGGGTTGGTCTACCTTGCTGCGACTGTCGCAATCATTGCGTATGTCTTCGACTTGCCGGTGAAGGGCCTGCTGGCAACTTCCGGCGCTCTGGCGATCATTATCGGTCTGGCGTTGCAAAGCTCCCTCGGCGATGTTTTCTCCGGCATCGTTCTCAATATCGAGCGTCCGTACCGCGTGGGGGACTGGATCATCCTGGACGACAGCCTTCAGGGAAAGGTCATCGAAACCAATTGGCGCGCCACCCGCATCCTGACTGGCAATCAGGATGTGGCAATCATCCCAAACAGCGTCGTTGCAAAATCCAAGCTGGTGAATTGCAGCACGCCGACCAAAAACCACGGGACGAGCATTCGCGTGAAGTTGGAGCCGTCGCTGACGCCCGCCGCCGGCCGCAATTTACTGAAGGAGGTGCTGCTAAGCAGCACGCATGTGCTGCAAACTCCTGAACCAACCGTCACGATCAGGGATTTGAGCGCGGAGATGATTGATTTCGAACTTTCCTATTCGGTCGCGGACGTCAGCATCGTCGACAGCGCGCAAAATGAGCTCTTCGATCGGGTGTATCGTGCGGCGGCCGCAGCGGGGGCAGATTTCTCGCCTCGTTTGAGCGGCTTGTCGACGAATATCGCCGCGGAGCACAAAGGAGAATCGGGAGTTCGTGAGCGCCTGATGTCGAGAATCTCTATTTTCTCCACGTTGACTGCTGAGGAAAAGGCAGCCATAGCGGCGAGAATGCAGCGAAAGGAATACAAGTCAGGCGAGATAATCGCGAAGGCCGGCACCGTGTTGAAAGCCTTATGCATCGTCAGCTACGGGGCCCTGGTTGGCTCCGTCGAAGACAAGGGCCGCAGAATCGAACTGGCGCGGTTAGCACCAGGTGATTATTTTGGTGAAGTGGGATTGCTTACGGGTGAGCCATTGAACGGTGATCTCACCGCACTCACACGTGTCGTGATCTATGAAATAGCGAAGGACGCGCTCGCTCCGCTACTCAAGGCCCGCCCGAGCATGGCCGAAGAGCTGAGCGAAAGCCTGGCGAGCCGGCAACTGGCGCAGCGTACCGTGCTCGACAACCGCGACGAAGCTGAGCCGCAGCAATCCGGTCTGGCGCAGCGGGTGGCGTCGAACATCCGGCGATTATTCGCGATACATTAAAGCCGGAAGTTGCAAGCTTGCTCGCGCAGGGGACCGGTTCGATGATCCGACCTTGGCGCTGAACGAATCCTACTTAAGGACCCAGTAAAAAAGGGAATTCGACGACAATGCCGCTGCCGTCCGCCTCGACCGCGAACCATCCGCCTCAAGGGCGGTTTGGTACTGGCGACCGTTGACCCGGCGCTAATATCTCGCGCGCGATTCATATAAAAGCTGTGTATCCTTGCCCGCTGGTCCGGCGTACAAGGGAATCCCTATACCGTCGCTCCCACATGCCACGGGACGATCTCATGGTCGCCGAATCCGAACCGCTCACTCTTCACCTTGTGACCGGAGGCGGTCGCGATTAGTAGCTCGAATATCTCACGTCCCACTTGCGCAACGCTTTTCTCTGCGCCGACGATCGCGCCACAGTCGAGATCCATGTCGCCCTCCATGCGCCGGAACATCTCGCTGTTGGTGGCAATCTTGACGCAAGGCACCGGCTTGAATCCAGAGACCGATCCGCGGCCGGTTGTAAAACAGATGATCGTGGCGCCGCTCGCCACTTGACCGGTGACGGCGCAAGGGTCATAGCCGGGCGAATCCATGAATACGAAGCCCTTTGTCGCGATCGGTTCGGCGTACTGAATGACATCCGTAAGTCGGGTCGATCCAGCTTTGGCGATAGCTCCCAGCGATTTCTCGAGGATGGTCGTCAATCCTCCCTCGTGGTTTCCGGGCGACGGATTGTTGTCCAGGTCCGTTCCGGTTACTCGCGCATAGTTCTCCCACCAGTGAATTCGCGCGATGAGTTTCTCAGCCACAACCGGGGTGTCGGCGCGCGCGATCAACAGGCTCTCGGCGCCATAAATTTCCGGAGTCTCCGAGAGAATGACGGTACCGCCATGGCGTACGATCAAATCGCTGGCAACGCCGAGCGCCGGATTTGCCGTGATTCCCGAGAAGCCATCCGAGCCTCCGCATTGCAATGCGAGCACCAGATCGCTCACCGGCACTCGCTCGCGCCGCGCGGAATCGATCAGCGGCGCGAGCTCGGCGATCTGCTGCACTCCGGCCTCCACCGCCGCTTGGGTGCCGCCGACGTCCTGGATGTCGAAGGCTCGTAGACGCGCTCCGGCGGCCAATCCTTGGGACTCGAACAATCGATCCGTCTGGTTGACCTCGCAGCCCAATCCGACGACGAGGGCGCCCCCGAAATTCGGTTGTCGGGCGTAGCCGGCGAGGGTTCGCTGCAGGATTTCGAGGCCCTCGCCGCGGGCGGCGACCCCGCATCCAAGTCCATGACTTACCGCGACGATCCCGTCGATATGCGAGTAGCGGCTGAGAACACCCCGGGCCCTCACTTCGTCCGCAATGAATCTGGAGACACTCGCCGCGCAGTTCACCGAGGGGAGGATTCCGATGTAGTTTCGAGTAGCAACTTTGCCGTCTGAACGCCGATACCCCATGAAGGTCAGGTAGTCCGACGGGGCCTTGTCGTCCACAACAGATCTTTCGCGAATCCCCTCGTCGGCGACGACGTGCTCCCGCATGCCGAGATTGTGCAGATGCACGTGGTCGCCGGCCTGTATTGCGATCGTGGCAGATCCAATGACATGGTTGTATTTGCAGACCCGTTCACCTGGGGCGATGCCGGCGACGGCAACCTTGTGACCGCGTGGCACATTGTCGCGAATTACGATGTTGTCTGGCAGAACTTCGCCCGAATGCAGGTCCCGGAGCGCGACCGCAACGTTGTCCGAGTCATGTAGCTTCAGAATCGATTGCTGCATATACCCTCGATGACTACGGTGTTATGGTATCTTTCAACGCCGATATGCTCCGACCACTTTGCGTACGGCAGCAGCGATCTGATCCATGTGGTCTGCCGTCAACCGCTCGTTCCACCAGATCACGACGCTCTCTCGGCACGCCAGCTCGGCCATAGGACAGAGAGCATCAGCGTAGTTCCAACGCCGTCGCGCGGATGGAAGGGTAAACGGCCAACCCGAGCTACCGAATGTCTGGTGATCGCGGATCATGGGGTACTTATAAAGGGGAACTTTACCCGGATATCCCAAAAAACAAGGTAAGCCCTCTGCGACCAAAGCGGCTACAACAGCAACGCCATCGACCGACAATTGCGTCAGATCGAGTGTCAGTACATAGAAGAAGCGCGTCTCGCGTCGATCAGGCTGAATGCGCAAGGGGTGCACGGCCGGAACGTCCTGCAACTGCGAGTCCAGATTTCGGGCTGATTCGCGGCGCGCGGCGATAACGGTCTCGAGCCTCGGCAGCTGCGTCAATCCGACCGCCGCCTGCAGCTCCGTCATATGATAGTTCGGTGCGAGGAACAGATGGTCGCGTCCGCCGCGCTCGCGCGGCCAGCCTTTATCCATGCAATGTCGCAGGCTGCGGCCGAATTGGCCGTCCTGGTTGGCAAGCACCATGCCGCCGTCTCCTGTCGTCAGGTGCTTGGACTGCTGGAAGCTGAAGCACGCAAGGTCGCCCATCGTGCCGACGGTCCGACCCTTGTAGGTCGCCAGTTGCGCCTGGGCGCAGTCTTCGATGACAAATAGATTGTGCCGTCTTGCGACGTCCATGACTGCGTCCATGTCGGCCGGACTGCCGTGCATATGCGTAACGATGAGCGCGCGAGTTCGCTCCGAGATGGCCTCCTCGATTCTAGCAGGGTTCATGTTCTGGTCTAGGGGATCGACATCGACGAAGACAGGCAGCGCCAACTGGCTGAGGATTGGAATGACGGTTCCCATGTCGGTGATGGGCGAGACCAGGATCTCGTCTGCGGGTTCCGGATTAAGGTAGAGGATGGCCGTGTGAAGTGCCGAAGTGCCGCTGTTGGTCGCCACGGCGAGCCGGCAGCCTATCAGCTCAGCGAACCGACGCTCGAATTCCGTGACTTGGGTACCGCAAAGATGCGACAGGCAGCCGCTGTCGATCACCTGTGCCAGTCTTTGCTTTTCCTCTTCCCCTAACCAGCGGCCGCTCGAATCGCGATATGTGGGCAGGGGTCGCGGGATGCTGGGCGTGCCCCCGCAGATTGCAAGTTCACCAGACATGAAACCTCACGATCGTCTTAGTCAGCGGCGGTATAAGTGGTAATTTTCAACATCACAATTTTTACGGCCCAAATGCGTCATTCACCGGCCGGCCCGCAGGACAACAATGTCGGCGGCAACGAATCGAGGCGTCGCAACGGAGCTACCAAAAGCAGAATCCCCGCCACCAGACCGACAGCAGCGACCAGCCAAAACGATTGGGCCCAGTGGCCGGTGCCGACGTTTAAATATCCGACGATGGCCGGGCCGAATACGCCACCGAAACTTGCACTGCAATTGATGACGCCGTAGACGCTTGCCGCCTGGCGCGGCAGGATGGCGGATGGCGAGGCGTGATACGCAACGGGAGAAGACATGAGGAGAAAGTAAAATCCCGCGAGCAGCGCAAGACAGACCGCGGATGATTTTACGGTAACCGCCGCAAGCAACAGCAACATGGCCGCTACCAGGCAAGCGCCCGGAAGTTTCGCACGTGCAAACGCCGCATTGCTTGTTTTCCGGAGAACCGAGTCCGAAGCAATGCCACTGCCAATGAGCGCGAGGGCACCGCACGCCTGGATTGCAATTCCGGAGACACCAACGCGCGCGAGAGAGAATCCCCGCGCCTCAATCAGGTAGGTCGGCAGCCAAAACAGAAAAGTCCAAAGAACGAAAGCGAAGCACATCGCGCTTGCCGAAAGAACGACTACCGGTACTGACGTCAATAGCCGCCGCAGCGGCCAAGCGGAACCAACCACGGTCGGTGCAAAGTCCCCGATTGCGGCGATTTCCTCGAACGATATTTTGGAATGTTGCCGCGGCGTATCTGCTGAATAGAACCACCATGCACTCGACCAGAGCATGCCAATGCCGGCGCTTACATAGAAGGCGGCCTCCCACGAGCTCTGCAGAACAAGCCAGGCTGTGAGTGGGTAGGCAACCATTTGACCGATGGGCGCTCCAGATGCACCGATCATCTGCGCGCGCGCGAACTCCCCTGGGGGAAACCAGCGCATGTTGACCGCGGTGATAGCGGGAAACATTATTGCTTCAGACATGCCGAGAAGAAGCCTGATAAGAAGAAGGGATGCAAAAGTGTGGGACGCAAGCGGCGTCAGCGCTGTGAGTATCGACAATGTGAAGAAGGCGATGGTGAGTACACGCTTGAGACTCATGCGATCGGCGATCAGCCCTGCCGGAATCTGCATACACGCATAGCCAAGCAGGAATGCGGAAAATACCAGCCCGAACCGATCCTTCGGCAATCGTGTAGCTGCCATCATCGAGGGCGCCGCAACAGAAATGTTGACTCGGTCCAGGTAGTTTATCGCCGTGCCTGCGAGAAGAAGGGCAATGATCCCATACCGAACGGGCAGCTTTGTCGTCGCCGTCACTACGTGGCCCCGTCATCGCAAATACTATGGCTCGACCACCTAATTAGATGCCCCTGCAGGCACAACGCGTGTGAATTCGCCGAGGCTGAGGAAATGCACCCGGTTGACGACGCCTGACTCGCCTGTATCAAAACGCACCAAGTTCTGCCGCTCCGGGATGACGTGCAAGTAGTAATGGCGCTCGTCCCATTCGAAACTGAACGTGTCGTAATTCCAGTGACTCAGATCGCCCGTAAAAGTCCACAACCGGGCGGTCAACTTATTGCCGTCCTCGCTGATTCGGAGATCCCCGTAGGCGCCATTGTGATAGACGCCGGTGTATGCACTGAGTGCATGCGACGGCTGTGTACCGATCACGCGCGTTCGGGTGCGCTCGGTCCTTTCCGCGCCGAACGCGGCCTTGGCATCTCTATCTACAGCCAGTGCCCGCGCACTCCAATCGTAGGACGCCAGCCCCAGAAATGTGTCTATCGCGCGCAAGGAGAGCGCGCGGACCATCGATACTGAATCACCATTCGCGAGAACCACGACGCCGAAATGCTCACCGGGTAAGAACGCCACGTTCGCGCTACCACCGACGATCTCACCTGCATGGTGCACGAGCTTCCGTCCCCGGTAGTCCTGAACCCACCAGCCCAGCCCGTACGAAACCTGCTGGGTATGCCCGGTCCCCATCGTCAGTGTCTCGCCATGGTCCACGACTTGCGGGTCGTGAAGCTCGTTCAAGCCTGTGATCTTGAGCAGCCTTACGTTGTTGAACGTGCCGTCACCAAGATGGAAGCGAACGTACTGCGCGAGATCGAGCACGGTTGAATTGATTGACCCCATAGGGCCCGGCACGTCCGCATTGACGAGATTTATCGGTGTCAACTGCCCTCTGAGCCAAATATGCGCCGATGACACGTTGCTCAGTGCATCAGTCTCATTGACGCTGGTGCTCGATCGCTTCATGCCCAAACGGTCAAAGATTCGCTCATGGATAAAGCGATCCCAAGTCATGCCAGAGGTCGCCTCAATCACCGCCCCGGCTACCACCCACGTGTCGTTTTTGTATGCAAACGTTGTCCGGAAACCCTCGCTCGGCCTCAGATATTTGAACGCACTCACGATGTCCGCACGCGTCGGATGGAACGCATTGTCTGCGCGCTCCGTGGGACGCCATTGTAGGTAGTTGGCCTGCTCGATTCCGGTTCGGTGACATGCAAGATCGCGCGAAGATAGCAGGCTGGTTACGTACGGATCATAGGTCTCGAACGATGGCACGTACTCCTTGACGGGTACATCCCAGCCCACTTTGCCTTCATCAACGAGCATCGCCAATGAGGTCGCCGTAAACGACTTGGTCACGGAGCCGACGCCGAACACTGTCTCGGGGGTGACCAACTCTTGTTTGGATACATTCCGGGTGCCGTACCCCTTTGCGTAAATGATTTTGTCGTCTTTTACGACGGCGATTGCCAATCCCGGAATGCCAACGGCCTTCATCGACTTCTCAATATATCTGTCGAATTCGGGCCTCGCCTTTTGCCCGGTTTCGCCGGCGAGTGGATCGGCATTAGACGCCATTGCCTGCGCGAGGCCGGGCAGCACCAGGAGCACGAGAAGGCCAAAGGCAACCTGTCGTGCACCCGTTGCAATTTCCGACAGCCACGACCTCGGCGTGCAGTCGCTGGGACTTGGTGCGGAATTCATGTTATTCCTTGCACGATCATTGGCGTTCTCGGATCTCTTAGAATCGCGCTCTGATCCCGAGATAGAAGCGTCGGCCGATTGTGTCGTACAGCTGGTAGTTCGTATACCCGACGATAAAGAAGTTCTCTGGGTTGACCGGAGGCGCCTTATTTAGAGTGTTGTCGACGCCGCCGTACAATTCATATGGATACTGTCCCTCTGCATTGAATCGATAACGCGCCGATAGATCGAGATATTCGACCGCACCCAGGTCATTTTCCGCAAAATCCGCGGTGGTCCAAGTGTTGAGGTATTTGCCGCCGCCTACATATCGAATCCGTGCATTCACGGCGCCGGGGCCGATAGCGAGGTCCGCGGTGAGGTTCCCACGCCATTTCGGCACACCCGACCCACCCACGTTCGCACCCACCTGGCCCGCAAGTTCGCTGAAGTTTTTGCCGTCCGGGGTCTGCGTCCAATGTTGCGTATTCGTAGACGCCAGATTCAGCGTGAGATGCGTGGGGAGTCCAAACATTGAATGCTGCAATTCCCGGGTGTACTGGCCTTGAATATCGATGCCTTCATGCCTTTCTCCGGCGACGTTGAACAGAGTATTTGAAATTGTCGTAATCAAGCCATTTGGACCGCGCCTAATCGCGGCACATGCCTGCTGATCACCGTTTTGGCAGAAATTGATTTGATCCTGTGCCGACAGACCGCCGATTCCATTTGTGAGTCTTATGTCGAACCAGTCCATCGACAGCGCCACACCCTGAGCCCATCTTGGCTTGTAAACGAACCCTGCGGACTTCGTCTTGGCGGTCTCGACCTGCAGTGACGGATTGCCGCCGCCGGTAATATCGATGGCATACGATTTGTTGTTTGTCGGATCATAGATCGTATCGAAGCGCAATCCTCCCTTGGAGTACAGCTCTGACAAATTGGGCGCGCGCACGTCAGCGGAAATAAGGCCACGCAGTTGTAAGTCAGAGACTGGGAAATACGACACGCCGATTTTCCAAGCCTTAGCGGTTCCAGCAGTGCTGTACTTTGCTGATCTACCCGCGACATCGATCGAGAGCAGGCTCGCGAGTGGCAAGTCCTTCAATATCGGCTGCCCGAATTCGACGAACTCCTCGGTTACGTGATACGTGCCAATTACCGGGGGGACCGGGCTGACAACGGTATAGCCGCCGCTGGCAGCCAGCGGATCGACATTGCCGTTGGCCGACTCTTTCCGGTACTCGCCGCCAAACGCGATCGCCAAGGGCCCGGCCGGAAGCGTGGGGATAGACTTTGAGGCGCTGGCAGCGGCAACTTGTTGCTGGATTGACCAGGCGATTTCTTCAGTGCCGTGGGTGTAGGCCATTGCAGCGGCGCTTGGGGACCCGTTGCCTAGTACATTCATGGGAACGCACCCCGGCGCGCCACCGGTCAGAGTTGCGCGGCAAACTATTTGGCCCGTGGCGGGGTCGGTGACTGCGTCGACGGCGTAGAGGAAATTCTGCTGAATGCGGTTGTTGATCTGCAGATTGAGGTAATTAGTCTCTCCTTGCTGCGCGTACGCGTTCCAGGTCCATTCGGCGTTCTTGCCCTCAACGCCGATCACATACCTGGTGGTATTCGATTTGGAGTCGGCAACGTAGAAGCCCATATCAGTATTCACGCGTCCCAGTTGGAACGAGGAAGTACCGTTCTGAGCAAGCAGCGGGCGAAGCGCAGCCGGAATATACGGATTATCTGAGTTGATCGTAATGCTTCCGAAATCCCAGTTCTGAGCTGTCGCGTTGTCTCCATGAGATTGCGCGACTGAGGCGTCGGCGAATGCCTCGATCGTGTCCGTCAGAGAATAACGGAACGAGGCGTAAGCCGTGTGGCGGTCATACGGGACTGATATGTACCGATCCTGCCCCATACTCGCCCCGGACCCTCCGGACATGAAGGGCGACGACGGGGAGTAGTTGGCACCAGGCACGAACGGTTCCAGAGTGGAACCCGGCCCGAACTGATAGCCAGATAGTGCTCCCGGAGAGGTGATCACCCCGCCGAGCGTCGCCTGCGAAAGCGTGCAATTGTACCCGATGATCCGCTGTGAGATGCCCTGACTATTAGGACCATTGTAGGCTGGGTTATGCATGATGCATGGCGCAGCGACGCCCCAAGGACGATCGGTCTGCCGCCGAACTCCCCCATCGCGCTCAAAATCCAAACTGGCTACAAGGTGTGCGCGGCCATCCAGCAGCGGGGCGCCAGCCGCGAACGAACCAGTCGTTGTTTTTGCGTCCGAGTATTGCGACTGACCGTACTGCAAATCGCCCTTCACGCCCGTAAAGTGCTTATTCGTGATGACGTTGACCACTCCCGCCACGGCATCGGAACCGTATGCGGCAGAGGCGCCGCCGGTCACCACGTCGATCCTTTCAATGAGGGCCGTTGGGAAGACGTTCATGTCGAGCGTACCATCTGGGGCGGTCGGTGCGAATCGCTGGCCATCGAGAAGGGTTAGCGTACGATTTGGCCCTAGACCGCGCAGATCGTTATACGTGGATCCGTTTTTCAATGACCAAAGCGTCGTTGTTTGCGGATTGTTCGAGTTCACGAATTCCGGCAGCTCCGACAAATAGACAGCGAAATTCGCAACGCCGCGCTGCTCCAGTTCGGCGGTCGACACAACTGACACCGGAGTGGGGGACTCAAAAGAGCCTGTACTTAGGCGCGTGCCTGTGACCGTCAACTCTTCAATGGTGGCATCTGCACCGCGGGTTTTCTGGGCTGCCGCCGTGGCGCCGGTCTCCTGCGCGGATGCACTCGCGACGGCGAATTGACCCACCAATGCCGCCAATGCAATCCGAGATAATAGTCCCCTCGCGAACAATTGTTTCTGGGCCCACCCGCCTGCGAACATCATCGGACGAGATCCGTTGTCAATCCCGGAGCCGTTCTGGTCTCGTGCCATACACCCTCCCTTCGAAATTTATTGAAGTTATCCCAGAAGCATCAGCATCACGTATCATTCCATCATCTGATCAAATAATAATGTCTGCGCGTTTACTTGTAAAGAAGCAATCAGCAGTTCCAAGATTTTCGAGCCAAAATAAGCAAAACGCGCATCCACGGACCCGTCCAACCAACAGCGACTCGACCAACGACCGGTCTCGACACGGATGTAAGAGGTCAGGTCAGGTCGGCGCGAATTCTGAAGATTGCCCGGTCGCGCGTGAACGGGGCGGTCAATGCGAAGGATCCGCTTGAGGAGACTAATCCCCGGAGTAGTCCTGCAAACTCAAGGGATCTCGGAACGAAACACTCTAACCCTAGGACTGCCTTCGGAAATCGAGTGCTCCGGGTATACCCGCGCATGCTTGAAAGGAAGCAGCCCCGGCTCATAGAGCGACAGCCCAGGCGTCTTTGCGACGATCGGTTCCGCGATTCCTGCAAAATTCAGCTTGAAATGGTTTCCGGACTTGCTAACGACAAAATCGACCGCACCGATGTCGACACCCTGGCTCGTAAATGCCTCTGGATCTTGCGTCATGCCTGAGACACTCGTGACGATTATCACGTGTCTATCGTGTCGCAGGACCGCCGTTGCACCGAGAGTGGTTCGTTGCCCCTTTTGATAGGGCCCGCGCTGCGTGAATTCGCCATTCGAGATTGACTCGACCAAAACATCGAGAGTCAGCGGCCGGAGCCCGGGCGTGAATCTTCCACCGATCGCGACACGAATTTTCGCCCCGACGCCTGCGGCAATGGCCACTTGGACCGTTGCCGGGTCCAGCACGGGTATTGCGCACGACAGTGGCATGCTGCTTTCTATCACTGATCGGAGCACTTCAATAGAGTCACCAGGAGCGCCCGCGAGGACCCGATCTCCGTAGTCCGACAGCACGTAAGGCCTGACGGTCGGGTTTGCCGCCATTGTCGAAAGTGCGGCCAATGTATCGGGCATCGTGTCGACGAATTCATCACGCCTGCGCCAGCATTCGCGAGCGAGTAATTCGACGGTACGCCCGGCGAGTTCTGCGTCGTCGTCAGAGATCGCCACGAATCCTTGCCCCATTCCTTCGACGTCCAGAAACGGCTGGATGTTGAAGATGGACACGTCGAGCAGTTTCCCACTCGACTCCGCAATTCGCGAGCGTGCGGCGGCATGCAATTCGCACAGAGGATACTCATGTGTCTCATATCCTCCGCGAAGCAGCAGCGGTATCGTCGCAACGGCGGTGACGGGCCGGATGGCTCGACACAATGTTGCAAGCGCAAGCGCAGCGGCACGCTGTCCGGCCTGCACGACGTCTCGGTGTGGGTGTTCCTTGCAGGCCGTGACGATATTTGCCGATTGCAGCAGCGCGTCGCTTGGGTGACCGTGGAGATCAAGTCCAACTGCTATAACTGTGCGCGGCCCGACCAACTCGCGAATGGCTGCGACCAGGTTCCCTTCCGTACTGCCGATCCCGTCGGCCGTCATCGCACCATGCAGTTCGAAAACAAGCGCGTCAAGCGGCAATTCTGTGCGTATCCGCTCCAGAACTTCCGCTTTTATTTTGCTGTAGGTTTGCTTGGACAAAGTGCCGCCCGGTCGGGCGCGCGCGGCGAGAATTGGCCGGATGTCCACTCTTGCGGAAGCCAGATGTCTCAGGATTCCGCCGAGCGTCGACCCTGCGCCCAAATTGCCGTGATAAGCGGCCGAGCCTCTTTCGATTACGAAGTCGTCGGTCTCGGTACGCACTGGATTGAAGTCGTGACTCTCTTGCCACACCTGCCCGATAGCGATTCTGGGTATTTCAATACTCATGTTGTCAGCTCACTCCAAAATATTCGCTGGATCTGCACCGAACCCCTCCGCCGCTTTTCGAAGCTCTTCTGTGATCTCGAGGGCTACCCGCCGCTCAAGATCGAAGAACGCTGCCACTCCAACCATCGTGGCGCAGATCTCCTTTGCCCCTTGAGCTCGATGCATGCGGTGCTCATAAGTAATCGACTTCGTACCCACACGGGCGACGAAACTTCGGGTTACCAGCAGATCACCGGACAGCAGCTCGCGGCGATAGTTGATTTCGTGTCGAACGTCCACCCAGCCGCGGCGCGTGCTGCCTGCGTCACGCGGCTGGTAACCAAGGTAACCAAGAAGCTGCCATGTTGCGTCGTCGAAGACTCGCATGTAGTGCTGGGTGGCAAAGTGACGCATTGCGTCGCACTGCCACGGGTAGACGACCGTTCGGCACGTCTCAATCGCCATTGCTCACTCGTAGCGACACGCCGCCATCGCATCCGTATTGAAGTCAATGACATCGCATATGTATTGGCTCTTCCTATTCATGAGTCAACCCATGTAAAGGCCGCCGTTGACATGCAGTGGCTCACCTGTTACGAAGCTCGCTGCGTCACTGCAGAGAAATGCGATGGCCGATACCACCTCCTCGGGACGGCCGAAACGCTTCAGAGGTGTCTGTTCGATGGACTCCGCACCTCTCGTGCGAATCAATTCCGTGGTCATGGAGGTTTCGATGATTCCTGGCGACACCGCGTTGACGCGAGAGCGTGGTCCGAGCTCGCGAGCCAGACTTCGGGTGAATGCAGGCAATCCACCTTTGGACGCGGCATAATGCGCATTGCAGAATGCGCCACGGTGCGCAGCAATCGAGCTTACAATGACGATTGCGCTGCCCTCGCGCAAAGATCGAATGGAACGCTGGCAAATGTAGAACACGCCGTCAAGGTTGACGGACTGCACGTGTCGCCATTGCTCGACAGTCATGGTCGCAATGGGTTGTGCCCCGGCGAGCGGCACGAGGAAGTCAATGCCGCCAAAGCGACCCTCGGCCAAGGCGACCGCACGGGCAGAGTCGTTGGGATCGGATGCATTCATTCCAAGCGTGGCAATGCGGTTCGCGTCGCCGGTCAGGGATGCTCCGAAAGCCGCCATCGAAGTTCGGTCGTGACCTGCAAGGACGAGGAATGCACCTTGTTCAAAGAAATGCTGTGCGACGGCGCGTCCGATGTCGCCTTTCGCTCCCGTCAGCAAGAGCACACGTCCGTGAAAGTCATGCATGCCGAACACTGGCCCGCGTACACAAATAAGTCGCGCTGAGGGCATCTATGATCATCTGATCATAGAATAATAGCCACGGCGCGTTTTGTAAACATAGGTCCGAAGCATTTTCGGGACGGGTTCCGTGTTTCTGTCGAGCCCCAACTCCTGCTAGCGCCTCTACGCCCAATACTTCAATCGCACGCCGCTCCAATTGCTAAGATGCAGGCAAGAAGTTCAAGGATATGAGCAAAAATGGCATTCAAGGCAAAGTTTGATACGCGGGTCACGCGAAGTACTCTGCAAGATGGCGTGTACACGTTCATTCGAGAAGCGCTGATGTCCGGCGAATTTGTTCCCGGTACTCGGTTAACCGCCAGGGAGATTGCGGAGCGCACAGGGACTAGTGTCATGCCGGTCAGAGAAGCCTTCCGACGCCTGATGTCCGAAGGCGCACTCGAGCCGCTGAGCACGGGCGCGACGCGTGTGCCGGTCTTCAGCTCCGAAAGAATCGCCGAAATCATGGACATACGACTGATCGTCGAGGGATTTGCCGCTCGGCGCGCGGCGAGTCGAATAACCGACGAGGAACTCAGAGAGCTGGTTGCGGCCAATGATCAGATGGTAATTGCCATGCGCCGGCGCGATCCCAAAATTGAGGCGCGGGCGAACGAGCACTTCCATTTCTCCATTTACCGGGCTGCGGGGTCCGAAGAACTGATGCGCATCATTGAACATCTATGGCTCAAATTTGGACCACCACTCTTAAAGGTCATGGAAGAGGGGGGCGACGAGGGCGAAAGTCGAATTCGGCGGACTGCGAAGCATCATGCGGCCATTATTGCCGCACTGCGGCAGCGCGATCCGGAGAGAGCTGCGGCCGCTCTGCAAGCGGACCTGACCGACACATCCAAGTTTTACGATAAGCTCAAGCGAGCAAAGAACTAACTCAACACTCGTCAACGGACCGCTGACTCGAAGAGCACCGCTCGTGCCTTACGACTCCCACTGCATGCCACCATCAACGCCGATTATTTGGCCCGTGATCGATGCCGCGGCAGCCGACGCCAGGAACATAATGGCGTCCGCGACCTCGCTCATCTCGACCTTCTTGCGCAACCAAATGTAACGAAGCTGCTCCTGCTCGACTTCCTGGGCCGTTACACCGGCCTGAGCGGCGACCCGTTCGAGTATTCGCGTCAGCCGTTCGTTGTTCATCATGCCGGGGCGTACGGCGTTGCAACGGATGTTGAACGCACCCACCTCGCGAGCCACGGCGATGGTCAGAGCTTCCAGCGCTGCCTTCGATACGATGTAGGGCGTTCGCCCCTCGGGCACCGTTCGCACGGACGCGGTCGAAACGTTGATGATCGACCCGAAACGTTCGCGTTTCATACCCGGCAGAACGTGACGAATAGCGTGAAAGGCCGCATTCAGATTTGCATCGAATGTGTGCTGCCAATCTCGGGCAGCGACGTTCTCCAAGCTCGCGTGAGGACCCGCAACGCCTACGTTGTTTATCAATACGTCCACGGTCTCTACTGCGGTCAATATCGATCTAAACCACGCGTCGAGCTGCTCCTGATTCGACACATCGACGGTCATCGCGGCAGTCGCCAGACCGGTAGATGCGAGATTTTGGATGCCATCACCGTCAACATCGCACGCAAAAACACTGTGCCCGGCGCGCGAAAACTGCTCGGTTACCACCCTTCCAAGACCTGACGCCGCACCCGTCACCACGACATTTAAGCTGTTTCTCATCGGGCACTCTCTGTTGATTCGAACCGCACTGACATGCTCACCGACACACCGCACGCGAGCCATGGTTTTCAGCAATAATTGCTCATCCCCGTTGTTCGCCCGTATAGATTCGGCGAGCCGCCGATCCGTGCAGGTGCTCTATCAGCAATGCCATATCGAAAACCGGCCGGTTTGTCGCCGACTGGATAGCGGCCGCATAAGGAGGCAAGTCGCTGCACTGAAGCAACCACGCGGCGATTGATGGATTTCGCGCGATTGTGCGCTGTACTAGTTCAACGATGCCGCGCTCGAGCGCCAAGCTGTCCAACACCCCGCTCTGTGACAGGATGGGGCGAAACGCCTCGATCTCATCGGCGCCGAGCGCAATGATTCTTGACGTGTCGGAAATTCCTGATTGATCGCACACGCGAGGAGAAAACGTCGCGGCCGACGCGAATATTATCCCAAGCTTGCTCTGTGAGGGAAGCGCGCGCAGTAGGAGCGGGACTTCGAGCAAGATGGAAAGGAATACGGGGACCCGCGCTGCTCTCGTTGCCGCTTCTTGGAAATGAATGAAGGAGCCGCAAGCGCCGATGATGACGGACACGCCCCGGTCTTCCAATTCCGCGATTGCAGCGAGGATGGGTCCCAAGGCGCTCGCTTGGCCGCTAAGCAGGCTCGGAATCGACACATCCCGGACTACCGCATAGACGACAGGAAACCGGAACGTGGTTGCGTTCTGAACGTTACCGGGCTTGAGCGAATGCGTTGTGTCTAGTGTAAGGATTCCGACGCGGAAACCAGAAATGGGACTACCCATGGCCACAGCGTCCGCCAGCGGTTCCGTCGTGCATCTGCATCATTTTACGAACCTCGGCCACACCCGCCAGCTCTCCGCCAATATCTTGCACAATGCGTCGTGCACGCTCCACAAGCTGCGCGTTTGTCGCGAACACTCCGCGACTGAGATATAAATTGTCCTCGAGCCCAACGCGGACGTTACCGCCGAACAGCGCGCATGCGGCGACTACCGGCATTTCCAGTCGACCAATTCCGAGGGCGCCCCAAACAGCATCGCGCGGCAGCAGGTTTCGCAGGTAGAGAATGGTTTCGACGTCTGCGGGAGCAGCCCATTTGACGCCAAGGACGAATTGAAACATAGGCGGGCTTTCGACCGACCCGTCTGCTATCAACGCTTTGCCGAATTCAATGTCGCCTGGGCCAAATACCTCGAGTTCCGGTTTAATGCCCAGCGACTGCAAGCGACGAGCCATAGCGCGCAATGTGCGCGTGGTGTTGAGATACACGAACTCAAGGTCGCCTTCGACCTGATTGCCCGTTGTCACATCCAGTGAAGCAATGTCCGGGCGGCAGAGCTCCAGATGTTCCATGCGCGCGTCGACCGACGCCACATCGCTCGACGGCAGTGCGCGGCTCTCGTCCGCCGGGTCTGGAAGAAGGAAGGCGCCCAGACCGCCGGTGAGATTGATGAGGACATCCGTGCCTGCGTCGCGGATGCGATCGACTACCTCCTTGAAAAGTTTCGGCTTGCGGCTGCCGGCACCCGTGTCGGGGTCGCGTACGTGGATGTGCACGATCGCCGCTCCTGCCCGAGCTGCTTCGATGGCGGACGCAGCGATCTGCGCTGGCGTCACCGGAAATGCGGGGTGTTTGCGATTGAACGGAGCGTTGCCAGTCACGGCGCACGTGAGAATTGTTTTTCGAAGTCCGGTAATCAATTCGTCGCCCATGATTTTTGATGACGCCATCGCAGTAGATCGCGCTGCTTGCGGACACGATCATAGTATCGTTTGATCATAATGGTCAAGTTCGGAAGCAAGCAGGGGATATCACTGCTGCTGCTCAGCGTCTCTCGAACGTCGCGCTGACGCATTGTCAAATTGAGGGGTTCACTAAAGAGAGCAGAATCACTTGCTCAGGACAACGTCGACCGTCAGTCGATCACCTACGAGGACGGGAGTCGAGCCCTCGGTAACGAAGGCGAAGTTGAAATGGGATGCTCGCAATAAAGGGCTCGAGGACGACTCCGAAGAGCGAACCTTGAGAATTCAACGGCGTCGACCCACACGGAAACCGACCTCGGGGCCTCAATGAGAAGGCAGAGTGGCCGGTGCACCGTTGCCGACATTAGCGCCCTCGATCCGTACAAAAGTGCCCAAACTCGAGAAAGACACGGTGCTGGGACGGCCGTGCTCATCGATCTCAAAGCGTACTAAATTGTCACGTTCTGGAAAGACATGAAGAAAGTAATGTGTGGGATCCCAGTCCAACTTAAAAACATCGTAGTTCCAGTGCGTCAGTGCGCCGGTGTGCGTCCATAGCTTTGCCGTTAGCTTGCCTCCAGCCTCGGTTACACGAAGACCCCCGTATGCGTTGTTGTGATAGATCCCGGCATACTTATCAATCTCCACTGAAGGCTTGGTATTCGGCACGCGGGACTTCGCTCGATCCGCCATCAGTGCGAGGTAGCTCGGGCTCCGGTCCTTGTCGAGTCGCTCGGGCTCGAGGGCAAGAGCGCGTGCATTCCAATCATATACCGGTACTCTCAAATATGCGTCAATCGCCCTTAGCGCAATCGCCGCCAAAAGGGACATGGCGTCACCATTGGCAAGCACAACGACGCCAAAATGCTTCTCCGGAAGAAAGAAAACGTTTGCGCTTCCGCCCGGCGGCTCGCCGGCGTGATGAATCAGTTTCAGCCCCCGATAGTCTTGCACCCACCAACCCAGCGAATACGAAGCCTGCTGGGCGAACGGTGTCCCTGTCGTCAACCGCTCATTCGGATCTATCATCTGTGGCTCGTGCAATTCATGCATTTGAGCGGCGCTCAATAGCTGCACGTTATTGAAGGTGCCGTTTCCAAGGTGAAATCGTACGTATTGCGCCAGATCCAACACGGAGGAATTCACCGATCCCATAGCACTCGCCACATCGACGTTGATCGGGTCGATTGGTCGCAGCCGTCCGTCGGCGATGACATGAATGGAGGACACATTCGTAAGTGATGTAGTCTCCCGCACGCTGGTGCTCGTTCGGTCCATTCCGAGCGGCTTGAATAGCCGATTGTGAAGAAACTGGTCCCACGTCGTTCCCGAAGCCGCCGCAACAGCCGCTCCAGCGACAACCCACGGTTCGTTCTTATAGGCAAACTTCACGCGAAAAGGCTCGCTGGATCGAAGGTATTTGAATGCGCGAACAATATCGTCGCGTGATGGGTGATATACGAGATTCGCCGGATCAACTGGACCCCAATGGAGATAATTTGCCTGTTCGATACCGGTTCGATGGCAAGCGATGTCCCGCATCGAGATGACGCTGGTCACGTATTGGTCATAGACTTCAAAATTCGGCAGATATCCTTTGATCGGCGCATCCCAATCCATCTTTCCATCGTCAACGAGCATCGCGACCGCTGTCGCCGTCATCGACTTGGTTACAGATCCGATCGGAAAGATCGTCTCTTCGTTAACCGGCTCCCGTGTCTCGACGTTGCGCACGCCGAAACCTCGCGCGTAGACAATACGATCATCCTCCACAACTGCGATCGCCAGGCCGGGCACGCCCCAGCTTGCCATCGCGTCTCGAATGTAGCGCTCAATACCGACCCGTACCGCGCCGACGGTTGACACCGTATCCCTGGCATTCGCCTCTGGTACCGGGCTGCCGCGATCGTCAGCCGGGGCGGCGCGAGCGACGGGGTCCCCAGCCCCGAACAGAAGGATGGCTGCCGTAACCAAGGCCTGTCGCCGTGCAACGCGTGCACTTCTTGCGAAGCGGTGCAGTTTAGACATTGCCGTCGCCAGCCTGTGTCTCATTGGCATCCTCCGGCAGCGCCGTGGAGCGTCACCCTTCCTGTTGGCTTCTCGGTCTGGGCGGGATTCAATGAAGATCATTTGATCAACTTATAATTGCTGCTGCTATTGATTGCAAGCCTAAACGCGCCCGAAGCGCCCATAGAAAAGAGTGCAAAAGGGGGCTGGTCAAGCGCAGATCGGAGTCCTTCGGCAGGTAAGTGCTACTCCTCTTGCCAGTGAACATGGGGCCGATGAGATTCTCGCCTTTGACACAAAAAGGTAGACGAACACCGCCACGACGTAACCCAGACGAGCAGCAAAATGACATTGAACAATGCCGTGCAATTCCGTCGGTTGATCAGACATTTCGTTGCTGATGATGCCGGCCAATGGCCCATCGAAGTGGATCCGATCGTTGGCGAATGATCCCGTCACCGCTTGGAGGTCCTAAGACCACGATGAGCGCCACTACCGTCCAGCCGCCCGCCGGATTCTGACCAGGATACGAGAGCTTCTCAACACCCCGAAGCAGTGATTGGAGGTAGCCAATGGCGACCCTCGGCCCAGTGACAACGTGCCCAAAGCGAACAGTGGTGGATCCCACCAGGGCCCGGACGATTCGGAAAATGGCCAAAGTCAACACTAATGAGCCCGACTACAAGTGCAGCTTGATTCGGCCGGTTTGGCAGAGTTGGATTTCCTTTGTTTAAGTACGAGGAGGCTCCGGCCTCTTTTCGGGACGATGCGACCGCCGAGGAGACGACCAGCTTTGATGTGACGCACGTTCTTCTCACCATTGCTAATGATTACGCCGATCAAGACGTCGTTATCGGCTACGCCGGGCCTGCACATGCCGTGTATCGGGGCCGGCCGTTGGCCCTAAAGCGCGCCATCACGAATTTGATAGAGAACGCCACAAAATATGCAAAGGGCCCGGAGATTGAACTTCTCTCCGAAGAAAAATCATTGGTCGTGGCCATTCGGGATCGTGGGCCGGTATACCTGCAGATGCCCTCGATGACGTATTTCGTCCTTACTATCGAGTCGATAAATCGCGCAATCGTGCCACGGGCGGTCCTCGATTCCGCGGCCCGAAATCACGTCGCGGGAGCCCGCCAGCATCAACAATGACCCAAGCCTGCTGGGACTAGGGGGAAGGAATAAATACTGCTATGCGTGGATTGACGAGTAGGGCGGCGTACCCCACGTAGACAGCGTGCGTCTTGAGGTCAATCGTCAGTGTGTGTGCTCCATAGTGCAGATGCACATTCTCCAATACCGTGTATTTATTCGGCTCTGTTTGCTGTATGACCGCCAGAACCCCAGATTTACCGGTCGCATAGATGCGGCGCAATGGGATCGAACGCGACAGTGTCAGGGGACTTGCCAACTGGCACGGTGGCGACGACGCGATGCTCGTTCAAGTCGAAGACGGCCAGCACCGCATTCGCGCCGCATCCGATGAACAACCGCCGATGAACTTCGTCGATGGCCATGCCGGTGGGCGCTTCGCAACCTAGCAACGGCCAGCCCTGGACCACAGCGCGTTTTGCGATGTCGATGGCGACCACCGTACTGGCATCGTGCAGATTCTGGTACAACAGTCTTGTCGACGAGTCGATTGCTGCGTATTCTGGCTCTCCACCCAGCGGAATGGTCGCGATCGTCGTCTGTGTCGAGGGATCTATTAGAGTCGCGAGATGAGAATCGCCGCTGGCAACATACACGAGCTTATCGAACTCATCGTAGAAAATGGCATCTGGACCGTTCGCCACGGGTATGCGCTTGATCACGAGCATTTTCACAGGATCGAAGATATCGACGGTATTCGCTTCGCTACGTGTGACGAAGGCGAGATGAGTTGTAGGATCGATGACAATGCCATGCGCGGCGGGCTCCCCCGGCATTGTCGCCACGTCGGCGATGCTCGGAAGGGGGTTCGTGCGGATCGGCGCTCTATACACACCGCCGGTACGCTCGTCGGTGACGAACAACATGCCCTCGCTCACCGTGAGATAATCGAGTATCGAGAGCACGCCATCGGAACGTAGCGGTACATAGCCTTTGAATTCCAGGCTGGAGGCGCTGCTCGGGATCCCGGGGTAAATCAGGTACCCTGCCGCCGCGATGGCTGCCGCGACTGCAACACCGAGGCTGCCGAGCACAAGCTTGATCAGCGTTTTAATCGTATCTTTCATTTCAACCCCTAGGAAATTGCCGTTGGTAAAGTGATTGCAGCGGCCTGCTCACTGCTTTTTTAGAATTTGAATATTGCGCCGAGCGCGAAATCCATGCCGGACGTGCGCTCAGCCAGCGGACTGTTCTTTTCAGCCGAGCCAATGAGATCTCTTAACCCGAGACGCTTGGGGTGGATGAACATGAATTTCCACGGCTGTATCGAGCCGGAAGCCGTAGGAATCGGCCGCATGTCGGAAACTTTGGAGGGCGTTCCAGTTGCGATATACGTTTCTAATTCGCTTGCCCGCATGTATGCGCCTCCCCAGTCCATTCGGTCTGTCGGCGCAATTACTCTCCCGCTTGCATTGCGGAAGCGGAGGGGAATCTCATCGCTTCGCATCAGCCGTTGAAGCCTATTCAGGAACACGTACATACTGGCGGCTAGGCGGGTATTATTACGCCTATGATGTTTCCACTGGCTTTCGTACAATTCTTGCAACAGTGTGGGATCAAACGTCTTGCGATACTGTTCGGTTAGGTTCTCGCCGGGTTGCGACGTCCAAAGCGGATTACCCGTCAGGTGGATGTACAGGTCCGGAATCGTCACGAGTTCATCGGCTTTGTACCAGGGTAGAAGACGACCCGTTTCGCATTGAAGCTTATGAGTCTTGCGCAGAGGGCCGGTCAAACTCGCGGCTCGATCGAGCGTCCGGTTGACGATATCTAAAAATAGTTCCGGAATTCGGTTGAGTTCCTCGACCAATATATTGCTGTCTGACTCATCAGACTGCTGCTGATCTCACTGCCTAAGCTAAGTTCAGATGTCCACGCTCTGGCTACGTTGAAATGTCCGCCTGGCCCATTTCTTGAATCCCCTTCGCTCTCAAATTCTTTGGTGCTGTCACAGCGCGGTCTGACGCTCGCAGAGCGTTAGAAGCTCTGTTCTTCCCAGCCTTGGGCGGTAACAATCCTGCTTCCCGAAGCCGCCGCTGAGTCTGTGCAATAGACGCCTTGGACTGAATCGCGATCTCGATATCTTCAGGCGCCAGTTCCCGTTGGGTCTTGGTGCCGGCGAGCTTGTGTCGGGGAACAATCTGTCCATCAGCGCGATGGGCGGTCGAAGGTGCGTTGACGGCTCGACTATCGCGCTTGGACTGTACCTCCTGAGAGATATGCAAGACGTGACCCAGGCGTTTGTTGTCGACGATCGCTCCCTGGTCAACCGCACCCAACTTGTCGTACGTGGAGTAGGGCAGTGAGACCCCCGCTGCTCGGATCTCGATGCGGCCGTCCGGAAACTGAAAGATCTCAAGATACTTGCCGATGAGGCCTCGGTTGATCGCGGTGTCCGCCAGCAGATAGAGCTTCCGTTCATAGTGCAGCGTGAGCGCCTTGGTCACCTTGCGCAGCTCGCGCCAGCTGAAAATGGAGGCCAGATCTTCATCGGGTCTGACGGCTCGGTGCGCGTTGTGGCTGTTGCGCGGCTCCTTCGCAAACCGCTTGTTGTACTCGTTGATGAAGCGCGGCATGAAGGCGTTGGCCGCTTCGATGCTCGAGATGCCTTCGAGCCGGAGCTCCTTGACCAGCCGGTCTTGCAGCGTCAAATGGGCACGTTCCACGCGACCCTTGGCCGCCGCGGTATTAGCGCAAATACCGTCAATATTAAGCTCATAAAGCGCCCGCCCAAATTGCGTGTAGCCTGGTCCTGTGACGGCTCCTGGCTGGTTGATACGGAAGATGCTGGCTTTGTCGCTGTAGAACGCGAGCGGCTTGCCGAAGCACTTCAGATACTCCAGCGTGGCCTCGAAATATGAGAATGTGGACTCGCTGCCGGCGAATCGCACGACCATCAGTCGACTTGTCGCATCGTCGACATAAACGATCGCGGTGCACATCGGCGCCCGATCTTCGAACCATCGGTGCTCGCAGCCATCGATCTGGATCAGCTCACCAAAGCACGCACGCCGTGCGCGTGGTTGCTGAATCTTCGGCGGGCGAAGCTTACGCGGAATCCAGAGCCCGGCGTCCATCTGCACGCGCCGTATGGTCTCCTTGGCCACCGTGATACCGTGTCGCTGCTGAAGCTTCTCGGCTGCCAATGTTGGACCAAAATCTGGGTATGACTCCCTCAGAATCTTCACCACTTGGGCCTCGAGGCTGGCATCCAGGCGGTTGTTGCTGGGGCGACTACAGTGCTTCGAGATCAGCCCGGTCGGGCCCTCAGCACGATATCGTTGCGCGATCCGGCGCAGCTGCCGGGTTGAGATACCGAGGCGTTCTGCAGCGATGCCGGGATATAGTTCTCCGTCAACGACTGCCTGTATGCACTTGAGCCGATCTAGTTCGCGCATGCTCATCGTCACCCTGGCTGCGTGGCGCATTGGCAATCTCCGAGTCCCAAAAAGGACAGCAGAGACTGCGGGCTAAAGCATCCAGAGCGGACATCTGAACTTGGCTCAAAGCGGACATTTTAACTTGGCCCCTATACTCACACTTCGCATAATGTATATTATGTTAAATCATGAAATTACCACTTCATGGTGGTCCTTTTCATGCATGTCGCATCTCTTAGTTGTTCTCACCCTGCCGATAACTGCAAGGCCACTTGCGGATGAGCGCTACAGCATGGGCGCGTCTTGAATTATTCGCGTCTGCTGTAGCCGAATGTCCAGTTTTGGCAATCTCTGAGCCAGTGTCGACAAGATCCTCATACTCAGAAAGGGTATGTATATATATTTCAGCAGCTTACATACTAATCTTGTAAAGGAAGCTTGCTGATCGGATCTATAAGGCTCGACCGCCAATTGTGAGATCGCTGGATTTTGGCTGAAGCTCAACGGGCTTTCCGTGCGGAGTGTGTCGATACGCGTCGGCCCACCTTTCCTTGCAATCTAGTAAGGCTGTCGGATCCGATAAACCCTTGGCCACCACGAGCCGCTCCAACGCCGCAAGCCAGTAGTGGTAGTAGCGGGAGCCATCGTCCGGTTCGCCGTGCTCCGCAGCGCTTTGCAATTCATCCGCCAGCATTGACGCCCATTCCTTCCAGCTGAAATGGCCCTTCGCGGATAGCCGGACCGCGAGTGCGAATGCGTGAGCCTGCCATGGCTCGGCGAACACCGGC
>DASYJX010000009.1:0-1572 GCA_035996065.1 Steroidobacteraceae bacterium | reverse complement strand
CCATACAGGAGATTTGTGGCCGGCGTGTAAGGAAAGAAGCCGCTTGCATTAGGCTTCAGCATTTCTTCCCAGTCCCAGTAGGACCGGGGCATCTTGTTGGTCTTCGCGGCCGCGCGGGCCTTCTCGGAAACGGCGTTGAAGCCCAGCCCCGGGGGCAGCATGAAGCCCTTTTGCGAGCAACTGACGGTGACGTCGACCTTCCACTCGTCGTGCCGGTAATCGACCGAGCCAAGCGAGGAGATGGTATCAACCAGCAACAACGCAGGGTGGCCGGTTTTGTCCATCGCAGCGCGGATGTCGCCTACCCGGCTGGTGACGCCGGTCGAGGTTTCATTGTGCACCACCATCACGGCCTTGATGGCGTGGGTCGTATCCTGCGCCAGCCTGGCCTCGATCGCGGCGGGATCGGCGCCATGACGCCAATCGCCGGGCATGAAATCCACTTCGATGCCCCAGCGCGCGGCCATCTGCCGCCAAAGCGTGGCGAAATGTCCGGTCTCGACCATCAAGACCATGTCGCCGGGCGACAGCGTGTTGACGATCGCAGCCTCCCAGGCGCCCGTGCCCGAGGACGGAAAGATGATGACCGGCCCGGCCGTCTTGAAGATTTTCTGTGAGCCTTCCAGCACAACCTTGGCGAGTTCGGCAAACGCCGCACTGCGATGGTCGATCACCGGCATATCCATTGCGCGGAGGACCCGGTCCGGCACCGGACTTGGACCGGGAATTTGCAGAAAATGGCGTCCTTGGTGCTTAACCATGCAATCCTCCCGTTGGGCTTACTCCGGCTTATTGCATTCAATTCGTCCCGCTTCAACTCAGAAATTGATTACATTTTGGGTCGACGCCGCCTGCGCCAAGCCCTATGTTCCCGTTATGAAGCCTCTTATTCCGAGTGACGCCGCCCCGACTGGCATCGCTGCCGGCGCTATTCCCGAGCGGGAAGAGCAATCGCTGCATGACGGCATCCTGATCCGGCTGCGCGACCACATCGTCGAAGGCAATATCCGCGACGGCGACCGCATTCCCGAACGCCAGCTGTGCGAGATGCTGGGCATTTCCCGCACGCCGCTGCGCGAAGCCCTGAAGGTGCTGGCGGCCGAAGGGCTGGTCGAATTGCTGCCGAACCGTGGCGCCCGCGTGCGGCAGCTGAGCGAACGCGACCTCGGCGACCTGTTCGATATCATGGGCGGGCTCGAAGGCCTCGCCGGCCGCCTCGCCTGCGAAAACATCAGCGATGCCGAAATCGCCGAAATCGAGCGGTTGCACTATGAAATGTACGGTTTTTACCTGCATCGCGATATGCACGGCTATTTCCGCGTCAACCAGTTGATCCATCAGAAGATCGTCGAAGCCTCGCGCAACACGACGCTGCTGAACTCTTACGCGAACTTCGCCGGACGAATTCGCCGAGTGCGTTATTCGGCCAATTTTGCCCGGAAGCGAGACCGTTGGGCCGAAGCAATGCGCGAACACGAGGCCATCCTGGACGCGCTCCGCCGCCGGGCCGGCAGCGAACTTAGCGATATCCTGTTCAAGCATTTGCGCAACAAGCGAACTGCCGCCGTCGAC
>DASYJX010000008.1:0-100593 GCA_035996065.1 Steroidobacteraceae bacterium | reverse complement strand
GTGCAAGCCGGGGTCCGCGTAAAACTACCCAGCGGCGTGAGCTGGGAGGCTCTTGGCGCCATGAGCAGTGAAGAGATCAAGCAGCGCAACCTTTTGCCAGCCGGTTTCTTACCACTGCCACACGTCAAGCAAGCATCTGGCGGCCAAGTATTTCCAGACGAGGAGATAAACGAAATACAAAAACAGGAGCAACGCAACCTGCGGCGCTTCGATGTCGACTTCGATCTGCCCAATCACTTCACGCCGGAATTTCCTGCGCCCATTTACCTAACCACGCATCCTGAACTCGGCGATGTGTCGGGGGGGCAACTGTTGACGATCAAGAACTACTACGCCCTCATGGTTGGAATCCTCACGCCGGTCCAGATCGAGGGGCTGCGATTGTTGCTGACCCCTTTTCCCCAGGAAGAGTTTAATCAGACTGAGGATCGGAAAAGCGCGGATCAAAGCCTGGGCGTCACCTGCCTGGATTGCCATCAGAACTTTCATTCCAACGCGGCTTTTCACCTAACGCCTGATGTGCGTCCACAGGCGGACCGCTTTCGATTGGACACGACGAGTCTTCGCGGTGTATTCAATCAGCAGATCCATGGATCGAAACGTTCGCTACGATCGATTGAGGACTTTTCCCAGTTTGAACAGCGTACTGCCTATTTCAATGGCGATCATGTGAGCGCGACCCGCAAAGGGGCGAACCTGCCCGACCGGACTAATCAGGTTGCCATGATGGCGCAAATGCAAAACATCATCGATTTTCCCCCGGCGCCAAAACTCGACCCCTTCAACCATCTAGACCCCGCTAAAGCAAATAGCCATGAACTCGCCGGCGAGAAGCTTTTCATGGGCAAGGGGCGCTGCGCGGAGTGCCACACACCAAACACGGCATTCATGGACAACAACATGCATGACCTAAAACTTGAGCGCTTCTACAAACCGGGGCAGACGGTCAATGACTTGGTTGAACTGCCCGACGGACCCATCAAGACCTCTACCCTGCGGGGCATAAAGGATTCCCCTCCCTACCTCCACGATGGCCGGCTTTTGACGCTCGCCGACACGGTCGAATTCTTTAATCTGGTGCTGGGATTGCGATTGGTGCCGGCTGAAAAAGAAGACTTGGTCGCATATCTATTAACGTTGTAAGAATCAGGGACTCACCATGACCATCCTAAAAGCTGTGTCCGCCGCCCTAAGCCTTTCGTTCGCAGCGGGATTCCCAGTTTTGGCCCAGACACCCGCGGCTAACCCCGCGGTCGCAGCGCCAGATACCCCGGGAGTGGAAACAGGCGCCCCCGGTCCACATGCCAATGCGGCGGACCAAACCTTCATCCGCGAGGCCTCCCTCGGCGGCCGCGCTGAAGTGGACGCCGGACATCTTGCGGGGCAACGCGGCTCATCACCGGAAGTCAAGGAGTTCGCGCGACGAATGGTCGCCGATCACACCAAGGGAAATGAGTCCCTAAGGCCCCTGGCAAAGTCGTACGGCGTCCCGCTGCCGAACGAGTTGGACATGGATCACCAAGTAATGAAAGGCCAGCTCAGCAAACTCCAAGGAGCTTACTTCGATAAAGCTTATCTTCAGGCACAAGTAATCGACCATCAGAAGACGGCTCAGTTGCTCGAATACGAGATTGGGGCGGGCCAAAGCGAACGTGCAAAAGCGTATGCCAGTTCAATGCTGCCAACCGTGCTTGGTCACCTGGAACACGCGCAGCACTTGATGGCTCAGTTGGCGCGTACCACGCCTCGCGACTGACGGACATAGCTGCGCTTAGTCCGGTCGATTCGCTCAATTGCGAAGGACGGAACGGCGGATGAGTGGTGCATGAGGGGATGGTTCGAATGACAGCGCTACTCTCGCGAGAGAGCGATGGTGTTTATCCACGTCGGCATTCAAGCAACCGCTGCCACAGGACTTTGCGATTTGTTGTGAAACAAGGCGGCCGTGCCAGTTTACTTCACGGCGGTACAGAGCAAGAACGAAGCACAAGCCTTCGCTGCATTCTCCCTTACGGGCGTTTAGATGTTCTACTAAATATCGCGACGTCGCACGGAAGCGCATTTGGCGACGCCGGCGACTCAGGGAGAGAGAGAGAGAGGGCACCACGGCGGCAGGGATAATTGCCCCGACAAATCGCTGCGCTCGCGGCGCATCGCTGTGCGCCGCGCCTGGTTATTAGCGCAGTATTCGACATCAAGGACGATTGCGGTAACCGAGATGAGGACTTCGCCATCGAAGAGGCGGCGCATTAGATCTCAGCCAATCACTGCGGGATCTGTTCGCATGAACGCCGTGCGCATCTCGTCCGCGCAATTGAAATTTGGCGGGGCCCTGGAAGCCTATCTTGAAGAGGTCGCGATGGCCTTCATGTATATAGCGACAGCTGAGGCTGCTGATATGAACGGGCTGATTATCGCCAAACAGATTGAGGCATCAGCGCTGCACTGAACTCCGAGGCTTGAAACAGCTGTGCCGCTCCCGAGATCAATTGTCATCCCTTCACGCTGCGCGTTTTAACAGCGCCGGCGTCTGGCGGACGTCGCGCGTGCGCTGATCGGGCTGCAGCCGTCTTCCCCTGCTCTTTACTCTCAGGGGGTGCATATTCATAATGATGTCGTCCAGGCACTCCTCGATGGCCGCTCGACGCAACGGTCGACTTGCCTGTTTTCTCCTTTCGCATCCTCATAAGGGCTCCTCGCGTTGAAGTGGAAGTGTGGAAAAGCGACAATTGTTCGGCGGCAAAACTCCGATGGCTAGTTTGGTCCAGCCGTGAGTACCTGGCCGCCGCTCCGGTACGAATTATGTCCGAGGTCTTTCTCAAACATCGTGCTTATTAAGTAGAGCGCAGCGCCCACATAAATGAGACTGGCCGGAATCCACATGAGCAAGCCGGCCAGTTGTTGATCCTGCGCGCGCGATAGTCCGCAGAACGCGCCCAGATAAGGTTCTGAATACCAAAACCCTCGAGAAAACGTCACCCAGGCACCTAGCAGTGATGTGTGAAGAGTCGTGACGAAAAGCGCCAATACGGCGGGGATCGGACCTGCCCGTAGCGCCTGAGGGGCCAATACGGACCACCAAAACAGCAATGCCGTGGTGAGAAAACTTAAATGCTGAACAATGTGCGCCGACTCGTACAGGAGCGCGATTTGGAAGAACGGTGGCCAGTGCCACGCCCAAAGCGCAATGCCTTGCAGCGCCGTCGCGTTGCGAGGTTGTGTGAGCCATCGCCATAGGGCTGGCGCCGGGCCAGAATGCGTAGCCGTGCGCACCCTACGGCGTGCAGATGCGGGAAGTCCCCACAAAAACACTGGCAGCGGTCTTGCCAGTATTAGCAGTGGCGCCGCCAGCACCATCAATATCTCGTGCTCGAGCATATGAAGCACAAATACCTGACGACCCAGCTTATGCAAGGCAGTTACGGCCGGTAGAGCCGCAGCGCACCACCCTAAGATAAAACACGCCACTTGCCAAAATGTGACGCCATGGCCCATACCTGCACGGCGCCACAATCGGATAAGGCCCACGCCGTATAGCAGCGCGGATATAACCGCTCCGATCGCACAGCACAGCGATGGAGCGGTATTCAATAAAAACAGCTGGCGCATTATTGACACGGCGCGAACATGAGCGCCGCGAGTGCTGACCATAAAAGTGCGATCAAGAAGATTGTGGGTGTGATCACCCCGAGCAACGCAATGAAATGATCACGGCCAGAGGCGCGCTCCGTTCTGGATAGTTTAGGCAGCGCGGCAAGCAAGCTCAACGCCAACGGGATAAGGAAGCAGGCGGTGACCGCTGGGAGAAGCCACGGAACATACACGCAGGCGATCGGTTGCAACGCGTAACTGCTGAGTAGCGCGCCAAACCAGCAAATGGGTCCGAGCGCCATGGCTATCCATGAAACGCTATGGGAACGCGGCGATTCTACTGGGCCATCCATCGAGGTATCCAGTAAATAGCGAGATAGACCGGTACCCAAGTCAGCACGACGAAGTCCCAATATTCGGCATTCTCTGAGAGATCAACATAACGTCGCCCAGTCAACGGACTTAAAAAACTCATAGCGGTCATAACGAGGGTTTCCGCGACATCAACTAAAATATGAGTGGTGTGCAAAAAAATCAGTGCCCAGATCATGGAGCCAAAAGCATTGGAGTCCCAGCGAACGTTTATGTAGCGAAATTCAAAAAAACGCAGGCCGACCGCGATCAAACCAACTAACGACATGACGGCCATGCCGATGCGAGTCGGGTTAAGTTCACAGCGTTTGATGCGGCGCTTGACCCACATGTTGGGCACCTCAGAGATCAACAGCCATGCGAGCAGCACACTGCCGATCCAAGGATTAGGGAGCACCCGCGATAAGGGCCAATCCGGGTTTTGACTGGCGAGGTACGCATAGGCGGTGAATGTCATGAGGAATGCGGAACCCTCAATGACCATAAAAAAGACAGTTCCCCACCAAATCGGCATGCGGTGTTCGAACGCGAACTCAGGCAGATGCCGCACGTCCATCTTGCTGCTCATGTATTCTTACCCCTTCTCGGGTACAGCCAGCCGATCATGCCGACCGCCACCGGGATGCTGCCCCACACAAGTGCCGAGGGTTTGAAGATGGACCCAATCAACATCGCGGTGGTTGCCAATGCGGCAACGAACGGCCATAGCGTCGGGGTTGGCACCGGATCGCGCAAGTCGGGGACTGCATCGAGCCCACGGGTCACGATGACTTCCTTGCGCTGCACCTGCAGCCCGGTCACTTGGCCGATGGCATCAGCACCGTCCCACAGCGGCGTGCGGCTGATGATAACGGGGATGTATGCGAAGTTATATACAGGCGGCGGAGAACTGCTGGCCCACTCGAGCGTGCCAGCGTCCCACGGGTTGTCGCCTGCATTCCTCGGTTGCCTCAAAGAACGCAAGATGTTTACGGTGAATACCAGGAAGCTCATCGCAATGATACCGGCGCCAAGCGTAGCTGCGAAATTCAAAGCCCCCCAACCCGCGTGGTCCGGATAAGTATAAATCCGCCGCGTCATGCCACGTACCCCCAGGGCGAGCATCGGTGCAAATGCGAGATTGACGCCGATGACATAGAGCACGACATGCCAACGCCCCCAGTACTCGCTTAAATGCCGGCCTGAGAATTTCGGAAACCAATAATAAAATGCGCCCAGGAGCGGCGCGACTGCGCCCCCCAACAGCACGTAGTGAATATGCCCGACGATGAAATAACTATCGGTCGCTTGCTGGTCGAAGGGCACCGATGCCAGCATGACACCGGTGAGTCCGCCGGAGAGAAAGGTGAGGAAAAACGCCGCAACGAATAGTACCGGTGTTGTCAAGCGTACCCGTCGTCCCCAGCAGGTCGCAATCCAGCAAAATAACTGCGCACCGGTCGGTATCGCAATCGCCATCGACGAGGCGGTGAACAAACTGTTGCCGACGCGCGGCAAGCCAGTCGCAAACATGTGGTGAACCCACAGCCCGAAGGACAGGAAACCGATCGAGACGATAGAAATCACCGCGAGCGGGTATCCCACAATGCCTCGTCGCGCGCCGGTTTCTATGATGGTGCTGGCCATGCCCACTGCCGGCAAAAAAATGATATACACCTCCGGATGCCCGAAGAACCAGAAAAGATGCTGCCAAAGAAGCGCATCTCCGCCTTCGGCCGGATTGAAAAAATGCGTACCCACAAGCCGATCGGCGATCAGCATGCTCGAGCACACCACGATCGAGGGCATGGCGAAAATAATGCAGAAAGAAGTCACAAGCATCGCCCAGACGAATATCGGGATACGTTGCAAGGACATGCCGGGGGCCCTGAACTTAAAAACGGTGACGATGATCTCGACCGACACCGCGAGCGCCGAGATTTCCGTAAAGGTGATAAGTTGCGCCCAGAAATCCGAGCGCTTGCCGGCACCGTATTCCGGACCCGCCAGCGGTGGGTAGCTAAACCAGCCGGCATCGGGGCCGATATTAAGAAAGAAAGCCACCCACACCATGATGCCGCCAAATAAGTAGACCCAATAGCTGAAGGCGTTTAGGCGCGGGAAGGCGATGATGCGAGAGCCAACCATCAAGGGAACGATGAAGACTGCCACCGCCTCCATGACCGGCACGGCAAAGAGGAACATCATGGTGGTGCCGTGCATGGTGAAGATTTGGTTGTAGGCATCGGGACTCAACCATCGGCGATTGGGCGCCGATAACTGCACCCGAATCATCAGCGACAAGATGCCGCCCAACAGCAGAAAGACGCTGGCAGTGATCAGGTAGCGCCGAGCGATCGATTTGTGATCGACGCTGGAAAGCCAGCCCCTAAACCCGGGTGAGTCGGACCACGCGGCGCTCAGCCGGCCCGCAAGTTCCCCCGCAGGGACATCGGTATCGTACAGCGGCGGGTCCGCATCCTTCACTGCAAGGTTTCCAAGTACGCGACCAGCGCCCGCAGGTCTTGTGGATCGAGCTGGTTGACGGTCATCTTCGCGCCTGGCTTGAAGTGCTGGGGGTCACTGATCCAAGCAGTAAGATTGACAACATTGTTCTCGAGCAGCCCGGATGCCAGGGTCAGCCGGCCCGCGACATGCGTCAAATCCGGAGCGGTGTCGCTATAGCCAGGCGCATCCGAGCCACGCACCACATGGCAGGTTCCGCACACCGCCTGCGAGAAGATCTGTGCGCCGTGCAAGGGAAGCTCGCCGGTCGGAGTGGGCGCGGCAGACGCCTGCGCCGCCCGCCAGCGGTCGAACTGCTCGGGTGGCTCGGCGATCGCTAAGATATCCATATGCGCGTGCTGATAGCCGCAAAACTCTGCGCATCGACCGCGAAAAATCCCTGTTTGCGGGGCCATTAGCTGTACTGACTGTTCGCGCCCAGGAATCATGTCGCGTTTCCGATCGATCTCCGGGATCCATAAACTGTGAATGACATCGGGCGAACTCAATTGCAGTGATACGGATTTGCCAGCCGGCAGATGCAACTCATTGGCCGTGACGAACCCTGCGCCGCCCTCCCACCCGGAGTAGCGAAGCTCCCACCACCACTGATGCGCGATGACTTCGATGTGTGTATAGGGTTCAGCGCCTTCGATCCGTGCAAGGGCACGGTCGGTCAAGAAACTTGTCGCAACAAAGCCGCTTAAAATCAACACAGTGGTCGTGACACCCACGCCAATCCAAACCGTGGGCCGGCGTAAGTAACCTACCCGCGCAGACGGATTCGCTTGCTTCGTCTGATCTCGTAGCAATGCAAGAAAAAACAGGGTTAATGTAGCAATCTCGATGAGCGCACAGATACCGATTAGCCACCAGCTATGCTGGGCCACGAGCTGCGCACTTACTCCGCTCGGCGATAAGAAGTTGCCGTAGCTCGAGGAGTCCGTCAACGGCAAGAGCGCGGTCACGGCTCGGTCTCTACGGAGCCGGACGTTGGCACTTGTCGTTCCTGCAAACTTAAAGGCGGGGTCGCTTGCAAATGATCGGTGCGCGCCGGCAAGCGTACGGAAGGAACCAGCCCACCGAGTGCGCGCACATAACTCACTAACTGCCAGAGCTGTGTTTCCGGTATTTTCTCGCGAAAGGCCGGCATCCCATTCGGGCGGCCTTCGCTGATGGTTCGATAGATCTCCATCGGCAAGCTACCATAAATCCATTCATCATCTATGAGAGCGGGACCGATCCCGCCACCACCGTGCTGGTGGCAGCCGACGCAATTGAAATTTTCATACGCGGACTGTCCGTTGGAGACCGAGGCCGCATCTTCGCGATACCCTGAGGGCTCCGTCGCGGTAGGTAACGCGTCACCACCGGGCTTGAGCGTACCAAGTGCTACCGACGCCTCGGCCGGACTGGGCCGTCCAGGTTTTGGTGCAAAGTCCCGCTCGACCCTCACCAATGAGAGCGACAGCGCTATAACCGCAATCATCAGAATGCCGATGAGCGCTCGGGCGATCATGCGAGATCCCGCGAGCACATTGTCCAAATCCAGTTAGTGTGGCAACGCAAAGACATACAGCATGCCGCCTTTGTTCACTTGCCCCTTCAAGGCTTTGAGTATTTCGCCCCAGCCGTTGCCCGCGGTGGCATCGCGAGTATCCAAGTTATTGGAAACCACCGCGCCGGGCCAGCCGCCGATGCCCGACAAGATGGCGACGTAATCATGCCCATCAGGACCCCGAAACATAGTCGGCTGCCCGATGATTCCAGATCCTGTCTTGAACTGCCACAACACAGCCCCGCTCGACGCATCGAGCGCCTTGAACCAACCGTCTAAGGTGCCGTAGAAAACTAATCCCCCGGCATTCGCGGCCGCTCCGCTGAACACTGGCCAGGCCTCTGGCACCGCCCAAGCCTTGCGACGATGTTGAACATCCCACGCCATAAACTCCCCACCCACGCCGCCGCTCGCTGGAAAGTATTTCACCGAGGCGCCCAGGTAGGGCGTGCCGGCAATATAACTCGTCGCGGTTGATTCCCAATCCATACACATGTTGTTGTGCGGCACATACAAAAATCCCGTCTCTTTGGAATAGGCCGACGGGTTCCAATCTTTCGCTCCCGGTGCTGCCGGGCATATGTTGCGCACCACCTTGCCATTGGCGGGCTTCTTATCCTCGGCATATTGGAGCCTGCCTGTTTTAAGATCAACGCCGTGGTTGGAATTCACGAGCGTAAATGCGTCCGCCGATAGCACCTCGCCGGTTTTGCGATCGATCACATACATCAGGCCGTTGCGATCGGGCCGGACCAAGACCTTGCGTTTTTGGCCATCTACTTGAAGATCCATCAGCACCAATTCGTTCACGGCGTCATGATCAAAAAGATCGTGTGGATCTAATTGATAAAACCAGCGTGCTCGGCCGTCCTGAGGATTGCGGGCAAAGATACCGGCGGTGAATTTATTGTCGCCGGGACGCACGGAATCGTTCCACGGCGAGGGATTGCCGGTTCCGTAAAAAACCAGGTCCAGTTCCGGGTCATAGCTGAGCCAGCCCCACACCGAACCCCCGCCTTGCTGCCAGGCATCGGCGGGCCAACTGCTGACTCCCAAATCCTTTCCCCGATCCATGGCATAAAAAGGCTGATAGTCCGCGCCGATCAGCACGTTGGTGTCAGGCCCCGTGGAATACGCGCGCCAGCGCTGCTTGCCAGTCGCCGCATCTAGCGAGGTGAGCCAACCGCGGGCACCGAATTCGCCACCGGAGTTGCCGATGAGCACATTGCCTTTGACCACGAGCGGCGCCATGGTGAGAGTCTCGCCCTTGGTATAATCTCCAAGGCGCACCTGCCAGAGCTTCTGACCGCTTTGCGCGTCCACAGCGACGGCTTGATCATCGGTGGTGACAAAGAACACCCGTCCATCACTGACCGTGGGGCCGCGGTTGACACCCTCGCAGCAGGCTTCTCCTTGGGCACTTGCCTCAGGTTTGGGTTCGAAGCGCCACTTGACCGGAGCGCCGGCTTTTTCAAGGTCAAGCGCGTACAGAATGTTCGGAAACGACGAAACGATATACAGCGTATGGCCAACGACAATCGGCGCGGATTCCTGGCCCCGAGCGGTTCCCACAGAGAACGTAAAGGCTACTTGTAAATTTTTGACGGTCTGAGTGCTTATCTCGTGCAAGGGGCTAAAGCGAGTGGCGCTGTAGTCCCGGCCCGGCATCGTCCAGTTACCGTCATCACTATTTGCCGGCGCATCCGCGGGCTGGGCAGCGTGTACCGCCACCCAGAGATGCGGCATACATAATGCCGCGGCAAGCAATAGTGCGCGCGACGTAGGTAAACAGTGGCATTTCAATCCCCTCCTTGCCGTCATATCCCCTCTCGCCGATTTTTTCTGAAGTCAGTAAAAATTATTCCCTATCAGATTGCTATAGGCGATTGCCGCGATTTTAGTGGTAATTATTCCTTCCAAGTGTGCTACGTGAGCTCAGAATTAGCCTTCAGAGTGTGTAAGCCTAATTCGCATAAGCGAACTCACCGGCACGGAAACGCAGTTCGCCTAGCCAGGCATCCAATTGAAAGATTCATAGGTGGCGCTGGATATGCCTTCCTGTGCAAGCGCATCGGAGGGCGTCGCGCCAACGAATCCTCAGGCATCGCCGCCGTGTTGGTTAGGACTAGCCTGCGAAACAACGCCATCGAAAACCGGCGGCCACATATCGACCGTGGTACCTTGCCCCACTCGGCTCAACAATCGGATGCGACCGCCGAGCTGTTCGGTCATCCATGTACAATCGAAAGCCCGAGGCCGGTGCCCTTGCCGACGCCCTTCGTGGTAAAACGGCTCGATGACGCGTCGTAGCGTTGTCTCGTCCATGCCGTCGCCAGCGTCGGTGACGGACTGCCGCTGCAGTCCGCACGATCATTGAATCCGAGCATTTAGTCCTTGATCCCGGCCGCCGCCGCAATCGACTGAATCTTTGTCAAATGAGCTTGCAACGTGGGCAGCGTGGCAGCTGCAAACGCCTTGGCGTCGGGGTCCTTGCCTTGGGAAGCCTCTTTCTGGAATTCCTTGATGTCTGTCTTGTGATCTTCGATCATTCCTTTCACATAGGATTTGTCGAACGCGTCGCCGGACAGCATGTTGAGTTTAGTCTTGGTCGCCTTTTGCATCACGCTGGAGCTATCGGGTAGCGATACTTGCTTACTGGCGGCAAGCGCTTTAAGTTTGTCATTGGCCGCCGTATGGTCCTTCACCATCATGGCACCGAAGTCTTTTACCGCCGGGCTGGCGGCTTTCTGCTGAGCCAATTGGCCTAATTCCACCTCGGACATGCCCCCGTCTGCGGCGCTTTTCAAAAAACCGGAATCCGGTGAGTCGGCCAATGCGATCGCTGAGACGAGCAACGCTGTGCCCATTATCATTGCTTTCATGTCGTTTCCCCCGTGAAACCGTTGAGCATCCATGACCCGCAGGCGGCACACGATCAGCGGGTCGACATTGTCGGAGTAGTCCTAATCTTACGTACCGGTGCTCGGTGCGCCCAATCGATGAAGGCGTGTTCACCGCCATTTTGGGCTAGACAACGCGCTGCGTTCAGGCAATAACTCCCGATGTCATAGAGCGGTGGCGAGGACGCCTTGCAACTCGAGTTACGCGAGTGAACCAGGAGGTGGTTATTCAGCACGTCGTTAGCCGCATGCCCCAAATCGGTAGCGGGCTTAGCTGTCGTAGCGTCTTGGAAATAAAATGCGAAAAGTCGTTCCTACTTTCGGTACCGACTGCATTTCGATGGTGGCATCCAGCATTTCACACAAGCGTTTGACAATCGACAAACCAATCCCTTCGCCGGCTTGCCCACGGGAAGATCGATTATCAACGCCCCTAAATGCCACCTTCCCGAGTTCGCTGGCGGCTTGCTTCTGCGCCGGTGCGATCGTCTCTGACGAGGACATGGGTTCGCTCGAGGATTCGAGCATAGCGGCGATTGGCTGACCGGAATCCGTGTGAAAGCCCGGCCCGGTATCCGTGATATATAAGGCCCATCGCCTCGGATCCTCTGGCGCACTGTCGCCCCAGCTGACAGCGATGCCTCCTGAGTGAGTATATTTCACCGCATTGAGCAACAGATTTTGGCCAATCCGCCGGATCTTGACGGCGTCCCCGTCGGCGGCAAATCCGTCGGGACCGTCGCACTTAAGATACAGACCACGCTGCGCGGCCAGGGGTCGAATCCCTTCGCACAGCGGCTGAATGATGGCCGTCACATCGAGCGGCTCAATTTGACGCGACTCGCGTCCGGCCTGCAACCGAGCGAGAGTGGTCACATCGTCGAGCAAATGATGGAGCGAAGTGACGTTGCGCATCAAGATGCGAACAAAATCGTCCCGCGTAGAATCCCGTTTTCCATGGCGTGTGAGGCCGACCGTTGCGTTGGCGACGACGGCTAAGTTTCCCCGCAGATCATGCGCGGCTTGCTGCCACGTCTCGCCGCGTTGCCGTTCGAGCTCGTGGATTGCCTCCAGAGCACTCTCAAGATCTTTGACGTGACCCGCGGCCTCCCGCTGCTGAAGCGCAAAATACTCCTGAACGCTCGCCTCGATGCCGGCGCTGCACAAGCTCGTCCACACTTGCCGCGCACGGGTCATGGCGTCTAAGGCGACGTGGGGATTCGCTTTCGCGTAGCGATCCAATTCGAAGATCACACATTCGTTAAGCTTGCCCCATTCGCGAGTCACCTCACGGCAATCGTAGCCCTGCTTCCAGCGTTGCAGCCCGTGGGCAGCGGCCGAGTCTTGAGCAGCATCCTCTTCTGTTCTCTCCTCGCCCGTCGCCGCGCGTCGCAACCCTTGCTCGAAGATCAATAGCAACGCCGGAATGTGATCGAACAGCTCGGAACGCGGCAGTGAGTCGCCGCTCGTGAGTTCCGGATCCTTTTTTATCGCGTTGCGCCAAGCGAGCAATAGCGCTTCCTGGCGGTGGCTTAAATGGTCCGCGAGCGCGGTAATTTGTTGTTGATTCCCTTGCAATTCTTCTGCTCCGCGCAGGCAAGCCCCAGCGGAAGTCGATCCATTGAACAAGAGGCGCCTGGGGGGCCCAACGGAGCTAGTCTGAAACTTTTACAAACGATTTACAACTGACGAAGGGGATGGCTTTCGAATCGACCAGGCGCGCCTAACTAGAGACGTCGATCTGGTGCCCGTTGGTGATCGGCGGATCGCCGTCGGCATTGGGCGCGCGGGCGGGTACGCTCGTCAGCAAGAGTTCGATCATGGAAATGTCGACCGGTTTGGTCAAGTGCTCATCAAAGCCAGCCTGTTTCGTGCGTAGCCGCTCCTCAGAAGCCCCCCACCCCGTGACAGCCACCAAGACCGCGGCGCCTAGATCAGGCATTCGGCGAATCGCGCGGGCCACCTCGTAGCCGTCAATATCGGGTAAGCCAAGATCCAGCAATACGATATCGGGCTTGAATTCTGCTGCCGCTCGAAGCGCTCCTAATCCGTCGTGCGCAACAGCCGTAGTGTGGCCCCCCAATTGCAACAAGAGGCTCAAGGTCGCCGCCGCATCGATGTTGTCATCGACAATCAAGGCGCGCACCGGAGCGCGGGTCTTCTCGCCGCCGCCCTCGTTCTCGGTCGCCGCCGGTTTCTCTTCGGCGAATTCAGCTAGCGGCAAAGTGATTAGAAAATGACTCCCTCGCCCCAGCCCGTCGCTTGAGGCCACGAGCTGCCCGTCATGCATATCGACCAAACGGCGAGCGAGATTCAGCCCGACACCCAAGCCCGTATGCATTCTGTTGGAATCACGTCCCACGCGCGTGAACATGTCGAAGATGCGATTCAACGCCTCACGAGCAATCCCAACGCCGGTATCTGCGATGTCGATCCGCACCGTCGACTCATCGCTCTCGGCGCGCATGGTAATTGGCCCACCGGCTGCGCTGTACTGGGCGGCGTTGTTCAAGATAGTAGTGAACACTTGCGTCAGGCGGCTCGGGTCCGCATGCAGATACAGCGACCCTGCGGGGAGCTCCAAAGTCAGGGAGTTGTTCTTCGTCGTCCTGAGCGGCTCGCTCGCTTCCACGGCGGATTGCAGAATCTCGTGCAATGCGACGCGCTTTTTTTGAAGCGCCATCTGACCGCTGGTTATCAGTGCGATGTCCAGAAAGTCGTTGACCAGCCGCACCAGCTGGCTCAACTGCCGTTCCATCATCTCTCGCAGCTGCGCCATGGAAGTGGCGTCTTGACTCGCTTTGCGCATCACTTGCAAAGCGGCGCGCAGGGGGGCCAGGGGATTTCGCAGCTCATGAGCGAGGGTCGCGATGAATTCAGTCTTGCGACGTTCGGACTCCGCCAGCTCGGCAGTGCGATCGCGAAGTTCACCCTCGAGGCGCCGGTGCTGCGATTCATCGTAGAACGTCATCACGGCACCTTGAAGGAGGCCATCGACCACGATTTGGGCCCCCGCATAAGACACCGGTATGGCGCGACCATCCTTATGCGACAACACGCCGTGGGCGCGACGTGCGGGTTCGCCGAGTTTCAATCCACGGGCGTTTTTCATGGCCTGGCAGATCGAGCATTCGGCCGGTAGCAGGAATCGGCCGCCCGGATGAATGGCATCATGCAATGGCGTTCCGACTAACTCTTGAGGTTCGTAGCCGAGCAGGTGAGCCGCGGTGGTGTTGCAATAGGTGCAGCGACCGTCGACATCGACTTCGCAAATACCGTCCCTGGAAGATTCGAGCAGCCGGTAGAGCCGCTCGACTCGGGCAGTCGATTCGTTCTGGCTGCTGGTAATAAGGTATCTCCCTCGGGCCCGAAAGTGCGAAGCGTCGTTTCTTATAGTCGAGATGCACCGTGTACGGAGGAGCCAAAACTTGTGTTTTGCTGTCAGAAAATGCTTACAAGGCATAAGTTAACTTCGCCGTCAGAATCCGCGAAGGTGAGCCTTGCCTTTTGGGGTAATCTGTGGAGAGTGAACCGCGAAGCATCGTCGCCCGGCTTTGGACACCGTTGCCTCCGGGCCCGATAGCGTGGTCGGGCTACAGAAGCGCCGTGACCTCTTGAAAAAATAAATTCTTGGGGTAAATTCTCGACTAACTCTAAAGTGCATGCGAACTGTCGCTCGTTAGCAATTTTTAAATTTTACAGGAGACAACTGAGCTTTAAATTTGGAGGTACTCAACATGTCATTAGCTGACACGATGACACCTTTAGTATCCACACCCTGGTTAGGTGCCGATGGTGAACCGGCACCTGCGAAGGCGTTGCCCGGACTTGGCGCCGAAGTCGTACACGGTCTCGAATGCTCCTTCCCTGGAATTATCAGACCAGCATATAGGGCATTCTTGCAGGCATGCTCTGGCATCGCTGTAACCGAACTCGGCAGCATCGACTTTACGGGATGCTGGTTCCCCGAAGAACCTTGCTCGGTGTTTCAGCCTTGCCTAACTCTGGCGATTGACGCCGCCGGGCGGCGCTGGATTGGCGAGATTGGCGACAAAGAGTTGCCCGGTCCGATCTGGTGTGTGTTTCCAGACCCCAAAGTGGCGCTATATGTCAGTGAGGATCTCGCTGCGTTTATCGCCACGCTGCGGGACTGCGCCTCTGGGGGCGGGACACCTGAATGGCTGCAAAACCTCTCGACCCAAGCACGCACCGTGTGGGCTCGGCGTCATGCTCTCGCGCGACGTCCCTACGAATTGCACGAATCGGATGAGCAGATCCGCGGTTGGCTTGCAGGGCTACCCTTCGACGCCTATGTCTATGACCTTCGGAAGCCGACGATCGCGCGCGGCTGGCCATACGGCCTCGCGGGGGCCTCTGGGCGATTGTATCGCTGTGGACGTCTGCCGGTGTTTGCGGTCGCCGGCTCACCCTCGGAAGCGTGGCGCCAAGAGTTTAGCACGACGATTCCGACTCACGTCGGAGGCAAGGCGCGCGAGTTCGTTGGCCCATCGGCACTGCGTGACCGCCGTACGCCGCAATCGCAGCCAGCTCATCCCATCCGATCGGCTTCGATAGAGAGAGCGTTTTGCTGCCGGCCTCAGCCACGCATTCGTCGCTCTCCGAGCAGAGCGTGGGAGTTGCGGCGATGCGCATAAACTCAACGCGAAAAAGACGGCGTCGCGTTCGGATATCGTTGTGGGCTGCGGGGGTGGTGGCGCTGTGCGCGGTGGTGCCGGATGCTCCGGCGAGCGATCTGGTTCACTTCATGCCCAGCGTCTGGGCCGCTGCCGCTGCACTTAGCCTGACCCTCATCTCAGCGGTGGGAGCTCAGAAGTAGGCACCATCGCGCCGCCCGGCCCATCGATACAGTCACGGACAAAACGACATGTTAACGGTTACGACTCCTGGCCAAGCGAGGCTTGAAAACTATTGCTGATACCCAATTTTCCGAGCCGTAGCGCCGCAACGGGCGGCTCTCACGCCAAGCCATTTTGGTGGTATCTGGGAGTTCGCTGGCATTACTTCTGAGCGCGGTAAAAGCCCGCGGTCTACTCGAATTGAGAAGCGAAATGTAGCTCGGTCTCAGATTGAAGCGAGCTGGCACCAGCCTGCCCCATTGGGGCGGGCCTGTTTATACCGAAGGCGCGTCAAGTGAAGCCGCACTCTACCGAAAGCTGTCAGACGCCTCCGGCTCCGTTTATTGGTCCAAAGCCGACATGCGGCGCCTAACGGCGGCGTAGTGTGGCGGTTCCTGCATCGGGGATTGCTATCCCGGGCGTTCCGCTTCCTGCCGGCGCGCCGGAGCGTCCCCGATGCAGACCAGAGGACGCTCGTTGTTGCGAATCGTCGGCCGGGTGCTGGCGGAAATTATAAAACACCACTCTCGTCGCACCCATCACGCACGTGTGAGCCGTACATCATCCACGATTCGAAATCCACAATTCGAGTCGCGAGCCCGTCTCGATGCGCGCGTCAGCGGGCTCCTTCACGACTGCAAGCTAATTCTCATGCGATGTCAGGCTATTGCACTACATTGGCCGCCGTCGCCGCCCGCGATGATTGCGCCGGTTGGGCGTGTCAGTTTCACTGGAGGTTCTCGCATATATGGACTCATTAATCGTGTTCTCGCATTTGCGTTGGAATTTCGTCTATCAGCGGCCGCAGCATCTGATGGCACGCTTCGCGGATCGGTACCGAGTATTTTTCTTCGAAGAACCCTTATATGAAGCAGGCACACCCCGCGTCTTGATAACGGAGCCGCGCGCGAATGTCATTGTCTGCACACCGCGGACGCCCTTCGATTCGCCGGGCTTTCATGATCAGCAGCTCCCCGCCCTGCAATCGCTGATCGAAGGCCTCACGGCCGGGCATGACCTCCTCGACCCGATCGCCTGGCTCTACACTCCGATGGCTCTTCCTTTGGTCAGCGGCTTACACCCACGCGCCATCGTCTACGATTGCATGGACGAGCTCGCCGCGTTCAAAAACGCACCCCGGCAGCTTCTGCAAAGGGAACACGCACTGCTCAAAACGGCAGATTTCGTATTTACGGGTGGTCCCAGTCTTTATCGAGCTAAGCAAGCCAGGCACCCCTCCGTACATTGTTTCCCCAGCAGCGTGGATAGAACGCATTTCGCTTCGGCTCGCGACACCTCGAATGAAATCTCCGCACAGCGCGCGATTCCGCATCCACGCCTCGGGTTCTTCGGAGTCATCGACGAGCGGCTCGACATCGGTTTAATCGATCGACTCGCGCTGGCCCACCCGGAGTGGCAGCTCATCATGGTGGGTCCCATCGTGAAGATCGATCCGGCCTTGCTGCCTTCGCATCCGAACGTACATTATTTCGGTCAACAGCCATACGAAGCGCTGCCGCATTTTCTTGCAGGTTGGGACGTGTGCCTATTACCGTTCGCGCTCAATGATGCAACGCGCTTCATTAGCCCGACGAAAACTCTTGAATACATGGCGGCCGGCAAACCCATCGTAAGCACGCCGGTAGAGGATGTGGCCAAGCCGCACGGTCACGTTGTCGGCATCGGTGAGGGGGACAGATTCATCGAGCTGTGCGAGCTGGCGTTGCGCGAGACGCCCGAAGAACGATCTCGGCGACAGGTCCGGATGCAAGCCGTGGTGGAAGCCACTTCGTGGGATAAAACAGCCTCGGAGATGCAAATGTTAATCGAGGCCTACCTAGAAAAGCCGGCGCGCGAATCCGCTCCTATTTCCCGCCGGGCGTCGCCAGCCAACGCCGCACAACCACCGGGGGACAAGCGGCACCGCGTCGTCGTCATCGGGGCGGGTCCAACGGGTCTCAGCGCGGCCTACCATATCGGCGAGGATTGCCTGTTACTCGAGCAGCATGCGAGCGTGGGCGGCTGGTGCCGGTCGATCGAGGATAACGGGTTCACGTTCGATTACGCGGGGCACATCATGTTTTCGAACGATCCTTACGTCAAGGATCTGTACCAATTGCTGTTGGGGAACAACGTGCATTGGCAAGACCGCGAAGCATGGATCTATAGTAAGGGGGTCTACACGCGCTATCCGTTTCAAGGCGCTCTGTACGGGCTGCCACCCGAGGTCATTACCGAGTGCATCGTCGGGGCGGTGGAGGCAAGAGTTGGACCCTTGAACGAGGTTAAGGGTTCAGTGTCCCGAACCGCTCTCGGCAGCTCGCCCACTTCATGTAAGGCGGAGTCCATTACTGATTGCTGTGCTGATGGCATCAGCGAGTCCCATGTGCCTCTCGTGCATCCCTCACGAATACGGCAGGCAACTGCGAGCAACTTCGAAGAATTCATCTATCAGGTGTGGGGTAGAGGCATCGCCAAACACTTCGCGCTTCCCTATAACCGAAAGCTCTGGGCCGTCCCGTTGTCGACGATGGAGACCTCTTGGCTGGGCGGGCGAGTGCCGCTACCCGATCTCACGGAAATGATCGAGGGGGCTTTGCGCCCGGTCCCCAAACCAATGGGGCCCAATGCTCGGTTTGGATATCCGCTTCGCGGCGGCTTTCAGTCGCTCATGAATGGGTTCATTAAACATTTAACCGGTACGCTTAAACTTAACGCTACGGTGGCCCGAGTCATCCCCTCAAGACATATGGTCATGCTGGGTGACGGGTCGATCCACCCATACGAGCACTTGATTAGCACCATGCCGCTGCCCCTGCTGGTAAAGATCGCGGGAGATGAAGCGCCGCCGCAGGTCCGCTCGGCCGCTTCACGGTTGCGCCACGTATCGGTTCGATGCGTCAACCTGGGGATTGGCCGTCGAGATATCACAGACAAACATTGGATCTACTACCCGGAATCCTCAGTATTCCATCGTATCTTCATGCAGGGCAATGCAAGTCCTCACTGCAACGGCCCGGAGGGTTTTGGCCTCACCTGTGAGATCACCTACTCGCCCGACAAACCTCTGCCCTGCGAGGGGGATGCCTTGATCGATCTATGCATCAAGGACGCGATCGGGGTCGGGGTCATAACGCCGGATGACCGGATTATCGCGCGCAATATGGTCGATATGCCCTATGCGTACGTAGTGTACGACCATAGCCGCGCGGAAAATGTCGCGATTATCCGCGAGTGGGCACAAGCTCACGATATCGTTTTGGCGGGCCGTTATAGCGAATGGGAGTACTACAATTCAGATCACGCTTTTATTGCAGGAAGAAACGCTGCGCTCGCGATAGAGGCAGCTCGACGTGCGCGCACCGGGTCATCTCCAGGCATGACAGCGAATTGCTCCCCGGATTTCGCAACGGCCTCGCAGTAGCCCTAATGGATGACATCGCTATCTGGGGAGGCGTGGAGTGCAGCGTTAATCGCATCGGCGACCGATGGTATGACCAACTGGAACTCAGCGGCCACGCACACCGGCTAGCAGACTTGGAGCTGATCGCCGACTTGGGCATTCGCACGCTTCGCTACCCTGTCTTATGGGAGCGAACTGCTCCGGACTCGTCGAGCGAGCGGGACTGGCGCTGGGCAGATGAACGGTTGAGGAAATTGCGGTTTCTGTCCATCGACCCCATCGTCGGATTGGTACATCACGGGAGCGGTCCGCGTTATACGGGATTGATCGAGGAGAATTTCGCTCCCGAGTTAGCTCGATTCGCGGCAGATGTCGCAGCCCGCTATCCCTGGGTCAACAGATACACCCCGATTAATGAACCGTTGACTACGGCGCGTTTCAGCACCTTGTACGGACACTGGTATCCACACCACCGAAACGAGCGGAGTTTTGCACGAGCACTCCTCAACCAGTGTCGCGCTATTTCGCTCAGCATGAAAGCGATCCGAAACATCAATCCTGCGGCCGAACTCGTCCAAACGGAGGATCTCGGAACTACTTACGGCACACCGCACATGGGCTATCAGCAGCGCTTTGACAATGAGCGTCGCTGGCTGAGCTGGGACCTCCTGTGTGGTCGAGTCGACACTCACCATCCCTTACGGCCATTCTTGGAAGATTCCGGCATCACCGCGGACGAGCTGGATTGGTTCGTTACGAACCCCTGCCCGCCTCAGATATTGGGTATCAACCATTACGTCACCAGCGATCGATATTTAGATGAGCGACTGGCCCTATATCCGTCCCACGCGCACGGACACAACTCCCGGGAGCGCTACGCCGATATCGACGCAGTGCGCGTCGTTCCGCAATCGTACCCCGGATGGAATGTCATCAAGGCGGCATCGGCACGCTATCAGTTGCCCATCGCCTTGACGGAGGTCCACATGGGGTGTACCCGGGAAGAACAGCTTCGCTGGTTCCAAGAGGCGTGGCGGGCCGCGAGCAAAGCGCGGATGGATGGCTGTGATGTGCGAGCGCTGACTACCTGGTCAATTTTCGGTGCGTATAATTGGGATACGCTGCTGACCCGGACCGATGGCAGTTATGAATGCGGTGCATTCGACGTACGAGCCTCCAAGCCACGACCCACCGCGATCGCAAGGCTGATTCGTACCGCCATCAGCTGGGGAGAACCGCTCGAAACGCACTTCGATTTGCCCGGATGGTGGCAGCGACCGGAAAAGGTCCTCTACGGGGCAGTGCCGGAAAAGGAGGTGTCGCGCGACCTTGCGCAGAGACGCCCCAACTCGCGTCCTATCTTGATATGTGGCGCAAACGGCTCACTCGGCCGCGCGCTGATCCACGCGTGCGAAAAACGTAGCCTCAAGCTTCGCGCGCTGTCCCGAGCGGATCTCGACGTCACGAATTCGGCCGCCGTCAATTCGGCCGTTGAAGCGATTAGACCGTGGGCAATCATAAACGCTGCCGGCTACGTGCGGGTGGACGAGGCGGAGAGACACAGCGCCGAATGTATCCGGGACAATTTGCGCGGACCTCAAGCATTGGCGGCCGCCGCACACAATCGACGCGTGACAATGCTGACATTTTCGTCTGATTTGGTCTTTGACGGGCAAAACGCAACACCCTACCTCGAAAGCAGCGTCGCCCGGCCTTTGAATGTATATGGGATGAGCAAACGGGCCAGCGAAGTCGCGACATTGGCCTATCCGAGCACGCTATGCGTGCGCACCGCCGCATTCTTCGGCGCTTGGCATCGGGGCGATTTTCTGAGCGATGCATTGTTGGCGCTCAGTCGCGGCCGCAAGTTCGTTGCTCTTGACGATGTGACGGTCTCGCCCACGTATCTACCGGACTTGGCGCAGGCGAGTCTTGATTTGCTTATCGACGGTTGCACGGGACTCCTACACCTGGCGAACAGCGGTGCCGTTACTTGGGCGAACTTTCTCGCACGAGGGGCGGAGGCATTGGGTATCGATACTCGTAACCTCGAACGCCGCGGACTGGCTGAATTGAAGTTACCTGCACCACGACCCTTATACAGCGCCCTGGCTAGTGAACGCGTTTGTGCGATGCCGACGTTGGAAGATGCGATAGGCCGCTATGCAAGCGCCGCCAGCAAGATGTTGGGCGACCACAGCTTGCAGAAATCGAGCTAAATGCGCGCTCGCTCAAAACTCTTTTATTTGCCGCTGCGGTCGTGAGGGGAGATGGCGCGCAGCGGTCCTGGTGTGGAAATGAGGCATTTTGGGAGGCTACCCGATGGTTTCCCCATCGAGCTATACACGTTACGTACGCGTCAACTAGAGGTCAGCATAACAACGTTCGGTGGCCGAATCGTCGATCTGAAAATGTTGTCGTCGGACTTTCAGGGAACAAGCGTCGTGTTGGGGTTCGATTCCCTTCCCCACTATCTCGCGGATCAGGCGTACCTGGGTGCATTGATCGGCCGGTATGCGAACCGAATCGCCAACGGTCAATTCAACCTGGGCGCGAACACGTATCACGTGTCCCGCAACGCTTGCGGGAACTCGCTGCATGGCGGACGGCGCGGCTTTGATCAGCGAGTTTGGTCCGCTCAGGTTGGCACCAACAGTCTTACGTTGACTTATACCAGCGGAAATGGAGAAGAAGGCTACCCTGGCGAATTGCACGTCGTTGTGAAATATACTTTGGTTGAAAACGAGCTGCGGTTGGCCTACGAAGCGACGGCAACCGCGGCGACACCCATCAATCTCACGAACCATGTTTATTTCAATCTTGGCGGGTGTTCGCATTCGCCAATCCTCGGCCATATTGCGATCATCCATGCAGAGCAGTTTACGCCGGTTGATGAGTCGCTGATACCGACCGGAGAGATCCGCGCCGTTGCCGCAACGCCCTTCGATTTTCGTCAGCCTCGGGTAATCGGCGAGCGGATCGACGCTGCAGATCCACAGCTGTTCATCGCGCAAGGCTACGACCATAATTGGGTGCTTAGCGGTCAAGGAACTTCCTTGCGAGCGGCCGCGGAAGTATACGAACCTCGGTCGGGGCGGACGCTCGAAGTGCTCACCACCGAGCCCGGGCTGCAATTCTATACGGGAAATCAATTAGACGGCACCCCCGATCGGGGATACGGTCGGCGTTGCGGCCTCTGCTTAGAAACGCAACACTTTCCGGATTCACCCAATCATTCCAACTTTCCCGATACGGTCCTCGACGCTGGGCAAGTCTACAGGTCACAGACGACTTACCGTTTTTCGATTAGAAGCTAGACCTTGCTCCTGCACGCTAGACAAGCGAGCGCCCGTCCTTGAAGCCAAGCCCTGTGTAGTTCCGCAGTGCTGAGGCTGCGGCGTCCGCTCCCTCTCCCCTTCTCACCAATGCGACACATGCCCCGCCGAAACCCGCGCCGGTAAGTCGCGCACCGTATACGGCCGGTTCCCGTCGAAGGCTGTCTGCCAGTGCGTCCAAGGCAGGACTCGAAACTTCGTAATCATCGCGCAAACTCCGATGCGATTCATTCATAAGCGCCCCGAAACGCGCGGCGCTCGCATTCAACGCGTCGAGCACCCGACCATTTTCGGTGATCACATGCCGCGCACGGCGGTTGAGGGGCTCCGGCAGCTCATCAATGCACGTTAAGCTGTCAGCGTCGCGAAGCGTATTGACATTCAAAAGGCTTGCGGCAGCTTCGCATTCTTCACGCCGACGGTTGTAAGCCGTCCCCGCCAGTTGCCGTGTTGTGCCGCTATCCAGAACCATCACTTCGCTATCGACGGGCAGCGGCAAGCGACGGTATTCCAGACTCCGCGTGTCGAGATACAGCATATGCTCCCGATCCCCAAGACTACTTGCCATTTGATCCATTACGCCGCAAAAGACTCCGGCATATTCTACTTCGGCTTGCTGAGCCAGCAATGCCAGGTCAACATCGCTCAACGAGAATTGCAACAATTGCCGCATCGCTCGCAAGACAGCGACTTCGAGGGCGGCGCTACTGGAGAGTCCTACCCCGATCGGTACACGCGAATCAATCCGCATGCAGACGGCAGGCACGCGGTAGCCGGCGCGTTCTAATACTTCCACACAACCGCGGACATAACGCGCGAACCCCTGCGACGCGGGACCGCAACGTTCAAACGATTGCTGCTCATCAAGATTCGCAGAATACACATGGAAGAGTTCGTCGAAGCTCGGCGCTATCTCAACGTTCGTGGTTTGCCGAATTCCTATCGGCAGCACAAATCCGCCGGTGTAGTCGGTATGTTCGCCCAATAGATTGACGCGGCCGGGGGCCTGGGAAACCACGCGGGGCTCGGTCCGGAATACTTCCATAAAACTCAGCATGTCGATCCGACATCCACCGCAACCGATTGCAATTGACGTGCTGCGTCTTCAGGCAAGGAATCGCAGGCGAAAAGCCCCGCGGCCAATTCGGTTCCCGCGAGGTATTTCAATTTTTCGCGGGTCCGGTACGGCGGATAAAGCTCGATGTGTAAATGGCACTCGGGGTGCGGCTCACCGTCAGTCGGCGCTTGGAACCACGCCATCACGTAGGGAAACGGCCGCTGCCATAGACCATCGAATTTCATCAGAACAGTCTTCAGCGCTCGCGCAAGATCTTTGCGCACCACCGGCTCCAATTGGTACAAGTAAGGCACCGCGCGGCGCGGCGCGACCCACACCTCATAGGAATACCTCGCGCAGACTGGTACCCACGCCACGGCGTGTGGACCCTGGTAGAGAATGCGCTCGTCGGCGTCCACCTCTTTACGCAGCAATTCCTCGAGCAGGACCTCCCCGGTTGCTTGATAGTGCGCACGTTCGCTTTGCAGCATTCGTTGCGGCAGCGGTGGGACGAAGGGGTAGGAATATATCTGTCCGTGCGGATGCGAAAGTGTCACACCGACCTCGACCCCTCTATTCTCAAACGGCAGCACATACTTTACTGTCTCCGTTGCGCCGTTGAGTTCAGTGTGGCGTCCCCAAACCTCGAGGAGCAGCTCAACATGATCTAACGACAGAGCCCCGAGTGAGGTCTCCGCATCTTGGGAATACACTACGACTTCGCAATGGCCCTCGCCTGGACGAGTCGGAACCAGCAACTCTGGAGCTCCGCGGGCTGTCTGCGACAAAGAAGGAAAAAGATTGTCGAAAACCGCGACGTCGTACTCGCCGCGCGGCAGTTCCGTGGGGTGAAGCGGATCGCTCGTCGGACGCAGTGGATTGTATTGCGGCGGCGGCAGAAACGTTCTGCCTTGGCGGTGTGGCGCATAGGCGACCCATTCAGCTCGCAGCGGCTGCCAGCGTAAATGCGAGCCGCCGGCCGTAGTCTCGGCGTGCGGGCTCGGAGCGGGTTCCACGCAAACGATCGGTCGGCGGGCATATAAGCGCAAGGCACGCCCATCGGGTTTGGTCATTTCAAGGCTATGCATCGTCACAACGCCGGTAAGATCGGAGCATCGCCGCGCACCGCGAGAGCAATCTTATCAACCGGAAATTTTGGATTCCGATCGGCCGTCAATAAACCATTCGACTCTTGAAATGTGTCGACAAACTGTGTGTAGCAAAACCCGCTGAACATCGCAGTGGTGCGCACCACTTCAATGAGCGAGGTAATCCGTCTCTCGAAATCGGCGGCATCCTGCGCCACGGTGTAGCCCCACTCGCCAGTGAGCGCGGTGTCGCCTCCGAGGCGGGCCACTCCCCCAAATTCCGTAAGGCAGATCGGTTGGCCGCGATGCGGAAAGCCATCCAACGTTAGAATTCGTCCGGCAGCCCAACGCCGATCTACTAATTCCTGTGGTTTTACTTCGGGTCCGTATCGGGCTCGGAAATGCGCGGGGTCTGAATCGTAGTCGTGTATTCCGATGATATCGGTGGCGGAACTCTCCCACCCATCGTTGCCGATTACCAGCCGTGTTGGATCCAACGTGCGGGTAAGATGATATAGCGCCGCCACTGCATCGCGCGCCGCCGCGACCAAATTTAGATCCGGTACTCCCCAGGACTCGTTGAAAGGTACCCACACGATGATGCAGGGGTGACTTCGATCCCGGGCGATGACCTCCGTCCATTCCCGAAGCATTCGATTGATTGCACGGCTAGTAAACCGATATGCACTTGGCATTTCTTCCCAGACCAAAAGTCCAAGCACATCGGCCCAGTATAGGTAGCGTGGATCTTCGATCTTTTGATGCTTGCGGACGCCGTTGAAGCCCATTGCCTTCGTCAATTCGACGTCCCGGCGCAATGCGGCATCAGAGGGAGCCGTCATCAGGGTGTCGGGCCAGTAACCCTGATCGAGTACGAGCCGAAGTGCATATGAGCGTCCGTTGAGCAGAATCTTTTCACGTTGAGCGCTGATGCTGCGCAGGGCCGTGTACGATGTCACTTCATCTACCACCACGCCATTTTGCTTGAGTTGCAGATCGGCCTCGATGAGTGTGGGGCGCTCGGGCGACCACAAGATCTCATTTCGAAAATCATCCACTCCGGGGTCCGATAGACCTATCCTGCGGTGCACTTCCTGGTGAACCACGCCATATTCATCACTGGCGAGCACGTTCTCGCCCAAACGCAGCGTTACACTCAGGCGTAATTCGTCCGATATGGATCCACCTGTCATCGCATGCAGCGCTATTTCCCAGCGCTCGAGATTCGGCGTCCAGCGCAACGCAGCGATGTGGGCATGCGCCACCCGCTCGACCCACACTGTCTGCCAAATGCCAGTTGTGCGTGGATACCAGATCGCATGCGGTTCAAGTCGCCAATCCTGTTTACCGCGGGGTTTCTCCAGATCGAATGGGTCATCAACTACCTGCACGGTAACGCGCTGAACATCGCCCTCGCGCAGCGCATAGGTGATATCTGCGGAAAAAGGAGTGTGCCCACCCTCGTGCTCGGTCACTAACTCGCCATTGACCCAAACCCGCGCGTGATAATCGACCGCGCCAAAATGCATTAGCGTTTGCTCGCTCGGGAGCCCCTCCCCATTCAAGGGGGCGGTTTTTAGGGCAAACTCTCGCTCGTACCAGCACGCGCGGTGAAAGGTCGTGTCATGAATCCCGCTTCTCTTGCTCTCTGGAGCGAACGGTACTTCGATCTGGTGCTGCCACTCCATGACATCGTTTGGAATTCGGTGACGCAATTCGTCATCGTAAGCAAAGCGCCAGGATCCATTCAGTGAAAGCCACCGTTTGCGGCGTAGCTGCGGGCGCGGATAGCCCCATTGATCCGCTGCGACGATGTCCATCGACTCACTATAGCTTGCCTACCGCCGGTATGTAGAGGGCTCCTTGAAACAACGCTGTCAGTTGACGCTGACACCCTCAAGATAGCTTGCGAATCGTGGCTGTGTCAGGAACACCCTACATCAGGTCGCGCTCAACGGTGCTGCCAAATCTCGTTGCAGCACGTTACTTTTTTCGTGTGACACCGACTCCACTGACACCGACGCTACTTGCGTCCGACCATTCAACCTCCGTAAGTTCCGAGGCGGTGGTGCGTTATGACGAGCGCAAGTTAGCCATTGCACGCTGGTCAAAAAAACCGACAGTCATTCCCGTGTTAAAGAGCTCCCCGCCGGCGGGATTCGACGACCCACCCAAACACATCGAGCCTGCAGCGCCGACGTGAGTTATCCCGGTACGGTTCGCGCGGCCTCTGGGGATACGGGTGAGGCCGTGAGCACTGACTCTCAGCAGAACGGTGTGGCCCGATCAGGATATTGGCGGTCGACGACAATCCTGCCGCGCTGTACGCGACTTCCCGGATATTGAGGTCGGCGGGTTACGCTCGGCAGGCAGACCTGATACGACGAAATCTCGATTGGCAACTACGCACGATCTTCAAGCTCGCGCCGGCAGGAATCGTGCTACTTGACAGTATGCTAAGGTTCGAAAGCTCTAATCCGGCTTTTTGCATACTGACCGGGTATTCCAGAGAAGATTTAACGTGTCAACCCGCCGCCTCCGTGTTTGGAGCCGACAGTCCAATACTGACATCGCACGGTCCCGGTTCTGCAGAGGGGGACCTCTCTTTTGTGCAAATCACTTTTTGTAACGACTGGGCATCGAACGAACACCGCCAGGCGGCTTCCGACTCGCTATCATTAATACCCAACTTTAAGCGCAGGGCTCCGTCTGCGAGCGGTCATAGCGGAAGTTTTGGGATTTATCAGCGAGAAGATATTGAGCAGCACTTGGATACGCGGAGCCTTGGAGGACGCCAACGCGTAACGCGCCTCGCGCACTGCTCGTCGTTCGCGCAGTGACGAACCAGTATGTAGCACTGCACGTGTTTCGTTTGTTCACAACGGTCGAGACAAGTATTGTTTCAGCCAACCAACCATCGGCAACCACGCCTGTTTGCTTTGCTCGAACGCGTCCGCATTTTCCAAGCCGTGCTGCTTGAGGATCAGCAAGGTTCCGGTATCAGTACGCCGAAACTCCAGTTCGATTGTCGTTGGCGCTGCATTATCCCAATCAGTCTTCCACGTGAAGCTCAGACAGGTCGGGCGATCGATTCGAAGATATTCGCCTCCGACGGAGAGTACGTTACCCTTGACATCCACGAATTGCGCGCGCCATTTGCCGCCGACCCTAAGATCACCTTCCCAAGAGGTAGTGCGAAACTCTGTGCCATCCCCCCACCAGGCCATTAAGTGGGAAGCTTCAGTCCAAGCTTCGAACACGCGTTCCGGCGGAACGTCGATGGCAATCTCTTCGGTCAGAGTTTCAGTCATGCTGTCGACCTCGTGAGTTGCATTCCAAGTAGCGTTTGAGGTTTCTAAGCTCTGCTTTCCAAACAAGTCGATATCCAACGAGCCACTCATCAATAACTTTTAGCGGTTTGACATTTAACCGATAGATTCTATTTCGGCCTTTCCGCGTCTCGACTACCAAGTCCGCCTTACGCAAAACTCGTAAATGCCGAGAGATCGCCGGCCGACTCACGTCGAAGTGCAAGGCAATTTGCGTTGCCGGCTGCGCACCCTCCAGAAGGTTAGCTAAAATGGCGCGCCGAGTGGAGTCGGCGACGGCCCGGAAAACCTGTTCTCTTTTTTCTTGCAAGCGCTATCCATGGATTTCAGGAGAATTGTCAGCTTAAGACGCAGCCTAGCACATGCGTAACCTACATGTTACGGATTTGTTCATGTTCGTGACGTTCACCGATCGCTATCGTTGCTTGGAGTGCCAAGTGCAGGACAGCGCTGGCGTGAGTAGCCATCTATTCGCGGCAGCCCGTCCACAAAATCAATCCAGGACAGTTTCTCACCCCAGTAGGCGTGAGCTTCGGGACGAAAGCATTCTGGATGGTCAAAAACCCAAGCGCTACATAGAACTCATCCGGGATTCCCGCGTCGGCGTAGCTGATCGAAGTACCGCAGTCGGAGCAGAAAGTCCGAACGACACCCTTAGTCTTTGAAAACGACTTTGGATTTCCTCGAACGACACGAAATTGTTCGGGACGGTAACCTACCCACACGACCACAGGGCTGCCGGTGCTCGACGACAATCGGCGTCATGGTCGTAACAGATCCAGAAAGGGTCGCCACGCATCTCTGCGATGATCGCCCCACAGAAGCAGGAACCGCTATCTCTTCTCGCGCCCACATGAACCTCCCGCCGTCTCGAATGGTGCGCCTCATCCAGGCCTGGACCTTTTAGGGTTCATCAACTGGGCGAAAGCGCGATCGATCGTTCCTGATCTGGGACGGCAACCGCCCGAGCAGGCGTCGAAAGGTTCTATTCATATGACTCTGGTCGCAGAAACCCGCATCAAGCGCAATGCTTGCAACTGGTTGGTCGGTCTCGCGCAATAAGCGCGCTGCATGCTCAAGGCGAAACCGCGCGGCGGTTTCCATCAGTCCCTCGCCGGTTGCGCGTCTATACGCGCTCCCGAGCCATGACGGATGGCGCCGCATTTCGTCGGCGAGGTCTTTTATTCGCCGGTTCGGATCCTCACTGAGCCGCTGTGTCAGCTTACCAACCCAGCCCGGAAGATCGCGCCCGGCCTCGCTGTGCGCTTTTTGCAGAAATCGCCTCAGGGCTGGGCGTAAATGCTCCTCAGCTTCGTCCCGGACGCATAGCCGCGCCAATGTCCGCGCCTCCCCTCCAGTCGGCCCACCCAACCATAGTGAAACGGGAACATCCGGGATCAACGATTCCCCGAGCCAGCACGGATCGAACTCGATTTCAATTTGCTCAAACCCCGCCCGCCCGACGATATTCCGGTGAGTAGCTCCTGCCCGATAAAGAATGGCCGAGGGTCCTGCGATGACCTTTTCCCCCAGTTCCGTCTGATTGGAATAGCACCCTAAAACGAAGATAGAAAGTACAGGCCAGTCGTGAGCATGTTCGGGAACGCGGGCGTGGCTGCGGTCGATGACTCGCCTGACGAAAGCTCCGTTGAGTGCTTTTTGCATGTTCCCGCACGAAATCATCAGGGAAATACTCAATGCCTTATGCGCTTGCCGAAGCGATCCGTCAAGCGATAGGGATCCGCATCGCGGCCCCACCTTGAATTGGTCCAATACGGCGCTCCGGCAGCCCCATACTCTTCTGGTGATGTCAGCAAGAAATAGTGGTTGATATGCCCCAGAAGTTTCCCGCAGTCTTTAAGCTCGGTGCCGATGCGACCTTGCGCCTCGGGATCGGACCACAATTATTGCAACTTCCTGCGCGACCAGTCGCTTTTGCATTCCTGTTCGCTGCTGCGCTCATCTGCGGCGACCTCGCGAAGGCCGGCGACCCTGTAATAGATCGCGCCGCCGTGCTCGAGGACCTACAAGTTGTGCGTACCGAGTACCTGAACAAGGAAATGGCGTATACCGCCGCCACCCGTTCGATGGCGGAAGCCCTGCTCGCTTCGCTGGAAAATCAAGCGGGCTCCCTAACGGCCGCGACGTTCGCGGTTCAATTGGCGGAGGTAGGAGCCCTGACGGACAATGCGCACAGCGGCTTGCGTCGGTGGGATCCGCGGGCTCAACCGATCGCGCGTCTTCCCTTACATCTCTTGTGGTTGCCTGGGGCCCTTATCGTAGCGCGGGCAACGGGGGCGGCCGCCGACCTCGCGGGTGCCACCGTAATCAAGATCGAAGGTCAATCACCCCGCGCGTTTTACCAAGGGGCAAAGGTGCTGGTCGGAGGGAGCGACGCAGGTCGTGAGCACTGGCTTAACAGCTGGGTCGAGTCGGCGGGGATTCTGCATGCATTGGGCCTTGCCAAGTCCGCAGACGCGGTCTCGATGAAGCTGCGACTATTCGACGGACGCGTGATTGACCGGACCATCGCGATGGTACCTGTAGCCCAAATGGCAGCGACGGCTGAGGGCGCCCGCCTGTGGTCGCCTGAACCGGTGCCCAAGGAGCGGGACTGGGCTACTGCTCTTCGGCCCCGCGATGTCCCTTTATATCTCCGCGACGCCGATCATCCGTTCAGATCGATTCCCGTCCACAACCTGCGAGCACTGTACGTACAGTTTCGATCCAACGAGGACGAGAACGGATTCCCCATCAAGGAGTTTCTGGACACCGTCCGGAAGTACATCTCGCGTATCAGACCCACGAACCTCATCGTCGATTTGCGCTTCGATGTGGGCGGGAATCTCCTCACAACGCTCGATTTTATGCGGCGCTTGGCAGGCTCCGTGGCCGGACGCACTTACGTCCTCGTCGGCCCGTACACGTTTTCTGCTGGCATTATCTCAGCTGCGGCGATCAAAAAAGGCGGTGGCAATCACGTAACGATTGTGGGCGATACCATCGGTGATCGAACACATTTTTGGTCTGAAGGGACCGGCATCGAATTACCCAATTCCCACTACACGTTCAAGTATACCGACGGCCAATTCAATCTAGAAGGCGGCTGCAGCGGCGAATCTCGCTGCATGGACGATATGTATCCGATCGACGTCAATGTAGGTCCGCTGACACCCGATATTCACGCGCCGCTCACTGCGGCGGCGTATTTTGCCAATCGCGACCCCGGAATGGAGGCCATCGCGCACGACATTTCGCCACGTCACTGCGCCCCGCTGCGTTCAGATCGAATGTCAACGCCGATGCCGCGCGGTGAAGGCTCCTCACCGCCATGAGTGGGCAGGCGCTACGTGAACTTACGGCTGATCTGTCACCAATACCTGGTGCTTGAGCAACATTCGGACGCCGCTCGCCCAACCATCCGGGCCTCCCGCGAAGTTGGCCTCCTGTTGATTGAGGACTTTGCCTGTTCGAGCATCGCTAATTTGCACCAGCACGTAGTAGTCCGTCTGGGTGACCCTTCTCACCACCCCAAGGAGCGCCTGTTCAGCGCCGACCTGCGACGCAAGGGCGGCCTCACAGCCCTGACAGTTTCGCAGAGACTTCCTCTTGATCGGCTCTGCGTCAATCTCGCTCACGTCAACAAGAATGAAGCGTCCGGACTTCTCTAACATCCGCCGCGCCTCGTTGCTGACCTTCTCCATCATGGTTTCATTACTTATGGTCTGGCCAAGTAGCGACGCGGCGGGGCTGACATCATCCAGTTCGAAATCAAAGATGGCGAGTTTGACCACCGGAGGTCTCGGCGGCGGAGCGCCAACCGGAGCGCCGGCGGGGCGCACGCATTCGGCATAGCCGCTAATCGGGTTGACGGCCGCTTCCTCGCATAACACGGCGGGCGCAGGAGCCGTAATCTCCGCAGTCTGGCTAGAAAGCGCGACACCGGCAAGCCCAGACGATGCGGCGCTCAGCACAGAGCATACGAGGGCTGTGATATTCATTTTTTGCATGACATCATTCCTGTTGGGCAGGAGTTGCGGTGCACACCTTGAACGGATCAACCATTGGGCCATGATGGGACGTTTCTGACAAGAGCGATCTATTCTCGGTCCCCCGAGTAGAGTTGGCTGTTCCACCCATTTTCGTCCGACCGCTCCGAAACGATTCAACAACCCAACGGGCAACGTGCGACCTCACTGGATACCCTGCATGGTCTTACAGACCAGCTTCAGCGCCCTCGAATCCTTGATCTGGAGCAGGTTCTCCCTTCAGCTATTAGCCCGCAATCCGGCACCGACGGTCAAGCGCATATTCGCGTGAATTCGTCTAGTTACGCCTGCGTCCTGGAGGCCACGCGCTTCTCGGGCGCCGACTGTGACGGCGGCAGGGAACGACCCGCTCTACCATCGTCGTAACGCCAAAACCGATGCTATTTCCTGCTGGACCGTCCTTTAGACGACGCTGCTCGCACGTCGGCCGCCTTACTTGTCGCTCGCTTAATTGGCTTGCGCTCCCCGGTCGAGAGCCTTGGGCCATTGGCCGTTTCCCCCCGTCCTTGCTTACCTTGCAGACTCGCGCGCAATGCTTCGAGCAGGTCGACAACTTGGCCACCGTTGCTCGGAGCGTGCGCGGGCGCCGCGATCTGCTTGCCGGAAATCTTCTCTTCGACGGCAGCGAGGATCCGCGTCTTCTCCTCGTCGACGAATTCGGTTGGGTCGTAGGAGTCGGCGGAGATTTGCGCGATCAGCTGCTTTGCGAGCTTCAGTTCCGCGTCCCCGACATCAGTCGGCTCGATATGGAGGTCCGTAAATGAGCGCACCTCTTCGGCGTAGAACAGTTGCTGCAGTACCAAGCCATTGTGAGCCGCTCGGATTTGAGCGATGTATTCCTTCGACCGAAATGCCCACTTGGCGAGCGCACAACGCCCCGTGTCTCGCATAGCGCGCGCCAAGAGGTTGTACGGCTTGGACCCGCGTTTATCAGGTGCCAGGAAGTACGCTTTGTTGTAGTAAATCGGATCGACCGCGTTCTCGGGGATGAAAGAGACGATGTCGATCGTCTGCCGAGATCCTGCTTCGAGCGCCTTGAGCTCCTCCGGAGTAAAGAGAACGAACTTGCCCTTTTTAAACTCGAAGCCCTTGACCATCGTTGAGCGCTCAATCACGTCATCGGCGGTCGGCGCGGACTCCTCGTATGTCGGTGGGACAACTGTCTGTCGAGCGGTCGGAAAGTCGACTACCTTGGACGCAGCGTCGCGCGACTTCGCGACGGGGCGTTCAAGCTCCGGCGCCGGCTCCTCCACGGGCGGCTCTTCTTCCATCACAGGCGGGAGACTCTCCGTCACATATTGCTGCCTAACATGTGCCCCACTTGACGTCATCAGTTTGAAGCGGATAGCCGCAGAACTTTCGGTCGCCGAATACAACTTGATCGGAATGGATACCAGGCCGAAGCTGATCGAAAGGGACGCGATCGACCGGGCGGCCATGGCGGTCCTCAGCCCTTCACGCCGAACGTCGGTTTTGACGGCAACGCTCTCCCCCGGGTCGGGTGCCTGTGATGCTCCTCGCCATGGGCTTCTCTGTTTCCATGCAGTGAGGATATCCCCAGGCAGAAGCAACCCCGCCTCAGACGGAGCCGACATCTCGCGTAGGAACCTGTGGACAGCGGAGGTACCCGCCGAGGGGGCCACAGGTATTCTGGTGGAGGCGCCGCGGTTCGTTCAGAGTAGCGTCAGGCCTGATGCGTCGATGGTGGCGCTCATCTGCTCTCCGATGTACGAGATGGCAGTTAGTCCCCATCTTTAGGAAAGATAGCGCCGACGCACCGCGGAGATGCCATAATTTCTTTGGTAGAGTTAAGAACGTCGAAAGATCGGGCTAGGCGCCAGCTCTGCTATTGGGGGTCGGTGCAGCTCGCCCAGTCGAAGGCAAATGCTCGGGGAGGACTATGAAAACTAGCGGGCGGAAATTGCGGCTGGCGAAAGCAGCCCTTTTGATTATCGATATGATCTCCGACTTTGAATTCGAAGATGGTGCGGCGGTCGCTCGCGCAGCGCTTCCTCTGGCACGGACGATCGCAAAGATTCGTGCCGTTGCAACTGCGAGGGGTGCGGCTGTGCTGTTTGTGAATGATAATTTGGGTGATTGGCATTCTGATTTCCGCCAAATGCTGAGCCGCTGTCGCGCAGAAGGTTGTATCGGCGCTGCAATCATTGAGGCGTTGCAGCCGAGCGCTTCCGATTACTTCGTGCTCAAGCCGACCCACGCGGGATTTTATGGCACTCCGCTCGATCATCTGCTGGATAAGCTTGGGGTCGAAACGCTCGTCATTACCGGGATATCCGCTCACCAGTGCATTTTATTCACGGCCAACGAGGCCTACCTACGCCAATATAAGCTTGTAATCCCCAGCGACTGTGTCGCCGCAAAGACCTCGCGCCAAAAGCAATTCGCGCTAGAATATTTTAAGTCGGTGCTTCACGCCGATACGCGCCCTTCCCCGCGGATCGATTTTCGACGCTAAAGGCCTTCCACATCGAGGAGGAGCCCTTGCTCCCTCCTCGATGTATCGACGCGAGCTATTTGGAACGAGAGTTTTCTCCTCCCTTGCGACCCTCTTCGCTTGCCCTCTCAGGATCGTTCGCAAAATTGCCCGACCCGCCGCGCCCGGCCCCGCCCAACTCTCGTTGCCCGCCGGATTGCGATGTCCCTTGTGATTGCTGCCCACCCTTCTTGCCGGCTTCGCTCGCGCGCTGCGGATCGTTGGCGAAATTGCCGGAGCCACCCTGCTGGCTGCCGCCTGACTGCTTCTGGTCTCCACTTTGATTGTTAGCCATCTCAAACTCCTATTGTTAGTTAAAGCACTCGGAGGGCGCCGTTAATCTAACTCGCCGCATGTAACGACGCTACGCACTTATTATTGGTTGCCTCACGCCAGCCAAGCAATCTCCTCATCGCCGATATGAACTATCGGACATGTACGACAAACCCAGGAAATAGCCGCATTGAAGTTGACATTGATTGGCGCGTTTCGCATACGCAGCGCGCAATTGATCTTTAACAGGGTCTGAAGATTCGATGAGCGCCCTATGGGATTCCCAGCTGTAGATGCGTTGACCCAGAAATCGAAGTCTGTCGGCTTTGATCACCTATTGGTGGCACGCGCTCATCTGCCGGCGATCATCAACTAACGTGCCGAATTCCGATTAAGCACGCAATTGAAAGTCAAATGACAGAATTACGTGACATCCACAGTTTAGCCGCCCCTGGGCCGGCAATGGCAACGTCGTAGCTGCGGTCACAATCGTTTCTCCTTACTTTGCGGCGTATAGTGCACGATCCAGGTCGGCGATAAGATCCAGTGGGTGCTCTAGGCCGATCGACAGTCGGATCAGACCATCACCAATGCCGGCTTCCGTCGCCTTGGCTTCACCAATAGATCCCTTCCACATGGCGGCTGGTTGCGTGGCGAGCGATTCAAAGCCACCGAAACTAACGGCCCGGCTCGGAATACGCAGGTTGCCAATGAACGCCTGAGCCGCCGCGAAGCCCCCGTCGAGTTCGAAACTCATCAATCCACCAAATCCGCCCGGCATCTGTCGGCACGCAAGGTCATGCTGCGGATGAGCCTCCAGTCCTGGATAGTGGACCCTGGGGACGGCTGGATGCTGCTCCAGAAATTTCGCCGTCTCGAGGGCGGTCTGATTCTGACGCGCGATTCGTAGCGGTAAAGTTCTGAGACCCCTCAACAGCAGCCAGGCGGCGAAAGGGTCCGGTACCGGACCGAGGGTCACAGCGCAGTGCCAGATTTGTTCCACCAATGGCCGCGGACCAACGACAATGCCGGCCATGAGGTCATGATGGCCTCCGAGAAATTTCGTTGCACTATGGACAACGAGGTCGATGCCGAACCGTCTCGGCGTCTGGTTGATCGGCGTCGCGATCGTGCTGTCGCACAGCGTTACGATACCTCGCGAGCGCGCCAAACCCGCAACCGCTTCAAGGTCCGTCAAAGTAAGCAGCGGGTTCGCAGGTGTTTCGACGAGGATAAGCTTCGTGGCGGGTGTGATGGCGTTGGCGAAGGCCGCCGGAACCGTCTGGTCGACCAGCGTGACAGAAACCCCGAAACGCGGCAGGACGGTGCTCAGGAGTTGCGCCGTTCCCATGTAGTGCGTCTTCTGCGCGATCACGTGATCACCCTGTCCGACCAGAGACAAAACGGACGTGCTGATCGCGCCCATGCCGGATGATGTGAGGAGAGCGGTCTCGGCTCCCTCGAGCGCCGCAATGATCGAATCCACACGTGTAAACGTTGGATTTCCGTCGCGGGTATAGTTTCTGAGAGGGCGCGGGGTATTAGACATCTCCGCGAACTCATCGTCCGAAGTCGCGCGAAACGGAGCGGTTTGATGGATGGGAGGCGCGACGTCTGAGGCGTCGTCGATTCCGCCATCGGCATGCGTGACCAGGGTCTCGGGATGATAGGCCGTTGAGGCGCTCATGTTAACTGCTCGCTGATGCGGGAGCGCAGTAATCTGAGTGAAGCTCGAATATCCCCGATCGTACGGAAGGCGTGAACTGTTGTGGCATTCAAGGTCACCGTCGTTGACAACGTGGTCGTGGGACGATATATATCTTGACTGACCGGCGGAGTCAATATAGTGACTGAGTCAATTCAGAGGAGTGGGGACGTTGCGGACCAGCTGAATGGCGTAATCGCCCGACGAATTGCACTCCTGCGCAAGCGCAAGCAGCAGTCCTTCGACGAACTGGCGGTTCGCAGCGGCGTCAGCAAGGGAATGCTCGTCCACATTGAGCAGGGGCGAGCCAATCCGAGCATCGCCACCCTCTGCCGCCTGGCCGCAGGGCTCGGAGTGTCGGTTGCGGATCTCATTTCGGCCGGTGACGAGGCTAAGAGTCCCGTCCACATTGGGGCCCCTGACGAGACGCGCATCCTATGGAAGGGTCCCAAGGGTGGTTCGGCCGCTCTTCTGGTCGGATCGGACGGTCCGGACATGCTCGAGTTATGGAGCTGGACTCTGCAACCTGGCGAGCGATATGAGGCGCGCCCGCACCCCGTGGGAACACGCGAACTAGTGCACGTGCAGCAAGGCTCGCTCGCGCTGGAAGTTGACGGTGTCGCCCATATTGTCGTAGCCGGGGCCTCCGCATTTGCGTGCACCGATCGCCCGCACGCTTACGCATCCAGCGGTCGCAAAAGAGCACTCTTTGCAATGGTGGTATTTGAACCAGCTTCGACCCGGCAACAGGGCGGGGCCCGACGAGCTGCAGACACGGAGTGATAGCATTCGTCTACAGCATCGCGCTCGTCATCGCATCGCAAGTCAATCAAAGTGTGCAATTTTCAACCGCCATAAATCCTCGAAAATGGCGTGAATCCACGCTCGTAATCTACCCAGAGACGGCGTTCAGAAGTTTCCGGCCGCCTTCGACTCCGTGGAACGTGTCGTGACCGGGCGGTTCCTTCTCTTGCCGCAATCCGCCAAGGCAAGCGGTCAACTCCGCGCCGAACAGAAAGATCTGCGCCGTGTAATAAAGCCACAAGAGGAGGGCTGCGAATGAGGATGCCGCGCCGAAGGCACTCGGCTGTGTTGATTTAGCGAGATAAAGGCTAATTGCCCACCGCCCAACATCAAAAAGAACCGCTGTCAGCGTCCCAGCGGGTATCACCACTCTCCATGGGAGGTGTTTTGCGGGCATGTAGCGGAAAATAAGCGCAAACAGGGACGATACCAAGATAAGCGAGGACAGCACATCAATCGCCCCAATCACACCAGTGAGGGCCGCGTTGTTTGCTGATATCCGATGCTGCAGGCTCGACAACCCCGTCGTAATGGTAAGTGAGACAAGGAGTAAGAAACCAAGCGCTAAGATAAATCCAAACGACAGAAAGCGTGTGCGAATCCAGCCACGCCAGCCGGGAGTAGCCCCCGTTGGTGTCTTCCAAATCTGTTCCAGCGCGGCATTGAGTGCCGCAAGCACCGTGGTCGCGCCAATCGCGAGTGTCACCACACTCGTGACTGCGGCGACGAGTCCTTGACTCTGATGCGAACTTTGCATCGCATCCAGGAGCGTCTTCGCCGTCGCCGGGCCGAAGAGTGAGGTGAGTTGCGCCCCGACTTGGCTATAAGCGGCTGAGGCTCCTACTATCAATCCCGCAATACTGAGTAAGATCACCAACAGCGGCGCCAAAGAAAATGCGCAATAGAACGCGAGCGCCGCCCCCGAGGTGGAAGCGTTGTCCGCCACCCAATTTCGTGCGGCGCAGCCGATAAGGCTGCCGGCTCCTTTTATTGAAATGAACATGTTGTCACTTGTCAGCTCAAGTAGTTATAACCTCGCGTGAGCATTTGCTGTAGCTCAGTTTGCAGCCTCGAGGTCTTCGCGCCAAGTCGGCGCAAGCGGAGAGTAGCGTTGCAAATAATCTGACGTCAAGACGATCGTCTGGCTGACACACAAAAGATGAAGTGAGGTGCATTCTCGCCAACACTGAATGGACCCGTGGGATTTCGCAGTTAATCAGGAGAGGTCAATGCCGGAAAACATCACGATGACCAAAAACGCCGCGTCTGAAGCCTCTTCCGACCTCGGCCAGAAATTGTCGAACGTGTCTGTGGACGTGAAGACTAAAGCCACTGAACTCGGGCGAGTTGCCGTCGATAAGGTTGACGAAAACCGCGATGCAGCTGCTTCGGGGCTCGAGAGTGCCGCCAGCAAGATTCATGAAAAAGCGGATTCATTGCCGGGTGGAAAAAACGCGAGCAAGGTGGCCCATGTCACGGCGGATAAGCTGAGTGCGACGGCGAACTACATTCGGGAGCACGATGTCGATAGTATGATGTCGGATATGTCCCGGTTGGTAAAAAACAACCCCGGCCCGGCGCTTCTTGGCGCGGCTATACTGGGATTTATAATCGCGCGTTCCTTATCCGACGATTGAGCGGAGAACTCGCATATGCCCGCAGTCGAGCGCTCTTTTTCGGATGTTTTGCAGGATATCGTCCACAACCTGCAAGACATTATCCGAGCGGAAGTGCGACTCGCGAAGACGGAAGTCCGCGAAGAGCTCACTAAAGTGCGGGCCGCTACACTTCTTGTCGGAGTTGGGGCTGTGAGTGGCGTATTTGGGGTTCTGTTCCTTTTACTTGCCACGCTCTACGGCCTGACTAACATTGTCCCCGACTGGGCGGCCGCGCTGATTTTGGCGATTGCGTTGTCGCTATGCGCCGGGATAGCCGTTTCCAAGGGGGTGAAGCAGTTCAAGCAGGTGACTGCGGCGCCCAAAACTACTGAGAGCCTTAAGGAGAATATCGAATGGGCCAAACAACAGATCAAATAGAAACCGACATCAAGCACACGCGTGAAGATCTGCGTTCGAACTTGCAAGAGCTAGAACAAAAAGTCAAATCAGTTACCGATTGGAAACAACAGTTCCAGAACCACCCAGGCACGATGGTGGCGGCGGCTTTCGGGGCGGGCGCCTTGGTTGCGACTCTAGGTCGCAGACGCAAGGGCGGTAGCGCGCGGGCAGCGTCATCGACGCACATACCCGATAGCCCCGCTGCGCTGCGCGCCGGTAAGCACGAGGTGCTTGAAACGTGGGACAACGTCAAAAGCGCGTTGGTGGGCGTAGCCGCGACCCAGGTAACGGGTTTTCTCGGACGCCTGGTGCCTGGTTTCCAAGAGCAACTCAAGAAGGCGGAAAGCGCGCAGCATAGCTCGTCCCCCAGCTCCTCCCTGCCGAAGGGCCCTGTACTCCCGAGTCACTAGAGTTTGAGAGTCAACAAAATCATATATCTGGCCAGGGCGCGAAGCGACTCGGTGCATCGGCTGCTTCTTGCAAGCGCATGCAAGAAGCCTATTCCCTTCGGCTCGACAATCAGCCGTCGTGACCGGAGCATCCACCGGCATCGAACTAGAACCCCGCTCGCCTTTGCGCGCAGCAGGGATTTGATCTGATCATCGTGGGTGACACGAAGGTCGGCGGCAGCGAGAAGGCCCGTGCATCGGATGTGGCCAAGGCCGGCTTCGACGCGATGATCAAAGGTGAACTCAAGGTCGTAGCGGGATTGGGCAATAAGATGCGAGCAGCGATGTCCCACATCGCGCCGGATTCGGCATTGGCGGAAATGCATCGCGGTATGGCAGAGCCCGGCAGCGGCAAGGCGGAGGAACCAAAGTCCAAGCGCGAGCGTACGGACCGCCCGACGGCGTGAGCTGAACCGGAGGGGGGCAGATTCGATGGCCCCCTCCGGAAGAGTCTCGGGATTCCGAGCGACTTAACTAATAGTATTGGGACCCGAGGTCAAAGAACAGGGGCACACTTCGATCGGCGCGGTCTCTTCGCACACCGTCCCGGGCCGCTATGCTGCGTACAGTGGCCTCTACACGCTTGGGCGTGCCTAGATCGGTCCATCCACAGTGCGGAACCCTAAGCACCTGCAAAAGGTTAGCTCGGAGTTCAAGGATATCCTTTGAGAAGTCCATTGGCTCGATCTCTTCGTAAAACCTATCCAAAGATCCCGAGTGCCCACCCGCGCTGCGTTGGAGTGCTTCGCGCATCTCAGAGACTGCATCGGCATGCTCTTGGACAAAGAGTTGTAGCAAGGCGTTCACGGACCCCACCAGAATGAACAGATTCCACATCGCGCCAAGCGAAATCAACTCCTTCGCAAACTCCTTGTTTGGCTTTTCCGTAAAACCGGCGATAGGGGCCGGTTTATCGACAGCCCTCTCCCCCGGAAGAATATATCCAAGCTCAGGGTCTGCGGTCTCCGGGTCGGCTCCCAGTAAGTACGTAGAAGAGGGGTTCGTGCCTGCGAGATTGCACGCGATGCGAAGTGCGCGCGTGACCGCTTCCTCATCACGAAAGTAATGGTCCGCCGGCAGAAGGGCCAACGTGGCCTGCGGATTTCGCAGTTCCAATGTCAAGAGCGCCAACAGGATGCCGAATGCCGTGCCTTTATTTTGAGGCTGGACGAATACATTCGATTCGTTCAGGTCCGGCGCTATCGAAGTCCACCATTGCCGGTGTTGAGCGGCGACGACGGTGCAGACATGCGAGGGCATAGCGACCGCGCCGGCGCGCGTAAGAGCATCTTGGAGCAGACACGGTGACCGTCCCAGCGAGCAATATTGCTTAGGAATGGCCATGCCATTCCGGTTAGTCGCTATCTGGCGGAGGCGCCTACCCTCGCCTCCCGCCAACACCACTGCAAAGGTGTCTATTCGCCTCATGGATGCCCCGACTCTGCTGCTTTTGTTGCCGGTGAATGTGCGGACAGACGTAATAGCTGACTAGTCAGCGCAACACTAAACGCTTGTCGGAATCGGACGACGCGTCGCGCCCTTCCGGCGCGCTTCGGCCGTTAGCGGCCGGACCACCAATTACGTTCACAACGCCCTCGGCTGGCGCATCGAGAAATCCGGCAACGGCGCCACGACATTACTGGTGTATGACGACGCCGGGCATGTCTTGGGTGAGTACCCAAGAATTGGCGCCCTAGTCCGAGAAACCGCGCTGGCTGTACGACTCACGCGAGGGCACACTGAGGGTATTGTTGTGAACCCAAGGGTGCCAGTCATTGTAGCAGCCAGGAACCCCCGGTACTCCAGAGCGCGTGGTCAATCCGACAACTTACGCAATCGCACAGTTTTGCCAGAGCGTGAAGTGGCGCAAACTGTTCATTCAATATTATTTCACCGAATGCAGGTCCAATGACGCACAACACCTGTTCAATTCTGGACCGCGGACAAAGACAACCACACTCTCTTCTTCAAGGATTAGCCCGTGAGAGTTTGATACAGTATTTCCGCCACTCGTCGGTATTCGCAAGACGCAGAGGTAAATGATATTTGTATGCCGACAGCCACCATTACCCAGCTCAACATTTATCCTATCAAGTCGTGTGCCGGAACCGCGCTGGGCCGAGTGAAGTTGAGCCAAAACGGACTCGCCGGCGATCGCAATTGGATGGTCGTAAACGACGCAGGAAGATTCTTGACACAACGTGAATTGCCACGACTTGCTTTGGTGAAGCCTTTACTCGACGGCCCGCGCCTGCGCCTGAGGGCCACAGGCCTGCCCGATCTCGATGTAATAGCCAATCAGCGGGGCGATGCGACGCCGGTCATCGTATGGAAGGACCGTTTCGCGGCATTCGACGCGGGTGATGATGCCGCACACTGGCTGTCCAGTTTCCTGCAGACCGAAGTACGACTGGTGCGATTCGATACGTCGGTAACGCGTTTGAGCGATCCGAATTGGACAGTCGGCATGGATGCCTCGATTGCCTTCGCCGATGGGTTTCCAATCTTGGTCATTTCCGAGGCCTCGCTGGCTGATTTGAATGAGCGTTTAGATCAGCCGCTTCCAATGAATCGGTTTCGCCCGAATATCGTACTAAGGGGCTTGGCGGCGTACGAGGAAGATCGCGTTACTGAGCTTTTCGATGGCAAGCTGCGACTGCGCATGGTGAAGCCTTGCGCACGCTGTTCGATCACTACGGTGGAGCAAGCTAGCGGCGAATTCACAGGCGCCGAGCCATTGCAAACGCTCAAAAAGTACCGGTGGAGTCGTAAGTTACGCGGCGCGCAGTTCGGTCAGAATGCCATCATCGTGAGTGGCGTAGGCGGCGAGCTTAGTGTTGACCAAGAACTGCACTTCGAGCGATCAGCTGGCGAGTAACTAGCCTACAATATCGATGACGGATCGCAGCGCCCGCGAGAAATCAGATCAATCTGTGGAAGCCATCGAGACGCAAACCAAGCATCGAAACCATCCTTGCAATACTCCTCTGCGCCTCTCACGGCGAATGGGTCGAGCGCGTGCGAGCCCCTTTGACTGCTGCCGCAGAGCGTTCGGCTGCGCCTTTAGTTCTTGCGGCCTGCTTGGCCGCAGCTGAGCGCTCGCTAGGTGAGCGCGTCCTTGCGGCAGATCGTGCTTGACGAGCGAGCGAGCGCGGCGATGCCGCTTTGGTCCCTTCGTGCTTGAGCGCATTCAACGACGCGCGTGATCGCTTCGCGCTCGAACGATTTGCGAAGGGCATTCGGTCAGCCCGTGCGAGATCGCGCGCCGCCTGCTTGCGTGTCGAAGGAGAGGCCTTGCCCGATGGGGGCGGAGGCAAATCGACGCCCGCGCGCCTCGCCTTTGATAGTCCGATTGCAATGGCCTGTTTGGTAGAGCGCGCGCCGTGCACGCCCTCTCGGATGTGGTCCATCTCCTCCTTGATAAATTCACCGGCCTGCGTCGATGCCGCCTTACCCTGACGTTTGTCGGCGCGGAAGCGCGCTAGAGTTTTCTTTTCAGGCACAAATCACCCCCGGTTCGTTACGTAACCTAAATCCAATGTACGTAATGTATAGCCAAGGCTAGCGCGAAAAGGACCTCGTCCAAGAGGAATGACGCGCAATCGTAGGTCGGCGGCTTCCCACGTGGACAATCTGTCCCCGATGCTCACGAGTATGAATTCCCCGCAAGATGGACGCGAACACTCCGAAGATCGGCACGGCCTTGGTGGCCATCCCCTCCTGCGTGCGGCAGAGTTTCGCTCGGCAGATGGCTGGGTGGCGCGACTTACTGCGTGAAATAGCGGCGGTCCAATAGGGCCCCCACTTTTGCGTAGCGCTCCTCCAACTGGCCCTTGGTCGTTTCCAAGAACTTCCTGAGACCCGAGTCGGGTTCGAGCCCTACCATCACTCCTATGAGATGACGTTGCTCGTTGAGCGTGTTGTAGAACATTAGTAGCGCCTCACGCTCGAATTTGATGCCGGTCTTACCGACCAGCGGGGCGAAGTCTTTGGCCAGGTCCTCTCCAATGGCTTTACGCTCCTCGCCCTGGATCTCCGACATTGCAACCACGTTGATGCGCATGGCGGGATATTGCTTGGATAGCCTCTGCATGGTGTCCCCCAACTGCTGGTAAAAGCTCACCAGTTCATTGGTAAGCCGCCCCATTTCTTCAGGTTTGTCCTTAAACATGAAGATCCATTTTAGCTTTGGAATCCCCTCGGCCTCTTGGTACAGCAGACTGTAGCCGATTGAAAGTTGCGCGCGTGGCGCGTTCTTGTCCGGGGTGGGCTTCCTGGTATCGCTCAGGCTACAAGCGGCGAGAGTTAGCAACAGTGCTATCGCGACGATGCGAAGCTGGGTTGATCGCCGCGGTGCATACAGCGTTTCACGTAGCATCGGCTGTTGTTGCTTCCGGAGCCAAAGAGATTGACTTTCGGTCCGCTCACCGTTCCGAACGGGTTCTCGGGATAGAGATGCGCGACCTCACCATACGCCAAAACCGCTGCGCACTTGACTAGCGAGAAGGGTTTTTGATAGCCCTCCCTGGATAGGCCGAACAAAGTCCTGGCGATGAAATGACCACAGCGTTCCTCTTAAGCAAGCGCCTATCAGTGATATCTTGAGCAACTGAAGATTATCACTGACTATCGCATAAAGGGCCTTCAGTGTGCCTCGCGTAATGCATACACGCTGCGCGCCTACGAAATTGAGGTTGTCCAACATGCCACTCTACTTCATGATTTTCCTTGCCATGCTGGCCGCCGCGCTGCTTCTTTATCTGGGGGCTGTTGCATCTGTGGCCATCACACGGCGTCCGCCGCCGGTCTTTATCCAAGAGGTTGCTGCGAGCCGACCGCAGGCTGCCGGGGTTGCTTTGCTGTGGTTTGGCGTTGGGTCGGTTGGGTACTGTTCTTTAACGTATACCGCATCCATGTTGACCTGAGCACAGTCGAAGATGTCGCATTCCGGGCATTTAGCCGGGGCTACACACGACGGTTGCCGATAGTCGTGCTGCCCTACGGTGCAACCTGCCTGGTGTGGACACTCGCATTATGGAGCGCGCCGACACGAATCTCCCGCCTGGCTCTTTGGGGTATAGCGACGCTCAGCATACTCTCCATCGTCAGCACTCCATGGGCGACGGGGGCACAGGATGAGATGCAAACTCACGGATACACCGAACAAGCGTATCAACAACTGCAGGCCTCACATTTGGTGCGTACGCTTGCCTTGACGATCGCAGCCGTGTGGGCGCTTGTCGAGGGGTGGGGCATACCGACGCTCAGGGTTTCCGCACGCAATGATGACGGCTCTGTTCGCGCCATCTGGTGCGGTGCCGACTGTCACGTAATTGTGTAGCGACGACTAGCTCGGCTCAATCCGCTTGATCTTTGAGCCCTTCAGCGAAACATCGCCAATCAAGCCTTTTTCGCCAAACACGAAGGCAAGAATGGGCTTCTTCATATCTTCGCTATCATATTCCGTGCCCGCCCCCTTGGATATGACCGCGACTTCCGCATCCATGCCGAGATTATAGCCGTTGCTGGCCTCAAATTTCGCAAGTGCTTCCCGCGTCATGAACAACAGAATTTCACTGCGCTGTCCTGCACCGAGCGTCAGCCCGACCGATGCCGAACTCAAACTATAATATTGAGAAGTTATTCCGCTTTTGAGCAGCGCTCCATCGCCGTGCTCCCCGCCGATACCGACACCGGCTTTGGTTATACGCGGAAAGACCAAGACGCCTACCGCCTTGTGGAGCAATTGCGCATGGGCGGGGTCGGCATTGGTAAATCGCTGCAATGCATCGGCCACGGAAACGTCGATTTCTTTTTTGGATTCGGCCCTCGCCGCGACGCTTGCACCGAGCGCGAATACAAGCAACGCCAACAGTGGTACAACTGTGTGTTTTATCCGCATAGGTATTTCTCCTTCTAGTGAATCGGAGCCGCGAGTTTTAGGATGGGTTCGGACTCTAAGGGGTTCTCATTGTTCTCTGAATTGCAGCGTGCGACTATCATCGAGGCACCTACCCCACCGTCAGAGGATTCCTATGATGCTCGACAAGACGCGCGTCACGCTCACGGTGCTCCGGCGGAGCGGAATCACACTCGGCATCTCTCTCATGTGCTCAGCTTGAGAGCAGGGCCTCGAGCCAGAGTGAATGATTGAGCGGTTTCGCTAAGAGATGATCAAATCCGGATGTAAGAATTACATTGCAGAGCGGCTCTGCGGAATATGCAATTATTTGACACGACAGGGACAACACTCGATAGCATCACGTAACGGATCTGCGCCATACTTGTCCTATTAGCTTCCCGAAACCTATGCACCTACCAGCGGATTCCTGCCTGCATGATGTCGTGGCGATTGGCGGCTCCGCCGGTTCCTTCGACGTCATCAAAGGTGTCTTGAGATCATTGCCGGTCGATCTACCCGCTTCGGTGCTCATCGTTGCTCATATCGATCCCTCCGTCAGTCTGATGAACATCTTAGGCGGTTCGTCTTCTCTGCCGATCAAGGTGGCCACCGCAGGTGAACCATTACGCCGCGGCCAGGTGTATTTGGCCGTGGCGGATGCGCACTTGATTCTTCATGATCATCATTTATTGGTTCGTCGAGGACCCCACGAGAATTTCGCCCGGCCGGCCGTCGATCCTCTTTTTAGAAGCGCCGCTTGCGCCTTCGGAGGCCGAGTCATTGGCGCGCTGCTCTCCGGTGGCCTCAACGACGGGACAGCAGGACTTGCAGCTATCAAGCGTTGCGGCGGTGTGGCGGTCATTCAAGACCCGACCGATGCACAAGTGCCAAGCATGCCCGAAAGCGCGCTGCGTGCCGTGAAGGTCGATCACTGCGTTCCGGCAAGTGAACTGGCGGATTTGTTGAATCGGCTTGTGCGAGAGCCGGCCGCTGCATCGCCGCCGGTGCCCGCGGAAATTCAGCTTGAGGTGGCCATTGCCGCCCGGGAGGCCGCAGGCATGGAAATTGATGAACAACTCGGAAGTAAGTCGCCATTTACCTGTCCCGATTGTGACGGCGTGTTGTGGCAAATGAACGACCGGCAGGTCTTGCGCTTTCGTTGTCATGTCGGGCACGCGGTCACGGCAGAGGCTATGTTGGATGCGAAGAATAAGTCCGCCGATGCCATCCTATGGCGTCTCCTGCGCACTCATGAAGAGCGGGCGGCTATTGCAAAAAAGCTCGCAGCAGACGCGCACGATGCCCAACGAAGCTCTGCGGCGAAAAGGTTCGCCAGGCGCGCAGCCGGCTACGAAGAAGATGCCAACATCGTGCGCGATATTTTGTCGAGAGTTCGAGCCGATTCAGAAAATTGACTCTGCTCATCGGCCGCGGTTCCCGCCAGCGTAGTAAGCGGCGCCATCGGCCAGAATTGCCGTCCACAATTTCCACTGATGTCCGCTCACTCGTGCTGCGCTGCCTGTTTCGCACCTCGAACGGGCCGCGACCCAAGACTGAGCACATTGGTTCGCCTATGCGGAATTTGCGGTAATTGAATTACCTAGTATCCGGTAGTAATTGGTCGAGTATTCATCACTGCATTTACATGTCTGCCATTTACAGCATATAACGCCGTTGCAAGACTTTCGTGCCCGACTCGGCAGGAATGAAACCTATGAGTTATGTCCACGATCAGATATTCAGCGACCCGCCACCTCCTAGCGCTTGTTTAGAATATGTGCGCGAGCGCGATAAGGCAGCTATCGCGGCACTGTCCCGGACATCGTACGGCCGCGCGTTCCAACCGGGTTGTTCGGATGGTGAACTCACGGCACAGCTCGCCCGGCGATGCGTACAGGTAGTCGCGACTGATTCTTTGCCGCACTTCGTAGCACGCACCCAACAAAGATGTGCACGCTTTCTCAATGTCGAGGCGTGCCAGGCGAGTCTTGCGAGAGGCCTCCCGCCGGGCACATTTGATCTGATCGTACTCTGTGATTTCGGCTGCCACTTCCGCCCGGCGCCACTCGTTCAGATTGTTATGCAGATGGCCCGTCGACTTCAGCTTGGCGGTGAAATCCTGGCAGCGCATGCGCTAGTGCCCGGTGAAAACCGGCTCTTATACGGAGATGCCATTCACTATCTACTCGGCGCCAGCTTACCGCTTGAGTGTATGCATAGCGAGCGACATGAAGACTTCCGAATTGATCTCTGGAAGCGCGTGACGAGCTGAGCGCTGTCGCGCCCGCACCTGTACCCCGGCACAGGGGATAAACCTGTGCATATCCTGCGACACGTCATCCAAACGTCGTCTCGATTCAACGGCTTGCATTGACTTGGCGAAATCTTGACCACCGGCGAACCGGCGACTGAGGCTCCGGAAACTGCTTCGTTCGACATGAGATCACAAGGTGATCATGCCGTGCCGCAGCGCGTAGCGCGTAAGGTCGGCAGCGCTGTGAAGTTTCAACTTCCGCAAAATATTTCTGCGGTGTGCTTCCACCGTTGCCACCGTGATCCCCATTTTCATCGCAATAGAGGCGCTCCGATGACCCTCCGCAATCAGCTTCAACACCTCTGTTTCCCGCTTCCCTAGTTTGATTACTGGGGATGATCCCGCACCACTGAGTGCCGTTTCCTCCCACAGCGTCATCACCGCTCCCGTGACTTCCGGCGATAGGAAATGCTTACCGCTCGCAACTGCCCGCAGCGCGTGAAGCAATTCGCGGCCCGAAGCGGACTTCACTACATAAGCTTTGGCCCCGGCCTTCGTCATTGCGCGCACAAACTGCCGATCGGCGTAGCCGCTTAGGGCGACGATTTTCAGCTGGGGAAACCGATCACGAAGCTCGCGGGCGACTTGTTCTCCATTCATCTCCGGCATGGCGATGTCGAGCACGAGGATCTCGGGTCGCAGCTCCTGAACTCGCGCCAAACAGTCTTCTCCACTGGCTGCCTCCCCTACCAGCTCAAATTCCGGCGCGCCCTTGATTAGATTCCCGATAGCCTCGCGAATGAGTGGGTGGTCATCGACCAGCATGATTCGGGTGGGCTTCATGGTTGATGCAGGGGCACCTTAATCGTCGCCGTGGTACCGCGATTGTGTTCACTATTGATTTGCAGCGTGCCACCGATATACATGATCCGCTCGCGAATTGTGGCAAGCCCAAGGCCTGTGTAAGGTCTAGACTGAACACCGTCGAGGGGAAAGCCATTCCCCTTGTCGATGATTTCCAGCGTCAGCTGCCCCTTCGCGCTTCGTGTTGAGACCCGCGCGATCTTGACCTGGGAATGCCGTATGACGTTGATCAGTAGTTCACGTACCGCGCGAAACACGATCGAGGCGGTGATGGAGTCCAGCGGTTTTGGCTCCAGATCGTCCTCCAATACGACCTCGAGCTGATAGCTTTTTCGCATCTCCTCGCTCAACCACTCGATCGCCGACACCAGGCCGAGCTGTTCCAACACCGGAGGATTGAGCTGAGCCGTGAGGCTGCGCATCTCTCGCACGACTCCTTCGAGCAATTTGGCGATTTCGTCTAGCTCGGCGTCCGGCCGGTCCGCTTCGCCTGTATTGCGAAGAGCGTCGAGCTTGATCGAGGCGGCATTCAGTTCCTGCCCGAGTCCATCGTGAAGATCGCGTGCGATGGTTTGGCGTTCGCGCACTTCGGCGAGCGCCAGTTCGCGAGAGAGTCGGCCCAACTCTTCCGTGCGCTCGCGCACACGTCCCTCAAGCTGCTCATTCGCTTCGGCCTTGGCTTCGATCTCTTTTTGCGCCGATCGCTTGGCCTCCGTGATATCGGTAAACGTGATGACCACACCGGCAGTGCGGGCGTCCTCGGCGCGATAAGGCACGATGCGGCGTAGATGAATCCCCCGGTACTCGAGTTCCCGCGATTGCGGCGCATGAGTCCGCAACACCGCGCGGGCGCTTTCCACCAAGCTCGGATCCATCGCGGCAAGGCTCAGGTCGGCGACCGGTCGGCCGATGTCGCTAGGCAGAAAATTAAATAACCGATGCGCTGCGGGGGTAAACCATTTTATGCGAAAAGAGCGGTCCAGACACAGAGTCGCAACTTCGTTGGAGGCGAGCAGATTGCTTAAGTCGGTATTTGCTACCTCGAGCTCGGCTACTTTATGCTGCAGCTGAGTATTGACGGTGTTGAGCTCCTCGTTTACGGACTGCAACTCCTCCTTAGAGCTTTCCAGCTCCTCGTTCATCGACTGAAGCTCTTCGTTGATCGACATTGTCTCCTCGTGGGATGCTCGCAGTTCCTCGTTCGAAGTCCTAAGCTGGCTGACCGCGCTCTGCAGATCCTCCTGCGTCGCACGCAACTCTTCCTGCAATTGGCCGTGGGCCAGGCGGGTCTTGATTGCGTTGGTCCCTAAGGGGGCCTCTTGAAACGCTATTAAATATCGCGGAACGCTAGCCGCACTCGGATCAGTGCGGATCGGTAGGACCTCGACATGGAGGGTCGATCGGCTTGCCTTGGAGCCCTTTGATAGCCCGCTGATGAGGACCGGACGCTGAGCAGCTCTGGTTCGTCGGATCGCGGCCGGCAATTGCGAGCGGATACTCGCGGGCAATCGGGGCAGCAGCGTTCCGTTGTTTAAGCTTCTCGCAGGCAGCAGGAACCGCTCGACCACCCCGCTAGAAAAGAGAACCTCCAGGCGCTCATTGACGAGCACCGCCGCGGGTGCAAAGCGCTCGAATAAGGCGTTGTGGGTTAGATTCGCCAAAAGGGCAACGTGCCCCTCGCGGCTCACGGGTGGGGGGCTCGATGCCAGCGCTCGCGGCCTTGTCCTCTCGCCCCGCCAATTAACGAGATCTCTTGGCGTCGTGCCGATGCGCTGATAGATGTGCCATCTTCGCGCGACACTTCGGAAGAGCTTCTCATGGACACCTACCGTTTCGGCGCTCCCCAGGAATAGATACCCGTTCGGACGAAGGGCAAAATGACACACCGACAAGACCCGCTCTTGAATTTCAGGCTCGATATAGATCAAAAGATTCCGGCAGGTCACGAGGTCGAGGCGAGTGAATGGTGGGTCCGCCAACAGGTCGTGATCGCCAAAAATGACGCTCTCGCGCACTTCAGGTAGCACCTGATAATGATGATCGCCGTCGGATTCCTTGAAATAACGCTTCAGATGCTCCGCCGGTACTTGGCTGCGAATGCCGGATGGATAGCGACCGGCTCGCGCGTGGTTCAGAGAATCTTGATTCGCATCGGTGCCAAATATCTGAACCACACATCGCTTTCGCAGCTGCGCTAAGCGCTTGAGAATCAGTATGGCAAGAGTGTAAGCCTCTTCGCCGGTGCCGGCTCCCGCCACCCACGCGCGGATTGGCTCGCCGGTCTTTTTTGAGGCGATCAGGGGACGCAGCACCGCCTTATCGAGCGCATTCCATGCCTCCCTATCGCGAAAAAACTCAGTTACCCCAATCAAAAGATCTTTGCGCAATGCTGTAACTTCGGTGGGATGGCGTCGCAGGTGCTTGGCGTATTCATCGAGCTTCTCAATATTCAGGAGTCCCATGCGCCGCTCAATGCGGCGGATTAGCATAGCCTGCTTGTAGCCGGTGAAGCTCTGACCGTGGCCTGCTTCCAGCAGCGCTAGAACCGTGCTGATCGGGTTGCTGATTCGCGAAATTGACCGTCGCACGTGAGGCTTGCGCGTGTACGAATGGCGCGCGTAATTCAAAAGGACGCGTGGCATCTTCGCAATCGGGAGAACGTGCGCCACCAGCCCGGTTGCGATCGCACTGCGCGGCATGCCATCGAACTGCGCTGATTCCGGTGCCTGTACCAGGACGATGCCCCCATTTGCGACGATTTCTTTCAGGCCCAGTGCGCCATCGCTCCCTGTGCCCGATAGAATGATGCCTACGCCTCGTTCGCGCTGATCCTGCCCCAACGAGCGAAATAAATGGTCGACCGGCAGACGATGTCCGCGTCTCTCAGTCGGCTTTGTCAGTCTGATGCAGGCATCTTTGAGGCCGATGTCGCGGTCGGCCGGCGTCGTGTAAACGCAGTTGGCCTGTAAGCGCAGGCCCTCTGCGGCCTCGCGCACCGGCATCACGGTGTGACGCGAGAAAAGCTCAGCCGAGAGACTGCGCGGCGTCGGGCTCAAGTGCTGCAGTATGACGAAGGCAAGACCGCTGTTTGCCGGGATCACCCGCAGAAACTCCACGAGCGCATCAAAGCCGCCGGCGGAGGCTCCGATTCCAACCACGCAGGGGGAAGATTGTTCTTTCGGGCGAGGGGTTCGTTGCAGCACAGCACGACGCGACGCTGTTTTTTTCAATCCCCTCACTCGCATCGCACGCATGCTTCTTGTCCGGACAGCCAAAGCGCGAGTCTACGTCACTTGATCGTATTAGGGATCCTGCGCTGTCGCTTTGTGCCGACGAGGGCAAGAAAGGCGTAACCCCGGGCCCGCTGACGCAGTCCGTAGCACCGTCTCGACCTACCTTGGGCGGGACTTAAGTCTATGAATCGAGGAGAGGACAATCGAGGACTTCTAGCACCGCAACGCGCTGTCCCGCCTCATAAATCTCGTAACAAGCAGCGCCATTGATTCGCAATTCCTTATCGGCGATAAGAGTCGCGAAAACCTCTTCAAACATCGGTAGATTGAGTTTCCGCGCTTCTTCTGCAACTTCAGCGCACAAAGTCGCCGGTGCAAGCGCTAGGCCATCGGGATCGAGGAGAAGAATCGCTTTCGCCACAGTTCGCATCTTCCTTCTGTGTTGATCAAGCCCGGGGGCTCGACTCAGTCAGAATGAGAGTACTTTTCATCGCATCCGGCGGCCCAGGCGGTTCCCGAGATAAACGGAGCCTCGCGTGGCGCTTCGTGGGAATCCTTGCGGTGCATCGCCGGGGGCGCCTCACGCACGAACTTCGTGCTAAGAGAAGTACGTTCGACGGCGGCTGCGAGACTGAATGCGCGTACCGGTAAGTGTGTTGCCGCGCCGTGTCGAGTCCGGCGCCGTAATGACCAAAGAGCGGCTGCCAACCGCGCTGGAGTACCTACATCGTTCCAGCCACACGGAGGAACGCACAGGAACTGCAGGCGATCGGGGTGCTTCTGAAGCACGTCATGCGAAAAATCCATCGAAGGTTGGCGGGCGTACAAAGACGCGAGCTCCGCCGAGGGCACTCGGGGATTCGGCCAATCTTCTACGATCGCCGTTAGATCCAACATCAGCCCGGCGACCTGCCGCGCATAGAGGCGAAGAATCTCTGATATGCGGCCTGAAAAGATGCCGGTACTCCAGACACTGCCGTCCCGTATCAGCTGTACGGCGCTAGCAGGATCCGGCTTCTCGACGAAGCTGCGCACTGGTCGCATCCCGACTCCGGAATCGGGGTATGGAGACAAATAGCCAAAACCGGAATCGGGCGCGTTCGGGGACATGCCGAGTAGGGTCAACTTGTTGCTGGCGAACGCTTCAGATGTCATTGCTTGGCGCAATGACTCTGCCAGCATCGCTTCATCCTCGACATAATGATCGGAAGGCAGGCAAATTACAGCAGCGTCGGGATCAGACTTCGCAATGCACAACAGTGCTAATAAGATCCCAAGACCGGTACCACGTTGGCTTGGCTGGACCACCACACTCGAGCGGCGCATCGCGAAGAGTTCCGGTTCCCACCATCGACGATGCGCTTCATTGACAATGGGAACAATTCGCGCACGCGGTACAAGCCCCAAGGCACGTTGCAAAGACAACTGCAGCAGCGACGGTCCGCCGTTGAGTGAACAGTACTGCTTAGGCGTGGAGAGGCCGTCCGCATTGGTGGTCAACGAGCCAAGCCGCCGGCCCTCGCCGCCGGCCAAAATAACGACCCAGACTCTTCGCTTTGGACTTCTCAAGTTGTGCGCCGCTCTATCAGCTAGGGTTAACTCCCTCCCTGGAAAGCGCGAGCCTATCCCTCGGTCCCATGTCCGCATATTCCGGTTGTACGGTAATAGAATTACCTGGTACCGGGTAATCGCCGGGGACTTTTCCGCTGACGCGTCTTGCGAGGTACAGTATCGTGCTACTGGCGTCTCACGGATGCGACGGTAAACTCCCAGCACAAAGGAATTGACCGTGCCGCCGGGGATTTATCGGAGCAGGGGATGACGGATTGGCAAGGCCATAAACAAGCCACGACAGCGGTGTTGCTCGAACTGGTTACCACCGCTCACACTGGGCGCACCCGTTTTTCCCGGTCGGAAAGGGCCCTATTCACCGCTTGTGAGTTTTGGGCGGCGAGCCGGAATGGGTCGCTCGCGGAGCTCTTAGCCGAAGATTCATGCTTTCAACTACGGGCAGCCGAGGATTCGTTTAATGTAATCGGCTTGACGAGAATAGCGAGTGCGCTGGCCCAAGCTCGTTTAGAGTTGACCGGGACTTCCTCGACAACCGATGTAGCGAAACAATTGGAAGTGAATCTTGCTGGGATTGATGAGCCCGTTGATTTGGTCCTTGCGCGTTTCGCACGTGAAGGCGTATCGACGTCACAAGGCTAAAGGCGGCCGTCAACCGAACCGCTACCGGGTCACCCGAGCAAGCTTCGCTACATGGGCAACATCTCTCCGTTGACGATCCAAGGCGTACCAAACTTGTCGACCAGCATGCCGAAGCTCTTTGCCCAAAACGACGGCTGCATGGCCATGGTCACTTTGCCGCCGGCCGCCAGCTTCCCGAATCTTGTATGTGCCTCTGCAACGGTATCGTAATTGAGGGTAATCGATACCCCATGAATGCCCTCATAGGGCATCTGCATCGGCGCGTCGCCCGCGAAAAGGAGGCCTCCGTCTTTCAATGCGAGGCGGGCATGCAAAATGCGATGCGCAAATTCCTTGGGAATCTGAGCCGCCATCGGCGAGTCGGCACCGCTCATCATGATTTCGATCTTTCCATCAAGCGCGTCTACATAAAAGCGCATGGCTTCGGCACAATTTCCATTGAAAGCCAGGTACGCGATTGGGTGTGGCATGACAAAGTCTCCTGTATTGGTGGTATTAGCGCGAAGTATGTCGATCGTTTCAAACTGGCTGTCGTGGCGATAACGGATGTATGTTAGCGCCACCCGTGGATTCGCCCTACCCCTACGACGAATAGCGGCATTGAAATTCGACAGGCGGGGGCGGCTGAGCGTGCGCTAAACGAGTTCATGAGAACTTGGGCCAAAAATCGCGTGGGAAAGCTCCTACGACCTGATAGGTCGCGCTCTGACTCTGTCGCGCTCCATCAGTACTGCAAATTGGGCGTCTTCCGACTGGAGAACAATGGCGTGCACTGCCTCCCGCCCCAGGGCACCGAGGATCACCACCGCGGGCGGGCGCGCTGTGCTTCGTTGTGCGCTGCAGCCTGCTTGCTTCTCAGTGCCTGCCATCGTGCAGGCGTGATTGATCCGCAGGGTCCGGTCGCATCGGCCGAGCGGCTGATATTGCTCAACGCTACCGCCATCATGCTGGTAGTGGTGATCCCTGTGATCGCACTCACGCTGATCTTCGCGTGGTGGTATCGCGCCTCCAACCCGAGAGCCACTTACTCTCCCGGCTGGGAGTACTCGGGCCACATCGAATTGGTGGTGTGGTCAATCCCGGCAATGGTGGTGATCCTGCTGGCGGGGGTGTCATGGACCAGCGCGCACTTGCTCGACCCTGCCCGGGAGATCAAGGCCACTATCAAAACGATCCACATCGAAGCGGTGGCGCTCGACTGGAAATGGCTGTTTATTTATCCCGACCTCGAGGTCGCGACGGTCAATGAGCTCGTAGTGCCGGCCGGAGCGCCGCTGAAATTCATGCTGACCTCGGCCACCGTGATGAATGCCTTTTTCGTGCCCCAGCTCGGCAGCCAGATCTATGCCATGCCTGGCATGACGACGCACCTCAACCTTCTGGCGCAGCATCCCGGCGACTATCCCGGCTTTGCCTCGCATTTCAGCGGTGACGGCTTTTCAGATATGCGCTTCATTGTGCACACCGTAACCGCCGCCGAATTTCCCGCTTGGCTCGGACGCGCGCGCGGCGAAGGCAGGGTACTCGATGCCGCGGCATACTCGAAACTTGCGCGGCCCAGCAGCAACACTCCGCCCGAGACTTATGGCAGCGTGGATCCGAATCTATTCGAGCACATCGTACAAACCGCTGCACCGGGTGCGAGGGCCGCCGACCGCCCCGCGGCGACCAGGTCCGGGGGGGCGCCGGACGTGGAGGACTGAATGATGGGCAAGCTCAACTGGGACGCGATCCCGTTTGCTCAGCCGATTCCAATGGCGGCTTCCTTGATCGTGACACTGTTTGTGTTCGGCGTTTTGGGACTGGCTACCTGGAAAGGCTGGTGGCCCTATCTGTGGCGCGAATGGCTGACGAGCGTCGACCATAAGCGCATCGGCGTGATGTATATCCTCTTAGGGCTGCTGATGCTGCTGCGCGGCTTCATCGACGCGATCATGATGCGCACCCAGCAGGCAGTCGCCGCGGGCGGCGCGCAGGGCTACCTGCCTCCCGAACACTATGATCAGATTTTTTCTGCTCACGGCACGATCATGATTTTTTTCGTGGCAATGCCCTTCGTTGTAGGTTTGATGAACTTCGTCGTCCCGCTGCAGCTCGGCGTGCGCGACGTTGCCTTTCCGGTGCTCAATGCCATCAGCCTCTGGTTGACCGCTTCGGGTGCCCTGCTCATCAATATGTCGCTGGTGATCGGCAATTTCGCACGCACCGGATGGCTCGGCTTCCCGCCGCTCTCCGAGCTGCAATTCTCGCCCGATGTCGGTGTCGATTATTACCTCTGGTCATTGCAGATCTCGGGTATCGGCACGCTGCTGGCCGGCATCAACATGGTCACCACCATCCTGAAGCTGCGCGCGCCGGGGATGGAATACATGCGCATGCCGGTATTTTGCTGGACGGCCCTGTGCTCCAACATGCTGATCGTGGCCGCCTTCCCGGTACTGACGGCGACCTTCGGGATGCTGCTTCTTGACCGGTACGCCGGAATGCACTTCTTCACCAACGACGGCGGCGGCAACGCCATGCTGTACTTCAATTTGATCTGGGTATGGGGCCATCCCGAAGTCTACATCCTGATCTTGCCCGCCTTCGGCGTCTTCTCCGAAGTGATCGCGACTTTCTCGGGTAAGCCGTTGTTCGGCTATCGCTCCATGGTCCTAGCGACGCTGGCGATATGTGTGCTGTCCTTCACCGTCTGGCTACACCACTTCTTCACCATGGGTGCCGGCGCCGACGTGAATGCCGTCTTCGGCATCCTGTCGATGATCATCGCCGTGCCCACGGGCGTCAAGGTTTTCAATTGGCTGTTCACCCTCTACCGGGGCCGCGTGCGTTATGAGGTGCCCGTGCTCTGGGCCATCGGCTTCATGGTGACCTTTGTCATCGGCGGTTTGACCGGGGTGTTGCTGGCCGTGCCGCCCGCCGATTTCGTCTTGCACAACAGCGTCTTTTTGGTCGCGCACTTCCACAACGTGATCATCGGCGGCGTGATTTTTGGCGCTTTTGCAGGCTATAACTACTGGTTCCCGAAAGCCTTCGGCTTTGCCCTGGATCGCCGCCTCGGCGCGGTTAGTTTTTGGTGCTGGCTGATCGGATTCTATTTGGCATTCATGCCGCTCTACTACCTGGGACTCCTCGGCATGACGCGCCGAATCCAGCACTACTCGGAACTGAGCTGGCAGCCGTATTTGATCGTCGCCGAGGCAGGAGCACTGATCATCCTGTGCGGCATCGCGGCGACCATCGCACAGCTTGTGGTCAGCATCCGCACTCGCGAGCGCCGGCGCGATGTGAGCGGCGATCCGTGGGACGGCCGGACGCTCGAATGGTCCACCACTTCCCCTCCTCCCGCCTATAACTATGCCGTGTTGCCGCAGGTCGAGTCGCTGGACGCGTTCTGGGCCATGAAACAGCGTGGGCCGCGGTTGCCCGCGGAACATTACGAGACGATCGAAGTGCCGAGGAACAGCGCCAACGGCTTCGTGACGGCGTTGATCGCGGTGATCACCGGCTTCGCCCTCATCTGGCGCATCGAGTGGCTGGCGATAATCGGGCTTGTCTGCGCGGCCCTTACATTGATCACGTTTGGCTGGATCGAGCGCCACGAGGATCATGTGTCGGGCGAGCAACTGGCAAGCGCGGAGCGAGCCAGACTTCGGCCGCCAGGCTCGGCGTGAACGCCTCGCCGGCGACAGCCCCGCTTGCCGGGCCGCAATCTCACTCAGCGTCTCTCAGCTACAGCGGCGGCGGGCCGGCCTCGCGGCGAATCGTCGTTGGATATGGATTTTGGATCTTCTTGCTGAGCGACATCATCATGTTCTCGGCGCTGTTCGCGACCTATGCCGTATTGTCGGGACAGACTGCCGGCGGCCCCGCCGGTCATGACCTGTTCGAGCTGCGACACGTCGGCGCGGAGACACTGTGTCTGCTGTTCTCGAGCTACTCTTGCGGCCTCGGTGCCCTGGCACTCGAGCGGCGCCGCATGAGTGCGTTCTATATTAATTTCGCTCTCACCTTTGTGCTCGGTGCCGCCTTTCTCGGCCTTGAGCTCGGCGAATTCGCCGGCCTGACAGCCCGCGGCGCAGGTCCTTCGCGCAGCGCCTTTCTCTCGGCGTTCTTTTCGCTCGTCGGCCTGCACGGGGCACATGTGACCGCGGGACTTTTATGGCTGTGCTTCATGGTGGCGCAGGTTGCCGCAAGGGGTCCCCGCGATTTCGTGCGCCGCCGACTGCTCTGCTTCAGCCTGTTTTGGCATGCGCTCGATATCATTTGGGTGGCGCTGCTGACGTTGGTCTATCTGATGGGTGCCCGATGATGCAAGAAACCGCCGCGGCAGAACCGGAATCCACTCGCTCTGCGCAAAGCGCCGATGAAGGCGCGCCGCCGGGGAGCATAGTGACTTACACCGTCGGCCTCGTCTTCGCCCTTCTGCTTACCGGCGCATCGTTTATCGTTTCGCAAACCGACCTGCTGTGGGCGCCTGGGGTACCTGCCGGCCTTGCGGTGCTCGCGATCGCTCAGATGGGCGTGCACTTGGTATTCTTTCTACATATCAGTACGGGTGCCGACAATACCAATAATGTGGTAGCGCTCGCCTTCGGCCTTCTAATTGTGACGCTCATTGTCTCGGGGTCGCTGTGGATCATGGCGCATCTCAACACCAACATGGTCCCGATGTCCGCAATCCTGGAGATGCACCGGTGAGCGGATTGCGCACCTTGCTCTGACATCCGCATATCCAACTGCGCTCGGCAGGATGGGAGCCAATACCCTCCATGCCTGCGCCGGGTTCCGGGCCGCCCAGTAAAGCGAGCCGAGAACCTCCGCGGACGCTCAGCCGCGCATTTGCCGAGTACCCGGTTTCCCGTACTACTGGCTCTGGCTAGTTCAAGCTGGTTGCGCTGGCGAAGAACAGCGCTTCGCCCAACGTGATCAGAACTGCTGCGACAATAGCGACAATTCGATAAGTGCTCATTTAACGGTCTCCGTGTTTCGTTTCGTTGATTACCAACACGGGATAGTCTGGGGCCGATCTGTAATTGGGTTGCTACAGGGAGCCGTCGCGGGATTTCAACTGAAACGTTCGCTGTTTTTCCCGACACGGAGCGCGGGGAATGCTCGTCCCGCCTGTCGGCCCCGCATCGGGCCTCTCATCAAAAAGACTTAGCTTGAGGTCGAGCTGATCGATTGATTCAGCGGAGGTGTTTGCTGGCGCGCATCTTTGCGAGGCCGGCTGATCCATGCGCCCATAAACGCGATCGCCGCGGCGACCGACAGCCACGCCCCAGGCATCGCGCGGTTTCCGGTCGCGTGAATCAAATAAGTCGCGATCATCGGAGTCGAACCGCCAATCGTTGTCGCCAGGCTATAGGCGAGGGAGAAGCCTGCCGTGCGGACAGCGACCGGCACGATTTCTGTCAGATGCACGACCATCGCGCCGTTGTAGCCGGCGTAGATGAAGGACAACCACAATTCAACCGCCAATAATCGGGCGAAGGTCGGCTGATTTACCATCCAAAGCATCGCGGGATACGCTGTGAGAATTGCAATCCCGGCAAAAAACAGCAGCAACGGACGTCGGCCGACTCGATCTGAGAGCGATCCCATGAGCGGGAGCCAGATCAAGTTCGAGATCCCCACGCATAAGGTAACTAGAAGCGCATCACTCTGCGATAACCGGAGTATGTTCTTGCCGAATGTCGGAGTGTACGCGGTGATCGTGTAAAACGAGACCGTCGTCATCAGGACCATTGCGACGCCCGTGGATATGATTCGCCAGTGAATCAGCATGCTGGCGTAAATCTCGGCGGGAGTCGGATGGTATTTGCGCGCCGAGAATTCCTCCGTCTCCTGAAGCGTGCGTCGGATCATGTATATAAAGGGAATAATCAGGCAGCCGATAATCAAGGGGATGCGCCATCCCCAGGCCTGCAATGCTTCTGGCGGCATCCAATTGGACAGCGCATAGCCGAGTACGCCCGCAAATGCCACCGCCACCTGCTGGCTGCCGGATTGCCAGGACACATAAAACCCTTTGTGTCCCGGCGTCGCAATCTCAGAGAGGTATACGGAGACACCGCCCAACTCGACGCCGGCGGAAAATCCCTGGCAAAGTCGACCCAAGACCACGAGGATGGGCGCAAACAGGCCGATCGTCTCGTAGCCGGGGACCACGGCTATGGTCACCGTTCCAACCGACATCAGGGCCAAGGTCAGCAGCAGACCCTTGCGCCGTCCGATATGGTCGATGTACGCCCCGAGGAATATCGCACCCAGCGGGCGCATCATGAAACCCACGGCAAAAGTCGTCAGCGAAAACATCAGCGAGGCGAATTCACTGCTGGCGGGAAAATAGGCGCGACCGATCGCAGCACTGAAATAGCCAAAGACCATAAAATCGTACATTTCGAGAAAATTTCCGCTCGCGACGCGGATTACCGCTTGGATTTTCTCCTTGCGTTGTTGTTTTGTCAGCATTTGCATTAGGCCTTGGTCGTCGAATTCTACAGGCGAACTAGCCGCCGACGCTTCGGGATCCCTCGTGCCGCCCCGCACGAGGGATCAGGCCCTTCAGAACTTCGCTTTAAAGCCGACGTAGTAGGTTCGACCGATGATATCGTAGGTTGCCGTATCCGTTGTAAGCGGCTGCCCGCTGACGAAAGGAGGCGCCTTGTCGGCTATATTGGTGAGCCCCGCCGTCAGCTCAAGATGATCGATCACGTTCCAGTGCGCATCGAAGTCGAAATAACTATAGGCTCCTACGCCTGGCGTCGTAGCGGTAGGGTCTACCACAAGATCCTGATGCTTCATCGCCGCGATATAGCGCCAATGCACGGTGGCCGAGACGGGTCCGATCAAATATCCGAACGCCGTGTTCGCTTTCCAATGTGGGTGAGCCATTTCCGGACTTACCTCAGAGTTGCCGATACTGCCGGCATAATCGAGAACCGGCGAGCCGGGGAGCGAGGCGACTTTGAAGGTGTGGGTGTAATTGATCAGCGAGTTCAGGCGGAAGGCCCCCGCATTATTCAACCCGAACGCGTCGAGCCCGAAGCTCCAGTCGATCTCCGTGTCCACGCCATCGGTTTTATAGCTTGCGAGGTTCAGAAGACCTTCGTGACCCAGGACGATGTCACCGGTATTGTGATCACGCGTGATCTGCTGACAGTAAATGTTGGCTGCCGAGTAGCCCGGATTGCTGATTCCATCGGAATTGAAACAGCGCGGCAGAATATCAGTCAGAGAAAGCGAACCGACGGCGTTTTCAATGCTGATGTGGTAATAATCCACGGACACCTGAAATTTTCGCATCAGCGCACTGTCGAAATGCGGGCTCCAAACGGTGCCGACGGAATAGGTATCCGCAGTCTCCGGTGTGAGCTTCGAGTTGCCGCCGGAGGTGCCATGCACAGAGTCGACGCCATAAGTATAAGTCGGGTAGAGCGCTGCCGGTATGCCCTGCGCCTGGCAGAGTGCCGCGACTTGAGCGGCGTTGGCGCCGGTGCGAAACACGCTCCCCGTCGCGCAAGGATCACCCGCGCTGGGGCCCGCGCCGATGTTCAAGTTTCCCGTCACGGTGGGCGCGAAGAGTTCGCCCAAACTCGGAGCGCGAATCGCCTTGGCATAGCCGCCGCGCACAGTGACGGCCGATATCGGCTTCCAATTAAGATCGGCTTTCCATGTATTGACGCCGCCAAAGAGGTCGTATTGAGAGCGACGAGCCCCCAGATCGAGGGACAATTCCTGGATGAACGGCAGGTCTCGCAGAACGGGAACCAACAACTCGCCGAACACCTCGCGCACGTTTTGAGTGCCCGACGTCGGTATGGTCGTGTCGTACGAGAAACTGTCATTGGTGATGAGGCCTTGATCAGGCCGGTAATCGAAGCTGCTGCCGCGGTAGTCCGCGCCCAACGCGAAGCGTAGCTCACCCGCCGGCAATGTCCAAATCTTCCCCTGCAGAGTGCCTTCCACATTCTTCTGAGTCATCGTATTGACGTTATTGTTCTCGCGCGTGGCGTACTCCTTGCATCCCGGGCTCAGCGGATTCGAACCGAACGGGTTCCAGGCGTAGCCGCTGCAGGTCCCGGTGGCGCCTTGATAGTTTGCGGTGCCGCTGAGAATCGAGGCGAAAGCCGCCTTGCTTGAATCGTTTTGCTGCAGATTGTTGAAGAGCGTGCGGCCATAGGAACCATAGACATCCCAGGTGAGATCGACGCCGGGAATATCGCCCTTCAAGCCGGCGATTGCCTGAAAGACATCGTACTTGAAGGTCTGTATACGGTCGCCGCTGGCGGACAGCAGCTTGGTCAACACCAGCGGCTGCGTCAGCGCGTTGGGATTCGCCGGATCCGCAGTACGAGATGCCAGAATGGTCTGCAGCGCGGGATTGTTCACCACGAATGGATTATTCAGGGGAACGAAGAGTTCCTTGCCGGGACCGGTGGACCCACCGGCCGTTTCGTCGCGCGCGGAGGACTCCATGAAGCTAAACTGAGTGTAGGCCGACACGTTGTCGCCCAACTTGTAGGTGGTGCGTGCGAATACGTTGTATTTGGTTAGCGGCACCTGAATAGCAAAGAAATTGCCCAGACCCACCTGAACTTGCGAGCATTTCTTTCCGATATTCACGCCCTTTTGCCCGAGACCCTGGTAATTCTGCACGCAATTGGGCGCGGCCAGATCGGTGAATATCGAGCCATCGGTGTTGACCCCGAGTGATCCGTTGTACAGCCCCGTGCCGGCGATGGGCGTGGTACCCGGGTAGCCGGCAAGCACGCTATTTACCGCGGCAATTGTCGGCGCTGATCCAAAAGTACCCGCCGGCATGATGCCCTCCGGGGGACGCGCCAGCTGGCGAATGTTCGTAAAGAACGATCGGTCGGCGCCGTGGACAGCGTCTCGCTCGGAATACTCGAATGCCAGCACGGAATTGCCGCGGCCCTCGGCGAAATTTCCGCCGAGCAAGGCACTGACATGTTCCGTGGCGCCGTCGCCATGCGTCGTTGCGCCGTGCGTGACACTCACCTCGGCACCGCTAAAGTTCTGCCGCAGCTTGAAGTTCAAAACGCCCGCAATAGCGTCGGATCCGTAGGTGGCGGATGCACCGCCGGTAATGACCTCCACGTTCTCGATCATCGACATAGGGATGGTATTCAGATCAACCGAGCCATTTGGATTCGAGGACATGAGTCGCCGCCCATCCATGAGCACAAGGGCCCGATTCGGACCCAGGCCGCGGAGATCGCCGTACGACTGGCCGCCCGCAAACCCGGTTGCGCCCTGTACGTCTCCTACTTCGCTCATACCCTGGGCGGCCGAAAACTGCGGCATCTCGCCGATGGCGCGATCGAGCGTGGGTTGACCCGCGGCTGCCAGTGTCGACTGATCGATCGTCACGATGGGACTGTCGGACTGGTAGTCGCGCCGGGAAATTCTCGAACCGGTGACGACGATAGCTTCCATAGCCTCGCCCTTGTCTTGCGAGTCGTCAGATACGGAAGGCGGGTCAGCCGGCGCGGCGGAAACGGTCAATGCCATCGCAGTGCTTAGAACCAGCGTTGCGATCACGCTCGCCGGCGTCCGCGAAAGCACGTGGCGACCGCGCGTGGTTTCACCATCAAGGCGTTGGATCTTCATTGTGCTCCCCATCATAGTTATTAGGCATCTGATGCTCGGAACAACAGCGTCCCGTCATGAGTTCGCCTCATCATGGGCGCCGGCAGCTTTCAAGAAGCTGTCAGCGGAAGCAAATGATCGAAATAATCGCTAGACCCCGGCAATGCGGACCCGCAACCCGCGACCATTGAGCCCCGCGCTCACGCTGATCCCGGCATTCAGGGTCGCCAATAGGGATTTCACGATGGCCAGCCCCAGTCCGCTCCCTACTCGGCTCTGATCACGGTTCAAGCGATAAAACCGCGTGAACACCTTGTCCCTCTCGGCAGCGGGGATACCCGGACCATCATCTTCGACGTCGACGACGTGGGTGGCCCCGTCATCGTAGAGTCTGATGACGACGCTGCCGCCCGCTTCGTTGTAGCGAATTGCATTATCGATGAGATTTGCAAAAATCTCGTGGATCATGATCGGATTGGAGCGCGTCGGAAACGGACGTTGTTGCGCCTCGAAGTGCAGTTCGATCCCCGCCTCGAGTGCTTGCGGCACGTGATTCGCTGCGATTTCCTGCAGGACGTGGCGAAGATCGATCGTTTCCGATTCCTGGGCCAGCGCTTGAGCGCTGTCGGCGCGTGCGAGTTTCAACAGCTGAATGAGTAGACACTGGAGCCGATCGGCTGCTTCCTGAATGTCCTTGAATGAAGAATAGGCCTCATGGTTCGGCGCAATCTGACCGCCCAGAACGGAGATATGAGTACGAAGGACGGTGAGAGGGGTGCGCATTTGGTGCGAAGCATCGGCCGTGAAGCGGTTCATCGCCTGCTGTAGTCGCTCGGCCTCTAGCGCGCTGGCGCGCAAGGTTTCGAGCGCTTGGGCCATGCTGCCGAGCTCATCCGGACTGTCGGTCGAGGGCACCGCTTCATCGAAATCTCGACGGCTGAGGCGCGCAATCGCTGCGGTCAGTATCTTCATCGGACGGGCCAATCGGCGCTGCACATGGACGACTGCAAAGGCTCCAAAGGCGATGACCGACGTGAGGTCGATTCCCGCGATGAGCAATATCCGGAATGCCGAAGCGCGAATGGCCTCGGCGTGCTGGTTCGCCTCCTCTTGGGCCTGTTGGGCGATGGCGAGAATCGAATCGAAAGGACCGTCGCACAGGCTCGTCCATTGGGCACTGCCCACAGCCGGCTTGCCGGAGCGATCGAAACGGTTGACGATAGCGTCCACCTGGATCTGGGCTTCTTGCGTATTTCGCCGCGCGAAATCGACACGCTCGCGCACCGCGGTCGACACACCGGGCCGCAGCAAGAAATCGTCAAGAGTGTGCCATGCAAAGGTGTAGACCGCCCGATTACCAAGCCAGCTGTCGAGTTGTGCGGCATTCAATGGCTCGCTGGAGTCGACGTTCGGACGCAACATCGAACACTGCAGGCCATAGCGATCACGAATCGTCCAAGCTGTTTGACGAATCTGCACCATTTCGGCGATCAGCGGGTCGCCGATCCGCACTACATTGACGACGGCCACGGAGGCGGTGCTGATGGTGTCGAGCATGCTATGAATCGCCTCGCGCCAGTCGTCGATGGTATGCAAATTTCGCTCGGCACGGGCGCGGGATGCCTGAACATCAACCGTGGATTGCAGCGCCTTCACTTTTTCCCAGGCGTCGCGAATGGCGGCCGCGAGTTGCAGGTGATTGGGAATGTCGGTGGACTCAAGAGCGTCCAGCGCAGTCGTTACGGTACGCGACGCAAGCTCGTACGTTGCTCCGATCACCGGCCGCGGATCGTCGTCCGCAATCAGCGCGGTACTGTTCTTAGGAACCTGTGCTCGAACAGTGACCAGGGCGTCGAACAACGTTTTGTCGGTGCTGTTGAGGCGAGCGATACGGCCGGCGAGCGCATAGTGGGTCCATGCCTGGACTGCCAGGATCAATGCGGCGACGAACAGACCGATCATCAAGATGCCCAATGATGCGATCAAGAACTTCGTGATCGAGGACTTGAACATCTCTCGGGGTCAAGAGGCCTTCAGCATATAGCCAAGTCCCCGCACCGTGCAGATCGCCGGCCCATCAGGCTCGAGTTTCCGGCGCAGTCGCGCGATATGCACTTCGAGGGCGTTTGGCGCCACCGCATCCTCGAAGCTGAATACTTCGGCAATCAGCCTCTCCTTCGACACGACCTCACCGGCCTTGGCGATCAATCGATCGAGCACCGCCCATTCGCGGCGCCGCAATTGCAAGGGTCGGCCCCCGACCTCAGCCGTGGCGTGGGTGCGATCAATCGTCAGATTGCCGATGACTACCACCGGGCTGGGATCCCCGTGATCGCGCCGCAGAAGTGCCCGGACGCGGGCACCGAGTTCGCCGGCATTGAAGGGTTTCAACAAGTAGTCGTCAGCTCCAAGATCGAGTCCCTTCACCCGATCGGATACTTGATCGCGGGCGGTCAAAACCAAAATGGGAGTCTTGCAACCCCGCGAGCGCAACTTCTTGATGACTTCGAATCCCGATATGCCCGGCAGTCCGATGTCCAGGATGACCAGACTGCAAGGTTCTGAATCGACCAGAAAAAGGGCAGTCTCGCCGTCCTTGGCACAGTCGGCGGCGTGACCGGCCGCCTTGAGGAGAGCGATGATTCCGCGCGAAAGCGCGGGATCATCCTCGACCAGGAGGATTCTAGCCATGATGTAACTCCATTATTTCCTTTCCCCGGCCCGTTCGAGCGGTGCACAATACATTCTTAGACCACGAGTCGAGCTAAATAGTAAAGGGGCCTTGCCCAAACATACCATTTGATGTGCCTTCCTGTGGATTAAGTCAGACTGGTACTCATGGGATCTCGACTCCGCCGCGGTATCTTCATTACCGGCACCGATACCGGAGTCGGCAAGACGCTTGTCAGCACGGCACTCATGCGCGCCCTCAAGGACCGGGGACTTCGAGTCGCCGGCATGAAGCCCGTGGCCTCCGGGTCCGAATCGACGCCCGCAGGGCTGCGGAACGAGGATGCGCTGGCACTCATGCAGGAGCAGTCGACTCCGTTGCCCTACGAGCTCGTAAACCCGTTCGCGTTTGGCCCCGCTATTGCACCCCACATTGCGGCTGCTCAAGCCGGGATCACAATCCACCTTTCAACGATCGTCACAGCCTTCGAGACAATTCAAGATCGCGCGGATATCGTCATCGTCGAGGGGGCCGGCGGTTGGTACGCACCCATCTCACAAGACGATAGCATCGAAGATCTCTCGCTTGCGCTCCAGCTTCCGGTACTGCTTGTTGTGGCCCTTCGCCTCGGCTGCCTCAATCACGCGATGTTGACCGCGCGCGCGATTGAGAGAAGCTCATTGTCGATCTGCGGTTGGGTAGCGAATCGCATCGACCCCGAATTCCCACACTGGCAGGAGAATGTCGCGACGCTGACGCGGCATCTGAGGGCGCCGTTGGTGGGAATCATCGAGCATCAACCGCAACCGAATATCGAGCGAGCTGCGCGCAGCCTCAACGTAGTTTCGCTGCTGACACGACTGCCGGGCCACCCGGCCCGGGCATAGACCCAAGCTGCTTAGGTTCGCTCCCGAAGCACGGTCACCACGGTGGCGATCAGTCGACGGAGGTCGTCGGCATTGATGTTGAGCGCGGGTGTGAGGTAGACGATGTTTCGAAAGGGCCGAATCCAAACGCCCGCCGCTACAAATCGCCGCTTCAAGTCATCAAGATCGCCCAGGTTTGACAGTTCGACGACTCCGATTGCGCCGCGGACCCGCACGTCCTCGACTCCTGTGATCCCCCGACACGCGGCTAGACCTTCGGCGAGTCGACCCTCAATATGCGCCACTTCGGACAAGCGATCTTCCCGCTCGAATAGATCAAGGGAGGCATTTGCCGCGGCGCAAGCCAAGGCGTTACCCATAAAGGTCGGACCGTGCATGAGCGCGTGCCGAGGATCGTCAGACCAGAATGCCTGGAACACCCGTTCGTTCGCTATGGTCGCTGCGAGCGGCAGAGTACCTCCGGTGAGGCCCTTTCCGAGAGTGATGATGTCAGGCATCACGTCCGCCGATTCACATGCAAAGAGGCTCCCCGTGCGTGCGAATCCGGTAAAGATTTCATCAAAGATCAAGAGCAGCCCTCGGGCGTCCGCAGCTTGCCGTATGCGCCTCAGCACCTCTACGCCATGAAAGAGCATCCCTCCCGCGCCTTGAACGAGGGGCTCGACGAGGATCCCGGCAAGTTCATCCCCATGTGCGTCGATGGCCGCCTCGAATGCCGCTTGCGTGCGTTCATCGCATGGAAGATCAATCACCACTTGCTGTGGCAGGACATCCGAGAACATGGAGTGCATGCCCTCCTCGGGATCGCAAACGGACATCGTGGCAAAAGTGTCGCCGTGATAGCCGCCCTTGAACGACATGAATCGGGAGCGACCGCGAACACCTTGGTTGAGCCAGAACTGGGTCGCCATCTTCATCGCTACCTCGACCGCTACGCTGCCCGAATCGGACAGGAACACATGGTTGAGGTCGCCGGGTAAGCGTTCCGCCAATCGCCGACATAGCGTCGCCGCCGGCTCGTGCACCAGGCCCCCGAGCATTACGTGCGGCATTTGAATAAGCTGGCGGGACACGCAGTCGCGGATGTGCGGATGGTTGTAGCCGTGGCAAGCCGTCCACCACGAGGCGATGCCATCGATAAGTTCCCGGCCATCCGCGAGCACGATCCGCGAGCCATGCGTGCGTACAACCGCCAACGGAAAAGGCTGCGACTTCGTGGGGGTGTACGGCGGCCACAGGTGCGGCAGTCCGCGTCGATACCACTCGTTCTTCGTCACGTTAAAATTGCAGCACTTTCACGTACCGCACGTGGGGCAACGCACGCAACCGCTGTTGAATCGCATCCGGCACAATTTGATCGACTCCCACGATGGCGATAGCGTCTTCTTCGGCGGCGTCGCGCCCGAGGTGAAAGGTTGCGATATTGATGTTGGCGTCTCCCAGCATTGTGCCCAGCGCGCCGATGAAGCCAGGCTTGTCTCGGTTGTTGATGAGCAGCATCACCGGGTGAAAATCCGCTTCCAGCGCCATGCCCTTGACTTCGACAATCTTCGCTGTTCCTGCATTCACCACGCCGGCCAGCGTCCGCCAACGCCCCCCGGTAAGCACCTTGATCCGGATCAGCGAGCCGTAGATGGGAGAGGTTTCGCGCCTGGATTCGGTCAGCACGGCACCTTTCTGCTTCAGTACGGCGGGTGCCGAGACCATGTTCACGTCGGGCATGAGAGGTCTCATCAACGCAGCCAAGGCAGTCGCAGTCAGGGGTTGCGTATTGAGATGGGCAACTTCTCCTTCATACTCGATCTCGACCGCCTCGATCCCCTCGTCGGCGATCTGGCCGGCAAAACTCCCAAGCTTGTCGATCAGGCCGGTGAAGGGCCTCAGGCGCGACGCCTCCTCAGCGCTGATCGAGGCCATGTTCAGCGCATTGGTGACTGCGCCGGAAAGCAAGTAGTCGGAGATTTGTTCGGCGACCTGCAACGCGACGTTTTCTTGCGCCTCGTTGGTGCTCGCACCGAGATGAGGAGTCGCGACGAAATGGGGCGCACCAAATAGCACGCTGTCCTTGGCAGGCTCTGTCACGAACACATCGAAACCGGCGGCGGCGACATGCCCGGTTTCCAGAGCCGCGCGCAAGGCTGCCTCATCGACGAGGCCGCCTCGGGCGGCATTCACGAGAATGACGCCTCGCTTGGTCTTGGCCAGTGCCTCCGCCGACACAATGTTCCTTGTCTTGTCGGTCAACGGAGTGTGCAGCGAAATCATGTCGGCGCGGGACAACAGGTCGGTGAGTTCGACTTTTTCCACTCCGAGCTTGACCGCGCGCTCCGGGGAGAGGAAGGGATCGTAGGCGATTACTTTCATCTTGAGGGCGAGCGCCCGCTCGGCGACCAGCGCACCGATGTTCCCGCAACCAATGAGGCCTAAGGTTTTAGCATAGAGCTCCACGCCCATGAAACGGTTCTTTTCCCATTTTCCAGCCTGAGTGGAGACGTCCGCGGCAGCGATCTGCCGAGCCGCTGCAAACAACAGTGCAATGGCGTGTTCCGCGGTGGTGATCGAGTTGCCGAACGGGGTATTCATGACCACGATCCCGCGGGCGGTAGCCGATGCAATATCGATGTTGTCGACGCCGATGCCGGCGCGCCCTATCACCTTGAGCCTCTTTGCGGCGCCGATCACATCCTTGTCCGCTTTCGTTGCGGAGCGCACCGCCAGGCCGTCGTAAGCGCCGATGATATTCAGAAGATCGGTTTTCTTGAGACCTACGCGGACATCGACCTCCACCCCGCGGCTGCGAAAGATCTCGAGCGCGGTCAAGCTCAATTCATCGGCAATTAAAACCTTCGGCACGGACATTCCTTATTGGTCGATATTGAATAGGCCAAGACAGTTGACGAACGCCCAGTCGAGCCAAGGGGTGAGGGATTGCACATCGCTTTGCTCGATCGTGGCGCCGCACCAGAGGCGCAAACCGGGCGGTGCCGAACGGTACGATGCCGCGTCGAGCGCCACGGCGTGCTCTTCCAGAATCGCGGCCAGTTTCTGCGCGAATTCTGCTCGAGCGGCTTGCGGCAATGAAGCCACGCGTGCGTCGACCACTTTAAGGCATACGCTGGTGTTGCTGCGGTTAGCGGGATCGGGCACCAAGAAATCCACCCACGCGGTGCGCGCCGCCCATTCAGTGAGCACCTGGGTATTGGCATTTGCACGAGCCTGGAGAGCTGCGAGGCCTCCAATGGCTTCCGCCCACTTCAGGGCATCGATATAGTCTTCGGTGGCGAGCAGCGAGGGCGTGTTGATGGTTGCCCCCTCGAATAATTCTTGATCGAGCCTGCCCTTCTTGGTCATGCGAAAAATCTTCGGCAGCGGCCGAGCTGGCACATAGCTCTCCAATCGGGCGACCGCGCGCGGGGAAAGAATCAGCATGCCGTGAGCGCCCTCCCCGCCAAGAACCTTTTGCCAGGAGAAGGTCACGACATCGCATTTGGACCACGCAATCGGCTGCGCGAAGACACCGCTGGTGGCGTCATTGAATGTGATACCTTCGCGATCCGCGGGAATCCAGTCGAAATTCGGAATCCTCACTCCCGACGTGGTTCCGTTCTGCGTGAAAATGATGTCCGCCGTTTTTCGCGCAAGCGATAGATCCGGCAGTACGCCATACGGGCGGCCGACATGAATGCGGCAATCCTCTACTTTCAACTGCTCTACCGCATCGGTTACCCACTCCTCCCCGAAGCTCTCCCAGGCGAACACGTCGACCGGTCGCGCGCCCAACATCGACCACATGGCCATTTCGACTGCCCCGGTGTCGGACGCCGGTACGATCGCAATCTTGAAATCCTTGGGAACGCCTAAGAGTCCTCGCGTGCGGTCGATGGCCTCCTTGAGCTTGGCTTTCCCGGCTTTGGAACGATGCGAGCGGCCCAGCAATGCGCCTTGAAGGGCCTGCAGATTCCAGCCGGGACGCTTCTTTGTGGGGCCCGATGAGAATCGGGCATCAGCCGGACGGACATCCGGCGGCGGCATATGTGTCATCAAGTCGTACTCCCATCCTTACAGATGAGCGTCCGCCGTTGGGAGCGGATGGCCCGCTGCGAAGGATATCGACACTTTGGAATCTGTCAATCTGTTTGTGGCTGATCCGGTCCGAAGATCTCGGAAGTTATGGCCGTGGCGCCGCTGCGCCTCCCTCGTCTCGCAAATTCAGTCGATTCAAGTAGTTATATCCGGGTCGGATATTTCTGACATAGCGCACGGGCATAATCTTACGAGGCGCGCCGGATACTCGGTGCTAGGGTTAACCCTCCCCACGACCCCTCCCGGTGAGCACATGGACACTCAATTGACTGTCTCGCTCGATGCAATCGATCTTTTAAAGACCGAGCATCATCAACTCGTGCAGCGCTTGGGCGATATTCTACCCTTGCAGCCGCTTAGTCATTGCGTGGAGAGGATCGATTCCCTATGCGCGGCATTGAAAGTACACATGATTGCCGAGAGGGAGATTTTTTATCCCGAGTTTTTGCACGCCACTCATGACACGTTGTCATACCTTTGCGCATCCATCAATGATGAAAGCGTCAAGAACATTATCGACGAAGTTGAGAACGCCGATCCGGGCGACTTGGAATTCTCGGCACGAGTGCATGAGCTGTATATTCTGTTCGCTCATCACGCGAAGGATGCAGAAAAGCCGAGCGGTCTCTTCGACGCGGCACAGCATTCTGCGCTGGATCGTCATGAGGTGGGCAGGGCTATCCTCATGCGCAAGCGCGAGTTGGAAGATGAGTTGGTCGTAGCTCAATGACTCTCGCCGCGCCAGCCACCCCCCAACGCGCGGATTAGGTCGACGCTCGCGATCAGTTGCAGGGTATCTAGATTGAGCGCTTGCAGCTGCGTCTGCAGGGCGGCGGTCTGCGAGGTGACGACGGTGAGGTAGTCGCTCGCGCCTTTGACATAGAGCGACATCGAAAAGTCCAGCGTACGCTGAGCGCTGTCGACAGCGGCCTTCTCGTCCACGCCGGCGTCGTGATAATGGTTGAGCGCAGCGAGGCTGTCCTCGACCTGCTGAAACGAACTAACGACGATACCGCGATAATTCGCAGCGGAGGCGTCGAACTCGGCGCGCGCTTGCGCGACCTGAGCGCGGCGCAGGCCGCCGTCGAACACGCTGAGCAAGGCGTTCGGTCCGAGCGCCCAGATCGCGCTCGGCGCGCTCAGCCAGTTCGAGTAGGACTTGCTCTGGAAGCCTCCCTGAGCGCTGAGTGTGAGCGACGGAAAAAATGCCGCACGTGCGACCCCGATGTTGGCATTGGCCGCAAGCATACGGCGTTGCGCCGCGGCGATATCCGGACGGCGCTGCAGCAAGGTCGTGGGAACGCCGGTCGGAATCTGCGGAATCTTGATGGCGACAATCTCCTGCTTTATCGAGAAGGTCGAGGCCGATACACCGAGCAGCGCCGCAATCGCATGTTCCATCAGAGCGCGCTGAGCCAGCGTCTGCGCCGCTTGGGAGCGCGCGGCATCGAGCTGCGTCTGCGCCGGCGAGACGTCGAGCCCGGGGGCGATACCGGCATCGTGGCGCTGTCGGGTGAGATTCAGCGCGCGCGCATAGACCGTCACCGTCTGGTCGAGGATCGCGCTGTCGCGATCCAGACTGCGAAGCTGAATATAATCGTCGACTAGCTGGGCGATCATCGAGAGACGGGCATTCTCGAGATCGGCGGCGGACGCTTCGGCATTGGCCTTGCCCGCTGCGACCTCGTTGCGAATCTGCCCCCACAGGTCGAGCTCGTAGCTGACGCTGCCGCCTACCAAGTTGTTATCGAAGTAGGCCGGTGCCGTGGGTAATCTGAGCGGGGCGTTGACCGAATCGCGATTGCGCGAGACGCCGGCGCCCACCCCCAGCGTGGGAAACAGCCCCGCGCGTGCCTGATCGCTCAGCGCCCTGGCCTGTGCGTAGCTGGCCAGTGCGGCGGCGAGCGTCGGGTTTCCGGCGATCAGCTTTTTCTGCAGTTCGTCGAGCTCAGCGTTGTCATAGAGCGTCCACCAGCTGTCGCGCGGCAAACGGTCGGCCGGCTGCGCCGCCGTCCAAGGGCCGATTTCCTTATAGGCATCTGCGGTAGGAACATCGGGAGTCTTTAGCGGCGGCGCAAGCGAACAGGCGCCGAGCAACAGCATCAGCGCAGCGCCGGACCAGCGAGTGCCCTTAAGTCTTTCCATGCTTCTTATTTGCCTTGCCGGCGTCTGCGACGACCGGCGCGGCGGCAAGATGCACTTCGGCGCCGCTGTCGATTCCGTCCGGCGGGTTGTCGACCACACGGTCCATCCGCGACACGCCCGAGGCGAGCACGACGACGGCACCCAAGTCGCGCTCGATCGACACGGGCTTGAGCAGCACGCGGTTGCGGGCGTCCACAGTGGCGATGGAGAGCCCCTTGGCGTCGAAGATCAGCGCGCTCGAGGGCAGGCTGAGCACATTGGCGGCGTCGGCGGTATGCAGCTGGATGCTGGCATAGTCGCCCGGCATCATCTCCCCCGCGCGGTTGTCGACGATGATCTGCATCAGGGTGGTGCCAGTGCTGGGATTGACCGCCTGAGCGGACGCCTCGACCGTTCCGCTGTAGGTCTTGTCGGGATGTTCAGGCACGATGATCGTGGCCATGGTGCCCGGCGGGACGTTAGGCACATAGTTCTGGGGCACGTTGACATAGACGCGCAACTTGCTTGTTTCGGAGACTACGAACAGCTGCGAGCCGCCGGTCGCCCCTACATTGATGAGTGCGCCGATGTCGGTGTCGCGCGCGGTGACGATGCCGTCGAACGGCGCGATGAGGCGTTTGAAATTTTCCTCGGCGAGCAGGCGGTCGACGTTCGCCTGCGCCGCCTTGACCTGCGCCAGGTTCGCGTTCAGGGTGGAAGTGCGGGTATCGACATCTTGCTTCGCCACGGCGTCGGTGCCGGCCAACGACTGCCAACGCTCCGCACTGATTTGCGCGAGTTTGGCATTGGCCTGCGAGACGCTGAGGTCGGCGCGCGCCTGCCTGAGCTGCTGGTCGAGATCGGGCGTATCGATTTCGGCGAGCATGTCTCCGGCCTTCACCTTCGCGCCGATATCGTGCTTCCAGCTTTTCAGGTAGCCCGGGACGCGCGCGTAGATGGGCGCGCTAATGTAGGCTTGCAGACGGCCTGGCAGCTCTAAGCCGTCATGGTTCTCCACATGGGTCGGCGTAACTATGCCCACGATCGGCACGGCCTGCGCTTCGGTCAAGGTGCGCAGGTGCGAGTTTTGCGCCGCGCGGGAGCCCGTGCCATAGGCGACAACGACCACAGCGAGCAGCAAGAATAATCCACCCACCAGGCGCAGCCGTGGTGAAACGGCGGGGACCGGATTCCGATCAGGCTGGGACATCGCTTCCTCCGAGGCTCGCCGGCACGAGCTTTGGGTTGTAGTGCCGGTGAACAATGCTGAACACCACAGGGACGAAGAACAGGGTGGAGACGGTGGCAAAGATCAGGCCCCCGATCACAGCGCGACCGAGGGGCGCGTTCTGTTCGCCGCCGTCACCCAGGCCGAGCGCCATCGGCAGCATGCCGATCACCATCGCAAGCGCCGTCATCAAGACCGGACGCAAGCGCACAAATCCGGCCTCGAGCGCCGCTTGCGTCGCATCGCCCAGCTCTTTGAGCTTCTCGCGCGCGAAGCTGATTACCAGCACGCTGTTTGCGGTCGCCACACCCATGCACATGATCGCGCCGGTGAGCGCCGGCACCGACAGTGTGGTATGCGTCGCAAACAACATCCAGACGATGCCCGCGAGGGCCGCCGGCAGCGCGGTGATGATGATGAAGGGATCGCTCCACGACTGGAAGTTGATCACGATCAACAGATAGACCAGCACGATTGCCCCGAGCAGGCCGAACAACAGGCCGGAGTAGGCGCTGTTCATGGTCGCGGTCTGCCCGACAAGCGCGACGATCGAGCCTTTCGGCTTGTCCTTGTCGTTCTGAGCCGTGATCTTCTGGATGTCGCTGGAGACTGCGCCCAGGTCGCGCCCTTGGATCGTTGCGTAGATCTCCACCATCGGCGAGATGTCATATTGCGAGACCACGGCGTTGCTGTGGCTGCGCCGGATATCGGCGATGCCGCCGAGCACCGTGGTTGGCATGCCGGTTGCGTTGATCGGCAGGTTCTGCAGTTCCGGCAGCGTATCGATTTGGTATTGCGGCGTCTGCAGCGCAATCGGATAGGTGACGCCGTTCTTCTCGTTCAGCCAGTATACGGGGGCAACCTGGCTGGAACTCGCGAGATTGACTACCAGGCTGTTGGTCACGTCGGCCGCCGTCACGCCGGTGTATTGTGCGCGCGTGCGGTTGAGGGTGACATCGAGCGTCGGCAGCCCTGCCGACTGCTGAATACGTGCATCGGCGACCCCGGGGACATGGCGGATCTGCGCGAGCAGCTTGCGCGCATAGGCATAGTCCGCACCGAGATCGTTGCCGCGGATCTGCAGATCGATCGGCGCCGGCGCGCCGAAATTAAGGATCTGGCTGACGATATCGGCGGGCAGAAAGGAGAAGCTCATGCCGGGGAAGCGGCGCGGCAGCTGGTCGCGCAGGAGACTGACGTAATCGGCGGTCGGTGCATGCCCTTCGTTGAGCGAAATCTGGATGTCGCCGTCCGACTCGCCGATCGTGCCCGTGTTGTTGTAGATCGTATTGAGCGCCGAGAGATACGTGCCGATGTTGTCCACTATCGCCTCCACTTCGCGCGGGGGGATCAACTGGCGGATGGCCTTCTCCACATCGGTGAAGCGAGCGGAGGTCTCCTCGATTCGCATGCCGATCGGCGCCCGTACATGCAGCAGCATCTGACCGCCGTCGACCTGCGGGAAGAAATTGCGGCCGAGAAACGGTGCAAGCAGGAAAGAGACCGCGATGAAGCCGAGAAATGCTCCGACAAACAGCCGGCGATGCGCGATGGCACGGGCCAGCATGTCGTGGTACGCGCCGCGCAGCCGCATGAAGCGCGTCTCGAAGCCGCGCTGGAAGCGCACCAGCGGGTTCTTCGACCGCTGCGGCTCGACAACGTGCGTCACGTGCATTCGCAGCAGGTATTTTGCCATCGTCGGTACCAGCGTGCGCGAAAGCAGAAACGAGCAAACCATGGCGAACATCACGCTCTCCGCCATCGGCACGAACAGGAACCCCGACACGCCGCTCAGGAAGAACATCGGAATGAAGACGATGCAGATGCACAGCAGGGACACGAAGGCCGGCACCACGATCTGGGAGGCGCCGTCGAGGATCGCGGTCTCCACCGGCTTGCCCTGTTCGAGATGATAGTTGATGCTCTCGATCGTCACGGTCGCCTCATCGACGAGGATGCCCACCGCGAGTGCGAGGCCGCCCAAGGTCATGACGTTGAGTGTTTGGCCGATGGCCGAAAGCGCGCCGATGGCGCCGAGAATCGACAGCGGAATGGAGGTGGTCACTATGAGGGTCGAGCGCCAGCTGCCGAGGAACAGCAGGATCATCAAGCTGGTCAGCGCGGCCGCGATCACGCCTTCGCGAATTACGCCCTCGATCGCGCCTCGCACGAAGACCGATTGGTCGCCTATGGGTTTGACCTCGAGCGCGTCGGGCAGTGATGGCTGGATGATTTTCAGCATGTTCTTGATGCCACCGACGATATCGAGCGTAGAGGTCGCACCGTTCTTGAATACGCCGATCAAGACCGAGCGATTGCCATCAACGTGAACGACGTTGGTCTGCACCGCGCTGCCGTTGTACACATGAGCGACGTCGCGTATGTAGACCATCGCGCCTCCCACGCTCTTGATCGGCAAGTCGCCGAGGTCGCGCACTTTAGACGCCGCGCTGTTGAGATTGACGGTATATTCGTACTTGCCTATTTTTTCAGTGCCGACCGGAGTGATCAGGTTCTGCGCCGCGAGTGCATTGGCAACGTCGAGGCCAGTCAAGCCGCGGGACTGCAGCGCGGCCGTGTCGAGGTCGAACATCACCTGCGGAGCCTTGCCGCCGAACGGCCAAGGAATGGCCGCACCCTGCACCGTGACCAGACGCGTGCGCAAGAAGTTCAGGCCCAGATCGGCGAGTATCTGCTCGGTCAGACCCACGCCGGAGAGCGCGAGCTGGATGATCGGCACCGTCGAGGCGCTGTAGTTAGTGATCAGCGGCGGCGTCGCCCCCGGGGGCATCTGTTTGAGCAAAGTCTGCGAAATCGCGGTGACTTGCGCGTTGGCCGTGGCGATATTGACCGACCGATGGAAGTAGATCTTGACGATGCCGTAGGTCGTGTATGAATTCGACTCGATGTGCTCGATATCATTGACGGTAGTCGTCAGCGCACGCTCGAACGGGGTAATGATGCGTCCGGCCATCTGGTCGGGCGGCAAGCCTTGGTATTGCCAGGCTACACCGATGATCGGGATGTCGATGCTCGGAAAAATATCGACCGGCATGCGCAAAGCGGCAAACGTGCCCATGAGGAAAATGAGCAACGCCGCAACGATAAATGTATAGGGCCGCCCGAGCGCGATACGGACTATGGCTAACATGTGAGCGGCGGAAAGAGAATTGGATGCATGTTCGCTACCGGGGGACCTTCGCAGTGCTTCAGTGGGAAACAGGCTCGGGCCGGCGGATTGCCGGACAATTGCGGCAATCGTTTCGATTGTTTCATTTGAAGCGCTTTACCGGGGCGTTCGAAACGGGGTATTGCGCTGCCTGTTGCTTCAAGGATTCCCGCGCCCCTCGATGACCCCTCAGCCGGCCGCCGCCAAGGGGAGTGTTATACAATGCAGCATGTCCAAAACATCGAGACAATGCCCCGCGCTCGCGCGCCCTGCCTTCCCCGGCGACATGCTCGCGACCCACGGATTTTGACCAGTGACGGCCGTTGGATTAACCATGTCTGCGACTCAGTCTGACGGCGACGAATCGGCGCCACCGATTACTTCACCTGCCTTCCTCCAGGGCGGAGGAGAAATGGGCGCTTTGATTCGCGCGCATGACTGGCGTCCCACATCGATCGGTCTGCCGGAGTGCTGGCCCGAAGTCTAAGCCCTATGAAATAGGCGATTTGGATTTGGCATTGCGTACAGTGCTGAACAAACCGAGGGAAAACTGACGTACACCCGAAAAACCCCGGTCAAAGGTCCTTCGTGAGACAATTCAGATATCTGCCGTAACTATCTGATCAATATGTCAATAACAGACCGAGTAAAGGACGGATTTTCAGCGCTATTCGCCTCGGGACCGCCCTCCCCCATTTGACAATTTGATTATGCGGACCCGCTCACACATGCCGCTCCATCGAGTGGGGTTCGCTCGCCCGCGAGTTTGAACGGTTTCCCGCGTAATCCGCATGCACTGATCTTTGTGGGGAAGTCGTATGCGAAGTCCGAGTTTGTGTTCCTGGATGCCGGCCGCGGTGGCCTTGTCGATTGCATCCGCCGGGACACCGTCGGTCGAGACTGCAAGGCTGGCACCGCCGTTTGATGCGAACGCTGTCTCGGCGCGCTACATCGTTCAAGGGGCAACAATGAGCGCCGCCAGGCATAGCATCGATGCCATTGGCGCAAACGTCGATCAAGACCTTGCGATCATCAATGCCGTAGCGGCGCGGCTCAACTCTCGGCAGACTGCGCGCTTGCGCGCAATCTCCGGTGTGCGATTGTTCGCCGATCGTTCACTCGCCGCCGCAGGATCGCTTAATCTGATCTCAACGATTTCGAATGCCGCTACGACAGTGCTAGCCACCGCCGGCAAGGCTCCCGTTGTATCCGCGGCAACCACATCGGTAGTCATGGCTGTCAGCAGCGCCTCAACCCCCAAAGATGGTACGGGCGTGTTAGCCCCGACCTTGCTGTATCAGACCAATTATCCGATGCTGGTCGGCGCCGATATCCTGCAGCAAGCCGGCATCACCGGCAAGGGAATTACGATTGCAGTGCTCGATTCGGGCCTTTGGCAAGACCTAAGCCAGAACTATGGCCCGCGCGTGCTGGCGAGCATCGACGTGCTCGGCGGAGGTACAGGGCCGGTTGCCGGCGACCCTTACGGACATGGCACTCATGTGACGTCCATCGCTGCCGGCGGAGCGATCAACATCTCCGGCCAGTACCTGAGCATTGCACCGCAATCCAACATCGTGGCCGTACGAGCCTTCGACAGCACCGGCGCCGGCCGTTACGTCGACGTGATTGCGGGCCTCAATTGGATTGTCGCAAACCAGAAGAAGTACCACATCCGTGTGCTCAACCTGTCATTCGGCGCACCGCCGCAGTCATACTACTGGGACGATCCGCTCAATCAGGCGGTGATGGCCGCATGGCGTGCCGGCATCGTCGTCGTGGCCGCCGCGGGTAATGAGGGCCCCGCTGCAATGACGATCGACGTGCCCGGTAACGTGCCCTATGTGATCACGACGGGTGCCCTCACGGACAACTACACGCCGTATAGTCTGAGCGACGATCGGCTCGCTGCGTTTTCCTCAACCGGCCCGACGTTCGAGGGCTTTGTAAAACCCGAATTGGTGTCGCCCGGCGGCCATATAGCCGCTTCAATGCCGGCAGCGAGCTACCTCGCGAATCTCGATCCTGGTTCGATGATGCCTACCGAGCAACTATTCACGATGTCCGGCACTTCAATGGCGGCAGCGGTAACCACCGGTGTCGTGGCGTTGATGCTGCAATCGGATCCGACGTTGACACCCGATGCAGTTAAGTGTCGCCTGATCGCATCATCTAGCCCGGGCGTCACCTCGCGCGGGAAGCTGGCCTACAGTGTATTTCAGCAGGGCGCGGGACTCATCAATGCCGTCTCTGCAGTCAATAGCTCCGCGACCGGCTGCGCCAACGTCGGGCTCGATATTGCTGGGGATCTCGCGGGCACCGCGCACTTCGGCGGTCCCGCCAACAAGGATGCCAACGGCAACTACTACATCATGAATATGGACGGCTCGACCTGGGGTACGCCGCAGACTGATGACGGCTACACCTGGGATCGCGGCTACGCGTGGAACCAGGGCTACAGTTGGAGCCAAGGTTACTTTTGGTCTCAAGGATATACTTGGAACAAGGGCTATACATGGAACAAAGGCTACACCTGGAATAAGGGCTATACGTGGAATAAGGGATACACCTGGAACAAGTCCGTGCCCTGGTGGAATTCGACCGGTGCGGGGGCTGTCGCAACATCGCCGGCCTCGATCGAAAACTGGGTGCCAAATCAATAGCGGCCGTACCGCACGTCGCGCAAATGCAAATTGCACGGACGCGCGACGCCTCTAAGGTGACGCGCCAAGCTGAGCCGCGCGCGCCTCGCCACCGAGGGACGTCACCACGATCAATGCGATGGCCGTCACGGCCAATGTCCAAGACAAAACGTAAGCGTAGTCATCCCCCCGAGATTGCGCCATGCCGGCCTGAAATGGGCCCATCTTTGCCATCGCGAGGTTGCCGAGTTGGTAAGCAAAGCCCGGCACGATGGCGCGTACCGATGGTGGCGACAACTCGTTCAAGTGGGCGGGTACGATTCCCCATGCGCCTTGCACCATGAATTGCATCAGGAAGCCGCCCGTCGCGAGCATCAGAGCTGTGTGCGAATAGGCCCATAGCGGGATCAACGGCAGCGCTAGCGCAGCTGCGAGCATAATCGCGCGCTTGCGCCCAATGCGCTCGGACAGGCTGCCGAACGAGACGCCGCCGATGAGTGCGCCGAGATTCATGACGATGGCAATCTGCCCGGTCGCTTTGGCAGAAAACCCATGCTGCGACTGCAGGAAAGTGGGATAAAGATCTTGAGAGCCGTGAGAAAAGGCATTGAAGCAGGCCATCAGCAACACCAGGAAGCCCAGGGATGGAAAGTAATGCCTCACAGCGTTCCACACCTCCCGAATCGATGCGCGCGGCTTACCTGCGCCCGCCAACCAAACGGGTGATTCTTCGACGCCCATCCGTATGTACAACACCAAGAAAGCCGGGGCGGCGCCGATGATAAACATTCCGCGCCACCCGACGTAAACGAATGCATAGGCAAAGACGATCGATGCCAGCAGGTAGCCGATCACGTAGCCCACCTGCAATAGCCCGGAGAAGAACCCACGTCCTTTCGAGGGCAGTGTTTCAAGCGATAATGCTGCACCTACGCCCCATTCGCCGCCCATGGCGAAGCCAAACAGCGCGCGCAGCACGAGCAAAGTGGCTAGATTGGGCGCAAAAGCGCTCGCGAACTCGACCGCCGAATAGCTGACGATATTGATCATGAGTATCGGCCGACGACCGTACTTTTCCGCCAGCCAACCGAACACCAGTGCGCCGAGAGGTCTGCACGCCAGCGTCAGGAACACGCCCTCTGCCACGGATTTCAGATCAGTGTGGAACTCGCTGCTTATCGCCCTCAGGCAAAATACAAAAATGAAGAAATCGAAGGCGTCCAGCGACCAGCCGGCGAGAGCGGCAAAGAAAGCATTGCGCTGTGGGCGTGTAAGCGAACCGAAGGGACTTTCGCGATAAAAGCGTGCTGCCAGCGAGCCTAGATGCATACGTTTACGAAGCTGCTTTATTTTCTTGTAGGATATTGCCGCCGTCCACCACCAGCGCCTGCCCCGTAATATACGAGGCATCGCGCGAAGCCAAAAAACACACCGCCGCAGCGATTTCGTCGGGAGTGCCCGGCCGCCCGACCGGCGTGTGCATTCCCGCGACCCGTTCGGACTCCGAGGAAGAGGCGGTTGCAATCCATCCCGGCGCAACGGCATTAATAGTGATCCCTGAACTCGCAGTCTCGATCGCGACCGCACGCATCATTCCGTCCATCGCCGCCTTTGCCGCTCCATAGGCTGCCGATCCGCGATTGCTTACCAACGGGCCGGTCACCGACGATACGTTCACGATGCGTCCGTACTTGCGCGCGGCCATGACAGGCAACACCGCCCGAGTCATCAAAAATGCGGTGTGCAGGGTGATTTCTATTTGGCGCCGCCAATCGGCGTACGACGTATGCTGCAGCGACTTGCTTTCCAACGGTTGATCGATTTGGGCCATTCCGGCATTGTTGACCAATACATCGATCCGACCAAAGCGCCGGAACGCCGCGTCGACCAAGCGCTGCGCCGCCGCCTCGTTCGTAAGGTCCTCTTCGATGGCCAGTATTCGTCGGTCGCCGGAATCGATTTCGCGCGCACGTTCGTGGATGCGTGGCGTTGTCGATGTGATCGTCACCCGCGCACCCGCTGCGTGGAGGCGCCGCACGACGGCAAATCCTATCCCGTGGGCGCTGCCGGCTCCTGTCACCAGTGCGACCTGCTCGGCGAATGTAGGGTCCGCCTTACGCTCGATGCTCATACTCTAAATGGTATCCCATCATGCCTGTCGGTCTGCGGATCCTTTCAAAGGCCAGGCAAGCTGCCGGGCAGAGATTAAGATTTCTTCGCTTGATATAGTGCCGCTCGGTTAAACACGGCCTTGCCAACCAAGCGGTGTCCTATGCGTGCGAAGCGATCGACTGGGTATCCAGCTCAGAGGCTGATGGGAACGGCATGGCTGATGGGAGCGGTGTGGCTGAGTTTTGCCGCGCCGGCACAGGAAACGCATGGTGAATATCCGGTACCCGGACGGCAAGCAGGGACTACCGCATTCAGCCAAGAAGGAGGTGCTCAACATCAAGCGTCAAGCCATTATCCGGCATGGTTTCGCGGAAAAGGAGCGGATGGCAAAGCCGACGAATTCTCCAGGTATTTCTTCACGCAATTGGTCGGACCACGCATGCCCGGAAGCGAGTCCGCACCTTCGGGCCTTCCCGGCAACAATCTTCGGATGGGAACTCTGGTGCTGCAACCCGGAGCCACGTACCCGGCGCACAATCATCCCGCCCGAGAAGTCTACTACGTCACCGAGGGAGAGGCAGATTGGTTCGTCGATGACGAAAAACAGCATGTGACCCCCGGATCCATCATTATGCATCGTCCCTATGCCGTTCATGGGTGGACCAATACGTCGGACGACAAGCCTCTCAAAGTCATTTGGATCCAGTGGGTGGAGGGCGATGAGAAGCCGGACGTGCTCGACAAAGGCGCGCGCTTGGTGAACCCGGAGATTGCAAAATATGAAAGGACGGCGAAGCCGTTCGCGGTGCCGCTCCCGGCGACCCATAAATAGTCTGCGGGCGCCGACCTTGCTACCGGCTAGTTTTGCCGAACTCTGGCCTGTTGTTTCGCATAGGCAGCGATCATCTGATCAACGGGTTCGTCGATATGCGCAAGCGAATTTTCGATTTCTCGGGCGATCTGTGATAGTGAAGCCGGCGGACCTTGCATCAGATTTCTACGGCCACTCGAAACGAGTCCAGCGACGCCGACTAGGCCGACGACCCTGAAGGCCGCTTCAGCCGCCTGCAATTGCGGCACAGGATCCTCTCTCAATTGCTCCAGAAGCGTGCAATTCCTTGCGGACGCCCAGAATTCGCATGCGGTGAATAGAATCCTATCCGCATGGGATGGCCGAGCTGATCCCGTACTCGCCGTGGTTATAACGTCGAGTAAGGCGGCGCTCGTGGCGATTTCGTGTCCTTCCCACTCTGTCATTTCAAGCCATGATGCAAAGTGGCAGCGATGCGTTCAATAAGCAAAATACTGTACAAATGCCTCGCCCGAGGGGCGATGCTGTAGGAGCGATTGATTTACGCTCATGCGGCGGTCTAAGCGCGCCGCCCCCTTGATTCGTCAGTTTCGCAATTCGAAACGAATGCGAAACGTATAGCAGGAATTCACCGCCCGGCCGTCTTCGGTCGTGGCTCGATAATGCCCCGAGCCGGCCTTGGCGAGCCTGAGTGCACCCTCGTCGAGCCTGGTGCTTCCGGTCGATTGGATGATCGTCGGGTCGGAAATGAGGCGCCCCTTGCCGTCAACGCATGTCCTGACCGTCGCAACGCCCTTTTCTCCGATACGAATGGATGCGTCAGGGTAGAAATCGTTGGTACTCGGAAATCCTATTCCCGGTCCGCCTTGCACGCGATTGACCAGGGTCGGCCCCGACGCAGGCAACGCCGTGCGCTGTGGCTCACGCGGCGCTGCCTCTACGGCGTCCGCTTGGTCGGATTCGATCGGAGGCATTTTTTCTTGCGGCGGCAACTCGATCCTAGGGGCCGCTACTTGCGGGCGCGGCGGCGGGGGCAGGCTACTGCGCGGAGGTGGCTCGATTACTCGCGTGATGAATGGACCCGCGATGACTTTGCTGAATTTCGGGCCCAGCCCCATCGCGAGGCCGTAGAGCACCGCGACATGGAGAGAAGCGACCAATATGAGCGTAATCGTGCGGCCCGTGAAGAATGGAAAATCGTCCGGCGGATAGCGGATGAAAAACCCACGCCCGAGGGGGGAGTTCGGCGCAGGAAGCGTCGCCACGCCATGCTCGCGGCCGATAACATGCGTCGCCCAGCAGCAGCCGAATCCGAAGCGTAAGCGCGCCACTGGGCCCTGTTGCTCCGCCAAGTCTGCCAGCCACTCCTCCTCGAGTCGCTCTGCCAGCGAATCAGGGACGCGCCGCGCCGCGCGGTGAATCAAACGTCGGACAATCCCGTCCACCCAGTCCTGCGCTCGCTCGGAAGTCATAGGCCCTCCTGGCATCGACGGCTCCGCCCGCCTATGCAAGAACAGTGCGACTGAAACCCGCGAAAACCTCGCCCGCCCGCCTGAGCCCGGTCGAAGTCAATCGATAAAGGCGGCGCCGTGGGCGACCGGCGCTCGAGGGGTCGATGGACTCCCATCGACTGACAAGCCATCCCGCTGCCTCGAGACGAAGAAGGATGGGGTACAAGGTTCCGGACGCCAACTGGCCACGCTGCAACACGTCGGCACCCGAGAGCTGATCGCCGGGATTTTCTAGAAATGCCTCCAATACCCTTAAGGTTTGAAGTGACATCCGAACGTCGCGATCTTTTCTACCCATGGTAGCAAGTCTACCTAGGTCTGCGTACAATGCAAGCGGCAGCCGGCGAAATTCCGCCCCATGTTGCACGCTCGGCCGTCATGGCATTTGGGCATCAGCCGGGCTGCTCGTACTCGAACCCGGGCTGCTGGTCTTTCTTCTTGGATCCGAAAGAATAAACGAGGCCGACATAGAGAATCCGCCCGAAAACGAAACGTTGGTAATCTTGGGTGAATGCCGGCGAGGTCGAGAATCGGTGAAATCTCTGACCGTTGAATAAATCCGTCACGGTCAGCACAGCCGTCAGGTCAACCTTCACCTGATATTTGTACCCCAGGTTCACCAGATCGATGGCGCTCACGTATCCTTGCGGTGTGAGCCGCTTATCCGTCCTGGTGAGCGCGATCTGCAGCGAGTTGGCCTCTGTCGGCCGATAGTCGAGTTTGGCCTTCGCGTTGAGTCCGGTAGTGGACTGCAATCCGCCGCTCGCCAGCGCCCTGGCATCGATCTGGCTGTAGAAAAAGTTGGCGCTGATGCTGTATGTGAGTTTTTGGACGATACGGCCGTTGGCGCTAAATTCCATCCCGGCCGATTTGTCCCGCGGTAAATTGGTCTTCGTCGTGAGCGATAGCCCGTCGGCGAGGTATTCGGTCACGTCCGTCACGCTGTCCCGGTTGAGGCGATAGTAGCCCGTCAAACTGAAACTCCGCCCCCTGCCCTCGTACTCAGAGCCGACCTCGTACGACCGGCTGTATTGCGGTCTGAGATCAGGATTGCCTGCGCTCAGATTTGGAGTGTATTCGTGATCAACGTAGGGATTAAGGTAGGAGGGATCCGGCCGGCTGACGCGGCGGCTGGCACCGAATGACAGCGTTGTATGGTCCGAGAGGCTGCGGTCCACATGCAGGCTCGGATAGATCTGGAAGTAGCTGGTGCTCGTAGCAATGCCGTTGGTGAGCTGCTCGGCATCGGTGTGTACTTCCTCCGCCCTCAATCCACCGAGCCACGTCCACATCCCGATGCCGGCCTGGTAGCTCGCATAGGCGGCGTGGATCACTTGCCGGAACTTGAACTGATTGGTAAGCGTGGGATCTGGCAGGGGAACTCCGCTCAGCGGATCGATATTTTCTCCCACATTGCCGAACCGGTAATCGTCCTGCTCAAAGGCGTAGCCGAGCTTCAAGGAACGCGCGTCCGAGGTCGGCAGCGCGTAGTCAGCGCCAAACTCGGTCGTTCCGTGGTCCTCGTGGAAGCTTAAGTTGTTGTAGAACGTGGCAGCCGGAGGGACAAAGGAGTCGTTGGTGTAGTCATAGTGCTCGTGCTGGTGCGACGTTGATCGATGGAGCGAGAAGTCCAGCGTCTCGCCGGGCTTGCCAAGCTTCTGCGCAAAGGCCAGTTTCTCATCGTAATCAATCTCGGGGTCGTGCCCCGAACTCAGGCGGCGCGCGGAGTTTGCGGTGATGCCACTGGGAGCGCTGCCATCGGTCAACTGGGTGTAGGTGCGCAAACCCCCTCGATCGGCCCAGCTTGCCGACCCACTGATCGACTGTTGATCGTTCAATGCATACGCGGCCGATAGCTTCACCGTCGGTACTTCGCGGCGGATCCTTTCACTAATCGAATTTCTGCTGTCGATGAGTTGCCCTGACGCCGGGTCCGGCGCAATTACGCTCGATTGAACACGGCGTTCCCGGTAGTCCTGCCGGTACCCCGCGCCGACGGACACGGCCAGCGGTCCGGAGCTGTAGCTGCCGTCCGTCCCAAGGACGTAACGTGCGCCGCTGCCGGCGCTTGCTTGCAGCGATCCGGTTGTGCCCGCCGGGTGCTTCTTGCGCGTGATGATGTTGATGACGCCGGCCGCGCCGTCTGCTTTGAACTGAACGGGCGGAGTCGTGAGCACTTCAATGCGCTCAATGTCCTTGGCGGGAATTGACTGCAGATTATCGCCCGCGGAGGCCCCGGCGAACTGGCTGGACGGTTTGCCGTCGATCAGAATCAGGACTTTGGTATCCCCACGAAGAGACACGATGCCGGTCGGATCCACATCGACAGACGGAATATTGCTCAAAATATCGCTCAGGGTGCCGAACGTGCTTTGTGCATCCGAAGTTACGGTGTAGACCTTACGATCGATCAGACTCTCCACCGCCAACTTCTCCGACTTCACGACGATGGCCTCCAGCGAGTCGACCGGTGCAGCCGGCGGGTCCCCTGCCGCCTCAGCAACCGAGCAAGCGGGCGCGGCGCCGATGGCTAGTAGAATGATCCAGCGCATTGATTCTCCGTGTTTGGCAAGCATCCAGGGTCGCAGATATCCATTAAGGCAGAATTATGGGACGTGCATCGATGAGTGCGAGAGCGGGAGATCCCGCTTAATATTGCGTTAAAGAAAGTGTGTTCCTCTGACTCAATTTAGCAGGATCGATAGGTCCGATGCGGGGACAGAATGCGGCTGTTAGTGATCGAGGATGAGACACGAATCGTCGAGCTGCTGCGCTCGGCGTTCGAACGCGCGGGCTTCGTCGTCGATTCGGTCGGTACGGTGGCCGAGGGCGATCAAGCGCTGTCTTTGGTTGCTTACGATGCCGTAGTTCTTGATCTTGGGCTGCCGGACGGGGACGGCTTGCGCATGCTTGCCAAGATCCGCAGTGCGGGGAATCGGGTCCCGGTGTTGATACTGACGGCCCGTGATGCGGTTGAGGACCGGGTTGGCGGGCTTGACACCGGCGCGGACGACTATCTTGCGAAGCCCTTTGCGGTCACGGAGCTGATCTCTCGCATCAAGGCCCTGCTGCGCCGGCCGGGACACGCCCTGGGCATCACGTTACAGGCCGGCAATCTGGCGTTCGACACCATTGGGAGGGATGTGCGCGTGGGCTCAATCCCCATCAGCATGCCGCGTCACGAGCTCGCCATTCTCGAGCATTTGATGCGGCGCCTGGGCCGCGTGGTGCCGCGTGTGGTGCTCGAGGAGAAGCTCTACGGGATGGATGAGCCGCTGGAATCGAACGCCATCCCGGTTCACGTTCATCATTTGAGACGCAAGCTCGCCGACGTGGGCGCCACGCCGGTGATTCATACGGTGCGCGGCATTGGATATTTGTTGACGGAGAAGCCTGTTTGAAGTTTTCGCTGTCCTCGCTCCAGGCGCAGCTCGCGGTGCGGCTAGCCGCTGTATTTCTCGTGGCAACAGTGTTGGGCGTGTGCGCCGTCATCTATGAGGGAACACAAGCTGCGAAGACGTTGGGGGACGATGAGTTGGAACACCGCGCGATCCAGATGGCGACATTCATAGCCAGGGATCCGGATGGGATTTTGCGTCTCAAGCTGCCCGCGAGACTTGAACAGCTCTATGATTCACCGGCCCGCACTCGCTTGCTGGTGGTGCGCACACTCGACGGCACGGCAGTTGCCGCGTCGGATGCCGCATTTGCGAAGGAAGTCGACCGATGGCCGGCTTCTTCACCGGATGCTCACGCGTTCCGTCTCGAGGATTTCGGAGCGACCAGCCAGGATTACAACGGCATCACGGTCCGCGTCGATAGTTCCGTGGGGCCATTGTCGGTGTCGGTGGCCGCCGTCTCGGATGCGGAAGCATTGGCCTCCGGACTCATGAAAGGGTTCATAATCGACGTCGCGTGGGCCATTCCATTCTTTGCTGCCGCGATGCTGGCGGTGGCGGTCTGGAGCATACGCCGCGGCCTTAGGCCCGTGCTCGCCGCGTCCCAAGAGGCCGCTGCCATCGGACCTGGCACGACCGGTGTGCGTCTTCCGATCGATGGGCTGCCCACGGAGTTGGTGTCTTTGGTTTCTGCAGTGAACAGCGCGCTGGATCGTCTGGAGCAAGGATTTGCCGTACAGAGGGAATTTACCGCGAATGCAGCCCATGAGCTGCGCACACCGCTTGCCATCCTGACGGCGGGGCTTGATGAGCTGCAAGACACGCCGGAAATCGAGAAGCTGCGTGACGACGCCGCACGCATGAACCGGTTGGTAGCCCAGCTGCTCCGAGTCGCGCGTCTCGACAGCGTATCCGTCGAGATCGCCGAGAAATTGGACCTGCGAACAACGAGCCGGGAGGTCGTTGAATATCTCACGCCTTGGGCCATGGCGAAACACCGCTCACTCGGCTTCGATGCACCGGCGGTACCGGTCAAGATTCGCGGCAACTCCGATGCGATAGCGGATGCGATCCGAAATCTGGTGGAGAACGCCGTGCACCATACCCAGATCGGGACCGAGGTAAGCATCGCCGTTACGCCGGATGGCGCGATCAGTGTGACTGATCGCGGGCCTGGAGTTGAGGAATCAGACCGTGAGCATATTTTTGAGCGATTCTGGCGCGGCCGCGGCGTGCGCCGGTCGGGCGCGGGCCTGGGCCTTGCGATCGTCGCGGAAATCATCAGGGCGCATCGAGGAGAAATCCGCGTTGCCGACGCACCGGGGGGTGGCGCCGTGTTCGTGATGAAATTTCCGCTCGTGCCGGAAGGCGCCTAGCCGAGTAATTAGCTGACTTTTCCATACACCGGGCAATCGACTTCATACTTCGTCGCCCGAGGGCGGGGCCTCCAACTCCAGCACGGGTACATCCTGTTGAGACAGCCCTTGTATCTCGCCGCCGATGCCAAGCAGCTGCTTCATCCCGACCTGCAACTGCTTTTCACGGCGCGACCATCGCTGCATGGTTTGATTTTTCTCCGATTCCAGCTCGCTCTGCATTCGCTTGAATGTTTCGAACACCGCCGTAAGCTTTTGTGCGAATTGCGGAGAGGTTAAATAGTCATAGAGCGCCTCCATTTTTTCGTTCTTTCCGGCGGAAACCTGGCGCTGTCGATGCAGATCGATCAGACCCGTTCGCAGCGCCTCGGCGATCCCGATGGCGCAAGATGCTTGCGTTACCCAAACATCGTCACGCAACGTAAAATAGGCCGGCGCGGGCCAATCTTTAGGCAATGCCTCGGGCATGGTCACCAGGATGGCCACTGCCGCACCGCAGGCGCGCATGTCTTCCTTGAGTTTGGGTATCCACTGAGCGCTCCAATCCCGGGCGCGTTTGGTTTCCCAGAGGATGGTGCCCGCGGCCTGGCCGGTGCGGGTAACCACGTGTTGCAGGACATCGCCGCCCCGCTGCCCTTTCTTTACTTCTTCGATCGTATCCAGCGGAAATGCCCTGCGCAGTCCTTCTTCGATCGCAAGCTCCAATACTTCTCCTTGTAATTGCTGCGATCCTTGCGCCATTCTGCGTTGTGTATCGACCAGCTGGCTCGAGACATCGTCGAGCTTCTTCTGCAGTTCCGCCTTCTCGAGCGCGGTCCGCTGCTGCTCCTGAGAGCGAACTCTTGCCTCGATCTCGGAGCGCCCGGCGTCGAGCTTGCGAGCGACCTCGATTTCAAGCGCCGCGGCACGATCCTCAACCGCCGTTTTATCCTTACGGAGCGATATTTCGGCGGCGCGCAGTTCTGTGACCTGTTGCTCGCGCTCTCGTAAGCGTTGTTCCAAAAGCTGCTTCTCCGCTTCGAACATTTCCACGGCCCGCGCTTTTGCCCGCTCCGCCACGTTGACCTCGAGTTCCCGCTCCTTAAGCGCCAGCGAAGCTTCGCGGCTCTTAAGTGCCGCCATCTGCGAGTCCTTCTCGTCGATTGTTCTCCTCAAGTCGGCGATTCGCGCATTCGCGGCCGCAGTGGAATGTTCGCGGAGTTCGGCGAGGCTTCGTTGATGCGCCGCTTCCTGATCAGTCAGGAGCTTTCGAACGTTCGCCAATTCCCCTTGGGCAAGCCGAGCCCGCTCGGCCGACTCCTTCTCAGATCTCTTGAGGGCCTCTAGCCGGATCGATTCTTGTAGATCCTTGATCGCCCCTGAACTCGCGTCCGCAAGGTGTTCGAGCGCTTTTTTGGCAAATCCTTGTTCCAAACTGAACTCGCGCTCGCACTGCGGGCACGTTACCGTCGTGTCGGTGTTTAAAAATAGCTTTTCCGTAAGGACAGTCATCACTACCGCCACTATCGCGATTGACGACCGGCATTTTACCGCCTTTCGCCTCCTAGTCTCCCCCTTCCCTTTTGTCCGGGGGATAGCTAGAACTGTTGTTGACGAACGCGAGTGTATAATCGCCGATGTCGGAAAAACCGGCGGCGACCCGGGTCCTCGGATTGGCATACTTGATGTGCTCGTAACTCACGAAGAATTGCAGGACGTCGAGCTTGTACAACCCCATGACGGCGAACATCGTGTTGTCCGAGACCGTCGCCGACAGGGATTTACCGACCGAATACCCCAGCGCGGGCAAGGCCGCCACTTGCGCCGCGCTCAAGGGCGAGTTGGCGATGGCATCGTTGACTTTCGAGTCGTGAAGTATTCAAGTGGCGTCCAGTGCACGCGCCCAACGCCCCTGCACCCATCTTTCCGCCGAGCAGCGACAAAAGAACGGGAGATTGTCTTACATCTTCAGATACCCTTCCCGTCCAGGCTTCGGCGGGTCTAGGAGAACAATCATGCGAATGGATGACCAAGGCGAAAGCCAAAATGTCGAGGATGTCCGCGGATCTGGCGGATTTCGACCCATTCACGGAATCAGTCTCGGAGGCATCGCACTGGCGCTCATCGGCGGCTGGATTTTTCACGTAAACCCGTTGGTGATTCTCGGATTGATGAGCGGCGATGGATCCTCCTCATCCGTGCAGACTGCAGCGGATCAGCCCGCGAAAAGCCCGCCCGCCGGCGACCCGCAAGCCAAATTCGTCTCGCAAGTACTGCGAAGCACGGAGACTGTGTGGACAGCTGCTTTTCGGGAACGCGGGTTGACCTATCAGGATCCGAAGCTACGCTTGTATCGCGATAGTTATCCTACGGCCTGCGGTCAGGGCGAGGCAGCCGCAGGGCCATTCTACTGCCCTCAAGATCGGGCCGTTTACCTGGATTTGGGTTTTTTCGATGTCATGACCCGCCAGCTCGGGGCTCCCGGACAGTTTGCCCACGCGTACGTGATCGGACACGAGGTGGGGCATCATGTCCAGAACCTCCTCGGCATCCTCGGTAAAGCCGACGCACAGCGGCAGCGCGCCTCCGAACCCAGGGCAAATGCGATCAGCGTGCGACTTGAATTGCAGGCGGATTGCTTCGCAGGCGTTTGGGCAAATCGTTCCCAGCGAGAACAGGGATGGCGCCTCGAGTCCGGTGATATTGAAACCGCCCTCAATGCCGCCTCTCAAATTGGCGACGACACGTTGCAGAGGCGAGCGCGAGGCACGATCGTCCCCGAGTCTTTCACGCACGGAACCAGTGCGCAACGAGTTTCTTGGTTTAAGAAAGGCGTCGATACAGGTCAAATCGACGCGTGCGATACGTTCGCAGCGGGCGCACCATGACGTCGCTCCTTCGAGCCTTGGCCGGATTAACCGAAGTGCGCCGCCGAAATAGTCGTCAGCGCGGCTCCATACTTGCCTAAAAGCTTCAACGTGGAGGGCGCGATCAACAGGAGGCTCGCGCGCTGATCGTGTGCATCCTTACTCCGGATGACGATACCCTGGTCGACGAGCCGCGCTAATTTGCGCCGCACCGTGGTGCGCGAGCAAATATTGAGCAGAAAAAGCTGCTTCAACGTCATCGGTCGCCCTCGCTCTTCCTGATAGCCGATCTCAATGACGATGTCGAAATCCAATAAGGAGCTGAGAAAAGGAAGCTGTAGTTTTTGAAAATCTCTTATTTTTCTCAGTCCGGCGAACAATTTCATTGTCTATTCGTCCCGTGACCAGTAACCCCCGATCATGTAGTTGTGCACGAGCGCTGGCAAGCACAATTAGGTCTCTTTTTGGCCGGTAGCCGGCGCCGCCCTCACCCTGCCCCGAGCAGCTTTTCAAGATCTGAAAGCGGTACCGGCTTCGGGAGATGGTGATCGAAGCCTGCCTCGAGCGATTGGCGGCGTGCTTCCGGCGTGTCATACCCGCTCACGGCAATCAGCAGCGAACTCTCGAAGCGAGGCATCTTGCGCAGCTGCCTCGCGACATCGTAGCCGCTGACGTCCGGTAACCCTATGTCCAGGAGCACTGCCGTCGGATCGAACGCGAGAGCCGCTTTCAGCGCTTCCTGGCCGGTGGCAGCCGTGGCTACTTCATGTCCCACCATCGACAGCAATGCGCTTGTACTTTCGCGGATATCAGCGCTGTCGTCCACGATCAGCACGCGCTGCGATTTGAAGCCTAACGGCGGAGGTGCAGCCGATTCAGGACCGATCGCGGATTGTTTTTCCAATGCCAACGGGAGACGAATCGTAAACGTGCTTCCGCGGCCGCGGCCTTCGCTGTGAGCGCTGACTCTCCCGCCATGCATCTCCACAAGCGTTCGAACGAGACTCAGGCCGATCCCGAGTCCTCCCTGAGAATGCGCCAATGATCGATCGGCCTGCGTAAAAAGCTCGAATAGGCGAGGAATGAGTTCCGCGTCGATTCCCTCGCCGTTATCCCTGACCTGAACGACGGCGGATGGACCGTCGGTCGAGAACTTCTCAGCGGCGACGGTGACTTCGATGCGACCGCCGGGGCCCGTATACTTATGCGCGTTGTTGAGAAGATTGTTGACGATCTGCTCCATACGGGTGACATCGCCGTCAACGATGACAGGTTCCTCGGAAACATCGACGATCAAAGTCTGATTTCGAGAATCGAACAAGGGACGCAGTAATTCCGCCGCACGTTGTGCCGACTCGCGCATATCGACGCGCTCGCGTTGCAGCTGGATCTGACCATTCGCCGCGCGCGCCGCATCCAGCAGGTCGCTCACCAAACGCGACATGTGGTGCACTTGCCGCTCGATCAGGTCGCGCGCCTTGGCGCTCACGTCGGCGTCCGCGGGCGCCAGCTTTAATACGTGAGCGGCGTTGCGCAAGGGCGCGAGCGGATTTCGCAGTTCGTGGGCAAGGATCGCCAGGAACTCATTTTTGTGCCGATCGGCTGCCGCCAATTCGGACACACGATTGCGCAAGCTTTCTTGCGTTTGTACGAGCATATTGATGTCGACAAGGACGATGGTGGCACCGTCCACGGTGTTTTCCGCCGTGCGGTAGGGGCGAATACCCAGCAGATAATACGTCCCATCCTGGCTCGTCACCTCGATTTCACGACCGGTACCTGTTTCGATGACATCCGAGAGCAGTTGCGGTAAATCATCCAGCTCGAGGTTGTGATTCATGTTGCCGAGCGGCCGGCCTATGTCCGTGGGCACGATGTTGAATATTTGCTGTGCCAGCGGCGTAAAACGCCGGATTCGCATGTCGCGCCAGACCATCACGACCGCCATCTGGACGCTGCTGAACAAGTTATTGAGGTCGTCATTGGCGCGATCGAGAGCGTTATTGCGCAGCCGCAATTCTTCATTGACGGTGGTCAGCTCTTCATTGCTCGATTGAATCTCCTCCTTGGAGGTTTCCAGCTCTTCGTTACTGCTCTGCAACTCTTCGTTAGCCGATCGGATTTCCTCATTGGCGGACTGCAGATCGTCATTCACGGCCTCCAAGGATTCGATGGTCGCCTCCAAATGCTCGCGCGTCGCTGCAAGGTCCTTGGTGAGTAGCGCAATTCGCCTCTCTTTTTCACCCGAAGCGTCCCCGGCCCGGCTCATGAGTTCTTGCGATTCCGGATGGATTGGCGAAGGAATGCTGGGCTCGAACAAGATCCAATAGCAACGCGACGAGGTCGAGGGATAAAGGACCGGAATCACCCGTATTGAGAGCGTCCTGATCCCCTCTTCCGTATCCACGGCCGCCTGCGCGGAGCGTGCAGCAGCATTTTTCTCGGCGGCCTCGTTCAGCGCCGCCTTGAGCGTCGCGAACAGTCCTTCGCGCGCCAGCTTGAAAATATTCAGGCTCGCTTTTCCATCATTGAGGGTTAGATAGGGCGTCGTGTCGCCCCGAAATTGCAGGATTTCACCGTCGCCGTCGATGAGCGCCCCGGCTGGGGCGTAGTTCTTGAGAAGCACGGCATCGGCGGTCCGCTGCCGGTCGACTCCGGCTTCTCGACTCCTCGCGCTGCCCGAGCGAGCGGCTGGGAACACCGACTTTGGCCCGTCTATGCCCATGGGAAATGCTTCCTCGAGACGTCGCACTACGCCTCGTTTCGCGTAGAATTTATGTTTGGAATCCAGCTCGTCGAACAGTTCATGATACTGGCTGATCGATTCGGAGGCGCCGAGGAAAAGGATTCCCGAGGCCTTCAGCGCATAGTGCAGCTTCGGCAGCAGCTGACGCTGCAATTGGCCCTGAAAGTAAATAAGCAAGTTGCGGCAGCTGACCAAATCCATCCGGGAAAACGGCGGATCCGCGAGTGCATTGTGCTGCGCGAAAATGCACATCTCCCGAATTGATTTTTTGACGACGTACCCCGCCTCGACCTCGGTAAAGAAGCGCCTGAGGCGTTCCATCGAAACATCCTGGGCGATCGACCGCGGATAGAACCCGCGGCGGGCGCGCTCGATCGAAAGGCCGTTGACATCCGTGCCGAACAGCGAAACCGGAATTTCGAGTTTCGACTCCTCCATGTATTCGAGCAGCGATATGGCGAGCGAATACGCCTCTTCTCCCGTGGAGCACCCCACGATCCATACGCGCACCGGCTCCGATATTCTCGTGGGGGCGGCGATTCGCGGATAGATGGCAGTCTTTAGGGCCTCGAAGCTCTCGGCATCACGAAAGAAATTCGTCACGCTGATCAGAATATCCTGGTACAGCGCGTCCACCTCTTCGGGTTTTTCGCGAAGCAGGTCACGGTAGTCGCTCAGGTTCGACAGATTCTTGAGCGCCATGCGTCGATTGATCCGTCGATGCAGGGTGTTGGTCTTATATCGCGAAAAATCAACCTGTAGCCTCTCGTGCAGGATCGCCACGACATCATCGATGGCACCGGAGGAATCGGCAGGCTCGCTGCCGAAAGCCACGTCGGGAATTGCGGCGAGCTTGCCTATCTCGGCGGCGATTTCTCGCGCGGACAAGATGAAATCCACGCATCCCGTGTTGATCGCACTTTCCGGCATGCTGGAGTACTGCGCAGTATTGTCTTGGGCGAAAGTGATGCCCCCATGCGCCTTGATCGTCTCGACTCCCCTCGATCCGTCGCCGCCAGTCCCGGACAAGACGACGCCGATGGCATGATTGCCGTGACTTTGCGCAAGAGCGGCGAAAAAAATATCGACCGCAAGATGAAGCCCTGGCGGGCGCTCACGGAGCTGAAGATGTCCATCGGTGATGATCAGCGTTCGGTTCGGCGGGATGACGTAAATGCAATTCGGATCGATTTGCGGCCCGTCATGGACCTCCATCACGGCCATCGGAGTCGCGCGGGCCAGCAGCGACGATAAGTGGCTTTCGTGCTCCGCGGCCATGTGCTGGACGATGACAAATGCCATGCCGGTATCCGGCGGCAGCGCGTTGAAAAACTCGGTGCATGCCTGCAGACCGCCGGCCGAAGCCCCTATTCCTACAACCGCGGTCGGGGCGGCATAAGGCGGCGTCATCGCAAGTCCTGGGCACATCCGATCCCTGGGTGCAGGCTCGACAGAGGGAAGCGCCCGGCACGCTGTCGCATCTTAAAATGCTCGCTTTTGCGCCGCTATCATTCCCTTGAGGGTACTACAGACCGCGTCTCCAAGATGGCGCATCGCGAAAAAATGTCTTGCGGCGGCGCTCGCGTAGGCGATTTCTGACACCGCGGAAATCAGAATCTAGTTGCGTGCCCGCGGGTCGGGCGACTTCTTGAGCAAGCGCTTGGGAAAGGGTGACGGGCTCTTGCGCGCGGCCCGCGCGCATGTCGCGGATGCGGTCGGTTTCCAGGTCGATCGCATAGGATACGACACCGAGCAGGGTGGCTTTGGTTTTGCCGAAGAGAAGCCCCTCCGTCGTGTAAGGGTCAGTCTGCACCTCGCCTCCGACGCCGACCTCTGACACGCGCCTCGCGATCAAGCAAGACTCGATCGGTTCGCAGCCATTCCTTGCTAAGATTAGGATCATCCCCGGCTTCATATCGCGAACGCTCGGGTATTCCAAGATGACCACGACGTTTTCACTCGGCGCCTGTTCCGTCGTTAGCGCCGAGCCCACCAAGAGCAACTGACCACGCCCGGCTGCTACCAACACTTTCGCATCTTCGATCGCCGCAAGAGCCGTGTGAGTCTGCTCCGGACGAATGTCTGCGTGGGCCATGAATGCCGCGTGCAGTCCCAGAACGAGGGCGCCGAGCGCCGCGAGCGCCTGCTTCATGTCCGACATCCTCCCGTGGGATTGCGATCCCGATCAGAAAGCGGGCGTATGACCGGAGAATACTCGTCGTCAAGGCTGCGAGCCTTGACGTAGCTGCGCATCTAGCCCAGTAAAGGGAAGATTGGACCCGGATGCAGGCGGGAATTCTGTGTTGCGGCTCTAGAAAGAGAAATTTCGACCACGGCAAGAGTGCGCCGCAGCCACGCTAGCGCGATTTTGCCGCAAATGACGGAGGCCTCGTAAATTGGCTGCATTACAAAGACTTACCTCCGCGCGCCGAGGGCCTGCACGGGGCGCGGCCCTCCGCTTACTCTCGCGTGGTACCGGAATCGTCCTCTTTCGCGTGCGCGCGGCCGCTCTGCTCGGCTTTTTCCAACTCGCCCTCTTCGCCTGCCGTGACGTGCGGCCCGTCGTGTATTTTCTTTTTACCTCGGTCGGACTTCACGAACTCACGTTCGGCGGTGTTAAAGCGCTCTGCCGCCTCCGGATCGCCCTCGCCGTGATTCGATGACTGCTTTTCCATAATTCGTTCTCCAAGCCGGATCGTTCAGTGCCAAGTGCTCGCCAGCCTATAGATTTGGCTGGTTCGATCCAGTGGCGCACGCCGCCGAGTGACTGTAGGGGACGTCCGACGGGCATCAGACGCATACCGTGCGCCGCGGTGGGAGCGCGCAAGGTAGTAGACGGTTGCAACACGCCGCGGAAATAAACGCCTGCCCCTCCCGGTCTATGAGGTGTGTACCATTGAGCCCTCCGCACGATGCCTATGGGAAATGGCGCTCCAATTCGAGTCTTGAGGGAGACAAAATGAAACTACTCGTACGTTGGCTGCTTGAATGGCCGAGGCAGGTTGCCCAGCACCTGACCTGGTTGGCTCCTCTATTTGCCCGGATTACCGTGGGATGGGTGTTCATGTGGAGCGGATGGGGCAAGCTGCAAAATTTGCCTCAAGTAGCGCAGAACTTTGTCGATTGGGGCATTCCGCTGCCCCACATATTGGCTCCCTTCGTGTCAGGGGTTGAGTTTTTCGGAGGATTGTTCCTGCTCATCGGACTGTTGACCCGCATCTCCGCCGGAGCGCTCGGCATCACGATGATTGTCGCCATCCGATCGGCGAAATGGGGCGACGTAGATTCACTCGAGACCCTGCTCGGCTTCGATGAATTCGAATACCTGGCGCTGTTTTTGTGGCTCGCGATCGCGGGAGCCGGGCCAATCTCAGTCGATCACTTGCTGGAACGCCGGTACCGCGGCGCAGGTGTACGAGCCTCCTAGCAAAAGGCACTCCGCGGCAAACTCCTGCGACGCAACACGGCGCGCGTCCTTGAGAAGCCGGTGGCCGCCGTCGACGGCTCGAGCCATGGTAAGTTACCTGCGGTGAACACATACGCGCAGCACTTCGTTCCGTTCGTGTCGAGCATCTTTCTCACGTTCTCGAGCATCGCCGCTTTGCGCGCCCAGCCCCCGCCGGGGATCGGAGCCACCGATGCCTGGATTCGCTGGTTGCCGGCGAACGTCCCCAGCGCGGGCTACATCACGCTTGCCAATAAAGGAACGGTACCGCAAGTGTTGATCGGCGCGAGCAGCACGGACTACGGGGAAATAACCCTGCATCAATCTCGAAACATCGATGGAATGAGCGGCATGGCACCCGTGGATGCGATCAAGGTGGGTCCAAAAACCTCGGTGAATTTTTTAAGGCAAGGCTACCACCTCATGTTGACGCAGCCTCATCGTTCCGTCGGGGCGGGTGAGCGGGTTCCAATCACGCTGCGTTTCTTGAGCGGACAGTCGATGAGCGTTCAGTTCGTGGTCCGTGCCGCCGATGCCGGTGCGAATGCGGCCAAAACCCGCGCGCCAATACTGGCAGCAATTCCCTAGTGCGTTCAGTCATTCGATTGCCTGCAGCGCTGCAGCGTCGCCTTGACGCTACGATCAGCGCTCTTATGAATACCGAGCAGAGCCGAGCGGTCGATTTCGCTCGGCCGTTGGACGAAGAAGCGTTGGTTCGGCCGGACTCGGTGTCGTGGCGCGTTTTTAAGAATCCGGTTGCCCTCTTCGTCGGCGGGGTCGCCGCTGTCATTCTTGAATTGGCAGAGCCCGCCGTTCGCGCGGGCGTTTGGGAGCACTCGTCCTTCCGCAGAGATCCGAGCGGACGCCTGCGCCGCACCGGACTGGCGGCGATGGTCACTGTCTATGGCGCCCGCAGCGTAGCCGAGCCCATGATCGCGGGAGTAGTACGCAAGCATGCGGCGGTCGACGGCGAAACCCCCAACGGTATTCGATATTCGGCAAATGACCCGCGGCTGTTGAGCTGGGTGCACGCTACTGCGGTATTCAGTTTTGCTGAAGCTTACAGCCGCTACGTCGAGCCGCTGAGCCGTTCCGAATTTGACGCAATGTATCGCGAAGGAGTGCCCGCCTCCCGCCTATACGGCGCCCTTGACGCCCCGCAGTCGGTCTTGGCAGCGCAGAGTCTCTTCGGATCCATGCGAGGCAAATTGGACCCGTCCCCCGTGGTATTCCAATTTCTGCAGATCATGCGCGAGACCACTGCTTTTCCGCGCCCGCTTCAGTGGCTGCAACCCCTCCTGGTGCGCGCCGCGGTGGAATTGGTGCCCGAATGGATCCGCGAGCTGCTCGGCTTGACGGATGCTTACGGCTTGCGTCCTCGCCAAAAGTGGTTGATAGGTTTGGCGGGTGATTTCTCGAATCGCATCATTCCGATGCAAAGCCCCGCGATACAGTCTTGCCTTCGACTTGGCCTGCCCGTCACTTATCTTTACACGTAAGTGAAGGACCGACGGTCGTAGTCGAGGCTATTTCGGCACGTTTTTGGCGACGGCTGGGGAGCTTGAGGTATTCAGGACGAGGCGTCCCTTCATGATGTTGAAGTGTCCTGGGGCGGAGCAGAAGTAGCTATAGCTGGTAGCGGGGTCGAGCAGTGCGGTGGA
>DASYJX010000007.1:0-144783 GCA_035996065.1 Steroidobacteraceae bacterium | reverse complement strand
TCCGGTTCGCCGTGCTCCGCAGCGCTTTGCAATTCATCCGCCAGCATTGACGCCCATTCCTTCCAGCTGAAATGGCCCTTCGCGGATAGCCGGACCGCGAGTGCGAATGCGTGAGCCTGCCATGGCTCGGCGAACACCGGCCCATCCTCATCGCGTGGCAACCGCGCCAACACTGCCAATTCGGCCGACAGCGGATTGGAATTAGGCGGGCTCAAGGTAGTCGTCCCACATGTCAACGTAAATTGAATCGCGGGGACTGGCTTCAGCGCCCCACACATCGCGCGCGACAAAGCGTACGGAATATACATGCTGCGGCTTTTCACCATTAAAATGTGCGTTCGTATCCGGAAACACGAAGATGCCGTGATCCCGATCGACTGTTCCGACTTTCCCGCGCACATAGCGCGGCAAGCGCGTATGTCCCATTGGGTTCATATTGCGTGCGCGCACGCGCTGGTTTGCTCGGAAACTTGCCGCGACGGTCACGTCCCGGCGCGCCGGCATCCCCTTTGAAACAAACGCCGCCACTTTGTCGGCGGTGAAAGTGGGGGTGCGGACCGGCGCCCCCGAATCCGATTTGCCGCTTTCTATTTCCGCCCTCGTGACCAAGTTGTTCTTGAGCATCAACTCCACGAGTCCGGCAATCCAGCGCTCGTAATAGCTCATTCGAAAGTAGTCGACCGGGGCGATTAATTCCCGCTGGAAACGAGTTGCATCGAGATTCCACAAGCGCCAGCCGCCCATGGCGCGAGTTACCCCGTATGCGCGACCTTCCCACGTCGCGTGAAAGACAGGCTCGTCCTTCTCTTCCTTAATAGCGCCCATTCCATGCATCCCGCCCATGTCGTGCACGCCATTCATGCGCGATCTCCATGCACAGGCGTCGCGATCTTCGCAACGCCGATCATCGCGTTGCGGGTTACCATCGCAGCCAGTTTTTCTTCACTCCACCCGTCGCCGCCCCCGGGCCGCTCCGGAAGCACCAAATATCGCAGCTCAGCCGTACTGTCCCACACACGCACTTCGACATTCTCATCAATCTCCAGGCCAAATTCGCCGAGCACGCCGCGTGGGTCGATCACGGCTCGCGAGCGGTAAGGCGCGGATTTGTACCAGACCGGAGGCAGGCCAAGAACCGGCCATGGATAGCAAGAGCAAAGAGTGCAAACGACAAGGTTATGCACGTTGGCGGTATTTTCGACGACCACCATGTGCTCGCCCTGCAGGCCGCCATAGCCCAGCTCGGCAATAGCAGCGTCCGCGTCGCTCAGCAGGCGCTGCTTATAAGCGCGATCGGTCCAAGCACGCGCCACCACTCGAGCACCATTGCGGGGGCCAACCTTATGCTCGTAAGTATCAATCAAAGCATCGACGGCGGCACGATCGACCAGCCCTTTTGCAACGAGCAGGGATTCAAGCGCCTTGACGCGTAAGGCCGGATCCGACGGCACATCCTGGTGACCGTGATCGTGCGCATGATCGTGATCAGTCCCGTGCGCGCGGGGATGATTCGAAGTCACGGCCACTCCGGCCGCGGCAGACAATGCTGTCGTTAATAGGTCGCGGCGGCTGGTTGTCATGAAGATCCTCCCCGGACAGGGATGACGCACGTCGGAGAAGCATAGGCCGAGTATACAGCCGGCGAGAATTCCGCCTCAAGGCCTCCGATGCTGGCGGTCCGCTTGCCTTCTTGACCAAACCACGTCGCGCGCGACAGGCACGCCACTCTCCCCTGCCCCTCCACATCCGTCTTGCCGCGCCGCAACGCTTCTGCGATCGTCAATCAACACTTCTAATTCCGATTACTGACGTCTTGTGCGGATAAATTGAGATTTTTAGCTGACATCCACGCGGGACGCAGCGGTCGCGGCAACCTTGTTGAAATCTACGTCAGAGAATACTGGAATCGACACACTCTTTTTAAAACAGACTTGAATCGCACTATGGTGCAGCCGTCATCGGAGTCCAGCTTCCCACCTCACCGGCCTTTTCTGGGGTGTAGTTGGGATCATCCGTGGTGCGGTAGTTACCGAAGCCATCGGTAAAGTGATACTGGCCCAGCAAAGGGCCCTATCATTTCGTAGTTGATACCGGTGCCGATCGCACCATTTTGGCCAGTGAAGTCGCCGCCGAGTTGGGTCTTTCCCACGGCGATGAAGTCATTCTGAAAGGCGTTGTCCGCGCGGTCCTTACCGAGACCGTCTCAATCCGTACCATGACATTTGGGTCGATCACAAAAAAATATTTGATGGTGCCGACCTTATCCCGTTCGCTGTTGGATGCTGACGGGTATCTTGGTCTAGACTTCCTCGATGGTCACCGCGTGACCTTCGATTTTCACAATCACCGCCTGCAGATAAGCGAACCTCGCGCCAGATTCAGCGCCAATTGGGTGCGTGAGAATGAGGCTCGCATTCGTGCGTCGGGGTCATCTGGGCATTTGCAGGCGCTCGACTGCATGGTAGACGGCACACCCGCGACTGCCTTCATTGATTCGGGCGCCGAGGTGTCGGCCGCCAACGAACCTCTGCTTGCTGCCTTGGCAAAGCGCAATCCGTCCTTCGGCGAGATGGGCACCATACATTTGGTCGACATTACCGGCGGCGAGATCTCGGGAAAGGTAGCGATAGTTGACAAGATTCGCTTGACGGCAGCGTTGACATTCACCGACTGCCCCTTAGTGATCGCCGATTTTCTAGTCTTCGACGTGTGGGGATTGCGTCAACGCCCGGCTTTGTTGATCGGGATGAACCTCCTGCGGCAGTTCGGGAGAGTGTCGATCGACTATGGATTGCAGGAAATTCGTTTCGATTTGGCAGCCTATCGCCAGCCCCCGAAACCGTTGATCACGATGGTCGAGCGGATGAGCCCGCGGTGCGCAAACAGGTGCGGCAATGGATAGCTGCCGCCCCTGCGTCGCGTGACTGACTGCACAGATTTTTGCGGATGCCGCTCTGCAAGACCGATTTGTGCGATTTCGATCACACCGTGCGAGTCGCACCGCTCGTAGGTTCTCACGCCAAGATTATGTCGCCCCGCACAACGGAGCGACTTCGCAGCATGGGTACTCACTAGCTACTGTTCGCCCCGGACGAGGTTTGTATGCGCTATTTCACTAGAGCAGTCTTTTCTTCCTTCGTCTTACTCTTGTGGGGCACCGCTTACGCGAACAGCTCAAGCGACCCGCGCGGCTACCCGCCGACGACCCACCAATCGGCGGATCGCAACGAACACGGGCCGGATTCACATGATAAGGATCGTGAAGATCGCGACGGACACTGCAAAGATCGCGGCCGCCATCGCTCGGATGATGATGATGATTGCAGCTGCAAAGCAGACTCATCCACATTTGCCTCAGCGTCTCCAGGCGCCAGCCTACAGAACGCCAACACGTTGCTATCCGCTTTTGCGATCGTCAACACCGGTACCAAACGCAAGGATGGCGTTAGCATTACGTCGATCAGTTTGGCAGGTGCGCAGCTGACGCTACCTACCTCGCTGCCCTATCAACTCGGTACTATTCTTGCCGGCAGCTCGGCAATTCTCAACGCCGATTTCTCGGGCATGCAATTCTTACCCGACACGGCCTATGCCGTATCTGTTCGGGGCACGTACTCCCATGAGCACGAGCGTCGCTGCTTCAAGCTCAGCGTCAATCTCACTATTCCGCCCGCGGCTCCCGGGTTTGCTCCTCTACAAACGGCTATGGTCGGTCCGAATAAGGTGGCCGGAGGATCGTTTCCGCATCAGCCACTTGATTTCGAAGGCGACGTGAACACGGCGGGCTGGACAGTCCCCATCGGCCTCTTCACCGCGGGCACGCCAACAGCGAACGCCACCATCGCGCAAATTGCCCCATTGGGTGATCCTCCGGCCATTGATTTCCTGAAGAACACCAGTCTCGGGCTGACCTCGGGAGGCTCGAACGGCACATTTGCGAACTCCGGCTCAGTGGAGCCGAGTGGTGCAGCTAGCGGCGGCGGCGTGGTGTTCGTTACCGCCAATTGGGCCGCGGCCTACTCAACCGACGGTGGCGCCACGTTCACACAATTAGATCCAACAACGATATTTCCCGCCGATGCGGTGGGCTTCTGCTGCGACCAAATTGCACAGTACGTACCCAGCATCGATCGTTTCGTGTGGCTATTGCAAGGCAACGGTAATCGGATCGCTACGGCGAGTCCTGCAGACATCATCTCAAGTAATGGCACGGCTTGGACGTATTGGAATCTTACGCCTGGCGTATTTAACCACCCCGGCAGTTTCGATTATCCTGACATGGCCGTGGGGGACAATTACCTCTATATGAGTTGGAACGCCGGGGGCTGCAGCAATTGTGATTCCGGACATCAAGTCGTCCGCACTTCGCTGGCTGGTTTGCAGGCGGGCGGCGGCATTGAGTTGGATTACACGGATCCTAAAAATAGCGGCAATGCGTGGGGCGCCCACCTCAGTCAAAATACAGGAAACGAGATCTTCTGGGCCGGGCACAATAGCAACAGCGGCATGCGAATTTACTCATTAAAGGAAGGTTCCAACACCTACTTTTGGCAGGACATTGGCGTGGCAACATGGGCCAACAATTCGCCGCTGTCCTCAACAAGCCCAGACGGTCAGAACTGGCTAAATTTTCTCTTCAACCCCACCACTCAAAATCCCGGTGGTGGCTTTCCCGCAAATGCAGTGCTTGGCAGTACCCGCAGTTCCAACCAGGTGTGGTTCGCCTGGAGTGCCGGTACGGATAGAAACTTCCAGCGACCGCACGTCGAAATGGTGAGTGTGAACATAGACGATGCCAATCCTCCCTCGCTCAGCGTTCAACAGCAGGTGCAGATCTGGAACAACAGCTATTCATTCGCCTACCCGGCATTGGCCACCAACGCCTGTACAGGAGAGGTCGGACTGTCGCTTGAGGGCGGTGGCGATGGTAACTATGAGAATCACCTGGTTGGATTCTGGGGTGATTTTCTTGCATATATCACCACCAACAGCAACGTCGGTGACACGCGCTATGGCGACTATGTCACCATCCGGCAACATCCGCCGACCGATGCCAATCCGGGCAATCTCTTCAGCGCTTTTGGTTTTGGGATTAACAGCGTCCCGCCGCCGGGAAGCGGAACTCAAAGTGATGTCCACTACGTGCTATTTGGACGGCCCGCCTCCTCTTGCCAAAGAATCGGTTAGCGCAGTTTAGTATTTCAGTGGCAGTTGATGGAGTTGCCACTCGCAGCTGATGTGGGATCAATCTCGGGGCAGTGGGCCAGGACAATAATTCGTCCGACCCCACCTTGCACCCTATCCACGTTCGGCGGGCTCGATCACTTTAACCCGAGAATTCCGTCGTACAGCTATCTCGATCTCGCGGCGACATGGCACTTCCGCGAATCGCTGACGCTTCGTGCGGGTATCAACAATGTGCTCGATAAGGATCCGCCGCTGCTCAGTACGACAATCGTCCCGCCCGGTGAAGCTAACACGATCGATGTATATGATCTGTTCGGCCGACAGCTTTACTGGCTGCCCTGCTGACCTTGGCAGGGTGCGCCATCACTACGCCTGAGCGCCTCGTATCGCACCCCTCATCGATGATGTTGTTCTGCGTGCCAAAATGGTGATGGCGCACACCGCCGCCGGAGGTTTAGTCTCCCGACTGCGTTGCACTCACGCGCCATACGGTGTTGCCAACATCGTCTGCGACGAGCAGAGCCCCGCCGCGATCCAGCGCGAGACCCACGGGCCGTCCCCGAACCGTCTCGTCGTCCTTGCCGAGGAAGCCGGTGACGACCGGCATTGGCTTGCCGACTGGTCTCCCGTTCACGAAAGGTACGAAAATCACTTGGTAGCCGTTCAAGGGACTGCGGTCCCAACTGCCATGCTCACCGATGAAGGCGCCGTTGGCAAAGGCCGGCGAGAGGTGCTGACCTTCGCTGAACAGCAGGCCGAGCGGTGCGACGTGGGAACTCAAGCTGTAGTCGGGCTTGATCGCTTGAGCGACGAGGTCCGGCCGCTGAGGATGGACTCGATCGTCAACATGGCTTCCCCAATAGCTGTAGGGCCAGCCGTAGAAGCCACCCTCCCGGATCGAGGTCAAATAATCGGGGACGAGGTCGGGGCCGATCTCGTCGCGCTCGTTGACGACAGCGAACAACTGATGCGTCTGCGGCTCGAAGGCGAGGCTGGTCGGGTTGCGCGTGCCGGAAGCGAAGATGCGCTTGGCGCCGCTCAACCGGTCGACCTCGTAAATGGCGGCGCGGCCCTCCTCGACTTGCATGCCGTTTTCGGTGATGTTGCTGTTTGAGCCTACGCCGACGTAGAGCTTCGAACCGTCCGCATTCACTGTCATCGACTTCGTCCAGTGATGGTCGATCAGGCCTGCTGGAAGCTCGGCGAGCCTCACGCCAGGCGACGTGATGCGCGTCATCCCCGGCACATAATTGAAGGCGAGAATTGCGTCGGTATTGGCGACGTACAGCGTGTCACAAACTAGCACAATTCCATAGGGCGAGTGGAGATGGTCGATGAAGACCGTCCTAAGCCCGGGCTTGCCGTCGCCGACGGCGTCGCGTAGCAAAGTGACGCGATTGCCGCCCTTTGCTGCGGCGCCCGCCCGCGCCTTCACCTTTCCGGCGATGAAGTCCTTGGGACGATAGGGCTCGGTGCCCGGGCTGTTGCTCTCGACGACCAGGATATCGCCGTTGGGCAGAGTATAGAGAGTCCGTGGGTGCTCGAGCCCTGTCGCGACCGCCTCGACCTTGAGGCCTGCAGAAACCGTGGGCATCTCGCCGGCTTGCCAACCGATCGCCGCCGGAACACTCATAGGCGGCAGCAGGTACTGGCGCGGTTCGGGCAAATAGGGGTCCGGGCCATATTGCCGCGCCGGGTCGCCACCCTTTGCGCTGCACGCGGCAAGTGCGACGAACGAGATCAGCACGGCGATCGGGCGAACAGATGTCGTTCTCATGGCCGATCTTCGGTCGTGCGGCTCGTCGCGAGGCTCCATCCTCGCGCGCCGGCGATGAATAGAAGGATGGCGGACACCGCGGACAGCAAGATTCCCTGCGGTACCACGGAGGTCCATGCGTCACGACTATGCACGAACGCGTTCACCAAAGACAGCAGCGCGGCCGAGCCAATCAGGATGAAGGGACCCGTGTTGAGCCGACCGGCGCGCCCTGTCGCAAAGTCGATCAACAGTAAGATGACGGCGACGAACGTGACGATCAGGGCCGCCGTGATGAGCCAGGCGGAAAAGTTTGCCCACTGCCAGAGCGCTGTCATGTAATAGATGTAGTCGGTGCCGAAAGCGGTTATCAGCAGTACCCCGCCCGCGCCGATGAAGGCGCGGTGTAGCAGGGGCCGTGCGAGGCTGCGGCCAATCGGTCCGCGCATCTGTTCGTCCTGAAGATCCCTGGATGAAACAGCATTGCCGGATGGCTTTTGCGCTACCATTTACAAACTCCTAAGGTTGCATTCCGAGCGCTACAGATCGTCATTGATGTGCCGGCGGTCGAGCTGGCTACGCACATAATTGCGGTTGAAGGCCGCTCCTTCCTCGCCAACCAGGATGCTAACTCGGTCCTTGCACGTACCTGAGCTGCGAGCGTGCGCTCGCAGAGGGCGGCGACCATCACATCGGCTGGGACTGAAGCACAACGCCTCATGGCTGATCTCCAATTTGCAGACTATGGGATCTATTTCTGACTACGGCCTTTGCGATGCGATTTCGACAGCCATCGCGGATGTTTCAACCGAAATGTCGCTCGAAACGCGCACGAAACGCACTCAATGAGCAGCATTGAATGCGATCCCGCGCAAAATGAAGCAGAGAGTGTCGGAGGACTCAGTGGGCCAGCCCTTCGGCAGGCGAGATCTGCTTTGCGCCGCCGCAATTGACATGACCACCAATGAAGTTATTGAGCTGCGCGAACCGCGCACCCGAATAGCCTAACTCCAGCACGCAAGAAGCTCCGAAGGAGCCGAGCAACAGCATCACGTCGCGAGGCGCGCCTGCACCGCGACGCGCTGTTGGAATTTTTTGTCCAAGTCTGCGCCGCGCTATTGGTGCTTCGGGATATTTGCAGGCTGTCGGACGCCGACGCAATTGAAGTCAGCCGCTGGGCGGCGCAAGCGTTGCTGAAGCAAACATTAGCTGAATTGCGCCCATAACGGTCTTTGTTCCTTCAATAGAATTAGCCCCGATAGACCCGTTGAACCTGCCGTCAGCAGACTGGGCCGGCGCGCAACGTACTCGCCCGTTATAGGTGGGTGAAGGCTTGTAATGGGATCGCAGTGCACTGCAGTCCCGCGTCTTTGCCGGCTGACTGAAGCTGATCGATCACCCGATCGACGGATGGCCGGACATCAATTCTTAATTCTAGATATTCCGGAACCGGCGCTATCGGCCATCTGATCAGCGGCGCTTTTGCTCCTAGAAGCACGGCGGGCAAGAGATACGCTTGGCGGCGTTTCATCAATTGCATGGCGGACCTTCCCCCATCGCCATCTCGACCCTAACCTTAACTGACGGACCCGACTTCGGATTTCCCAGAACCGCCAAACCGCGATGCGCACGACAATTGTCGCGAGGGCTGGGGCGTGCGGGCCTTAGAGCCAGCTTTGCTTGCGGTCGCCGCAGGCTTGCAATATTGTCCACTGTACGCTGATAAGAACAACTAATGATGCCAACCTTACAGGTTCTAGCGGGAACTGGAAGAATGAAGGAGAGGTATGAAAACAACTGGGACTAAACTTGCGTTGCAAGCCGCGCTTTTTTTTCATTTGTTCAGCGCCGCTCTGCCTTTGCGTGCGCAAACCACCGATTCTGCCGTGTTTCTCCATGTCTGCAATAAGGGTACAGTTCCCGTCGAGGTGGTCGCTGCAGAGAAAGATGAGGCCATCCTCGGTATTGCAGGGTTGTACTGGGACGTCAACGGCACAACCGTATCTCCCGGGCAATGTAAGGGTGTTTATGGGAGTTCCGCGGGATATCCGGCTTACATTGCATTCGGCTTTGTCGATTCAAAAGGCCAGTGGGGATCAGGCAAAATTTCCCAGGTGCCCGATTTCGGTATATTTATCCGGTGGTTTCATAGTCAAAAAGTGTTGTCCGCCGCCGCGGTAGCTTTGTGCGCTCAGAAAGATGCGACCAGTTACCGCACCGACGGCGATATTTCGGCCAATTGCACGGGTCTGAAATATATGACGGATTTTAGCGGGCATCTTATTGCACCGGACGCCAGCTACGGGCCACTTCTTCCCCTCACTTCCGCCCTATATCTCGAGACGGTGGGCCAATCTTGTCATGACTCCTGGGGAGGAGGAAGTCCGTGTAATTTTTATCTGTACATCTCGCCCAGCGCCGACGACCGGGAGCTGCATGCCGCAGCGGGAACGGCAAGCGGCGCGGAAGACGCTCAGAGCAATGACGGCCCTTCCCTCGGCACTCGGGTGCTGAACGCCATCGGGAACGCCGCGGTGGAGGAAAATCAGAAACAAGCCAAGAGACAAGCGCAGGTTGCTGCCGCCGCCCCGCGGGGCGGCTTCGCGCGCTTTGAGGATGGCTGCAACGCGTTTTATCGTGACCCTGCCAACGCCAGACTCAGCATGTCAGATGCGACCGGTTGGTGTGCGTGTCTTAGCGCGCAGTATCGCAACCTGATGACGCCCGAAGAGGAAGCAAATTACGCCAATGATTACGGCCGCCTCTTCCATGCCGGGATCGCACAACCGTGGGGGTACGGTCTGTCCAAATCCGATCCCGCATGGCCTCGCCTTCATCCGGCGGTCGATAGGTGCGCGCGCTAGTTTCGGTGGACCACTTGGTATCCCGTCAATCGGTGCGGCAATTCTGGGAAATATGACCGTACAATCGAATTTGGCAATTCCACCCCACGGTTGCCGCTGACGTTGAATGACCGATCCCCTCGCCTGCGTGTAAAATATGGTTCGACTGGAGGTGTTTATGACCACTTACCTGCGTGCTGCGAGTGTAATTCCCTCGATACTCATCCTTAGCGCGTGTGCGGTGAACACGGCGGGCGTGAATCCAAAGGCATCCGCGCTTGCCAAAAATCCCGCCTGCCTGACTCGAACCGGTAGTCGAATTGGCGGCAACGATGCGAATTGCTCGGCATTTGGCCGTTCATACTCGAGCGATGATATTCACCGCACTGGGGCTACGACGGTTGATGAGGCGCTACGACTGATGGATCCTTCGATTACAATTCATCGCTAGGCTGGCATCAAACTCCGGCTGCGCTGGCGCTTTTCTAACGAGTGCGCCGGCTGAGTCGCGCATCGCTTTAATCTGCCGACACCCCAAATACTGCGCAAAGCCCTCGATATGCGCTAATGTTCTCAGATTGCGTCCCAAATGCGGACGAGTGCCATATCGCGTATCCATTGACGCCATTACGGAGTAGCTGTGTGCGAACATGACGATCTGGATGAATTTGCGCGACGCGCAGGTGAACTCACGCGACGGCATTTCGGCGCCATGGCGCTCGGTGCCGGGTTCATGGCGGCCTGGCCGAAGCTTTCAAACGCCGCTGAGACTCAGGGAACGGACGTCGAAATTAAGACCCCGGACGGTATGGCCGATGCCTATCTCGTCCATCCGAAGACCGGTAAACACCCCGGCGTGCTCATTTGGCCCGATATTTTTGGCCTTCGGCCGGCGTTTAAGGAAATGGCCACTCGCCTCGCCGCGTCTGGCTATGCAGTCGTGGTCATTAATCCCTTCTATCGTACGAAGAGAGCGCCGACTGCACCGGACCACCCAGATTTCAACGATCCCCCGACGCGCCAGGCACTGATGACACTGGCGGGGACACTCACTCCCGATACCGCTGGGACCGATGCCAAGGCATTCGTCGCGTTTCTGGATAGCCAGCCGTACGTCGACAAGAAGCGGAAGATGGCTACCACCGGATACTGCATGGGCGGCCCGTTCGTGCTGCGGACTGCTGCAACTCTTCCGGACCGAATTGGCGCAGGCGCCACGTTCCATGGGGGCGGTCTTGTAACCGACAAACCGGACAGTCCGCACCTTCTAATCCCGCACATGCGAGCACATTATCTCATCGCCATCGCTGAAAATGACGACAAGCGCGAACCGGAAACCAAGAACGTGCTGCGCGAATCTTTCGCCAAGGCGCACTTGCCGGCCGAGATTGAAGTCTATGCAGGAACCCAACATGGTTGGTGTCCTCCCGACGCGCACGTATATAATCACGACCAAGCGGAGAAGGCATGGAGCCGCATGCTGGCACTGTTCAGCAATTCACTCGCATAAAGCCCAATCAGTCAACGGCTCTTCTCCAGCGCGCCGAAGGGCACTGATCTCTGACTCCGTCATGCCCACCCTGAAACTATAGAAGAGCAAGTATTTCAAACTATAGAAGAGCAAGTATTTCGTCTGTCGCGAAAGCCGCAGCCTTTCGCTGCCGGCGATAGAGCCACAACAAAAGCGCCATCACCGATCCTCCGGGAAGAATCAATTCAATGAGCGCATATGGCGCGACAGCCCGTAACTTGGCAACCGTGGCCGCTGTATAGGCGCTCAGTTTTTGCACCACCGGGGGGCTTCGCGAACTCAACGCCGATATGGGCACTGCAGGCATCATTGTTCATCTCGCTAAACTATTGGTGACTCAAATAAAAGACGAATGAGAGGCTTAAGAATCGACATCGTCTACATGAAAAACCTGCAGGACTATTGGGTCATTCAAAGCGCCGGGCATCGAGAACTAGCCCATCAGCATTGCAAGCTGCAAAGCAAGCACAGATGCCGTCGTAGCGGTGATCGCCAGCAGCGCCTGCGCGGCCCGGATGGCAAGGGTTTCGTGCGTCATGACATTCTCCGTTGAGCGAATTGATCGAGCAGCCACAGATTGCGCCGCCGGCCAATCCACAACAAACGCAATACCTGACCCACTGTTAAGGAAACCTTAACGTCATACTGCGCCTGTCCGGGAGTCCTTCGTCTGATCAAGGTTCGATCGGAGCCAAGCAGCCCCCGAAACGGAGCACCATCTAACGCCTGGGTTTCGGGCATGTCAGACCGTAAGATACGCTTGAAGTAGTTTTATAACGCCTTCCGAGTGCACCGGCTTAGTCAGATGCTCGTCGAACCCCGCTTTCTTTGCGCGGGCGATATCCTCTTTCTGACCCCATCCGGTAATTGCCAATAAAAATATGTCGCGGCCCCACGGTGCTTCTTTGATGCGGCGGGCCACTTCGTAACCATTGAGATCCGGCATTCCGATGTCGAGAATTGCAGCAAGGGGGCGATTTACCCGAGCGCTTTCAATAGCTTCTTTGCCTCCATGCGCGATTGAAACCTCGTAGCCTTCCATGCTCAGCAGCATGCCCAACGTTTCGGCGGCGTCGCGATTGTCATCCGCTACCAAGACCCGGCGGCGGGCACCCGCCACAACCGAGTCACTGGACACCTGAATCTCCTCCGGTGGACCTTCTGACGCCAATAATCCTATCGGCAAGCGAATTGTGAATCGGCTTCCAAGGCCTACGCCGTCACTGCTGGCTACCACGTCTCCCCCGTGCAATTGAACCAAACCCTTGACCAATGCCAAACCAATGCCAAGGCCGCCTTCCGATCGGTCGATGGCCGACTCGACCTGCGAGAACATCTCAAATAGGCGCGGAATCGCGGTCGGGTCGAGACCGATTCCGTCGTCTTTCACCGTAATCGTGATGTCGGTCGGCGATAATTCGACTTGCAGCGCAATTGTTCCTTTCTCATCCGTATATTTTGCAGCGTTCATCAATAAATTAGAAATCGCTTGCGACAATCGCAGCGGATCTGCAACTAGCGAAACAGGGCCGTGCGGAAGCTCGATGGCGAGGTGCTGTTGCTTGGAATCAATGAGTGGCCGCACGGTTTCAACCGCAGTTGTCACTAGGAAATCAAGTGTCACGACGGCCTTTTTTAATTCAAGTCGACCACGGGTGATGCGCGACACCTCGAGAAGGTCGTCGAGCATGAGGGCCATGCGTTGCAATTGGCGCTCAATGACAGTGCGAGCCCACTGTTGCTTATGTTCATCGGCGGTGGCCGCGCCAAGCAGCTTGACCGCGTGCCGAATAGGCGTTAACGGGTTGCGTAATTCATGCGCAAGCGTTGCGAGAAATTCATCTTTACGACGATCCGCCTCGCGTAATGCCTCTTCGGTCGCCTTCAATCGACTGATGTCAAGGTTGATTCCGGCATACCCTGTAATTTCGCCGTCATCGCCTTTAATTGCCACACCTTGAACCAGGATAGGATGGTAGAAGCGATCAGCGCCTAATACATGGCTTTCGCGGTACCAAGTACCATTTGATCCCACAAATTCTCGCCAAGCTGCGACTGTCGATGCGGCGTCTTCCGGTTGCAAAATTGCGCTCCAATCGGCATTGGACCATTCTGTTTGAGTTTTACCGATCAGGCGCAGAAATGACTCGCTCACATACACGTTATGTCCGCCGGGATCGGCCACCCATACGCCGTAGTCAATCGATTCGCCGATCGCGCGGTACAGTTTTTCGCTGGCCCGCAGTGCTTGCTCAGCTTGCTTCTGCGCGGTCACGTCAATAAGGAGGCCTGAGAAGAACACCGCCTTGCCATCGCCGTCCGTTTGTACTTTTCCTCGGCGGGCCATCCAATGCTCTGAACCATCCGGCCAGGTCACTCTAAATTCCGTCGCCGCGAGCACGCCGGTAGTCATCGCCTCCTTCTCCGCGGCGAGCACTGACGGCAGATCATCCGCGTGAATCTGCCGACGATGCAGCTCAGGGTTACCGGTTAAATCAAGCTCTTCTGTAAGCCCGAAGAGGACCGCAAGGTTGCGATCCGCGGTGAAGTTATTGGCAGCAACATCCCACGTCCAAGTGCCGATCTCGGCGGCCGCCATAGTGCTCTCAAGTCGCGCGGTTGCCACTTTCAGGGCGGCCTCTGCCGTCTGTCGGGTTTCGACTTCCTCGCGTAGAGCGCGGTTGGTGTCCTCTTGTGCTCGAGCGCGGCTCTGTACTTCTTCCAACATCTTATTGAAGGCGTCCGCCGTGATGCCGAATTCATCGTCTGTGAACTTGCGCACACGCAGTGAATAATCGCCCCGATCGACGATCTCTCGAGCGGCCAAACTCATGGCGTCCAGCGGCTGAGTGATAACGCTTTGCAGGCTCCTGGAAAATGCGTATGCCACGAGCATGCTCAGCGCCATGACAAGCGCGAGGATACCGACGTACGCTTTGACCCGCCCGATCTGATCGTATTGGGCCCTTAGATATAGAGTGCCCACGGTGTCTGTGTTGCTAACGACCGGCTGGACAAGTTCGATTCGCGCACCCTGTATTTGTGTTCCCTCGATGGCGGGCAGGTGGGCCGGAGCCGGGGACTCGCCCTCCTTCACGTAAGAGGCATAGAGCGAGCCGTTCGCCGAATACAGGGCCGCTTGCAATACGCGGGGCCGACCCTTAAGTGCCGACAGGTATCGGGTTGCTGCGGCATAGTCGTCGAACGCCATAGCGGGACCCGTCGCGTAAGATATAATGCTCGCCTGATTCGCGAGATCGGCCGCCCAGGATTGCCGATAGACGGTCAAATCCCGAGTGAGCAGCAAGATGCTCGCGACGATGATCGCGAGCCCCGTCGTCATCAATATCACCCGCATTAGCTTTGCGCGAACGGAGTGTCGGACGCGCGCAGCACTCGGAAGCGGATTCCCCCATCGCAGGATGCGAATCCACAAGTGCTGCCTCAAAGCATGTATCTCGAAACTGTCGAAATGCGGGCGGTCATGTGGCAATATTGCATGCGCAAATAGGCAGGGGTGTACATTCTTTTTAGCTCACATCGATGAATTCAGCTGCTCGGGTGGATGACTGCAATTTGTGGTCCCGCTCATGAAATGAAAAGCGGTGCGCCTGACGAACGCCACACAATGAATCGCTTTCGTCAGTTAGTGCGAATGGAACACAAAAATAATCCGACTGACGTCGACCGCCGCGCACGCGTATCGCCACGGAGAGCAACTCGGAGCTGATCTTGAGCCCTACCCGCTCGGCGGCTGTCAGTGAAACTTCGAACCGAACTCGTTTATCGACGATGACAAAATTGACGACGCTTCCCATCTCGATTCCCTGCTCATCGGCAGTGACCACCAGTGTGGCTCGATTCCCACTCGCTGCGAAGGCGCGAAGAAAGTCAAGGTGACCGGTACCGACATAGAGTATCTGGGCGCCTCCCAACTCTTGGACCCTTGTTACTTCACGCACCTGCGCAATCTCTCCGTGAATCGGATGCGCCGGCAATAGACGCCGAAGTTCCTGCGCGAGTCCCGGAGCGCCTGAAATCGCGATTGTGAAGGGATGATTCGCCATGGATTCTTCCGGCCATTCGACATAGCCAACAAACCGGTACAGATAGGCGGCTTCCACCGCGTCTTGTGAATGCGCCTCGTCGGCGGCATACACCCAAGTAGCCCATGTCGAAGATAGGAGCGCAGCCATACAGGCACAACCCAACCGCCGTATTCCCTGCAACGTCGGCGACATCTAGAATCTCCACCGAGCTTGCGCTTGCACGCTACGGTATATGGCCTCTCCACCCTGGGCCGATGGAAATTCATAGTGCCGGGGGTGCAGTCCGTTGAGCACACTCACAGAGAGATCCAGCGAGTCCGTCGCCCGCCAGCCAAGCCGTCCGTTCAACTCGAAATAATGCGCCAGTGCGGGGTTCGGCAGGGCGCCCACGTAGCGCAAGGCCGCATCCACAACGAAATGCCGGCTCAAATCCATCGAAGATGTCAGGTCTGCATGCGTACTCGGGTCATCTCCGGCTTGTGTCGTGCCTAGGACGCCGCTGGCGCCCGGCTTGAAGCGTAGGTGCTCGCGCAATGCTCTGAAACCCGCAGATAACCGCCACCAACTGGTAACCTGCCAAGTTGCCCATCCTTCCACCCCAAACGTATCCCCCTTCAAGAGATTGTCCCAGTTCAGCGGGAAAAATTGAGTGTTGGAAGCGGGTTCAATGGTACGGAGGAAATTGTAGTTATTATAGAAAGCGGCGAGCGAAAACGAGAGAGCGGGCGATGCCTCTATACGAGCGCCGGTTTCATATGCGATCACTTGTTCGGGTCGAAATAATCTGTTGCCCGTCAAAGCGACGTTCGGGCCAATTTTTTCCACGACGTCGTCGTCGAATGGGGTGGGTGCACGAATGGACTTCGACGCGTCGGCCCAAAGCGTGGCGCGATCAGTGAGAAACCAAGAAAACCGCACGTCGGGCAGCGGACTCCATCCCCAGTAGGGATCATCCTCTAGCTTGATGCCGGCCGTGAAACTGAAGACGCGCCCGACGGAAACCGTATCCTGGACAAACACGTCGCTCAGAGTCAAATTGCGATGCGGCGGTTCGAACAGAAGCTCCAGCTGGTTCGTGATCGCATAACTATTCAGACGCTCCCCGCCTCCCCACACGATCCGGTGATTCGACGCCGCTATGCTTTGCTGAACTTGCAAGTCATAGGTATGCACCACAAACCCACCGCCGCCACTGCCTTGGGGACCAAAGCGTTGCGTTTGATCAACGTAAGCTTGCACCTGTAACTCCGACCGCTCCGTGTGGTGTTGATAGCGTGTAAGCACATTGGCCCCTGCTATTGAGCCGTCGGCGCTCATGAACTGTTGCTCGGCCGCGCGGTATACATCCCCCTGCAGCGTGATGGAATTTGTGTCGGTCGACAAATCCGCTCTGAAGCCCCCTTGAGCCTTTGACCACCCATCATGGGCCGAGGTCCCATCAGCTAGCGCTTCGGCGGCGCGATGGAAGCCCAAACCATATACCCGATACGAAACATCTCCATTCGCGCTGCCCCCATATCGCGCGTTGAAATCCTGTTCTTGATTGCCGGCCGCGATGTCCACGAATGACCCTTGAGAAAGATAGGACGGCCGCGTAATTACGTTAATGACTCCGTTCATCGCGTTTGCGCCCCACAGAGTCGCGCCCGGTCCGCTGATGACCTCAATTCGGTCGATGTCCTCGAGCAAGACATCTTGGGCATCGCTATAAATACCCGAATACAGAGGCGTATAGACGCTGCGCCCGTCGATAAGCATCAGGAGTTTGTTGGAAAAGCTCTGGGCCTGCGAATTGCCGCTCATTCCGCGTGCCGAAATCGTGTAGTTGATGGCGCTCGTCTGAGTAAGGCGGATATTTGGGGCAAGCCGCAATGCCTCCATCAGGCTAGTTGCCCCCGATCGCATGATTTCCTCATGGGTAATCACGTAAATTGATGCGGAGGCGCGCTGTAACCCTTCAGAGGCCTTGGAGACCGAAGTCACTTCAAGATTGGCCAAGTCCTGAAGCGACAAGCGCGTCAAATCCTCGGTCATTGCAGTTTCACACCATGTCGTAGATCCATACAGCGCCACTGGCAGCCCAATACATACAGCGAAGAACACCTTTGCTCGTGTTCGCGGGCATCCCACGAAGGCACGCTCGAACTCGAGGTTCCTATGAATTTTTGAATCTCCCTGGCTATTCGGATTCTACAGCGGCTTCCCAGCAATTAGTTGTTCTCAGGCCGCCTTGCTCAAGTGTACAAGTTTTGACTAATTTTCATTAATTTCCGAAAAGATTGCGACGCGCAGCGAGCGTCACCGTTCAATCAGCAGCCCGTGGTTGTGAACCGCAAAATCTCTGTGGAACTTCAATGGGACAAGCTTTGAGGGGGGAAGCGTAGGTATTTATTCCGCCGGCACCTCTTCCCATACCAAAATGAGACCTAATAGTTCTTGCCAGAGTCTTTGATTAATTATCTAATCGCAAAGACCATGAAATACGCTTTTACTCCATCAGCACTTTCGTTCTCGTGTCCATATCACCTGCAACTTCCGTCACCCCATTGCTGTCGTCGAAGCTGACGTGAAACTCTGCGAAGCTAGTTAGCCAAAATCGCCAAGTCTTGTCATCGATGTTGTGGTTCTCGCTGCTTACCGGATAGCCGACGGACATCAGCACTTGCTCGCGTGTCATTCCGATTGTTATACGGCCGGAGACGATCGCGTCCTGGACCTTCTTGGGGAAGCCGGCAATTTTCATCTTAGGGTCTTCAGGAACCACATAACGCTTCGCAAACACGTCGAGAGCTAGGTCGCGACTGTAATCGTTCCCGATCGCTTGGCTCTTGCCGCCAATGTCAACTTTCACGCGATAGCGTCCGTACCCCGTTACCTTGATCGGCGTTCCCACCGGGATCAGATGCTTGCCGTTCTCGTCATAATTGATATCGCTGATCCATGATCCGTCGCTGCGCATATTGCAGCAAAGAAAGCCGACGGGCTTATCCTCGGCACTCGCAGAAACGGACGTAGCGGTGAATGTGACAAAAAATAATACGCAAAAAATTCGCACCATAGCGTTTATCCCTTTTTTTTTGGGCTGCACATAACCGAGGTTCATTTTCCCTGCCGAACGACGTGATCCATCAGAATCTTAGTCGAGGTGCAATTCGGATTCTACCGTAGCAGGTGAGTAGACATTCAATGATCGACGTCCTCATAGCGAAGCTGATTTCGACGATGGGCAGCGATGGTCTTCGCGGCGGGTCGGGGCCCAGGCTGCTTACAGCCCGAGAAAGTACACCGGAGTCATAGCGGCGAGCGCTGCACCGATTTGTACCGCCAGGACACAGAGTGCTTGCCGTGGCAGGCGCGGGAGCCACCTGAAAACGAAGTACAACAGTAGCGGCAGCTGTCCGGCCATGAGCAGCTGCCAGATGTGTGCCGTGGCCCCCTCATCACTCTCGCGGACCATGCCGGAGCTGGTAACGATATTGCCCAGCACGAGTGCCAATGCAGTCACCGACATCAACATCGGCACAAAGGCGCTTGGTTTCTTACCGAGTGACAGAACCGAACCGGCGGGGTGGCTCATCGTTCCTCCGAGCGATCTGGGGGCAACACCTACTTTCATTAAGTCTACAACTAGTGCTTTGTAATGCAAAGTAACATGCGGTGGCGCATCAATTTGCGGCCTCACCCAGGAATACGAGTGCCAGCAGCGCCGCTGGTACAAACGGCGGTTCGGCGCCGGGTGCAGGCACATTACACCCAAAAACCACCTGTTTAATGTACTAGTACAATAGTGCCGGTGATTTTGGCAGTCACTGGGCTTGCTAGACTGCCGGTCCCAACCTCTATTTGATAACAGGACAATCCCCATGTGGATTCCAGATCTTCCGACCGACGGCACGCCGATATTTCGCCAGTTGTTCGCTGCACTCGAGCGTTCCATCGCGGACGGCGTTCTCGCGGTAGGATCCAGGTTGCCGCCGCAGCGTGAACTGGCCGAACGCCTCGGAGTCAGCGTCGGCACGGTGACGCGAGCTTACGAGGAGGCCGACCGCCGCGGTCTTACGATCGGACACGTCGGCCGCGGGACCTACGTTTCGGGTTTTCAGGATCTCGACAGCGTGCGCAAGCCGAGCGAGATCATCGATCTATCGATGAACTGTCCTCCCATGGTGGCCGCCGAGCGATTGTTGGCGGAAACCTGGGGAAAAGTCCGCCGCAGGCGCGACTTCCTTGATGTTTTGAACTACGCGCCGATTGAGGGAGCCAATCAGCACCGTAGAATGGCTGCCGCCTGGCTCGCAAGGACCGCTCGTTTGGAGACCTCAGTGGCCAATCGAATGGTGATTACCGCAGGGTGCCAGGCGGCGATGGACACCGTGATTTCCCAGATCTGCAAGCCGGGAGACACGATCCTGGCGGAAGAGCTCACATTCAGCGGCATCAAGTCGATCGCACGCCAGCGAGGCTACAAGCTGGTGGGTGTTTCCATGGATCGGGAAGGGATCGACCCGGAGGCGCTTGCAAAGGCGGCGAAAGTGACCGGGGCGACGGTCTTGTACACGATGCCGACATTGCACAATCCCACCGGCAGGACGATGTTGGCTTCGCGTCGCAAGGATGTGATCAAGGTGGCGCGGAAGGCGCAACTTACGATTGTCGAGGATGACGTTTACGCAGTGTTCGCCGATCCTCGACTGGATGTCGTCCCGCTCTCGGTACTAGCGCCGGAGCTGTGCTACTACGTCAGCGGCTTGTCCAAATCGATCGCACCGGGCTTGCGAACGGGATTCGCTGTTGCACCCGATGAGACTCATGCCGATGGGCTTGCCCAGGCTGTACGTGCGGCGTGCTTCGCTACACAGAGCATGGGACTTTTGATCGCTCAACAGGCCATCGAAGACGGCGCCGCGGAACAGATCGTGAAAGAGAACCGCCGCATCGTGTATGCGCGTAATGCCCTATTGCGAAAAGGTCTTGAAAAGGAAGAATCGAAGCCCGCGCTGCACTGGTCTCCGCACGTGTGGATGCCGATGTCGGAAGCTGAAAGCGAACGCATCGAGGCGAAGCTCTTCCGAGAAGGCGTCCGACTGACTCCATTCGCGGTGCCGCGCATGCCGGGTGCCCGTGAGGGTGGCTTGCGAATCTGCGTCGGCGCACCTCGACGCGAGGAGGACTTCAGGCGAGCCGTTGCGTTGCTGCAACGCGCGTTACAGGATCGTAGGGCCGAAGAGCAGGCTTTCGTCTAATGTACTGGGACAAGCGGGACGTGAGCCGTGCGTATGCTGGCGCAATGCGAACCCGCGACCCGGTCGACATCATCGAGTTCGAGCCTGGGCTCGCAGAGCACTTTCACCGGCTGAACATGGAATGGCTCGAGCGCTTCTTTGTTCCAGAAGAGCTTGACCATCGAGTCCTTGGCAGTCCTTTTAAAACGATCGTCGCGCCGGGCGGATCCATCCTATTCGCACGCATACAGCAACAAATCGTGGGTACGTGCGCCCTGATAGCGGAGTGCGGGCATCCCGATCACTATGAACTGGCAAAGATGGCGGTGACGGCCGCCCATCAAGGGAGGGGCATTGGCAGCCAGCTTCTCACTGCAGCGATCGCGAAGTTCATTGCCCTCGGCGGTACGCACCTGCACCTCGAGACGAGCAGTCGGTTGAATGCCGCCATTCGCCTTTACCAAAGCCACGGCTTTAGAAGAGAGCAGCGCCCGGGCGGCCCGTCGCCTTACGTCAGGGCGGATGTCTATATGGAGTACGACCCCGACGGTTCTCGGAACGCTTCCCTCAGACGCGGTGATGCAGAGCGTAAACCGACCGGAAGCATTTGCCTTACGAAGTATCAATACCACATCGTCGATGTTTTTAGCGAGACGCCGTTTGACGGCAATCAACTGGCAGTGCTGCCAAATGCAGAGGGAATATCGTCCGAGGGAATGCAGCGAATTGCACGCGAGTTCAATTTTGCAGAAACCACATTTGTTGTATCGGCGCGGGATGGGGGATCTACCTGTAGAGTTCGCATATTCACCCCCAAGGCCGAAGTGGCATTTGCGGGGCACCCCACTATTGGCACCGCCTGCGCGCTCGTCCTCGGAAACCATCACGGAAACGCACAAGGCTGTGATTTGGTGTTCGAGGAAGGCATCGGTCCGGTTCGCGTCCGGGTGCAGCGGGACGGCCAGCGCGTCACCGCAATGCTGACATTGGACGGGCCCCTCACGCGCCCAACCGAACGCCCTTCCCTACAGGCACTGGCGCGCACTCTCAGTGTCAATCCCGAAGATGTGCTCGATGGCTTTTATGCCAGCGTGGGACTGCCCTTTTGTTTCGCACATCTGCGCTCGAAGGAGTCTGTGGATCGCGCGACGATCGACAAACAGTGTTGGAAAGAGTATTTTTCGAATGCCTGGTCTTCTAATATTTTTTTCTTCGCAGGAGAGCTGTGCGACGGTGGCGAACTTTACGCGCGCATGTCGGCGCCAGCCTTGGGGGTCGAGGAGGACCCGGCAACCGGAAGCGCTTGCGCGGCATTGGTGGGAGCAGTCGCAAGCGATATTCGTTTCGAATCCACCACACTGACCTTAAAAATCCTGCAAGGCGTCGCGATGGGCCGCCGCAGCGACATCACGGCAATTGGGCGCAAGGCATCTGGCCGCCTCGCTTCCGTCAGCATTGGCGGAGCCACCGCCTACGTATCCACGGGCGAAATCTCAGTTCCAAAGGCATGCTTGACCACTGCCGACGCTGCAACGAGACGTTAATGCCGGGATCAGTTAAACAATGAAAGCAATGTGCTGAAGCACGTAATTGAAACAGGTTCAAAATATGCTACAGCTAAGACCCGCGTGTGAGAATTGCGGCATGTCGTTGCCGCCCAATTCCACGGAAGCCATGATCTGTTCTTTCGAATGCACGTTTTGCACCTCGTGCGTGACCAGCCTGTTGGCTAACGTATGCCCGAACTGCGGGGGCGGCTTCTGCCCTCGCCCGATACGACCGGCCACTCGCTGGAAAGGCGATAACTATTTGGGAGCGCGGCCGGCCACGATCCGCAAACTCGTGAAGCCTGTGGATCCCGCAATTCATCGAGAGTTTGCGAAATCCATCCAAACGATCGCACCCGAGAACCGGTAGAAGAGCGTTATAGCAGCGGCAGACGAGCCGTGAACCGAGTGCCATCCGCTTGGGTTGAGGTGACAGAGAGCTTCCCTTTATGTGCGCGCACAATCTGGGAACAGATATGAAGACCCAATCCAAGGCCTTGCCTACTTCCGGATGTCGAGTTTCGCCAAAATGGCTCAAAGATTTTGGAGACGCTCTCAGGGGGTATCGGCAGACCGTCATTCCACACTTCCAACACAAATTCGTTTTCGTCGGTGTGCGCGAAAATCTTGACCGGACTCTGCGGCGCCCCATGGGTTAGCGCATTGCCGATGAGATTGGATGTAACCTGTTGCACTCGACCGAGATCGCAGCGGATTTTGTGCGTAACGTTTATTTCAGCAACGATCTCGCGATCAGTCTGCACATCTTGTAGCTCCTTCACGACCGCAAGCAAACCGCTGTTGATATCTGTCACGTCGTCAACTTGAATGCCAATGCCGCCGCCAAGTTTGCCGCGGGCGAAATCCAACACGTCGTCTATCAGTGCCGACATCCGTTTGACGTTTGTTTTGATACGACCGGCGAGCTCCTTCATCAGTGCCGGATCAGACGATTTCCTTTCAATCATCTCGCCGCTCGCATAAACAGCTTGTAGCGGATTGCGCAAATCGTGCCCGAGGATGGCGATGAATTGTTCGCGGAGCTCGCTGGTGACGCGCTCGTCGCTTATGGTAGCGGCGTCGCGGTCACTAGTCTCCTTCTGGTCAAGCGACATCGCCACCAGTTTCGCGAATCGTTCAAAAATGCGAATCGTTTTGGGGTTGGCGACGTCAGCCGGAGCCGGATCGATCGCGCAGAGATTGCCGAAGTACGTGCCGTTCCTCAAGACGATGGGAACAGAAACATAGCTCTCAATCTTGTAGAGCCTAGGCGTATGGTGGTCCTTGTATTTCAAATCCTCGCTGGCGTGACCAAACGCTATCGGAAGTCCACACTGCTTGGACTCGAGACAAAGAGTGGTTTCCACCGGCAGAGTTCCGCCAACAGGCAAGCCAAAGTTGATTTCGTCTTTGACCGCACAGACCGTCCAGGAATGGTCTGTCACCCTGGCAACTGCTGCAAATCTCATCCCAGTCAAGTCGCAGAGTATGTCGAGGTACGCAGGGAGCGCCGCGATCTGCCCAACCGCGCGTATATCTGCCTCAATACCGCCATGAGTGCCGTTTTCAGCAACAGCTGAATTCGTGGGGTCCGATGCTACCAATGCCTAGTCCTCTAGTATGAAAGGGACGGCACGACTAAAAGCCACGACGTGGCCGATAATTCTACGCCTTGTAGGACAACACATCCACCTCACAAAATTGCTTCATCGCCGTTGCGGCTGGCGCAGAAAATCAGCTATGCCACAACACCCGAGCCGACGATAATATCTGCTATCGGGTGCACGGCGATGCTGACCAGATCGTCCTCTACGCCGACGCGGGTCCCTTGGGCGCCAATGTGACGCGCCCGGTCGGATGCGCGAAATTTGGCAATCCAGTCGAACAGGAGATGCAATGAAAGCTTCCACCATTCTGACGGCGTTGGTAGTCGCATGTGTACTTGGTTTCGGAGTTCGCGCCCAAGCCCAAAGTGCGCCAAAAGAGCACAGCATGACCGGGTGTCTAGCGAAGGGCGACGCTGCCGGAACGTTCAGGCTCACGGATCTGGAGAAAGGCCCGAAGGAGGTCGTGATTGCGGAAACAACAGCGAGCCTGACTCCGCACGTTGGCCACAAGGTCGAAATCACCGGCGTGGCTGTCCCGGGAAAGGATAAGACTCACACGATGAAGGTGACGGCGGTCAAGATGATTTCCACTACGTGTCCGTAGGTTGACGGGTCAAGTAACTCAAGCCTCCGGTTTCTCAAGCACATCGTCTGACCAACTCAGCGCTGCCAGGACATTGGGGAAGCCGATCGTGGATGTCGTCGCGATTAAGGCATGGCGTACGTCCTCGGCCGTTGCGCCGGCGGATAGTGCCCGTCGTACATGGCTGTGGACTGCCCCCTCCGATCGAATCGCAGCGGCGGCACTGAGTTGCACGAGGTGGAGGGTTTTTGCATCGAGCGGCCCGGAATGATGTACGGCTTCTCCCAATGTTTCGACGGCGGCGAAATACTCCGGATGGCGTGCCCTCAGTCGTAAATAATGTCCGGGCTGTTGGCTGGTCATGATTCTCTCCACACTTAAAGTGTCTGCAGGACTCCGATACTGTCGGATGAGTATGCATTCGGCCTGCGCCCAAAGACCTTTGAAATTGCGCGCGTACCTAGAAATACTCTGTGATAGCATCGTAGGTATATGATTTATCTATTGTTATAGACTCGATAGGAAGAGATTGGAACAATCTCAGCAAATGGGTCGGCGTCAACTTCGCGCCGAGTCCAATTGCGCAACACACGGGCGACCCGACCTATTGCAGCCAGATCGTGCGTTCTCCCCAGCACCTTATGACATGTTCGGTCGTCAACTATTCTTGGCGTTTGCGGCGAAGTTTTGGCAATCGATAATAAACGGCCGCACGGTCAAATCTCGGTCACCTTGTCCCCCTTTGCCAAACGCTTAATGGCCCGAATGGACTTTCGGAAAATCGGCGGCGTTAGGTCTTGTACCAGGGTTTTAACGATGCGATCGAGCCTCAGTCGCACTTTGTTATTTTGGGAAATGTAATAAAGAGTCGAATGTTCCTTGGCCGCCGGTTCCCATGTATTGGTGTAGTAGTACAAGGCGATGGACATGCGATCGATATCCGGAGGACTGGCGAGCGGCGTGGGATGTCCGTGGAGCGATTCCTTGGTGGTGGAAAAGATCACGCACCGATTAAATAGCGGTGCAACCGAGGCGATCCGTTTCATGGTGGGCCGATCCCACAATTCCAGCTCGCCCTGATAGGCGGGTAGCCAGTCCTTGTTGAGATATAGAAGAAGATTGAGGCGCCGCTCAAGGTCATAGCGTTTCAAATGGTTGAAATCGGCGTGGATTTCGAGAAATCCCCCCGCTCGAATCTTGTGTAATCCGCCACCGAAATACGAAGGATCGGTGAGAAGGCCACTGATGCCGGTGAGCTGCTCCAAATAGTTTACGAAGGCACCGGAATTCAAGAAGTTAACCAGCCGCGACGTCTCGGGACCGACAACGTCGGGAGTAAAGGCAAATTTGTTGTGAGTGGTCTTGCTATCCAAGAATTTGGCGTAGCGGCGCGCGCGGTCGACGGCAATCGCCTCCTCGCGCACTTGCTCCAGGCAATCGGGATCGATGAAGTTATCAATCACGATATGCGGCCACGGCGTATTTTCCCTGTACGCGATGCTGAGGCCTTCGCCGACGCTCGAGAGCGTCGCTTGGTCTGATGCGTAGGTGATCATTGATTGGCTAATTGCGACCTCCGGAAATCGATGTTACTCCATTTCTCGGTCGGGGCCCATTTGGGCAGCCAGACGCTGTCAGGCACGAGGTTATGTATGCGGACCATGTGCATTTCAATCACGATCCTGATTGCCGGCGCGCCTTGGACGATCTGCGCGCCCTTTTGCTCAACGGGATCTTCGATTCCGAAGTTTGGTTCGGTGACATTGCCGTAATCAGCGCCTTCGCGGCGCGGACAGTCAGACGAGTATCGCCGAGGCGATCAGCGACATCGGTGAATCGCTCGATGGGTCCTCGCCACCGCAGTTCCTCTATCGTTGTAAAGAGTGCTGCATCGTCACGGAGGGTCGCCAAAGATTTGAACAGAAGCGCTAGCTCGAAGCGCTCGCCGAGAATGCTCGCTGGGAAATCTTCGATTCTGCCGTAACGCTCGATGAGGCTCACGGCGCCTTTGGCGCCGATGCCGGCAATGCCAGGGTATCCGTCGGCGCTGTCTCCGACCAATGCAAGATAGTCGGGAATTCTATGCGGGGTCACGCCGAATTTTCTTCGCACTCCGTCCGCATCTCGAATGATGTTGCTCTTGCGGTCTACCTGGACGATGCGATCCTCGCGCACGCACTGTGCCAGATCCTTATCGGGAGTCCAAATGCAGACCTTTTGGACACGGCCGTCCTTGGCGGCTATTGCCGCCGCCGAAGCGAGCGCATCATCGGCCTCGAGTTCCGTCATCGGCCACAGGGCGACCCCCATCGCGGCGATGGCTTCTTCCAGCGGATGAAACTGTGCGAGCAACGCGGGCTCTATGCCCTCGCCGGTCTTGTAGCCGCTCCATAACCTGTTGCGAAACGACTCAATGACATGATCGGTCGCAACGCCGATATGAGTTGCTCCTCCTTCAATCATTTGGAGCACACCGTTTACGACGCCGACGACGGCGCCCATCGGCCGGTCCGCACCTTTGGTGAAACGGCGAAGGCCGTAAAAGTGCCGAAAAAGTTCGTAAGTCCCGTCAATTAGATGAACGATCATTTCGCGCAAGCGTACTCGATGGCGGCGTCAGAGAGACCTTGTCGCCGTGGTGTACTTAAGTGTGTATTTATAATATTCTCATAAGAGATTGAATAAAATGGATTATGGCTTGCAATTTGAAGACAGCATCGAGCCCTTAAGGAGCAGGGCTAGCCTGAGCGCCCGCGGCGTGAGTGATCAGGGTGCTGTAGAAGCCGATCAGCTCAGCGTAGTTGGCAGCCGAGATACGCTCATCGGTGCCGTGAAAGCGCGCAAGATCTTCGGCCCGCGCCCGCACCGGGGAGAATCGATACACGTTGTCGGCCACCCGCACCATGTGTCGCGCGTCCGTGCCGCCGACCACTAGTCCTGGGGCAACGACGACGCCGGGAAACAATTCGCGGATCGTCCGTGCGATCAATCGATATCCGGGGGAACTCTCGGAGGCGACCGGCGAAGCTTCGCTCGATTGCGGAAGCACATCGATGCGGACCGCAGGATCATCGATGACGCTGCGCACGTGCGCAACGACGCCGCTCACGGTGTCGCCCGGCAAAAGCCTAAAATTCACGAGCCCTTCCGCTGTCCCGGGCAACACATTCTCCTTGTTGCCGCCCCGAATGACGGTGATCGCCGTCGTGGTGCGAATGAGTGCGTTGGTAGACGGTGTCCCGGCGAGTCGCCACCGGAGCAAAGGCTCGAGCAGCCACATATTCGAAAGCGCGAACCTGTTTGGGCCGTGCATCTCCGGAGCCAATGCGTGAAACATTTTCGCAGCGATCCCGTCGACGGTTGCCGGGAAGGGCGAGTGTTCGAGCCGTACCAACGCGGCTGCAAGCGACCCGATTGCCGTGCGGGGCCCCGGCATCGATGAGTGGCCCGCGGGCGCGGCCGCAGTCAACTTCAGCGTTGCCGAGCCTTTCTCCGCAATGCCGATGAGCGCCGCGGGCGGGTCTAAGCCGGGCATGATGCCTTCCGCTATCAGCAGTCCTTCATCGAGCACAAACTCGGGCCGAATACCCTGCTGCTCGAAGAGCGCGGCGATGGCCTTGGCACCCTCCTCGCCCCCATTTTCTTCATCGTGTCCGAAGACGAGATAGATCGTACGTCGGGGTTTAAACCCCGACGCCGCGAGGGACTCGACAGCCTCGAGGATGGCCATCAGGTTACCCTTGTCATCCCAGGCCCCGCGACCCCAGATGAAGCCCTCTTTGATGTCCCCCGAGAATGGGCCGGCATGCCATTGCGGCTCGCTGCCCGGTGCAATCGGCACGACATCCTGATGCGCCATCAAGACGATGGGCCTTGCGGTCGGATCTTGACCGGCCCACGTATACAGTAAACTGTACTTGTTCACGACGTCGCGCCTAACGGCAGCGTGCGCATTCGGAAATGCGCCTTGAAGGTACGAGTGAAACAAAAGAAACGCCTCTCGGCTCGCGCCCGACGGCGTTTCATACGAGATCGTTTGAAAGCGGACCGCTCCGGCCAAGCGTTCCGCGGCCGCACGCATGTCGAGCGCCGGCGGAACGAGCGGTGCGGCGGCGGGTTGCTGCGAACGCAGTCGAAGGACATTGAAGGAAGCGAGCGCCACGACCGCAACGCAGGCGGCAATGATAACGTATGCGAATTTATGGGCCATCGGCGTCGAGGTATCGGTATTTCCCGGCGATATCCGGCGCGTTAGAATTCACCATAGCCTCGCGCCATCGCGGCGGCAAATACAAGCAGAAACGCGAAAAGACTGAGTTCGATGTGAAGATATCGCCGAAGCGGCTGAAGGGCTGCGATATCGGGTATCGTCCCGGTGCGACGCCAGCGCGCAAAAGCAATCGTAGGCCGGATGGAGAGCAGTCCGATTACCGCGAATGTCGTAACCTTCGCCCAAAAAAATGCGTTGTGCGAATAGTAGTACCAGCCCTTAGCCGCAAAGGCGGCTCGTGAGAAGCCGACAATCACGATGAGAATCGCGAGGATCCCATACCAGAGATCGATGGTCGCAATTCGCCGTACCGCTTCATTACTCGTAAGACCGCGCAACTCGACGAATTCGACAAGCAATACGGCGAACACCGCAAAAATAAGCAGATGGTGAGCCCCCGCAAGAATAAGATCGAGCATGAGGCCACAGTTACACAACCGCAGCCCGGAAGTCCATACTCGTCTTGCCAAGACGCTCCCGGCGCGTAATCATCCGGTTGCCTAGGGGAGTACCGCATAGAAATGCCATTGACACCGCTCGAGTTTGGACGCCGAGCGCGAAAGCTCTATCCTCACCGCGAGGCGGTGGTCGACAATGATGAGCGGTTCACGTATGAGGAATTTCTCGACCGCTGCGACCGGTGGTCATCCGCACTTCAGCGGCTCGGCGTCGCACCCGGTGATCGAGTTGCCGTGATATCGCCCAACACCCATGCCACGCTGGAAGCGTTCTACGCGATACCCCAGATTGGCGCCAGCATCGTGCCGCTGAATTATAGATTGGCGGCCGAGGATTTCTTTTACATGCTCGATCACAGCGGTGCATCGGTCGTGTGCGTGCACTGCGATCATGTAGCCGCTATAGACAGCATCCGCGATCGCCTGCCCGGTGTGAGGCATTTCATAGCGCTCGGGGGTCCGCGACCCGGGTGGCGCGCCTACGAGTCCTTAATCACCGAAGCGTCGAGTGAGTTCCGCCCTGTCGAAATCGCTGAAAGCGACGTCATCTCCATCAATTACACGAGTGGCACGACCTCGCGTCCCAAGGGAGTCATGATCACGCATCGCAACGCCTGGATGAACTCGGTCGGGGCCTTGGTGCACCATCCAATGTCGAGCTCGGATCGATATTTATGGACGCTGCCGATGTTCCATGCGAACGGCTGGACTTACGTCTGGACGGTGACCGCGGCCGGTGCCACGCATGTTTGCCTGAAAAGAGCCGAACCCGCACAGATCTACGCGCAAATTCTAGCGGAACAGGTGACGGTTCTTTGCGCCGCGCCGACGGTGCTGATCGGAATCGCCAACGGTCCGGAGGAAACCCGCCGCCAACTGCCGAGAGGCATGCGAGTCATTACGGCCGGCGCTCCGCCCGCCCCTGCCACGATCCAGCGCATCGAGGATGAACTCGGCTGGAGGCTTACGCACGTGTACGGCCTGACCGAGACCGCACCTTTTATAACGGTATGCGAGCCACGACCCGAACACGCGGCGCTCGACCCTCGCGAATCGTCCATTATCAAGGCGCGCCAAGGTGTCGAGTTGATCACTTCAGGAGAAACCACTGTCGTTGATGAGAGCGGCCGCGAAGTTCCTCGAGACGGCACCACGCTGGGTGAAATTGTGACCCGCGGCAACGTCGTGATGCAAGGCTATTACAATGATCCGGAAGCGACCGCCGATGCGCTTCGCGGCGGCTGGTTTCACACGGGCGACGCCGCGGTCGTGCATCCCGATGGCTACATCGAAATAAGAGATCGCTTCAAGGATGTGATCATCAGCGGTGGAGAGAATATTTCTTCGATCGAAGTCGAGGGCGCGCTGTTGCAGCACCCGGCGGTTCTGGAGGTTGCAGTAGTCGGGGTGCATGATGAGAAATGGGGAGAGACGCCCCACGCGTTTATCGTATTGCGAAACGGCACGACGGCGAGCGTAGACGATCTTCGCCAGTTTGCCCGCTCCAATCTCGCTCATTTCAAGGTTCCGAGCGTTTATAGTTTTGTCCAGGAACTGCCGAAGACCGCCACAGGCAAGATTCAAAAGTACGTGCTCCGGAAGAGCGTTAGCGCCATCGGCAAGCAATAAAGAGAGGCTCGCATGCATCATCGCACCGGCAGCGCTAATTTACCCCTTCATGGGGGCCGGGTCCCGCCGTGGCTGGCAACCCGAATGGCCTCCTTGGCACGGGTAATCGTCGAAGCCATCGTCCACGAGTATGGCCGCGACGAGTTGCTGCGCCGATTAGCACACCCGTTTTGGTTCCAGTCCTTTGGCGCGATCATGGGCATGGATTGGCATTCTTCGGGAATCACCACGAGCGTGCTGGCAGCATTGAAGCGAGGGCTTGCCCCCGTTCAGCGCGAACTCGGCCTCTACGTGTGCGGCGGCAAGGGCGCGCACTCGCGCCGCACCCCCGAGGAGTTACTCCGGATCGGAGAGACGACCGGTATCGATGCCGCGCGGCTCGTGACGGCGAGCAGACTCGTGGCAAAAATAGACTCGGCCGCCGTCCAGGATGGATTCGATCTGTATCTGCATGGCTTTATCGCGACGGTAGAGGGCCGCTGGTGCGTAGTGCAGCAAGGTATGAATGAACGCTTGGGAGAAGCGCGGCGCTATCACTGGCAGTCTGAAAATCTCCGCGGCTTCTTCGAGTCGCCGCATAGCGCGATCGAGGGTCGTCGTCGAGGATCGATCGTCAACCTGGCCGATGCCAGGGCTGAGCGGAATCGTCGCGCGGAGCTGGAATTGGTGCGGAGCGGACCGGATCCAATATTGCACATCCTGCGCCGGCACCGCCAATCGGAAAACCTCGCGCTCCCGCTGTTCCCCGAAGGCGATTCAGATGTTCCGGCGCTGCCGCACTTGCGGCTGCCGCATCATCATGATGTCAGGGCCACGGATGTCGAACTGCGGCGCCTACACGGCATATTGGCCGCTGCCGCAGAGCGGAGGCTGGAAGATTTCGCGGATCTTCTACTGACACCCGGCATTGGAGCGCGCACTGTGGCCGCTCTCGCATTTGTGGCGGAAGTAGTGCACGGCGCGCCGTCCCGTTTTTCCGATCCGGCGCGCTTCTCGCTTGCCCACGGAGGCAAGGATGGCCATCCATTTCCCGTTCTGACCCGGGTCTACGACGAAACAATACGAATACTGAGGCGCGCCGTGACGCGCGCGCATCTAGGTTCAACCGAAACTCTGGCCGCAATGCGGCGTCTCGATGCGCAGGCCCGCGCTCTCGAGTCAAGTAGCGGGCCGACGTTCGATTCGTTCATCGCAAGCGAGCGTGAAGATGCCGCGAGCTTCGGCGGCAGAATCGTGGGTGCGTAAATGCTGCCGTCTGCCCACCCCATTCTTAGCGCTGCGGTAGACTGCATATATCGGCTAAGTCCTACACTCAGTAGCGACGATCGCACCTAATGTGCCCAGGATGGGTCGCTAAACTCGCGAGCGTGAACTGACGGAATAGCGGGCCATGTACTTGTGGGCGCTACGACGGACTTAACCCATTCCCGGAAACTATTGGAGAGAATCTATGGCCACTAGAAAGAACGCTTCAGCAGAGGCAAAGGCTCAGGATGCCATCGCAATGCTCATGGCTGATCATAAGAAAGTCAAAAAGCTATTTTCGGACTTTAAAAAACTTAAAGACGGCGGCGGCTCGGACGAAAAGAGCGGGATTGTGGAGCAAATCTGCAATGAATTGAAGGTGCACACCGAAATCGAAGAGGAGATCTTTTATCCGGCGGTGCGAGAAGCAATCGACGATTCGGATCTCATGGATGAAGCTCTCGTGGAACACGCGGGCGCCAAGGAACTCATCGCGCAACTCGAAGATGCGGATCCTGATGAAGATCTATATGACGCCAAGGTGACGGTGTTGGGCGAGCAAATAGACCATCACGTCGAAGAAGAAGAAGGGACCATGTTTCCGAAGGCGAAGAAGTCCAAGCTAGATACCGCGGCTTTAGGAGCACAAATGCTTGAGCGCAAGACCGCGCTCATGAAGCAGTTGGGAATGGATGATGAAGAAAGCGACGAAGGTGATCGCAGTTCGCGCAAACGGGCGTAGAAGCTGCAGAGAGCACGCCTGAACCATCAGCCAGCGCTCACGGGCGCTGGCTGTGGTGCGGCGATCGGGATGCACGATATAATTATCATCGGCGCGGGCCCGGCGGCGCTCACGGCGGCCACCTACCTGGGCCGCTTTCGGCGTCCGACCATGGTCCTCGACGGAGGCGCATCGCGTGCGCGGTGGATTCCAACGAGCCATAACCTGCCCGGATTTCCTGCGGGGATCAGCGGGGCCGAACTACTGGCGCATTTGCGAGTTCAAGCGGGGCGTTACGGTGCGCAAATAAGGCCTGGGGAGGTGGAGTCCATCTTGCGAGTAGTCGATGGCTTTGAACTGGACCTTGGCACCGAGAGGCTGCGGACCCGATATCTCTTGTTAGCTACCGGCGTTCGGGATCGCTTGCCACCCCTCGAGGGCGTTGCGGAAGCCATTCTTCGCAGTGTGGTCCGGGTCTGCCCGATCTGCGATGCCTTCGAAGCGATCGGGAAAAAGATCGCAGTGATCAGCGACAATGACAAGGGGGAACGCGAGGCCGAATTCCTCACTACGTATTCGAATCGCGTTACGCTGATTGCTATGGCCGATGTCGGTGCCGCTTCACGCCAACGGCTGGAAGCCGCGGGTATTAGCGTGGTCACGGCCTCCTGGAGCGCACTTGAAGTCCGCGGTGACGCCCTGCATGTTCACTCGCCTAGCGGCCCGATGACCTTCGATGTGGCCTATGCTGCGCTGGGGTGCACGCCCCAGGACGACCTCGCGGCCAAGTTGGGCGCTGCCCGCGACCCGAGCAACGCCCTCACGGTTGATGAACACCAGCAAACCTCGGTTCCCTCTCTCTACGCCGCCGGAGATGTGGTCCGCGGCTTAAATCAGATCGCCGTGGCTGCCGCCGAGGGAGCCATCGCCGCAACCGACATCCACAATCGCCTGCGTAAGGAGTGATGGAGTCCCCGGAACGTTATTTGTCCGTGCTCGGTTTTGGGCCGGTTGCCAGATCGTTCCCATCCTTTTGCCCGTCCCCTTTAATCTCGTTCTTGCACACCGTCTCCATAGCGGCCTGCGTCATGCTGCTGTTCGTCGCCTTTTGCCTGGCCATGCAGTCCTTCATCATTTGCGCTTTATCCGCGGATGTTTTGGAAGTCTTGCTGGAGTCATCCGCTAACGCTTGAGCGCCAATGACAACAAGCGCTGCCAGTGCAATCGACACCATTGGAGTCTTCATGAGAGTACCCTCTGTGAGCTGCTGATCGATCGATAAACCTCATCCTGCGGCTGCAGCCGCGGTTCGACAAGAAAATAGTGCCCGCAGTTACTGTCGGTCGGGTCCTACATCGCGCGGTTGCCGACGGGGCCTGACCTGATGCAGTGACTCTCGGCGAACGATCAAATGAGCGGGGGATCACGATCGCGCTCCGGATGTCGATGCCTCGCTATGGCGGCAATAAAGGCGTCGGCAGACGCCGCCGTAACAAGTCCCGGGTCTTGCTCCCCTGAGGGCAACCGGGCGGCAATTCCCGCCTTCTCCAGAAGCCGCGAGGAAGCGCCCAGGGCAAGAATGGTCTTGCAATGGCGGTATTGGTCTTTGAGGAATTCCAGGGTGTGTCCATTGCGCAGCAGCGCCGCCACGGCTTCGGTACCGTCGGGCATTACCAGCGCGTCAAAGAGCACAGCGGGCGAGTTCTCCAGCGTCGCATCGACCTCAAAGCTCTGCCCCGCCTCGCCTTTTACCGTTCCCAGCCGGCTGCCCAAAAGCCGGGGCACCGCTCCCGCATCCGTCAACGCATTCATTATCGCAGTAATCGAGCCGCCCTCGATTCCATCGGCGATCAGTATGGCGACCTTGCGGGTCGCGATTCCACCGTCTCCCGGAAGCGCTCGCAAGGATAGGTGCGCCGAGACTTTGATTTCCGGGGCGGGAACGGTCTTGATAGCGCGCGGCATGGGATCCGGAAGCTCCAACCCCAATCCTTGGGCCACCGCCGTCGCCAATTCCTCCGATACATTGCGAAGGGAGGAAACCATGCGCGTGCGGATGGCGGGAACCGTGACTTTGCTCAATTCGAAACGAAAGGCACCGATGATGTGCGCCCGCTCCTGCGCAGTCTGGCTGTTGAAAAATAATTGAGCCTGCAAATAGTGCTCAGCGAATTTTTCGGGCTTCCCCCGCACTTTATCGACCCCATCGTTATCCGCTTGAATGGACCTCGGGAAAGAGACAAATCCCTTGATGCCCGCCTGGAACGGACACCCTCCCCCGAGGGAATTCGGCTCATAGGCAACGCGCCCGCGCGCGATGGCCTGACGATGGATTCCGTCCCGCTGATTGTTGTGAACGCCGACAACCGATGCATTGATCGGCAACTCGTGAAAGTTGGCGCCGCCCAATCTCGTGATTTGCGTGTCGACATAAGAGTGAATACGACCGTGCAGCAGCGGGTCATTGCTAAAATCGATGCCGGGTATGACGTGTGCCGTGCAGAAAGCCACTTGCTCGGTTTCAGCGAAAAAGTTATCAGGGTTTCGATTTAAGATCATTCGGCCGACCGGCAGTACCGGCACTAATTCTTCAGGGACCAATTTAGTCGCATCGAGCACGTCGAAGCTAAACTTGTCGGCTTGCGCCTCGGTGAAGGTCTGGAGACCCAATTCCCATTCCGGGTAGTGGCCCGATTCGATCGCCTCCCATAAATCGCGCCGGTGAAAGTCGGCATCGGCGCCGGCGATCTTGACCGCTTCATCCCATACCAAGGAATGGGTGCCGAGCTTTGGTTTCCAGTGAAACTTGCAAAAGACCGATTTGCCTTCGGCTGTTACCAGCCTGAAGCTGTGCACGCCGAATCCTTGCATTGTACGAAAACTTCGCGGTATGCCGCGGTCGGACATGGCCCACATAAGCATATGGGTCGACTCGGGCATGAGCGAGGCAAAATCCCAAAAAGTGTCGTGCGCAGTCGCGGCCTGAGGCATCGCGTTGTTCGGCTCGGGCTTCGCGGCATGGATGAGATCCGGAAATTTCATCGCGTCTTGGATGAAGAACACCGGGATGTTGTTCCCGACGAGGTCCCAGTTGCCTTGATCGGTATAAAATTTGACCGCAAACCCTCGAACATCGCGTGCGGTGTCGGCAGAGCCCCGTTCACCCGCCACCGTCGAGAATCGCACAAAGACCGGCGTGACTTTGCCGGCCTCGGCAAATGGGGTGGCGCATGTCAGGTGCGGGATCGGCTTATAGGCCTCGAAATACCCGTGAGCCCCGGAGCCGCGCGCATGAACGATGCGCTCAGGGATTCGCTCATGATCGAAGTGAGTAATCTTTTCGCGCAGGACAAAGTCTTCAAGGAGTGTGGGCCCACGGAGACCGGCTTTCAGGGAATTCTGGTTGTCGGAAACCGGCGTGCCCTGGTTCGTCGTGAGGGTTTGGCCCGAATCGTTGACTCTCCTGGCAGTGAGTGCGCCATCCAAGGCGCGTGGATCCGTGGCTGCGGTCCCCGTCTTGGCGGTCCTGTTCTTCTCGCTCAAAGTGCTAGCTGCAGCCGTGGATGACGGCAGTTCGGTGCTCTCACCCCGTGCCGGAATCAGGGCATTCTTCTTCCCATATTCTCCTGCCTTCGTCGCATTGAATGGCTTGGCGGCGGCGATTCTTTCCTCCTCAATTGCGTGCTGCGCGACTTCGGTGCCAGTGGTGTTCGCGGGATGCGACGGACCGCTCGACGTGGATCCGACTCCCGCCGAGCTTGCCGTTCGACCCCCTCTGCTCGCGGGCGACGGCTTTGCTTTGCTGGATTTGTTTTTTGCCATGGGTGCGCTCGATAGTTTAAGGCCACAGATTAAAGCGCGAAGATCAAGCTCTTGCTGTAGGAAAAGACCGCGATCGATTGCGCGAGTGATCGCCTACCGCCTCGACAGCGGGAAGACCCTGCATGTCCTCACCGAGGCGTTTTGCTTATTCCCCTATTCGGAGGGGCGTCTCGGAGAGGCGTCGATTCCGGCGAGCGCATCTTCGGGACGCTCGGCGATCACGACGGATAGTTCTTACGGTTGGATCCGATGATTTCCGGCGTGCACGCCTTGCGTAACGTGAGAGTCTTTCCGCTCGGCAATACGCCGCTCATCGAACGAGGAATCTGATATGTCGAGCAATCAGAGTGGAGACAGCAGTCAGCGCGGAGGGGACGGTCGACAAGAGCATGGCTCACAGAAGGGACCGCAGCAATCCCAAAGCGGGTCGCGGCAAGGTGGCCAGCAACAGGGAGGCTCCGGGAATTTTGCGAACGATCCAGAACGTGCAAGTGAAGCCGGGCGCAAAGGCGGCCACGCATCGAGCGGTGGGTCGACCGGCGGCTCGGGCAGCGGATCGAGCGGCGGCTCGAGCAAATAGGCTCAAAATGGAGCGATGCCGGGGAAAAGGCGGAGATCCGGGCTTCCCCCGGCATCCCCGCCCCCTGCTCGCACCTGAGCCGGAAATGCGGCCATCCGGCTCAGGGTCTTTCCCTAAACGTCCTCAATTAGTCGTCGTGATGATGATGAGTCCCGCCGCCGTCACCGCCGCCGCCCGGTGCGCACGTCACCGCTGTGAGCGTCACTTCAGCCGTCGCCGACTTGGTAGGATCCGCGAGCGAGGTCGCCGTGACGGTTCCGCTACCCGCAACGAGAGCGGCGCTCAGCACGCCCGTCGCTTTGTCGATGGTGCCGGCTGAAGGCGACGCGGTCCAGACCACGCCTTGCGTCGAGTTCGTCACTGTCGCCTTGAAGTGCGCCTGGGTGCCGACATTCAGGGACATAGCCGAAGGCGTAATCGACACCGCGATCGTGTTTACCGGAGGTGGCGTGGTTGCCGAATTGACCGTCACCACGGCGCTCGCCGACTTCGTCGGATCCTGCGTCGACGCCGCAGTCACCGTTCCTTGCCCCGCCGCGAGTCCGGTGAAGAGTCCACTGGCACTGATCGTGCCCAATGTGGAAGGTGAGACCGTCAGGGAGACGCCCGCCGTTGAGCCGGAGACTTTAGGCGCGAACTGCGCGGAGCCGCCTATATTGACCGCGGCAGTGGTGGGAGCGATGCTCACGCTGATCGGTGCGGGCGCGGCGACCAAGGAACCGATGAGATAGGTCGCTTCCAATGCCACCGCGTGCGAACTGTGGGAAACGCTAGCGAAGCCCGGATCTCCGTTCTTGCCGCAATAGGGCACGATTATGGCGGCGCCCGCGGGGTGGATCGTAAGGAAGGCGGTAAAGTTATAAACTTTGCTCGTGTTCATGATCATCCAACAATCAGTGGCCGTCGCGTGCTTGGCGACGTCCGCTGCCGTGTAAGTCGTCGTCTGCGCCTGCGCGACGCTCGCTACCAGCAGTACAGCGCCTAAAATTATGTTTCTCATGTGCTCTCCAGTACGAAGTGTTTAATTAACCGAAATGACGCGGACCGCACCGAAGCGAGTCTCTACGCGACCCAAACATCCGTAGAGGACGTCGTGGGTTTAGGCGTGCATCGGAGCGCAGTAGGAGTCAGTTCTCTTCTCGGTGCAACGTGTCTGAGCCCTAATACATGTCTTTGGGTCCAGACACTGTCTTCCAAAGCCGACTCAATACTTGCCGCGTCCATCTGCATCCGTCTGCGGGCAGCGACGCTCGATCACGTTGCCGCGTTCTTCTAGATGAAATGAATTAACGGGGGCAAGAGACTTTTTCGTCTGACTTTTCTGGCGCATTGCCGGATCATGTGAGCGCGTAGTCAAAGGAGATGAACGCATGAGCGAATCACCGGTGAAGCATTTTTTGCTCGCCTCGGACTTTGATCAGACGCTGAGCTTCAAGGATTCAGGATTAGTTTTGAGTGAAATTCTCGGGATATCCGCTTTCGAAGAGCGCGTAGCGGGCCTCGCCCGCAGCAACCTGGTGCAGCAGGGCGGCGAGCTTGCCTATCTGATTCGCCACGATCCGCAGTTTCGCGGTGTTCGCCGCGAACATCTCATCGAGGCGGGGCGCCGCGTTCGCCTGAAGGTTGCCATTCCGGCGTTAGTTGATTTTATGCAGCGAGGTACTCAGGGATATCAATTCTCGTTTTTCGTCATATCTGCGGCGCCTCGCGAAATCGTCACTTCCGCATTAGCGGGCGTGATGCCGGCCGAACACATCTACGGCACGGAGTTGGAATTCGATTCGCGCACGGGTGAAGTGCGGGCGATCAATCGCGTACCCGCCGGTTACGGCAAAGTTGCGGTCATCGAGGAACTGCAGCATCAACTGGGTATTTCTCCCGATCGAGTAATTTATGTTGGCGACGGCAGTTCCGACATCCATGTGATGCTGCACGTCAACAACCACGATGGGTTTACGATCGCCGTTTCAGAGAATGAGCAGCTCGCGAGGATCGCTCAGCGCATCGTTCTCAGCGATAACGCCTTCAGCATCATGGTGCCCATTCTCGATCAACTTTTGCATTGGAAAACGGGCGACATCCGAGAACTATTCGAGTCCTACGGACTGGCTCTAAACGAATGGGAAAAAGAGCGCACGGATCGCGTGAAGATTGCCGAAATGCTGTCCCTTAATTCTCGCGCAGCGGCCGAAGCGATATGAATGGGGCATGGGTCCAATGCTTGCTGATAAACGCATCGCCTGTGATAGTCGCCAATCTGCTGGTATTCTCCGCGGCCGCTTGGACCGCGTTTCGCAAATCCCCCGCGGCCCTGTAAACTTCGCTTCACCCATGGTGGCGCCCTCGCCATTCCGAAAACCATGGGCGTGCTGTCGGCTGTAATGGCGTAGCCGATGCTGGCATAATTCCCTCGGTATTCGGTCAGGGAGAAGAAAAATGAATGCGACGGTTGCCCTGGAGTCAGGGGTGAGATCCGAGGGGCGATATTTTTATTTGTGGATGGCAGGCGCCTTTGTGCTGGTGGCATTTGGCGGTTTCAGCCCGACTTATTGGTCCCCCATGGCGGCCGGCACCTTCCATGCGCCCCCCATTATTCACATCCATGGGATGTTGATGTTTACCTGGACCTGCTTCTACTTTGTCCAGACAGCGCTCGTTGCGGCACACCGCACTCCGGACCATCGCTCTTGGGGGCTAGCAGGCATAGCACTGTTCAGCGTCCTGGCGTATTCGATATTGGTAGGCGAAATGGCAGTGCTGAAGCGGAACGAGGCGCTCGGGATGGGAGATGCCGCACGGCGCTTCGCGGCCGTCACCCTTTGCGCATGGCCATTGATGATCGCTTTTTTCACGCTGGCGATCGTCCGTATTCGGCGGCCACAATCTCACAAGCGGCTGATGACGCTGTTGATGATATCGATGATGACACCGGCTATCGCACGGGTATTTCTGACGATACTAGCCCCTCCCGGTGCATCCGCCGGACCGCCGCCGCCGTTTGTCTCGGTGCCGCCAGCACTCGCCGCAGACCTCTTGCTCGTCGTTGCGATGATCCACGACTGGCGCACCCGCGGCCGGCCTCACTCGGTTTATGTGATCGGCGGTGCGGTGTTGCTGGTACAGCAGGTGCTCACGGTGCCGTTTGCAGCAACCGGCACGTGGATGAGAATCGCGAAGGCTTTCGAGGCACTTGCGGGGTAACCCGAATGACGCAGGACCCGCGTCGTTGCTCGTTCGCCTACCTCCCTTGCTGGAAATGTCTGATTCCGGCGGCTCGAAACGCAAACCATGCTACCGGTTTCATAGCCTATTGAGGAAGCCCTATGATCACGCGATTCATCATCGTCGCGATAGGCATGGTTTTAATGGAATGGGCAATCGCTCAAACTCAGGGCGCGTCCGGCGTCCCGCCACCCCCCGGTGATCCCGGCATGCCGCTCCCTCCCTCGACGCCTCCCGGTGCTCCGGGTACGCCTCTACCGCCGGCTATGCCACCGGGAACTCCGGGAAACCCACCACCGACTCCGCCGGAAACGCCACCGGGAACACCGGGAAATCCTGCCCCCACTCCGCCCGCGGTTCCGCCCGGCACTCCGAACCCGCCCGGACAGGTTCCGCCTCAGCCGCCAAAGACACCGCCTCTCTCGCCCGGTCCGAAGGCGAACGCGACAAGTCTCCTAGCGAGCGCCCTTAGGCAAGCCCCTGATTTTCATGCCGTGTGTTCGCTAACGTACAGTCGCTCCCACGGTAATCTGCTTCTATCCAGGGAGTCCAGGGACTTGGACGTGGCGGGATTGTGCGTTGCGAAATATACTCTTGATTCAGAACGAAAGCGCCGATGCGCATGCCGTTCGAGTTGCGCTGACGAATTCAAAGGACGGCTCTTTTCGCGTGGTGTGGGTGAGGCGCTGTGCGGATGGCCTCAAGGCATTAGCCAAAAGAGACAGTCCGCAGAGTCATGAATCGGACCACTTTGCCGCGGTCTTGGTTGACCTTTGCCTCCCCGACAGCAGCGGACTCGAGACTTTTGAACGACTGTTTGCAGCGGCGCCGCAGATTCCCTTTCTCATTCTCACCGTTCCGCAGGATGAGGGCACCGCCAAGTTAGCCGTGCAGCGCGGTGCCCAAGAGTATCTTCTGATAGGGCGCTTGGATGCGTATCTTTGGCCGAAGGCCGTCATCAGCATGATCGAACGTTCCGCCAACACGGGGGCGTTGTTCGAAGAGAAAGAGCGCGCACAGGTCACTCTTAATTCTATCGGCGACGCAGTGGTGAGCACGGATATCTCAGGCCACGTGACATACCTCAATATCGTGGCAGAAGGATTGACTGGTTGGTCACAGCAGGAGGCGGTAGGTCACCCACTCGAAGAAGTGTTCAGAATCATCGACGGCACCACTCGCCAAGAAGCGCGCAATCCGATGACATTCGCCGTTCAACAAAATAAGACCGTCCGGCTCACGCCCAATTGCATCTTGATCCGACGAGATGGAGCCGAATTCTTTATTGAAGACTCCTCAGCGCCCATCCACGACCGCCATCAACGAGTCACCGGCGCTGTTATGGTCTTTCACGACGTCAGCGCCGCGCGGGCAACGACTCAGAGTTTGTCCCACTTGGCTCAGCACGATAGTTTGACCGATTTGCCCAACCGGATATTGTTGAACGACAGGCTGACCGAGGCGATGTCCCTCGCTCATCGCTATCGACGCCAACTCGCAGTGCTATTCTTGGACGTCGATCGCTTCAAGCACATCAACGACTCGCTGGGTCACGTGATCGGCGATCGCCTCCTGCAGTCGATTGCACAAAGGTTACTCGGCTGCGTGCGAGCCTCTGATACCGTCAGCCGCCAGGGAGGTGATGAATTCGTCATTTTGCTGCCTGAACTGGCACATGCCGAGGACGCGACTGTCTGCGCTGATAAGATAATCGAGGTTTTGCGTACTCCGCATCGGATCGACGAGCACGACGTGCATGTAACCGCGAGCATTGGAATCGTGACCTATCCTGACGACGGTACGGATTGCGAGACATTGATGAAGCACGCGGATTTTGCGATGTATCACGCGAAGGATAGCGGGCGCGACAACCGCCAGTATTTCAAGCGGGACCTCAACTTGCGCGCAGTGAAACGCCAATCGCTTGAAAATGGCCTGCGCCGTGCCCTGGAGCGAGAAGAGTTCGCAGTCCACTACCAGCCAAAAGTGAATCTAGAGACGTGTGGAATCATCGGAGTCGAGGCACTCATTCGTTGGCTGCATCCCGACCTTGGAGCCGTATCCCCCGCAGAATTCATTCCGATTGCCGAAGAGTGCGGACTGATGATTCCCATCGGTCGGTGGGTATTGGGCGAGGCCTGTCATCAAGCTCAAGCCTGGCAGGACATCGGGCTCGCACCGATTCGTCTCGCGGTCAATATCTCCGCGGCGGAGTTGCGGTCGAGGGATTTCACAAAGCGTATGTCCATGGTCCTCGCGGAGACCGGCTTGGACCCACGTTTGTTGGAGCTTGAGTTGACAGAAACCTTCCTCGTGCAGGATTCGCAAGCCACGTTGGCAGTACTTCGGGACCTTAAGCAACTGGGACTTAACCTCGCTCTCGATGACTTCGGCACCGGATACTCGAGCCTGAACCATCTTCGGCGCTTCCCGATAGACACGTTGAAGATCGATCGGACGTTCGTGCGCACCATCACAACCAATACCGACGATGCCAGCATCGTCTGCGCGGTGATCAGCATGGGGAACAACTTGCACATGCGGGTCGTTGCGGAAGGTATAGAGACGCGCGAACAGCTCGCATTCCTTCAGAACCATGATTGTCCTTTCGGACAAGGCTACTATTTCAGTCAACCGCTGACCGGTCAGGCGTTCACTCATCTATTGCGACGGGGGATTTCTGTGGACGAGCGAGCGTGTCAACCCTGCTGAGAGAAAGCGATCAAGAGCACGATCCGCTGCCGTCCGACAAATGGCTGCATTAAACGACGCCACTTATATTGCGGCAACGCGCTTGGAATGTGTCGTGACGCTTACGGCACCAGTTACACCTCTTTAAGAAGGGGTACGGCAGGGTACTTCCCCACGGAAACCGATTTGAAGGGTTTAAATCGGCGGTTGTTGCGCGGAAGAGAGCTGTCGTACCCCGAAAACCTCAAAGTACCTAAGTTGATCCATGGCAGCGGTCGTTGATCATCGGCCCTCCAACGGCTACGGCTCGTTTTGCCATCACATCCAGCACCGCCCGCGCAGCACTCGCTTCCATATGCAATCCATTGGCATCGAGCGCTGTCATCGCCGCGTATAGCGCAACCACAAGCTCGGCGTGCTCGACGGCGATCATGTGGGTGCCGGACAAGCCGGCTAGGTAAGGGATCACTGCATCGCTAGACATACACCGCATCCCTTGCACCAAGGTCCGATGCAAGGGCCGCCGACCTCAGCACGCGGAGCTATGGCGACCGCCCATGAAACCGCACCTTATCGGCACTCATATAAAACGTCGCCATATCGGTCGCCGCGGTGGAATACGCAGATCGGTGATCTAGAGAGGTGGCTGAACCGAGGGTGAGCGTAACAAGTCTTTAACGGCTTTCGGTGCGAACTCGCACCATTCAACGCCGGCAGCGTCCTTTGATATACGCGTGACACGCGCCATAATCCTCGTGGCGCTGCCGTGAATGCTGATTTCGATATAGGCGTGCATGCGCAACTCATGATCTGCCTCCATGAGGGCACCGCTCAGACTTAGGTTTTTCAAACGCCCGTTAATTGCCGGTGAGTCTTGGGCCGCCACTTGCACTGGTATATCCACCGCAATTCGTTGGCCCCAGCGCTGTCCATTCCCCGTCAATTGGTTTTTCATCATAGAAGCTTCTTCCTTTGATAAGCTCGGGACAGAACAGGAATGTAAAGTGCTTCGCACATGCGCGATGGTGATCGACTAACTAGGAGCGCGCGCGGCGGCGAAGGGCCGATCGCCAGAGCCGACTGTGATTGTGCGAGGGAGTTCGGCACTCGGACGTTCTTACCAAGCCGGTGCACAACGCTTTGCGATAACCGTTGTCGGAAGCCGAAGCGCTCATTCCTGTCAGAAGATATCCTGGATAAATGCATCGAATTCCTTGTCGATGCGGCTACTGTGTACCGTCGTGGGTCCGATTCACTGTTCGGAAACCCACATATCGCGGCTCGAAAGTGTGACGTGCTGCTCACTACCAGAACTTGAAGTACTTTTTGCGGGCAAAACTAACCGTGAGCCATCAAGGTGAGCGGCAATCGGAAACAAGATTGCCGGCACAACGACATGCTGAGCGGAGTGCGGTCTGGGCAGTCACGCGGACCTATCCTCTCGGCGAGTGCTAGCACGAATTGTCATTCTGGCGTCGTTGCAGTGCCCAACCTTCGGGCAAACCCCTACATCGATGTAAGGGAGACGTGCGAATTTGAAGCTGACAGCGCGAGTGGTAAAATTTTACGACTGCAAGAATTCGCTCACGTCGGAAATCCCGAATGTCGCCGCGCTCCACCATGAGTCGAGAGGCCGAAGCGAGTTCGCAGCGCCCTCGAAACTGTGACGTACTTCTCACTCCCGATAGTTGGCTGCGTTCCAATTCAAAATAAACACTGGCCCCTGCTTCGATGCGATCGGGGCTCGACGTCGACGCATATTTCCGGCGCGCGCCGGCTTCGCAGTTCAGTCAGGTCCAGTAGCCGGCGCTTGTCGCGACTCGAAACTAAATACTGCTAGAAAAGAGCTTGATTTGCGCTCCTCGTCAATAAGTTATTTCTCCACGAGCGAGTTCGCCCAACCTCGCCGCATGGTGGCCGGTAAAACTTGGTGTGAATGTTCCGCTCCATCCGGTTCTGCTGATTGCATCGCGCCCCTATGTGTCCCACCGTACGGACGCTGCGCGACGGCACACGATAATAGAGCGACAACAAGTCAGCGAAAGGCTCCGCGTATTGCCGGGCTACTTCCGTCGGCGCCAGCGATCGAACGACGCTTGGGTGATGGTTCAGGAGTAATGCGATATGCGTGAGTCCCAAAACGATACAACCGTCATGACGTGGTTCTTCACGTTGATAGGGATTGTCTTGATGGCAAGTTGCAGCGGAGGGCGAGATCCGATCTTGGGAGGGGGCGGGATCAGCGCGCGCGTTCCGATGGTGACCGCAGTAACCCCGGCCAATCGCGCCACGGGCGTTACGGTCAATGATCCAACCATAACCGCTGCCTTCAGCGAGCCGATGAACGCACTTGTCCCGGCAAATTTCATACTGACCTGTGCCGCGCCGTGCGCGAATACCGCGGGAACAGTGACGCTCGATTCCACGGCAGGAGTCGCGACCTATACGCCGGCAACCGCGCTCTCCCCTCTCACTCTTTACACAGCTACGGTGGCCGCGGCGACAAGTTTTTCCAGCGGAATCGCCCTGGCGAGTCCCTACGTATGGACGTTCACGACCGGCCCCGCGGCTGCCCCAACCGTGACCGCCGTGGCTCCGGCAAATAACGCCACCGGCGTAGCGATAAACATCGCTGTGATCACCGCGCAATTCGATCAGCCCATGGCACCATTCGGTGGCGCGGCGACGCTCACGTTGAGCTGTGCGGGGCCTTGCGTGAGTCCGACGGGCACCGCTGTGCTCGATGGCTCGAAGAGCATCGTCTCGCTCACGCTGATGGGGGGTACGCCACTCTCGGTCTCCACGCGCTATACTGCGACCATCACCGGCGCGAGCATCCTCGCGACCGGCATTGCGATGGCTCAGCCCTACGTGTGGACGTTCACGACGGGAGCCAGCGCCGATTTGTCGCGTCCGCGGGTGACGATCACCGTGCCCGCCACCACGACTCCGGGTCCCACGACCGGAGTGCCCAGCAACACCGCCATTAGCGCGGTATTCAGTAAGGACATGTCGCCCGCGACCCTCTCGGCAGCGAGCTTCACGGTCGCTTGCACCCTTCCGTGCGTATCACCGACGGGGACCGTGACGTACAACGTCGGCGCGAGAACCGTGCTTTTCACGCCGGCTGCTCCGCTGACGGTGGGCGCAACTTACACTGCCACTATTACCGCGGCCGCCATGGATCAGGACGGAAATTCCCTCGGCGGCAACCAAGCGCCGCTGCCGGCGGCGAGCGATTACATTTGGGCATTCACCACGATCGCCGCTGCGGCGCCTGGCCCCGTGTCCGTCAAGTCGACCAATCCAAAGGCGGGTCAATCGGGCGCGTGTCCCAACGGGACAGTCAATGCGACCTTTACCGTGCCCTCGGGCTTGCGGATGGACCCTAACAGCATCAATTCGAGAACCTTCACGGTGAGGGGGCCCGCACCGGCCACGACGGCCCTGGCCGTCGCATCCGTGACAATCGATGCGGCTACGGGCACCATCGCCACTTTTACGCCGCAAAGCTCGCTTGTAGCGGGCTCGACTTATAAGGCCACGGTGATGGGCGGCGTGAATGGCGTCAAGGACCTGGCTATGCCAGCCAATGGCATGGTAAGCAATTCCACTTGGACATTCACCGCCGGGCCTGCAAACGCCAGTTGTCTCGCCCCGGTTCCGCTGGGCGCGGCGTCGACCTACGGGACCTTCGGCGGCACCGCCGGCATGACCAATACCGGAATTCTAACCGTGATCAACGGCAGTATCGGCACGATCGCTACGGCCACTTCTTCGATCACGGGGTTCCATGATACGGCCGGCGATATCTATACGGAATCGCCGGCGAATATCGGCGCCGTGAATGGGATCATCTACACCTGCACGAATTCAACGGCGGGTCCCAATGTCGGCGGACCCAACGCCGCGAATTGCACCGCAGCCACGCAAGCACTGGGCGATGCTCGCAAAGCTTATCTGGCTTTGACGGCCTTGCCCCCGGGCGCAAATCCGGGCGCAAACCTGGCCTCGCTGACTCTGGCACCCGGCGTGTACACCGCTCCCGCTGGATCTTTCATGATGCAGGGCGGGGATCTGACCCTCGACGCCCAAGGCGATGCGAACGCGGTGTGGGTGTTCCAAATGGCGACTACGCTGACGGTAGGCGGACCGGGAGCCGCAGCGCCTCAAAGCGTCATTTTAGCCGGGGGCGCGCAGGCGAAGAATGTCTACTGGCAGGTTGGCTCCGCCGCGACGATCAACGCAGGCGGCGGCGGAATCATGATGGGAACCATCATCAGCCAGTCAGGCGTTACCTTCTCCACCGTCGGCAACACCATTCTCACGACCTTGAACGGCAGGGCGCTGTCGTTGGGAGCGTCGGTCACCATGGTCGACACAGTGATCAACGTGCCTGGCCCTTGAATATGCGACGGAAAAATGCCGCTGGAGAAAAACGTGAACGTATTTAGACTTGTGGGTGTGGTGGGTGCGGTGGCGATCGCCGCGACAGCCGGCGGATCGGCTGCGGCGGACGACGCGGGCTGGTATGTCGGCGCCAATTTCGGTCAGACGCGGGCGAAAATCGACGAACGACGAATCACCGAGAACTTGTTGGCGGCCGGATTCGCCACGACCGCTTTCAAAAGCGACGATACCCATTTTGGGTACAAGCTGTTCGGCGGGTATCAGTTCATCAAATATTTCGCCTTGGAAGGCGGCTATTTCGATCTGGGCCGCTTTGGATTTACGGCGAACACTGCGCCGCCCGCGGGACTCACGGGCAGAACGAGACTCAAGGGCGCGGATCTCGATGCCGTCGGCATCATCCCGTTCACCGATAAGTTCGCGGCTTTCGGCCGAATCGGCTATGCATATACGGACACGAATGACCGCTTCGCAGGCTACGGCGCAGTCATCGTCCGGGATGCGGAGCGCAAACAAAACTCATCCAACTACAAGTTCGGTTTCGGTCTGCAGTACGCGCTCAACGACTCTTGGGGGATGCGTGCTGAGGCAGAACGGTACCGGGTCGGCGACGCGGTCGGCAACAAAGGCGACGTCGATCTCTTCTCGGTGGGACTGCTTTATCGATTCGGTGCAACCCCGCATGCCCCGCAGCCGATCGCGCGTTCAGTTACACCCCCGCCCATTGTCGAGGCCGCGCCCGAGCCGCCGCCTCCACCACCGCCACCGCCTCCTCCTCCTATGCGGAAGCGGGTGAGTTTCTCGGCAGACTCACTGTTTGATTTCAGCAAGGAAACGGTGAGGCCCGCGGGCAGGCTGGCACTCGATCAATTTGCTGCTGAGCTTAAGGGTGCCCAATATGACGTCATCACGGTTACGGGGTACACGGACCGGATCGGAGCGCATGCATATAACATGAAGCTATCGATGCGCCGCGCCCAATCGGTCAAGTCTTACTTGGTAGAGACCGCAGCGATTCCTGAAAACAAAGTGACTGCGCGCGGAGCAGATGGCGACGACCCGGTAACGAAGCCTGATGATTGTCCGGGTCAGCAGCGAACTCCAAAACTCATCGCTTGTCTGCAGCCGGATCGGCGTGTCGACGTCGAAGTCGTTGGAACGAAGCTGCAACCCGCGCCGCGCACCGACTGACAAACTTCGGCTCAATAAATCGCCACAAAAGCGCCTGATTGACGCGGCATCTCATCTTATTGTACGATCGTTCAATTAACGCCGTACACTCGTGAGTGCCCGATGAATCAGCAGCAGCCGAAAAAAAGGAGCCCCTCCGACATAGCCCTGAACTCGGCCGAATGGGTCGACGGTCAGGTGCAAGTGCGTTGGAAGAACGCGGCTCCGCCGTCCCGCTTCTCGCCCTTTTGGTTGCGCGATCATTGCCATGGCAAACACAGCTTGAACGCCGACACCCTGCAGCGCGAGGTCGATACGTTCTCCATCCCGCATGACATTACCCCAACGAAGATCAAGGTCGTGGATGATGGCCACGCCCTGAACATCGTCTGGGCGCAGGATGAAAGCCTGAGCACTTTTCCAGCCGCGTTCCTCTGGGAAATTTCGCAAACCAACGGCCGCGCGCAGCCGCCGCACCGTACATTGTGGGATCGCAGTTCGATGGGAACGAGTTTCCCGAGCGTGAGCCACGAGGAAGTCATGGGGTCCGATGAGGGGTTGCTGCGATGGCTTTCCCTGGTCGAAGAATTTGGATTCGCGCTGACAACCGGTGCTGAAGCGTCCATGGCGGGCACCGAAGCACTGGTTAAACGCGTGGGCTATGTTCGGCAGACCATTTTCGGGGGCATGTGGGAATTCTCCGCTGACATGGCGTTCAAAGACACCGCCTATACCTCGGTCGGCATCGGCCCGCACACGGACGGCACCTACAGCAACGATCCTCCTGGATTTCAAATGTTTCAGTGTCTGGAATTCGATGGCTCAGGAGGTGACAGCACGCTGGTCGATAGCTTCAGCGTCGCGGAAACAATCCGTAAAACGGATCCCCAAGCCTTCAGGGTGTTGAGCGAGGTGAAGGTCCCGGCTCATTATCTCGGCGACGGCGTTCACTTGCGTTCCGAGCACCCCATCATCGCTCTCGACGATGGCGGTAACTTGATTCAAATTGCATACAACAATTATGACCGCGCACCATTTAGCCTGGCGTCCCCGCGGATGAGCGAATTCTATCGTGCATTGTCGTTATTCCACCGCTTAATCAACGATCCGGCTTACGAAATTTCCATGAAGCTGATCCCTGGAACGGTCTTGTTTTTCGACAATTGGCGCACGTTGCATGGACGGCACGCCTTTAACGGCCATCGGCATATGTGCGGCGCGTATGTGAACATGGAGGATTTCCAAAGCAAGCTTCGCGTCTTGCGAGCGGCACGCACGAGATCATAGGCCCGCTCCCATCGGCGCAGTACTTTATGAACGCAGTACTTTATGAGGAATGTAATATACAATCTTAATATATAAGACTTTATTTGATTGAGAGATGTTACAGCACGGCGCTCGCTCAGCCATGGTGGCCCACATTGATGTCAGGTGATAGATTTGGAATTCGTTCCAGGTCGGAAAAGTCGAATAAAAATCGGAGATCTCGATGGCTAAGGTTCCACTGGCGCTGGCGGCGATGTGCGCCCTCTCGGGAGTCTTGCCCGCCGGCGGAGCGCCCACGCAACAGTATTTTCTGACAGACCTCGGTACTCTTGGTGGAACTTATAGTGCGGGTTACGGAATAGACGACAAAGGTCAAATCGTCGGAACTTCCTACACCGCGAAGGATGCACTTCTGCGCCCGTTCGCGTACAGCAAGGGCCACATGACCGATCTGGGTACGCTTGGTGGACCCATTGGTTACGGTTATGGCGTAAACCGCGCCGGAGACATCACTGGTTTCTCGGATACCGTGGACGGTTCCCGCGCATTTTTATATAGCCACGGCAACATGAATGAGCTTGGTACGCTGGGTGGCACCACGGGCGAAGGAAGCGGTATCAATTCGGCCGGGCAACTCACGGGGGTCTCAGCAACCCCCCACAATGCCTCGCAACACGCGTTCTTATATAGCCACGGCAGCATGCTGGATCTTGGGACGCTTGGGGGATTGGACAGCTATGGATACGGCATCAATGACGCGGGACACGTTGTCGGAACGGCGGCGGATCAGGTAGGCACCTATCACGCTTTCTTGTACGCCAATGGACGCATGGCCGATATCGGAAGTCTTGGCGGAGGCTATGGGCAAGCCAGCGGGATCAATCGCGCCGAACAAGTCACCGGAGTCTCCTTGACCGCAAAGCAGGCTTTGCACGCCTTTCTTTACAGCGCCGGCACGATGAAGGATTTAGGAACGCTGGGCGGCGCCAATAGCGCAGGTGACGGCATCAACAGCGCCGGCCAGATCGTCGGATACTCGCTAACAAGTGGCAATTCTCAACGCGCTTTTTTATATCGTAACGGCGTGATGACGGATCTTAACAGCCTGATCGATCCCATGAATCCCCTGGCGTCGCACGTCACGCTCATCGAAGCGACCGCTATCAACGACGAGCAGTTGATCGTGGCGAATGGGATCGATTCGCGAACCGGCGAGCAACATGCCTATCTCTTGGACTGCCGTCATAAAGGCAAGCCACACAAGTGTAAATAAGCCGCCCGCAAGCCGAGCGATCGGTTCGGTGCGAACGCAGATCGAAGCACTGCGCGAAAGCGGCTATGTGGTCATACCCGGTTTCGCACCCGTCGAGCGCCTGACCAAGCTCAATGACGTTGCCCGGTCACAACTTGCGGCGAGGCTCGATCCGCTCGAACTCGAAGTCGATCTGCAGTATCCTGGCGCACCGCCGTCACGCGCCGCTGCCGGAGGCGAAACCGTGCGCCGATTACTCGACGCGTACGGTCGGCATCCCGAGTTCGCCGAGGTGGCCATCGCAGCGAGATTGCGTGAATGGATGGAAACCTACTTCGGTGAAGCGGTGTCGATGTCGCGTGCCCATCACAACTGTCTCATGACCAAGCACCCGCTTTACGGAACCATGACAGGCTGGCACCGTGACATGCGCTTCTGGTCGTTCGAACGCGAGGATCTCGTCTCCGTATGGGTCGCGCTCGGCGAGGAATCCGTGGATAACGGCGCGCTGTGGTTCGTGCCGGGTTCCCATAGGATGGCATTCGATACCGGTCAATTCGATCAGGCGAGGTTTTTTCGCACAGACCGGGCGGGCAACGCCGAACTCCTCCGCAAGGCCGATTCGCCGCATCTGATGCCGGGCGACGCGGTACTCTTTCATTGCAATACCCTGCACTCCGCCGGTAAGAACCTCCGCGATGAAGTGAAGTTTTCGCTCGTCTATACCTACCACGCCCGGAACAACGCGCCGGTGGTAGACACGCGATCGGCGTCGAAGCATGAAGTGCAATTGTGCGTCGGCGGTCAACCGCGATGATTGGGATCTAATTCCAGAGGCGCAGATTCTTTGGCGGCTCGACATGCCCGGGCCCGGGCATGTCGATTTCTGCCGGGGCGCCCCGGCCGCCCGAAGCGCCGGCACTCGATTCCCGCGCACTGTCAAGCGCAGCCACGCCGGGAATGTCGAGCGGCGATATTCCGTTTTCGCGCAACGACTTGTTGAGCGACGGAAGAGCCGCCTTCGCCGTTCGGGAGAACTCAGCATCGACGTCGATCAACTGCGATCGCAGCGCCTGGATATTTTCGAGTTGATATTGTGACGGCGGCCCCTCCCATGAAGTTATTGCTCCATACAGTTGATCGGTAAGCTCGCGCAGCCGCTCTTCGCCGGTGATCGCGCCGCCCTCGGTAGTGGCGACAATTTGTTTGCGCACGGCGTCCAATTTGGCGTCGAACGCCTGGAGTTTCACGAGCAGGCCGTCGCCCGGGCGCCGCCGCCGGCTCGCTTCGGCCACTTGCTGGCGCAAAGCGGCGATGCGTGCAAACAGGGCCGACTCATCGTTGAATAGCTCATAGACTCTCATCGCCGCATCGTATTGTGCCTGGCGTTCAGCCGCACTCCAGCCAACCCGCGGATCGAGCGCGATGTTCAGCTTGGTCTCGTAGACTTTGCCGCTTTTCTCCATCCGCACTGTATACACTCCCGGTAGAACGCGCGGGCCCTGCAGGCCCGCCTGTGCGACTTGCACCGCCGGCGGCACGTGCGGCGCTCGTAAATGCATTGTCCAAACGATTCGGTTCAAGCCGCGGCGCGTGCTCGCAGGCAAAACGTCGATCACCGCGCCGCGGCTGTCCAGCACCTCGATCTTTAGCTTTCCAAAGAGATGCCGAGTACGTTGATAGTAGGTGATCGTCGCACCGGCGGACGGATTGTCCCCCACGAAGGCGGCAGCGCCGTTCGCCCAACCGCCATTCGCTTCGATGCGTTGTTGTATCGGCCTGGCAGACAGGAATGCGGCGTCTGCCGAAAGCACCTCCTTCGCACTCAGCATGCGCAGCGGCGTGATGTCATCGACGATCCAGATTCCGCGGCCGTGAGTCGCGATGATCAAGTCGTTATCGCGCGGGTGTATCGCCAAATCTCGTACGGCAACAGCCGGCATGCGGCCGCCCTTGAACTGTGCCCAATGCGTGCCGCCGTCGATCGACACCCAGAGGCCAAACTCGGTTCCGAGAAATAGCAGCCTCGCGTCGACTTCATCTTCCTTGATGACGTGTGCGTATCCGCGGACCCCTTTGGCGTCCGCCGGCACGACCAACGGCTTCCACGATTTACCGAAATCATCGGTCGCGAAAACATAAGGTGACGTGTCGCTGAAAGTGTGACGATCGAAGGCGACATAGGCAGTGCCTGCGGCGAACTTGCTTGCCTGAACCCAGCTTACCCATGAATTCTTCGGAACTCCCGGCACATTGGCGACGACATTGTCCCAGTGCGCACCATCGTCCCGGGTCAACTGCAAATTGCCGTCGTCAGTGCCCGCCCAGATGAGCCCCGATTGCAGGGGCGACTCGCTGATCGAGTAGATGGTGGTATGCATTTCGGCGGCAGAATTATCGACCGTAATGCCGCCGGATTGCTCCTGCAGCTGCTTATGCGGATCATTGGTCGTAAGATCGGGAGAAATGCGTTCCCAAGTTTGACCGTGGTCGCGTGAGCGAAACAAAAATTGCGATCCAATATAAATGGTTCCCGGCTCATGCGGCGACAGCGCGATCGGCGTATTCCAATTGAAGCGCAATTTCTTATATCGCTTAATGTCGGCCGCCGAAAGCTTCGGTTGGATATCACGGGTCTCGTGCGTGCGCATGTTGATGCGCGCAATGGCGCCCCCTTGGTATTCGGCGACGACGTAATCCGGAGCCGAGGGGTCCACGAACGCCCAGAAACCGTCTCCGTTGTACAGGTTCTCCCACCGCGAACTGGTGATGCCGCCGGGGTATTGGGAATCCCCGACCCAGACGCTGTTGTCCTGCAATCCGCCATAAACTCGGTACGGATCGGCGGCATCGACGCTGACGTGGTAGAACTGAGAAATCGGCAGGTTGTCGGTTTTCCACCATTTGTTGGCACCATCGAAGGATGCCCACAACCCGCCGTCGTCGCCGGCCAGCACATGCTGAGAATTGGCGGGGTCGATGAAGACATCGTGCACGTCGCCGTGCATGCCGGCAAAACCGCCGATGGTGCTGAAACTCTTGCCGCCGTCCTCGCTCAAGATCATGGCCCCATCCGTCTTGTATATGCGCTTCTCGTCTTTGGGGTCCACGATGAGATTGGCGAAATAGAACGGGCGCCATACCATCCACTGGCTCTTGTCGCCCGGTTCCCAGGTCGATCCGCCGTCGTGCGAAATCAGCAATTTCGAGTCTGTCGATTCGATGAATGCATACACCGTTTTGGCGTTGCTCGGTGCTACGGCCACCGCGATGCGGCCATACGGTTTTGCCGGCAGGCCCTTGTTGGCTTGGGCGCCTAATTCACTCCACGTTCTTCCGCCGTCGGCAGTCCGAAACAGCCCGCTAGCGGATGGGGCTTTAGGACCATCCCCTCCTGAGCGAAACGACCAGCCTTTGCGACGGAAATCCCAAAGGCTCGCGAACAACACGTCGGGATTGTTCGGATCCATCGCGACGCTCCCACACCCGGTCGACAGATTGCCCCCCTTGAGCACAAGCACCCACTGTTTGCCGCCATCCGTGGTCTTATAGAGCCCCCGGTCCGGAGAATCGCCCCACAGCTTGCCCGGAACACACGCGTAGACCGTATCCGCCGCGCGCGGATCGACGATGATTTTGGCGATACGCTCCGCTTGGGGCAACCCCACGTGTTCCCAGGTTTCACCTGCGTCGACGGACTTGTAGATGCCATCGCCAACCGAAACGCTGTTGCGGGTCCACGGTTCGCCCGTCCCCACCCAGACGTTTTTCGGATTTCCCGGATCGAGCGCAATCGCCCCGATCGACTGCACCGCCTGCTCATCGAATACAGGCTTGAAAGTGGTGCCGCCGTCCATCGATTTCCAGACGCCGCCGCTCGCAGCGCCGATAAACAGCGTCAGTTTGCCGGAGGAATCATTATAGCCGGCGAGCGCCGAAATCCGGCCGCTCATGGCTGCGGAACCGATGTTGCGTGCGCCCAGACCCGAGATCGCTCCCGCGTCAATGCTGGGTGGCGCGGAAGTGCTCGAAGGATTATCCGCGCCGGCTGCCGCAGCGCACATGCCAGCGAAGACTACCGACGTCAGAAGCATTGATTTGCCGATCACGAGCCGCTCCCCGCGCCGGCCCGGCCGGGCTGTGCATCGAGAGCGGGAAAATGAAACGCAGCGTCATCGACCGCGACATTGACTTCGGCGGTATCGAATTGCACTTTCTGTCGGTCGGAAGAGTTTTTCGGCCCCGATTCCTGGGAAAGCGGCACGTACACCCCGTTTACCTTCTCATAATCCCCATAATCGGTAATCGTTTCATTCGGCACGCCGTGTTCTACGCGCCGACTGAGCGTGCGAATCTCCAAGAAATAGTCTGGGTCCAGATAGACATAAATCAGATCGCCATTGGGGCGCGTAACGCGCAGCTTGTAAGCCTCTGTACCATCGACATCTTCGGTACCCAAGGAGTCTAACCGGTAGCCTTTCTCTCGATAATCGACGAGCGTGCCGACGACATCCGCAGCATCTTCGCCCATACCCTTGGCATCGTCGGCCGAGAGCTTCTCGGGGTCTTTGCGGCCAAGGAACGGATTGATTTGCCATGCCTGCGAACCATCGAAAGCCTGCACCTGAGTAAGACCTTGCAGTTTCGCCTCATACCGCACCGACCGAGGTCGCTTGATCAGAGTTACATAATCGAGCTGGAGCATACCGCCGTTGACCGTAAGCCTGCCGGCGAGCCGAAGCGACTCAATCGCATGTAGTTTTTCAATCCCTCCTTTAGCTTCGATATTCTTCGCAACCAATTCCTCGGCGGTATATCCCAGCGCCACGGGCGCTACTAACACCAGCAGAATGGCGATTATTCCTTGCATGCGGGGGTCTCTGAGCGGCTGTGAAGCCGATATCATGCACGTCGATCGAATTGCGGTCGATCCCCAAGGCGGAAAAGATCGAGGTTCCGGGCTGCCAAGCGCAGGTACGTGTAAGATCCCCCCGACAAAAACAGGGGCATGCCGCTCGACATCCAAACTGCGGCAGTTGCGTTAGTGTGCGTTTGTGATACGGGGGGCCGCCATGAACAGCCATGTTGTATTGTTCAATAAGGGGATTTTGCCTACTTATCTCGTCGTGCACTTCAAGCCCAATGAGACTGAGTGGGACGTCAAAGAGATCGAGATGTATGCCGATCAGCACCTGCGCACATTGCTGTGCGACGCGATCAATCTCGATCAATTGCCTGCCGCTACTCAAGCCAGCTTGATCGCTGCATTGAACGAGTCACGCCCACGAGCTTTACTCAATAGAGCGGCTGCGGGGTCGAGCATCCGTTCCGCGGGAATGCTCAGTGCCGCTTCGCCGACTAGAGCCGAATCAAAATCACGCCCGCAATGAGAAGTCCTGCGCCAAGCAATCGCGGCAAGGTAATCGGATACTGCGCGACTCCAAATAGGCCAAAATGATCAAAAATCAGGGATGAGAGCATTTGCCCCGCCACGAGAAGAGCGACGAAGGCTGCGGCGCCCATGCGAGGTAGCAAGAATATGGAAATCGCTATGTAGAGAGCACCGAACAAACCGCCGCTCCATGCCCACCAATGACTGCGAAATATCGCCACGCCCGTCGGTAGCGAATTGCCCATCGTCAGCGCAAACACGAACATGCACAGGGTCCCGCCAAGATAACTGATGAAACCGGCCCACGCCGTTGAGCCTAGATCGATACGCAGTTTGGCATTGACAGCCTGCTGCATGACGAAGCTCCACCCCGCGAACATGGCGAGGAACGTGGTTCCGAAAAGGACAATTGACTGCCGCATCGCATTTTCTCCCGGTTAGAATTGAGTAAGGCCGATCGGCGATCCTGCCGTCGGGTGTCCCTGTCTGACACTAGGTTACGCAGATCGCTGACAGCTTCGTGATTTCAAGGAGGTAAGATCCGTCGCGCGGTGGATTACAAAACTCATAATTAGATAACTGCCAGGAGATTCGCATGTCATTTATTGCTTGGATAATTCTGGGGCTCATTTCAGGATTTATTGCCAGTAAGCTGGTCAACAAGACCGGCGAGGGAGTCATGCTCGACATAATTCTAGGGGTCATCGGTGCTTTCGTCGGCGGCTGGCTCTTTAGCACATTCGGAATGACCGGCGTGACTGGCCTCAACGTTTACAGCATGGTGGTCGCGGTGATCGGCGCTGTGGTTGTTTTGGTTGTTTACCACGCGCTGGTTCGACGCCGGGTATAGGTGCCGTTGTTCGAGTATGGTCGGCGCTTCATCTGAACCGTATACGAGCGCGCCGCGTCCGCTGTGGGGGCTGTTCGCGCCTTTACTGGCGGGCGCGGCTGCCTCCCTGCTGATGGGGTGCGTTTCCCCCAAGTACAAAGCGGCCAGGAATGCCCCTCCCGCGCGGCCGCTCGATGTCCGCTTCCCGGCCCAAGCCCCACTCGATGCCACTCTCAACACGTTGATTACATTCGGCGGACCCGGGTCATGGAAGCGGGAAGCCTTCTGGGATGAGTACGTCGTATCGCTCCACAACGAGGGGGACCAACCCGTTCAGGTGGCTTCGGTGACGCTGGTAGATTACGCCGGAATTCCCCGTTCCGCGGGCGATGATCCGTGGGCCCTGGAGCGACAGAGCAAGGACCTCGAGAAACGATACCGAGACGCCGGCATGACATTCGCGCGCATGGCCGGGCCGCGGGTACTCGCCGCCACCGCCGAACCCGCCGTGATGACAACCGCAGGCGTCGGCTCGGCCGGCGCAGCCGCGGCGGCAGCGACGACGGCTGTCGCGCTACCGGTCTACGGACTGACGGTCTTGGGCATCAATAGTCACAATAAATCGGCTATCAAGGCGGAGTTTAACCGCCGCCGATTGCCTCTCCCGCTGAGGCTCGGACCCGGCGAAACGCGAACGGGCAGCTTATTCTTCCCCATGGTTCCAAATCCTCGCTCACTGGCGTTGGATTGGACGAGCGAATCAGGCAAAAGTAATTCAGTGCTTGCGCTGGATTTTCTCGGGGGACTTCACATGGCGAGCGCGGTCACGCAGCAACAGACCGGTACCGCTGCTCCGCCCGGTCCAAATTGAATTGCCGGCCTTGTTCCACGATCAACACCACGGAAGTACTATGGACTATGATAAATCGATGCATCTGCTCATTGCGGACGCTGAACAGCTACTCTCAAAACTCGGCGATTTGAAGAGCCCCGAGATTGTGGCGCTGCGGGAAAAAGTCGAATCGGGCATCGCAGATACCAAGAACATGATCGCCGATCAAGCGCAGGCCAGTGCCGAGAGCATACGCAAAATGACAAGTTCGGTCGTCGGCTATATCCAAGAGAATCCCTGGGTGGCCATCGCGGCTGGAACCGCTATTGCGGTTGCGCTTGTTTACGTGGCTTTTTCGAGCCGAGACCCCAGAGAGGCCTGAAGATCAACGACATCTGGCATGACCACGTCAGCGCGAGGCCGTTTTTCCGGGAGAGTCGCGGAGATTCCCCACTCCCGACTGCGTATCGGAATCGTCCGACCGAACACCAAGAGAAGCACCTAATGTGCAAGGAGTGGCGGGAGTATTAACCTCAACTCATGACTCTTATCCGCTGCAATATATCGATTGCCATCGCCGACGGATCGGTGCTTGTAAGCGTACGGGTCCCGCGCGATACATCGCATCAAGACATCGACGCAATGATAGGAGCGGTCGTCGGAGCGTTTGCATCCGTGGAAGATCAGTGTCCGAATGGCGAGTCCGCCCTCGACCTCAATGAGCATGCGCACGGAGCGGACGCCTTCGGATTTTTCCTCCAGCGTCGATACTCGGACCCGGACTATCCGGACAGACTGACGAGCGCGCTGCGGGAAATGACCCACTCCAGCAGCGCGCTTCCCTTGTCGGCAAAGCTGCACTAGGCAGCCAAGCTCCTCTAGTCGATCACAATCCGCCCGTTCTTCACCGGGATCGTCTTCCCAGGGTCGTGATCAAGGTGAACGTGATGTTCCTTGCCATCCAGGACATACACGACTTGATAGCCGGCCGGAACCTCGGCGGTGTCGAAGACCGTCACGCAGCGCTGTTCGTTCGCAGTATAGGTATTGCCTTGCTGCATTTTTTGTTCGATTTTATTGCCGGCATACCCGCCCGCTGCCGCACCTGCAACGGTTGCCAGAACTTTGCCGTTGCCGCCGCCTACTTCGTGGCCGAGCAGGCCTCCGACCACGGCACCGATGCCCGTGCCTGCGAGCCGGTTGGAGTCCTTGGCCGGCTTGACATGTGTCACCTGCTCCTCGCGGCATTCTTGTCGCGGAGTCCTAACGCTCTTGTGCAGCTCTTCGGCGCTGACGACTTCAGCACCGTTGCCGGCGCCGAGAAGCCTGATTCCGGCGAATGCGCCGCCGGCCGTCACTACAATTGCGCCCAAAACCGATCCAATCATTAATGCTCTGTTCACTGTGTCCTCCGACTAAAAAACCAATGACCCCAAGGTCGCTTGTCGCGGAGAGCATCATAGTGAGGCTGGCGTGCGAATCTATGGCATACGTCTCGATTATCTCCCCTGCCATCTACCGCCCTTCCCGCGCGTGTGATGTCGTCACTTGGCGACGGTGGGCGGGGACACTTGATTCGAGGCGCGAATTTTCTAGAGTCGTTTCACATTTATCATAAGGCACGGCTGACGGCGCCACACGTTCTGATAGCCTCGAACCGAGGTGGTTGAAAATGGGTGTGGCTCGGGTGGTAGTTCGCCGTCGAACCGGATCGCAAAGGCTTTCCACGTGGGAATCGTAGTTCCGCCGCCCGCGGTCGCGGCCCGTTGGAACGGAGCGCTCGAGCTGCGGCTTCGTCGCTCCCCGCTGGAGCGATTCCTACGCTCGCGGGCGCTCCCGTTCGCCGCCGGCGGCGGCGCACAAGTCACCGACAACGTGATCACTGCTACGGTGGCGATCCTGTCGACAGGGCTGCAGCTCTACGGGGCCGGTGCGAGGCAAGGCACGCTGAGCGAAACTCAGCTTGACGATATGGCCCGCATCGCATGCGTGGTCAGCGACGAATTGGCGACGCTGATCCACGAACCCAAATCGTGGCGGATAGCGGCGCTCGTCAGTGCGGCCCAGGTTTTGCGCCTGCACATCGGACTCAGCTCGGCGGCCGAGGTGTCAGCCCGAGTCGCGCGTGCGTATGACGCGAATGCACCTGACCCCGCTTCCTGCGAAATCCGGCAGCATTCCGCGGCGGCCGTCGCAACAAACGATGAGTCGCACTATCGCGCGGCCGGCATCCGAATCGCTCGGCGATTGACGGCAGCGGAGGGCGCCCCCTCTATGATTTCGACGGCGCGACTTTCAGATCGTCAACGACATGATCTTTGCCGGCCACTTGCGCGGCGATAGCGGACACCTTGCTCTTTTCCCCTGCGGTGCGGACAACCCCGTTTAATGTCACCGTGCCGCCGACCGCCACGACTTTGACGTTGTGCGCATAGGTCGAGAGCGTCTTATCCGCCATGATGTTCTTGCGAATTTGCTGCGTTAAAGTCAAATCGCTCGAGTCATTCTTTTGGGTGTCCGCCGTCATGCGCGAATTCGAAGGATCGACTTTATTGCTCTTGGTGTTGTCGCTGGGAGTCGAGTCGGTGGTCACCGTCGCGTGTCGCGAGCCGGTTGATTGTGCGCTCGCAAGGTGGACGGTCAGAAGAAGGCTCATGCCCGTAAGAAGAGCCGCGGAATGTCGAATTGTCATGGGGTCACCGTGAGTGTATGAATATGGATGTAAATGAATAGAAGAGGGCCCGCTTCCGGGCCCTCATTGCTTCAGGCAGATCGGACTTGAGAGCCTGACGTTCCTGCGGTCTCTCCGGTCGAGGAAATGTCGGCGGCACCGGTGGTCTTCAACATGTCCTTGGCTCGCGATACCTCCTCGGAGCTATCGCAATGCACCGACAACAATGTGCCGCCGCCCTTGACGTGTCCCTCATACCGTTTCGCTTCATATTCGGGGATTCCCATACCCACGAGCGCGCCTACCAATCCGCCGACAGCGCCACCTACACCGATGCCCGCAAGCCCTGCCATGATCGGTCCGGCCGCAATGAACGGCCCGATGCCAGGGATCGCGAGCGCTCCCACTCCGGCAAGTACCCCCAGGGTGCCCCCAATGACGCCGCCTGCAGTGGCGCCGGTGGTGGTTCCTTCCGGAGCCTTGGTATTCTTCTCGTGTGCAAAGTCCCTCGTGGTGCGCGTGTCGGGAAGCAGCACGGATATGTTCGAGCTGCTAAATCCGGCCGCAATCAGCGTGTCTACCGCCCGCTCCGCGTGTTCCTCGGAACTATAGATTCCAAAAACCGCTGTATTCTTTCCCGCCATGATGTGTTCCGCCTAAGTGAAAGTGGAGAAAAATTGTCCCGCCATTGGCAATCGCCGCCGGTCATGGCGCGCTAGTACACGGCAGCCGCCGCGCGCACGCTGTAGGACGAACCCGCGACGCGGCGCGAGATCCCGATCGCTTTGGCCGGGGACAAATGCCTACGAACCTTCGCTGCACGAACCGCAGACCCCGTCTATAGGAGATGTCCTATAACGCGTCGCTGTATTTGCGGATTCCACAAGCCCGCATCGATGACTAGACTCGGCTCGTCATGGCTAATGCGACGGACATTGAAAATCGGCTGCGTACGCTCGAGTGCCGTTATCGTCGAGCGCTAAGCGCCGCCGTCGCCGCCAAGGCGCGCTATCTGGCGCTCCACGGAGAATCGAGTTCAACTGCCGCAGCCGTCGCGCGAGCCAAGACAGAGTGGCATATCCTCGAGTCACGGCGGGCGTTATCTGCCGCTCAGATGCGTGAGCTCGAGGAATTGGAACATGAATCCGTTACCTGAGCTATTCGGAGCCTGAGCATTACATGCCATCAGCCGTTCGGCCCATCGCCTCCCTCACGATCTCTTTTGGACTCGTCGCAATTCCCGTCAAGCTCTATCCCGCGACCATGGCATCCGAACGGATCTCGTTTAACCTCTTGCGCAAGAAAGATGGCTCGCGGGTCAAGCAGCAATACGTTGCGGTCAACGACGGGAAGGCGGTCGACCGAGGAGACATGACGAAAGGGTATGAGTTCGCCAAAGACCAGTACGTCATGTTCTCACCCGCAGAGCTCAAGGAGCTCGAGGACGCGACGACCCACGCCATCGACATCATTCAATTCGTTCCTTTGGATTCGGTCGATCCTGTGTATTTCGACGGCACGTATTATTTGGCACCGGATAAAGGCGCTCTGAAGCCCTACTCACTTCTGGCGGCGGCACTTCGCAAGTCGAAGCAATGCGCCGTGGGACGATGGGTCTCGCGCGGCAAGGAACACATCGTTGTCATTCGCCCTATCGGGGAGGGACTCGCGATGCATCAGTTGCACTTTCAAGCAGAAATACGGGCTATCAAGGACCTCGGCGTCGAGACCACGCAGGTATCGGACGCCGAACTGAAGCTCGCAGACCAGTTGATCAATCAGCTGTCGGCCAAAAGGTTTGACCCCAATGAATATGCCGATGAGTTTCATGGCCGAATGGAAGCGGCTATCCAGCGAAAGATCCAGGGCAAGGAGATTTCTCTCGCCGAGGCGCCGGCCGCGGCTGCCAAAGGGAATGTCATCGACCTGATGCAGGCACTGAAAGCAAGCCTTGGCGCACGAGGCTCCAAGCCCATCGAACTCAAGGAGCGCAGAGCGCCGAGACGCGCCACCGTCGACAGATCCCGGAAGACGATGCGACGATGATGCATGTATACGATCACAAGGCACTAAAACGCCAATTCGGGGTGTCCGCGTCTGCCATCCGTTCACTCATTCGGTCCCGCCACATCCATCCCGCCACGGTCGGCGAGAACGCTCGCTATTCCTTCCGGGATCTTTTGGTGCTGCGCATGGTGAGTGCTCTGACTGCGGCTCGCATTCCATGGGAAACGATTAATGTCGTCCTCGAAAACATGCGAGGTTCACTGCCCGGCGCGAGCCTGCACGCGGTATCGCTCATCCCTCCCAGCGCCGAAGACCGCAAGCGCAAAGGCGGAATGGTCGGCGTCTTTCGACATGCGAAGCTCAAGTCTCCCGGGCGTCTTGCGCAGCGTTACTTCGAGCGCGCCTTGGGCCTCGAGGATAAAGATCTCATTAAAGCCCGTGCAGCCTATGCCCAAAGCCTTGCGATCGATCCCCATCATGTCGAAGCGCGACTCAATTTAGGGCGCCTCTTGCACCTCGGCGGTGAGCACGCCGCGGCCGAGGAAGTCTATCGGGCAGGACTGACTGCCAACGCCCTCCTCTCCTTTAATCTTGCATTGCTTCTCGAGGACCTGGACCGAGAGAGCGAGGCCATTTTGACCTATCGCGAAGCCTTGGCGCATGATCCTCGGATGGCAGACGCTCATTTTAATCTCGCGAGGCTTCACGAGAAGGCGGGCCGCTCTCAAGACGCTTTTCGACACCTGCTCTCGCACCGCCGCTTGATCAGCGACACCTCCGCTCTCGCCGGGAAACCACGGCGAAAGTGAAGAGGCCATGACTTACGTCGGCGGATCTTCGTGTATAAGGCTATTGGATCGTACAACCAAAAGGATTATCGACGCCATTGTTCGACGAGAGATTGCGATTGCCGGCGGCCTTCACTGCCGTGCACCGCGTGGTTCCCGCGGAAATCGATGAATACGCGCACGTCAATAACACCATCTACCTACAGTGGTTGGACAGCATCGCCTGGGCGCATTCTTCAAAACTTGGACTATCGCTGGAGCGCTGCCTGACGATGCGACGGGGCATGGCGGTACGGCATACGCGGGTCGATTACCTTGAGGCTGCATTTCTCGACGACCAGCTTCTTCTCGCCACCTGGATTGTCGTAACTGACGGCCGCCTGCGCTGCACCCGTCGTTTCGATATCCTACGGATCGCCGACGGCAGGCGCGTCCTGGACGCAGAGATCGACTACGTTTGTTTAAACCTCGATACGGGAAAACCGTGTCGGTTCCCTCCCGAATTTGTTCAGAGCTATGGAACAATACCGGAAGTGGCGATGGCATACGCCGCGTTGCCGGAGGCGTTGCGCCGCGTAGGCGGATGATTTGCTCCGGCGGTCGGTCGATCGAGCTACGACGGACTCAGTTCTGCAAGAGTGGTGGGGATAAGTTCCGAGACGGTCGGATGAATGTGCATGGTACCCCGCAGGGTAGTGAACGGTGCTTTTGCCGACATCATGTCGAGGATTCCATGAATTGCTTCATCCCCGCCGACGCCCAAGATTGCGCCGCCGAGAATCTGATTGCTCTGGGCATCGACCAGGATTTTCATGAAGCCGTCGGTTTCGCCCTTTTCGACCGCCCGGCTGACCCGTGTCATCGCTCGCTTGCCGATGCGCACCTTTCGGCCGGCGCTGCGGGCGTCGCTTTCGGTCATGCCGGCGCGTCCCAGAGGCGGATCAATGAATAAGCCGTAGCAAGGAATTCGATCGCTTACGCGGCGACTGCCGCCATCGAGCAGATTGGCGGCGACGATTTCAAAGTCATTATATGCGGTATGCGTGAATGCGCCTTTGCCGTTGCAGTCCCCCATGGCCCAAATGCCGGGGATGTTGGTTCGCAATTGATCATCGACGATAATGTAGCCTCGCTCGTCGACCTTGATCCCAGCCTTCTCCAGCAGCAGATCGTCGGTGTTCGGACATCGTCCGACCGCGAGAAGAACGTGCGAGCCGACGACTAGGGGGTCGCCGACATTGCAATCAACTCCGACGACGATGTCGCGCCCGTGACGCATCAGGCTGATGCACTCGGCCCCCGTGCGCACGCTGATTCCCTCGCGCTCGAATATGCCGCGGACTGCGGAAGAAACTTCCTCATCTTCCCGCGAAATCAGTCTGGCGCTTTTTTCGATCACGCTTACTTGACTGCCGAAACGCCGGTACATCTGTGCGAATTCCAGGCCGACGTAACTGCCGCCGATAATCACGAGATGCTGCGGTAGGTCCGCGAGATCGAGGATCGAGGTGTTCGTGAGGTAGGGCACGTCCGCGACGCCCGGCAGACCCGGAACCGAGGCTCGCCCGCCCACGTTCAAGAAGATCCGCTCGCCCGAGATCAGCTCATTTCCAACTCGCACGGTGTGCGGGGATTCGAATCGTGCATGGCCTTGGATAACGCGGCACCGCTCCAGGCCTCGAAGCGAGTTCTCGACGCCCTTGCGTGCGGTCGCTACGATGTCGTCCTTGCGCGACTTCACCGCCCGCATATCGATCGCAATGCCTCCGTTTATATCGATCCCATACTCCCTCGCTCGTCGCGCTTGATGCGCGACGCGTGCGCTGGCGACCAGGGATTTCGTTGGCATGCATCCCGTGTTGACGCAGGTACCGCCGAACAAGTGACGTTCAACGAGGGCCACGGTCATTCCAGCGCCGCTGAGCCGCCCGGCCAACGACGGTCCGGCCTGACCCGCGCCGATGATGATCGCATCGTACTGCGCAGTCATACGTTCACCGTGTTCCGTGAACCGGAGTTACTTGGGCCTTGGATCAGAAAGAGATTCATCCGGTGCTTTCTGCCCTTGGCGACGTTGCGTTACGTGTACGGACAGCGAACGGGCGGCATTACGAACTTCTTCGTGAAAAGGCTCGTCTTTATCGAGCGCGTCGTGGCTGGTCGCGTAGGGGCGATAGTAATCGATGAATCGATCGATACAGGACTCGGCTCCGGCCTGTACCAGACGCATGTCGTTTAGCCAGTCGGACAGCGATCGCCGCAGTGTCTCCGTGCCGGCCGAATCGCCATGCACCACGAGAGCATAGGAACGACCCGCAAGATGGCGGGGGTAACTCCAGCCCTTGATTTCCAACGCCTTGGCCTCCTCGGCTTTCTTTCCGTGGGTGGTCGTGGGATCCGGATTGCCGCCATCCGCGCAGACCAATCGGTCGATCATCAATTTCAAGACGCTGGGCGCTTGGTACCAGTATACGGGCGTGATAATCATGATCCCATGCGCCGCTACCCAGCGAGGGTACAATTCATTCATCCAGTCCGTCACCTGCCCCAAGCCGTGATTTGGGTAACAAGAGCATGGCCAGTGGCACAGGGGCATCGCCGTCGAGACGCACCCCTTGCAAGGATAGATGACCTTTCCGTATTCGGACGTGAGGGCGCTCAAATCCAATACGTCGACGTCGAAATTTGCCTCGTCGAAAGCCGCCTTGGCCGTTTGGGTAAGGCGGAATGATTTGGACATTTCGCCGGGACACGTTTTGTCGTTGCGTGCCGCCCCGCAAATCAGCAGGATGCGCGATCTGGCCGCCGGATCACCGTAGCGCTTTTGCGCCTCGTGAATCCCCGCGCGTGCGGCGAGCCAGTCCACCGAGAGATCGTAATCCGGATCCGCAAATTCAGCACCTGCCTTACGGGTGATGGGGCTCTTTCGAGCTGCGCTGTAGGCATCCCACCCGATATCGGCGAGTTCGCGGATCGCCGCCTGGCGTTGCGCAAACGCCGGGTCGGAGAATCTCGCAAAAAACCGCGCTTCGAATTCCTCGCGCGACAGAGGGAATTGCGCTTGTCCCTTCCGAACCTTTGGATCGGATCTCATGTCGGCGGAAGACTCTTCTCATGGATGGCTGCTTTGCAAACATGCTGGGCGGGCACAGTCCCCGCTTCCATAGGTCTTAGTCAACTGCCCTTGTCAGTGATTAACTACACTGATCGGGAAATCCCCTGGACCGAGCCGCAAAGCGGCGGGGCCGTGTTTCGGGACTGCGCGATATTAGGGTCCTGCCAGAAAAGCCGTGGCGTGCATCGCGAGCATCCCCGAGGGCCCTATCGCCCTGAGTTCGACGCGGTCATCCTCCGGCTTACCCATGAACTGAACGGGTTGATTGACATACAGCGGACTGCGCGCGCGAAACTCGAAGCGGGCGATTCGACCGACCTGATTCAGTGACAGCAGTTGCGCCAGCACTATGGCGACCAAAGGTCCATGGACCACGCGTTCGGGATAGCCTTCTTCGCGTTGTGTGTATAGCTGGTCGAAGTGGATGAGGTGCGAGTTGAAAGTCAGGGCGGAAAACCGCATCAGCATGACCGGATCCGGGGTCAAGGTAATGGCCCATGGGCCGGCATCCGCGGCCTTGACCGCAAATTCATCTTTCGGTGCCGGCTGAGCGGGTGCCGGCCCCTGCAGATATACGATATCTCGCTCTTCGCGCACGCAGAGCGCATCGTATTGAAAGTACTGATGTTCTACCGTGAGGATTTGGAAGGGCCCGTGCCGTCCATTGGTCTCGCGTCGACCGAGCACCCGTTCGGACATTTGCGCCTGCACTCCAATCTCTAACGGCCGTATGAAGTCGGTGCGCGCCGCTGCAAATAATCGCCGCCGCCTCAAAGTCGAATCAGCCCATTCTTGATTGACCATATGTCCGTCGGGACCGATCGAGGAACGCGGCGCGGTAGGCAAGAAGTATAGCCAATGCCACAACGGCGGCAGGTGGGAGGTTTCGGTCCCGCGGACCCTTGCCATTTCCAGCGTAGCTTCGAGTGCTTGAACGGGCCACGGATCTAAATTTGACTCTCTCATTCGTTGTTTTTATAGCCGCCGCGGCGCAAATGTAACCTTTTGTAGAGCGACCGGCGCAGAGTTTAGATAATCCCGCTAGAATACGCCGCTTCGACTCCCGCCTGTGTGGGCGTTAGGGGGTTGTCACATTAACTTGATACAGGTGCAACGATGATTAAGAAGCTTTTGATCGCGATCGCGGGGACTGCTTTAGTCTCATTAGCCAGCGCGCAGACCGGCGACGCGGTCAAGGAAACCGGTAAGGCCGCTTCCGAGGAAACCAAGGCGGCCGGCGACCAAATAAAGGCTGCGGGTCACTCAGGTCCGCGAAAGCAAGTCGATAAGGCCAAGGCCAGGGCCCACAAAGCAAGTGCTCGGGTTCATCGGCACCGCGCCAAGGCAGCTGCCGACGCCGCTGTCAATTAGACCGTCTGCACCGCGTGAACGGGCGCAGGAACGCTCACGCGGGTGCATCTCTTAGATATATCAGCCGCCCCGGCGAGCGGGGGTACAGCTTGACCCTCCGGCCGGCGATTTAACGCGGCCATTATTGAACCTGCGTCACAGTTCGCACCACGGTACGCGCCGACCGCGGCCATCTTCAACATTCCCTTTGTCGTCTAATGGCGACGTTGCCGAACCGGCATGGAAGAGCTGAGGACTGTGTCATGCGAATGGTTGCAGATCGCGCCGCAAAACTACTGCCGCTGATTGCAATTGTTTCGTTGACGGTCTTCCAAGCACACGCCACATCGCGCCAAGCGAAGGCTTCCGCAAGCTCCAGTGTCGATCGCGTGCATCGACGCGGTGTCGAGGCACGACATGTATATATTGTGCAGGCGAACACGATGCAAAGCGCTCGTGATCGCGTGCTCGAGGCCGGCGGCACCGTGCGCCAAGATCTTTCGATCATTCAAGCAGTGTCGGCGGTACTTAGCGACGCGCAGGCCTCCGAGCTTCGTTCGTGCAGTGCCCTCAGCGTCTTTAAGGATCGGGTGCTTGCCGCCCAAAGCTCGCACGGCTCGGACGCAAGCGCATCGCAGAAAAAGATCAGCGGATCAGCCGTCTTGACCTCGGTTGTCCTGACCGACGGACAGGGGGTCAGCGCGGCTCCGAACCAGTACGAGCCAAACTATCCGATGCTTGTGGATGCCGATTTGGTGCAGCAGTACGGTATCACCGGCAAAGGGGTGACCATTGCGGTTCTCGACACGGGTTTATGGACCGGCGGTCCCGACAAATTCGCAGCGCGCATCCTTGCCAGTATCGATGTCGTCAACGCAGGCTCAAAGCCGGTGAACGACGATCCTTATGGACATGGTACGCACGTAACCTCGATTGCCGCGGGCGGCGCCAGCGATTATGACGGTGACTATTACGGCATCGCTCCCGAGGCGAACCTCGTCATCGTTCGTGCCTTCGATGGCGAGGGGGTCGGCAGCTATACCGATGTAATCGCCGGACTCAATTGGATAGTCGCTAATCAGAAGAAATACAAGATTCGCGTTCTGAATTTGTCCTTTGGCGCCACGCCCGAATCAAACTACTGGGACGATCCCCTCAATCAGGCGGTCATGGCTGCGTGGAAGGCAGGCATCGTCGTGGTCGTGTCGGCCGGCAACGAAGGACCCGGTCCGATGACGATCGGTGTGCCCGGGAACGTTCCCTATGTCATCACCACAGGCGCGCTCACTGACAATCACACCCCCTATGACCCGACGGATGACCGTCTGGCATCGTTCTCTTCGACCGGACCGACTTTTGAAGGATTTGTAAAGCCCGAAGTCGTTGCGCCGGGTGGCCACATGGTCGGTACGATGTCATACCTGAGCTACCTGGCGAATATAGACCCGGGCGCGATGACAAAGTCGCAGTCGCTGTTCACCATGTCCGGGACGTCGCAGGCAGCGGCGGTCACAACGGGCGTAATTGCGCTCATGTTGCAGGCGTTCCCAACGCTGACCCCGGACAACGTAAAGTGCCGTCTGCTCTCCTCCGCAACTCCGGCCACTACTTCGGCCGGTACATTGGGCTATAGCGTGTTCCAGCAAGGCGCAGGCCTTATTAACGCCGTGGGAGCGCTGCTGAGCACTGCCGCGGGATGTGCGAATCAGGGACTCAATATCGCAGCCGATCTTGCCGGCACTTCGCATTTTGGCGGGCCGGCCAACCAAGACGCTAGCGGCAACTATTACATTATGGATATGACCGGATCGACATGGGGTGCGCCGATCTCCGGCGACGGCTACACCTGGACGAGCGGCTACGCGTGGAGTCAGGGTTACACCTGGACGAAAGGTTACGCCTGGACTCAGGGCTATACGTGGACCAAGGGTTACACTTGGACTAAGGGCCGTACGTGGACGAAAGGCTCTGCCTTGAGCCAGGGCTACACGTGGACCAAGGCGTTGCCCTGGTGGGGAACGAGCGGCACCGCCAACCCATCGACTATGCCCGCATCCATCGAATGGTGGGTTCCTAACGAATAGTGGGTCTGCCGCCGCAACGAGCTGAAGCGTTCCGCATGGAGAAGATGGTGCTTATCGTAACGCGGGGAATCGGCGAGGTCTTGGTCATAGGTGGCTGCACAACCGTCACGGTGTTAAACGTTCGCGGCGATCGAATCCGGTTTCGCATCAACACGCCCCCCGAGGTGCCGGTCTGCCGTCAGGAGGTGATCAGACAACTCAGCAAGGCGGCTAAGCGCGCACTGCGGACGGTGAGGCGTCCTTCCTCAAAATAATTGCACCGTTCCGCCATCTGCGATTGAGAAGTGCGTCGCAGAAATCCCCGATTTTGCTCGAAGACTACATGGAAAACTCAGTATTGTTGCGCCGGGTTTTTGGGTAAAGGGGATGCCATGAAATCTCTCACGAGCCTGATTTATGCCAGCGAGTCGACTGAAGAATTTCACGAGCATGAGATTCCCGATTTATTGAAGCAAGTACGGCTCGCGAATGCCAGGCACGAACTCACGGGCATGCTGCTATACATCGGCGGTTCATTCTTGCAGGTGCTGGAAGGCCGACTTGACATGGTTGACGCCGTGTTCGGCACGATCCGCCGGGACAAGAGGCACGCGCAGGTAACCCTGATCGCGAGGGAGGCCATTCTCGAGCGGGCGTTTGAGGGTTGGACGATGATCCATAAAACCCTTGACCCTGCCGAAGCGGGCGAACTGATCGGGGAAGCCGATTATTTCGCATCGACCGCTTGGGCCGCAAGGCTTGACTCGGGCCGTGCCAAAAAGCTCCTCGTGGCCGCCAGCTTACGGTGGCAAATGGAGCACCGCAGCGGAAAGTATCGAACGCTGGGCCGGAGCGCGTAAGGCCGTTTCTAGCGCAGATCAGCGCAAGCCATCGGTGTATGATCCGCTCATTGCAGCAGTGCCTACAGGTACCCCAATGACCGGTAAAAGATCCCACTTGGATCCACAATTTCTCGAAAAGCAAAGGCGTCGACTCATGGAGCTTCGCCGGCAGATCCTTGCTGTGAGGCAACGGCAAGAGAGCGAGCAAGCGGGTGACACCGCCCAGGTGCAGGGACAAGCACGCGAATATGAGGACGATGCTCAACACCTCGCAGCTTTGGAGTTACAGGGAAATCTCGCAGCGGCCGACGTTCAGCGCATGAGCAGCATCGAGCGTGCCTTGCAAAAGATCGATGACGGCACCTACGGGTTGTCGGATGGCGGCGGAGCACCGATCCCCATCGAGCGGCTCGAGGCTTCGCCGGAGGCGCTCTACACGCTCGAGGAGCAAAAATCGCGCGACGCGCTTGAGGAATAGAAATGACTGAACCGACCGAGCGCGCCATCCTTGCCGGCGGCTGCTTTTGGGGCGTACAAGATCTGCTGCGCCGTTATCCGGGCGTGATTTCCACCCGTGTCGGTTACTCGGGCGGCGATGTGCCGAACGCAACTTACCGAAATCACGGAACGCACGCCGAAGCGATCGAAATCATCTTTGATCCGGGCGTGATGAGCTACCGCAAACTGCTCGAATTGTTCTTCCAGCTCCACGACCCGACCACTTTGAATCGTCAGGGCAACGATCGGGGGCCGAGCTACCGCTCCGCAATCTATTATACGAACGGCGAACAGAAGCGTACCGCGGAGGACACCATAGCCGACATCGAGGCTTCGGGTCTTTGGCCGGGCAGAGTCGTGACGGAGATTGCACCGGCCGGCGATTTCTGGGAGGCCGAGCCCGAGCATCAAGACTATCTCGAGCGCTATCCCGACGGTTACACCTGTCATTTTATCCGGCCCAATTGGCAGCTTCCGGCCCGGTCAACAACCGCGACTGAGACCGATTAGATTAGCCGGTGATTTCCGCCAGGAAATCGCCGGCGCTCGCCACATAGCGATCGATGTCGTCTGCGGCATGAGCCAAGGATGCCTGGGGCCCGGCCGACGCAACCGCATCCCATAGGCCTCGGTTCGCCATGTACACGCGGCGCGTGTCGATGAACTCCGGAATGATCGAACAGCACGCCTGAGCTCCGGTCTTCGGGAGTTCAGGCATCAGGCAGAATCCGGCCCGAGGTCCTAGGCGGTGCGCTCGCCACGGCAATCCTCGATCGTGAAAGATGCGCTCGAGGCCATCAGCGAGCCGGTCTCCGAGCGTCGCGAGACGTGCATAGGCGTCGCGCGTGAGCATGCGTTCCAGCGAAGCGCGCGCCGCCGCTGCCGCAACCGCCGAGCCATAGATGGTGCCTCCCGTCGCGATGCCCTTCGGGCCGATGTCGATGTCCGAATGTCTCACGAACTCGGCGGCGACCGCATCGCTCATGCCGTACAGAGCGAAGCTGATGCCGGATCCGAAACCTTTGCCCAACACAACGAAGTCCGTGGCGAGCCTCCACTCGCCGACCAAGCCGCCATAGGCGAACTGAAAGGTGTGAGCCTCATCGTAACAAAGAAGGGTACCGTGCTTCTCGGTCAACTCGCGCAAACCCGTCAGGAATCCGGGTTCGGGCTTGACGAGCGTGCAATTGGTGAGGGCAGGCTCCGTGAGAACCAGAGCGACGCCGCCCCCCGACAGAGAGGCCTCGACCGCATCGAGATCATTGAATGGAACGACGATCGTGTTGTCGGCCGAACCCGCCGCTGTACCCATCAAATCCGCGATCGAGCCTCCGCTCGGCGTTCGCGCGACAAGTGTCTCGTCCACGTGGCCGTGGTAATGCCCCTCGAACACCAGGAGCTTTTGCCGGCCGGTCATCACGCGTGCAATTCGCATGACCTCCGCGATCGCCCCGGATGCGGACAGCGTGAACTGCCAATGCGGTATTCCCACTCTGAGCGCCAGATTCTCGGCGACGACAACGGCATCCTCGGTCGGCAGCAGGAAGTGCGCACCGCCTTGAACGGCGCGCGCCACCGCCTCCACAATGGCCGCGGGACCGTACCCCATCGTCATACTCAAATCCGCGACGTTGAAATCGATGTACCTGTTGCCGTCCACATCGAAGAACGACGCGCGGTATCCTCCGGCTGCGAAGATCGGCGGAAACCGATAAAGGCCCGTCATCCACGACATGGGTACCCCACCCGGCATGTGGCGAGAGGCGCGAGCGCGTAGATCCGCCGATTTCGGCGTCCGCGCAATGAAGTCGGCAAGCTCCCGTTCAGCGAGTGCGTGAAGTCGGCTTGGGTCGACACCTGGCACCGAGGGCAACTTATCCACAACGCCGCCATGCCAAGATTGGCCCTAGGCGTTTGACATCGGGGAGTGCGACAATCGCTGGACGAACCATCTGGGTGGCTATCTCGATCAGCGGTGCAAAAAAAGACAAGCGTTGGCTATTCATGTCGGTCTTATTCAGGAAAAGCATAAGCGTTCTCGCCTGTGCGGGGCGCTATTGGAATTCGGATGATGCATCGACGATTGGTGCCGCGCTCGCATTTTACTGCGCATTCTCGCTGGCGCCTCTGCTCGTCATCTTGCTGACGCTGGCAGGATGGGTCCTGGGGGCAAATGCCGCGTACGAGCAAGTCGGGGCACAGCTGAATGCGCTCTTTGGGGCATCTACCGCGACCATATTGCTCGAGGCGGTCAAGAAGTCGCAGCAAGCACAGGGGCTTTTTGCAACCCTCGTAAGCATCGTCACCTTGCTCATCGGCGCCACGACCGTCCTCTCGGCTCTGGAGGCAGCTCTGGAGCAAATATGGAAAAGCGCCGCGCTCGTCCCGAGGGGCTTGCGCGGCTGGCTCCGCAGCCGCTTCCTCTCTCTCGGGTTCATTCTCACCCTGGGATTTCTGTTATTGATATCCCTAACGGTGTCCACCGCGCTCTCCACCATCAAGGCCCGGATTGCCCTGTCCCACGCCGCGTTGGTCGGCGCCGTAGGAATTCTGGATTTCATCATCTCGCTGGTGCTGGTGTCGTCCCTGTTCGCCTTGATTTATCGCTACATGCCGGCGCGTCGGCTGCCGTGGAAAGTAGTCGTCGCGGGCGGCTTCCTCACGGCCATCTTATTCGACGCGGGCCGCTGGGCCGTAGGGCTCTACTTAGCCCACTCGACGCAGGCATCAGCGTTCGGCGCAGCGGCCTCGTTCGCCGGACTGTTGCTGTGGCTGTACTACACCGCACAAATCTTTCTGTTCGGTGCGGAGTTTACCGCGTGCCTCGGTGGCTTGCGCACGGCAGATCCTGCCGCGGCGAGCGACGAAAAAGAACATATTATTTCACAATAACTATGTTATGTAAGTCATTAATGCATATCACTAAGCTAGCTCTTATAATTTACAAAATAACAGTCGATTTGCGGCCGTTGCATGCAGCCGTTTCGCGGTCCAGAAACAGCCGAGGCTCGCAACAACGCTGATGCTCACAAGCCAGATCACGCTCCCATGATCGTGCTCCCGCACGAAGAGTGCCGCAATCGCCGGACCTGCCGCTCCGCCGGCGTTGTGAAATGCCGGCGCGAGCGCGACGCCGCGCCTGCTTGCATCGACGACATTGACGGTGCTGTATTGATACGTGATCGACAGATTCCATGCGTTCCCATAGATCACCGAAGAAAGGACGTAGGGCATAAGGTGCAGCGTACCCGTCAGCAGCATCATGGCGACGACGATCGCAATTGCGCTTACGCCGATGGGGACAATGAGGCCGCAGCGCTCGCCGAGCCATGCGGCAAGGACCACACCGCCCATGCTGGCCACCGTGCCAAAAGCAAGGCTGTTCGAGACGGCGCCCAGATCGAGGCCCGCGGTCGTACCGATGCGCTCGATGTAGGTCCAGTAAGCGTTGATGTTGACGTAGAACAGGAAGCAGCCGGCAAGCGCGAACGCCACCGGAGCGCTGAGCAGAGCGGCGCCGGTGACGCGGGTCATGGCGATTCGGCCGTGGCGCGGCAAGAATCCGACTATCAGCGCCCCGGCTATGCACAGGATCGAAAAAAGCCCGAGTATCGTATTCATGCCGCCGTGGCGGAGCAGGAAAGGCCCGGCGACGAGCCCGAACACTTGATAGAGAGTCTGAGCGCCGACCGCGTAAGCGAAGCCGCGGTTGGGACGGGCGCCGTCGGAGAGTACGGTCAGCGACAGCGAATAGAGCGAACCGCCGCAGAATCCCCCGACGCTCTGCAACGCCAAGAACGGGGCAAGCCCGTGACAGAACATCGAGGCCACATTCGCGATCAGCAGGCCAAGGAGCGCGAGCAACGCCGCTCCGCGCCATGATGTGCGGCGAACCCAAAGGCTTGCCCCAACGGAAGCAACGGTCGAGCCGCCCATGATGAGCGCGGACAGAATGCCAACCTGGCCTTCCGTGTAATGCAGATCGGTGACCGCCGCCTCGATGAAGGGCGGGAGCAGGAGGAACGTGGCGATCGCAACGACACTGAGCGTGACGCCCGCGGCGACGGTGCGGGGGGATTCGAAAAGAGCGATGTCAGCTTGCCCGGTCATCTTAAGTCTCTTGCCGGTGATCTCTTGCCGGTAATATTGTACCCATGAATAAACCCTCCCCCCTGCGGGCGGCGACGGCAACCCTGCTCTGGTGCCTGGCTGCGCCCTGCATCGCCTTGGCTGAGCAACGTCCCGAACCCCCTCCTCCTTGCACATCACCCGTCTGGCCGCCCCCGACCATCTCCGGATCGCCGCCAAGCGTCGCAATATGGACGCCGACCCAATATCCGCGCGACTGGGCCCCTCAGCCATGCATTGGATGGGAGATGCAGCGATTTACCTCATTCGCCGCCGTCGTCGGTACTTTTCAAGCCGCCGGGATGGACGCAGTGCTAAGCCGGATCGGAGCCATCACCGGTTACAAGGGAATGCGCTACTGGTCAGTCTCCGATCGCCGTCTCGAACCTCTCGTTACGGATGCGTTTGCCGTGGAAGGGCCAGCCTCCAAGAAGCGTTCGGATTTCCTACCGCTGGAGATGCAGAGTGGCCAGGAGCTACTCTTTACGGAGCACGACAACCGCTCATCGGATCCGGTGCTCTACCGGATAAGGGTGATCGAGCGCAGCGCCGATCATCTTGTCGTCGATATTGCCAATGCGAACAAAATCCGGCTGTTTCTGCTGACTCTGTTCGAGCCGGGGGACCTGCGCACGGCCCTTTTCATCTCGAGCTCCGCGGACGGTACGTGGACGTGCTACGCCTTGTCGGGTTTTCATCCCGCTGCGCTCACCGGATTGCTGGACAATCACAAATCCCCCGTCAACCGCCTCATCGCTCTCTATGGACACATCACCGGGTCGGATGACCGAGCCTTGCCGTGGGCAAAGTAGCGAGCTGCCGCACCGATTGCGTGTGATGCCCTAGTGTGACGCCGTGCCGCACACTGCGGCGCGGCCGAGCAACAACGCACGTTCGCGCGCGTTCTGTGCGAGTCCTGCGGCGCGCGAGAATTCCATGCGCGCCTCCTCGAAGCGCCCGAGCTTCTCCAACAGATCACCGCGCACGCTTGGCAGTAAGTGGTAGCCCTTGAGCCGCGACTCGCTGGTCAGTGCGTCCACTAGTTCCAACGCGGCCGCGGGTCCGAAGGCCATCGAGACGGCCACCGCCCGGTTCAATTCCACTACGGGGGACGGCATGAGTTGCGAAAGCGCATCGTAGAGCGCGACTATTCGCGCCCAGTCGGTCTCTTCAGGCGTTCGCGCCCGGGCATGGCAGGCCGCAATGGCCGCCTGCAGAGCGTATGGCCCCAAGGCGCCGCCGAGTGCTTCGGCGCGCCCGAGTGCTGCGAGACCGCGCCGGATCAGTAGTTGGCTCCAGCGTCCTCGATTCTGCGCCAGCAGCAGGATCGGCTCGCCGGCGGAGTCGGTGCGCGCGCCCACGCGCGATGCTTGGATTTCCATCAGTGCAACGAGACCGCTCACGTCCGACTCCTGAGGCACTAGTTCGGCCAGGATGCGCCCAAGTCGCAGGGCTTCCTCGCACAGCGCGGGGCGCATCCAGTCATTGCCGCCGGTTGCCGCATAGCCTTCATTGAAAATGAGATAGATCACTTCGAGCACGGATGACAAACGTGCGGCAAGCTCCTCGGTGCGCGGTACCTCGAACGGAATGCGCGCCTCGGCGAGCGTGCGTTTGGCACGCACGATCCGCTGTGCGATCGTGGACTCGGGCACGAGAAATGCGCGCGCAATTTCCGAAGTCGTAAGACCTCCGAGCAAGCGCAGAGTGAGCGCGGTGCGCGCGTCGGTCGAGAGCACCGGGTGGCAGGCGATGAAAATCAGCCGCAGCAGGTCATCGCCGATATCGTCGTCGGCAGCGTGCTCCGGTCCTGTCGCTTGCGGGCCCAGCAGCAGCGTTTCGTTCACGATCGCCTCCTGGTTCCTCTCGATGAGTTTGCGGCGCCGCAGTTCATCGAATGCACGGTTCTTCGCCGTCGTCATGAGCCAGGCGCCGGGGTTGTCCGGCGTGCCGTTTCGAGGCCATTGCTCGAGCGCCGTCACAAGCGCGTCTTGGGCCAACTCTTCGGCGTGCCCGACATCGCGCAGCATCCGCGCGAGCTTTGCGATGATCTTGGCGGATTCCATGCGCCATACCGCCTCGATCGTCCGATGAATTGACTCGGTCATGGGCGCCGATCCGGCGTCAGGAAAAACACGGACCAAGTTCCCGCACCTCGACCGTCGCCCATGTCGCCGCCGGGCACTCTTCAGCGAGCGCAATCGCCTGAGCGCGGGTCTCGCACGTCAAGATGAAGAACCCACCGACCATTTCCTTGGCTTCGGCAAAAGGACCATCGACCACCGTCGATTGATGGCCCTGCACACGTACGCGCGCGCCCTGGGTGTCGGTCTTCAGGGACTGCGTCATGGTCAGGAGCCCGCGGGACTTGAGATCCTCGCTGAATCGAACCATGCGGTCGTAAAGCGCGCGCCCCTCAGCGTCGGTCCGGGTCTGCCGCTGTCCCGCGGGCTCCACGATCAATAGTGCGTAAGCCATAGTTGCCTCATCCACGGTGAAACTCGAGCTGATTATGACTCATTCCATGACTTCGGACCCCACGCCGCGGCCCTCAGTGCTGGGCGGCTTTATCGATTTGATCACGCTGCCGCTCGGACTGCGCCCGCAAATCGGGCGTGAGTTCGGCGCCGAAATCCTCGGGCTCGAACACCGGCCGAATCTCGATCACGGACTCGCCGGGCATGGGATTGGGACAGCGCTTCAGCCATTGGACGGCTTCGTCGATCGACTTGACCTGCCATAGCCAAAAACCGGCGATGAGCTCCTTGGTCTCCGCAAACGGACCATCGAGGACGGTTCGCTGATCGCCGGAAAACTGCATGCGCTTGCCCCGAATGCTGGGGTGTAAACCCTCGGCCGCCAGCAGGACGCCTGCTTTCACCAGTTCCTCGTTGAATTGCCCCATCGCGGTGAGGAGCGCTTGGCTCGGCATGATCCCGGCCTCACTGTCGGCAGTTGCTTTGACGAGCACCATTACTTTCATGAGTATCCTCCTGGCTTAACGATCATTGATGGATTCCGCCGAGGGCGCATCTGCTTGCAGCGCTCCCGTCTAGTGTGACGACGAAGCATGCAGGCCGATTTCGACATTCGGCTGCAGGCGCCGCTTGAGCCATGGGGCGTCGCGCTGCAACACCGCCGGTCACACACGATCCGCCTGCAGGGAATCTCGACAAGCGATTGCTGCCAATCGGATGGCATCGGATTGAGCCGGATACGTGTGTAAAACGCCGGCGAGTTGCCGCAGTCCGACTTTGGCGTTCATGATGACCGCGATTTCATTGATCATCTCGCTGGCTCGGGACGCTACGATCGTCGCGCCGATGACCTCGTCCGTACCGTTGCGTACGTGAATCTTCACGAACCCATCATCGCGTCCATCCGTGATGGCGCGATCGACGTCTTGCATCATGACGGTGAACGACTTGACCGAAATCGACTGGCGCTTTGCATCCCAGATTTGCATTCCGATGTGCGCAATTTCAGGATCGCAATACGTGCACCATGGAACGATCATCTGGCTGTATCGATGAGCCCCGCCGGCGAAGGCATTCAACACGGCCATCCGGCCTGAGGCCTCCGCGACGTTGGTGAACATATTCGGCAAGCAAACATCGCCTGCGGCATAGATGTCGTTGTTCGAGGTGCGAAAACAATCATCCACCTGAACCTGGCCATCGGAATTGGATTCGATGCCGGCTTGCTCGAGGCGCAGTCCTTCGGTGTTCGGGACGCGGCCGATGCTCAGCAGGATTTCATCTACCGCAATGGCATAAGGCACGCCGTCGCACTGCGCATCGATCCACTTTTCGCCGCCTCGCGCGCGGGCAGCCATGACGGGCGTATTCAGCCGGGTGTCGACACCGGAGCGCGCCAGTGAAAGCGACAGCAGTTCTGCCGCGTCGCGCTCTTCGTTTGGCAGGAATTTCGGTTCGTCTTGTAAAATCGTCACGCGGACCCCCATGTGTGCGAAGGCCTGCGCCATTTCGCAGCCCAAAGGACCGCCGCCGATTATCGCCAGCCGTTTAGGCAAGATTTTGATGTTGAAGATGGTGTCACTGGTGAGAAATCCCGCTTGTTCCAAGCCAGGGATGGCCGATGTCCGCGGCCGCGCGCCGGTCGCTACGAGAGCTTTCTTGAAGGTGAGAGTTGCCCCGTCGACGGTCAGGGCTTTCTTGTGCACGAAGGCCGCGTCGCCATCAAACACCTCGATGCCTTCGCGGGTGAGCCGTTCGGCGGAACAGTATTCGGCGATGCGTGCGCGGATCGCGCGGACTCGGTCCAACACGGCGCCGATATCGGCCAAAGGTTCGGGGCAACGCGGTGCGCCGAACTCGGTGCTGTTGACGATTGCTTCGAATGCCCGGCCGGTACGCACCAGAGACTTTGAGGGTATGGAGCCCGCCGTGAGCGAATTTCCGCCGAGCCAGCGCCGCTCGATGAGCGCCACGCTGAGCCCGAGAGCCCTTGCGGTTCGAGCGGCCGACACTCCCGCCGGCCCGCCGCCTACGATGGCCAAATCATAGGGAGATTTGGCTACTTCAGTCGGCATTGGCTAACCAGCCGCCCTCAAAACCGGTGCGAACGAGGCCAGACAGAAGCACGGAGGATCGTCGCGTGACGTCCCAAACGAGGCCCGTGCGATGGTTCTCGATCATCATGACCAATATTCCCTGGTCGAGCCCATACCAACCGTCCGACAGCCAAATGTGACCGTTTTCGAGATGACTCGGATTGAAGCCGCTCGAAAACCTATCCTTCATGCACACTTCGGGATACTGATCCAAGAGCCGGCGCGTGCCCCCGACCGCGGCTTCCGGCCCGAACGGCAGCGTCGCCAGCATTGCCCACGGCGCCAAAGTTCCGTCGTCCGGACCGTAGGGTACGCCGCGGGACATATAGCCGTAAAACCGCCGGTCGCGCGGACTCAAGGCCTTCTCCTGATTGCTGGGTCCATCTCCGGCCGTAATGCCCCAAAGGTTTCTCTCATATCCCGCGAATCTCCGTGGATTGCGTGCCGCATATTCGCGCTGGATGTTGATTGCACTTTTTGTGTTATCGAAATAGTCGCTATGGACGCTGCGCATGAATTGATCGCGTATCCCTCGAAAATCGATCCACGCGTGAGAAAACAAGTGCGTGAAGAGCGGTCCCGAATACAACGTGTCGATGCCGAGCAAGTTCTCCCATTGATAGGTAAATGTCCAGTGAGCGAAGCTATGCCCCGGAATCGGAAACGTCGAAGAGCCGGCGGCGAGAACGTAAAGCAGGGTTGCCTCGTTGTACCCTTCCCATCCATAGTGAAGAAAGCCGCCTTCGGGCTTCCATCCCTGCGCAAGGGTATGATTGTCGTTCAGCGCCCATGTCCACTCGACGCGGCGGTACAATTCATCCGCCAGTGTTCTAATTTTCGCCTCATCGCCCGATGCGTCAAAATAACTTTGAGCGGTAAGTATCCCCGCCAGCAATATGGCCGAGTCAATGAGCGACAATTCGCATTGCCAAACCCGGCGGCCCTGGTCCATATCGAGGAAATGATAATAAAAGCCCTTGTACCCGGTCGCGTTCGGTTCTGCGCTTTGCGGGCTGTTCCAAAAGAAGTTCAGTGTTGCGAGTACTTGCTTGACAGCCGCTGCACGCGATACCCAGCCGCGCTGTACCGCAATGGGATAGCAGGACAGCGCGAACCCGACAACCGCAATACTGCAAGGCGACGATTTGCGCGACGTGTCCGCCACCAGCCCGTTTTTCGCATTGGTGTACCTGGTGAAGTACTCGAACGCCGCGCGCTGCAGGCGATCGATAAGCGCTTCGTCGGATTCGGAAATAGTGCGGGTCAATGCAATCACCTGATATTAGCTTGCGGCGTCACAATTGTGGGTAGTATTGTTAAACGAGTGTACGGGCTTGCTTTGAGATCTTAAAATGGCACCTCCGATGAGCGACACGCCGGCCGCGTCGCCCGCGCATTTTGCGGGCGACGATGACTTGGTTGAGACATCAACGCGGATCACGACCGAATGCCCGAATTGCGGCTTGGCACAAGTATCCGGAGAACGGACGCCTAAACACAAAATAATTTGCTGCCGCTGCCGGGCGGTGTTGGCGCATTGCGCCGGAAAAAGCCTTGATGCCACGTTTGCGTGCGCCATCGCAACCCTGCTGTTGCTGATTCCAGCGATGAGCGAGCCATTTCTGACCACTTCGGTTTTCGGCGCAACGCGCACGAGCACGCTGCCCATGAGTGCCTTTGTGCTGTGGCAGGAAGGATGGCCTTTGCTGGCAATCGTCGTTTTTCTATTTCTACTGCTGTTTCCGGTCATGCGGTTCGGCGCGCTTGCCATTGTCCTCTTCGCCATCCGTTTCGATCGGCGGGCGCCTTGGTTGGGATTCGCTTTTCGGATCGCAACCTCGTTACAGATCTGGGCCATGCTGGATGTTTTCCTATTGGGATTTGGCGTCGCCTACGCGCGCCTTCATGCCTCTTTGCTGGTTACGTTGGACGTCGGGGCCGGGTGCTTCATGGCCGCCACCGTGCTCTCGGTGATGTCGCGGGCCACGCTCGATAGGGCTCACGCGTGGCAGAGGATCTTGCCGGAGGCTGCCCCTGGAGCTGGGGAACCCGTCATTGCATGTCGAAGTTGCGGTTATTGGCTGCCGCAGGAGAAGGAAGGATGCCGCTGCCCGCGTTGCGCCGCTGTCGTCCGGCATCGGCAGCCGAACAGCATACCGCGTGCAATTGGATTGCTGATCGCGGCGGCACTCCTCTATTTGCCCGCGAATCTTTATCCGATCGCCACGATACCGATCGATTACAAACCCACCGCTTATACGGTGGTCGGCGGCATTATCGATCTTGCGAGATCTGGGTTGCTCGGATTGGCAATTATCGTCTTTTGCGCGAGCTTCACGATACCGCTGCTTAAGATGGTCGGACTCGCATGGTGTGTCGCATCCACGATTCGCCGCTCCAACGCGCACTTGATAGCGAAGACGCGTGTTTACCGGATAATCGAAGAAATCGGCCGCTGGTCCATGGTCGATCCGCTCACCATTGCCTGCTTCGTGCCGGTTCTGCATTTCAACGGCCTCGTCAACGGGAGTGCCGAGGCCGCGGCGACACCATTCGCGGCCGTGGCGATCTTGACGACGCTCGCGGTGAAGTTTTTCGATCCGCGCCTGATGTGGGACGCGGCAGAACCGGCTACATGACGCCGGATCCTGTACATTCACCGCGAAGCGAGCGCCGCAAGACGTGGTCGCCAGGCCTGGTGTGGGCGATTCCCCTCGCGGCGCTGTTCATCGTCGCCTATCTTGGCATTCAAGCGCTGACTCACCGTGGAGAAGTCGTCACCGTGACATTCAGCCGCGCCGCGGGTGCCCGGCCCCACGAGACCAAGGTCCTTTACCAGGGCGTCGAAGAGGGTCAGCTGATCAAGATCGTGCCCAACGAGGATGGTCGCCGCCTTGATTTCCAGCTGCGGCTCGTTCCGCAAGCTAACGCGGGACTGAATTCCAATGCACGGTTCTGGCTCATCGGAGCATCGCCGACTCTTTCGGACCTGAGCTCGCTCAAGGCAGTGGTCTCGGGAGTCGCGATCGGCTACGCGCCCGGTGAAGGGGGCACCCCCCAAACCCGATTTGAAGGTCTCGATCGGGCGCCAATCGTGCTTCCCGGGGATAAAGGAACGCGATATCTGCTTACCGCGCATCGGTTGGGTTCAGTCAATGAGGGATCCGTGTTGCTCTACAAGGGACAGGGCGTCGGCAAGGTGACCGAGATCAAATTCACCGGCGAGACGGACTTCCGGCTGGAAGTATTCGTCTTCGCGCCCTACGATTCGCTCGTCAAGCCCGGGGTTCGCTTCTGGAAATCCACTCCACTACGCCTTTCTCTGGCAGGAGGCGGACTCAACGTGACCTTGGCGCCGATCAACGCCATTCTGGCCGGCGGGATCGATTTTGAATTGCCCCCCGCAGGGCTTGGTGGACCACAAGCCGCGCCCGGCTCCGAATTTAAGCTCTATGCTTCGCACGGCGCTGCCCGCGAAGGATTGTCGGGCCCGACCGTGCGCTATGATTTCGCTTTTGGCGGTCCTGCGGGCGCTCTCGATGAGGAGTCGCCGGTGACGTTGCTTGGGTTTCAAATCGGCGAAATCGAAACCGCGCAACTCACCTACGATAAGCGAACCGACAAACCGTTTACGCTTGTGACGGCGTTGCTGTATCCCCAGCGTTTGGGCGTCACCATCCCATCGACCGGATCATTCGGCAGCTGGCAATCGGCCACCGACGCAAAGCTACGCCAGCTTCTACGCAATGGCTATCGCGCCCGGCTTCAGCAAACTCCGGCCCTGGTAGGCAACCAATCGATCGCGTTCGTGGAAGTCAACGGCTCGAGCGCCGCCGATCTTGCGCGCGATAGTGCAAACCCGCGCATACCAACCGTGCCCGGATCTACGGATCTCGATGACATCACATCGCAAGCGTCTCAGATCCTCACCAGGATAAATCACATTCCGATCGACCAGATCGGCAGGGATCTGCAGCAGGTGACGAGTCGACTGCGGGATCTGGTCACCTCGCCCAAAACGGACGAGAGCCTCGCACGCCTTAACCACACGTTGGCGGAACTCGACCAGATGCTCGCCAGTGTGGAACCACAGATAGGGCCGCTTGTGGCCAAGTTGGATCAGGCAGCGGCGCAAATTTCAGCCACTGCCTTAGCGGTCCACCAGCTGCTCGACAACGATGGAGGGGGTCAGAGCGAGGGCCTGACACAGACCATGCAGCAGCTGAACGAAGCGGCTCGTTCCGTCCGGACATTAACGGATTATCTCGGCCGGCATCCCGAGGCGCTGATCCGCGGCAAGAGGCCCGAAAAATGACGACACGGCACTGTATTTTCAGCAGCATCGCCGCCGGGATGTTGACTCTCCTTTTGATCTCCTGCGGCAGTGCGCCGACGCGCATCTACACGCTGTATCCGGTAGCGCCCGCCGCGATGACCCCCTACGCGGGGCCCCCAATTCGCGTCGACGCGGTACATGTACCGCCCGCGCTGGATCGAATCGAGGTGGTTGGCGATATCGCGCCGGGCGAACTGAAGGTGAGCGATCTAGACCATTGGTCAGCCCCGTTGGCCGAGATCGCGAAGCAGGTCCTGTCAGCGGATATGGTCGCGCGTCTTCCGCCCGGCCGCGCGATATTTCCTCACCTCGCCAAACCCGAAGATGCCCTCGGCGTCAGTGTGGATATTCTGGATTTCAGAGCCGATGCAAACGGCCCCTATCTTGAGGCGAGTTGGAGCATCACTGCGACGGATCCTCGGACAGCTCCGCGTCGTGGAGCGGCTCAATTCCGGGCCAAGGGATCGAATACCGGCGCGACCGCGACAGCGAATGCCCTGAGCGCACTGATTGCCCAGCTAGCCGATCGGATAGCCGCAGATCTTCCCCACGAGCCTTGAAGTTTTGACCGATATCCGTTACCGATCGAGCGTGCGTGGGCTGGATGAAGCGTCCATATTCTCGACAGCGAAACGCGCGATGAGATCGTCCACCCGGTCCTCGGTGCGCGACAATGCTTCTTCGATATGTGCGGCGGCTTTCCGAACGAGTGCGGGCGAATAGTTGCGAGACAGCTGTGCTACGGCGGCCCGTAGCGTGCTGGCTATGCGCACGGCACCGATGCGGGAGAAGGCCTCTTGGGCACACGCGAGTTGGCTGATCGCATCCGTTTTCAGCTGGTCCTCCAACGCGCCTGAATTCACGACAAACCAGAAATCGCATGCCGTCAATAACGTCTGTTCAGATCGGGACAGTCCATCAGGCAGGCCGGAGGCCGCGGTCTTGCGTAAAGCATCGTGCACGAAGGCGGTGATGGGATAAATCCCGCGCCAAGTTTCACCCATGAGACGTGAGGCTCCGGTCGCCGGATCGCCGTACTCGTCAGCACGGTTCCGGGGAAGTTCTTTTGTCTAACCCCGTTTGACGGCAAATCTCGGAGAATTCAATCGCGATTGGATCAATCCCGGCCTGGCACGAAAAAGCGGCCGGCCCACGATCGATTGATTTTCGCTGGAATTGTTGTCCAACGTCCGACATGACGGCGACCACACAAAGCGAGTCGACAATACCTTGGGACGGCCATTATCATGGCGCCAGTGCCGTATTCCTGGCCGTTCTGGAGCGGGTAACGTCCGGGCGCGGCCACGCTGCCTTTGGTGAACGAGTGCTCGCCAACGCCTGCGAGTTCCGCGCCGCGACGGCCAACGGCGAGCTGGGTGGCTACCTTCGATCCGACACTCTTGGCAAGCTGAATGAGGCGCATTACGTGCTCCGGCAACTCGGCGCCGCGTCCGTCGCCGCGATGGTCAGCGCTGCAATCGATAGCCTCGAACGCACGCCCTCCCCGCCCCGAAAGACGCTGCTCCTACGGCGACTCGAGCAGGATTTGCTTGCGGCCGGCCGATCGCTGGACGAGTCGATCGCCCGGTATGCGCAGCGGATGGAGAGCGGCAATGCGAGCAATTTGCGCAGGACGGCGCTTGCGGTGAGCGATGCATGAAGAAGATCTACAGTTGGCTGCACGACTCCTGGCGGGGGAAGAGCCCGCATTTCGCTCTTTTTTCCAAGATTATTTCCCGCGCATGTTCCGGTTCATTCTGCGGCGGGCCGCCGGCGATGAGGAAGCGGCGCGCGATATTGTGCAAGCCGCGCTCACCAAGGGAGTGCGAAAGCTGGAGTTGTACCGCGGCGAAGCGTCGCTGTTCACCTGGTTATGTCAGATCGCGCGCCGCGAGCTGGCGGACTACGTGGCGCGCACGGCTCGGCAATTGCCGATCTACCACGCCGTGGTTGCACGCGAGGACGATCCCGCGATACGCGCGAGTCTCGAGTCAATCCCGTCGGACAGCGACGCTGGGCCGGAGGCCGTTCGTTACCGTGAAGAATTGGCGACGCTCGTGCACGCAGCACTCGACTATTTGCCGCATCGCTACGCCCGGGTGCTGGAGCTCAAATATCTCGAGGACCTTCCGGTCGACAAGATCGCAGACCGCCTCGGCATGACGGCCATCACCGTGCAATCCTTGTTGGCCCGCGCCCGATCGGCGTTTCGTGAGATATGCGCCACCTTGGAGCTGAATTTCGAAGACGTCGAACTGACTCGGTCGACCCCGCTCGGCGGAGGTGAGCAATGACTAGATCCATACCCCCTGGCACCGGCGGCCCCGACCAAGTCGCCCGCCTGATTGGTTTAGCGGGTCCGCGGTCGCCTCCGCGTGCCTCCGTGCAAGAGTCGGTCCGGGCCGCCCTGGAACACGAGTGGCGCGGCACGGTCCGCCGTCGCGGGACTATGCGCGCTCTGCGTCGATGTTTCGTTGCCGGCGCGGGCGTCCTCGCGATTGCAGTGGGCTGGTCGGCCATGCGGTATGCGTTAGAGTCACCCCCGCTGTCCGTCGGGACGCTCGTCGGCACGCGCGGTCCGGCACGGGTGACGTCGGACGTCGGACGCGGGCTGATCGTCGCGGGTGATATGCTTCCGGCGGGCTCCCGCATTGAAACGGGACCAACGGGAGCGGCGCTGCTGAGTGTCGGCTCCGTCGGCGTGCGGGTGGGGCCCGCTACGGTGCTCGAATTCGATCGTCCTGGGCGCATTCGCGTGCTGCGTGGGCAGGTTTATGTGGACAGCGGAAGGACACCCCGTCGCAGTACGTTGATGGTATCGACGGAATTTGGGAACCTCACGCATTTCGGCACGCAATACCAAGTTGACGTGCAACCGGGGCGGTATCTGTTCACGAGCGTTCGCGAAGGCCGAGTTCTCCTGACGGACTATGGCCGCACGCAGTCCATCGCACGCGGTGAAGGCCTGCGCATCGTGGGGAAGGACGCTGCCACGCGTGTCGTGGTGCCCACGTACGATGCACGGTGGCAGTGGGTCAGTGATTTCGTGCCGGAGTTTTCCATCGAGGGCCAAACGTTGTCCGTGTTTCTGGACTGGTTCGCGCGCGAAACGGGCCGAACGCTGGTATTCGTCATGCCGACGAGCCGCATGGATACCGATCGGACGACGTTGAATGGGAACATCTCCGGTCTGACTCCGGTACAAGCGCTGAATGCCGTCCTCGCATCAACCCGATTTCAATGCGATCTGTCCGTTCCGGGCGACATCCGCGTGAGTACCCGCACGAATGGAACTGTTAGTATGAACAGGAATGCTGCTCTGTCCAAGGCGATTGCTGCGCCATCAAACTAGTACGATCTCGCGCGGCGCACCGGCCATTCTGCTGCTGGCCCTGATTGTCGAACCTGTCATCGCTTGGACGGGTGATCGCTCGGTCCCGCTTCAAGAACTCCTTCAGGCCATCGCACGCTCGGGCGTGCAGCTCATTTACAGCTCGGAGACCATACCCCCCGAGCTTCGAGCCACCCCACCGCCGCCCGAATTGCCGCTCGAGGCGCGCTTACAAGCCGTATTGGCCCCCTTTCAGCTGGAAGCGCAGCGGCTTCCCACGGGGGGCTACGTCATCGTGCGTTCGTCAGGTCACGCTCCGGCGCTCGAAGTCATTGTAACGATGGAGCGTGACGGCATCGTTTCGCCGCTCCCGGGAGCTGAGGTGTCGCTGACAAGTATTCGGCGTCACGCCCGCACCGATCATATGGGCCGCGTGCTGTTCGCGGATCTCAGGCCGGCCGAATATCCCGTTGAGGTGAAATTCGACGGCTTGCGAGAGGCGCGGCGCACCGTGAAAATCACGCCGGACAGCGCCACGGCCGACCTCGCTGTGCGCCTCCTCTGGGAACCGGTATCGCTCGAAGAAATCATGATTACCAGCAACCGCTACGACGCGGGCGCGACCCTTGCCGTGACAATGGCACGCGAGGCGATCGAAAACATTCCGAGTACCAGCGGTGATGCGGCACGGTCGCTGCAGATGTTACCCGGCGCGGCGGTCGCGGGATACTCGGCAAAGACGCACGTGCGCGGGAGCCGCGATGATGAAACGCTATTTCGCTACGACGGCCTCACCCTGACCGATCCTTATCATCTTGAGGCGTTCCAGAGCCTGCTCAGTGCCATCGATCCGGCGGTCATCCAATCAACGACCTCCTGGAGGGGCGTCGCCCCGATTCAGTTCGGTGAGCGCATCGGCGCGGTCGTCGATATCGAGCCTCGCGCAATCACCGGCCGCACGATTGACGCGAAGCTGTCAAATCGCGAGGCAGGCCTCCTGCTCGGCACTCCCTTTGCCAATGACCGCGGCACCGTATTCGCGGCCGCGCGGCTGAGCAACGCGTACTCGCCGGCGCAATGGGCTGAGCCGGACGGTCTCCAGCCGAAATACCGGGATGACGTCCTGCGGGTAACCTGGGAGGCGGGACCGCACACTCGGCTGACCGCCGGTGCTTTGGCGTTGGACGACCAGCGCGATATGCTCTCGAGCAACACGATGCCGACCGACCAACGTGCGCGAGTGGATGACCGAGAACGGTACGCCTGGCTGCGGCTTTTTCAGGAATTCACCCCGTCGATTCACAGCGAAACCCTGGTCTCGCATGAATCCTCGGAAAATATCGTAAACGGCCGGCTCCACGTAAGGGGGATCGAGACGGGATTCTTGGCCAAGCACGATCGGATCTCTGCATGGAGCGTGCGTGAGGAGTTGACGCTCTCTCCCGCTTCCCGGTGGTCGCTGTTGATTGGCGCAGAGCGAACGAACGCCGCCGTGGAGAATACGGCCTGGAGCCGGGTGGACTTTGCGGCGCCCTTCGTGCCGGGCCTGCAGCCCACCGCCGACCTGCAGCAGGATTCGGATATTTCGCTGCGCGCCGCGGCAAGCGCCGTGTACGGCGGAGTTCAGTGGCAAGCAAGCGACGGGACACTCGCCGATATCGGGGTCAGGCGCGACACCCGGCGGTATGACCCAATGACGGGCGGCGACGGTCACTGGAGTGTGAGAGCGAGCCTGCGGCAGCGGCTGTCGGGGGGCACCCTGGTACGCCTTGGCTGGGGTCAGACCACCCAGGCGAGCGTTTTTGACGTGAGCCGCGCGGCGGATGGCTCGGTGCAACCCGCACCGGCTCGTCTGCTCAATCAAATGAACTTCAGCGTAGAGCAAATGTTCGGCAACTATTGGTTCTTGCGCTCGGAAGTCTACGACAAACGGGAGCACTCGTCGTTTCAGATCCGCGAGGATGTCTCCTCGCCGTTCACTCTGTTGCCGGAGATCGCTGTGGGCAATCAATTGATCTCGACCCAAGGCGCACGCTTGTATGGCTTCGAAACACGTCTCGAGAGCGATCCCTCACGGCCATTGAGCGGTTGGCTCTCTTATTCCTGGTCCCGGGCCGAGGACAACATTGCCCGCCAGTGGGTGCCACGCTCTTGGGATCAGCCGAATGCCGTGCAGCTGGGAACGCGTTGGCGCCAAGGTCCCTGGAAAGTCAGCGGGGTGTTTAACTGGCATTCCGGATGGCCGTACACGCCGTTGGTGGTCTCGACCACCGGCGGAGCAAACCCGAACCTCCTTGCCGTCGGGCTGGCGCCCCGCAACAGTGGTCGCTTCGAAGAATTTGTCTCGCTCGATATACTTTTGACTTGGGAGCACTCCCTTGCCGGGGGAACCTTCCAGGCGTCGCTTGAACTCGACGATGTCTCGAACTGGAAAACGGTGTGTTGTCACAACTACTCCGTCATGCGAACGCCGGACGGGGCCTCCCAGTTGATCGATAGCCCCGGTTATTGGGTGGGATTCTCACCCGCCATTGGGGTTCGTTGGCGTCACTAGGATTGCCGATCCGTTCCGTCAATCGCGCGGTAAATGCGGCTCGGTGTCCGGTGACGCTGCGGTAGTGCGTACCAGACTCTTTGCGGGCTGACCGCCCGCACGCCGCTGCCGCCGCAGGGCATGGGCGCGGGCCAGGAGTGCGATCGAAATCCACGCGAGCATTACGGAAAACGGCGCCGCGATGACCAACGGCCAATATAACGCGACGGCCCCGAGACCCAACAGCAGTGCCCCCACCAGGAAGAGCAGCCTCGCTTCGGCGGGCTCGAGCACGCGTTGTTCGGTAAGCGCAGCGCCGACGGTCCGCCCGAGGCGCAGCGCACCCGCCGCGGCGCGCGAGGCACTCCCGGAAGATCCGCTCACGCCGGCGGACTCACGGCGGGCCCCTGAACCGGTTGCTTGCGACGTCTTCGTGTCGAGCGCAAACCGGCGGCGCCTTGGTCGCAACACAATCTCGACGGAATGATCGAGATCGGCCAGGTACAACTGCTCCAATGCCGCGGCGAAGCGCTCGTCTTCGATCACCGCATCCATTTCGTAGTTGCCGACCCAGCTCGCGATGTTCAGGTTGCTCGAACCGACCCGCGCCCAGCAACAATCCGAGACTGCGGTCTTGGCATGCAGCATGGTCCCTTGCCACTCAAATACACGGATGCCGGCTTCCAGCAACGGCCGGTAGCCCGACTGCGACAAGGGCCGCAAAATTGGAATATCGCTCGCGCCCGGCACGAGCAATCGCACGTCGACTCCGTCCCCGGCCGCTGCGCGAAGTGCCTGCACATATGGCGGAATGCCCGCAAAGTAAGCGTCCGTCAGCCACAGGGTTCGGCGCGCGGCGGCGGCGATCAACTGATCGAGACGGAATAGACCGGTATTGCCTGGTGCATTGGCGACGATTCGCATTGCAACGTCACCGGCGAGTGCAATCGACTCGCGCGGCGTGAGTTCATCCGCGGGCAAAGGCGCTCCGGTGGCCGCCCATACTTGCGCGAACGCGCGTTCCATGTCGCATAAGACAGGCCCGCGCACTTCGATCCCGGTGTCACGCCAGGGCTCTATGCCGCGTTTGGGATCGCCCCCCCAGATATGATCGACGCAAAGCCCCGAGATGAACCCGACACGGCCATCCACTGTTATCGTCTTGCGATGATCGCGGTGCACCCAGGCAAACGGACTCGAGAATTGCAACGGGTTGAAGCAACGCACCTCGACGCCGGCCTCGCGCAGTGAGCGCCAAAATCTTCCGGAGGTCTTGCCCAGACCGCCCATCCAATCGTAGATGACGCGAACGCGCACGCCCCCTCGCGCTCGCGCTCCCAGCGCCTCGGCGAATTCGGCGCCGGTACCGTCTTCGCGGAAAATGTAGTTCTCGAAATATACGGTATGTTCGGCGCCGTGGATCGCGGCGAGCCATGCGGGGTAGTTTTCCGCTGCGTCCTTCAGCAGACGCACGTCATTTCCCGTTACGAGCGGCGCTCCGGCGGCGCGTGTGAAGGCTCGATCCAGAAGCGCGCCGTCGCGTCGCCGCAGCGGCTCCGCAGGCACCGATGGGGACGTTTTCGTATCAAAGTCCGTGAGCATGCGCTATGGAAAGCCATATGAGGGGAAAGCGCAACCTCGGTGCACGCGCCTTCCGGGTTCCCGCAACGATAGCATTGTAGAAGTTACAGGCCGCCGTCATCGTACATTTTTGCCGTCAACTGCATCCGATCACGTGTCGAGTCTCGAAGAGCATGTAACACGGAACCACTTGTTCGAGGGCTTGGCACTATGAAACGAAATTCTTCCTGGATGTGTGCTGCGATGGGTGCAGCGATTTTGCCGTTGACGGCGCTTGCTTCGAGCCATCGCGAGGCGCCATTTATTACCACGCGGCCGAAGGTGGACGGGACCGACCTCTACTTATTCAATAGCTACGAGGCCGGCCGCGCGGGCTATGTGACGATGATCGCGAGCTATCAGCCCTTCGAGAACCCTCAAGGCGGACCCAACTACTACACCATGGATCCTGGCGCGCTCTACGAGATATCAATCGACAATAGCGGGAGCGGCAAGGAAGCACTTACGTTTCAGTTTCGCTTTAGCGAGGTCGATAAGGGGATTGCGGTCATGGCGGGCACCAAGTCGATACCGGTGCCGTTAGTCAATATTGGCGCCATCACCCCGGGCAGCAACGCGGCGCAAAACGTGGCCGAGACCTATACGGTGACCTTGGTACGAGGCGATCGCCGGACGGGCACCGTACAGCCGATCACCGATGCCGCGACCGGCGGCGCAACATTCGACAAGCCGCTCGATAACATAGGCGCAAAATCGATCCCCAATTATCCCGCCTATGCCGCGAACTTCATCCGTACGATCACCATTCCCGGTTGCAGCGGAGCGGGCCGAGTTTTCGTGGGCCAGCGTCAAGACGGCTTTGTGGTGAATCTGGGTGAAACATTCGACCTCGTCAATATTAAATACCCGGTCACTGAACTCGCACCGGCGGGCGTGAATGCGCGCCAGCTCGCGCCGAATTCTCTGGCCGGCTATAACGTCACCTCCATTGCCCTTGAAGTCCCTGCCGGTTGCTTGACCTCTGGTAGCGATCCGGTCATCGGTGCGTGGACCACTGCCAGCGTGCGCCAGGCCTCGGTACTCAATCCACAGCCACAAAGCGCCAAGAGTGTCGCAAGTGTGGGGGCTGTCGCCTCTCCGACCGGCGCGGCGGTGCAAGGCGGCGCATGGAACCAGGTCTCGCGCTTGGGCATGCCACTCGTCAACGAACTCATTATCGGCTTGCCGGACAAGGATCGCTTCAATGCGTCGTCCCCTTCCGGCGACGGGCAGTTTGCCGATTATGTAACAAACCCTTCGCTTCCCGTATTGCTGCAGACCTTGTTTGGCTCGGCCGGCGTGCGGGCGCCTGACGTTTACCCGCGCACCGATCTTGAAGCCGCCTTCCTCACAGGCATCAAGGGCCTCAACCAGCCATTGGCGACAACGCCCGCCGAGGAGCTGCGCTTGAATACGAGCACGCCGGTGACGCCGATTGCCACGCAAAACGATCTGGGTGTCCTGGGCGGCGATGTGTCGGGCTTTCCGAACGGCCGTCGACCGATCGACGACGTGGTGGACATCGAGCTGCGGGTTGCGATGGGCGTCTTGCTCAGTCCGTTCGATGCGAGTTCCTCCGATCCGGATCCGAGCTCGGACGCCTCGCGTCAATTGCACTACACCGACGGTGCGGAACCCACTCCGGCCAACTATTCGACTGCGTTTCCCTACTTGAATACGCCGCTCGCAGGCTCCCCCACCAGCGCGAACGATTGAGGAGATAGCCCATGAATCGCAAAGTTCTATTGGCGGCCGTCGTGGGACTGTTCGCGGGATTGGCGGGCGGCTGCCACGATCATGAAGGTTCCTCGACTCCGACACCGCCGGTGACGCAGTCGCTCGATACGGCACAAGTGCTCGCATTGGCCAGGCAAACCGCTGAGACTCACAACCCGCTCGTCGTCAATGGCGGCGCGCTCACGTTGAATGATACCAGCGAGACGAGCGCTCCGGTCGCCGTCGATGCCATGTAAGGGCCATCGGCGCATGAATAGTCTACTAACGGCGCGTGTCCGGCTCTGTGCCGTGCTGGTTCTGCTTGCGCAAGCGAGTTCAGCGGCGGCTTTACCGCATATCCCTGCAAGCGACGCCCAGGTGTTGGCGGATCTTCCCGCAGGAGCGAGGCACGCTGAACCTTCCGCGCGCGCGATGACCGCCAACCGGCTCGACATCGCGCTGCCGCTTGCGCAATTCGATATTTCTCGAGCGCGCGCCACCGGCGATATGCGGTTTCTCGGGTACGCAGAAGCGATTATTTCCCCTTGGACGAAGCAATCGCATGTCCCACCGCAGGTGCTCATCATCGACGCGACGATCTTGCAAAGCCGGCATGCATTCGATGCATCTTTGGTCGAGCTGGATCGTGCCCTCGTGGCTCGTCCCGAGGACGCGCAAGGGTGGCTCATTCGGGCGACGGTCCTGCGGGTCCTCGGCCGCTATCCGGAAGCGATGGCCTCATGCGATCACTTGGCCCCCTTGGCGGATCCTGCCATCACCCAATTGTGCAAACAAAGTCTTCGCGGGCTCACGGGCCACTTGCAGGATGCGTACTCCACGATTGCGTCGATACCTCAGCTAGACCTTCCGCCCGAGGCTCGCGCCTGGCGCTACTCGGAGCTTGGCGAAATGGCTGAGCGCTTGGGAGACGACGGCGCCGCGGAACGGTGGCTGCGCGAGGGACTGCAGCTCGCGCCCCAGGATTTTTACATGCGTTTGGCGTGTGCGGACCTGCTGTTGCGGCAGAGCCGCGCCGCCGAGACGCTGCAACTGCTGAACGGCTACGAATCGATGGAACCCATGATGCTGCGCGCGGCGATTGCTCATCGGCAGCTGCATGACGGCGCAGGCGCTCAAGCCGAGGCGCGGTTGTCGAGCGCCTTCGACGTCGAGCAACAGCGAGGCGATGCCGTACACCGCCGGGAACAGGCGCGCTTTCTGCTCGATGTCGATCGGCAGCCGAACGCAGCGCTGGCAGCCGCGGAGGAAAATTGGCGTGTGCAGCGCGAGCCGGAAGATATTTTGATCTTGCTGCGCGCAGCGCGGGCGGCCAATCAAGCATCGGCTGCGGCAAGTGCACTGCGATTCTTGAAGGAGACCGGCCTTGAGGACGCTCGTTTCGAGACGCATCCGGGCGCGACATGAGAATGCCTCGGTGCCGATACGGCATAGCCGGATTATTCATGACGCTGAGCGCCATGGTGCAAGCGCATGTTGCGAGCAATGGCTTTCTGGTCGCCCGTGTGGACGGTCCCGTTGTTTCAGGTTCAATGGAACTCGCGGTGCGCGACGTCGAACTTGCCGTCGGAATCGATAGTGATCACGACAACAGGATCACATGGGGCGAACTCCATGCAGGCGAACCGAAACTCGTCCGATATATCGCGGAGCATGTCGCCGTCACGGCTCAGACGGTACCGTGCACGCTGTCCTTTCAAGCGCTTGAAGTCAACGAGCGCGTGGATGGCACCTATGCGTGGCTGCCGTACACGGCACGATGCCCTGTCGCCGTGCGCCAGCTCGGCGTTCGCTATACCGTCATGGATGGCATCGATCCCTCGCATCGAGGCCTATTGACGCTCACGGGCGGTAACATCGCTCAGACCGGAGTGCTGGGCGGCGCCGCAGCGCCGGCGATGTTTTCTGTTTATGCACCTTCACGCGGCCGAGCGTTCTTCGAATATTTACAGGCCGGGATCTGGCATATCTTGAGCGGAGTCGATCATCTCCTTTTTTTGCTGTCGCTGTTGCTCCCCGCGGTGCTTTTGCGCAGGGACTGTCGATGGGAGCCCGTTGCGCAAGTTCGGCCTGCACTCATCAGCACATTCAAGGTGGTTACGGCATTTACTCTCGCGCATTCCATCACGCTGACATTAGCCGCCTTGGATCTGGTGCGGTTACCGAGCCGACTCACCGAGTCGGTCATTGCCGCATCGATCATCGTCGCTGCACTGAATAACATTTATCCCCTGGTCACCGAAAGTCGCGCTCGCATCGCCTTCGCATTCGGCCTGCTGCACGGGTTTGGCTTCGCCTCCGTGCTTGCGGACATGGGGCTGCCCCACGGTGCGCGCCTGATGTCGCTGCTGGCATTCAACTTGGGAATCGAGGCGGGACAACTCGCCGTCGTGCTCAGCGTCATGCCTCTCATTTACTGGGTGCGCTCCGGGGTATTCTATCGACGCACAGTCATGCCATGGGGATCTGCGGCAATCGCGGTTTTGGCGTTCGTCTGGCTGGTGCAGCGCGCGGCCCTTTCTAAAGGCTAGCGGTGGTGGCCCGCGCCTGACCGGAGAATGCGCTCGATCGCGGCGGTATCAGGGTCTTCAGCATCCCAATGCGTCGTGAAGCGAACCGAGCTGCGTCTGGGCTTGCAACAAAATCTCTCCGCAGTCCTTTTCCGTGAGCCCGATGGTTCGAAAGGAATCGACCTCATGCAGGGCGGTTAAATACTGCGACGGCGTGTGCAGTGCGCCGCTCAGCGCTTTGCTGACGATGAGCACGTCCGTTAAATCGGCGGGGTCATCCCGCATACGACTGTAGTCGCCTTGATTGCCAACCGCCGCCGCCATCTCTTCCGCGAAGCCCCAATTTTCCAATACTGCCTTGCCGATCGCCGCCTCCCAGCTTGATACCAACTCGCCAAATTCGTGATCAGAGAGAAGCTTGTCCGATTGCCCGACCGCTCGTACCATGACGTATAGGCGTCCCATGCCATGCAATAGGCCGGTCAGAAATGCTTCGTCAGGCATCACGCTGGTGCGCTTTGCCACCACCTGCGATATCGAGGCGACGGAAATACTTTCTTTCCACAGTTCGCTCAGCTTTTGAGCGATGGAATAGAGTTGCTCGGCGTCTCTCATCTGCTGCAAGGCAAAGGCCATGGTGGCGCTTTGCACCATTTGATGTCCTATGCGGGTAATGGCGGATCGCAGGTCCGTTAAGGGTTTCCCGGCAGGATTAAATGCAACGGAGTTTGCCGTTTGCAGCAACTTAGCCGCCAATCGTGGCTCCGTCCCCACGATCATCACGACCTGCTTTGGATTCGTGTGCGGATTGTTCAGCGCTTTGCGAACTCGAATCACGACATCCGGAAAACAAGGAAGATCCACCGTACCCGAAGAGACATCCTTTGCTAGATTTGTAAGAAACTTCATGCTGGCGGCGCGTGACGCGTCGGGGGCACTTCCGGCCGGTGATGCCGGAGCCGCTCGTTTGCTGGACATATTAAAACTACCCGCGCATGGTTGTTCAGGCGCCTGAGTGAAGACGCGATGGACAAGAGTTCGGCAGCTGTTTTGGTTTCTTGAGCGCTAACTGCGCACCGAAGACACTTATGTAAGATCGTATCCGAGGCATGGCAAGGGAGATACGGCAGACCACCCTCTACAGCAGTTTTTCGGCTCGAATGGGCAGCTCGCGGATGCGCCTTCCCGTTGCATGAAATACGGCGTTGGCGACGGCGGCATTCATGCCGACGATTCCGATCTCGCCGATTCCCTTCACGCCCAACGGATTCACCCGCTCATCCTTTTCCGGAACCATGATGATCTCGATAGAGGGCACATCGGCGTTCACAGGCACAAGATAATCAGCAAGATTGCGATTGACGTAGCGCGCGGTTCTAGGGTCCAGCTCGGTCGCCTCGAATAACGCCGATGACAATCCCCAAATGGCACCCCCCATGAATTGGCTGTGCGCAGCCGTTGGGTTGACGATGGTCCCGGCCGCGAAGGCCGATACCACCCGGGCCACACGAATCTCGCGAGTGCGGCTGTGCACGCGCACCTCGACAAAATGTGCGCCGAAGGCGTATGCGGCGACGTCTTTGCGCCCCGTACCCCGCGACATTGCCGGCTTTCCCTTGCTCATGTCGGCAATGGCGGTGGAGGGAAGCCCTTCCGGGATGTTCTCGACATAGGCTTCCAACCGATGACCGGTGCGCATTACGGCTGTGCGCAGGGGTTCGTGTTTGTCGTCCAACACCGTTACGCGATTATCGAGGCTGAGCGTCGTCGTCTTGGCGTTCACCGTCAGCTCTACCGGCGCTACTCCCGAGGGAGCGGCGGTCGGCGTATCCTCCTGCCGTCCAATCAAGGGGTCGAAACCGACGGCGGCAAAGGCGGTGCCGCCGGTGAGTACTGTTCTTCGGGTTATCTTCATGGCCTGCTCCTGACAAGGCCGCTATTTGCTCGACCTAAGTGGACTGCCTGCACAAGCCGACGATCACGAATCCCAGTTCACCGAGTGCGCTCTGCAAGTGCGTCGGTTCTTTATAGACTCGAAACGCGCACGCGCGATATAGGTCTTGTTCGCTTGAACCGCCGCATAGAAGACCCACAGCGAGGATACCGCAGCGGCGCGCGGCCAGAATATCCCACACGGAATCCCCCACGACATAGCATTCAGCGGGTGGAAGCGACAAACGCCGAAGGCACTCCAGGAAAAGATCCGGCTCGGGTTTGGCCTGTCTGTTTTCGCCATCGATCACGATCGTCTCTGCCCCGATGCCCAGCGCCTTGAGCGACGGTTCGATCTCTGCTCCTTTGCCTGACGACGCTATCCCATACCTGATACCTGCACGCGCCAGAAGTCCAAGGAGCGTCTTGGCGCCGTTCAAAGGCCGCGGATCCGGAGCAATCTCCTTGAATAACGCAGCATGCAAGGCCTCCATTCCCGCCATCTCGTCGGATGCGGGAGTTCTTCCAATTTCGCTTGCGCACTGCTGCATGAGCAATCGTCCACTCATGCCGATGCGGATTTGAATGCTGGCGGCGTTGATCTCAAACCCGAATTCGCACATCGCCTTCTGCCATGCAAGCACGTGCGGAGTCACGGTATCCACCAGCGTTCCGTCGAGATCGAAGATTAATCCTTTCATGAGGGAACCTCCCCTGAGCGCGGCAGTGTTCACGATACGCAAACTCGCTCGCCGCCGCCAGCCAGGCGAACTCCACAATCGATGTGGCTGCGTGTGGGAACGCGCTGACAAGAACTGCAGCAGTTAGCGCGGGCGAAAGCGCTCTCCCGTCTCATAAGCGAGTATCCCCCGCTCCGCCACAATCGGCGTAGTCCGTTAACGCGGCTAACGCGGCTAACGCGGCTAACGCGGCTAACGCGGCGAGATCGGTACAGTCAATTCAATGTGGCGAGGGATTTTGGGAAGCAACCTAACAGAGTGGCCAACGGTCCTGTGGCTGGTGCGCCACGGTGAAAGTGCCGGGAACCTCGCACGGGACAAAGCGCACGCCGCAGGCATTTCGCGGATTGATATCGCCGAGCGCGATGTCGACGTCCCTTTGAGTCCTCGCGGTTTGGAGCAGAGCCGCGCGCTGGGAGCGTGGTTCGCCGGCCTCGGTCCGCAACAGCAGCCTGAGGTTGTCCTGGTTTCCCCCTATCGGCGTGCGATGGCGACCGGGGAGATTATTCAGGAGCTTTGCGCTGCAAGCGACGAGAGGCAGGTAATCGTCGATGAGCGATTGCGCGAAAAGGAATTCGGTATTCTGGATCGCCTGACTCGCCAAGGGATACAGGAATTTTTCCCCGAGCAAGCCGAGATACGGAAACACGTGGGAAAATTCTATCACCGGCCGCCGGGCGGCGAGAGTTGGTGCGATGTGATCCTGCGGCTACGCAGTGCCTTGCATACGCTGAGTCTCTATTACGCCGGGAAGCGGGTCCTCGTGGTTACCCATCAAGTCGTCGTGTTGTGTTTCAGGTACCTGCTTGAAAACCTCACTGAAAGCGAACTGCTCGAAATCGACGCGCAAGGCGACGTCGCGAACTGCTCCGTCACCGAGTACCTCTACTCAGGAATTCCCGCAGCCGCGCACGCACTGGCGCTTAGGCAATACAACTGGATCGCACCCTTGCGCGAGGCGGGAGCCTCGGTGACATCTGAGCCCGACCCGAGTTCCGCCAATCGATGAGCACCGTACAGGACATCAGTGCCGCGGTTCTCCGCTTGCATCCGCTCCCAAAAATCAAGGGTCATACCGACAAAGACTCACGCGGCCGTGTATTCGTGATCGGAGGGTCGGCTTTTTCGCCTGGGGCAGCGTTGCTCGCGGGCGAGGCGGCATTGCGCGGCGGAGCGGGCAAGGCATGTGTCGGCACGACTCATACGATCGCGCTCAGCCTCGCACTGCATGCGCCGGAGTTTGGCATCTATGCACTCGCCGCGACCTCGGATGGCGAACCGGATGCCGCTGATCGAGGAATCGAACGCGGGGCCGAACAATGCGACGCTTTGCTGCTCGGGCCGGGCTTGATGAACGAAAATAATGGGCGGCTCATCGCGGTACGGCTCATGCAGACTCTGAGGGTGCCCATGGTCCTCGATTCCGCTGCGATAACTGGATTCTCGAAGGATTTCGAGTCGATTAAAGCCGGCCGGCAGCCGCGAATACTCACGCCTCATGCCGGCGAGATGGCAAAACTCTTGGGTATCGAACGAGATGCCGTCGAGGAGTCGCCACGACAGATGGCCGAAAGCGCCGCTCGGGACCTCGATTGTCTCATGGTACTCAAGGGAGCGGAGACCTACATCGCTACGCCGGATGGGGAAATTTTCAAGTTCGCGGGAGGCGTAGCCGGACTGGCGACGGCCGGTTCAGGGGATACGCTCGCCGGCTTGATGGTGGCGTTATTGGCGCGAGGGGCGACGCCATTGAGCGCCTGCCTGTGGAGCGTGTTTGTACATGCCAAGTCAGGTGCGGTGTTGAGTCGCAAGGTGGGACCGCTCGGATTTCTGGCTCGAGAACTCCCGGGACAATTTCCTCGATTGCTGCAGTCGTTGGAGCCGCCCAAAAAGCGCCGTTCTGGGATCAGTCCGAAACGTGGCAATCGCATCCGCCCGCAGCTAAAATTCCCTCGTGACCTCAGTTCCTGAACGCGTGACGATCGCTGTAAGCGAAACCACCAGCGTGTCCGGTTTGATGCAATGTCCCCCGCAATTCAACGCAGGTCTCGTGTTGGCACACGGCGCAGGCGCCGGCATGGAACATCCATTTATGGTGGGTGCGGCCGAAGAACTAGCCGCGCTCCGCATAGCTACACTGCGCTTTCAGTTCCCGTACATGGAAAATCATCGCAACAGACCGGATCCGCCCGCCCTCTGTCACGCAACGGTGCGTGCCGCGGTCGCCGCAGCTCGCGATCAATGGCCATCGGTGCCCTTGTTTGCGGGCGGCAAGTCATTCGGCGGCCGCATGACCTCGCAAGCACAAGCGGCGGCAGCGCTCCCTAGCGTCCGTGGCATCGTCTTTCTTGGATTTCCGCTTCACCCTCCAAAACAACCCTCGGACGCCAGAGCTCAGCACCTCTCAAAAATAGAGATCCCGCTACTGTTTCTTCAGGGCACTCGCGACGCCTTCGCGGAAATGGCGTTGCTGCAACCTCTGGTAGGACGTCTGGGCCCGATCGCTACATTGAGCCTATTGCAGGATGCCGACCACTCATTCCACGTTCCGGCTAGAGCTCCTCGAAATAACGCCCAAGTGCAAAGCGAAATGCTGAATGCTCTGGCAACGTGGATAGGCTCGATCATCGAGGGAGCGTGATAGAAATGTTACCGCGCAACATCGCGGAAAGACTACCCGCAGCCGATCTCCGGGCGTCAATCTGCTTGCCACCAGCCAGTCACGACTCCGGTTCAGTCTTCTTTCGAAGACCCCACGCGAACGTCAATCGGCTCGGATGGAATGCCGTTCGCAACCACCACAAGCTTGCTCTCGCCTAGCTCTTGGCCGGCCGGCACATCGAAATGTGTCGATACTCGGCCATGGAATGCGACAGCCATACTGCTATGGTCGTGCGTGCGACTGTAAAAGACGTGGCCGGTCTTTTTGTTCGTGATTCGTACCAGGGGATAGTTGGTTGCGGATTGAGAATCGTCGCCGTAGGCAGCCCCCTGCGACATGCCGTTGAACATATGACCGGAAATGACGTATGAGCCACCGGGTCTCACGGTCTCGGGTGCGGACTCGATCCGCGGCGCCCACTCCTCGTCATAGCCCTTTTTGGGCGTATAAAGTGAAACGGTATAGAAGTCAGTCAAGAGAATCTGCCCGGTGGGAAGCACGAGGAAGTTTCCGTAAAAAGACCCGTCCGTGGCTGCGTTAGGCGCCGGTTCGATCGTGGTGAGGTTCTCACCGTCCCACTCGAGGAAGCTCGAGGGCGGATTGCCGTATCCAGGGCTCGCCATCATCAGAACTTTGCCATTGGGCTCAAGCGCTGCCGGACCGTCGGCAATATTCAGCGAACCTGGAAAATTCGGGCCTGCCCTCCACTCTCGTCTCTCGGAGTCATAAATCGCGGTACTGCCGGGGTAGCCGGGGCCGCACGTGTTCGATCCCATGTAAAAGACCGTGCCGTCAGGCCGCAAGACGGCAGGTCCGACCTCGAAGGTGGGGCCGAATGTAGGCTCCTGTGTGAGTTGACCACAGGTGGCCCACGAATCCCAGAGTTGCACAATGGTGCTACCGGCGCTGTGCCACTTGCCCGTCTTGGGAACGAATATCTCCGAATTGGTCCCCGTCGGCAGATAAGGAATGTTGATGGGAACGTAGGCGTCGACGGTCAGAACGTTCCCGCCGGGCAGCAGCGTCCAGCCCTCTTCATTATTGGTGTCGAACTTGCCGGTGCCGATGGGTGTCCACGTCAACGTCTTAGGGTTCAGCAGAGCTGCCTCTGCTGTGCAGCAATTCCCCAACATGAATGTGCCCTGCGACAAGACAACCCCAGGGGCATCACCGATGGTGGTCCAACCGGCCGGTGGATTCACGCTCGTCCAGGTGTCTGCGACCGGATCGTAGATGGCACCCTGAGTGGTCCAGACCGCCGCAAGCTCGTTATATTCGCCACCTTCGATGATGACTCGCCCGTCCGGGAGTACGGCCGTCGCATGATACAACGGACTGTATCCCGAAGGCGTTGAAGACAACTGCGTCCAGGTACCGTTCAAATAGCTTCCGAAAGCATCGGGAGTCAGCTTCCACCAATCCTGGCAGCCGTTATCCGCCACCATGACAGTGCCATCCGTGAGCAGGATGGGGCTGCCTGGGCCACAGTCGAAGGCATCAAGTACCGGCGGTTGATTGGGCAGCGCCTGCCACCGCGAAACATGAGTCGTGGCATGTGTAACCGCGGCGGAAGCCGCCGCAAGGGCGCTTGCTTCCTTCTTCGGGGGTAACGGCTTCAGCCGCAATAACTGCGCACTCGCAAGCCCGGGCCAAGTGAGCGATGCGATCATCCCGATCGCGAGAAGTCGTGAGACCACTCTCCCTTTCATACTGCCTCCCTTACACAGGTACGTTGCCTGCATTTGTTCATTCTTTGAAGACACACACAGTACATCCGTAATTTGATCGGCTCAAGGACTATTTCCTCACGGGTGTCACCTCTTTTCGGCCCGACACTATCGATGAAGTCGGCTGGTAATCCGACAGCGGAAAGCACGTTTCACCTACGCGCTTTCGAGAAATCTGACTCAACCTGGCTTTACGAAAGTAGACCGGCAGCGAAAATGATGAAACCCAGCAGAAAACCTACAGCAGGCAGGAATGACGAGCGTCGGCGCACGTTAGAACAGCGCCGCAACGCGAAAATGGCTAGTTCCGCGCACGCCTACGTGAGGGGAAGCACCGTAAAGTTTTATGAATGGCTGGACAAACACGACACGCGTGCCGTGCCCGAGGGACCACCGGTTTGGATCTGCGGCGACTGCCATTTGGGGAATCTCGGGCCTCTTGCGGATGCAGCGGGAAAGATTCAAGTGCAAATTCGGGATTTGGACCAAACCGTGATCGGCAATCCTAACCACGATCTTATTCGTCTCGCCTTGTCTTTATCGTCGGCCGCTCGAGGTTCGGATCTCCCCGGCGTCACGACGGCCCACATGCTCGAACAGATGATCGAGGGATATGAGAGCGCGCTGCGAACCCCGAGACACACCCCGAAAGAAACACGGAGACCCGAGTGCGTCCGCGTGGTTATGCGCCGCGCAACGCGCCGCACCTGGAAGCATTTGGCGAGAGAGAGATTGCGCGATGTGAAGCCAAAAATCCCCTTGGGTGAGCGGTTCTGGCCATTGACCCGGGCAGAATCGCGCGCAGTCGATGAATTGTTTGACGACGAAGCGGTTCGAAAATTGGTTGTGTCATTGAAATCCCGGGACGACAAGGCAAAGATAGAAGTGTTGGATGCGGCGTATTGGATGAAAGGCTGCAGCTCCTTAGGTAAGTTGCGCGTGGCTGTCCTTTTGAATGTGGCGAACGGCACTCGCGCAAAGGATGAGGACTATTGCCTCATCGATATAAAAGAAGCGAGTGCAGCGGCAGCTCCCCGCGCACCCCGCGCCGCGATGCCCAAGGACAATGGCAAGCGGGTGGTTGAGGGAGCAAAGCACCTTTCGCCGGCACTCGGCGGGCGCATGATGGCCGCCCGTTTGTTAAGCCGATCTGTATTTATCCGGGAATTGATGCCGCAGGATCTCAAATTGAAAGTGGATCAATTGACTCGCGAAGAAGCCGTCAGCGCAGCCCGCTTCTTGGCAAATGTCGTGGGTCAGGCGCACGCTCGGCAAATGGACATAGCAACCAGGAAGGAATTTCTGGCAAGTCTGCGCGGACATCGATCAAAGCGCCTGGACGCTCCCTCATGGCTATGGTCCAGCGTTGTCGATCTGGCAGCAATCCACGAAGCCGCATATCTTGAACACTGCCGGACGGTCGCTCTGACATGAGGATGTCATTCAGGCGGCATTCCTGGATCTCGCGCTCAAGGTCTGGAGCCGCCGGGACTCGTCGCCCGATCGGCGAAAGTCGAAGCCTTGAGCTACACGCGGCGAGCCCGCTTGAGGATTGAGGACGATCCAACGCCACTCGTTGAGCCGATGCTTCAGAAGCGGCAGCAACGAGCGCTCCGAGGCGGATTCGACACCATCTTTGGGATGCAAGGTGCCGCAGTACAGATCGAAGTACTCGGCGTACAAATTTTCGTAGTGCTGCATTGGATCTAGGAAAGTAGGATCTTCCACGAGTTCGGTTCCGACGCGGCTTGCGCACAAGTAGCTGCAGGCTTTGCGCAGGTAGCTGCCATGTTCGGCCACGATCGCCGACTGATAACCGCGCGTCGGATAAAAATGGTGAATGATCTGCATTCGCGACGTACCGCGCACTTGATTTGTGCGCAAGTAGTCGAATAACGCCTTGCCGTGAATGAGCCGCAGAGCCGCATGCCGAAGGGCAGCTGCTTGCGTGCGCAAAACTCTGGAATCGGCAACCTGACGCATCAGTCCGGAATGCTCGTGTTCCCAAAGCTGCCAAGCCGTCGGAGTTTCAAGGACCCGATGAGCAACGAGATATTCTTTGGGATCTTTGCTGCGCAGAGCTCCCTCGACGCAGTCGGTAGACTCGCGCATGAGTCGCGCATGAGTGACGGCGCTGCGATTGATCACCTCGGCCTCCCGTAGCGGAATTTCTTCTGATTTAGATGCGCCTGCGGATTCTAAATGCCCGTGTTCTCACAGGGCTTAACATACGTTAAGCGTCCCGAATTTGTCGGTCGCCATCCGGTGCGTCGCGGCACATGTCCGATCGCTTCCGCTGGGCGGCGATTGGACCCGAGCGATCGCGAATACAAAACAACGCTGGTTAAAATTCCTGTGAGTCGGGAAATATTGAGACTGTGTATTTTGTCCTGATGCCTCGGTTTGCAATGAGGGAGCGTGAACAGTGCGAGCGGCTGTTGATGACCTCCAACGTCAGCGCTTCACCCACGAAGGAATGATCCCTAGTCCTAATGGCGGCTCTGGACGCTATTGCTACCGTCTATTCCTGTCCCCTATCCCCTACTCCGGAGCCCTTCATGGACCAGCCCCCGAAATCCGTTTCCCGCCGCCAAGCGGTGGGCTTCGTTGGACTCGGCTTAGCCTCGGCCGCCGCAAGTCCGACAATGGCACAGCAAACAGACCAACCTATCGATACTCGTGCCAACCGATCGACCAAGGAGGATCCGCGCGAGAAGTACCCGAAGCCTCCGTTCCAAGAGCAGACTCAGCCGTGGCCGGGCCTCGCCGGAAAGATGAATCCGAAGCCCGACCATGGCGAGGCCAGCTATCGCGGTTCGGGGCGGCTTGCCGGCCGCAAAGCGCTGATCACCGGCGGAGATTCCGGGATGGGCAGAGCCGCTGCCATTGCCTACGCTCGCGAAGGCGCAGATGTCGCCATCAACTATCTTCCAGCCGAAGAGCCCGATGCCAGGGAAGTCATCCAGCTCATCAAAGAAGCGGGCAAGACGGGTGTAGCCATTCCGGGGGACTTACGCGAGCAAGCTTTCTGCCAACGCTTGGTCGCGGAGGCAATCCAAAAGCTGGGGGGACTCGATATTGTGGTTTGCAATGCAGGTCGGCAGCAATCGAAGCCTTCCATTCTCGATCTAACCGCGGAAGATTTTGACGCCACGATGAAGACGAACATCTACGCACCTTTCTGGATCATCAAAGCGGCCCTCCCGCACTTGCAACCGGGATCCTGCATCATCGGCACCGCCTCGGAGCAGGCCTACGACCCCTCGCCCGACTTGTATGACTACGCCCAGACGAAAGCTGCGACGATGAACTACGTCAAATCGCTGGCCAAACAACTCGGGCCGAGAGGTATTCGCGTAAACGGCGTGGCACCCGGCCCGATCTGGACGCCGCTTCAGATCAGCGGCGGCTCCTCCGTGCAGAAGTACCAGCATTTTGGCAGCACCACTGTCTTTGGCCGGCCAGGACAACCGGCAGAGCTCGCATCTATCTATGTCCAACTTGCAGCCCGTGACGCGAGCTTTACCACCGGTAACATTTATGGCGCCGGCGGCGGGCAGGGTCAGCCATGAGATAGCGCGCCGATGCCGCCTGTAGGGGAGCTACCGGCATTCCCCTACAACACGAACGTGTTCCAACGTTTTGACCCGCTTCACATATTCCGGGTGCTATGCCGAGCATAATAAACCGACGTGTTAAAGAATCGGCGTAAAACACCGATAAATATCACTACGTTGCTTAACGGTAAGGAGCGCCTCAATCGTCGCAAGGACCACGATGACTTCGTATCAACTATCCTGCGAACCACCATCCATAGCGGTGGATGAACTCTGTTCGGCCTCGCAACAAGCGGAAATGGAGTCATTGCGCGCCGCAAATGCCGCGCTCAAGGAACAACTAGCCCTGCGCGATCATGCGCTAGATGCAACGTCGAGCCTCTTTGTGATCACCCGGCAAACCGGCCCGGAACCGATCATCGTCTATTGCAACAAAGCCATTGCGGATCAACATGGCTTCGCGCGTGAAGAACTGTTGGGCAAAAGTGTAGCCCTATTGACCCATTTGCGGCAGAGCAATCCGGAGAATCGGCCGAGTATCATCGCGGCCTTGCGGGCCGGCGATACGTATAACTACGAGGACGAAGTCACTCGCCGCGACGGCAGTCGCTTCTGGGTCGGCATTTCGCTTAGGCCGATATTCGACGCAACCGGTCAACTGTCCCACGCCGTCGGCATAGGCGCGGATATCACCGCCAAACGCGAAGAGGCCCGCAAGAAACAAGAATTGCAAGACCAGCTTGTGCGCGAGATGCAGGAGCGAGAGCGGATGGTGCTCGAGCTGCAGCTGTCCCAAAAACTTGAGTCCGTGGGGCGTCTCGCGGCAGGAATAGCCCACGAGATCAATACCCCCATTCAATACGTGTTCGACAGCGTACACTTCCTGCGCAGCGCCTACGAAGATCTCAATCAACTGTTGGACGGCTGGCACCGTGTTCTCGACACTTTGCCGGAGCAGCCGGAGTATGCCGAGCTTCGTGCGGAAATCGCGCGCTTGATGGAACTCCACGACATCGACTTTGCGCGCGCCGAAGTTCCCAAGGCTTTCGAGCGTACCTTCCACGGCATCGAACGCGTGACCACCATCGTCAAGGCGATGAAAGAGTTCGCGCACCCTGATTCCGACGAACAGAGCCCGGCCGATCTTAATCACGCCCTGCAAACGACGCTGCTCGTCGCCTCCAACGAATACAAGTACCACGCTAGGGTTCTTACCGAGTTCTCTGAGCTGCCTGCCGTTACCTGCAACATCGGCGGACTCAATCAGGTGTTCTTGAATCTCTTGGTCAATGCTGCTCACGCCATTCAAGACGCCGGCAAGGATCTCACCACAGGCGAAATAAAAATCAGTACCTCGCTTGAGGGTGATGCGGCCGTTATCCGCATCAGCGACAACGGTTGCGGCGTGCCGCCGGAGCATTTATCCAAGCTTTATGATCCCTTCTTTACCACTAAGGATGTCGGTCGGGGCACCGGCCAGGGCCTCGCCATCACCCATTCGATACTGGTCGACAAGCATGGCGGTGATATCAGCGTTAGTAGCCGCGTCGGCGTCGGCACGGAGTTCGTGCTGCGCCTTCCCGTATTCGGGCGCGCTGCCAGGAGTACCGCCGCATGAAGCACATTGTTTTCGTCGACGATGAGAAAGAATTGCTGGAGGGCCTCCGCGCGCGCCTCTACAAACACCGCAACGATTGGCGCATGCAGTTCGTGCTGAGCGGCCCTGAGGCGCTCGCGATCTTCGAAAATGAGCCGGTGGATCTCATCGTCTCCGACGTGCGCATGCCCGGCATGGACGGCGGCCAATTGTTGACCCTTGTAAAACAGCGCTGGCCCACGGCGATGCGGATCATCGTCTCCGGGTACTCCGACCCCGTGCAAGCCGTGAGGCTAACCTCGCTCGCCCATCAATACGTGGCCAAGCCGTGCGATGACCGGCAGCTGGAGAACATCATCGAGCGCTGTTTCAACCTGCAGGCATTGTTGAGTCAGGAAGCGCTTCGCCAAATGGTCGGCCGTATCGGTCATCTGCCCGCGATGCCGAAGACCTACGGCAGGTTGCAGGCGGCTCTTTCGCAGCCCGCTGTGACGGCGGGCGAAGTCGCGGATATCGTCAACGCCGATGCGGCGATCGCTGGTAAGGTGCTGCAAATCACGAACTCGGCTTTCTTTCGCCTGCGAAAGCCCATGGTGCGCATCAAGGACGCGGTGACTTACCTTGGGTTTGCCACCATTCGCAATCTCGTCTTATCCGCGGAGATCTTTGCGCAATGGAAGATTCCGCACGAACTTCGCGATATCGATCCGCAGCAATTACAGACCCATGCGCAAGCGTCGGCCGCGGCGTGCAAGGCCCTCGCGGGCGGCCGGGTATCCGCCGACGACGCTTGGCTTGCTGGATTGCTGCACGATATCGGTTACTGGATCCTCGTCGAAGAATGCCCGCAACAGCTTAAGCAGGCGCTGGAGCTTTCACGCGCCGAGGGACTGCCGCTATTCGAATGCGAGCGGCGCACCACCGGTGCGAGTCATGCCGAGATTGGAGCCTATTTGCTCGGCCTCTGGGGGCTCCCTTACCCGATTGTGGAAGCGGTCGCCCTACATCACACCCCCGCCACAGTCGCTGCGCACGGATTCGATTTGCTCGGCGCCTTGGCCGTGTCGCATGCGTTGCTCGAGCCCGCGAGCGCGCATGCCGTCCCCGCCGCCGGCGGGAACGACCGCGGGGTCGACGAGAGCTACCTTGCCACCTTGAATGCGCCATTCGATTGGCAGGAAGCAGAGCGCCGCGTGCACGCGATTGCGTTACAGGCGGCATAACCCTTGAGAGCTGAAAACCCTAAATCATGAAATCCGAAGACCTGCCCACCATTCTCTGTGTCGACGATGAACCTCGCGTGGTGGAGAGCTTGGCGCTCCATCTGCGGCGAAACTACCATGTTCTCACCGCTCACGGCGGGCAGTCCGCGCTGCAAATCCTCGGCGGCCAGGACGCTCGGCCTGCGGTCATCGTCTCGGATATGCGCATGCCGGAAATGGATGGTGCGGCGCTGCTCAAGCGCGTGAAGGATCTTTATCCTGAAACGACGCGTATTCTGCTCACGGGAGAAACGGGGCGCGACGCGGCCATTGCCGCCGTCAACGAAGGCCAGATTTTCCGGTTTTTGACAAAGCCCTGTCCACCCGAGCAGTTACGGTCCGCGATCGAAGCAGGCGTCCTCCACCACCGCTTGTTGGTAGCCGAACGGGTTTTGTTGCAAGAGACGCTCGTCGGCTGCATCAAGGCGCTGATCGACATCCTCGCGATCACCAATCCGGTTGCCTTTGGCCGCGCGACGCGTGTCAAGCGCTTGGCAACCGAATTGGCCCAGAGCACCGGGAACAAGGGCTTCTGGCAGCTGGAGGCTGCGGCAATGCTTTCGCAGATCGGCTACATCTCGCTGCCGGTTGAATTGGTGGAAAAGCTCTATTACGGCGAGCGCCTGAGTCCGGAGGAGCGCGTACTAGCGGACGGCGCGCCCGGCGTAGCGCAAAAGCTCTTAGGCCGCATTCCGCGCCTCGAGCCTGTCTTGGAGATTCTCGCGGCGAGCCAGCGAACTAAGAAGGAGTCGGCCGAAGGCTCGCAGGACGGGCTGGTGAAGCTCGGAGCAGCCATGCTTCGCATGGTGCTCGAGTACGACACTCAGATCGCGCACGGACAACCCGTCAAGATTGCCCTCCAATCGCTGCGCATCGAGCCCCAGCGGCACGATGCGCAGCTGCTCAAATGCCTTGAATCCCTGGTTGGCGCAGCGGTAGACGCCCAGGAAGTCAGCGAAATGCCGGTGGGCCGGGTCAAGCCCGGCATGGTGTTCCTCGATGAACTGCGCACGTCGGTCGGCACGCTGTTGGTCCCGAAGGCGTTCGAGGTGACCGAGGCTTTCCTGGAGCGCATGCGAAACTTCGGACCCGGCATTCTGCAAGAGAAGGTGCGCGTATTGAGCCCGATTAAACGGGCAGCCCTGAGCACAACGGCGTAACCGGGTTTCGAATGACAATCATGATAGCAGCGCGGCGGGGGCTTCTATTCGCCATCGTGCTGGCGTGCGTCGTGGTGCCCTGCATTAACGCTGCGGAGGCACCGACCGAATCGCAAGTTGAAGCCGTGTTCGTTTTTAATTTCTCGCGCTTCGTCGAATGGCCTCCGGAAGTCTTCGCGGCGCCCACCGATCCCTTTGTCATCGGCATCCTGGGCACGGACCCCTTCGGCGCGCGCTTGGATGAGGCCGTCCGCGGCGAGGTCATCAACGGACGCCCGTTGATCGTGCGGCGTTTCCGCAACATCGCCGACGTTGGCAACTGCCAGATCTTGTTCATAGACCGCTCGGAGACCGATCGCCTCCAGCAGATTCTCGCCGCTCTCGATCACCGCAGCACTTTGACGGTGTCCGAGGTCGACGGTGCCAGCCAGCGCGGCATCATGATCCAGTTCGCCACGGAGAATCACCGGATTCGGCTGCGCATTAATGTCGAATCGGCGCGTGCCGCGGGATTGACGATCAGTTCGAAGCTGCTTCGGCCCGCCGAAATCGTCGCGACCCAGGGGAGCGGCTGAGATGCCGCGCACATCCATCCCCATACGCCGCACCATGATGCGCATGATATTCCTCTCGGCCACCGTGGTTTTGGTCGTGACGACGACCGCGTTCTGTACCTATGAATTGCTGACCTTTCGGCAATCGAGCATCCAGCAGCTGAAGATTCTGAGCCGCGCCATCGCGAGCAACAGTACCGCCTCGCTGGCCTTCGACAACCGTCAAGATGCCGAGAGTGTCTTGGCCGCCTTCAAGGCCGATCCGCACATAACCGCCGCGGCACTCTACGATGCCCAAGGGCGGCTGTTTGCCACGTATCCGCACGGCCTAACCGCAGCAAGTCTACCGAGCAAGCCCGGCACGGGCTACGGCGTTGAGGATTCCGCTCTCGTCGGCTTTGAGCCTGTCGCTGAAGGCCCCAACCGCTTAGGTGCGCTGTTCGTCACATCGGATCTCGGCGCCATGTACGCGCGTATCCGCTTGTATGCCGGTCTGGTAGTCCTCATCGTCTCGATATCTCTGCCGCTCGCCTATTTGATTGCGCGCTTGCTGCAGCATCGTCTGTTGCAGCCGATCCTGGCACTTGCCCAGACCACCCGCGCAGTGTCGGAGCGTCAAGACTATACCGTGCGCGCCATGCCCACCGGCGCCTATGAATTTGATGTCTTTACCGACACGTTCAACCAAATGTTGACGCGCATCCAGGAGTCCGACGGCAAGCTCCACGCCCAGCTCGCCCGCTTAAGCCTCCTTCAGCACATCACCCGCGCGACCGGCGACCGGCAAGACCTCCCGAGCATTTTCCAAGTGGTCTTAGGCAGCCTCGAGCAAAATCTGCCGATGGACTTTGGCTGCGTGCTCCTCAACGATCCTCCGAACATCGAGACTCTCACCGTCAGCGCTTTGGGCGCGGCGGGCTTGGCGTACGCCGCGCGAATGGGCCTCGCCGAGCGCCAAGTGATTCCGGTCGATCAAAATGGCCTGTCTCAGTGCATCGCCGGCCGTCTGGTCTATGAACCGGACGTCGTGCAGGTGCCCTTTGCGTTCCCGCAACGCCTGGCAAGTGCGGGTTTGAGGTCTCTCGTGATCGCTCCGCTCATCGTCGAAAATCAGGTCTTCGGTGCGCTGGTCTGCGCGCGCTCGCAAGTGAGCGCTTTCAGCAGCGGCGATTGCGAATTCCTGAAGCAGCTCTCCGAGCATGTCGCTCTGGCGAGTCATCAGGCCACGTTGTATGGCGCGCTCCAACAGGCTTATGACGACCTGCGGCAGAGCCAGCACACCGTGACGCAGCAGGAACGGCTCCGAGCGCTCGGACAAATGGCGAGCGGCATCGCTCACGACATCAACAACGCGATTTCGCCGGTATCGCTCTACACCGAATCGCTGCTCGAACGCGAACCGAATTTGAGCGAGCGCACCCGCAGTTACTTGACCACCATCCAGCGCGCCATAGAAGATGTCGCCCGCACAGTGGCGCGCATGCGCGAGTTCTACCGCGAACGTGCGCCTCAGCTCATCCTCGAACGGGTCACGATCAATAAAACGATTCTCGAAGTCCTGGAACTCACGCGGCCGCGTTGGAGTGATCTGCCGCAACAGCGCGGCGCGATGGTGGAGCTCAAGACTGACTTGCCCGCGTCGCTGCCCGACATCATGGGCGCAGAGCATGAAATCCGCGATGCGCTCACCAACCTCATTTTCAATGCCGTCGATGCCATGCCGAACGGCGGCACGTTGACCCTGCGAACCCGTCAAAGTCAGGCCGCCGATGGCTCCGACAGGGTGCTCATCGAGGTGAGCGACTCGGGCGTAGGCATGGATGAAGAGACCCGCCGCCGCTGTCTAGAGCCTTTCTATACCACCAAAGGTGAGCGCGGCACAGGTCTCGGGCTCGCCATGGTGTACGGCATGATCCAACGCCACAGCGCAGAACTCGATCTCGAAAGCGTCCTCAAAGTGGGGACCACCATACGGCTAAGCTTCCCGGCCTATACCTGTTCCGTGGTGACCAGCGCCCCGCTCCTTGAGCCGTCCGTGCCGAGCCGGCGGCTGCGCATTCTTCTGGTCGACGACGATCCCATGCTCATCAGGTCACTCCAGGACACATTGCAAGAAGACGGGCACTTGATCACGGCCACCCATGGGGGCCAGGCCGGCATCGACGCGTTTACCGCCGCGGCGGCGCGCGGCGAGGGCTTTGATGCCGTCATCACGGATCTGGGCATGCCGCATGTCGACGGCCGCAAAGTCGCCTCCTCCGTTAAATCCGCTTCGACCACGCCCGTGATACTCCTGACGGGTTGGGGTCAGCGAATGCTTGCGGACAGGGATATACCCGCGCACGTCGACAAGGTGTTGAGCAAGCCGCCCCGGCTCTTGGATTTGCGCGCCGCGTTGCTGGAGCTCGTTGCATGACCTCTACAGCCGGTCACGCGCCTTCCGCGAGTACCGCGCGGTTGCTCATCGTCGATGACGAGGCTGCGCAGCTGCGTGCCCTGTGCGACACGTTGACCCTCGAGGGCTATGCCACGGTGGGGTTCATCAGCGCAAAAGAGGCCCTGCAGGCGCTTCGTCCCGGTGAGTGCGACCTCTTGCTCACGGACTTGATGATGCCCGACATCGATGGGATTACCCTCATCAACGCCGCGCGCGAGATTGACCCGGAGCTGGGCGCCATTGTCATGACCGGCCATGGCACGATCGACACGGCGGTGCGCGCGATGCAAGGGGGCGCGCACGACTATATCTTGAAGCCCTTCAAGCTCAATACCATTCTGCCCGTCATCGCCCGGGCACTCGAGATCCGCGGATTGCGCCGCGAGAATGCGGAGCTCCACGCCCAAGAATCACGCCGCTCAGCCGAGCTGGCCGCCGCCTATCAGGACCTCGAGTCGTTTGCCTATTCCATTTCCCATGATCTGCGCGCGCCGCTGCGCGCCATTTCAGGCTTTGGCAAAGCGCTGGAAGAAGACTACGCGCACGTCTTAGGCGAGGAAGGACAGCACCTCGTTCGCGTCATTCGCAACGGCAGCGAGAAGATGGACCAGTTGATCGTAGGTTTGCTGGAGTTCTCCCGCATCGGGCGCAGCGCCCTCGACCATGACCTGATCGATATGACCGCCTTGGCTGAGATCGCGGCGACCGAAGCCAGATCCAATTACACAGGGCCCGAGCCTTTCATCCGGATCGAAGAACTCCCCTCCGTGCAAGGGGATGCGACGGTGATCCGTCAAGTGTGGTGCAACCTGATCGGCAATGCGCTCAAGTACAGCGCCAAGCGTGAACACCCGAAAGTCTGGGTCACCGGCCGCACTGAGAACGCAGAGGCAATCTTCAAAGTCGAGGACAACGGCGCCGGGTTTGACATGCGCTATGCCGAGAAGCTCTTCGGCGTTTTCCAGCGCCTGCACCACAGCGACGAGTTCTCAGGCACTGGCGTCGGACTTGCCATCGTCCACCGCATCATTGCGCGTCACGGCGGACGTGTCTGGGCCGAGGGCGCTCCCGAGGCCGGCGCGCGCTTTGAATTCGCACTGCCCCTGGCAGCACCGCCATGAATGACGCCGGCCCTCCCATTCCCAAGAAGCCCTCCTTGCAAGTGATCGCCGTCGAGGACAGCCAGAGCGATGCCGAACTTCTGGCTCGATTTCTCGCCAAAGCCGGTCTCGTGTGCGTGATTCGGCGCGTCCAGACCGAGCACGACTTCCTTCACGAGCTCTCGGATCTCATGCCCGATCTGATCCTCTCGGATTTCTCCCTGCCCGCATTCGACGGTCTCCGCGCGCTCGAGCTTGCCGTGATCCATGCACCGGGTGTCCCATTCATATACGTCTCCGGGACCATAGGCGAGGAGCGCGCCATCGACGCCCTGCGGCGCGGCGCGATCGACTACGTGCTCAAGAGCAATTTATCGCGCCTCCCCTCCGCAATCGAACGCGCGCTCCGCGAGACCGCACTCAAAGCGGCGGAGCGTGAGTCGGAGCAGCTGCGGCGCGAGCAAGAGCAGCGCCTGCAGCGGCTCACCCGCACCTACCGCATGTTGAGCAGCACCAGCTCCGCAATCCTTAGGTTACGCGATCGCGTCGAGCTCCTTGATGAAGTCTGCCGCATCGCCGTGTACCAAGGCGGCTATGAACGCGTCATCATTAGTCTGCGGGATTCGGACGCCGACAGCCTTCGTCCGCGCGCCTCCGCCGCCTCCGATGCCGACCTGAGGCGGCCGACGGACCCGCTGCCGCAGGCCGGTGACTCGCCCACGGTTCAATCGCGAACGATGGCGCTGCGCGCGATCGCAACCAGCGCTCCCACGGTGCTCAACGATCTCGCCGCCGAATCGCAGCTCCCCGGCGATTCGTACCCGTCTGACGAGATTCAAGTTCTGCTTGCGCGCGGCTACGGAGCCGCGGCCACCCTGCCGATCCTCATCGATGGCACGCCCATTGGCGTCATCACGCTTTTGAGTACCCCGGCTCACGTCTTTGACGAACCTGAGATCAAGATCCTCTCGGAGCTGACGGCAAACCTGAGTTTCGCGCTTCAATATCTCGCGAAGGACGAAGCGGTTCACTTTCTCTCCTATTTCGATGGCTTGACGGGGCTCGCCAAGCGCCCGCTGTTTTGTCAGCGACTCGCGCACCTTCTCAGCAAGCCTCCGCTCGGCGGCATTCGCACCGTAGTCGTATTCGACGTGCAGAAATTGGCCGCGATCAACGATTCGTTCGGCCGCTATGCCGGCGACCTTCTGATTCAACAAATTGCCGATCGCTTGAAGAGCGCCTATACGGAGTCCGAGCACATTGCCCACTTCGGCGGCGGCACTTTTGCGCTCACTCTCGCCACGGCGGCACAAGCGAACGATACCGGCCGCTCGCTCCAAAACGCCGCCGCGCAAGTATTCTCCGCTCCGTTTGAACTTCACGGCGAGGAACTGCGGCCCGTGATTCGCTCAGGGGTCGCCTGTCACCCCCATGACGGGAACACCGCCGAGGTCTTGGTACAAAATGCCGAGACAGCGCTCAAGGCCGCCCGGGAGGAGAACGAGAAGTACAAGTTGTACGGTCTCGTCACCCGGCATCCGACGTCCCGTCTCGCGCTCGAAGCGCGCCTCTCCGGCGCCCTCGAACGCGGAGAGTTCTTTCTGCACTATCAGCCCAAAGTCTGCCTCGACAACGGCGGTCTCGAGGGCTTCGAGGCCCTTTTACGATGGCGCGACGCGCACGACGGGCTGGTGCCACCCTCACTTTTCGTGCCGCTGCTGGAGCGTTCGGGAGCCATCGTCGATGTCGGCGAATGGGTGCTCATGCAGGCGGTGCACGACATTCGCACCTGGTTCGCGGCCGGCCTCACACCCGTTCGCGTGGCGGTCAACGTATCCCCCTTGCAGCTCCGGCACCGTGACTTTGTCGATCGAGTGTTGTCGAGCATCGAGCCCGCGAGTCGTCTAGGAGCAGGAGGCATCGATATCGAGATCACCGAGAGTATGTTGATGCAGGATCTTGAACTCTCGATTCGCAAGCTCTCTCACTTACGAGAGAAGGGCATCGGTGTCGCCATCGATGACTTCGGCACCGGCTACTCATCGCTCTGCCTGCTTGCGCGCCTCCCGGTCGACACTCTGAAGATCGATCGCTCGTTTGTTCAAGCTCTCGCCGACTCCGCGAACGGCATGACGCTGATGTCCACGATCGTCTCACTGGGGCACGCTTTTCAGATGCAAACCATCGCCGAAGGCGTCGAGACCGTGCAGCAGCTCGAGACACTACGGCTCGTCAAGTGCGATCAGGCGCAGGGATATTTCTTTGGGCAGCCCGGCCCGGCATCCGACGTCCCGTCGGTCATCACGCGTCTTGCCCATCCTCAAGCTTCGCGAATCCCAGCACAGTCCCGGAAGTATTACGGCGACCGCACCGAGGGTCTCGATCCCGAATCGGCGTCAGCACAGCGGTCTCGCTCGAAGCGGTGACCTGTGCGCTATGAGGGATTCCCTGCACCGCGGCTCGGGGCCACCGCTCCTGACGGTTTGCATCTAAATCTTTATTACTTCCGGCCGACAACTTTTACACGGCAAGGAGGAGTGAGTATCCATGGCTAACGCGGCGTCGAGAGGAATTTTTCGCATCGCTGCGCTGCTGTTGCTGTTTGCTGCTGCGGCAGTAGCGCAAGATTCTGTCACCGCGCTCAAGACCTTGAGCGTCGAAGACCTCCTCAATGTCGAGGTGACTTCGGTCTCCCGTCATCCGGAAAAGCTGATAGCCGCCGCGTCGGCGATTCAAGTCATTACCCAGGAGGACATCCGTCGTTCCGGCGCCACCAGCATTCCCGAGGCTTTGAGGCTCGCCGACAATCTGCAGGTGGCGCAAAAGAATTCGCATGATTGGGCCATCAGCGCGCGTGGCTTCAATACGAACTTGGGCAATAAGCTCCTTGTCATGATCGACGGGCGCACGGTGTATACACCGCTTTATTCGGGGGTCTTCTGGGATCTGCAGGATTACGTGCTCGAGGACATTGACCGCATCGAGGTGATCAGCGGACCCGGAGGCTCTCTGTGGGGTGCGAACGCGGTCAACGGCGTCATCAATATCATTACCAAGAGCGCCAAAGACACGCAGGGACTGTATGCCGATGCCGGTGGCGGATCTGAACCACGAGGCTTCGTCGATGCCCGGTACGGCGGGAAGTTCGGTTCGGATACTCAATTTCGTGTTTATGGGAAATACTTCGATCGCGGCGCTGAGGTTCTGGCGGACGGGAAATCGGAGCCGGACGCCTGGCGGCAAAGTCGAGCGGGTTTTCGCATCGACTCGGTCGCCTCTGCGCGGGACCAGCTGACGTTGCAAGGAGATGCTTACGACGGCCGTGAGGATTCGCAAAACGGAGGCTCCTCCGGCACCAGCGGCGCTAACATCCTCGGTCGATGGTCACGAAGGCTGGCTGACGAGTCGGACCTCAGCCTGCAATCCTATTACGATAAATCGCACCTCGCCCTTCCCGTGACACCGTTGTTGGTGGGCGGAGCGCAATTCAGTCCGGCCGGAACGTTCTACGACGACCTAACCACTTATGACGTCGATTTCCAGCACCGGTTCCAACTGGGGATGCGTAACCGAATCGTCTGGGGGCTGGGATTTCGTTACACCAGCGACGCCGTCATCAACGCACCCGCCTTGGGCTTTTTCCCGACCGTGCTGAATCAGAACCTCTACAGCGCGTTTGTCCAGGACGAAATCGCACTGCTGAAGAATCTCTCCTTCACGCTCGGCACGAAGCTGGAGCACAATGCCTACACGGGTTTCGAATTCGAACCCGATGTGCGTTTAAGCTGGAATTTGAACTCGAGTCAGGTGTTGTGGGGAGCCGTTTCCCGCGCCGTGCGCACTCCCTCGCGCATCGATCATGACCTCTCCGAGGGAACGCCGCCCTACCTGGTGGTCCTCAAAGGCGGCTCGAACTTCGCGTCAGAAGCGCTGATTGCCTACGAATTGGGCTACCGGGCGCAGCTAAACTCGAAACTCGCCGCGTCCGTTTCCAGCTTTTATAACCAATACAACGATGTTCGCAGTGCCAGTTTCACGCCTCTAACGATCTTGCCGTTGTACTTCGCCAACAACCTTGAGGGCGATAGCTATGGACTGGAGTTCAGCGCCAATTATCAGGCCGCGGACAACTGGTCACTGCACGCAGGCTACACATTGCTCAGGGAGCATTTGCGCGTCAAACCAGGGCAGTTCGACCTCAGCAATGCGCGCAACGAAACAGCGGATCCGGAACACCAGTTTTCCATACGCTCCTCGCTGCGGCTGCCCCGGCGCGCAGAACTCGACGCCGCACTGCGATGGGTAGACACTTTGCCAACCAGCAATGGGCCGACACCCGGATCTGTGCCAAGCTACTTCGAGCTGGATATGCGTCTCGCGTGGCATGCCGGCGATCGGCTCGAGTTTTCACTGGTCGGACAGAACCTGCTGCACAACCATCATGCCGAGTACGGGTTTCCCGATCCGACGCGAGCGGAAATTCAGCGCAGCGCCTATGGAAAGTTTTCGTGGCGGTACTAGGCCGCCCAAAAACCGGCCATGTGCGCCGCAACCGATGGCCATCGTTGTTGCTAGTTACGTTGGCTTGCCGATGACGGTAACCCGTCGGTGCCGGGAGACTCCCCAGGGTTCGGCTCTGAAAGCCGCCTCTCCAACTCGGTCGCCGCTAAAGGTCGCGAAAGCAAGAATCCCTGCGCTTCATGGCAACCACGCCGCCGCAACCATTCCAATTGACCCGGACGTTCGACGCCCTCTGCCGTAACCAACAAGCTCAAGCTCTCGCCGAGCGACAAAATCGCATTTGCGATTGCCGCATCGCCCGCGGATTGGTCCACGTTTCGCACAAACGCCTTGTCGATCTTGATTCGGTCCGGCGGAAATCGGGTTATGTAGGCGAGACAAGAGTAGCCGGTGCCGAAGTCATCAAGCGCGATCCGGCAACCGAGGTTGCGAAATCGATCGAGGGCGTTGCGGACCGCAGCGGTGTTATTCACGAGCAGCGACTCGGTAATCTCTATCTCGATCATTGACGGGGAGATACCGGCCGCCTTCACCTCGAATTCCAAAACACGGGCCGGGTCCCCGTACAGCAGCTCTTTGCCGGATAAATTGATTGCAACGGGCATGTTGAGCCCTCGGTCCAGCCACGCACGCACCTGCCGGCACGCGCTGCGTACGACCCAGTTGCCGATGTCCATGATCAAGCCGGTCTCTTCGGCCATCTGCACGAATCGGCTCGGCGGTATGTCGCCGTACTCTGCATCGCACCAGCGAAGCAGCGCCTCCACACCGACCATCTGATCATCCACCAGCCGAAATTTCGGCTGAAAATGCAGCACGAGAGCGTCTTCCCGAACGGCACGCCGGAGCCTGGCCTCAAGGTCGAGCCAGTCGCGCAGGCGGCTGCTCATCGAGGGCCGATAAAGGACTACGGCGTGTGCCGACGCACTCTTCGCATGGTACATCGCCGCATCGGCATGCTTTAGCACCGTCGATACATCGCCGCCGTCGGCTGGATAGACGGCGACACCCACGCTGGGAGTCGCATGGAACTCGAGTCCATGATAGTTGATCGGGTCTTGCAGAATCGTGCAGCAGGCATCGGCTATCTCGACGGCAAGGTCACGCGCGTCTGCATGACGCAGCAGAATGACGAACTCGTCGCCTCCGAACCGCGCAATCGAAACGTGTTCGTGTTTGGGTTGGAAGCGGCCGATGACCTCGGATAGTTTTTCGGCGACGATACGCAAAACAGCATCCCCGACCGGGTGGCCGAACGCGTCATTGATCCTCTTGAAGCCGTTGAGATCCATATAGATGAACGCAACGGACTCCTTCAACGCCGCGGCGGCGGTCAAGAATTCTTCGGCAGTTGCCAGGCAGCGCTGCCGATTCGGAAGCGCGGTCAGCTGGTCGAAATATGCGAGCCGTTCGATGCTCCGGGCGGCCGCGGTGCGTTCCGTCGTGTCCCGGCGTACGACAACCACATCGCCGCCTTCGCGGCGGCTGAAGCGCAGCTCGTAGGTTCGCGCCGGATCGTCTTGCTGTTCGCCGAAGTCGAGCGTTCGCACTCTGCCGTCTTTCCCAGTGGCCCGAATCGCTTCGAGCGCCTGCGCCGATTGCTGCGGGAGCACCGCGCTGGGCTGCGGGGTCCAGCGCACCTCGCCCTTGCCGTTCACAACCCAAAGCCGATCGGGAAGCGCTTCGACCAGCGTGCGGACCTGCGACTCGCTTTCGGCGAGAGCTCGGACCTGTTCGGCATTCCGAAGAATGTATTCGAGCCGATACGGCAGCAGCGCCCAATTGACAGGCTTCGGCATGAAATCGGTGGCGCCCGCCGCAAACGCGGCTCTGATCGCGTCGGAATCCTCGTGCCCCGTGACCATTACGATCGGAACCGCGGCGAATCGAGATTCCTTGCGCAGGCGCTCGCAGACGGCCAAGCCGTTCATCCCCGGCATGTCCACGTCCAGTAGCACGATGACGACATGGTGCGCGAGCGCCGCCGCCAGGGCGGCGGTGCCGTTGTCAAAGACCAGCGGCGTGAGCCCGGCTGCTATGGCCGCTTCGGCCAGCAGCAGCCGGCCGAGGTCTTCGTCGTCCGCGATGATCGCAACAGGGACGTTTTTAATGGTTTGGTTCACGCCGTTGCCTTCAGAGCCAGGCGATGAAGTTCTTCCAGCAGAATGGGGTAACCTGCTTCGAGCGCTGCGAGCTGCTGCAAGCTCGCAACGGTGTTCGCGGAATTGCACAGGTTTTCAAGCTCGCGCAGGCCGGCGGCAAAGGACATGGCGCCTACATTAGCGGCGCTGGCCCGTAACTTATGGGAGGTCGCGCCTGCGGCTTGAAGGTCGCCTGCAGCAAGCGACGCTCGAAGCTGGACAAGCGCCGTTCCCGCCGACGCTTGGAACAGCCTCACTAAGGTGGCATAGAGGTCCTCTTGACCGCGTGAAGGCAGATTCCGGAGTGCGGAGACGACCGCTCGATCAACGCTCGGAACCGCCGCGCCGGCGATTCGCGGACATTGCCGCTCCTCGGACTCGAGACCGCGCCCGCGCTTTATCCATCGGCGCAGAATCGCCGCGCAGGCTTCGAAGGTGTAGGGCTTTTCGATCAAATCGTTCATTTGACCCGCAAGGCAACGCTCCAAGTGGCTCTCCGCATCATGCGCGGTTAGTGCGACGATCGGGGTTCGACAACTCGGGCCTTTGCTCTCTCGAATGAGGATCGTAGTCGCAAATCCATCCATGACCGGCATACTGATGTCCATCAGAATGGCATCAAAGCGCTCCGCGGAGCAGCGCGCCACCGCAGCGGCTCCGTCCTGCACCCACACGGACGTACAGCCAAGGGCGGCAAGGTAACCCTGCGCTACTTCGGCGTTAACCGGCTCGTCGTCGACCACCAACACGTGACCGGGGACCTTTTCGACGGAGATCGAATTTGACGAATCGAGGCTTGAAAGCTCCTCGGCCATGCCGAGGGAGGAGGCAATGGCGCGGTACAAATCTGCCCGTTGTACCGGCGGCGCAACCAGCACATCGTTTCCGATCAGCGGGGCAACCCCAAGCATTTCCGCCTCCTCGGCGCTCGCTATGATGACGAGCCTTGGAGGGCGAACGTCCGCGGTAACGAGCCGCGAGCGAAGATAATTCAGATGCGTAGCGGCGTCCACGATCGTCAAGGTTTCGACGCCGCTTACGGGCGCAGCCGAACCGTCATCGTCGCCGACTACACCCAGTCCGAAGCTCAGCGCGTGCCGCCTCAACGCCTCTGCAAGCGCAGTTCGATGGGTCATGATACGCACCCTGCCTTTGAGTTGCGGGGTCGCCGAGTCCGGCGCTTGACGGTCACCGATCTTGAGGGCAAGCACTATGCGAAACACCGAACCGACCCCCGGTCGGCTTTCGACACCGACCGTGCCTCCCATGAGCGTCGCAAGCTCCCGGCAGATTGCGAGGCCGAGGCCGGTCCCCCCGAAGCGGCGGGTGGTCGACTCGTCCGCTTGCGCAAAGGGCTCGAAAATCTTCTCGACCGCCGAGTACGCCATTCCGATGCCGGTGTCTCTGACGATGATTTCCACGCTCGAGCGGCCATTGATCGATTCGCCGATGTTCGCTTCGACGACGACATGGCCGTGATCGGTGAACTTCACCGCATTGCCAATGAGGTTGATCACGATCTGGCGAATTCGCAATGGATCACCAAACAAGGCATGTTCGACGGCACCGGGTGGACACACCGTGAGATCGAGTCCTTTTCCGGCCGCCGCACCGGCGAAGATCGCCGCGGATTCTTCCAAGATGAGCCCAAGATCGATCGCAACCGTCTCGAGTTCGATTTTGCCTGCCTGAGCTTTTGACAGATCGAGCAAGTGATTGACGATTTGCAGCAAAACGTCGGCCGACGAGCGGATGGTTTTCGTCAGCCGAACTTGATCGGACGAGAGCGCGGTGCGCTCCAGCAGTTCCGTCATGCCCACCACACCGTTCATCGGCGTCCGAAGTTCGTGGGTCATGCGCGCCAGGAAGGCACTCTTCGCCTGCGCAGCTTCTTCGAGAAGGCGATTGCTGGCTACCAGATCTTTGGTCCGGGCCTCGACTTCCGCTTCGAGGCGCGCTTGCGCCTCCATCGCCAATCGAATCTTGCGGCGTTGATTCCACATTCCGTAAGTGACAAGGCATGCCGCCAGGAACGCATAGCCGGCGAATGCCGAGAAGGACTTCCAGGGTGCGGGGTCCCGATGAATCTTGATTCGCAATGGCGAGGCGCCCCACACCGAATCGGCGCTCGCGGCGCGCACTTCGAGAATGTGGTCGCCCGAGTCGAGATTCGTGAGCGTGACCTGGTGTTGCGTCCCGAGATCGATCCAGTTGTCGGTCAAGCCGGGCATGCGGTATGCGAGGCGGTTACGTTTCGGCGACGTAAAATCAAGGGTACCAAAGTCAAGCGAAACGATTGCCGCGTGAGAATCGACGTCGATATGATCGAGCAGCCAATAGGGTGTTGAACTACGCATGGGCGCGCCGAGGACATCGACTTGCATCAGCGCAAGGCGGGGCGGCTGCGAGTTTTCCACCAACCCGGATGGGTCGAAGATATTGAATCCGCCCGGCCCTCCGAAACAAAAGCGTCCATCGCGAAGCTGGCGATACGCTCCCAAATCGAATTCCTCGCCGTAGAGTCCCTGCTCGAGATGAAAAGTCTTTACCGAACGATTACGGGGATCATATCGCATCAATCCCGAGTTTCCGCTCATCCATAAGCGCCCTCCGCCATCGGCGAGTACTCCATAGATAGTGTCGCTGGTGAGCCCGTCGGCGCGCGATATGTTATTGAAACGGATGGCATCAGGCGCAGCGGACGAGCCCACTACGAGATCGAGTCCTCCTCCTTCCGTGGCGATCCAGAGACGCCCATCGTTGTCCACGGTGATTCCGTAGACGGTATTGGCGGAAAGGCTGCGCTCGTTATCGGGATCGTGGCGAAACACCTTGAATACCAAGCCATCCGGGCGAGCAAGATTGAGGCCGCCGCCGTCGGTGCCCATCCACATGTTTCCGTTGCGATCTTCAGCGAATGAAGTGACGTTGCGTCCGCTGGTCGCTCCGCGCGCCATCGATTCGAACGGTAGTTGCCGGATCAAGCCCGTACCGACGTCCAGCACGTTCGCCCCGCCGCCGTGCGTCCCGAACCAGATTCGTCCGTCCTTCGCTTCGTAGATGGTCATGATGCCGGCCGCGCTCAAACTTCTTGGATCGCCAAACCTGGCCTGAATGGAATTGACGTGCCCATCGGGGGTGAGCCTCACGACACCGCTCGTGTATGTTCCGATCCAGAGCGTGCCGTGACGATCACCCTCGAGGGACATGACGCGCTGATCGCCCAACGCGTTGCGCCGGCCGACCACGCTGTCGAAATCGGCTTTTTCACCCGTCGCCGGGTCAAAGCGTACGAGGCCGCCGCCGAGCGAGGCGATCCAAACTCGGTGATCCGGAGCATCGGCGAAGGCGGTGACGAGCTTGCCTTGCAGCCAATCGGGGCGTCGGCCGCCGAGGTCCCAACTATGCGGATTCCAGCGGCTGACGCCCCCGGCTCGGGTTCCCACCCAAACCAAACCGCTGGTATCTTCATAGAGCGACATCACGAATGAATCGCGCATCGAGGTGGCATCGCGTTCATCGTGCCGATAATGCGTAAACCGCCCGGTGTTGCGATCCAGGAGGTCAAGGCCGTCAGCGGTGCCGATCCACAGATGTCCCGCCTGGTCCTCAAGTATGGCCCTGACATCATCGTGAGCCAGAGACGCGGGGGTGCGCGGATCATGCCGGTAGACCGCCGTGACTTGACCGCTGGCGTCCATTCGGTTGACGCCGCCGTCGAAGGTGCCTATCCACATGGAGCCTGCATGGTCGTGGTAGATCTGCGCGATGTTGTCGCTGCTGAGCGAGTGCCGCTCGGCGGCTGAATGGCGGTAATGCGCGAACGATTTGCCGTCGGGCAACAAGCGATCGAGTCCGTTTTCCGTGCCGACCCATAGCACTCCCGACGCGTCGCGACTCAGCACCTTGACCCGATTGTCCGCCAACGAAGTACTGCGCGACGGATGGTGCTGTCGGTGTTCAATGTGCCCGGTGACCGGGTCCACAATGTCGATTCCCGCGTCGCGCATGCCCACCCAGATGCGGCCGTGTTCGTCAACCAGGAGAGTTCGAACCGCGTCGCTGGCAAGGGAGTCCGGACGTAAGGGGTCGTGGCGGTAGACGGTAAAGGTGTCGGAGGCACGATTCCAACGCGCGAGGCCGCTGTCGACGACCGCTATCCATAGATCGTGGTGGGAGTCCTCGACGATTCCTTGAATGAAATTTCCGGGCAGCCCTTCGCGCGCCGCGCGGTTATAACCATAGCGGAACAACTCGTGCCCGTCGTAGCGAATGAGGCCGTCCTCGGTTCCCAGCCACACGAAGCCCTGCGAATCCTGGAGGGTGGCGTACACCGTGCCCTGCGGCAGTCCATCGGCCGTCGTCAAATGGTCGAACACCACGGGCGGAGCGCTCGGGCTTTCCGCCGCCGGCGCCGTACCGGCTGCGGCCATAAGCCACGCGATCGGCAAGCACCGCCAGCCGCTCATGCGCATGGATCCGTTCGATTCATCCACCAACTATGCACAATTGGCCCGCTTTTTAGGGTGATTGACGTCCTATTGCGCCACCGCAAGGCGACACCGGGCGAACGCACTTCACACTTCCGCTCACTCGTGGGGAGCCTAGACCACGCGCGGCGAGTTACCCGCTCTGACCCGAGCGGCGCACCTCCGGCATTTCCCTCGTCGTCCCCTCGACATGGGGGTAAAAATCCCCCATTCCTTGGCGGCACCCGAGAACGAGAAGCGCCTGTCGCTGCTGCTCATCGTCGACGCCGGTGGCGATCGGCGTGAGGCCGAGGGAAGCTGCGACAGCCATTCCTGCGCGGCACACCTTGAGAGCCACCGGATCATGGCGAAGACCCACCGCCCACGAGCGATCGAGTTGCAATCCCCAGAGAGATGCACGCGCGAGCTGGTCGAGGGAACTCATCCCTCGACCGACTTCATCGACCACCAGTTGAATGCCCATGTCCTTCAGGGACTCGCATACGGAGGGCACCTGCGCCATCAGCGTTCGCTCGGAAATCCGCAGCTCCAGCCGCTCGGCCGGCACCGCACCCTCCGCGACAAATGCTGCGATGTCCGCGACGAAGTCTTCATGAAGAAGATGATGCCGAAGCGCTCCGAACGAGATGCGGACGTCCGGATCTGCCTGCCTGAGGGCTGGGAAATCTTCAAGAAGGCACGCGAGTGCCGAGCGTGACATGAAGCGGGCAAGGCCTGTGGCTTCCGCAACCCCTACGAACTCCGCTGCCCGCACTTCCCCTCGCACCGGATGCTGCCAATGAAGATAACCCACATGCGCAACCCTGCGACCGGTCGCCAGGTCGTATCGACCAAAATATCGCAGCCGTATCGCACGCTCGGCAATGGCCGCCCGCAGCTCCTGCGCGATGTCGAGCCGCGCGAGCGAACGAAGCCGTAAAGTATCGGAAAAAAAGCGCACAGTGCATTTCCCGGTGTTTCGCGCCTCGTTCGCCGCGGCGCGCGCATGATCGATGAGCATCCTGGGCGAGTTGGCATCTTGGCCGAGAATCGCGACGCCGGCGTACGGCGTGAGGCTGAACGCGGCGTCGCCGACCTTGATAGGCTCGCGAAGGCTCTCACATACGTGCGCCACGCACGCTTCTACCGCGTCTCGATCGGCGCTCTCGACCACGAGCGCCAGCACGCTGTCGCTCAACTGACCCAGATACCACATCGGTTCGCCCGCGGTCGTGGAGCCTGGCTGCAGTCGCTCGACGGCTGCGCCGATGACCAGGTTCGAGACCCTCATGTCGATAATCCGCGTAATCTCGGCAAGGCCGTCAACGTGGATGACGGCAACAGCCGTGGGCTTCTCGCGCAGCGCTCCCGAGGCCATGGAATCCTTCAATCGCCTCAGAAATCCGCGACGATCGAAACGCGGCGCCGACACGCCATCGGGCGCGGCGTCGCCGGCAGGAGCCGCTGTTTGCGCGCGAATGACGCAAATGGCCCGATCGGGCCCTTGCGCCGTTACCCTCACTTGGAAACCATCTCCGTGCTCGATATGACCTTGAACCGTGGATCGGTCCGCAATCGCATGGCGGACCAGTTGCTTGATCGGCGCGCTCACCGACGCCGGCCACATCGATTCGATCGGTCGGCCGATCGGTTCCGGAGCCTTGTCCGCAGAAAGCACGCCCCGGCCGGCGATATGCTCGAGCAGCACTCCGTCTCGCGTGATTAAGACCACGATATCCGGCAGCAGTGGAGGAAGTGTTTGATTGGGCACGTGCGAATCTTGTGAAGGAGGTTTTCCGGGCGCGTTCATCAGTGTGCGTGCTTCTCCCTGCGCCGGTCGAGTGAGCAGCCGGCGAACTGTGACTCAGGTCGCGTGCATGCGTCACATTAGCCGCGCACAAGCAGCGCGCCCAGCGATAAAAGCAGCGCGGGAGGCATGATTAAAACGCCCAACTTGAAAAAGTCCCAAGGCTTCACTTCGATGCCGTCGCGCCGCAAGCAGGTCAGCCAAAGGATGGTCGCGAGTGATCCCGTGACCGACAGGTTGGGGCCGAGATCGACGCCGATGAGAATTGCGGCCGAGATGCTCGCCGGCAACACGACCGCGTGAACGGCCGTACCGGCGATCAGTCCTGCCGGGAGGTTGTTGACGATGTTCGACACGATGCCGACGATAACGCCGGACTCCGCCGCGGCCAGGCTCGTCGAGTGTTGCGCCTGAACGCGCAAGGAATCGCTGAGCGCGTGAATGACGCCGGATCGATCGAGCGCTTCGACCATGACGAATAAGCCGCCGACGAGCGGTATGACGCCCCATGAAACTGCGCGCAAGAACGACCAGGGCGAGGAGCGACCCACCCCCGTGACCGCGCACAAAGTCACGAGTCCCGCGCTCAACGTTGTCAGCCCAAGCTTGATTCCCCAAGCCGAGGCGAGCATCAAGGCCACAGCCGCTGCGCAGATCCCGGCCGCAGTCAATCGCCCCGTGCGCGTCATAACGGGAAGCGTGACGGCATGCGACACCGATTGGGCGAGCGCCTTGCGTTGGGTCCAGCGCAAGATGGCGTAAGTGACGGCGATCGACAGCACGGACGGCAACGCGAACTGGGAAAGCCACTCCACGAGGGGCGGCATGTGATTGGCATAGATGACGAGGTTCGCGGGGTTGGAAATGGGCAGCACGAAACTCGCAGCATTGGCGATGAAGGCACAAACCAGCAAATACGGCAGCGGGTGCTCCACCTTCGCGGTGCGAACGATTGCGGCAACCGCTGGAGTCAGCACCACAGCCGTCGCATCGTTGGACAAAAAGACCGTCACGACGATGCCAACCGCATACACGAGGCCGAACAATCGCACAGCGGAACCTCGAGCCGTCACGGCCGCTCGCGCCGCCAGCCAATCGAACAGACCTTCCTGTCGCCCGAGTTCCGCGAGCAGCATCATGCCGCTGAGGAACAGATAAACATCGAGGCCCTTCTTGACGCCTTCGGCTGCCGCGCTCACGGGCAACACCCCACAGCATACGAGGGCGGCGGCGCCCAAGACCGCCCACACGGCCTCCGGTAAGTTTAACGGCCGCAAGATGATGCCTGCCGTCACCAGCACGGCAATTCCCCACGTTGCTAGATCTGCCGCTGTCACTGCGCTGTTCATGATCCGGGATATCGACAATAATGTTCTTACATATCAATATTTTAACAAATATTTGCAACCCCACGGTCATGATGAAAAGGCAAGGACTCGTGAGTCGCCGGCAGGCGAGTTGCTAAGACTGTCACGGCAGAAATGTGAGAATTTGGCTTGAAACCCGCCCCCGAACCTCCTACGCTGCGTCCATAAAGCTCGGCAATATAACGCCTTGCACTCTTTTCATTATATGATTTAGAGTTTGACCAAATTTCGACTTTTAAGGGATGGTTGCATTCATGGCTACTCAAGCTCGGTCGATTGCGTCGCTCACGATTTCCTTTGGCTTGGTTGCAATCCCGGTCAAGCTTTATTCGGCCACCGTCTCCTCGGAGCGGATCTCGTTCAACTTGCTGCGCCAAAAAGACGGCTCGCGCGTCAAGCAGCAATACATCGCGGTCAACGACGGAAAAACCGTGGAACGCTCCGAAATGGTCAAGGGGTATGAATTCGCCAAGGACCAATACGTCATGTTCAACGCCGAGGAACTCAAAGCGCTCGAAGACACGACGACCCACGCCATCGATATCAGCCAGTTCGTTCCCCTCGACTCCGTGGATCCGCTCTACTTTGACGGCACCTATTATTTGGCGCCGGACAAGGGCGGCGCCAAGCCCTACACCCTACTCGCCACGGCCCTGCGTCAAGCTCAGCAATGCGCCGTCGGCCGCTGGATCTCTCGCGGCAAGGAGCACATTATCGTTATCAGGGCGTTGGAAGAGGGTCTGGCCCTGCACCAGCTGCATTTCAAGGCAGAGGTTCGCGATCTGAAGGACCTCGGAGTCGAGGCCGCGCCAGTGTCGGAGCCCGAACTTAAACTCGCGCGGCAACTCATAGATCACTTGGGAGCGAAGCGGTTTGACCCGAACGAGTTTGTCGACGAGCACAAGTCGAGGGTCCAGGCGGCGATTCAACGAAAGGTCGACGGCAAGGAAGTCTCCCTCGCTGAAGGCCCTGTATCGAACAAAGGCGGCAATGTCATCGACTTGATGGAGGCTTTACGGGCGAGCATCGATGCCCGTGGGTCGAAGGCCGCTGATCTAAAGGAACGAAAGGCACCGAAACGTGCAGCAGCCCAAGCATCCTCGCGAAAAACCGCTCGCCGATGAGATGCATGCCTATAATACGAAGGACCTCGAACGGCTTTTTGGACTGCCCGCATCCGCAGTCCGCTCTCTTGCGCGCGCCGGGCACATAAGCCCGGTCAAGCGTCGCGGGCGCCTTCATTACTCTTTCCAAGACCTGCTGATGATGCGTACTGCGAGTGCGCTGCGCTCGGCGAATATCTCGGCAAATCGGATCAATCGAACGCTGCAAACTTTTCGCGCCGCCCTTCCCGTCGGCGTCGCATCGAGCAAACGTTCCATCACGGCGCTGGGCAATCAAATTGCCATTCGCGAGGGCAAGCTGATTTGGGAGTCTGACTCCGGACAGTATGTCTTGGCGCTTGATGTCGGCGAGGAGAAAGGCGGGTTGCACGTGATCAACCGGCAGGCCTCTCCCGCATTACCGCAGGAATCCGCAGATGAGCACTACGCAAGAGCTTTTGCGCTCGAGGACAGCGATCCGGAAAGCGCACGGGCAGCCTATCAAGCCACCCTCGCGGCCGACCCGCATCACACGGAGGCGCGCATCAATCTGGGTCGGCTCCTGCATATCGCCGGCAGCCTCGCCGAAGCGGAACGAGTGTACCGCGCGGCTCAAACGCCGGAGCCTATGCTCATCTTCAACCTCGCCGTATTGCTTGAAGATCTGGAGCGCGAGTCCGACGCAATTGTCGCATACCGCGAGGCCCTGGCGCTCGATCCGGAGTTTGCGGATGCGCATTTTAATTTGGCGCGGCTCTACGATCGGGTCCAAGACGCCAAGGCGTCGCTTCGTCATCTACTCGCGTACCGGCGCATGATGGACCGGCAGGGAACCTGAAGTTGAAAAAACCGGGACTCTCCGTCTACCGAGCGAAGCGCGACTTCTCAAAGACCGATGAGCCGTCCGGTCAAACGCGTGTGGCGCCCTCCCCTCGATGGCGCTTCGTCATACAAAAACACGCGGCGCGGCGACTGCACTACGACCTGCGGCTCGAGCTCGATGGGGTGTTCAAGTCCTGGGCCGTCACTCGCGGGCCGTCCCTCGATCCTGGGGAAAAACGCCTGGCCGTTGAAGTCGAGGATCATCCGCTGGATTACGGGGACTTCGAGGGTACGATCCCCCACGGAGAGTACGGCGGCGGCACCGTGCAGTTGTGGGACCGTGGTTACTGGATTCCTGAAGGGGCCCGGCCGCCCGAGGAGGCGCTGAGCGCCGGCGATCTTAAGTTCACCCTGGAGGGTGCGCGGCTGCACGGCAGCTGGGTGTTGGTGCGTATGCGAGGAGACCGATACGGTGGCAAGCGCACCAATTGGCTGCTGATCAAGCACCGCGACGCCAGCGCAAGGCCCGGCGATGCCGATGCCTTGCTCGAGGAGGATCGTTCCGTAGCATCGGGGCGGGCGCTCAAGCAGATCACCGAGGGGAGCGGCGCGCGCCCAAAACCTTTCATGCTCGCAACCAAACAGCGCGCGCGGGCGGACGCGGTCTGGACTTCCAACTCCGCCGCGACCCCCTCGGTCGATCGACCCCAAGCCGTGAAGCGCAAGCCCGCACTCGTCGCAAGAGTGCCGGCTTTCGTCGAACCTCAGCTGGCCAAGCTGGTCGATCGGCCCACCGAGGGTGCCCGCTGGGCGCACGAAGTCAAGCTCGATGGCTATCGCGCACAGCTGCAAGCGTCCCGCGGCCGGATCGCGATCCGCACCCGCAGCGGTCTTGATTGGACTGACCGCTTCAGTTCCATTGCCAAGGACGCCCGGACACTTCCCGACTGTTTGATCGATGGAGAAATAGTGGCACTCGATCAACGCGGCCTGCCTAGTTTCGGCGCGCTGCAGGCGGCGCTGTCCGAAGGCAAATCCGAAAAACTCGTGTTTTATGCGTTCGATCTGTTGTTCGACGGTCGAGAGGATTTGCGCACGCTGCCTTTGGCAGAACGCAAGGCCCGCCTCGAAGCGCTGGTGGACGCTTGCGACGTCTCGCAGCAGCTGCGTTACGTGGCGCACCTCGAGTCCGACGCGGAGGCGGTGTTTTCATCGGCCTGCAAGATGGGTTTTGAGGGGATAGTCTCCAAACAACTGGATGCCCCCTATCGTTCGGGCCGCACCGGAAGCTGGACCAAAGCCAAATGCCGTATGGGACAGGAGGTCGTGATCGGCGGCTGGACCACCGAAGCGGGAACCGTTCGTTCGTTGCTCGCAGGCGTTTATCGCGGCGACAAGGGCGGCCGCGGCGGCCGGCTGGTTTACGTCGGTCGTGTCGGCACAGGATATGGTCGCGAGGCCGTGAACACTCTCTTGCCGCAGCTCAAGAAATTGACGCGGGAGCAGAGTCCTTTCGCCGGCGACAATTCACCGGCGCGGGAAAAAAACGTTCGCTGGCTCAAGCCTGAGCTCGTCGCTGAAATCGAATTCGCCGGTTGGACCGGAACGGGCATGATTCGTCAGGCTGCCTTCAAGGGTCTGCGTCTGGATAAGCCGGCGCGCGACGTGGTCGCCGAAATCCCATCGCCCGCAGTTGCGGATACCACCTCAAGCGAGACGACAGCACCAATGAACAGCAAACGACCGATCAGCAAGAAAGCCACGCGCTCCTCCCGCGCGAAGCCCTCACGCACGAGTGCTTCTCCCGCGAAGCCCTCCCGCGACGGCATCACGCAAGTGGCCGCTGCGAAGGGCAACGGCCCGCTGGCCGTCATGGAAGTGACGATTTCAAAACCCGATAAAGCACTTTGGCCGGATGCCGGTGACGGTGCGCCCGTGACCAAAGCCGATCTTGCGGAATATTACGAGAACGTCGGCCACTGGATGCTGCCCCACCTGGCAGGCCGGCCCTGCTCTTTCGTCCGAGTGCCCAACGGCGTCGGCACCGAGCAGTTCTTTCAGCGCCATGCCATGCCCGGTATGTCGAGCCTTCTTACCTCGGTAAAGGTCAAGGGCGACAGGGCGCCGTACGTGCAGATCGATCGAGTCGAGGCCTTGATTGCGGCCGCGCAGATCGGCGCCCTCGAACTGCACCCTTGGAATTGCGCTCGGGGCAATCCGGAAGTCGCCGGGCGGCTGGTATTCGATCTGGATCCCGCGCCGGACGTGAAATTCGACGCGGTCATCACCGCCGCCATTGAAATCCGCGATCGGCTCCGGGCCGCAGGACTCGAATCCTTCTGCAAGACGACCGGCGGCAAGGGGCTGCACGTCGTGACCCCGCTCACCGCCGGCAAGAATGCAGTGCCGTGGCCCGTGGCCAAAGACTTCGCCCACATCGTTTGCGCGCAAATGGCTCAAGACGCTCCCGCCAAGTATCTGGATACGATGTCGAAGAGCCAGCGGGTCGGCAAGATATTCCTGGATTATTTGCGTAATGACCGCACTGCCACAGCGGTCGCGGTGTTGTCTCCGCGAGCGCGTGCAGGGGCTCCGGTCTCGATGCCGATTCATTGGAAGGAAGTCCGCAGCGGACTCGATCCGAAGAAATATACCGTGCGGACTGCGCCCGGCGTGCTGCGCAAGACCAAACCATGGACGGGATATGAAGAAGCGGCCCGGTCGCTGGCGGACGCGATTCGATCGATCACCCAGTCCGGACCCAGAGCTCGCAAAGCGTCTCGTCGCACTTAGCGATCAACCGGGGGTATGCTGCGGCGCATGCATCCGCGCGCGACATTGTCCGCCACCATTCTTGGATCGAGCCTCGCGTTCATCGACGGGTCGGTCGTCAATGTCGCATTACCTGCACTCGCGCATGATCTCAAGGTCGATCCTGCGAACTTATCCTGGGCAATCAATGCGTATCTGTTGCCGCTCGGCGCGTTGATTTTGCTGGGTGGGGCGCTCGGCGATCACTTCGGCCGGCGCCGCCTGTTTCAAATAGGGCTGTCGACCTTTACGTTGGCCTCGGTGCTATGCGCGGCGGCGCCATCGCTCCCGTGGCTCCTGGCGGCGCGCGGGCTGCAAGGATTCGGAGCGGCGCTGCTGATGCCTAACAGCCTTGCCATTCTCGGCGGCGGATTCGCCGGCGAGGCCCGCGGCCGCGCAATCGGCAGCTGGGCAGCGGCGGGCGCTCTGGCCGGGGCGTTGGGCCCGGTTGCCGGCGGATGGATTGTCGATACGGTCGGATGGCGCACTATTTTTCTAATCAATGTGCCGATAGCGGCCGGCGCGGGATATCTGGCGTGGAAGTACGTCGAGGAGCGTAAGGCAGTGCGCCCGGCACCTCTCGACGTTGCAGGCGCCGCTCTCGCGACGACGGCACTAGGACTGCTGACCTGGGCACTGACCATGGCATCCGAATCCACCGCAAGACACGCCTGGGTTTGGTCGGCGACGCTCGCCGGACTCGTTCTGCTCGGGGCGTTTCTCCGGCATGAGGGCAAACTCGGCGACCGAGCACTCATGCCGTTCGCGTTGTTTGCCGCGCCGACATTCGTCGGGCTCACGTTGCTGACACTGTTTCTCTATGGGAGCCTTGGCGGCCTGATCGTCTTGCTGCCCTTCTTCCTGATCAAGATCGAAAACTGGTTGGCGGTCGCGGCGGGCGCGGCGCTGCTGCCGGTGCCCCTCCTGATCGGTCTCGTGTCGCGTTTGATGGGGCGGGTTGCATCGCGCCATGGGCCGCGCTTGCCGCTCGCCGTGGGCTCCGGAGCGGTTGCCGTCGGACTTGCGCTCTACGGGGGAATCGACGCGCACGGCATCGATTATTGGAGGGACATTTTTCCGCCGACTCTGCTGGTTGCCGTCGGAATGGGCGCTTGCGTCGCGCCGTTGACGGCGGCCGTTATGACGTCTGTCGATCCGGACCGCGTCGGCTTAGCCTCGGGATTCAATAACGCCGTGGCCCGCATCGCGGGACTGATCGCGACGGCATTGTTGGGATTCGTATTCGCGCGGCAAGAATCCATCGAGGCCTTCATGGTCGGGTTTCGCGCCGCCGCACTGATCGGCGCCGCGTCGGCGGCTTTGGCCGCCGGCTTCGCGCTTGTCTTGGTCGAACCACGGCGCGCACCCGCACCCTAGCGCGGATTGCTTTCCGCCAGCACCTTCAACACTGCTTGCGCCACGCGCTCGTCGATTTCCGCGGCGTGCTGCAAATGCACCGGGTACGTAATCAGCGCTTCCATACGGCCGTTGGACAAATGCATTTGTACTTGCGGGGTGACGGTGTTCACGGAAAGCGATGCAGTCGTTCTTTCGATCTCCTTCGTCTGCCGCGTGATCTCTTCGCGGTGTTCGCCCAAGACGGCATTGATCGCCGCCAACAATTTGTCTTTCAACGCGGCGTAGTCGCCGACATCCGGCAGGATCAGCGTGGTCTCATGCCAGGAAAGGTTCACGCCCGGGATTTGTTTGAATAAGCCACCCGAGGCTTGGAAGACGATCAGGTTGGCGAAGGCGACCACCCTGCCTGTCGGGCCCAACGGTCCCTGTTGATTGAGTTCCATGAGATGCATTCGCACCAATCCCAAGTCGATCACCTCGCCGACAACCGTGCCGATCTGAATGCGGTCTCCGACCCGAATACCGTACTTCCCGATGAGGAAAAAATACCCGACGACGGAGACCAGGACGCTCTGCATGGCGACGGCCAGGCCGGCCGTAAGCAGCCCCGCAAACGTGGCGAAGCTGCTTATCTGAGTAACGAAGCTCAGGCCGACAACGGCAGCGACGCTGGTCCACAACACAATGGTTCTCACCAGCAGGAATTGATATCGGCGGCGCGAGTCATGCACGTAGCGAAGCACCGCACGCCGCCAGACTTCCCCGAGTGCGAACACGATTGCCAATATGCCCGCAACGATGCCTAGACGCACCGCGAGCGCCGTCAAGGCTTCTTGATATTGCCGCCTAGTGGAGTCTCGCCAGTTCTGGAGGTTCCGCCGGTATTGCTGCAACAGCACCTGCTCCTTGGTGAGCGGCACGAGAATTTCGGAGGTTTGTTTGAACAGCCACGCCAATCGGTCGAATTCGTCGCGCAGAGCCTTCAATGCGGTGCTGCCGGCGCTGTCCGCTTGGTCCGCAAGCGCATCGCTGCGGGCAATGTAAGTCTTCAATTGTTGGAGGGGCGGTGCGCTCAGCTTTTGAAAGATTTGTGCGAGGGCAGCGGTGTGCCGGTCAATCGCATCGATCGTGGCGATCTTGTTCCTTTGCCGGAGCATGTTGGCGCCGAGATCCCAGATGCCGTAACGCGTTCTGCCGGCTTCATTGCCGGTCGAGGGTGCGGCCGCCGATCCCGGGCCGGCCGCCGAACTGGCCGGCGGCGACGCGAGGGCGCCCGTGTTCGAGCTGGGTATCGTTGCCGCGACCGCGTCGATTCGCGCCTTGAGCGCGCTTGCGCCCGCCGCCTTGGGATCGCTCGTACTGACAAACTCCGTCATCGTATCGAGAAGATTTTTCCTGGCGTTGATCATCGCGAGTTCGCCCTGCAGTTCCTGTAGCTGCGCCTCCAGCTGGGGGTTGTTTTTCCCGGCTCCGGCGAGCTTTTGCCGGACTGCATCGATCTCGCGCTGAAGCGACTGGCGTTGCGCGTCCAATTGGTTTTGGTGCTGAGAGAGCGACTGCGGCGATGAACCATCGACAGGAGATACGGAGCTAGCCTCGCTGCTGAGAAGTTCCGCGTTGGCACGGGCGATATCGAACGCGAGAGCGACGACTTTGTCTGCGGTCTGGCGATTGGCAAAGAGAATCAACAGATCACTCGGCTGAGTGGCGTTTTGCTGCTGAGTCCCGAGCGTTCGGTACCAATCGACCGTCTCGTCGAGGATTTGAATGACTTGGTCCGCGGTCAGCACCGATACATGCAAGCCCGGCAGGCCGGCGGGCGCGGCGCTGGAGGGAGCGGCACTCGCGGCCGCCGGTGCCGCGGGTTGCGCTTCCCCCGTCTCCGCCGCCGGCGTAGCTCTTCCCGCAAACACGGTCGCGAGCAGGATTGATAGCAATGGCAGCCGCATAGTGGATCGTAGCGTACCGCACGGTCCCGAACGCGCGGCAGAACTTACATAAATAATCTCTCGTATCCTATTGGACTAAAACGGGAAACTTGCGCAATTCGCCGCCGAGTTTACCCGGACGACGATACGATACTAATCATGCGAGCCGCGCGGGTAGTACGTGAATTTCTGACCGGCGATGTTGGCCGCGTACATGAGGCCGCCCTTCGCGATGGTGAAAACCGCCACGCCTTTATTATAGGCGCCTATAACTTTCGCGTCCTTCGGACCCGCGCTCGCTCCTGCGGACACACCGCCCGTCCCCGCGATGGCAGCCGCACCGGCCGTAACCGCAACTGCGCTCGCCTGGGCGCTGAACTCGAATGTTCCGGATTCGAATTCATCCAGAGCACGCTTGTCTTCGAAGAAGATGATCTCGCTATAGGCTTTACCGCCTGCCTGGAATCCGACGCTCACCTGACCCATGGTGGCGGCCCCCACGTACCGTCCGTGCAAGTGCACACGGCCCTTGCCATAGGCTCCCCCGACGCCGAGGCCGCCTTCGACGACCGTGGGAAACACCGCATAGCCATAGGAATCGTGAAAAAAGGGAGCGCTTTCGCCCGCGTTTTTAAACAAATTAACCGTCTCGGTATATTTATCGGCGTGAGCCATGCTCGCAAGGAGCAATAGCATCGGGGCGAGACCAAAAGCTCGGCAAACGGGTTTCATGGGCGTAGGCTCTCATCCGACTAAAAGGGGCGCCATGGTCGCCCCAGGCGGCCCGCCGATGACAGGGGAGGCTGACGACATTTTGCGTAGGCATTCGCCTATAGCGGAACGGCAAAAAAGCTGTCAGAAACGTCACCGTCGGATCATCTTCTGCATCAGATGAGCGAGTACCGGCCCTAGCTCACGGCATTGGCCGGTGTGCACCGGCGATGTCTGCACGATGGTGCTTCTCGGCGCAACCAACCAGTGAAATCGCTCCCGTGCGGACAGTTTGCCCAGGTCCCCGGCTTCCACGCCACCCGCGCAGATCGCGGGAATGGTCGCTAGGGAATTGCGCACGAGCTCGAGGTCCGCTCCGGCATCGAGCGCCAACAAGGCCGTCTCATCGAGCTCGATGCGAGCCTCTAGAATCCGTTCGATGTCGCAGGACAGGATGATTCCGGCATTGACGAACTCGCCGCGCTCCACGCGTGGTACGACTCGCACGATCGCATAATCATAGGTGCGAAAGTCGTGCACGCATCGCCTCCTCTACGAAGATTTCGGACGAGCGCATCCGTACGATGAAAAAGTTCAGATAGGCCTCTCGCTGCGCGATTTTACCTGCAAACCCCGGATCATCCGGCAGCCAGGACTCGGGAATCAATTCGACGATGCCTGCCAATTTATCCTGCGTGAGCAGCAAGGTCATTCGCGCATCGACCTCCGCAAGGGCGTTCGCGTACTTGAGCAATACGTGATCCTTGATCCGGGCAAAAGGGCTCGTCGAGTGCTGATCTCGGCCATCCCAAGCGTGATGAAAATACAGGCATGCTCCGTGGTCGATGAGCCAGAGTCGGCGGTGCCAGAGGAGCATGTTGACGTTGCGGACCGTCCGATCCACGTTGCACACGAAGGCATCGAACCAGACGATGGCCGAAGCAAGCTCCGCGTCGGGGACGAACGCCAGCGGATCGAAAGTCACGGAACCCGGCAGGTAGTCCAGAGCAATGTTCAAACCGGCGCTTGCGCCGATCAGGCTGCGTATTTCAGCGTCGGGCTCGGTGCGCGCCAACTCGGCGGGAAGTTCTGCAAAGACGATTTCCGGCACCGGAAGGCCGACTGCCCGTCCGATCTCGCCGGCGAGAAGCTCCGCGATCAGGGCCTTGGGCCCCTGTCCCGCCCCTTTGAATTTGAGTACGTACAGACCATCGTCGTCGGCTTCTATGATTGCGGGCAGCGACCCCCCCTCCCTTAGGGGAGTCACGTAGCGGCTCGCGGTGACGGTTCTCAATAGCTCACATAGCGCCGTCGCGTCAGTCGGCGCACCCGACGCGCCGCCGCCGAACCTGTTCGACCGATCCCAAGGCCGTCTGGATGGCCGTCGAAATCTCGTACTGATTGCAGGGCTTCGCCAGCCTGAGTATTCCAAGCGACACCGGGTCCACGGGGAGTTCCGCATAACCGGTCGCGAGGATCACGGGAAGTCCGGCATATTTTTCTTGGATGCATTTGGCGAGATCCAAACCGGTCATTGCCGGCATGGCGTGATCGGTAATGACGACGTCGATCTTGATGCCGGAGGCGAGCTTCGCGAGCGCTTCGGCACCGGAATGCGCCTCGATCGGGACATGCCCGAGATCCTCGATCATGGCCGACATGCCCGTCATCACCAAAAAGTCATCGTCGACAATCATTACGCGGCACCCACTGATGTGCGGCGTCGTGTTGGGAGGCTGAACCTCGCTACGCTCCGTCGCGTCCGCGGTTTTTGCCATCGGGAGCCACAATTCGAGTGTCGTGCCGACGTTCAGTTCGCTCCTGATGCGCAACAGCCCGCCGGACTGCGCGGCGAGTCCATGAACCATTGACAAACCGAGGCCGGTTCCCTTGCCTGGGCCCTTGGTGGTGAAGAACGGTTCGGTGGCCTTCGCAACCGTCGCCTCATCCATGCCGACGCCGTTGTCGGCAACCGCGATTCGCACATAGTCGCCCGTTTGCAGGTTTGCATCCGGGGCGCCGGCGGTTTGCGTCTCGTGCGTCCCCGATATCGTGAGGATGCCGCCGGCCGGCATGGCATCGCGTGCGTTCAGCGCCACATTGAGCAACGCGAGTTCCAGCTGATTCGCATCGACCAGCGCAGGGGGCAGGTCGCCTTGGTATTGCGTCCGCAGCTCGACGCCGTGTCCCACGGCGCGCTCCAGCAATTCCCTCATCCCGCTCACCAATTGCGGCACATTGACGGCTTCCGGCTTGAGTTCTTGACGGCGCGAAAAGGCCAGCAGTCGTTGCGTCAGAGCGGCACCTCTTTGAGCTCCCTGTACGGCGTTCTGCAGCAAGCGATGGCTGCGCGGATCTTCGGGCAGCCGCTTCTCGAGCAGGCTTAGGCTCCCGAGGACCGCCATCAACAGATTGTTGAAGTCATGGGCCACTCCGCCCGTCAGCTGCCCGATGGTATCCATTTTTTGGGCTTCGAAAAGTTGCGCGAGCGCGGTTTCACGCTCGCGAGTCCGCTCCTTGATCCGCAGTTCCAGCTGCTCATTGAACCGCTGCAGGTCCGAAGTGCGTTCGGCGACCCGCTGCTCGAGTTCCGCATTGAAGCGCTCCAATTGCCGGGTCTTGCGGTACAAGTCCACGAATACCTTGACCTTGGCCCGCAGCAATTCGGGAACCACGGGCACCGGCACGTAATCCACGCCGCCGAGCTGATAGCCTCGCAGCTGATCCGGGTAGGTCATCATGACCGCCGAGACGAATATGATGGCCGTCGTCTGGAAGCGGGGATGTTCGCGAATCATGCCGGCAAGCTCGAAGCCATCGAGATCCGGCATACAGACATCGATGAGAACCAGCGCGATTTCATTCTTCAGCAAATAATCGAAGGCTTGCTGCGCCGAGGAGGCTTTCAGAAGATTTTCGCCGATCTCCGCCAGAATTGCTTCATGGCTCAGCAATTTGGCCTGCTGGTCATCGACCAGCAGAATGTTCACTCGTTCGAGCGTATCCATCGGTTCGGCGCCCTAACGGTGCAGCCACATGCGCAATGCCGAGAGTAGCTGCTCGATATTTACCGGTTTCGCTAAATAGTCCGACGCTCCCGCCTCGAGGCATTTCTCGCGGTCTCCCTTCATCGCCTTGGCAGTCAGTGCCAGAATCGGCAGACGCCGATATTCGTCCCTCGTCCGTATGGCATGGATGGTCTCATAGCCGTCCATCCCCGGCATCATGATGTCCATCAACACGATCGCCACGTCTTCCCGGGTGTTGAGCACCGCCAGCGCCTCGCTGCCGGTCGTAGCGGTCAAAACTTCCATGCCGCGCCGCTCGAGCACGCTGCTTAGCGCGAAAATATTGCGCGTATCGTCGTCCACCAATAGCACGGTGCGCTTCATCAAGTCTTCATCGGAACTGTGCAAACGCTGCAGCATGCGTTGTTTCGCCGGCGGAAGCTCCGATACGACCCGGTGCAGGAATAGCGAAGTTTCGTCCAGCAGTCGCTCCGGCGATTCCACTCCCTTCACGACCACGCTGCGGGCCATGGTGCGCAACTTCGCATCTTCGTCCGCGGACAGTTCGCGGCCTGTGAATACCACCACGGGCACATCGCAGAGCTCCGCATCATCGCGAATCCTCTCCAATACTTCAAAACCCGACATATCGGGCAATTTCAAGTCCAGCACCACGCAATCGGCCGGCGCTTCACGCAGCTGCGCCATTGCCGCCTCGCCGGTTTCCGCGGCGCTGATATCGATGTCCGAATGACTGAGCAGCTCCGACACCCCCTTGCGTTCCGCCTCATCATCCTCGACCAGAAGCAGGCGCTTGCGGCGGGGAGCGGCGTAGTCCTTGATCCGCGCGAAGGCGCCTTCCAGCCCTTGGGGCGTCGTGGGCTTTTGCACATAGGCAAACGCCCCGCGTGCAAGCCCATGGTGGCGGTCTTCGTCCAGCGTCACGATTTGCACGGGAATATGCCGTGTCGCGGGATCTTGCTTGAGCTGACTCAGCACCGTCCAACCGAGCATATCCGGCAAGAAAATATCGAGCGAAATGGCCGTCGGCAGATGCTCGCGTGCAAGCGCCAGCGCATCCGCTCCGCGCTGCGCGACCAGCACCTTGAATCCCTGCTCTTTGGCCGCCCCCATCATGATGCGCGCATAGTGGGCATCGTCTTCCACGATGAGCACGGTGCTGTCGCCCGCGGCAATCGTTCCACGGTCATCGAGGACTTGCTCGTGCTGCCGGTCCGGGGCACGCAGCGCCGCCGCCTGTGCCGCGGCATTGTAGGGCACACCGTCCGCGCTCGGCGCCGCGGACTTCGAGGCCCCACCCAAATAAGTGAGCGGCAGAAACAGGGTGAACACGCTGCCCTTGCCGGGGGCGCTGCGCAGCTGGATCTCTCCGCCGAGCAGATTGGCGAGTTCGCGGCTGATGGCCAGGCCCAACCCCGTGCCGCCGTACTTGCGGCTGGTACCCGCGTCGGCCTGTTGAAAGGCTTCGAATATGATGCGTTGCTTCTCCGGAGGGATGCCGATGCCGGTATCGGATACCTCGAACGAGACGACGGTCGGCGCATGGCGCAGGATCGCGTGGTCGGCATTCCAGCCGCTGGCCGCGGGCGACACCGCGAGTTTCACTCCGCCTTCCGCCGTGAATTTGAATGCGTTGGACAGCAGGTTCTTCAGCACTTGCTGCAGGCGCTTCGAATCGGTGACGATGCTGCGATCCAAGTTCGGCGAAATCACCACGTCGAATTGCAGGCGCCGGTTCTCCGCCTCGTGGCGGAAGGGGCGCGCAATCATTTCCAGCAAGTTGCTGAAATAGACCTCTTCGGCGTCCACCGACACCGTGCCCGATTCGATCTTCGACAGGTCCAGGATATCGCTGATGAGATTCAGCAAATCCGTGCCCGCCCCATGAATCGTGCGCGCGAATTCCACTTGCTTGCCGGTCAGGTTGCCGTCCGGATTTTCCGTCAGCTGCTGCCCCAGGATCAGAATGCTGTTGAGCGGCGTGCGCAGCTCATGGGACATATTGGCGAGGAATTCCGACTTGTATTTCGACGTGAGGGCGAGTTCCGTGGCCTTCTCCTCGACGGCACGGCGCGCTTGTTCGATTTCCTGATTCTTGGCTTCCACCTCGACGTTGCGGTCGGCGAGCTGCTGTGCTTTCTGCTCCAGCTTCTCGTTCGTCTGCTGCAATTCACGCTGCTGAGTCTGGAGCTCGGTGGCCAGCTGTTGGGACTGCTTGAGCAACCCTTCGGTTTGCATGGTCGCTTCGATGGAATTCAGCACGATGCCGATGGACATCGTCAATTGGTCGAGGAACGACAGCTGCAATGCCGTGAAAGCGCCGAGCGATGCAAGCTCAATGACCGCCTTGACCTGACCCTCGAACAATACCGGCAACACGATGATGTGACGCGGGGGCGCGCTGAACAGCCCCGAGCGGACCGGCATCACATTGCTGGGGATGTCCGTGATGAACATGCGGCGCGCGTCGCGCGCGCTTTGGCCGATGAGTCCTTCTCCGAGCTGCAATCTCTCGGCATAGCCGTCCACCGAATCGCCGGCATAGGCCGCCAAAAGCTTCAGTCCCTGCGCTGCGCCGTCGGTCTCGACTTGGTAAATGACTCCGTGCTGCGCCTCCACCAGCGGCGCGAGCTCCGAAAGCATCATCCGGCCCACGGTCGCGAGATCCCGTTGACCCTGCAGCATGTTGGTAAATCGCGCGAGGTTCGTCTTGAGCCAATCCTGTTCCGTGTTGCGGTCCGTCGTCAGGCGCAGATTGCCGATCATCGTGTTGATGTTGTCTTTGAGTTCGGCGACCTCGCCGCGCGCCTCCACTTGCACCGAGCGGGTCAAATCTCCCTTGGTGACCGCGGTGGCGACTTCCGCGATCGAACGCACCTGCGTCGTGAGGTTTGCGGCCAGCAAATTCACGTTGCCCGTCAAGTCCTTCCAGGTTCCCGCGGCGCCCGGCACGTTGGCCTGTCCGCCCAGCCGGCCCTCGACGCCGACTTCGCGCGCGACGGTCGTCACTTGATCGGCGAACGTCGCAAGCGTCTCCGTCATATTGTTGATCGTCTCCGCGAGAGCTGCGACCTCGCCCTTGGATGCCACGGTGAGGTTTTGCTTCAAATCGCCGTCCGCGACCGCGGTCACGACCTTCACGATGCCGCGCACCTGCTCGGTCAAGTTGGCCGCCATGACATTGACGGTATCGGTGAGATCTTTCCAGGTTCCCGCCACGCCCGGCACCTGCGCTTGACCGCCGAGCCGGCCCTCGGTGCCGACTTCGCGCGCCACGCGCGTCACCTCGCCGGCGAAGCCGTTCAGCTGGTCGACCATGGTGTTGATCGTGTTCTTGAGCTCGAGGATTTCGCCCTTCACGTCCACGGTGATCTTGCGCGACAGGTCGCCGCGCGCGACGGCCGTCGTGACCTCCGCGATGTTGCGGACTTGAGTGGTGAGATTCGCCGCCAATAGATTCACGTTGTCGGTGAGGTCCTTCCAGGTGCCGGCGACTCCGGGCACCTCTGCCTGCGCGCCCAGCTTCCCGTCGACGCCGACGGTGCGGGCCACGTCGATGACCTGCTCGGCGAACACGCCCAGCGTCTCGGTCATGGCGTTGATGGTCTCGGCCAGCGCGGCGATCTCGCCCTTGGCCTCGACCCGAAGCTGCTGGGTGAGATCACCGTTCGCGACCGCCGTCACGACCTTGACGATCCCGCGCACCTGGGTGGTGAGGTTCGAGGCCATGAAATTGACGTTGTCCGTCAGATCCTTCCAGACGCCGGAGACCCC
>DASYJX010000006.1:0-20249 GCA_035996065.1 Steroidobacteraceae bacterium | reverse complement strand
CGTTCGCAGGACCAGGACGTGCGCGGCGCCGTGTACCTCATGGTCGATCCGCAGCTGCGACCGGTCGCCGGCAACGTCCCCGCGTGGCCCAGGATCGGTTCCACCGACGACAAGTGGATCCAGTTCAAGGTGTCGGTGCCGTTCGGCGACGAGACGCGGGAGCACGAAATGCGTGCACAGCGGTTCAAACTGCCGAGCGGCTACCGAATGTTGGTGGGGCACGACGTGCAGGAGCGCCAGGACGTGAAAAACCTGATGATGCGCGGCTTGATCGCCGCCGTCGTGCTGACCCTTTTGCTCGGCCTCGGCGGCGGGTTCTGGATGGGACGGCGCATTCTGGCGCAGGCCGGCGCGATATCCGCGGTCGCCACCCAAATCATGCGCGGCGATCTTTCGCAGCGGCTGCCGGTGCGCAATGCGGATGACGAGATAAACACGCTGGTGCGCGAGATCAACAGCATGCTCGACAAGATCGAGCAGCTCACGCTCGGCATGCGCACCGTGCTCGACAGTGCCGCGCACGATCTGCGCACGCCGCTGAACCGTCTGCAAGCCACGGCCGAGGGGGCAATGAGCGAACTCAGCGTCGGTTCGCCGGAGCGCCGCGTGCTTGAACGCGTCACCATCGAAGTGGATCAGATGCGCAGTACCTTGGACGCGCTGCTGCGCATTGCGCTTGCCGAAACCGGCACGGTTGCGCGCGAACCCGTCGATCTGTCGGAACTTGTGGCAAGCGTCGTCGAACTGTACGCCCCGGTCAGTGAAGAGCGCGGCATCGAGTTGGAAAGCTCCGTCGCGGCGGGGGCCGAAATCCTGGGCAGCCGGCAGTTGTTGGCGCAGGCACTGGCGAACCTGCTCGACAATGCGATCAAATTCACGCCGGACGGCGGCCATATCCGGGTGCAGCTGCGCGGTTCCGCCCATGAACCCGAGGTAATCGTCGAAGATGACGGCCCGGGTATCCCACCGGACAAGCGTGAAGTGGTCCTGGGCAGACGCGTCCGGTTGGATGAGGCGCGCAAATTTCCGGGTTCTGGGCTAGGGCTGTCGCTGGTGGCGGCGGTAACCAAATTACATGGCGCGCGCCTCGTTCTCGATGACGCGGGTCCCGGGCTGCGGGTGTCGCTCAAGTTCTAGCCGCGAGCACCGGGAGCGTCAATTTCTCGACGACTCCCCCCGGCGCCGTTGCTAGTCGTTTCTCCCTCTTCAGATAAGATACTGAATTACTTGAGAATTCAGTTTAGGAAAATTCTGGCATAGAACTTGCTCGATGCCTTGCTGCGGCACGTGACCGCGCTAGGAAAACCCCATGGCCGATGCAGCCGACGACGCTCCTCCCCCTCCGCCGAAGAAATCCGGCGGCCTTCAAGGCACCGTTGTCAACGCGCTTGGCATCTTCGTGCTGACCCTCCTCGCCGTTTTGGTCGGCGGTTTCCTCAACGCCAAGCTGCACCCGCTTCCCGACATGCAGTTGGACAAGGACGGCAAGATCAAAGCGATCGTGCCGGTGGCCGCGGTCAGTCATGGCGCCGAAGGGGGTGCCGGCAAGTCGGCCGTTTACTACGCCATCGACCCGCCCCTGGTGGTCAATTTCGAAGAGGGTTCCGCGGTGCGCTTTCTGCAAATCACCATGGAAGTCATGGCCCGCGATCAAAAGGCCATCGATAGCGTGCAAAAAAACATCCCCTTGATCCGCAACAATCTGCTGCTGCTCATGAGCAACCGCAACTATCAAACGATGATGTCGCGCGAGGGCAAGGAAAAACTGCGCCAGGAAGCGCTCACGGAGGTACGCGCGGTACAGAAGAAGGAAGGCGGTCCGGACGTGGACGACCTGTTGTTCACCAGTTTCGTGGTGCAGTGATGGCCGAGGACCAGCCGCGCGCCGCCATCTCGGAGGAAGAGGTGTCGGCATTGCTCGAGAAGAACGGCGTCGATGCAGCACGGCCCTACGATTTCGCGGCACAGCGCATCAATCGCATGCAGCTGCCGCTGTTGGAGGTAATCAGCAAGAGCTTCGCCGAGCGAGCCGAAGCATCCTTGTCCGCATTGATGGGACGAGACGCCTCCGTGCAGTTCAGTTCGCTGGAATCCGCGAAAAGCGCCGACCTGCAAGCCGCATTGCCGGTTCCGGCGAGCCTTGCCGTGGTCAGGCTGAAGCCGCTGCCCGGCTTCGCCTTCATCAGCGTCGAACCATCCTTGCTGTTGACCTTGCTGGATGGCTTCTTCGGCGGATCGGGCCGCGCTACCGCCGACCCGCAGGCGGCCACCGCGCCGGCCGCACAACGCTTTCTCGCTCTGATGCTGCGCAGCTTCGCCGCCGACTTGACGGCCGCGTGGGCGCCGGTAATGCCTGTGGAATTGGAACTCGTGAAGCAGGAAACCAATCCGCGCTTGGCGCAGCTCGGCGCTCCGCACGAAACCCTGGTGGTCGTCAAATTCATGGTGGAGTTCGGGGCGCGAAGCGGCCGCATCGATTGGTTGCTGCCCGAAATCTTGCTCGCGCCCGTGCGCGAGACGCTCGCCGCGGACGGCGGCCAAACGACGCTGCGCAAGCAGGAAGCATGGGCACCCGTGCTGACCACGGCATTGCAAGACGCCGAACTCGACACCCGTGCCATTCTCGCGCAGGCACAGATCAGCCTGCGCGAATTAGTGAGGCTGTCGCCGGGCGACATCATTCCCATCGAGCCGCCTCAGCAAGTCACCTTGTTTGCCGGCGACGTGCCGCTGTATCGCGGCCGCTTCGGCGTCTCGCAGGGACGCAACGCACTCAAAATTCTTTCAGGAGCCTCCACATGAGCACGCCCGATCCGAAGAATGCCGCCATTTCGCGCGCGCAATTTGGTGAATTAGGCCCCCCGCCAGCCGGCACCGGCGGCCAGGAAATGAACCTCAATCTGATCCTCGATGTCGCGGTAACGCTCGCGCTCGAAGTCGGACGGGCACGCATGTCGGTGCGCGATTTACTGCAACTGGCGCCCGGCGCGGTCGTTGAACTCGATCGCCTCGCCGGCGAACCCCTGGACGTGCTGGTCAACGGCGTGCGCATTGCGCGCGGCGAAGTGGTGGTGGTGAACGAGAAATTCGGCATCCGATTGACGGATGTCGTAAGCGCCACGGAAAGGATGGAGCACGCCCGATGACGGGGATGGCGCAACCCGCGTCGCCCTTGTCGGTGGGCAGCTTGACGCAGCTCACCTTGAGCCTCATCGCAATCGTAGCGCTGATCTTTGCCATCAGCTGGGCGTTGAAGAGGCTGAAATTGGCGCGGCCCCGCGGCTCGGGCGATCTCGCGGTCCTCGGCGAGCTCAGCGTGGGCCCACGAGAGCGCATCGCGTTGATTCGCGTCGGCGACTCGCAAGTTCTGGTCGGCATCGGCGCCACCGGACTCGTGCCGCTGGTGCCGTTGGCGGCGCCCATCGTGCTCAAAGGAGGTACTCAAGCGCCGGTGTTCGCCGAGCGGTTGCGGGACCTGATGAAACGGCCGGGCGGTTCTACATGAACGGGAACGCGCGCTCCTCGAATCGGATATGGCCTCATCGCCGGCGCCTCGCTTTGTCGATGCTCATGCTGCTTCCGGCATTGTCGCTGCTGCCCCACGATGCGGCGATGGCACAGAGCGCGCTGCCTGCCGTCGCCATCAAGACCGCCGCCGATGGAGCTCAGACCTATTCGCTGACGTTTCAAGTCCTGATCCTGATGACGGTGCTGACCCTGTTGCCGGCGATCCTGCTGGCGATGACCGCGTTTACACGCATCATCATCGTGCTGTCGATCCTGCGCCAGGCGCTCGGCATGGCGACGACTCCTTCGAACCAAATTCTCACGGGCCTGGCGCTGTTCATGACCTTTTTCGTCATGAGCGCGGCGATCGAGCAGTCGTATGCGAACGGAATCAAACCCTATCTGGACGGCCGACTGGCCGGCGAGGTGGCCTTGGACCGCACGGTGCAGCCGCTCAAGAAGTTCATGCTGGCGCAGACGCGCGAAAACGACTTGCAGCTGTTCTCAAGGCTCTCCGGGAAACCTCAATTTGCGAGCGCGGAGGATGTGCCTCTCAGCGTATTGATTCCGACGTTCATGACCAGCGAGCTCAAGACCGCGTTCCAGATCGGTTTCATGGTTTTCATCCCCTTCTTGGTCATCGACTTGGTTGTCGCCAGCGTGCTGATGTCCATGGGCATGATGATGCTGTCTCCGGTTCTTGTGTCGTTGCCGTTCAAGATCATGCTGTTCGTCGTGGTTGACGGCTGGACGCTGCTGATGGGCACGCTCGCCGCGAGTTTTCACCAATGACGCCGGAATACGTCATGGATTTGGCGCACCGTATGCTGCTGGTGACGACGCTGATCGCCGCACCGCTGCTCTTGATCGCGCTCATCGCGGGTTTGGTCATCGGCATGTTCCAGGCCGCAACTCAAATCAACGAATCCACCCTGAGCTTCATTCCGAAGCTGCTGCTTCTGGTACTCACGTTGTTCGTGGCGGGTCCTTGGATCCTGCGCGTGCTGACCGATTTCACGCATGATCTCTACGCCAGCATTCCCACCGTGATCGGCTAGGGCGCGCATGCAACCCTTGACCCTCAATGTCGCCGACGTGTCCCTGTGGGTGAGCCGACTGTGGTGGCCCAGCTTGCGTGTCGGAGGATTCGTGCTCGCGGCTCCGATCGCGAGCGAAACCGTCATACCCGGGCGGGTCAAAATCGTCTTGTCGCTGTCGCTGGCATTCTTGATGGCGCCGTTCGCGCAGGTGCCGGCAGAGCTGTCGATATTCTCCGGCGCCGGGCTGCTGGCGGCCGCTCAAGAGCTGCTGATCGGCGTCGCCATCGGCATGGTGGTGCAGCTGACTTTCGAAGCGCTGATCTTCGCCGGACAAACGATCTCCCTGACCATGGGCTTGGGATTTGCAACCCTCGTCGATCCGCAGCGCGGCGCGAACACCACCGTGCTCGGGCAGATATTCATGATAGTCGGCGTGCTCACGTACCTCTCGATCAACGGCCACCTGGTCCTGCTGAGCACCTTGGCGGAGAGTTTTCAAACCCTTCCCATCGGCGCCGCGCACATCGACAAGCATTTCTTCATGTCGTTGGTTCTGTGGGGGGCGCGCGTTTTTGAGTCTGGGCTGCTGATCGCACTGCCGGCGGTGATCGCCCTCGTGATCGTCAATCTGGCGCTCGGCGTCGTGACCCGTGCGGCCCCGCAGCTCAATTTATTCGGCATCGGTTTCACCATTACCCTGCTGTGCGGATTCTTCGCACTCATCTTCGGCCTCGACGGCATCTCGGCGGGCATCTCCAGCCTCATCAACAGCGCACTGACGGCGGCCGGCGAGCTCGTCGGCGCGCCCGCGGCGGGAGCCCGCTGATGGCCGCTGAAGCCGAGCAGGGCGGCGAACGCACTGAGGAGCCTTCGCAACGGCGCCTGCAGGATGCGCGCGAACGCGGTCAAGTGCCGCGCTCGCGCGAACTCACCAATTTCGCCGCCATGATGGGCGGCAGCGCGACCCTGGCCGCGATCGGCGGCTCGCTGGCCACGCACCTGTCACAGATGATGCGCCGCGGCTTGTCGATCGATCCGCAAAGGCTGTGGAATCCGGACAGCATGCTGAACTCGCTCGGCGAGGCCTGTATGAGCGCGGTTACGGTTCTGTTGCCGGTATTCGGCGCGCTGATCGCCCTGGTGCTGCTGGCTTCCTTGTTATTGGGCGGCTGGAATTTCAGCCCGAAAGCCATGGCGCCGGATTTCACCCGCCTAAGCCCGCTCGCGGGCATGAAGCGGTTGTTCGGTCTGCGCGGGGCGTCTGAATTGGGGAAAGCGCTGCTGAAATGCGCGGTCGTCGGGGGCGTGTGTTCAGGCGTGGTGTCGTGGATTTTCCGAGATGTGCTCGCTCTCGCGCACATGGAGCCGCGCGCGGCGATCGGCCGCGGCGCCGGACTCGTGAGCTGGTCGTTCGTCTGGTTGTGCGCCTCTCTGGCGATCGTGGCGATGGTCGACGTTCCCCTCCAGCTGTTTCAGTTCAAGCGCTCGCTGCGCATGACGCGGCAGGAATTGCGCGATGAGGCCAAGGAATCCGACGGCCGCCCGGAGACCAAGCAGCGCATCCGTCAACTGCAACAAACGCTGGCCCGCCGGCGGATGATGCATAAAGTGCCCACCGCGGACGTGGTGATCGTCAATCCCACCCACTTTGCGGTGGCGCTCAAGTACGATCCGGCCAAGATGCGCGCGCCGCGCGTGCTGGCGAAGGGCGTCGATCTTGTCGCGCAAAACATTCGCCGCATCGCCGAGGAGCATCGGGTGCCGGTGTTCGAGTCGCCGAAACTCGCACGCGCATTGTATCGCTCGACCGATTTGAACAAGGAAATCCCGGCCGGTCTGTATGTGGCGGTCGCTCAGGTTCTGTCCTATATCTTCAGAGTCCGCAGTCTGAATCCGACGGTTGCAGCCCGGGTGGTGCGTCCCAACCCGCAGGTCAGCAACGAGTTCGAGGACGCATGAGCGCGCGCACCACGGTAGCGACCTTCGGCGAATTCGCCCGCAACGGCCTCGGCGTGCCGCTTTTGGTCATGGTGGTTCTCGCCATGATGGTGCTGCCGTTGCCGGCATTCCTGCTCGACGTCTTCTTCACATTCAACATCTCCCTGTCGATCATGATCTTGCTGGCCGTGATCTACGTGCGGCGAGCGCTGGAATTCGCCACTTTTCCGACGGTGTTGTTGGGCGCAACCTTGCTGCGGCTTGGGCTCAATGTCGCCTCGACCCGGATCGTGCTGATCAACGGTCATACCGGATCGCACGCTGCGGGCCACGTCATCGCCGCGTTCGGCGAGTTCGTCGTGGGCGGCAATTACGCGGTGGGCATGGTCGTGTTCATGGTGCTCGTGATCATCAATTTCGTGGTGATCACCAAAGGTGCCGGACGAATCTCGGAAGTGAGCGCGCGATTCACATTGGACGCGATGCCCGGCCGCCAGATGGCAATCGACGCCGATTTGAACGCCGGCATCATCAACCAAGCCGAGGCCATAGTCCGTCGTCAGGAAGTCCGCGAGGAGGCCGATTTCTACGGCGCCATGGACGGTGCGAGCAAGTTCGTGCGCGGCGACGCCATCGCCGGCATCCTGGTCGTGTTCATCAATTTGTTCGGCGGCACGATCATCGGCGCAGCCCAGCACGGCATGTCGCTCGCCGACGCCGGGCGCACCTACGCGTTGCTCACCATCGGCGATGGATTGGTTGCGCAGATCCCCGCGCTTCTGCTGTCGGTGGCGGTCGCCATCCTCGTCACCCGCGTGTCGCGGCCGCATGACATGAGCCAGCAGATCATGACGCAGGTACTGGGTCAGCCAAAGGCCTTGGGAGTCACGAGCGGCATATTGACCCTGCTCGGCATCATTCCGGGCATGCCGAATCTGGTCTTCCTGGGCATGGCGGCGGTCTGCGCCGCCGGAGCTTATTTTTTGAGCAAGCGCAAGGCATCCGACAAGGCAATCGCGGCGGCGCCCGCCGCCGTAGCGTCGGTCCCCGCCGAGCAGCGCGATTTGTCTTGGGATGACGTCGAGACCGTTGATCTGATCGGACTCGAGGTGGGGTATCGGCTGATTGCGCTCGTGGACCGCAACCAGGGCGGCGAATTGATGGGACGCATCAAGGGCGTACGCAAGAAGCTGTCCGAGGAACTCGGATTCCTGGTGCAAGCCGTGCACATTCGAGACAACCTGGAACTCGGCCCGAACTCCTATCGCATCACCATTCTCGGTGCGCCCGTCGGCGAGTCCGAAGTGTTCCCCGACCGCGAGCTCGCCATCAATCCGGGCCAGGTTTCGGGAACGCTGCCGGGCTCGGCAACCAAGGATCCCGCTTTCGGCCTGGATGCGCTCTGGATCGAGAAGTCGCGGCGCGAACAAGCGCAGGCGCTCGGGTACACCGTCGTTGACGCCAGCAGCGTCATCGCAACTCACCTGAGCCATCTGCTCCAGTCTCATTCGCACGAGCTGCTGGGCCACGAGGAAGTGCAGCAGTTGCTCAACCGCCTGGCGAAGAGCGCGCCGAAATTGATCGAGGACTTGGTACCGAAACTCTTGCCGATGAGCGTCGTCGTCAAGGTGCTTCAGTATCTGCTCTTGGAGCGCGTGCCGATCCGCAACCTGCGAACCGTCTGCGAGACGCTCGCAGAACTCGCGCCGAAAACCCAGGACCCCGTGGCGCTGGTAGCCGCCGTACGCATCGCGCTCGGGCGCAGCATCGTGCAGAACATCGGCGGGCTGCGTCAGGAGTTGCCGGTCATCACCTTGGATCCGGCGCTCGAACAAGTACTCCAGGACTCGATGGTGTCCGGTACCGAAACATCCCCCGGCTTCGAGCCCGGCCTCGCCGACAGGATTCAGGCGGCGCTAGCCGATAGCACGCGGCGCCAGGAAGCGGCAGGTGAGCCTGCCGTGCTGTTGGTCGCACCCAAAATTCGTCCGTGGATCGCGCGCTTGATGCGCCATTCGACCCCATCGCTTTCGGTGCTGGCCTACAACGAAATCCCGGAAAACCGCCGCATTCGGGTCATTGCGGCGGTTGGACGATGAGCTTGCTTGATTCATGGAGGTTTGCATGAAGATTAAACGTTACACGGCCACCAGCATGCGTGCCGCCCTCGCGCAGGTGCGCGCGGAGCAAGGACCCGATGCCGTGATTCTCTCGAGCCGGCGCAGCGACGAGGGCATCGAGGTGATAGCCGCCGTGGACTATGACGAGGCACTGTTCGTCGAGGCGACCCGACAGCGCTCGGCTGCCTCCGTAACGATCCCCGAGCCCGTCGCGCTCGCCGTCCCTGCCGCGGCCGCGCGCTCGAGGGCGCCGGAGGCATCAACAGCGGCGGCGCAGGCAGCAAGGTCTGCGGCAGCGCCGGTGCGCGCCCCAATACCGGCAGCGCCGGACCCGGGCTTCGGCGCCATGCACCGGGAGATCAAGGACCTGCGTCAAATGCTCGAAACAGGGCTCGCCGGGATGACATGGAACGACAGGCGTTTGCGCGAGCCCTTGAAGGCTCGGGTTCTCGAAGAGCTTACGGCGATGGATATCGCACCGGATGTGGCCATGGCGCTCGCGAACCGCGCCCCCCGGCGCACTACCTTGGAAAACCCATCCCACATTCCGCTGGCGCTGCTCGTCAAGCATCTGCCCGTCGTCGACGATCTTTCCATCGTCAACGGCGGGGTCATCGCGGTGGTCGGGCCAACGGGAGCCGGCAAGACAACGACCATTGCCAAGATTGCCGCGCATTGGTGCATGCGGCACGGCAGCCGGGATTTGGCGCTGGTAAGCACCGATGGCTACCGAATAGGCGCTCGCGATCAGCTTCTGACGTACGCGCGCATTCTCGGTGCGCCGATGCATGCAGCCAACACCGGCAAGGAATTGGCCCGGGTGCTGGAGCGACTCAAATCGAAAAAACTGATACTCATCGACACTGCGGGGATGGGCCCGCGGGACGTGAGACTGGCGGAGCAGCTGGCGGCGCTGCAGCTCGGTGCCGCCCGTGCCCGAGTCCTGTTGGCGCTACCGGCCCAAGGCGAGGGGCACGCACTCGAAGAAATCGTGCAGGCCTTCGCGCCGCTGAACCCGGTCGCCTGCATCCTGACCAAGGTGGACGAGGCGGCGAGTTTGGGCGCCGTGATCTCGACTGCCGTGCGTCATCGCTTGAAAATAGCCTATGTGTGCGACGGCCAGCGGGTGCCGGAGGATTTGCACGCCGCTCATGAGAAGCGCATATGGCTGGTAAGCGCCGCCCGCCGGTTGAAGATGAACGCGCCACGCCGCGACCAAGCCTACTACGCCCGCAACTTCGGCCGAGAACATGCCCATGCGTGATATCCGACTACCGCACGGACGCGCCGAGGCGCTCGCCGAACTCAATTCTTCGCGCCCCGTCAAGGTGATCGCCGTCACCGGCGGCAAGGGAGGCGTCGGCAAGACGACGGTGTCGGCCAATTTGGCCGTGTCGATGGCCGCGCAGGGCCGCGATGTCATGCTGCTGGACGCCGACCTTGGCTTGGCCAACGTCGACGTCGTCCTTGGACTCCATACTCGATTCCACATGGGCCATGTGATCAAGGGCGAATGTTCGCTGGAGGACGCCATCGTCACCGGGCCGCACGGCTTGCAGATCGTACCGGCGGCGTCCGGCATGAGGCATATGGCGAATCTGTCGGAGGCCGAGCACGCCGGAATCATCCGCGCGTTCAGCGAACTCTACCACCGGGTCGACGTGCTCGTGGTGGACACCGCCGCCGGTTTGCATGACAGCGTCACGACCTTTACGCAGGCTGCCCATCATGTGGTCGTGGTGGTGTGCGACGAACCCGCATCCATCACCGACGCGTATGCGCTGATTAAGGTACTGAGCCGGGAGCACGGCGTGCAGCGCTTCCAAATATTGGCGAATCAGACCCGTCGATCGGGGGAGGGGCCCGGCCTTTTCCAAAAAATTGCGCGCGTCTGTGATCGATTTCTCAATGTGGGACTGGAGTTTGCGGGTTCGGTGCCGTTCGACGACTATCTGCGGCGTGCGGTGCAACGTCAAACCGCGGTGGTCGATGCGTACCCGGCGTCTATTTCATCGATCGCCCTCAAGAATCTGGCATCGAAGGCCGATAAGTGGTCTGTGCCTCAAGGGGCACGAGGTCACCTTGAGTTCTTTGTCGAACGCATGGTAGGGACTCGGATGGGTTCCTCGACGGTATTGCAATGAGAGCAAGCACACAGTACTCGAATACACAGAAGCGCGGTGCCAAGCCGGCCGTGAACGATGGCGTTCCCGTCGATCAGGTACCCCAGAAGGAATTGGTGCTAAGGCATGCCGATTTGGTGAAACGAATCGCCTATCACTTGGTCAGTCGAATGCCGCCCAATGTCGAGGTCGACGATCTGATCCAGTCCGGAATGATCGGTCTGCTGGATGCGGCCAAGCATTACTCCGCCGACAAGGGCGCGAATTTCGAGACGTATGCGGGAATTCGGATTCGCGGCGCCATGCTCGACGAAGTACGCAAGTCCGATTGGACCCCGCGTTCGGTGCATCGAAACATGCGCGAAATGGCCGACGTGGTGCGCAAGATCGAAAACGCCAAGGGACAGGACGCCAGCCCCACCGACATCGCGGAAGGTCTGGGTGTGCCCATCGAGGAATATCACAAGCTGGTACAGGATGCGGCCAGCTGCCGCCTGTTCAGTTTCGATCAGATGGGGTCGAGCGAGGACGAGTCGAGCCCTGCGGATCATGCTCGCGACGAGCAGCCGGGCCCCTTCGATCATATCGAGAATGCGGGTTTTCGCGATGCGCTGAGCTCGGCGATCAACGTGCTGCCCGAGCGTGAAAAGCTGGTCCTGTCGCTGTACTACGATGAAGATATGAATCTGCGAGAGATCGGCGAGGTGCTCGAAGTATCCGAATCCCGGGTCTGTCAGATTCACGGTCAAGCGCTGGTGCGCTTGCGCGCGCGGCTCACGGAGTGGCTGCAGCCAAATTAGCCCATGGATATCTTAAGCATCATCGGCATCGTGCTCGCGCTGATAGCAATCATCGGCGGGGCAATCTTGAAGGGCAGCAGCGCGGGTGCGCTCGTCGGCAGCGCCGCTTTCGTCATCGTCGTGGTGGGGACGTTTGCCGCCAGCCTCGTGCAGACGCCCCTGGCGACGTTCCTGCGCGCGTGGAAAATCGTCTCCTGGGTATTCAAGCCACCGGCGAACAATCCGACCGCGATGATCGAGAAAATAGTCGAGTGGAGCAATATTGCGCGCAAGCAGGGGCTGCTCGGACTCGAGTCCGCCGTTGAGGCGGAGAAGGACGAATTCCTGAAAAAGGGCTTGCAGTCCCTGGTCGACGGCGGCGAGCCGGATGCGATCCGCTCCAGCATGGAAATCGAATTGGACACCATGGAGCACTTCGACACGCAGGCCGCCAAGGTCTTCGAGGCCATGGGCGTCTATTCGCCGACGCTCGGCATCATCGGCGCGGTCATGGGATTGATGGCAGTCATGCAGAATCTCAACGACCCCTCGAAGCTCGGCCATGGCATCGCCGCCGCGTTCATTGCGACCATCTACGGCATCGCTTTTGCCAATCTCTTGTTCCTGCCCATGGGAAACAAGCTGAAGTCGGTGATTCACGGGCAGTCCCAGGTTCGGACGATGGTGATCGAAGGGATCATCGCCATCGCGCAGGGCGAGAATCCGCGCAACATCGAGTCGAAACTGCAAGGGTATTTCCACCGCTGATAGGACACCATGGCCCGCAAAAAGAAGCACGAGGAGCATGTGAACGCGGAAGCTTGGGCAATACCCTATGGCGACCTCGTGACGCTGCTTTTTGCGTTGTTCACCGTGATGTACGCCATGTCATCGGTCAACGAGGGAAAATTTCGCGTCCTCTCCGATTCGATGATTGCCGCATTCAACGGCGCGCCCAAGAGCATGCAGCCCGTCAATATCGGCGAAAAAGAAGCCGGCAAAGGCGGCGACAAGCAGCTGACGGGCATCACGCCAACGGTGTTCATAAAAATCAAGAACGAGAGATCCACAACCGACGGCGGCCTCGCGCCGCGGGATCCGACCAAGACCGAGACCGATCACTCTTTGGATCTCCCCGGAGCCTTGATTCGCATGCAGCGTCAGGTGCAGGATGCAATGCAGTCGCTCATCGATGCGAAATTGGTGACGGTGCGCCGCGAGAACATGTGGCTCGAAATCGAGATCAACGCCGACATTCTATTTCCGAGCGGCGCCGGAGAATTCGCGCCGGCCGCCGAGCCGGTGCTCGACAAACTGGCGGAGGTCCTGAGGCCCTTCCCGAATCCCATCCGCGTCGAGGGACATACCGACGATCGGCCGATACGCACTACTGCTTTCCCATCCAACTGGGAACTATCGGCGGCGCGTGCCGCCAGTGTCGTACATCAATTCACCAGGCAGGGCATCGATCCGCTGCGGCTTGAGATCGTAGGCTTCGGAGAATTTCATCCGCGTCAGACGAACGAGACGGTCGAAGGACGCAACGCGAATCGCCGCGTAGTCGTCCTGGTGCTGGAAGAAGTGGCGCCGGGCGCGCCGGTGACCGTGAGAACCACCGATCAAACGCCGCAGAGCGCTCTTCCCGGAGTCGAGCTCGCCGATTCGAGCAACGCCGCGAATCGCCTGCTGGCCCGCGCGTCCCCCGCGACAGTGGAAAAGACCCTGTTGATCAAAGATCAAGCAAAGCCGCAACCGAACGAGCAACCCAAGCCAGAATGAGCGAGGTCACGCAATGAGTGAAGTTGACCGCTTAAGCAACTCCGGTCTTTATCCGGCGCTGCCGATCGCCGATAGGCGACCCTCCAAGGATGGCTCACAGGGGCCGCCGCGCGGCGACAAGCGACCGCCCGGCCAACCGGCGCCGCAGCCGGGCAGCGCCGATCCGGCAACGCCACGTCCCCCCAAGTCTCTCATCGACGAGTACGCATAGCATGAACATCGATATCAGCACGGTTCTTGAGTTGGCGGGCGCCATGCTTGGACTCCCAAGCTTGGTTGCGGCAGTTTTCGCGGTCCGCTCGGTGCGCAGCCTGCAAGCACGTTTCCTCGACGCCGAAGCGAGCTTGATGGCCGTGCGCCGCGAATTGGAAATCGTTGCTTCGATCAGCACGAAAGCAGGACGGCGCGTGAAGCGGATCGAGCAGGACTATTCGGGAGTGTCCGAACGTGTCGATCAGGTCGAACTTCGAGGAGCTGCGCAGAATTTCGACCAAGCAATCGAGTCGGCGCGCCGCGGCGCCGACCCAGGCAAGCTCGCACAACAGTTCGGCTTGAGCCGAAGCGAGGCCGACCTGGTGACCCGATTGCACGGGCGCAAGAAGAGCGCCTAAACCGCCATCCGTCGGCGCCTCATGCGGGCACCGGCGGATGCAGCTCGCCCGCGAGCTCGATGACGATGTCCGCCGGGAGACCGGCACGCTTGGCGGCTTCCCGTATGGCATCCCCGCTTTCCGCTTCATAGAGACAGTAGGTTTTTCGCTTGTCCGCCGACAGGAACGAGTGCAGCCATTTGACCCCGACCAGGGCGTTTATATCGCCGACAGCCTTCAGATCGTTCGCTGACGCGTTAAATTCCTTGGCGAAATTTCGTTCTATCATGAATAGTGCCATGATCGTTTCCCCCCTTTGAGTTAGTGAATGGCCGTATCGGATCGGCCGCATTGAAGTCCGTGCCGGATGGCATAGCTCGCCGCTTCGGTACGATTGGCGCATTGCGTTTTGTTCAGAATATTTCGAACATGCGTGGCTACGGTATTGAGACTGATTGCCAGCACCAGCGAAACATCCTTGTTCGTGCGCCCGATGGCGAGCAGGCGCAGAACCTCGACTTCGCGCGCCGTGAGGTCATCAGGGAACGTGACGCCGCTGTCCTTCGCATGCAACAAAGCGTCGATGTCGGCGCCCAGCTGCGCCATACCCAGCCGACGCGCGAGCTGTTCGGCTTCGCGCAGCTGCTGTAGACCCCGGCGCCGCTCTGCATCCGCCTGCCCCGTGAGCAGATAGGCTCCGTAGCGGAACAGCGTGCGCGCAAGGAAGGGCCACGCGCGCATTCCGCGATTGAGCGTCAGGGCGTTATCGAAGTGTTTGCGGGCAAGCTCCGGCCAGTTTGCGGTGCACGCCAGCATGGCGAGGTACAGCTCGGCGGCCCCGAAGCACACGGCGGTCGGATGGTTCGCTGTCTGCCCCTCATACGGAAGCAATAGCCGGTAGAGCGACTCGGCGCGACCGGCATCCGCCAGTGCGCAGCATGTCTCCGCACAAAATACCAGGCAGGTCATGTACATGTCGTCCCGGCGTAGGGCGCAGCAATCCCGCTCGACCAGCCGATCAAGGATGCCGCGCGCTTCGGCGAGCAAACCTATCTCGGCGCAAATAAGCATCAGGCCGGGTTCCCACATACGCCTCGCGGCGCTCTCCGCAACCTCCTTGATCTGCGGCGCCAATGCGTGCAAACGGCCCAGGTCCCGATTCAAGGCGAACATCTGCGCACCGTAGACACCGTCCGCGTCGTCGCGACGGGTTTTCATGCCGACCTGCAGCAGTCCTTCGATCCTGCTCTCCAAGCCGGTCCAGTCGCCTCGCAGCAGCGCCAACGTCACCCGATAGGTGCCGGTCCGGTATTGGTGGAGCCCGAATCGAGCGGTGCTCAGGTTGTCATAGTGCGCAAGGAGATCTTCCAGCTCCTCGAGTTGTCCGGATTCGAAGTAGTTAAGCGCCTGCCAATGATAGGCATCCGCCAACAGGTCTTCGCTCCCCGTAGAGCGGGAAACCGCTATGTAATCCTGTCCGAGCAGCAGCCGGCGGTGCAGGCTCTCGGGATTGCCGCGCAGCGCCATTACCGTGAGTTGGTAGCATGCGCAGCGTGCTGCGGCGTCGCAACTGCGGCCGGCCATATCAAGCGCTTTGTCCACCAACAGCTGCACCCGCGATTTATCCGTCGCCGTTCGTTGGGCGAAGGCCAGCGTCGCCAATGCTTTCGCGCGGTGCACCGAATCGCCGGGCAGAACCGCAAGTGCGCGCTCGAGCAACGGAACGATGTGCTGCTGCGCGACATGCTGTGAGGACATGGCGAGGAGCATCAACACATCGACGAGCAATTCGGCGCTTCCGAGCATGCGAGTCCGATTCACCGCTTCCAGCAATACTTCAATGGAACGCTGAATCTGCCCCAGCTCCTTCAGAGCAGAGCCCTTCAATATATAGGCGCGAGCAAGCCTCTCATCGTGCATCATTCCGCCGCTCTCCAGCGTTTCAATGGCACGGTCGTAATGCAGAAGGGCATCCTCATAAGCGTACATTCGAACCGCGCTGTCGGCGGCCCGCAGCGCATAGACAACCGCGTTGTCCGCGTTTCCGAGTTCGGCCGCTTCGTGATAATGGTGCGCGATCCGCGTGAGCGAATATTCCAGATGCGCGGAATGAACGCTGACCAGGGCATCGCCGGCGCGTCCATGCAAACGCAGGCGATCCGCCGCAGGCAGGTCTTCGTAAATCGTCTCGCGGATCAATGCATGTGTGAATTGGTAGCTGCCGTGGGCATCGGCATCGGGTTGCACGATCCCCGCCTGAATGGCGGGTTCCAGAACGGTCAGGACGGATTGCATATCCTCGTTCACGGCCGCGGCGATTTCACGAGCCGTGAATTGCCGGCCATAGACGGCCGCGACACACAGCAGCTCGTTGCACCGGTCCGAGAGGCGGCTCAACCGCCGCCCGATGGTCTCGCGCACTCCGGCGGGAATTCTGGCCGGCATCGCCGCAATGGCGGTTCCCGCACTTTCATCAATGAGCACCTTGATCAACTCGATGGCGAACAACGGGTTCCCATCCGTTCGTTGATAAATCATCTTGATCGCGGACTCGGGCAGGTTCGTGTCGCACAATTGCTCGGCGACCTCGCCGATGGCCGACTGCGAAAGCCCCGCAAGATGAACGCGCTGAACGCCGCCATCCCGGCCAAGGCCGCCGAGCGTGCTCAACAGGGGTGTCTTTCTCGACGCATCCGCATCCCGATAGGTGCCGACGATGAGCAGCCGACTACTCATCAATTCTTGATGCAGGAACTCCAGGAGCGACAGCGAGGGCACGTCGGCCCAATGCAAGTCATCGAGCACCAAGGTAATCGGCACCTGCTGGGCGGCTTGATGAATGAATTGCCGGATGGCATCGAAGGTGCGAAATCGGGCGGGGCTCGAGTCCGCCATCGTCGGCGCTTGCTGGGGATGAGGCGTCGAGTCGAGGAGTTCCGGCACGAGCGCGGCAATATCCCTGGCCGCCGAGCCCATGTTGAGGCGCACCTCGTCGAGCGAGGAGGCGTCGACGTACCCGCGAAGGATTTGCACCCACGGCCAGTACGGCGGCGCTCCGGCCTCTTCTCGGCAACGTCCCCACAGCACGAGCGCGCCTTGATCTTCCGCCACGTCCGCGAGCGCCTCCGCACATCGCGTCTTGCCGATTCCGGGCTCGCCCGAAATCAATACCGTCTGGCGCCGACCCGCCAGCATGCGGTCAAATGCTGCCCTGAATGCATCGAGTTCGCGCGCCCGGCCGACGATGGGCCGATACTGATTCACGCGCTCGTTTGCCAGATCATCCATGTTTATCTGATTCTACATTTTTGGTGAGGCAGCACCCTGCCCGGTCGCCCAGGCGGGTGCGTGCTCTCACCGGCATCAGGACTCAATTGCCCGATTGTCAGCCATCGGAGCCTTGTTTGTCGCAGGAAACAGCCGTGTTCCAATCGGCGAAGCTCCCCTTCGGGTTGTGCTCCCACGCCCAGACATGCAATTCATAGAACGCCGGCAGGCCATAGCGGTTGGGTGCTCCGACGTAGTTCAGCAGATCCCCCTCCAACGCCGGCGTGCCTCCGGCGGGGTGCTGCGTTTGCCACACACCGGCGAGGACGATGAATTCGACGCCCACGAGACGCAGGGCTCCTCCGGGAAGCGGCTCGTAGATCAAGGCCTCAGGCTGGTCTGCCTGCAGCACGCCGCCGGCGATGCGAGAGGGCAGCACGAAATGGACGCCCATGGCCCCCGTGTCGGGGCCGCTGACGCAAGGGGTGCCCTGCACGAAGCCTTCGGCGATCGCGACATTGATGTCCTTGAAGCGCTCGGTGGCCGTGCGGACCTTGTCAATCAGCGGCGAACTGTCATTCTTGAACCTGGACTGTGCGCCCATGGCGAGGAGCGGTATTGCCAACGGCAACAAGAGGAATTGTAAACGGCGGAAAATGCGCATCGGTGTTCTCCCCTTCACTTGGTGATGAATCGATCCCGGCGTCAAGGTATCGGCGCGGCGCACCGGCGGCCATCCCCAGAATTGATGAGAGAGCGGCCGCCGGCATTGATGAGAGAACGGACCAATGACCGCAGGCAACGGGTACTCACTCAGAGGTTATGAGGATCTCGCGGGGCGCTACGCCGAAGGCGTCGACTATGCCGTGCACGTCACCCGCCGCGAGCGGTCCCAGGTCGCGGTGCTGGCGCCGCACGGTGGGCGAATCGAAGGGCGCACTTCGGAGGTCGCGCGGCTGATCGCCGGCGATGACTACCGCCTCTACCTGTTCGAGGGGCTTCGGACGACCGGCGACAATTTCAACTGCCTGCACATCGCCAGCCATCGGTTCGACGAACCGCGTGCCCTCGAACTCATATCCGGATGCGACACCGTCGTTGCCGTACACGGATACGCCGCGTCGGGACCCGACGTGCTGCTGGGAGGTCTGAATGAGCGGCTGAAACTGACGGTCGCGCAAGCTCTCGGGAAGATCGGCCTTTCGTGCCTGACTGATGGGCATCGCTTTCCGGGCAGAGACCCGCGCAACATTTGCAACCGCGGCCGTTCCGGCGGGGGCGTACAACTGGAATTGAGCGAGCAATTGCGCAAGGTCGGCAACCTGGCTGAACTCGCCGGTGCGGTGCGCACCGTTCTGGACAATCGCGGCGTGTAACGGACGATGTTGACGCAACTCAGTGCGCGGCAAATATTCATCCTCATCCGCATTTAGTATGCTACGGCGGATGCCGTTAGAGGGCGGCGCCGGACGGCACCGCGGGTGCCCGTTGAAGAGTGCAAATGAAAAAGTTCAGACACGAAGCGGAATTGTTCAAAGCGGCCTTGCTCGCCGGAGTCCAATATGCGGAGGGCCGCGGGGCGGTGGAGTTCGAGGCAACCGACTCGGCGAGCGACAAGGCACTGTACGTCTATCGCCTGCTCGTGCACGACAAGATCATTGCGCCCATGCCGGAAGAACAAGTGGCCGAGAAGACGATTCGGCATCGGCTTGCGACCTGGTATGCGCATCAATTGCCCAAGGGACATCCGTTGTTGGACTAAACATTCGAGAGGACACGCCGTGAACGACACATTTCTTGGCTGCATGAGGGGCGCTGCGATTTCGGGCGCCATGGTATTGGGGATAATGTTCTCGTCAGCGCACTCGGATGCCGCGGAAAAGCCGGCTGCGTCCGACAACACGGCCTTCGCGCTCTCGAGTCCCGATATTGCGAGCGGCAAGAAAATTCCGGAGGCGCAGGTGTTCAGTTCTTTCGGATGCAAGGGCGCCAACATTTCGCCTGCGCTTTCCTGGGCCAACGTGCCGGCCGGCACCAAGAGCTTTGCGCTCCTCGTGCATGATCCCGACGCACCGACGGGGAGCGGCTGGTGGCACTGGGTTGCATACAACATTCCGGCGGATGTCACGTCGCTCCCTGCGGATGCCGGTGACCCGAAGAAGAACCTGATGCCCGGCGCGGCTGTGCAGGGGCGCACCGACTTCGGAACCCCCGGCTATGGCGGACCGTGCCCGCCCCCCGGCAACCCGCATCACTATTACTTTCGCCTGTATGCACTGAAAGTGGCGAAGCTCGACTTGCCGGCGGACGCCACCGCGGCGTTCATCGGCTTCAACGTCAAGGCCAACTCGCTTGGCGAAGCGCAGATCGTGGGCGTGTATGGGCGCTGAGCACCGCACCGACAGAGCGTCAGGGCGAAGCGGTCACCGCCGCATATGTCGGCATTATGATATATCTTAAGATATATTTCCTCTCCTAATCGTGTCGATCGCAGCAGGAAGCGCGAGACACGGGCTCCAAGGACGCTGATTTAGGTCCGCCTTGAGATTGACACTACGTGACGCGCACCGCAAAATACGCGGCTCATTTTGAGGAGGGGTACCCAAGCGGCCAACGGGGGCAGACTGTAAATCTGCTGGCTTATGCCTTCGTAGGTTCGAATCCTACCCCCTCCACCAGCCGAGGAAGTGGGGACGGGTGCCATTGGCTCTAGCGGAGTGCGGGTGTAGTTCAATGGTAGAACGTCAGCCTTCCAAGCTGATCACGTGGGTTCGATTCCCATCACCCGCTCCAAATGGATGCGGCCCACGTAGCTCAGTTGGTAGAGCACGTCCTTGGTAAGGACGAGGTCAGCGGTTCAATCCCGCTCGTGGGCTCCAGTTTCAATTATTTAAGAGGTACTTGCCGTGTCGAAGGGGAAGTTTGAGCGAACGAAGCCGCACGTGAACGTGGGGACGATTGGACATGTAGACCATGGCAAGACGACCTTAACGGCGGCGTTGACGAAGGTGATGGCGGAGAAGTTTGGGGGGGAGTTCAAGGCCTACGACCAGATCGACAAGGCACCGGAGGAGCGGGCGCGCGGGATCACGATAGCGACGGCGCA
>DASYJX010000005.1:0-255316 GCA_035996065.1 Steroidobacteraceae bacterium | reverse complement strand
CATCGAGCATTATTGGCCCGGCTTTGCCTTATTGCTGGCGCCGTTCGAATTCTTGAGGGTGCCGTGGCTTTGCAATGCCTCGCTCGCCGCCCTTGCGCTTTTCCTGATCTATTGGATAACCAGGGAGATTACCGGCGATCGGCGTGCCGCGGGCTGGGCGCTGCTGTTCACGGTGGCTTCGGGCGTCTTCATGGCGGACGCCATTTCCTATTACTCGATGCAGGCGCATTTGACGGCGAATTTGCTGTTTACCGCGTTGCTTTTAAGGCCTTCGCGAGCCCGCGCCCTGGGCGCAGGTCTCATCGGTTCGCTGGCATTGATGCTCCACAACCCCTTTCCCCATGCCTTGTTCGCAATTCCATGGGTACTCGCGATGGCGACGGAGCGCGAACAGCGCCGATACCTGGTGCCGGTGGTCTTAGGCTACCTTCCCGGCGTAGCGCTCGGCCTGGCGTGGCTTTTGTTCCGTGCGGACATCGGCGCGGGGGTTCGCGGCGTATCAGTGAACGGACTCATTGACGGCGTATTTGCCTGGCCGGGCACGGCGACTCTCAATATGCGCGCTGCCGCACTGGTCAAGATGTGGCTGTGGGCGCTTCCGGGCCTGTTCGTATTCGCCCTTGCGGGCTACCTGCGCTATCGCGGCAATCCTCACGTGCGCCGATTAATGCAATCGGCCGCGCTGACTTTCGTCGGCTATCTGTTCGTTCGCTTTGATCAAGGTCACGGCTGGGGATATCGCTATTTCCATTCGGCGTGGGGGGTGATTCCCATATTGGCCGGCTGCGCCATGACCGATCGATCCGACGCGCAGCAGCGGCTGATTTCGTTCGCGGGCGCGGCGGCGGTCCTGAATTTGCTTGTGCTCACGCCGATTCAGATGCACCAGATCAGCGAAGTCATCTCCCAACATAGGGCGCAGATCCCACCCCCGCAAAGGCCGGGCAACAATGTCTACTTCATTCATCCCGACCGTGGCTTCTATGCGGCGGACATGGTTCAGTTTGACCCGCTGCTCAGGGATCGCGACCTTCATTTGGTGAGCCACGGAGCGCAATGGGATGCCGAATTGATCCGGCGTAACTGGCCCAGCGCGGTCAAGATCGCCGGGGGAGGAGTGGCCGATCAGTGGTATCTAGGCCCGGAAGAACAGCGGCATCCGATTCCGGGCGAGGAAAGCCGAAAGCACTTTGTGTTCAATTCCGTGAGCCAGCCTTGAGAGCCACGTCGCCTCGGGTTATGGCAGATCCAATCGAACGTTGCTCTCCCAACGCTGCGGATCGCTGAACACGACTCTGAAGACGCTGCCGTCGCCGTCGCGCGGCTCGTAGAGCAATATAGCGCGGTTAAGCTGGCACAGTTCGCGCGCAATGAACAGGCCGAGGCCGGTGCCCCCTTTTCGGCCCGTAAAAAACGGCTCGAAAATCCGGTCCACCGCGTGTCGTTCGATTCCCGGGCCGCGATCGGCGACTTCCAGATAAGGCCGGCTGCTGGGATTCAAGCGGCCGAGCTTGATCTCAATGCTGGTCCCGGCGCGCGGCTCACCATACTTGATGGCGTTATCGCAGAGGTTCCATATCACTTGGTGCAGGTGGCTGGGATCGAAGCGGACCTCCAGGTCGTCCGCATCTTCGACAAGGCCGATGCGGCTGCGGGGGACTTGCATGGTCTCGCAAAACTCGCTCAAGAACTCCTCGGTCCAGTCACCGAGCGTCAAGCGTGTGGGGTTGGTCGCCTCGCGGCGCGAGAGTTGCAATACATTGTTGATGATGGTGCTGACGCGCTCGGAATTGCTGCGAATTATGTCCGTGAGCCGGCGCTCGTCAGTTCCAATGTGAGGGCTTTCGGCCAGCAATTGACCGGCGTGGCTCATGGCACCGACGGGATTTCGGATCTCATGCGCAATGCTGGCAGAGAGCCTGCCCAAGGCGGCGAGCTTGCCCTGCTGAACCCGTTCCGCCATCAGGCTGGTATCTTCCAGGAAAATCAGGGTAGGCCCCGGCGAAGCGCCGCCGAGCGGTGCGAAATGCGGTTGAATCACGCGTGCCCCGTCGGCCGCCACGAAGCTCGAAGGCGGATTGTCGCTGCGCTCGACCTGCCGCCAAGTCGCGAGCGAGTACAGCAAGCGCGGCGATACCTCGCCCACCAAGGCGCCGGGAACGGCGTGGTCATCGCCGAGAATCTCCGCAGCAGACTCGTTGATCAGCCGAATCTGATCGGCCGCGTCGACCACCAGCAGGCTCTCGCGCAGATGTTGCACGATGTACTGAGATAGTTCGGCGAGGTTTGCGAGATCGAGATCCTTTTGGCGAACCAAGTCTTCGCTCTCGCGCATGCGACTGGCAAAAAAGGTTGAGGCGGTGGCGACGGCGAACAGCACCATCCCGAGGAGGCCCGCGGATGCGTAGGAAACTATATCGGCATGGCCATTCAACTGTTGCCAAATGGTGTCGGTGAGCACCGCAATCGCTGCCACGGCGGCGAGGAACAAGGCGCTGCGCGGCGGCAGCAAGAACGCGAGTCCCCCGACGGGAAGCAGCAGCAAGAGGCCGAGACCACTGGCAATTCCGCCGCAGGCATGCAGCAACATCATCAGCAGCGTGAGGTCGACCGTCGCCTGCAGGACGGTTTGAATGTAGATGCTCGCGAGGCGCAGGCGCACCACGATGATGCTGCCGAGACCAAAGCAGAGATACGCCAGGGTGGCGCCGAAGAACAGCTGCGGGGAGACGACCGCAAAACCGCGTGCGCTGCCTAGCGGATACAGCGCCAGGAGGACCAGGGGGGCCAATACCCGGTACAAATTCAACAAACCGAGCACGCGCCAATTGAGTGCAGGCTTGGAGCTGATTCTGAGGTCGAATGGCCGATTCAAGAAATGGACGTCCCTGGCGGCTTTGCGCTGCCCCCGAGCTTAATTCAGAATAGCGCGCCTTACGTGATCAGTTCGGCATTGCACGAAAATTCAGGCGAAGTGCCGGCGTTCGGAATAGGGGACTAGATTGGCTCATCTGCGGCAGTTGCGTTGTGTCATGGCGCAGCTCAATTTGGTCGTCGGCGATGTCGACGGCAACACCTCGCGCATCGTCGCGGCGGCCGTCGAGGCGCGCGATCGATATCGCGCCGACGTGGTTTTGTTGCCCGAACTCGCAGTTTCGGGGTATCCGCCGGAGGACCTTTTGTTTCATTCCGGCATGCGTCTGCAGGTGGGCCGCTCGATCGAGCGCCTGAAGCACGAAGTGCACGGCATCACCTTGATCGCCGGCTACCCGGAGTACGAGGAGACGAAGATCTTCAATTCGGCCGTCGTGATTCGCGATGGCGTCGTGCTTGCCAATCATCGCAAGGCCTGCTTGCCGAACTATCGAGTTTTCGACGAGAAGCGCTACTTCACGCCCGGCGCTCTGCCCACGATCGTCGAACTCAACGGGATCAAGGCAGGGGTGCTGGTGTGCGAAGACGTGTGGGATGCGGAGCCCGCACTCCAGGCGGCCCAGGCCGGCGCAGAGGTCCTGTTGGTCATCAACGCCTCGCCCTACGAGGTCGATAAACAGATACAGCGCGAGCAAGAGATCGCGCGCGCGCGCGTCGGCGAGACAGGTTTGCCGCTGGTATTTCTCAACCTGATCGGCGGCCAGGACGAATTGGTATTCGACGGCAACTCCTTCGTGATGGACGCCCAGGGCCGGATCACGACCCGTGTCCCGGCGTTTGTCGAGGGGCTTTACGCCGTGGATCTGGTGAAGGATCCCTCGGGGGCGATAAGGCCGCTGCCCGGCGACCTCGTGCCGCTGCAAAGCCAGGAAGAAAGCGTGTATGGAGCGCTGGTTCAGGGCACCCGCGACTATGTGGACAAGCACCGCTTTCCCGGTGTGGTGCTCGGCTTGTCGGGGGGTGTGGATTCGGCCCTGACGCTGGTGATAGCAGTCGATGCGCTGGGCGCCGATCGTGTCCATTCGGTGGGGATGCCGTCGCGTTATACCTCGCAAATGAGCAAGGACGATGCCGCATTGCAGGCGAACTGGCTCAAGGTCAAGCACAGCGAGATTTCGATCGAGGGCATGTTCGAAGCGACGTTGGCCGCGCTCAAGGACGAATTCGCGGGCCGGCCGCCCGACACGGCGGAGGAGAATATTCAGTCGCGCTGCCGCGGTGTGCTCTTGATGGGCATCTCGAACAAGACGGGGAGGATGCTGCTCACGACGGGCAATAAAAGCGAGATGGCGGTGGGCTATGCCACCTTGTATGGCGATATGGCGGGCGGTTTCGCTCCCATCAAGGATTGCAGTAAGTTATTGGTTTATAGGCTCTGTGCCTGGCGCAACGCCCAATCGCAGGTCATTCCGGCGCGTGTCTTGGAGCGGCCGCCGTCGGCGGAGCTGCGCTACGAGCAGAAGGACACCGATAGCTTGCCGCCTTACGAAATTCTCGACCCGATTCTCGAGGCGTTCATCGAGGAGGATCTATCGGTTGACCAAATCGCGGCGCGCGGATTCGACCGGGCGACCGTAGGGCGAATCTTGGATCTGGTAAAGCGCAATGAATACAAGCGGCGGCAGGCGCCTCCCGGCGTACGGGTCAGCGGCCGGGCGTTCGGGCGGGATTGGCGCTATCCGATTACCAGTGGGTATACATCGCGTTAGAAAATGGCCCACCAATGCTTCTTGGACAAAATGTCCTTGGTGGAACCCGGGAAATTATCCGCATATACGCGTTCCGCGTTGGAGGCTAAATCCGTCATGTGGAGGTTTCGGTAAGCATCCACCAGAACTTTGAGGGAGCCTTTCACGGCGGGAGCGCCGTCATAATTTTCGACACAGTACTTGGCGCGATTGATCGCCCCCACGTACGCGCCACGCCGCATGTAGTACAGGGCAACATGCAGTTCGAAATCAGCCAGGCGGTTGCGCAGAAAGATCATACGCTGCCGGGCATCGGTAACGTACTGGCTGTGCGGGTACTTCTCGAGCAATTGCTGAAACGCCTCGAAGGACTTGCGGGCATTGATGGGCGGACGCTGCGACAAATCGACGTTGAACTTCCGTTCCAGCCAATTGGCCTGCCGCTCGAAGTACACGAGACCTTTCATGTAGTAGGCGTAGTCCACCCGGGGGTTGGTCGGATTTTCACGTATAAAAGTGTCGGCGGCGTCGATTGCCGGGTCGGTTTGCCGGGCCTTGTAGTAGGCATAGATCAAATCAAGCTGCGCTTGACGTGCGGGCTCGCTGAACGGGAATCGCGACTGCAGCGCCTCGAGCTGCTTGATCGCCTCTCCATAGCTGGAGTTCTTCATGGCTTTTTGGGCCCGCGCATAAATCACTTCGGGGCCAGATTTTGCATCGTCGGCGCGGTGGCTGCGGCAGCCCGCGGCCAGCATCGCCAAGCCTACCGCGATGAGCAAAACGCGGGCCGGATGGACAAGATCACGCAGTCTCACAGTCAATTCCTTACAATGGGAGACCCCTGGGGTGGGTCCCGAAAGCGCGGCAGTATACCCGATGCCCCGCCGCTAGCTTCGAGTGCCCTATGACCACGGAGTTCCAGATGATCGATCTTAAGATTCCGCCGGAATTGGCCGGTCAGCGGCTGGATAGCGCGCTCGCTCGCTTGATGCCGGAACATTCGCGCACGCGGATCAAGGGCTGGATTGAAGCCGGTGCCGTGACGTTAAACCGGGCCGCCTGCAAACCAAGGGATATCGTTGAGGCAGGATCGCACGTTCGTGTGCAAGCGACGCTGGATGAGCCTGCGCAACCCCAGGTACTTCCGGAGGCCATAGCACTGCGCATGGTCCATGAAGATCGCGACGTGCTGGTGATCGATAAACCGGCCGGCTTGGTGGTGCATCCCGGGGCCGGAAATCCGAATCACACCTTGCAGAACGCCCTGTTGGGCCTCGATCCTCGGCTCGCGGTGCTGCCGCGCGCCGGATTGATCCACAGGCTCGACAAAGACACGAGCGGTCTATTGGTCGTGGCTCGCACGCCGGAGGCGCATACCTCCTTGAGCCGGCAGTTGGAGGCCCGCACGATGGCGCGTGAATACGTCGCTGCCTGCGTGGGGGTCATGACAGGCGGGGGCACCGTCGATGAGCCCATCGGGCGTCATCGCGGCGATCGCCTGCGGATGGCAATACGCGTGGCCGGCCGGCCCGCGGTCACGCACTATAGAGTTCTCGAACGCTTCCGGGCTCACACCTACCTGAGCGTGAAATTGGAAACGGGCCGCACGCACCAAATTCGCCTGCACCTATCGCACATCAAGTATCCGATCGTGGGCGATCCGGTGTATGGCGGCCGGTTGAGGCTGCCGCGCGGCGCTGGCGCGAAGCTCATCGACACGTTGCGCGGGTTCAGGCGTCAGGCTCTGCATGCCGCGGCGCTCGGCTTCGATCATCCGCGCTCGGGCAAGCGTTTGACCTTGCAGATTCCCGTGCCGCAGGATTTTTCGGAGTTGCTTGCCGCCTTGCGGCAGGACGCACGGGACTCGGCGAGCGATGCTGCAGAGGATAAGCCTCGCAACAAGGTCCGTGCGCGGTGACCCCTTCTTGGATCGTTCCGGAGTGGCCGGCACCGAGCAGGGTTCGGGGGCTGTCGACCTTGCGGTCGGGCGGGGTGAGCGCCGCCCCCTACGGGTCGCTCAATCTGGGTGGCCATGTCGGTGATGCGGCTGGAGCGGTTGACGAGAACCGGCGGCGGTTGGCGGCGGCAGCCGGCGTGCCGGCGGAGCCCGCTTGGCTCACGCAGGTTCACGGGACCCATGTGGCGGACCTCGATGCCGGGATTCCAATAGACCCCGCGGACGCTTGTTTCTCGCGCACGCCAGGGCGGGTATGCGCGATTCTTACGGCGGATTGCTTGCCGGTCCTGCTGGCGGCGGAGTCGGGCGACTTGGTCGCGGCGGCACATGCGGGATGGCGCGGCCTCGCCGGCGGGGTGATCGAGGCGCTGGTGAGGGCATTGCCGGTGCCGCCTGCGCAGCTCATGGCGTGGCTGGGTCCGGCCATCGGACCTCAACACTTCGAGGTGGGAGCGGAGGTTCGCGCCGCGCTCTTGGAGCGCGATCGGGGAGCAGAGGGCGCTTTGACGCCGAATACACGCGGGCGGTTCTTGGCGGATCTGGATGAACTCGCGCGCCGACGCCTAGCCGCCTTGGGGGTAGAGCGGGTCTACGGCGGCGGACGTTGCACCTTCACCGAAGAAAATCGGTTCTTTTCTCACCGGCGCGACGGAGCGACGGGTCGACAGGCCACACTGATTTGGATCAGCCCCGGGTGATTTGGCTGAGATCCGTTGAATTGACCGCGCAGCATCCCCACTACTGTCCATTCCGAGCGTTTTTGAAAAGGGCACAACCATGCGCATGGACAAGCTGACGACCAAATTTCAGGCGGCATTGGCCGATGCGCAATCGCTTGCCGTGGGCCGCGACAATCAGTACATCGAGCCGGTGCATCTCATGGCGGCGTTGCTCGACCAACAGGGCGGCACCGCGCGGCCGCTGCTGGAGAAAGCCGGCGTCAACGTGGCTAAGCTGCGCTCGGACCTGGCCACGGCGCTGGACCGGTTGCCCAAGGTCGAAGGCACCGGCGGCGAGGTCATGATCAACAACGATTTGAACAAGCTCATGAACGTGACCGACAAGCTCGCTCAGCAGCGCGGCGATCAGTTTATTTCCAGCGAATTGGTCGTGCTCGCGGCCGTCGACGAGAAGGGCGAACTCGGGCGCCTGCTGAAGGCGAACGGCGCCACGCGCGCGGCCTTGGAAAGGGCGATCGAGGAGGTCCGCGGCGGCTCCAAGGTGGACGAGGCGGGCGCCGAGGAAAACCGCCAGGCGCTGGAGAAATACAGCATCGACCTCACGGAACGCGCGACCCAGGGCAAGCTCGATCCGGTGATCGGCCGCGACGACGAGATTCGTCGCACCATTCAGGTGCTGGCGCGGCGTACCAAAAACAATCCGGTGCTCATCGGCGAGCCCGGCGTCGGCAAGACCGCGATCGTCGAGGGTCTGGCGCAGCGTATTGTCAATGGCGAAGTGCCCGAGGGTCTTCGCAACAAGCGTATTCTCTCGCTCGATATGGGCTCGCTCATCGCGGGTGCGAAATTTCGCGGTGAATTCGAGGAGCGGCTGAAAGCCGTGCTTAACGATCTGGCCAAGCAGGAGGGTCAGATCATTCTCTTCATCGATGAATTGCACACCATGGTGGGTGCCGGCAAGGCCGAGGGCGCGATGGATGCGGGAAATATGTTGAAGCCGGCGCTCGCTAGAGGCGAACTGCACTGCGTCGGAGCCACAACCCTCGATGAATACCGCAAATACATCGAAAAGGACGCGGCGCTCGAGCGTCGCTTCCAGAAAGTGCTGGTGGACGAACCATCGGTCGAGGACACCATCGCGATTTTGCGCGGCCTGAAGGCGCGTTATGAAGTGCATCATCAGGTCGAGATCACGGACCCGGCCATCGTGGCGGCGGCGACGCTGTCGCATCGCTATATCGCCGATCGGCAGCTGCCGGACAAGGCCATCGACTTGATCGACGAGGCGGGTGCGCTGATCCGCATGGAAATCGATTCCAAGCCGGAGGCGCTCGATCGGCTCGACAGGCGCGTCATTCAGCTCAAGATCGAGCGCGAGGCCCTCAAAAAAGAAAGCGATGAAGCGTCACGGAAACGCTTGAGCGCCCTGGAAGAGCAATTGAAAGCGTTGGAAAAGGAATACTCGGATCTCGAGGAAGTGTGGAAGGCGGAGAAGGCCTCGGTGCAGGGCGCCGCGCACATCAAAGAAGAGTTGGAGCGAGCGCGGCAAGACCTTGAAACGGCTCGACGGGCGCAGGATTTGGCGCGCATGTCCGAACTGCAATACGGGAAAATTCCCGCGCTCGAACAGCGGCTCACGCAGGCGCTGGAGGCCGAGAAGAAGCCCAATCAGCTGTTGCGCAATTCGGTGACCGAAGTCGAAATCGCGGAGATCGTGTCGAAGTGGACCGGCATTCCGGTATCTCGCATGCTCGAAGGAGAGCGCGACAAGCTGCTGCGGATGGAGGAAATGTTGAGCAAGCGGGTCGTCGGTCAGCCGGAGGCCGTCAAGGCGGTCGCGGACGCGATTCGCCGCTCGCGCGCAGGCCTGTCCGATCCGAACCGCCCGAGCGGCTCGTTCATGTTCTTGGGTCCGACCGGCGTCGGCAAGACCGAACTGTGCAAAGCCTTGGCCGAATTCATGTTCGACACCGAGGAATCCTTGGTGCGGATCGATATGTCCGAATTCATGGAGAAACACTCGGTGGCACGCTTGATCGGCGCCCCGCCGGGATATGTGGGCTACGAGGAGGGTGGATACCTGACCGAAGCGGTGCGACGGCGGCCGTACTGCGTCATCTTGCTCGATGAGATCGAGAAGGCGCATCCGGACGTGTTCAACGTGTTGCTGCAGGTCCTGGACGACGGCCGCCTCACGGATGGCCAGGGGCGCACCGTCGATTTTCGCAACAGCGTCGTGATCATGACCTCGAACTTGGGCTCGCAGGTCATCCAAGAGCTATCGGGCGATGCGAACTACGACAAGATGAAGCAAGCGGTCATGCAGGTCGTGACGCAGCATTTCCGGCCGGAATTCATCAATCGAGTCGACGAGATCGTGGTGTTTCATTCCCTGGGACGCGAGCAGATTCGCGCCATCGTCGATATCCAGCTGGGCCGCCTGCGGCAGCGGCTGGCGGAGCGCGATATCACACTTCGCTTGGACGACGATGCCCGCGACCTCATCGGCGAGGCTGGCTTCGACACCGTGTATGGGGCACGTCCCTTGAAGCGTGCGATTCAATCGCAAATCGAGAATCCGTTGGCGCAGATGATTCTGCGCGGGGATTTCGTCGCGGGCGACCGGGTGATCGCCAAGCTCAAAAAGGGCACAGTGGTCTTCGAGAAGGAGCGGCTGCATTAGGCAGCCCCAAGCAGGCGCGCGGGCGCCGTCGGCGGTGAAGCTACGATGCGGGGCCGCTGTTCGCTATACTGCGGCGCCTCGGGCGAGCAGGGCCCGCCAATAGGAAAAACATGCCTTTCTACGAGTACCAGTGCAAGAGCTGCGGCCACGATTTAGAGGCCATGCAGAAGATCAGTGATCCGCCGCTGAAAAAGTGCCCGAATTGCGGCAAGTCGCAGCTGCAGCGTTTGATGTCGGCACCGGTATTTCGGCTCAAGGGCGGCGGCTGGTACGAGACCGACTTCAAAGGCGATCAGGACAACAAGCGGAATCTTGCCGACCGGCCGGACGCCGAGGCACCAAAGGATGCCGGCCCGGACGCTGCCAAGGACGCCGCCAAAGACACCGCCAAAGACGCGGCGGCGGGCAAGGACGGCAACGGTAAGGACGCCAAGACGGATGCTGCGCCCGCGAAGGACGCGACATCCAAGGACAAGGCGGCGGACAAGCCGGCGGAGAAGTCGCCGCCCAAGTCAGCGAAGAAGCCCGTCGGCGGGAAGAGCAGCGTGCGGGTGCACATGCCCGGGCGCGGCAAATCCGCCGGCAAAAGGCCGATGAAGAGACCGGTCCACAAAGCAAAGCGTCGAGTCTAGGTCGTGCGCACTCATTATTGCGGTGACGTCAACGAGTCATTGACCGGGCAGCTCGTCACTGTTGCCGGTTGGGCCCATCGCCGGCGCGACCATGGCGGCGTCATCTTCGTCGATTTGCGCGACCGCGCGGGGCTGGTACAGATCGTTTTCGATCCCGACAAGGCCGCCGTGTTCGCGATGGCTGAGCGCGTGCGCAATGAGTTCGTTCTCAAGGTCCAAGGGTTGGTGCGCGCCCGCCCACCGGGGACTGCGAATGCGAATTTGAAGTCGGGGCAAGTCGAGGTGCTGTGCCAGGAACTCGAAATTCTCAACCGATCCGAGCCGCTGCCATTTCAGCTCGATGAACACGTAAGCGAAGAAGTGCGGCTGCGTTATCGCTACCTTGATCTGCGCCGCGAGGAAATGCGCGAACGGCTGCTGCTGCGCCACCGGATCACGCGTGCGATGCGGCACTATCTCGATGAGGCAGGCTTCATCGACATCGAAACGCCGATGCTCTCCAAGGCGACGCCGGAAGGTGCGCGTGATTACCTGGTGCCAAGCCGTACGCACGCCGGCAAGTTTTTCGCGTTGCCGCAGTCGCCGCAGATCTACAAGCAACTGCTCATGATTTCGGGATTCGATCGCTACTATCAAATCGTGCGCTGCTTTCGCGATGAAGACTTGCGCGCCGATCGGCAACCGGAGTTCACACAGCTCGATATCGAGACCTCGTTCCTCGATCAATCGCACATTCAGGATCTGATGGAAGAATTGGTGCGGCACTTGTTCAAGCAGGTGCTAGGCGTCGATTTGCCCAACCCGATCCCGCGGATGACCTACGCGGAGGCGATGCGCCGCTTCGGTTCGGATAAGCCCGATCTGCGGGTTCCGCTGGAATTGGTGGACGTCGCCGATCTCGTCAAGGGTTGCGATTTCAAGGTGTTCGCGGGACCTGCAGCCGATCCGGCCGGCCGGGTGACTGCCTTGTGCGTGCCGCAAGGCGGCCGGCTGTCGCGCAAGGAGATCGACGACTACACGGCGTACGTGGCGCGGTACGGCGCGAAAGGTCTCGCGTACGTCAAAGTCAACGAGGTGGCCAAGGGGCGCGAAGGGCTGCAGTCGCCCATCCTGAAATTCTTGAGCGACGCGGCGATCGGCGGAATTCTGCAGCGTACCGGGGCAGGCGACGGCGACCTGGTGTTCTTCGGTGCCGATAGCGCCAAAGTGGTGAGCGATGCCTTGGGGGCGCTGCGCCTCAAGGTCGGCGAAGATCTGAAGCTCGCGGCCGAGGGATGGCGGCCATTATGGGTCGTGGATTTCCCGATGTTCGAATGGGATGGCGATGCCAAGCGCTGGCAGGCGATGCATCATCCGTTCACGAGTCCGGCGAACTTGGACTACGCAGCCTTGGCGGCGAGTCCCGGCGAGGCGACGGCCAAGGCGTACGACATGGTGCTCAACGGGTCTGAAATCGGCGGCGGCTCGGTGCGTATTCATTCCCAAGAACTGCAGTCCGTCGTGTTCGACTTGTTGGGTATATCGCCGGAAGAGGCACGCGTAAAATTCGGATTTCTATTGGATGCGCTCAAGTTCGGCGCGCCGCCGCACGGCGGCATCGCCTTTGGACTCGATCGGCTCGCCATGCTGATGGCGGGCGCGGACAGCATTCGCGATGTCATCGCATTCCCCAAGACCCAGACTGCGGCGGATCTGTTGATGGATGCGCCGACCGAAGTCAGCGAGGCGCAGCTCAAAGAGCTGCATATTCGCGTGCGCGTTCCGCCGAAAGTTTCGAACGTCGATTGAGCGGGTGGACGTCCGGCCATATCGACGCCCGGAATCGATTTTGGTCGTGATCTACACCGACGGCGGCGAATTTCTGTTGCTGGAACGCCGGCGTCCCCCCGGCTTCTGGCAGTCGGTGACAGGGAGCCTCGAATGGGGCGAGCGCGCCGACGACGCTGCGCGGCGCGAGGTCGTCGAGGAAACCGGCATCACGCAGGGAGTGCTCGTCAATCTGCAATGGACCCAGGTGTACGAGATCTTGCCGGCGTTCGGCAAGGTGTACGCGCCGGGCATCACGCGAAATTTGGAACACGCCTTCTCCTTGAGGCTGGCGCAGCGAGCGCCGGTGAGGTTGAGCGATCCGGAGCATGTGCGCTTTCAATGGGCATCTGGTCCGGATGCCCTCGCCCGGGTTTCCTCGAACACCAACCGCGCCGTCATCGACCAGCTGCGTTTCTAGGATACATCGATGCGCACGGTGGTCGTCTTTGTGCACGGGCTTTGGCAGACGGGCGGTGAAGCGATCTGGCTGCGCCGTCGATTGGCGCAAGATCTCGAAGCGGACTCGAGGGCATTTTCGTATCCGTCGGTGGCGGCGGGTGCCACGACCAATGCACGGGCGCTGGCGCAGTTCCTGAGCGCGATTCCCGCCGATACGCTGCACTTGGTCGGGCATAGCCTGGGCGGATTGGTGATCTTGAAATTATTCGAGGACGCAGCGGCCTACGCACGGCTGCCGCCGGGGCGAATCGTGCTGCTGGGCTCGCCGTTGCGCGGCAGCCGCACGGCCTTGAATTTGGCGCGGCTGCCGTTCGGCAGAAAAATCATGGGCTCGAGCGTCGGCGAGGAATTGCTCGTGCCGCGTGAACGGCGGTGGAATGGCTCGCGGGACTTGGGCGTGATCGCCGGCGATTTGGGATTCGGCTTGGGCCGCCTCGTGGGAACGCTGGAGGGCCCGAGCGACGGCACCATCTTGGTCGAAGAGACGCTGCTCGACGGCGCGGCGGATCGCGTGGTATTGCGGGTCAGTCACACCGGCATGTTGTTTTCGGCGCTCGTGGCGAAGCAGACCGGCGCTTTTTTGGCCACTGGTCGATTTAGCCGCGGTCCAGCGCCTGCAGCCTGAACAAGAGGTCCAGCGCTTCGCGTGGGCTCAATGCGTTGGGGTCGAGCGCGCGCAACGCTTCGAGCGCCGGCGATTCCGGCTGGGCGGATGGGGGCACCGGCGCGGGCGCGAATAGCGCAAGCTCGCCCTGCGGCGAGGTGGAGCTGCGCAGTGCATCGCGCTCGCGCTCGAGTTCGGCGAGGTAACGACGAGCTCGTGCGGTCACCGACTTTGGAATGCCGGCGAGGGCTGCGACTTGTAATCCATAGCTCTGATTGGCGGGACCTTCCTTCACGCCGTGCAGGAACACCAGGGTCTCGCCGTGTTCCACCGCTTCGACATGTACATTGACGACTCCCGGTGCCTCGCCCGCCAGACTTGTGAGCTCAAAATAGTGCGTGGCGAACAAGGTGAAGGCGCGGATGTTGTTCGCGATATAGGCAGCGCAGGCCCAGGCGAGCGACAGGCCGTCAAACGTGCTGGTGCCGCGTCCCACCTCGTCCATGAGCACCAGACTGCGGGCGGTAGCGTTGTTGAGGATATTCGCCGTCTCGGTCATTTCAAGCATGAAGGTCGAACGCCCACCGGCGAGATCGTCCGAGGCGCCGATGCGCGTGAATATGCGATCGATGGGGCCGAGCACGGCGCGGCGCGCAGGCACAAAGCAGCCGATGTGCGCGAGAATGACGATCAGCGCCGTCTGGCGCATATAGGTGCTCTTGCCGCCCATGTTCGGGCCGGTAATGATCAGCATGCGGCGCGAGTCATCGAAGCGCAGGTCGTTGGGTACGAAGGGCTCGCGCCCGTTTCGCTCGACCACGGGATGACGTCCACTGTCGATCGATAACATCGGTTCGTCGACCAATTCAGGCTGGGCGCAATCGAGAGCGGCGGCGCGCTCGGCGAAACACGCCAATACGTCGATCTGCGCGATCGCCGCCGTGGTCGACTGCAGCGCCGGCAGGCGTGCGGTCAGGTGATCGAGCAAGGCCTCATACAGAGTCCTTTCTCGTGCCAGCGCTCGATCCCGCGCGCCGAGAACCTTGTCTTCGAACGATTTCAATTCGGGAGTGATGAATCGCTCGGCGGACTTCACCGTCTGGCGGCGCAGATAGTCCGGCGGAACCCTGTCGGCTTGGCTGCGGTTCACCTCGATATAAAACCCTTGCACGCGATTGAAGCCCAATTTGAGGCTCGACAAGCCGCTGCGCGCGCGCTCTCTTTGTTCGAGATCGAGAAGAAATTGCTCGGTATTGCTGCCGAGGAGGCGCAACTCGTCGAGCTCGGCATCGTAGCCCGCGGCGATCACGCCGCCGTCGCGCAGGTAATGCGGCGGCGAGTCGACGATCGCCTTGGCCAGCAGAGCGTGGTCATGCTGGTGACAGTCGTGGTGACGGCTGATCTCGCCAATGAGTTGTAGCAGCAGCGGAGAGGATGTTGCGCCGAGAAGCTGGTGCAGCTGGGGCAAGACCGCCAGCGACGCTCGCAGCTGCGTGAGGTCCCGCGGCCTCGCCGAGCGCAGGGCAACTCTCGCGACGATTCGCTCGAGATCGCCGATGGTCTTTAGAGGATCGCCGATGGCCGCGTGGTGAGCGTTGTGGAGCAGCGTCGCGACCGCGTGGTAGCGCGCCCGCAAGGTGTCGCGATCGCGCAGCGGCCGGTGCAGCCAGCGACGCAGCATTCGACCGCCCATGGCGGTGGCGGTGCGATCGAAGACGCCCGCCAGGGTAAGTTCGGGCTTTCCCGCAAGACTCTCGTCGAGCTCCAGATTCCGCCGCGTCGCGGGGTCCATGATCAATGCGGCATCGCGCTCCTCCGTGGTGATCGACAACAAGTGGGGCAACGCCGATTTTTGCGTTTCGCGAACATAGGCGAGCAATGCGCCGGCTGCCGCGATCGCCAGCGGCTTATCGGCACACCCGAACCCGGCGAGATCTCGTGTGCGGAATTGTTCGGTGAGCGCCCGCGTCGCTGATTCCGCGTCGAAATGCCAGGGGGCGCGCAGCGTCCAAGCCCGATCATTTACGCCGAACGAGCCCGCGAGCCTGGGCTCTGCGCCGTCGGGCGCCAACAGCTCGGCGGGTCGCAGCCGTTCGATCTCCGCTTCGAGCGCACCGGCTCCGGCGATTTCCATGACGCTGAACCGTCCGGCAGATAGGTCCAGCCACGCCAGACCGAAACGGCCACCGAGACCAAAGACGCTCGCGACCACATTGTCCCGACGCTCCTCCAGCAGAGCCTCGTCGGTGACGGTGCCCGGCGTCACGATGCGCACTACCTCGCGTTCCATGGGCCCCTTGATCTTGCCGCTCTCGCCGCGCTGCTCGCAGATCGCGACCGACTCGCCTTTGCGGACCAGCTTCGCCAGGTAGGTGTCGAGTGTCACCACGGGCACGCCTGCCATGGGAATCGGCGCCCCGGCGGATGCGCCGCGCTGAGTCAGCGCGATATCCAACAGCCGAGCGGCTCGGCGCGCGTCGTCGTAGAACATTTCATAGAAATCGCCCATGCGGTAGAACAGGAGCACGTCCGGATGCTGCGCCTTGATGCGCAGATACTGCTGCATCATCGGGGTGTGGGTCTCCACGACGTCCGACGTCGCAAAATCTTTTGATGAGGGGGGGATGCTGCTCACGTCGGCGTACGGTCCACGGCGCCCCCGACTGCATGAATTATCACGGCTGTTTGTAATCGGCGACAGGTCGAGATGATGCTCATGCTGTGGGAGAGTAGCGGAATGCGAGTAAAAAATTTCGGCTTACTACTTACGCTGCCCCTCTCCTCCTCGGCCGCGGCGAAGCCGCGAGCGTTAACATAGGCGAAGAATCCGCCGCCGCCGTGCCCGCGAGCGCCGTGCCCGCGAGCCCGCCGGCCATTTGCCCCACGCCTATCGCGGCAGACACTCGTGCCACCACCGTGACCGTCGGATCCGGCACGGCGGCGAGCTGCACGGAAACAGCGCTGGCCAATGCATTGGCCAAGGGCGGAGTCATCCGTTTCAACTGCGGCGGCCCCGCCACTATAACGCTTACATCCCAAAAGACATTGCGCACCGACGTCAATACGACTATCGACGGTCAAGGGAAGATCACGCTCGATGGGCGAGGCACCACCCGCCTGTTGCACTACTCCTCGCCCAATTTCCAGGCGACAAACACGACCGTGACCATTCAGAACATGACGCTGCAGAACGGCGCGGCCAGCGGCACGCCGCTTCCGGTGGCGCCGGCCCCCTGTTCTCAGGGCACGGAGACCGACGGCGGGGGCGGCGCGATCTATATCCGCGACGGCAGGCTGCACGTCTTGAACACCCTCTTCAAGAATAACGAGGGCGCCCTGGTGGGACCCGATGTAGGCGGAGGCGCGATCTACGCGACGGGATCGCTCGGCGTCACGATCGTCGGCAGCACTTTTCAATCCAACCGCGCCGCAAACGGCGGTGCCATCGGTGCTCTATTCGGCGATCTCAGTATCTATAACAGTCAGTTTTCTTCGAACAAGGCCACCGGCAGCGGGGCCAATTCCATCAAGAGCACCTGACAGTAGCTGAGCCGCGCAGCGAGCCTGAGCCGCGCAGCGAGTTGACTGCGCGCGCCTTTCTTGTTATTTGCGTACGCACATGCGAATAACAACTCGATAGGCCGCGCGATGAACGACACGGATCTTCCATCGCGAGCTCGCCGCTTCGTTCTCAAAGGTTTGGCAGCGGCTCCCGCGCTGATCGGTCTACCCAGGCTGGGGCTCAATCTTGCGGTCGGCGAGCCGGCCGCCGGCGCGAGCGTACTGAGCGCGGACAAGGTCTTCAATATTGCAGATTTCGAGGCCTTGGCGCGAGCCAAACTGCCGCCGGCCCATTTCGGATACATCTCGACGGGAGTCGATGATGATCTTACGGTCTTTTTGAATCACGAGGCGTACTCGCATATCGAGATCCGGGCGCGTCGATTTGTCGATGTCAGCAAACTCGATACCCGGTGCCGTGTCCTGGGCAGCGTGTGGAAACAGCCGTTTTATTTCTCGGCGGTATCGAGCATGCGTGCCTTTCATCCGGAGGGGGAAGCGGCCGTGGCCCGGGCTGCGGCGAGCCGAGACATCCAGGTGATGTTGTCCACCGGTTCGTCCTGCCCGGTCGAGGAAGTCATTGCCGAGCGTCGCGCGCCGGTGTGGCAGCAACTGTATGCCACGGATGACTGGCAGGTGACCGAGGCGATCGTGCACCGCGCCGAAAAGGCGGGTTGCACCGCGATCGTTCTCACCGTCGATTCGTTTCCGGGACGCAACACCGAGACCTTGCTGCGTGCCATGCAAGCCGACGGCCGGGATTGCACGCTGTGCCATGTCGGCGGTTCCCACGACATGGTGAGGAGAGCCCCCATGTTCGCCGGCATCGATGTTTCGCGCGTGACCGCACTCTCGCCGTCGAATATGTCGGGTAATTATCTCGAACGCGTGCGTAAATTGGTGTCGGTAAAATTTTTGGTCAAAGGCATCGTTGAGCCGGACGACGCGACGCGGGCAATACACGCCGGAGTCGATGGGATCGTGGTGTCCAATCACGGCGGGCGACAGGAAGAGACGCTGCGTTCGACGATCGAATGTCTTCCGGAGATCGTTGCGGCAGTGGCAGGACGCGCCCCGGTCTTCATCGATGGCGGCATACGGCGGGGCACCGATATCTTCAAGGCGCTGGCGTTGGGTGCCACTGCCGTCGGCATTGGACGCCCGCAGGTTTGGGGCCTTGCCGCCTTCGGGCAACCGGGAGCCGAAGCCATCAGCGACATATTCACGCGCGAGCTGCTCAGCATCATGCGCCAGACCGGCACTCCTGAGCTGGCTGCGATCAAGAAGGACCGCCTGGCGTGACACGGGGTCGCGGGTCGGGAGCGCCCGTGAGCAATGCTGATCGGCTTATCTTGCGGCTGTCTGCGCGTGTGGGCCGAGCGCTGCTGACCAGCCGGCGCAGTGTGGTGACGGCTGAGTCCTGCACCGGCGGTTGGATCGCCAAGGCGCTGACGGACGTTGCGGGAAGTTCACAATGGTTCGTCGAGGGATTCGTCACCTATAGCGACGAATCGAAGGTACTAAGGCTCAAGGTCTCGCCCACAGTTCTGAGGCGCTGGGGCGCGGTCAGCGAGGCCACTGTGCGAGCGATGGCAAGAGGAGCACTTCTGGAAACAAGTGCACAGCTGTCGGTGGCGGTGACCGGCATCGCGGGCCCGGGCGGCGCGGTGCCCGGCAAACCGGTCGGAACGGTTTGGCTCGCTTGGGCGGAGCGACACGGCCGCGGAATATCCGTGACCGTGCAACTGAAGCATTTTCGCGGAGATCGTGATGCGGTGCGCCGCAAAACCCTGCGAGCGGCGCTTCAAGGCCTGCTCGAACGCTGACCGCGCTGCGGGAGATTCATGTGCGAGTATTTTTTGCGCTGTGGCCCGATCCCTCCACCCGAGCGCGCATCGCAGCGGTGGCGGCCGCGTTGCCGGCGTCTGCCGGCGTGACTTTAGTTCCCCGAGAGAACTATCACATGACCCTGGCCTTCGTTGGGGAAATCGCGATGTCCGGGCTCGCGGTGCTGCAGCAGATCGGTCGAGTTCAACGGGCGGCGGGCTGCACGATTGAAATCGATGCATATGCCTACTGGGGGGAAGCGAAAGTCTTGGTGGCGGTTGCGCGGCAGACTCCCGGAGCGCTGATGGAGTTGTCGGCGCAGCTGCATGGCGCGTTGGCGGCTCATCATGCGGCGCCCCCGCTTCGCCCGCATGTCACTCTCGCGAGGAAGGTTGCGCAAGCCCCTGTGCTGCAAGCAATGTCTCCATTTTCCTGGCGCGCAATGTCATTCAGTCTCGTAAGCTCCAATACGAGCGGCGCCCACTCGGTCTATACAGTAGTCGATAGCTGGCCACTACTGGATGAAACGCCGAAACCACAGAAATCTCTGTAATTTCGATGCATTTGAGATGAGCGCGGGGCGCTGAATATGAAATAATGGGGTCACACTTTGTCGAGGACTCCCAATGGAAGAGAATCGTAAGAAAGCTCTCGCGGCCGCGCTGAGCCAGATAGAAAAACAGTTCGGTAAGGGTTCTGTCATGCGTTTGGGCGATGCCGGCGCCACTTACGAAGTGGACTCGATTCCCACGGGCTCGCTGGGACTCGATATCGCGCTCGGCGTAGGCGGCATTCCGCGCGGACGAGTGATTGAGATTTTCGGCCCGGAGTCCTCGGGCAAGACCACACTGACGCTGGCGATCATCGCCTCGGCACAGAGTCACGGAGGAACCGCCGCGTTCGTCGACGCGGAGCACGCGCTTGACCCTGTCTATGCCGAAAAGCTGGGAGTGAAAGTCAACGACTTGCTGGTTTCCCAGCCCGATACGGGCGAACAAGCGTTGGAAATCACCGACATGCTGGTGCGCTCCGGCGCGGTGGATGTGGTCGTGGTCGATTCGGTTGCGGCGTTGACACCAAAGGCCGAAATCGAAGGCGAAATGGGCGATCAGCACATGGGTTTGCAAGCGCGCCTCATGTCCCAGGCACTGCGCAAACTGACCGGCAACATCAAACGTTCGAACACGATCGTCATCTTCATCAACCAAATACGCATGAAAATCGGCGTCATGTTCGGTAACCCGGAAACGACTACCGGCGGCAACGCACTGAAGTTTTACTCGTCGGTGCGGATGGACATTCGGCGCATCGGCGCGATCAAGAATGGCGAAGAAGTCGTCGGTTCGATGACCAGGGTCAAGGTGGTCAAGAATAAAGTGGCGCCGCCATTCCGTGAAACCGAATTTGAAATCATGTACGGCACGGGAATTTCCAAGGAAGGCGAACTCATCGAGCTGGGGGTTCTACACAATCTGGTGGAAAAATCCGGCTCCTGGTATAGCTATAAAGGCGAACGAATCGGACAGGGTAAGGACAACGCCCGCACCTTCCTGCAGCAGCATCCCGAGATTGCCAAGGACATCGAAGGGCAAATTCGCACCAAATTGATACCCGAAAAAGCGACCATGAATCGGGGTGGCGACGTCAAAGAAGCGTAACGCCCTGGGCGGCCCGGAAGCCGAACCGCTGGATGCGCGCGCGGCCCGTCGGTACGCGCTCGACGCGCTCGCCCGCCGCGACCACGCGGCCGCGGAATTACGCCGTAAACTGCTCGAGAAAGGTTACGATGCAGCGGTCGTGGCGCCGCTGCTCGATGCGCTGCGCATCGAAAAACTGCTCGACGATCGGCGCTACACCGAGAACTTCGTGGCCTATCATGCCACGCGGGGTCAGGGACCTAAGCGGGTGCGCGCCGAATTGCGCCGGCACGGTTTGGAAGGGATGCTCGTCGAGGAGTGCCTCGACGCCTTTCCGGATTGGATTTTGCAGCTGCGAAGAGCTCAGCAGAAGAAGTTTGGCGCGACGGTGCCGATTACGCACGCTGACAAGCAACGCCGGGTGCGATTTCTAGGTTACCGAGGTTTCACGAGCGCTCAGATACGAACGGCTTTAGGATTTGATATTGATCTCGATTCAGACACCAACGAAACATGAAACGCGACGCTAGATTGAAATCGATGACGAGCTCGGAAATCCGGGGAAGCTTTCTGGAGTTTTTTCGCAAAAACGGACACGCGGTGCTGCCGTCGAGTCCGCTCGTGCCCGCGAATGATCCCACTCTGCTGTTCACCAACGCCGGCATGGTCCAATTCAAGGATTTATTTCTCGGCAAGGAAGTGCGCGAGTATTCACGCGCAGCCACCGCGCAGCGCTGTGTGCGGGCCGGCGGCAAGCACAACGACCTGGAAAATGTCGGCTACACGGCGAGGCACCATACTTTTTTCGAGATGCTGGGTAACTTCAGCTTCGGCGACTACTTCAAGCGAGAAGCCATTCATTTTGCGTGGAATTTCATCACGGGGACTCTCGGCATCCCCAAGGACCGGCTGTGGGTGACGGTTTTCAAGGAAGACGACGAGGCGGAACGCATCTGGACCGAGGAAATCGGCATCGATCCCACCCGCTGCACGCGATTGGGCGAGCAATCGAACTTTTGGTCCATGGGTGAAACCGGGCCGTGCGGTCCGTGCACGGAAATTTTCTATGATCACGGTGCTGAAATACCCGGCGGCCCACCGGGATCTCCCGACGAAGACGGCGACCGTTATGTCGAGATTTGGAATCTCGTTTTCATGCAATACGACCGCTCATCGGATGGAGTATTGCTACCCTTGCCCAAGCCTTCGGTCGACACCGGGATGGGACTCGAGCGTGTCGCGGCCGTCATGCAGGGCGTGCACAGCAACTACGAGATCGACTTGTTCCGATCGCTGATCCGCGCCGCGGCGGAAATCACGGGCACCGTAGATCTTGAATCGTCGAGCCTGCGGGTGATTGCGGATCATATACGCGCTTGCACGTTCCTGATCGTCGATGGCGTGGTGCCGTCCAACGAAGGCCGCGGCTATGTACTGCGTCGCATCATCCGGCGCGCGATTCGACATGGCTACAAATTGGGTCAGACCCAACCGTTTTTCCACAAGCTGGTGCCGAGCGTGGTGCGCGAAATGGGCGGGTACTACATCGAACTGGTGAGCGGTGAGGCGCGCGCAGCCCAAATTCTGGCGCAGGAGGAGATTCGATTTGCCGAAACCCTGGCCACCGGCATGGCGTTGCTCGATGCGGAAGCCGCGAAGCTCGAGTCCACGGTGATTCCGGGTGAAACGGTATTTCGGCTGTACGACACCTACGGTTTTCCGCTTGATTTGACGGCCGACGTAGCGCGGGAACGCGGCCTTACGATCGACCAGGCGGGTTTCGATGCCGCAATGGAGGCACAACGGGACCGAGCCCGCGCAGCGAGCAAGTTCGGTTCGGAGATACGCGATTCGGTCAAGCTGTCGGGCAAGACAGAATTCTTGGGCTACGATCGACTGACCGAAAACGCCAACGTCACCTCGTTGATTTTCGACGGGACGGTCGTGGATGCGCTGCAACCGGGCCAGGAAGGTCAGGTGGTGCTCGACCATACGCCGTTTTATGCGGAAAGCGGCGGACAGATCGGCGATGCGGGCGTTCTCATCGGCAGGGCGCCCGGTGCCCCGGCTCGGTTTACCGTGCGCGACACGCGGAAGCTCGGCGCATCCTTCGTGCATGTGGGGGTGCTCGACGCCGGAGAATTGCGCGTGGGCGATACTGTCGAAGCACGGGTCAACCAAGAGCGCCGAACCGCAATTGCGCTCAATCATTCGGCGACGCATCTGCTGCACGCGACCCTAAGGAAAGTGCTGGGACCCCACGTCGAGCAAAAGGGTTCCCTTGTCGCCGAGGATAGACTGCGCTTCGATTTTTCCCACACGCAAGCAATGTCGTCGGAGGAAATGCGGCGCGTCGAGGAACTCGTCAATGCGGCGATTCGCGAGAATGCCCCCGCCGAGACGCAGATCATGGCGTTGGATGAGGCGGTTGCCGCCGGCGCGATGTCCTTGTTCGGCGAAAAATATGAAAGCGACGTCCGCGTGCTCTCGATTGGTGATTTTTCGATGGAACTCTGCGGCGGCACTCACGTCGAACGGGCTGGTGATATCGGATTGTTCAAGATTTTGAGCGAATCCGGCGTAGCGGCCGGCGTACGCCGCGTGGAGGCAATCACCGGCAAGACGGCGTACGAGTGGGTCGTACACACCGATCAAGTGCTGCGCGACATAGCCGCCATGCTTCGGGGCAGCCGCGAGGACGTGGACGAGAAGGTCCGCGAACTCGTGGACCGTTCTCGCAGGCTGGAAAAGGAGGTGCAGCAGCTCAAATCCAGACTTGCGAGCGGCCAGGGCGGCGATTTGTCATCTCAGGCGAAGGATGTCGGCGGGATCAAAGTCTTGGCCGCCCAAATCGACGGTGCCGACGCCAAGTCTTTGCGCGATGCGGTCGATCAGCTGAAAAGCAAGCTCGGTTCGTCCGTCGTCGTGTTGGCGACGGTGCAAGACGGCAAGGTGGTATTGGTGGCGGGCGTTTCCGCGGATTTGCTGACCCGGTTAAAGGCAGGAGACATAGCGGGCGCGGTCGCTGCGGACGTGGGCGGCAGGGGCGGAGGTCGTGCGGATTTTGCTCAAGCAGGCGGCACGCAGCCGGAAAATTTGGGGAAGGCGCTGGCTGGGGTGGAGACTCTCATACGCAGCCGCCTGTCTAATTGAACGGTTAGTTTATTTCGATAGCCAGATGCCACAATTGGCTTTAGGATTCTCGTATTCTTGATGTGAGTTAGTGCAAGAATTCCGTGGTGGTATGTGATATCCACCGCTCGAACCTCGAATGAATGCTTGATGGCGATGCGGTTTTCCAAGCAGTAATGCCGCCGCTGCAATGCCAACGAAGCTAGGAGCGCGATTATGTTGATATTGACCAGGCGAGTCGGCGAAACCGTGATGATTGGCAACGACGTCACCGTGACCGTATTGGGTGTGAAAGGCAACCAGGTTCGCATCGGGGTCAACGCGCCGAAGGATGTCGCTGTACATCGCGAGGAAATCTACGAGCGGATCAAGCGCGAAGAAGACCACGATTCCCACTCAGGCCCTTCCGTCGCCAAGATTGTCGATGACGCCTAACCACGGCGTTTAGCCTCCTTTTAGCTTTACCTGGACTGCTCCGGGCGGGTATCATCCCGCGCTCCGCGAATGGGCTTGTCCAACCCGGAGAGGTGGCCGAGTGGTCGAAGGCGCGCCCCTGCTAAGGGCGTAAGGGTCAAAAGCCCTTCGAGGGTTCGAATCCCTCCCTCTCCGCCATACATATAGGGCGGCGCCAGTATTGCCCGAGTCAACCTCACCCCCGAATGGCGTCCGCTTAGCGATGTGGTAATATTCGCGCCCCTTGCGCGCCCGTAGCTCAGTTGGATAGAGCGCCTGGCTACGAACCAGGAGGCCGGGAGTTCGAATCTCTCCGGGCGCACCACGCTCCGCGCACCAGCGAATCGCTGGACTGATCTCGCCCGGCAACTGCGTGTTACTGTTGAGAAAGCGAATGCAGGGGGCCTCCTATGACCATTCCGCTTGAAGTCTACAAACCACGTGCCGCTGAGGCACTAAAGCGAATCGCTCAATCCGTCGAGGTTATCGCCACGCTGCTTCTGGACGCGAGAGCGATTAGGGGTGCGATGATAAATGGCGAACCCCAATTCATTCGCGATCTTGAATTCGTTGCGGACGACATAGAGCGCCTCGAAGACCTGGCACGTCGAAAGCTGGTCAGATAGTGGTAGGACGTGCTGTTGCCGCGGGCTGAGGACAGACGTATTTAACATACCGCAACGCGCTCCTTGATATACCTCGCAATGCTCAACTTTGCGTGCGACGTCGTCTTATGCCTGTGCCACAGTTCGATCGTGGAAAAGAGGCGGCACATCTGCACATGAACGATCTCAACGACATTATTCGATCCAGCGCAATCGCTCGCCGCTCGCCGCCACCCGCATCGCCGGTCATCATCAAGCCCATCGCTCCGACACCGGCAGATAAGCCTGTCGGCCGGCATGCAGCGATCAGGTCCAAGCTACCCAATTGGCACAGTTATAAGAGTTGGGTGGACAAGGCTCGGGGAAGCTGGGAAGAGAAGAAATAGCGCCCGCAAAATACGCGCTATTGAAGCACTCTGTCGACCGTGAGTAGTCACGGCGAATCGGATATCTGGGGGATCCCGCTAGTTATTCGCCTTGACCGGAATTTCTGCGACGGGTCATATATAGCAATACGGCAGCTGGCGGAGCGCAGAGCCGCCCCGTTCCGAATCCTTGATTGCATTGACCTGGAGCGGTCAACCGTAAATTCCGGCGCCCGCATAGTAGAATCGTTCTGTGACCTTCCTCGTCGATCTTGTCCGTACGTCGCAGCGCGTGGGCGCCACTTCCGCTCGATTGCCCAAGGTGCGGGAACTCGCTGCCTTCCTGCGAGCGCTGCCGGCGGACGAGATCGATACCACCGTGCATTATTTGTCGGGAGAGATTCCGCAGGGAAAGATCGGGATCGGCTACTCGACGCTCGAGTCCGCCGCGGTGAGGCCGGCGGCGGACTCGGCAGCACTGTCGATTGCGGAGGTTGACCGGTATCTCAGCGAACTCGCTGCGATTCGCGGCGGCGGTTCCGCCGCACGCCGCATGGAAGTGCTGAAGGATCTATTCTCGCGTGCGACGACCGACGAGCAGCATTTCCTGCTCCGTCTTCTCGCCGGGGAGCTGCGGCAGGGCGCGCTCGCAGGAATCATGATCGAATCGATTGCCGCGGCCGCCGCTTTGCCGGCGGCACAGGTGCGCCGCGCGGCAATGTACTCGAAAAGCCTCGGCGCGGTCGCCCGGGCGGCATTGCTGGAAGGCGCCGCCGGTCTCGGCGCTTTTCAGCTCGAGATATTCTCGCCTATCTCGCCCATGCTGGCCCAAACGGCCGCCGATCCTGCCGAAGCGCTTGCAGAACTCGGCGGCAAGGTAGCGTTCGAGTGGAAGATGGACGGAGCGCGCATACAGGTGCACAAATTGGGCGATGAGGTGCGTGTCTATACGCGCAGTTCAAATGAGGTCACGGATGCCGTGCCTGAAATCGTCGAGATGATACGCGCGCTGCCGGAGGCGGCTCTGATTCTCGATGGTGAGGCGATCGCGTTCGATGCCTCGGAACGGCCACATCCATTTCAAATTACAATGCGACGATTCGGCCGCAAGCTGAAAGTCGAAGAGTCGCGAGCCGAGCTGCCGATCAAAGCTTTTTTCTTCGACTGTCTGCGACTCGGCGAGGAGACGGTCACGGAGCGCCCCGCACATGAGCGCTTCGAAATCCTCGCGTTGGCCGTTCCGGCAGGACTGCAGATTCCGCGGCTGGTTACTTCATCCGAGCCCGAGGCACGCGCTTTCTACGATGCCGCTATCGCGGCCGGTCATGAAGGCCTCATGGCAAAATCGCTGGAGGCTGTCTACGAGGCGGGCAACCGCGGCGCAAGCTGGCTCAAAATAAAGCGCGCTCACACACTGGATTTGGTGGTATTGGCCGCCGAGTGGGGGCATGGCCGTCGTACCGGGAAGCTTTCAAACCTGCACCTGGGCGCGCTGGACCCGGCTACAAATGAATATGTCATGTTGGGCAAGACTTTCAAAGGCCTCACCGACGCCATGCTCGCCTGGCAGACGGAAAAGTTTCTCGAACGAGAGACCCGCCGCGATCCGGGAGTCGTTTATGTTCGGCCGGACATCGTCGTGGAAATTGCCTTCAGCGATCTGCAGGCGAGCATCCGCTATCCCGGAGGCCTTGCGTTGCGGCTCGCACGGGTGAAGCGCTACCGGGACGATAAGCGACCGGAAGATGCGGATACTATGGATTCGGTGCGAGCGATCTACCGCGCGCAGACAGGTGGCCTTCGGGATTAGGTTCGGCAATCGCGCCGCCTTAGACAGGTGTCGGTGCGTGTATCCTCTATTGTACGAACCATTTTCCAGCGTCGTAGGCGCGGAGCTGACAACGCTCTCGGGGTCCGCGCGCCTTCGGTAGACATCACGCTTGAGTCGGGGCCGAGGGCCCCCTGGAGACTTAAGATCGATGGTATATTTTGCTGAGCCAATGCCAGTCTAAAAGGTTCGTCGGATGGCCAATGCTGATTTCCTAGAATTGGAACGTCGCCGCGCCCGAGCGCGAGTCGGCGCTGGCATGCCCGACAGCCAGCAGTTTCTCAGCGCCGTAGTCGAGACGACCCCTGAATGCATAAAAGTTGTTGCCCCGGACGGGCGGCTTTTGCAGATGAACTCTGCAGGTTTGAAAATGGTCGAGGCGCCATCGTGGGAAAGCGTCGAAGGTGCGTGCACATTCGATCTGATCGCGCCGGAGCACAGAAGTATGTGGCGCGAGCATCATGAGCGCGTGTGTCGAGGAGAGAGCCTTTCATGGCAGTTCGATATCGTCGGCCTCAACGGCACACGCTGCAACATGGAAACCCATGCCGTTCCGATCAACCTCGACGATTCCACCGTAGGGCAGCTCGCCATTACGCGCGATATCACCGCCCGCAAGGACGCCGAACGGTCTTTGCAACAGGCCCACGATGCCCTGGAGGAGCAGGTCAGCCGACGCACGCGTGAGCTTGAAACCGCTCTCCGGCGCTTGCAGGAAAGCGAACGTAGCTTCGAACTGCTTGTCACCAGCGTAACGGACTACGCCATCTTCATGCTGGACCCCAAGGGCGAGGTTGTCAGCTGGAACGCCGGTGCGCAGCGCATCAAGGGCTATGAGGCCGCTGAAATCATAGGCCGGCATTTCTCGTGTTTTTATACCGATGAGGACCGGAAGACCAACCTTCCATTATCCGGACTGCGGACCGCCGCCCGCGACGGCCGGCTGGAAACTGAGGGCTGGCGGGTTCGAAAGGACGGCAGCCGGTTCTGGGCCAACGTGATCATCGATGCGATCCATGAGCGGGGCAGGCTGGTCGGCTTCGCCAAGATAACGCGCGACATTACCGAAAAAAGAGCAGCGGAAGCGCAGCTGCGCCAAGCTCAGAAAATGGAAGTGGTGGGACAGTTTACCGGCGGAGCGGCTCACGACTTCAGCAACCTGCTCATGGCCATTTCCGGCAGCCTTGAACTCATGCGCAAGCGCATGCCGAACGATCAGCGCACCCTGGCGCTTTTGGATAATGCGGTGCAGGGAACAAAGCGCGGCATATTGCTCACGCAGCGCATGCTTGCCTTCGCCAGGCGACAAGAGCTGAAGCTCGAAGCCATCGACCTCGTCAGCTTGGTGACCGGGATGCGAGAACTCCTCGATCGTTCGGTGGGGCCCACGGTGCACTTCGAGACGCGCTTCTCGCAGCAAATTTCCCCCGTACGTACCGACGCGAACCAGCTCGAAACTGCGCTGCTCAATCTGGTGCTGAATGCCCGGGACGCTATGCCGCGCGGAGGGACAATCGTGCTTTCAACGAGCGAGGAGATTGTCGGCGCTGGTCATCCGACCAACCTTGCACCCGGGCCCTATGCGTGCCTCGCGGTAAGCGACACCGGGCATGGAATGGACGAGGCAACACTCGAACGTGCCACTGAGCCCTTCTTCACGACCAAGGGAGTCGGAAAGGGAACCGGTCTTGGGCTGTCGATGGTCGATGGTCTTGCGGCGCAATCCGGGGGCAAGCTGATGGTACGAAGCCAGTTCGGCCACGGCACGATTGTTGAACTCTGGTTGCCTGTTGCCGACAAGGAAGCGCTGGCAATCGAAACGGCACACGATCCAGTGCTCAACGGGATCGAGCCCACGGCAAGCCCGCTCGTAGTGCTTGCGGTTGACGATGATAGTCTCGTCTTGCTGAGCACGGCGGCCATGCTCGAAGACCTCGGACACACAGTAATCGACGTTGCGTCGGGCTCGAAGGCGCTCGAGATCATCGACGGCGGCACGCCCGTCGATCTGGTCATTTCCGATCAATCCATGCCAGGTATGACAGGGCTAGAACTTGCCGACGCCATCAAGACGCGTCGGCCGAACCTGCCGATCATTCTCGCCACAGGCTACGCCGAGCTGCCGCCGGGCTCGGATCCTTTCATACGCCGGCTGGCGAAGCCCTTTACGCAACGGCAGCTCGCCGAAGCGGTGGCCGCCACGGCCGGCTGACTCCGCTGATCAGGCAAAACTCTGCCGGCCTCGTCAGGTACCGAGTGGTGGCCACCCGACTGCCGATCCGTTCCGACGTCATCCCACCGCCGACCGAAGGTACGCAATCGTCCGTCTGACTTCCGTGGTGAGATTCTCGGCGAGCGTTGGAATCTGGGCATCCTTGCCCGAGCGCACGGCGGATTCAAGAAGCGCCGCGGCCGAACCTGCCGCCGCCGCCCGCAAGTTCAAGCTCGCGCCTTTGAGCGTATGCGCGGATTCGCGCAGCGTAGCACTGTCCCCCGCGCGAAGCGCCTTGGCGATCGTTGCGAGCTCCCGATCAGCCGAGCCGATGAACGCATCGGCCAGATCGCGCGCGAATCCTTCATCGCCGTCGATCGAATCCAGCAATGCCTCCCATTCGACGGGATCATGCGTCAGCAGCGGCGAACGGTGCGAGGGGGATCCGGCACCGGTCCCGGCGCCGGGTAGGAGACGCTCGAGGCAGATCTCGAGTCTGACGCGATCGATTGGCTTGGGAAGGTAGTCGTCCATGCCGGCAGCGCGGCACTTCTCCTGGTCGCCGTTCATGGCATGCGCGGTGAGCGCCACAATCGCAATGCGGCGCTTGCCCCCTTCGAGCCTGCGGATCTCGCGAGCGGCCTCGTAACCATCCATTTGCGGCATCTGGCAATCCATAATGACCAAATCGAATTTCCCACTCTGCCACGCGGCGACGGCCGCAAGGCCATCCGCTACGACATCCACGCGATAGTCGAGTTTTTCCAATAGCCTTAAGGCTACCTTCTGATTCACGATGTTGTCCTCGGCGAGCAATATTCGGCTGCGCTTCTGGGCTCGCTGCGCGCGCAACGCATTTCGGGTGATCATCGGCTGGCTTTGCAAATGCCAGGAATGTGCGGACGTGGCCAAGACGAGTATCAAGCACTCCGTCAAATCGCGCTGTGCAACCGGTTTTAACAAGTAAGCGGCAAAACCAATGTCGGCAAACAACTGCCCGTCGCCGCGCTGACCAGACGAGGTCAATAGAATCAAGCGCGTGGATTTCAGAGTCTCGTCCTGAATTATGATTCTTCCGAGTTCGGCGCCGTCGCAATTGGGCATCAGGTGATCGAGCAACGCCGCATCGTAGGGCCTGCTCGCGGCCGCGGCTTGACGCATCAGTGCCAGCGCCTCGTCAGCCGAGCTTGCGGACACGGCTTCGACGCCGCATAAAAGAAGTTGTCCCATCAACACTTTTCGATTGGTGGCGTTGTCATCCACCACCAGCACCCGTTGCCCCTTGATCGAGGCGGGCGGCGAATAAGCGGTCTGCACTCTGCCGGTGACCGGTGCGAAGTGCACGCTAAACCAGAAAAGGGAGCCTTTGCCTTCGGCACTCTCGACGCCTGTGCGACCGTTCATCAGCTCGACGAGCTTTCGTACGATGGACAAGCCCAGTCCGGTGCCGCCGAATCTGCGCGTCGTCGACGTGTCGACCTGCATGAACGGCGCAAACAGGGATTCCAGGCGATCCGGGGCGATTCCAATGCCGGTGTCGCGTACTTCGCAGCGAACCGTCGTGCCGTTCTCGCCGGTCTCGAGGACCTTGATTTCCAGGGCGACCTCACCCTTCGCCGTGAACTTGATTGCGTTGCCCGCGAGGTTCAAGAGAATCTGGCGAACGCGCCCGGCGTCGCCCTTGACAAGATCCGGAAGCCTCGGATCGATCTGGGCGGTGAGTTCCAGCCCCTTTGCATGCGCCTGAACCGAAAGCAGCCGGGCAACATCTTCAAATGTGTCGCGCAGGTCCACATCGAGCTGCTCGAGTTCGAGCTTGCCGGCTTCTACTTTCGAGAAGTCCAGAATGTCATTGATGACGGTGAGCAGCGAGGTCCCACTGTCGCGAATGGTCTCAGCATAATCGCGCTGCAAAGAATCAAGCTTCGTATCGAGCAAGAGCTCGGTCATGCCGAGAACGCCATTCATCGGCGTGCGGATCTCGTGGCTCATGTTGGCGAGGAACTCGCTCTTCGCCCGATTCGCAGATTCCGCAACTTCCTTCGCGCGGAGAATTTCGAGCGCCGCCCCCTTCAAGTCGGTCAGGTCGAGCACAATCCCTTGCAACTCCACAGGCTGGCCGCGCAGATCGCTGCGGGCAGCCACAGCCGCGCGCACGTGCTTGATTACGCCCTGCACGATGAATCGGTGATCGAGCGTGCGAGAGCCTCCCGTGGAGCCGAGCTCCGTCAGCGTTGCCTCTACCACGGAGCGGTCTTCCGGATGGGTAACCGCGAGATAGGCGGCGAGCGAACGGTCGCTGTTCTCAGGGGTTCCCAGCAGCTGGCAAAGCTCGTTGGACATCGAGCCCACGCGGGTGGCTAGATTCGCGTACCAAGTTCCAAGGTTGGCAAACTGCTGGGCGCGTTTCAGCTCCTCTTCAGTGTGCGCTTGAGCCGCCAGCGCCCGCCGGCGGGCAATTTGAGCGCGCCAGATGGCGACTCCATTGAGGAATGCGAGCGCGCCTGCAATCAAAACACCCAGACCGGCGGACACGTCGACGCGCCGTACCAGCTGCCGGTACCGGTCGGCGCGAACCGTGATGCCCACGTACCCGGCCATGTCGCCGTTGCGCGCGAACACAGGTGCGTGGGCCCGGATCCCCATTCCCCATGCCGTGGCGGTGGGTTCCTGCTCGACCGTCAGACGATGAGTCCTGGAGACTTCTCGTTCTCCCGGGCTGGGCTCGTCCACTTCCATCGGCGGCGAGTGGTTCGGCCGTCCCGCTTCATCGAAGGTGCCTTGCCTGGTTCCGTCGAGCACGAAATGCATGACGTCTCCCTGCATGACGCCGACGTACGCGAAACGGATGTCGGGATTCGTATCGAGCAACACGCGAAGGGGACGTGAAGCAAGGTTGTATTCCGGCGAGCCGTCCTGATTGGGATTGGTGAATGTGCGCAGCTGGTCGCCGTCGATGAGCGCAGCCGTCCCGGCGGCGGTGCGTGCGAGATACGTCCGAATGTCCTCCAGCAGGATCTGGCGGACGATGACATCGACGACGGCAATACCCGCAATGGCGGTGCCCCATGCGATCAGACCGCCGGCAATTGCCGACAAAAGCGGGCCTGCTTCGTGGCTTCTGCGGCGCGCGAGTCCGGGGAAGCTTGACTTTAGCCGCGCCCATAGGGGCGTCGTGTTTGTCATGTAGCACCTTTCGACGCGCTGTTTTTGCAATGAAGCGCAGAATAAGCCGTTCGCGGCGCCGATGACCATCGTCATTTGCGCGAACCGCGATGCACCTCTCGAAGCGCCTTCCGTGCGGGTTCTCCGGAGCTACGTCGGCTTGAAGATGGCGATGATCTTGGCGCTGGCCGGCTCGAACACTGCGAGCAGGGGCCGTCCTCGTCCCGTCAACGGCATCGAATTCATCTGATCCGTGGCGAGTCCCGCCGCCCGCATACGCTCTTTGAGCTTCTTCTTATCCGCCGCCTGAAAGTACCCGACGTCATCTACTTTGTTGAGTTGCGTTCGAAGCGCCGGCAAGCCTTGCTCCCAATGCTTGAAATATCGCGGCATCGAGATCACATCGTCGCCTCCGGTGATCGCCGACCCTATGATCTTGCCGCGCGCTTCTGCATCTTCCGGCAGCGGCGCCCAAATCCAGCGCGGCAAGCTGTACCAGTGGGGCGCAAAGTCCGGGTTTTGCGTGCCGGCGCGAACCCATTCCTCGGAGTCAATATCGTACGCCTGCACAAGCTGGAGCACGGTCTCGGAATACGCATAATAAAGCGGCCTGCCGTTCCAGAGCGACACCGTGCCGTAAATCAGCGCGAGAAGCTGGACAACGACGATCATGGAAATGTCGCGGACCAATTCGCGCCGCGGCTTGGACGAGCGAGCGATAACGAACGTAAGCAGCGGACCCACCACCACGTCGACCCCGGCCATGACAATGACAACATGGACGACGTCTGTCAGGTACCAGCCGGGCCAGTGATACCACCCTACACAGAGAGCGCCGAGCACGAGCGATAGCGCGCACGCGCTCGCCGACAAATGCAGTGCCAACGCTCTCAGTCTAAATCGCATCTGCGTATTCTCCACAAACCCGCGGGCAAGAGAAGGGCGCAAAGGGGCAGCCGGGGGAATCTGCAAACTCCGTCACAATGGCTGAGGTATCCGCCTTCGAGATACCGAGCGCCATGCGCGAAATCCGCCGAGAAACGCGAAGTCATTGCTGCCGAGACGGGCGTTTTTCGGCAGCCCCTTCAATCTGCGCGCATTGCCGCCGCCGATGACGACATAGTCGGCCTCGAGCAGTGTTGCCAACTGCGTCACCACCCGGTTGACGACCCGGCGCCATTTCTTGCCGCCCAATCGCTTGCGACCGCGCTCGCCGACCCACTCCTCGTAGGTGCGGCCGTTTTTATAAGGAAGATGCGCAAGTTCCATCGGCGCAACCACGCCATCGACGATCATTGCAGAGCCAAGTCCGGTGCCGAGGCCGAGGAAGAGCATCCTGCCGCCTTCGTAACTGCCGATTGCCTGCATCGCTGCATCGTTCATGACATGAGTCGGGCGGCCGAAGGCTTTGCGAAAATCGAATCCAATCCAACCGAGTCCCAGATTATGCGGATCCGCGACCACCTTTCCGAGCAGCACGACGCCGGGATATCCGATAGAGACCACGTCATAGTTCCAGTCTCCGGTAAGCTCGTGCACGCGCGCGACCATCTTGCGCGGCGTAAGATCCGGCCCGGATTCGAATTGGCGTAATTCCCTCCGGTTGGAAACGCGCATTTTCACGTGGCTTCCGCCGATGTCGATCGCGAGAACTCGCTTGCGGTTCAACGAGTTCCCCCTACCAAGGTGATCCAGCTCAATACGAGCAGGGCCAAGAAGATGGTTTCCGCGGCGATCAGGGCAATCGCCGTGGTGCCGACGGCCATCATTTCGCGCAAGCTTGTCTTCATGCCCAAAGCGGCCACCGATATGACCAACAACCACTTCGATGCTTCGGTCAGGATTTGAGCGACCGGCTTCGCGACCAAGGAAAATCCGTTAAGCGCGGCCAACACGACGAAGGCAACGAGGAACCCGGGCAGCAGCGCGACTTTATTCTGGCTGGGTAGCGTCTTGTCGATTCTGCGCGCCACGGCGAGCGAAATGACCAGAACAACGGGCAACAACATGGCTACCCGCATGAGTTTGACGATGGTCGCCGAGTCGCCGGCTTCGGGCGAGGAGGCGTAACCGGCCGCGACCACCTGCGCGACATCATGGATCGAGCCGCCGAGGAATCGACCGGTTTGCAGCGGATCCAGATGCAAGTGCGCGAGCAGCGCCGGATACAGAATCATGGCGATCGAGCTGAAAGCCGTAATGCACGCAATGACCACGACGGTGTCGCGCTCGGAGTCCTTGCGAGGCCATGCAACGGCAATGGCCATTGCAGCGGAGGCCCCGCAGATTCCGACAGCTCCCGCGGAAAGAACGCCATATCGACCGTCGAGCCGCATCATCCTCGCCAGCAGCCAGCCGAACCCAATGGTCAATGGCACGGTTACGATCACCATGGCCGCGGTGGACCAGCCCAATTCCCCGATCTGACCAAAGGTAATTCGCAACCCGAGCAGCGCCACGCTGATTCGCAGCAGCGTACGCGCGGATACGTTGATGCCGGGCGCGTAACGGGCCTCCGTCGACAATTGGTTCAAGGCCATGCCCAGCAGCAACGCGAAAACGACCGGCGGCGCGTGGTAATGATCCGAGAGATAGGTCGCCGCCAAGGCGACAATCAGGGTGGATGCGAGTCCCGGGGCGACGGCGGCGCCGGTCGCCCGAAGGGTGCTGGGACGCCATCGCTCGATGAACGCGGAGAGCTGCATCAGATAGATCTTACCCGCCGCAGGGCATCGCGCCAGCCGGAGATTTGGACGTCGCGCTCAGAAGCGCTCAAAGTCGCCTCGAATCGAGTCTCGGACCGCCTCAACGCCGCGATGTCTTGAACAGAGCGATACACGCCGCAGCCAAGCCCGGCCAAGCATGCCGCGCCGAATGCCGTGGACTCAGGGTTTGTCGGACGCCTGATTTGGATCCCCGAGAGATCCGCCAAGCGCTGCATGAATAGATCGTTCTGCGACATCCCGCCGTCAACCTTGAGGCTCTCGGGCCGAAGACCATCGGCTGCCATTGCATCGAGCAGGTCGTACGTCTGATAAGCGACGCTGTCAAGCGTCGCCCGTGCGATCTCGCTGCGCGTCGATGCACGCGTCAGCCCAATGACGGCGGCGCGCGCGTCGGGGTCCCAGTAGGGTGCTCCCAGTCCCGTAAACGCCGGCACCATATATACCCCACCGCTGTTCGGCACCGACGCTGCCAGCGCCTCCACGTCGGATGCTTGCGTGATGAGTCCGAGCCCGTCGCGCAGCCATTGGATCGCGGCGCCCGCGGACAATATGGAGCCTTCCAGCGCATAGGTGACATCGCCATTCAATCTATAGGCAATAGTGGTAAGCAGGCGGTGCTTCGAATGCACGAGTCGGTGCGCCGTGTTGAGCACCAGAAACGCGCCTGTGCCGTAAGTGCTCTTGACTTCGCCCGCCGCAAAACATGCTTGCCCGATGAGTGCCGCTTGCTGATCGCCCGCGACTCCGCGGATCGGCAGTGCCTGGCCCAATAGAGCCTTGTCGGTGACGCCAAACTCGCCGGCGCAGTCTCGCACCTCGGGGAGCACGCTCATCGGCACATTGAACATTTCGCACAGGGCCTCGTCCCAGCGGCCCTTGCCGATGTCATAAAGCGCAGTGCGGCTCGCATTCGTGGCGTCCGTGAGATGCAGCCGCCCGCCGGTCAGGCGCCATATCAAAAAGCTGTCGACGGTGCCGAAGGCAATTTCGCCCGACTCGGCCGCTGCGCGTGCGCCCGGCACGCGGTCGAGAATCCAGGCGATTTTGGTAGCGGAGAAGTAGGGATCCAGGCGTAGGCCGGTCTTGCGACCGACTTCCCCCTCGCCGTCGCCCGACGACAATTGGCGGCACCGATCGGCAGTACGGCGATCCTGCCAAACGATGGCGTTATAGATGGGTATGCCGCTGCGCCGATCCCAGAGAATGGTCGTTTCCCGCTGATTGGTGATCCCTAGGGCCGACGCCACCTGTTTCGATTCGCGCAGGCGCTGTAGCACGCGTCGGGTAGTGGACATGACCGTGGCCCAAATCACTTCCGCATCATGTTCCACCCACCCAGGCCCCGGATAAATCTGTTCAAAGCTCTGCTGTTCCACCGCGACGACCGCACCCGCGGCGGAAAAGGCGATGGCGCGCGTGGAACTCGTTCCCTGATCGATCGCGAGCAAAATGTCGTCAGTGCAGGTCAAACTGTTATGGACCTTTAGGGTGTGCGGGCCTGCGAGAATAGCTGCTCCTCGACACGGCGCAAGCCGTCGGTAGCTGCGGGAGTGTCGGGAGAAGTCGCGCGGCGGAAGTGTCCGCTGCCGCCCGCGGACACTGTCCGCGGACACCCCCAAAGGGACAATTAAAATAAAACTATCAAAAACAATAGCTTATAGATAGCGGATGCGGCGGAGCATTTGCATCATTCGTGCGGATCGAGAACTGCGATCAGTCGAAATCCGTCGGCGGTGAAGGCGCCAGGCCCGTCTGCGCGATGGCGCGTAATTCGCGAGCGATGCTCAACCATTGCGGCTCGTCCACCGGCACCCTAGGTGTCTTGGTCGATTCAGCGAGGTGCGAAAAACTCGACGTAGCTCAAGATACGATCTTGACTCAGTTCCAAAAGATCGATCAGTTCGGTAGGGACGGTGGCACCGGTGACCTTCGAGTAGATGTCAGTGCGCCAGTGTGCGGTTGCTCGAGGCCATTCGACCACCAGCGACAAGAGACGATAGTCGCTCAACCTGAACACTTTGACCATCATGGCAAGCCAAGGCCGCAACTCATCTATGCTCGTTGCCCGAATCGCTATCGGTTTGTCGGCGCTGGCGCCGACGATCTCAAATCGGCCTTGATCCGCAAACAGGCGGCAGAGGGCCGCGAGATCGCCGCCCACACGCGCCGAATGCACTTGTCGAATCATGCGCTCCGCAACGACGCGCTCCGTCACTTTGTTCTCTCCCTAAGCTTGGGCAAACGCCGCCCGAATTTCTCTGCCGATTAGTTCGAACGCGGTACGGGCATAAGGAATTACGCCCCCCAGGCCGTAAAACAGATGAATCATACCCGGGTGGCAAGTGTAGGACACCCGAGAATGTCCTTTGGCAAGCCGCTCGAAATAATCCTTGCCCTCATCGCGGACCGGATCGAATTCCGCCGTGTGAATCAGCGTCGGAGGCAATCCGGCCACGTCATCGGCGCGCAGCGGCGAGATCCGCGGATCCGTTGGATCTGTTCCCGGCGGCGCGTAGTGCAGCAAGTCGTGATCGAGCGTCGCCTGATCGAGCAGATAACCGCTTGCAAGGTCGCGCCGTGAGACGGTCGATCCGGAGTAATCGAGAATGGGGCAAATCAGTACTTGCAGCGCCAGCCGCGGGCTGCCGATTCGAGCGACCGCCTGACAGGTCGCCGCCGCCAGCGTGGCGCCCGCAGAATCTCCGCAGATGCCGAGGCGTGCCCCGTCGATACCGAAGCGCAACGCGTGGTCGCCGACGTGCGTGACAGCCGCCAGCGCGTCATCGAGCGCGGCGGGAAACGGATTTTCGGGAGCCAGGCGGTATTCGACCGAGACGACCCGGCAACTACCGGCATTGGCGAGTGCGCGGGCGATGGAATCATGCGTCGCCAAGGTGCCCGCTACAAAGCCGCCGCCGTGGAAGTAGACCAGCCCGGGCAGCATCTCGGCGTCGGCGCCCAGTGGGGTGTAGATCCGGACCGCGAGGGGCGCGGCACCGGGACGGGTGAGGATTCGGTCCTCGATGCGGCCTACTTCTACTTGAGGACCCGCGAGCTTCAAGAGTTCTGCCAGGCTGCGGCGACGCTCCTGCACAGTCATCGCCGGCGCGTGGGGCGGCCTGCCCGCCGCCAGCACATCGAGAAACCGTTTAACGCGCGGGTCGAGCGGCACGGCTTTACATTCCGGCAGCGTCAGAGAACCAACGCAGCCTTGGTCACCGACGGCCATTTATCGAGGTCTAAGCCATGAACCGCAAACAGTGCGACCGCAAGCCGGTCGATTCCAAACGCGACGCATCCAGTATGGGCCAAAGCGCCCTTATCGTCGTGGATACTCCACACTTGGGCGAAGTGGTCGCGGTGATAATTGAAACTCATGCACGCAGTGGGCGGTGCCGACGGATAGTACGCGATCAAGAGCTCGAACTTGAGCGCTTGCTGGCGCTGGCTGACGGCCATGACTTGGCCTACGCGGCCAAAAAACGGATCGCTTGCCACGTCGATGGTGAAGGGTAGGCTGAGTTCTGCTGCAAGACGAGGGGCCTTGGCCATCCAGCCCTCGCGGAAGTCCAAGACTTCCTGCGGCGATCCTATTCTTACAAATTCACGCATGCGAAAAGACTGCAGACGATCCAAGCTGCGCGATGGCTCATGTCTGAATACGTCGGCTTCGATGTCGAACTGCAGACCGCCGGGCGGCAAAGGACCCCGAGCTGCCGCGATGGGATATACGGGATAGCACGCCGCGGGTGACAGCACCAGGTCCGAAGCGGTCACTGACGTGGTCCACTCGCCGCCGTTCTCATGGCGGTCGATCGCCGATCGGATCGAAGCTTCGGAGCCATGCAAAGCGCACACACAACCCAGCAAATTGGGAAAGCTCTTGAGGTAGCCTGATTTCTCCAATTGCTTGCGGCTCATCACGGGCGGGAAGCGCATGATTTCCGCTTCGGGGTCCCGTTGGCGCGAAATGTACGATTCGAGACGATCGGCGATGCGGGCATAGAGAGCGGTGCGCGCGTAAACGCCATCGACGTCCATGGATCGAAATAGGGCGTCTGCGATGGGGGCCAAAGGGTCGGCCGAGGCACCGAGGTCGGTGACGGAAGGTTCAACCACTGATCGACGCCGGCAACGGCGTCATCAAAGACGTCGTGGCTAGATTTGTGAGGATACGATCATTGTTGATCATGATCGGCGCCGACAGAACGTCGCGCAGAAGCCGGCCGATGGTGAATTCGGTGTCATTGCGATAGCCGGCCAGGCCGCAGGCGCGCAGCGAACTCATTACCGCCGCTACCGCAAGTTCGGACACCTGCACCTTTGTCAAGGTTATGGCGGCCTGAAATTCCAGGGACGAGATCGCCTTTTCATCCGACATGATGAGTTCGTAACTGCGGAGGTTTGCCGCGAGCACGCCGCGCAAAGTTCGGAGCGTCGACACCGCTTGAGTGAAGTGCGCGGCGCCCGGCGGCATCTGGCCGTTCGAGCTTCGGACTGCGTGGCGAAGGAATGCCTGCGCTTTGCCGGTCGCGGCCGCGGCGATCCCTGCCCACACCGAACCCCACAAGAGATGAGCGAACGGCACCATGGTTTGCGCATGAATCCTATCGTAAGGCTCGGGGATAATTTGCTCGGCTGCCGCGCGCGCGCGAAGGGTGAAGCCCTCGCTATGGGTGCCGCGCATGCCGAGCGTGTCCCAAATCTGTAAGCGCTCCAAGGCATAGTCCGCTTTCAACAGAACCAACAGCACTTGGTCGGACCCCGCAGCGTCGGCTGCGCGGCGCGCGGTCGTGACAATACCGTCCGCTTCCACGGCATAAGAGATGACAGTCGCCTTGCGCTCGAGAGTGACCTGTTCGCCGACGTGTTCGATGGCTGCTTCGCTGGAGCGTACGTTGCCGCCGGACTGACCTTCAGTGGTCGACGACGCCATCAGCAGCTGCTCGGCCGCGATGCGGCTTAGGATTCGCTCGAGCGCGACGTTACCCTTGGCGTGGCGCACGATGCACGCCATCTTGATCTGGTGCATGGCATAGATCAGCGCGGTCGACGAGCAAGCTTGCCCGAGGATGTAGCACACGTCCGCGATTTCCCCGATACTTGCGCCTTCGCCGCCCAAGGGCTGCGGAACCTGCAGCCCGAGGAGCCGCTGCTTGCGGATCTCGGCGAAGGCCTCGCCGGGGAAACGCGCTTCCGCGTCGACAGCCGTTGCGTTCATTCTCGCAATGTCGCCTGCGGCGCGCGCGCGCGCCGTCAGATCATTCTGACGAACATTGATGATCCGGGCCGTACCGGGGATTCGTTGCGCTTCCATCGTAAAACCCTCAAGGAGTGTTAGGGTTCGCAGTCCATGGGCATTATGCGGACAGTCCAGAGTACCGACAACCGCATAAGCCTTTATCTCGTGACTTGCTGAGCCTGATTCAGTGTCACAAGCATAGGCAAAAGATTGAATATATTGTGTGACAGGCTCAACAAAGGCGTGCCACACGGTATGATCGAAAGGCTGTTTCAGGAGATGTATCGAGTGGATCCGAAGGCGGTGGAGGGGGTGCGCAATCAGCTTGTGGCACTGGTAAAGCAGACACTCGGGAGCGGTTCGGCTGTCCCCCACCCATTCCCGGTGGGCCGCCAGTTGAGCGACCTGGGGATAAGTTCACTTAAAATGGTAAATCTAATGCTGGCGGTCGAACTCGAGTTCGATATCGCCATTCCACAATCGGATATCACGCCGGAGAACTTCCATTCGGTGGCAGCCATCCAGGCGCTGGTATTGCGCATGCTCTCGCTGCGTAAAACCGTCTAGGGGACTTTTCCGGCCCGTCCAAGCGGCCCCCGCTCAAGCGACCCTTGAACTAGATTCTTGCATTGAGCACGGCAATCAGGGTTTCCACGTCCTCGAGGGTCGTTTCGCCATTTGTCGCGCAGATCCGCACTACATCGCGGCCCTCGAACGTGGTGGGCGCAACCCACGCCCGGCCCGAGGCCACGACCCGGCGCACCAGATCCCGGACCGGCCCAAGCTCCGGCGGGGGCACCACATCAAGTACCGCCAACGCGGAATCGTTGGCGAGCGTCCAGCCTAGGCTGACCAGCCGCTCCTTGATCCGGTCAACTACCTCGACACTGCGTTCCACATGGGCGCCCAGTCCATCCCAGCCGGCGCTGGCCAAGGCTAGGAACAAGCGTAATCCCAAGAAGCGGCGCGACCATTGCACGCTGTTGAGATAGGGATCGACGCCCGAAACGCTCGACGGCATGAAGCTGGTCGAGGCGTGGAATGCTTCGGATAGCAAGTGTCCGTGACGCGTGATGAATACCGCACAACCCATGGTTGTGGCGAACCACTTGTGCGCATCGATGGTGAGGGAGTCGGCGCGCTCTATGCCGGCCAACACCTTGCGCAATCGATGCGACGCCAGCGCCGCCCCGCCCCAGGCCGCATCGATGTGGTACCACAGATGCTCTTGCTTCGCGATGTCGGCACAGGCGTGCAATGGATCGATCATTCCGCCGCCTGTGGTGCCGGCCGTTGCCACGATCATCACGGGCACGGCGCCGTTGGCGCGGTCCAAAGCGATGGCCCGCTCCAGCGCCTTGGGATCCATGCGGCCCGCGCCATCGGTATCGACGAGACGCAGCGCCGCGCGGCCCACCCCCGCCTGGTGAACTACTTTCAGCCACGCTATGTGGCAGTCTCGCGACGTGTAGAGCTTGACAGGACCCGCAAAGGCACGCGCTCCGTCGGCGGCGAATCCGGGGTGAGCGCCGGTCAGGGCGCACAGCAGCGCGGTGTAATTCGCCTCGGAGCCGCCAGTCGCAAAATGCCCCGTTGCCTCGTCGCCGAAGGCGGCGCGCCGCGCGATGGCGCGTACCACGTGCCGTTCCAGTTCCACCGGCACGGGAGAGGAACCTGAACTTGCCAGCTGCGGATTGAACAGGCCAGAGATGCGATCGGCGCACTGCGCGGGAAAGCTCGGGCCCGGATTGAAGAGCCCGAAATACCGCGGATTCGCCATTTGCACGATACCGTGTTCCATGCGCTCGACAGTCCAACGCAGCAAATCCTGCAGCGGGCGCGGCTTTTCGAAGTCGTAGGCGCCGAGTTCGGCCCGAAAGACGGCCATGTCGACCGTGGGAACGACGGGGCCTGCCTGAATGCGCTGCAAGGCGCGCTGCAGCTCTTCGCTCAGCCATTCCTCAATCCGAATGCGCTCCGAAGCTTCCGGGAATAAGGCCGTCGAAGCGCCCGGCAGTGGGTTTGTCCTATTCGACTGCAACCTGGAGCGCCTGATCCAGATCGGCGAGTATGTCATCGATGTGCTCGATCCCCACGCTCAAGCGAATGCCGCCCGGAGTCACGCCCGCGGCCTGTTGCTCCGCCGCCGACATCTGCCGATGCGTAGTCGATGCGGGATGGCATGCGAGCGATTTCGCATCGCCCAAATTCACGAGGCGCTTGAAGAGCTTGAGCGCGTTGTAGAAACGCATACCGGCCGCCAGGCCGCCGCGGATCTCGAAAGTCATCAGCGAGCAAGCCCTGCCCCCAAGATACTTCTGCACCAGAGGATAATACGGACTGTCGGCGAAACCCGCAAAATTCACCGACTCGACGCGCGAATCAGCGCGCAGGAAGCCGGCAACCTTGCGGGCGTTCTCGACGTGCCGGTCGACGCGCAGAGCAACCGTTTCGATGCCCTGCAACAATAGAAACGCATTCATCGGCGAGAGCACGGCACCCATGGTGCGTTGATAGACGCTGCGGCAGCGGCCGATGAACGCGGCGGTGCCGTAGTGATCCGTGTACACAAGTCCATGGTAGGACTCGTCGGGCTGTGTGAACATCGGATAGCGGCCCGCATTTTCAGTCCACGAAAACGTACCGCAGTCCACGACGATGCCGCCGAGCGTAGTTCCATGGCCGCCCATGAATTTCGTCAGTGAATGAACGATGATGTCCGCGCCATAATCGATGGGGCGCACCAGCATCGGTGTCGCGACCGTGTTATCGACGATCAGCGGCATGCGGTGGCGGTGAGCGACGGCGGCTAGCGATTCGAGATCGCATACGTTGCCGGCGGGATTGCCCACGGTTTCGCAAAACAGCGCCCGAGTGTTGTCGTCGATCAAGGCTTCGAGATCGGCGGCGCGGTCGGACTTGGCAAATCGAACCTGCACGCCGAGCTTCGGCAGAATGTGCGCAAACAACGTATAAGTCGTGCCGTAGAGCTGCGGCACCGAAACGATGTTGCGGCCCATCTCGGTGGTATTCAATGCCGCGTAATATATTGCCGTCTGCCCTGAACTCACGCTGATGCTGCCGACGCCGCCTTCGAGCTCGGTAACGCGCTGCTCGAGAACATCTGTGGTCGGGTTGCTGATCCGGGTGTATCGATAACCCGGCACTTCGAGATTGAACAAAGCAGCGCCGTGCTCGGCGCTGTCGAATGTGTACGCGGCCGTTTGGTAAATCGGCACGGCGACCGCCTTGGTCGTCGGATCCGAGTCGAAACCGCCGTGGATTGCGATCGTTTCTCGCTTCATTGCTGCAAAATTCGGGTTGTAGAAGTGCCGACAGTGTAACTCGAACGCGGTGGGCAGTCGTGATACGGTTCGCAATGGATTCGAAATTCGCACGAGAGGCGTGGCTCCGCGCCCTGGAACGGACCGCATCTGTCGAACGCCTTGGGCTCACGCTGCCGGTGTTGCTCGGCCGCTTGGCGCAGCAATTCGATGCCGCGCCTGCGCTCGTGTCGAATGAAGCCACCTTGAGCTATCGCGAACTCGCGTATCGCTGCAATCAATATGCGCGCTGGGGGATCGATCAGGGCCTCAAGACCGGGGACGTGGTCAGCTTGATGATGCCGAATTGCGCGGAGTACATGGCAATTTGGCTGGGTCTTAGCCGGATCGGCGTCGTCGCCGCGCTCATCAACACCAATCTTGCGGGCGAGGGCTTGGTCCACTCGATCAACATCGGCGCGCCGCGTGCCGTCATCGTCGGCAGCGAACTTGCCTCGCGGCTGATGGCGGTCCGCACGCAGTTGGGCGGGGGACCCTTGTGTCGCGTGTACGGTCGAAGCGACTACGACGTCGTGCCGCTCGCTCCTGAACTGGATCGATTTTCGGGCGATGAATTAAGCGATGCCGCATGTGCGCCGCCGCCCATCGAAAGCACTGCGCTTCATATTTACACATCGGGCACCACCGGTTTGCCCAAGGCGGCAAAAGTCAGCCACTACCGCGTGATGCAGTGGAGCCATTGGTTTGCGGGACTGATGGATACACGGCCGACCGATCGCACCTTCAATTGCCTGCCGCTGTATCACAGCGTGGGCGGCGTGGTCGCCAGCGGCGCCACGTTGGTGGGCGGGGGCGCGGTGGTGATACGCTCCCGCTTCTCGGCATCGGACTTTTGGCGCGACGTGCGCGATGAGCGCTGCACCGTGTTCCACTACATCGGCGAGCTGTGCCGCTATTTGGTCAACGCCCCGTACCAGGATATCGAAACCGCGCATTCGCTGCGCCTTGCCTGCGGCAACGGCTTGCGGCCGGAGGTTTGGGAACGCTTTCAGAACCGCTTCAAAATTCCCACAATTCTCGAGTATTACGCGTCGACCGAAGGCAATTTCTCGCTCTACAATTGCGAAGGAAAGCCCGGCGCCATCGGCAAAATACCCGCGTTTTTGGCGCATCGGCTGCCGGTGGCGCTGCTGCGATTCGATGTCGAAAAAGGTGAGCCGCGGCGTAACGGCGAGGGATTCTGCGAGCGTTGCCGCCCCAACGAGGTCGGTGAAGCGGTCGGTCTGATCCCCGCCGCGGGCACCGGGCTGGCGGGCCGGTTCGAAGGCTATGCAGATCCCCAAGCGTCCGCACGCAAAATATTGCGAAATGTGTTCAAGGAAGGCGATTCTTGGTATCGCACCGGCGATCTCATGCGCCGCGATGAGCGCGGTTTCTATTATTTCGTGGACCGCGTCGGCGAGACTTTCCGCTGGAAGGGCGAGAACATCTCGACGGCCGACGTGTTGACCGCGCTGATGGCAAGCCGCGGAGTCTGCGACGGAATCGTTTATGGCGTCGCGGTACCCGGCGCGGACGGCCGCGCCGGCACTGCCGCATTGGTGGTGGATGCGCAGTTTGATCTCTCGGCCTTTCGCGCAGACGTCGCGCGGCGTTTGCCGGTATATGCAAGGCCAGTGTTCTTGCGTCTCTTGCGCGCCATCGATTTCACCGGCACCTTCAAGCCGCGCAAGCTTGAGCTGCTCGACGAAGGGTTCGATCCCGCGCGCATCGAAGATCCGCTGTATTTCGACGATCCGCGGGCGCAAGCCTACGTGCCGTTGGATGCGGCGCTGTTTGCGGCGATCTCGGCGGGCACCGTTCGAATCTAGTCCTATTCGGATCGAGGTCCCATTCGAATTTAGGGCCGCACCAGTTTGCCCGACGCCGTGAAATCCAATGCGGGCACGAACCGCAACATTGCGGGTACCTTGTGCGCGGGTAGAACGCGCCGGCATGCGGCCAGCAAATCGATTCTGACCGCATCCGCGGTGTCTGCGGTGTCGGCGCTGCCGGGGTTTGCCAGAACCACGTCTGCGACCACCACCGATCCGGTGATGGGGTTGCGGCGTGCACGGACCAAGGACATGCGAACCCGGGGATCTGCGTTCAGCACCGATTCGACTTCCTCCGGATACACCTTGAGGCCGCCGACGTTGATCACGCCGCCTCTTCGGCCTCTGAAATAATAGCGTCCGGCGTCGAGCTCGACCATGTCTCCGGTATCGACGTAGCCGTCGTCGCTCGCCAGGGTCTCGGGCTCGGACGCGCCGATGTAGCGGACGGCGGTGCGCCCCGAGCGGATACGCAACGTGTCATCCACGATTTTAAGCTCGATCTGGCCCGAGGGTTCGCCGAGGAGCGACGCCGGGAATCCGGCGAGCCCGTCATTCACGTCAAATGCCACGCCGGCCTCGGTGGACGCAAAGGCGTGCGCGATGCGCGCTTTCGGATAGACCACACGAAGATTGTCAAGCACCGTCTGATCCGCGACTTCACCCGACAGCCTGACGTACCGCGGCTCCAAGGCCGCGGCCTCTCCGCTCATGAGCGCGCGTCGCCAGTGAGACGGAGTTCCCGAAATGTGGGTGACTCCGGCCGCGGCGGCCCGCGCGAGGAAGTCGCGAGTCGGCTCGCCCGAACTCGAGAGTACGAGGGCCGACCCCGACAGCACGGCGCGCAAGAATATCTGCAGGCCGCCGTAGCGGCGAATGTCATAAAACGTGCTCCAAATCGATTGCGCGCCGAACGGCGGCAAGATCGTCAAGTCGCCCGCAAGGCTGTGCAATGTATGAACGACGAGCTTCGGCGCGCCGGTGGTGCCGGACGTCAACAAAATCCACTCGGTTGCTGCGCTTGTTAGTCGCCGGACGGGACCTTGCATGGGACGCGGCGTCACGACGTGAGAAACCAGCGATGCTACGCTAGTCGCGGCCGAGTCGGCATCCTGGACGATGGCGTCGGCTTGCGCGGCCTGGGCGATGTTCTCCAGCTGCTCGCGCGTGAGATCGGGTGTGCACAGAACCATGCGCCGCGCGACTCCATCGAGCTCGATCAGTGCGAGCGCCGTTGCCAGCTGCTCATGTGTCGCGATGAGCAGCGAGCGGCCGCGAAGCGATTCGAGCGCAGTTCCGAACGTCGATCCGGCTGCCAGTTCCGAAAGCGCGACCGAAGCTGCGCGTCCATGGAATACGGCGCCGAGCTTCGCACCGGATGGTGCGAGGGAATCCCAAAGAGAACTCACCAGCGGCTTCCTATCGGGTTGCGGCGGCGGCGCTCAGCGAGGTCCAGCGCTTCTCCGAGAATGTTCACGCGATTCATTCTGGTAAGAAAACAGGCAAGTGTCCAGCGGCGATTCGCCGTCAGTAGATCGCCAGGCTTACCGTATCGGCCAAGTCTTCTGTCTCGAAATCGACCGGCACCGCGATCACGGGGACCCGCTCCCTGCCCTGGAGCCAGTTCTCAAATGCTGCAAGCGGCATGGGTTTTGCGTAGAGATAGCCCTGCGCGATATCGCAGCCCAGATCACGGAGGCGAGCCGCCGCCTCTTCAGTCTCGATGCCTTCGGCGACTACCTTGAGGCCCAGGCCATGGCCCATGTCGATCGCCGATTGCACCAGAGGGGCAAATTCCGGGCCGGACTCCAAACCCTGGACGAAACTGCGATCGATTTTTACCTCGTGAACCGGCATGCGGGCGAGGTGGCTTAACGAGGAATAGCCGGTACCAAAGTCATCGATGGAAAGGCTGACGCCCAGTGCCGCGATCGCCTCGAGCACGCGCAACGCCCGTGTGGGATCCTCTATGAAGCCGCTCTCGGTAAGTTCAAGAGTCAACAGCACCGGCGGCAGCTGGTGCCGGGTCAGCAGGCTTGCGACCCGGGAATCGAGCCGCACGTCGCCGATGTCGTCGGCGCTGATGTTCACGGCCAGCCCCAACGCCTTGCCTGCTTGCTGCCACAGGGCGCCTTGTGCGATGGCGCGGTCAAGGGTCCATCGCGTCAATCGACGAATGAACCCGGTTTGCTCCGCGAAAGGAATGAAATCGGCAGGGCTCAAAAGACCGCGCGTCGGGTGTTGCCAGCGGAGCAATACCTCGGCGCCCGCCACGCGACCGGTCCTGAGTTCGATTTTCGGTTGGAAAAACAGGCGCATCTCGTCATGCTCGACGGCGTGGCGCAGTTCGCCCAACAGCGAAAGCTGATCGCGAGCCGCAGGCTTTAATGCCTCGACGTACACGGCGAGTGCGCGCTTCTCGCGGCGTGCGTGTTCCAAAGCCAGATCGGCGCAGCGCAATAGTTCGTCGGTCGACGCGTCGCGTGCCGCGGCGACCGCCAATCCCACGGTCGCGGTGATGTCGATGGGTTGCGCCTCGACGGATACGGGATCGGCGAGCGCCATTACGAGCGAGGTTCCCCAGGCCTGCAGGCCTGCGGCATCCCGCAATCGCGTAAAGGCTGCGAATTGATCCGCCGCGAATCGCGCCACCGCCGAATTCACCGAGGGCACCGCCGCCAGACGAGCGGCCATCTTTATGAGCACTGCGTCGCCGACCGAATATCCGAGATGTTCATTGATGCGCCGAAAGCGGTCTAAATTGATGACGGCAACCGCGATCGGCGCCCCGTCCGCTTCCATCAATGCGCGTCCCAAGGCCGCGGCGAACGCGGTTCGATTCATGAGGCCCGTCAGCGCATCGTCGTAGGCCAGCCGCCGGATCGATTGATCGCGGGATTGCACTGCCGATTGCATGAGCTGCAGCCCTTCGGCAAGCACTCCCAATTCATCGCGCCGCTGCACGCTCAACGTCACATCATAGGTGCCGGCCCGCATCCGGTCGACCGCTTGGGTCAAGTCCTGCAGCGGCCTCGTGATATTGCGCGCGAGCCAGAAGGCGGCCAGGCCGGAAGCGATCAAGCTGACGGCGGCGATCAAATACAACACCTTGGTAAGACGTTCGAAGGGCGCTCGCGCGTCCGACAGCGAGCGCGACAGAATTGCGACAACCTCCGCGTTGCCCCACTTGGACATTTCGATGCGCCGTGTAATGACATTGGATTGGCCGGATGCGCCTTCCGGCACCGTGCTCACGACATCGGTCCAATGACCGTTGGAATTAACCGATAGCGTCACCGCGAGGCCGGTGATATCCGCCAGTTCGCGTGCCGCCTTCGGGTCAAGCTCGAAACCCATGGCGATCCATGCGACCGGCAGCGGGCTGCGCACCGGCACGGTCACGAGCTCAAAGACGCGGCCGTTGCTGACCATCAGGCTGGTCGCGCTGTCGTCGGGCATGCGGCTCTTTTGCACGGGCGACAAGGGGAACGGCGTCCCCGCTTTGATGTGCAGACCGGAGGCGGCGATGACGTCGCCATCGAGCGATGTGAGCACGACCATCGCAGCCCCGATGCGTTCTCCGCTATTCTGCAGAACCGAAACCAGGGTGTCGGTGTCGCGCTGCGAGACCGCTTCGCGGAATCCGTAATCGGCGGCGACCGCCTGCGCCGCCTGGGTCAGCTGGCGGCGATTGCTTTCCAGCAGGCGCGAGAACACCGAGGCGCCGACGTCGAGCTGTCGCTTCACTTCGCGTTCGGCATTGCCGTGATTGGTCGCCCAGACCGCGCCCAGCGCCGCAGCGAGCACCGCCGTCAGCAGCAGAATAAAGGTCACCGCAATTCGGGTGCGCAGCGCCATGGATTACTCGGGCCACTCCGCGACGGCAGCGGACGCGTTGTCCACGTCCAGTCTCACGGGAATGCTCAGGGGCGCTGCGGAAACAGCGATTTGCTGCGGCGGGACAGCGGCAACCGCATTCGGGTGCCAGGCTCGCAGCAGATAGCGCCCGGCGGGAAGGCTGACGGAGGCGATTCCCGAATTCGTGGCTTTGGCAAAATACGGCGAGTCGACGACCCCGACGAACGCGACCATGTTGTCGTGAATATTGCAACCCAAAACCACGAGTCCCGGATGATCGAACATGACCGCCGTCTTCGGCGATCCCGCGTACAGCTTGAGCGTAAACGCCTTGGCGGGCGAGAACGAGTAGACCTGGTGCCGGATATGGTCGCTGTTGGGAAAGGTAATCGCGGTGCCGGTGCGGACCACGCTGACGCGTGGCACGAATCGCTTGTTTATCTGATCGATGGTTGCCGTGCCGCGGGTCGCGGGCGGCATGCCGTCGAGCGGATCGAACACGATAATCGTATCCTCCGGCGTGACTCCAGAGAGCGTCGTGACGTTGACTGTCACCACACCGGCAAGCGCAGACTGCGCGCAAAGCAACGCGAGGAGCGCCGCAGCGCGCCAGCTGTAACCCACATACCGCCGCCGGTAACGAAGCGCCGTCATTGTGCGGCAGCCTGTGCCGGCTCGACGATATCGCGCTTCATCGGCGCAAGCAGGCGCAACAGCTCGTTGGTGGCTCGTTGACCCACATGCCGCTCTTTCAGCACTTCGCGTAAGCCGGCGACCATCCCGTAGAACTCCGCCTCCGAAATATGATGACCGGCGTGCACTTCTTTCATCGGGTCCCCCGAGTAGCGACAGGGACCGCCGGAGAGATCGCAAATTTGTTCGGCGAGCAGTTTCTTGATGCGATCCAATTTGGTGTCTTTGAAACTCCGACCGAGCATCGGATCCGCGGATACCCGATCGATGAGGGAGTCGGCGATGGCGGCGACACCGGCGGCGCCACCCAGACGATCGTAGAGGCGCAGTTGCGCGGTGACGGCCGCTTCCGCGGCGTTCCCTAGGAGCAGCAGCAGCGTAATTACCACGGCCCGATGTGTGACGCCTGTCATAAGTAAATTCAGCAAAGACTTAGGTTAAACGGGCGCAACCCGCGACGCTGTGCGCTCGCACACAATATTCCGCAGCCGGGGGCCCTAATCTTGCCGCCCGTGAAAGCATGCATTCGATACGCGATCGTCGCTGCGTGGGCCGCCGGCGCGTCGGCCGTCAATATTCCCGCCCATGCCGGCGACCGGCTGCAGTGGACCGGCGGCGTCACCCAAGTCGAGGGCGCCGCGGGCGGCGGTCTCGTACCATGGGCGCTCATAGGCGGACTCGGCACCAACGTTGAAGTCGGTGCCACCGCATTTGTGACCCATGTCTCAACGCAGGATTTCGGACTGCGCACGACAGGAGCCAGCGTCGATGCGGATAACCGGGTGGAATTCTCTGCGGCGCGCCAGCGGTTCGACGCCGCGTCCGTCATTCCCGATTTAACCCTGGGGCAAGACATCCTCGGGCTCAAGGTCCGATTGGCAGGCGACGCCGTATTCGATCCGGACACTTGGCTGCCGCAGATCGCGCTGGGAGCACTGTGGAAGCGTGCCCTGGACTTCACGGGAATTCCACGCGCGGTGGGTGCGACGCGTGGCGAAGATGTCGATTTTTACCTCGCCGCAACCAAGGTGTATTTCGCGGGACTCTTCGGACGCAACGTCATCGCCGATGCGACGTTGCGCCGGACTCGGGCCAATCAATTCGGCCTGCTGGGCTTCGGCGGCGATAGGGCCGGCGGCGGATACGCCTTGACTCCGGAAATATCCGCGGCCGTATGGTTGACGGATAATCTCTTGCTGGGGGCGGAGTATCGCGCCAAGCCCAACAATTTAAGTACATTCCGTGAAAACAGCGCCGAGGACGTTTTTATCGCCTGGGCGCCCGTGAAGAATTTCACGGTCACCACGGCATGGGTCGACCTGGGATCGATTGCGGGCAAATCGACGCAACGCGGCGTCTATGTCTCGGTGTGGCTGGGTTATTGATGCGAAGCGTCGTATGCAGGGCTCGGCGTTCGGCTCGAGGCGTCGCTGGCTGGACGCCCGGCGCACCAAATCGAGTGCAGCGCCGCGACTCGCACCGCGTTAAAATTCGACGATGACCAGCATCACGCGAAGCGGGCAACGGAATCGAACTTGTATGGAACCGGCGAGATTCGGTTAGCAACGCAGTCACGATGCCAATCGTTCGCCTCGACAAGGTTTCCCTAAGCTTCGGTCTCAAGCCCTTGTTGGACGACGCCGATCTGCGAATTCGCCGTGGCGAACGCGTCTGCTTGCTTGGCCGCAACGGCGAAGGCAAGTCTTCCCTTTTGCAGCTGATCACTCGGCAAATCGTTCCCGACAGCGGTGAAGTTTGGGTGCGTCCCGGCGCACGCGTCGCGAGCCTGGCTCAAGAGGTCTCTCCGGCAAGCGAATCATTGGTGCGCGATGTAGTCATGAGCGGTTTCGAATCGGCCGGGGCGCCCCTCAGCGCGGCAGCTGCCGGCCCCGCGGCGCACGGCGATTGGCAGGCCGAGCTGCAGGCGGATCAGGTCATCTCGCGCCTGCATCTCGATCGAGACGCAGCGATGGGGGCGTTATCGGGCGGTTGGCGCCGCCGAGTGATGCTGGGGCGGGCATTGGTGGCCGTGCCGGATCTGTTGTTGTTGGACGAGCCGACGAATCATCTCGACATCGATGCCATCACCTGGCTCGAGGAGATGATGCTCGACTTCGACGGTGCGTTGCTCTTCATTAGCCACGATCGCGCATTCGTGCGGCGCTTGGCGACGCGAATCATCGAGCTCGACCGCGGGCAGCTGCGCGCGTGGCCGGGTAACTATGACGAGTACGTCCTGCAGAAACGCGCGGCACGCGAAGTCGAGGCCAAGCACGCCGCCTTGTTCGACAAGAAGCTTGCGCAGGAAGAGGTTTGGATTCGCCAGGGCGTGGAGGCTCGACGCACACGCAATGAAGGCAGGGTGCGCGCGCTCAAACAGCTGCGCATACAGCGGAGCGAACGGCGCGAACGCATCGGGCAAGTGGAGATTCGCGTGCAGGATGCGGCCCCGTCGGGGAAGCTGGTATTCGAAGCGATTGACGTGACCCAGACCTTCGACGGCGGCCCGCCGGTCATTGCGGAGTTTTCGGCGCGCATCATGCGGGGCGACCGCATCGGCATCATCGGTCCCAACGGCTGCGGCAAGACGACGCTGATAAAATTGCTGGTCGGAGATCTGGAACCGACCTTGGGGACGATCCGCCGCGGCACCAGCTTGCTGCCGGCCTATTTCGACCAGCAGCGCGAACAATTGGATCCGGCAGCCTCCATCATGGATAACGTCACCGGCGGTAGCGGCGACACGGTCACCATCGATGGTCAGCCGCGGCATGTGTCGGGATATCTGCGCGATTTTCTGTTTCCGCCGGAGCGGCTGCAGGCTCCCGTGAGCATGCTATCGGGCGGCGAACGCAACCGCTTGCTGCTGGCGCGGTTGTTCGCTCGCCCCAGCAATCTTCTGGTGATGGACGAACCGACCAATGATCTCGATGCGGAAACCCTCGAACTACTCGAAGAAATGGTTGCGAATTATGCGGGGACTCTGCTCCTCGTCAGCCATGACCGTGCATTTCTCGATAACGTGGTCACCAGCACCCTCGCGTTCGAAGGCAATGCCGAAGTCAATGAATATGTCGGCGGCTATAGCGACTGGCTGCGTCAGCGCAAGGTGAGTGCGGCGGCGAAAGCGCGGCCGCCCGCCGCCGCGCGCACAGTGGCGCCCGCAGCGGCGCCGGCAGCGCCCAAGGCGCCAGCCACCGCGTCCAAAGCGCGGCGCCTGCCCTACAAGGTACAGCGCGAGCTCGCGGACATGCCCGACAAGATTCAACGCCTCGAGTCAGAACAACTCGAGCTGAACACTGCAATCGCCGATCCCGATCTGTTCAAGAACGATCCGGTGCGGGGCGCGTCTGCCTTGCAGCGCCTGCAGTCGCTGGCAGCCGAGCTTGAGAAATCGTACGCGCGTTGGGACGAGCTTGAATCGCTGTAGCGGCGTTTAGCGCCGCGGACGTCCGCGGCCGAGCAGATCGCTGGGATTGGGCAGTGCGCCGCCGGCAGCGTCGGGTATGACCAACGATGATGCCTGTTCCCGGCGTATTTCCTGGAGCTCGTGCATGGTTTGCTGAACCGCCTGTTCAGCGGCCGCGCCGAACTTTTCGATAGCCATATTCAACGAGGGGGCATCGAGTTCGAAACTGATCGGGACCGCGCCCATCGGCGTCATGATCTGCGCCTGACCTACGAATATCACCGGCCGCGCGGCATCCGGCGAACCGTCCGCGGCCACCGGCGTCAAGCGGCGGATGGTGCCGACCTTACGATCGGTGAACGTATCTTCGCGATAGATTTGTGTCGAGTCCATGGCGGCCTGGCGGCCATCGGTGGATGAATTCATTGGTCTACCCCTTGTGACCCCGTCGATAAACCCCAACCCTAGCAGTTTGCGGCGTTGCCTGGGAGGCCCTGCTAGGATATCGCGCTTGGCACATCTGGTCCCCCCTCGCAAGGTCCCTCCGTGGACCGCTCTTCTCGGCTTGGTCCTGTTCGGGCTCGCCTTGTTCGGGCTGCATCATCTGCTCGGTCAATATCACTGGCGCGATATCCTCGAACACGTCCACGCCATTTCCACCGCGAAATTGCTGCGGGCGGCCTTATTTACGGTTGCCGGCTACGGCTGCTTGACCTTGTACGATGCGCTGGCCGTGCACTTTGCCGGTGCGCGCGTCCCGTACCCCCGCATTGCCTTGATCTCATTCATGGGCTACGCGATCGGCCATAACGTCGGCTTGAACACGTTGAGCGGCGGCGCCATCCGCTATCGGGCTTATACCGCTCTTGGACTCGGTGCGAAACAGATCGCCACCATCATAGCGTTCGGCACCGTCACCTTTTTGTTGGGCGCGGGCCTCCTTCTGGGACTCTCGCTGCTCACGCAAGCGGGCATGTCGGGTTCGGCGCTGCATGTGCATTCCTCGCTGGCCATGCTCGCGGGCGGCTTGCTGCTCGCGGCGGTCGCCGCGTATCTCTGGCTGGTCTGCACGCGCCATGAGCCGCTGAGGCTTGGCCGCATTGTAATCCCGGTGCCGAAACCGCGCATTGCGTTCGCGCAAGTCGCCGTGGCATGCGCCGATCTGCTGTGCGCTGCGAGCGTCTTGTACGTGTTGTTGCCGCAGCAAGCCGCGATCAGTTTCGGGGCCTTCGCCGGTATCTACCTGATCGCCATTGCCGCGGGCGTGATCAGCAATGTTCCGGGCGGGATCGGCGTGTTCGAAGCGGTTTTGCTGCTGCTGCTCCAGTCCGTGCCGAAGGACCGTCTGCTCGGGGCGCTGGTCGCCTACCGCGCGATTTACTATTTCGCGCCCTTCGCCTTGGCGCTCGTATTGCTGGGCGCGCACGAGGTGTGGGTGCATCGCGGGCCGGCGGTTCGATTGGTGCGGCTGGCTCGAGATCTTCTGATTGCCGTCACGCCTCAGGCCATTGCAATCGCCGTGTTCGTGGCGGGCGCCGTACTGCTGTTCTCGGGAGCCACACCGGAGTTGAGCAATCGCCTGGACCTGCTGCGCGGTTTCGTGCCCCTGCCCGTTCTCGAACTATCGCATTTGCTCGGCAGCGCCGTCGGGGTGGGTCTTCTGGTGATTGCTCACGGGCTGTATCGGCGCCTCCATGCAGCGTGGTGGCTGACCATTTGGCTGCTGTGCGCCGGAATACTGCTATCCCTTCTCAAGGGTTTCGACTATGAAGAGGCCACGGTGCTGGCGGCCGTCGTCATCTTGTTGATTTTGGCGCGCAGCCGCTTCCAGCGCCGAGCGTCCTTGATCGCACAACATTATTCGGGCCCTTGGATCATCGCGCTGTTCTTGGTACTCGCCACTGTCGCCTGGCTGGTGATATTCGCAAATCGGCACGTGCCCTATGGCAGGGAACTGTGGTGGCAATTCGCGTTCCACGCATCCGAGCCGCGCAGCCTTCGCGCCTCGCTGTTCGCGGCGGTCATCGCCGCAGCCTACGGATTGTGGCGCCTGTTGCGGCCCGTTCCGCCGCCGATGACGGCACCGAGCGAGTCGGATATGGAAAGCGTCGCGGCACTGGTCGCAGATGCCGACGACACCACCGCCAATCTTGCGCTGCTCCGCGACAAGAACCTGCTTTTCAACAGCGAACGCACGGCGTTCATCATGTATCGGCCGTCCGGCAACAGCTGGGTGGCGATGAGCGACCCGGTGGGGCCGCCCGAGACGCACGAATCGCTCGCGTGGAAATTCCTCGAGTGCTGCGACATGATGGCGGTCTCGCCGGTGTTCTATCAGGTCAAGCCGCAAAATCTGCCCCTGTACATCGATCTTGGTTTGAACTTGAGCAAGCTCGGAGAAGAGGCTCGCGTGCCGCTCGAGACGTTCTCGCTGGATGGTGCCGCGCGGGCGGACCTGCGCCAAGCCCACCGGCGCGCCGTCCGCGAGGGCGCGCAATTCGAAATCGTGAGACATACGGATGTCGGCGCCATTCTGCCGGAGCTGCGCGCGGTGTCGGATGCGTGGCTCGCTCAGAAGAACGCGGCGGAGAAACGTTTTTCTTTGGGTTTTTTCGATGAGCGTTATCTCAAGTACTTCGATTGCGGCGTAGTGCGTCGCGGCGGCGCCATCGTCGCGTTCGCCAATCTATGGCGCGCCGATACCCAAGAGTTATCGGTGGATCTCATGCGCTACAACAATGACGCGCCCAAGGGGGTCATTGATTACCTGCTGATCGAGTGCATGCTGTGGGGCAAGCAGGAGGGCTTTCAATGGTTCAATTTAGGGATGGCTCCGCTGTCAGGATTGGAGGAGCACGTACTCGCACCGACATGGCACAAACTCGGCCGCATGGTGCAGCGCTACGGCGAGATGTTCTATCCATTCGAGGGCTTGCGAAAATACAAGGAGAAATTTCTGCCGGAGTGGCGGCCGCGATATCTCGCGGCACCCGACGGCCTGGCGATGGCGGGCGCGCTGCTCGATGTCACCTCCCTCATCTCGGGCGGCGTCGGTAAAGTGCTTCGGAAATAAATATAGGCGGCGTGTGAATGGCGCCGTCCTCTTAGCGTGGCGCGCCGGCGGCGGGTTCTCGTTCGAATTCAACTTCGATCTTTTGCGCGATTTCTCGCATCCGCGGCAGGAACTGTTCGACTGCCGTGCGCAGCGGCACGGCGGACGCGGCGTAACGAACCGTGACGGTGGCCAGTATTCGATTTTTCGCGCGCACCGGTATGGCAAGGCTCGTTTCCTCAGACACGCGACGCGCGCGGTGGGCCATGCCGAAGCCTTGATTGCGAGTCTCGTGGAGCAGTCGCTCGACCTCGATGCGGCTACGCGCGATGCGATCTTCCGGCAGCGATGATCGTGACAGCAAGTCCAGCAGCGCATCGCGTTCCGGACTTCCGCAGAACGCCAAGTATGCGCGCCCCGCCGCGGAGCCAAGCATAGGCACTCGCACACCGGCGCTGTATTGTTCCAAGGCTAGAGGGCTCTGCCTGTCGGTGGTCTCGCGGATCATCATGGTGGCGCCGGCCGGAGTTGCAACCGCCACCGGCCACACGATTTGAGCGCCAAGCGCGGCCAGATGCGGTTTGGCCAGATGCGCGACCATGGCTTCATCGTCGAAGCCGTCCGAGAGGGCGCGCACCATGATGGTCGGCCGGTAGCACTCGTCGTGCGGATCGCGGTCGACGTATCCTGCAAGACGCAGCGTTTCTAAAATCCGGTAGGTGGTGGTTCGCGGCAGCCGGACCGCACTCGCCAGCGTGTTGATGGCGGCCCGTTCCAATCGGTTAAGCGCGCTCAGCACATCGAGTCCGCGGCTCAGAGCGCGGATTGGACGGGTCGATTCACGTCCTGCTTCAAGAGGTGCTGGGAACGGGCTGACTTTCGCGTGCATGATCGCATTCCTTAGAGGTAGTTTTTCTACAAAACAGGTGCATACGGGCTTTATGCCTTCAATGTCGCCAACGCCCTCAGTGCTTCGGCGCGCGCCGTCTCGTGATCGACGAGCCGATGCGGGTAGGTCGTTCCCAACCTCACCCCCGCAGCCTCCAAGACATGCGGGGGTGCCGCCCAAGGTTGATGGGTCCACTCGATTGGCAACAGCCCAAGCTCGGGGACCCACTCTCGTATATAAGTACCTTGCGGATCGAATCTGGTTGCCTGGGCGGTCGGATTGAAGATTCTGAAGTAGGGCGCGGCATCGGCGCCGCAGCCGGCCACCCACTGCCAGCCAAGCGTATTGCTCGCCAGGTCCGCATCGACCAACGTGTCCCAAAACCAGCGCGCACCGTCGGTCCAGGGTTGCAGCAAGTCCTTGACCAGAAACGACGCGGCAATCATGCGCACGCGATTGTGCATCCATCCCGTTTGCCATAATTGGCGCATTCCGGCGTCGACGAGGGGAAAGCCGGTGGTGCCTCGCTGCCAGGCGCGTAAGCGCCCCACGGATTCTTGCCAGGGAAACCGTGCAAATTTCTCGCGCAGCGGCCGCTCCGGCGTGTGCGGGAAATGGACGAGCAGGTGGTAAGCGAATTCGCGCCACCCCAGTTCAGTCAGGAATTGCGATTGCCGCCAAGTGGTATGCCGGCCTTGGGCATGCGCGAAGCGGCGGGTTTCATGCCAGACTTCGCGGGGCCCGATTTCTCCGAAATGCAAATAAGGCGACAAACGCGATGTACCCGCCAAGTCCGGACGGTCGCGGTCGGTTGGATAGGAATCTAAGGCATCGCTCAGGAATTGCCGCAGGAGCGCGTGGGCAGCGGCGCTCCCCGGCGTCCACGCGGCATGCAGCCCTCGAGCCCAATTATGCCGGGGCAACAAGGCTAACCCCTGGAGCTCGCACGACGCGGGCCAGACTGCCGGTCCCTCGATTCGCCGGGGCGCCGCGCTGGGCTTTTCGGGGTCGGGAAGCGCCATGCAATGCCGCCAAAAAGGCGAGAACACTTGAAACGGGGTTCCAGCCCTAGTCCTCACCGTCCAAGGCTCGTGCAGCAGCGCGCCGTTGAAGCTGGAGGTCTCGATTCCGGCCGCGCCCAACGCGGTTTCTATACGCTGATCGCGCGCTGCCGCCACGGGCTCGTATCGGCGATTCCATAAGATCCTCGCGGCACCGCACTCCCGGCTCAAGCTCAGAAGTTCAGTCAGCGAATCGGGCCCCCGGCGGAGGCAGAGCCGCGAGCCGCAGCGGCGCAAATCCTCGTCCAGCCGCTCGAGGCTCTGGTGTAGCCACCAACGTGACGCGCCGCCCGGGCCCCGTGCACCTTCCTCCGCGGCTGAGAAAATAAATACCGGCACGATCGGCGCACCGATCTCGAGCGCCGCCGTCAGTGCCGGGTTGTCCGCAAGGCGCAGATCCTGGCGAAACCAAACAAGTGTCGTGATGGCCATTCAGCTACAATTTGCGACCGTTTTAGGCAAGGAATCAGGTTTATCATGTCGGAAAAACCCCCTGCGGCAGCGGCCGTGCCCACGCCCGTCGAGACGGTCATTATCGGCGCAGGTCCTGTGGGATTGTTTCAGATCTTCGAACTCGGGCTTCTCGGAATCAGCGCGCACATCATCGATTCGCTGCCGCAAGCCGGCGGTCAATGCACCGAGCTCTATCCGGACAAACCTATATACGATATTCCTGCTTTGCCGATCTGCGGCGCTCAGGAATTGGTCGACCGGCTCTTGGAGCAGGCGAAGCCGTTCCACGCCACCTTTCATCTCGGGCAGGAGGTCACCGAGATGCGGCCGCTCGACGGCGGAAAGTTCCATGTCGCCACCTCGACCGGAACCCGTCTCATCGCCGGGGCGGTGGTGATCGCGGCGGGCGTCGGTTCCTTCCAGCCGCGGCGCTTGGCCTTGCCCGGTGTCGAAGAATTCGAGGGGAAAAGCGTTCATTACCGGGTCAAAGCCGCCACCGATTTTCATGGGCGTGATCTCCTGATCTGCGGCGGCGGCGATTCGGCTCTGGACTGGACGGTGGCACTCGGCGAACGGGCGCGTTCGCTGACGCTGTTGCACCGGCGGGCAGAATTTCGCGCGGCTCCGGCGACCGTCGCGCGAATGCACGATTTGGTGAGAGCGGGCAAGATGCAGGTGCTGGCGGGCAATGCCGTGGGTTTGCGCAGGGACAACGACAAACTCCTGGGACTCGACGTGCGCACGACCGACGGCCGAGACCTTCAATTGTCCGGCGAACAAGTTCTCGTGTTCTATGGCCTTCATCCGAAGTTGGGGCCGATCGCCGAGTGGGGCATGGAGCTGGAAAAGCGGGCCCTCAAGGTGGATACCGAGAAGTTCCAGACCAGCGTCCCCGGAATCTTCGCCGTCGGCGACATCAATTCGTATCCCGGCAAGAAAAAGCTCATCTTGAGCGGCTTTCATGAAGCTGCGCTGGCTGCATTCGCCATCCAGCATCACTTGTTCCCCGAAAAGCGGCAATTCCTGCAGTACACCACCACCAGCCCCATCATGCAGAAGCGTCTGGGGGTCACGGCCACCGAGACCGATTCGAATTCCGGCGGGATTTGATGAATCAGTTGCTCGAGGATTTGATCAAGGTGATGACTCTCGAGCGGCTCGAGATGAATCTGTTTCGCGGCGAGAGCCGGGACATCGGCAGTCCGCAAGTATTCGGCGGGCAGGTGCTTGGTCAGGCGCTGGTCGCGGCGACGGCAACCGCGGAAGACCGCATGGTGCACTCGCTGCACGCGTATTTTCTGCGGCGGGGGGATTTCAATTCGCCGATTGTCTACGAGGTGGACCGGGCTCTCGATGGAAACCACTTCTCCTCGCGGCGCGTCGTGGCCATTCAGCATGGCCGGCAAATCTTCAACATGTCGGCCTCGTTTCAGCTGGCCGAAAGCGGCGTCGATCATCAGAGCCCGATTCCGGACGTGCCGGCACCTGAATCGCTGCCCGACATGGAGTCGCACTATCGCGGCATGACGGAGAACTTGCCCGCGGCCGCCCGCCGCATGCTCGAACAAAAGCGACCCTTCGAGTTTCGGCCGGTGCTGCCCCCCGACCCCATGCGCCGGGAAAAATCTTTGCCTCTCAAATACATCTGGTTTCGCACCGTGGACAAGCTTGCGGACGACGAAGCGCTGCATCGCTGCCTGCTTGCTTACGTGTCGGATTTCCACTTGCTGGACACCGCCCTCAAGCCGCACGGCATCTCGATGATTTCGCCGAAACTGATGATTGCCAGCATCGATCATGCAATGTGGTTTCACCGCTCCGTCCGCGTGGATGACTGGCTCCTGTATGCTATCGACAGCCCGAGCGCCTCGGGTGCGCGCGGATTCACGCGCGGCAGCGTTTTCGCGCGCGACGGCCGGCTGGTTGCGAGCGCCGCGCAAGAAGGTTTGATCCGAATCATTTCGTAGCGGACGGAGGTCGGCGGTGTTCAAGGCAATCATCATCATCATCATTGTGGTCGGCATTGTGGCCGGCGGTCTGCTGACCCTGCGCAGCAGCGGCCGCACGGGCATGCCGGACGACGCAGTGTTGCGTCGCGCCGCAAAGCGCGCCCGCGAGCAAGCTGCCGCGGACGAAAAGGACGACGGAGAATAAGGCGATCACGGGGCGTAATCCACCCGCGACGCCTCCCAGACCTCGCGCGGCAACACGAAGAGATGACAGTCCCACCAGCGATTCTTGGCGCGTCGATGTTTGCGATACACGGCTTCCCAGCGCATGCCTATTTTCTCGAGCACTCGGATCGAGGCGCCGTTATTGACGTCGACGGTCGAGATCACGCGTTCGGCGCGCAAATCGAAAAATGCGGCGTCGACCAGCGCCAGCGCGATCTCCGTCGCAAATCCTTTGCCCCACGCATCGATACCCAGCATGTATCCCAAGTCGACATCGTCACTCTCGATGAACGATAAATCGCACGCCCCGATCACGCGCCCCGACTCGATTTCCTCGACCGCAAGTTCGAAACGGGTTCGCGGCCGCTCGCGCTGCGAGGCCAGCAGACCGTCGAGATAGTCGGCGGTATTCTCCTCATCGCGGGGGCCGAAAAACAGGTATCGCGTGACTCGCGGATCGGAGGAGTAGGCATACACGGCACGGAAATCCGATTCGACGAAGTCGCGCAGATTGAGGCGCGCCGTGCGCAGGGGGAGCATCAGCGTCCGCACAACACCTTGCCCGGATTCAGGATGCCCTTGGGATCGAGCGCCCGCTTGAGGTCATGCATCACGGCAAGTTCCACCGGGTCGGCGCGGCGCGCAAATTCGGCGGCCTTCAACCGGCCGATGCCATGCTCGGCGCTGATGCTCCCGCCCAGGCTCTCGACCAGATCGAACATTGCGGCCTCGAGCTCGGGACCCCGCGCCATGAAGCGCTTGATGTCCGCGCCCGGCTTTTGGCTGACGTTGAAATGGAGGTTGCCGTCGCCCACGTGGCCGTAGGCGATGACATCTCCTTCGGGAGCCACGCGGCACACCAGTGCAGAGCCTTCCTCGATCAGCGTGGGGATCGCCGACACCGGCACGGAGACATCGTGCTTGAGGCTTGCGCCGTGACGGCGCTGCGCCTCCGGCACCGATTCGCGTAACTTCCACATCGCCCGGGCTTGCCCGAGAGAGGTCGCTAGCATGGCGTCCTTGATCGTGCCGCGTGCGGCGGCATCCTGGAGCGCGCCGGTCAACACGGTGGTCAAATCCTGGCGCGGATTCGGCGAGGAGAGTTCGATCAGCAGATACCACGGCGTGTTTTGATCCAAGGGATCCGCCACCCCCGGCACATGCCGCACGGTGAGCTCGACCGCCACGCGCGGCAGCAATTCGAAGGAGGTCACTTGATCGCCGGCAGCGGTGCGTAAATCCGCGAGCAACGCCAGCGCATGGTGAGGCGCGTCGATACCGACCAACGCCGTTGCCGTATCGGCCGGTTGGGGGAAGAGCTTCAGACACGCCGCGGTAATGATGCCGAGGGTGCCCTCGGCACCGACGAACAGTGACTTCACGTCGTAGCCGGTGTTGTCCTTGCGCAGGCTCTTGAGGCTTGCCAGTACCCTGCCGTCCGCAAGCACCACCTCGAGGCCCAGCACCAGGTCGCGCATCATGCCGTAGCGAAGCACTGCCGTACCTCCCGCATTGGTCGACAGATTGCCGCCGATCTGAGCGGTGCCCTCGGAGCCCAGACTCAATGGGAAGAGACGGTCCGCCTCGCGTGCAGCGGACTGCGCCTCGGCCAGCGTACAACCCGCCTCGATGATCATGGAATAGTTGGCGGCGTCGATTTGCCGGACGCGGTTGAGCCGGCGCAGGGACACCACGATCTGCGACCCCCCCTCATCGGGTGTGGCGCCCCCGCAGTAGCCGGTATTGCCGCCATGCGGCACCACCGCGACCGCTTCGCGATTGCAGATGCGCAAAATCTGAGCGACTTCATCGACGTTGTCGGGCAACAGCACCAAAGGCGTGGCGCCCTGGTACATGCGCCGAAAGTCGATTAGGAAGGGCGCTACCGCCTCCGGCGACTCGAGCCAGGACCCCTTGCGGACGACCGCCTTGAGCTCGCCTACTGTATTTAGATCAGGCGGGCGCGGCATGGACGGTGGCAATGGCCGAGCGGCGCGAGCGCGGCTTGGTCAGGAGCATTTGCACGTCGCCGAGCTGCCGCTCTTCGAACCCACCCTCGCAGTAGCATAAATAGAACTCCCACATTCGCACGAAGCGTTCAGGGTACCCCAGTGCGCGGACTTCGGCATGTCTGGCTTGAAATCGCTCGCGCCATAGCTTGAGCGTGCGCGCGTAATGCAGACCGATGTCCTCCAGGTGAAGCAGTTTCAGGTCGGTGACGCGCGCCAGCGACTTCACCAGCACCTGCACCGAGGGGATGAAGCTGCCGGGAAAAATGAATCGCTGGATGAAGTCGACGGAGCGCCGGGCCTGGTCATAGAACTGATCGCGAATCGTGATGGATTGTAGCAACATCGCACCGCTCGGACGCAAGAGCCCGCTGCATCGCCGAAAATAGGTGTCCAGGTATTGATGGCCCACGGCCTCGACCATTTCTATCGATACCAGCGCATCGTACTCGCCGCGTAGGTCGCGATAATCCTCGAGCAGCAGAGTCACGCGGTCGCTCAACCCAGCGCGCGCGACGCGTTCCTTGGCGAACTCGTATTGCTCGCGGGATATCGTGGTGGTGGTGACGCGGCACCCATAGTGCCGGGCCGCATGGATAGCGAGACCCCCCCAACCGGTACCGATCTCCAGCAAATGCTGATCGGAGCGAAGAGCGAGCTTGCTGCACGCGGCGTCGAATTTTGCGGTCGAGGCCTCCAGAAGCGATGCACCCGCATTCGCGAATATGCCGCACGAATAAGCCATCGTCTCATCGAGAAATAATTCGAAGAATCGATTTCCCAAGTCGTAATGGGCCGCGATGTTGCGGCGGCTGCCGAGCTTGTCATTACGATTGAGCCAATGCGCCAATTTCAGCAGGGGTGCACTGGCAAACGACCAGCCCGAATCCACGTCATTCATCAGGTGGCGATTGATCACCATCAAGCGCACCAAGCCCGTCAGGTTGTCGCAGTGCCAATAGCCGTTCATGTATGCCTCGCCGGAACCCAAGGTGCCGGCGAAGACGACATCGGAGTAAAAGCGTGGATCGTGCACTCGGATCGTGACTTCGAAGGGCGCCGTTTCGGTCACGGCGCCGACGGTTTCAACGGATTGCGAATCGATCAGTCGCAGCCGCCCATCGCGTATCTTTCGCAGCTGGCCGAGCAACAAGGTCTTCGCGAGCGTACCCCAGGCAGAGAGTCCCGCTTTCACGTTGGAGGATGCCCATAAAAGGGGATGCGCTTCAATAACAGCTTGAACGCCTGGCAATAGATTGCCGTGATTACCCGCAAAGTCATGAATGGGTAAGCGCACAAGATGCGCACCAGCGCGGCGGGGGTGACCGGCTCGCCGCGCAGGCTCAAGGTGGCGTCGAACATGTGCGCGGATCCCTCAAAATTACGCATGTTGACGAACAGCCGTTGCAAGGGTTCGCTGAAACACCAGCGATATTGCATCTTCATGGGCATGAACGGCGATACATGGAAGATCTTGTCGAAGTCGAAGCGCTTGAGCCCGGCGTCGCTGCGACGGGTGCCGCTGCGCGGGGCGTCGCCGTGCCCGCTGCCTTGCGCAGAGACGCCGAGCACGTACTGATGGCGCTCTCCCCAGGGAGTGTTGGTGATTTCCGCGACGATCGTTTGCAGAACATCGCCCGTTTTGTCGAAACAGTAATAGAAGCTCACGGGATTCATGCTGCAGCCGAAATACCGCAGATGCGTCAGCAGCCGCACGGGACCGGCCGGTCGCGCCCCCGTTCTTGCCGCAACCAAGTCGCGCACCGCGCGATCGAGCGGCACCGTGGCGGAACCCAAGTAGTCGCTGCGCTTGAACCACGCGAGCGCTGGGCGCCGCGCCGACCAAAAAGGCGTGCCGTCGAAAAGGCGCGGCAACTCCTCAAGATCGATATAGAGCATGAACAATGGGTAACGGAAGTGGTTTCGGCGCGGCGCGAAGCGCCGATGCTCAACCCACCCTTTGTAAATGCGGCTGTACATGTTCTTGACGGCGGTGGAATTCCTCGAGCGAGACGAGCGCGCTTTTCACACCGTCCTCGTGAAAGCCGCAGCTCCAGTACGCTCCGCAATAATAAGTCCGGCGTACGCCGTTGATCTCATTGCGCCGACCCTGAGCCGCCACCGCCGCGGAGGTGTACACCGGATGATGATAGACGTAGCGGCCGAGGATTTTGCGCGGGTCGACCGCGCCGCTGCGATTCAGCGTCAGGAGAAACTGCGCCGGCGCCGAGAGCGATTGAAGAATATTCATGTTGTAGGTGACGGTCACCCGGCCGTCCTGCTCGATCGGAAGATGATAATTCCACGCCGCCCAGGCCAACCGCCGACGCGGCATCAACGATGAATCGGTGTGCAGAAGCGCCTCGTTGGCCTGGTAGGGTATCGCGCCCAAGATCTCGCGTTCCTCGAGCGAGGGGTCGGATAAAAGCTTGAGCGCTTGATCGCTGTGACAGGCGATGAATACCTGATCGAAGTGCTCAACGGCGCCGTTCTTCAGCCGCACCACGACACGTTGCGGCTGGCGCTGCAGGGATGCGACGGGCGTATTCAGCCGCACGCATCGAGCGTAGGGAGCCGTAAGTTTTTTGACATATTCGCGCGAGCCGCCTCGAATGACCCGCCAGGTCGGGCGCTCGTCGACGCTCAGGAAACCATGATTTGCGAAGAATTGGACGAAAAACCGTGCCGGGAAACGCAACATGTCCGCGGGCCGGCAGGACCAGATCGCCGCTCCCATGGGGATGACATAGTGATCGATGAAATACTTCGAGTACCCTTCGCGATCGAGATATTCGCTCAAGGTCAAGCCGTCCGCGGGGGCGTCGAGCAGCCGGGCCGCCCGTCGGTTGAACCGGAGAATATCCGACACCATTCGCAGGAAAGAAGGCCGCGCAAGATTGCTGCGTTGGGCGAAAAGCGAGTTGATGGTGGTGCCGTTGTACTCGAGCCCGCTCTGCTGGCAGCGAACGCTGAAACTCATTCGGCTCGGCTGCCAGGCCACTTCGAGTGCATCGAGCAGCCGCATGAAATTAGGATAGGTCCAATCGTTATAGACGATGAAGCCGGTGTCGAGGGGGTATTGACGCCCCTGGTAATCGACATCTACCGTATTCGTATGGCCGCCGACGTGGGCGCCCGACTCGTAGACCGTCACCTCGTGAACGCGATTCAGGTGATAGGCCGCCACCATGCCGGATATGCCGGACCCGATAACCGCGATGCGCATTGCGTGGAATCACTCGCCGCCGCCGGGATATCCGGCTTACAACGAGTTATTCGGCGCACGGGACGCAGCGGATGCGCAATCCGGCAAAAAATCAGAAACGCTTGCCGTTTCCTTCCCGCACCGCGGCGGGCACCGGCTTCAAGTCCCAAATCAAGCCGCAGAACGACATCAGTTTCAACATGTAGAAAGTGATGTCGAATTCCCACCAGTAAAAGCCCTGGCGCACCGAAGACGGGTAGTGATGATGATTGTTGTGCCAGCCCTCTCCCAAGGTGATGATCGCCAGCCACACGTTATTGCGGCTGGCATCGCCGGTCTTGTAGCGCTGGCGCCCGAAGACGTGCGATAAGGAATTGATGGTGTACGTCCCGTGATAAACGGCCACCGTGGAAATGAAGAAGCCCCACACGAGCATCTGCCAGCCGCTGGTGTGCAAGCCCGGCGCCAGGCGATTGAGCAAAACACCCAGCAAGAAGACGCCGATGCCGAGGATCGTCGGCACCGCGATATCGAAACGATCCAGGAAGCGCAGTTCCGGGTACTTGAGCAGATCCTTCACGCGTGAAAGATCAGCAGCGAAATGCTTGTGCGACATGAACCAGCCCATATGGCTCCAGAAGAAGCCATGCTGCACCGGTGAGTGCACGTCGTCCGGCTTATCTGAGTGGACATGGTGGTGGCGATGGTGTGCCGCCCACCAAATCGGTCCTCGCTGCACGGCCGAGGCGCCCAGCAATCCGAATACGAACTGGCCCACGCGCGAGGTCTTGAAGCTGCGGTGAGAAAAATAGCGGTGATAGAAACCCGTGATGGCGAACATGCGCACCACGTAGAGCACCAGGGTGACGCACAAAGCCACCCAGCTGAAACCCACCCATATGACAGCCAAACAGGCGGCATGCATCAGCAGGAAGGGCATGACCCGCGCCCAATCGACGTGCCTGCCAGCGTCCCGGGGAGTTGCTGTTTCGCGCCGCCGCGTCTCAAAGTCGCTGTTGCCGAACCAACGCGACAACTCGCGGCCCATTCGCTCGACGCTCGGCGGCTCTACCACGATTTCATTTTCTGGGGTCATAGGATTCCTATGTCTGTAGTGCCGCGATGCGTTCATCGAGCGGCGGATGGGTCATGAACAGGCGCATGAAGCCCTGCTTGCGGCCGGCGTTGATTCCAAAGGCCTCTAGTTGCGGCGGCATCGGTTCCTCTTGACTGCGCTTCAACACCTGCAGTGCCTCAATCATACTGCCGGTCCCCGCAAGTTTGGCACCGCCGCGGTCGGCGCGAAACTCCCGCTGCCGTGAATACCAACTGACGATCATGCTAGCCAGGATTCCGAGCACGATTTGCGCCACCAGGGTGGTCAGAAAAAAACCGATTCCGGATTCTTCCCGGTCGTTCTTGAACAGCGCCCGATCGACCAGGCTGCCAATGATTCGCGCCACGAATATGACGAACGTATTTAGCACACCTTGCAATAGGGCGAGGGTAACCATATCACCATTCGACACATGGCTTACTTCGTGACCCAGTACCGCCTCGATCTGCGCCCGCGTCATGTTGCGCAGGATACCCGTGCTCACGGCTACCAAGGCCGCATTGCGCCGCGCGCCGGTCGCAAAAGCATTCATGTCCGCGGCCTCGAATATGCCGACTTCGGGCATGCCGATGCGTGCCTGCTCGGCCAAACGCTTGACGGTGGCGATCAACCATCGCTCCGCGTCAGATTGCGGCGTGGTGATCACGCGCACGCCCATCATGCGCTTGGCGGTCCATTTCGACAGCGCAAGCGATATCAGCGACCCGCCGAATCCGCAAACCGCAGCGAAAATCAACAATCCGCCCAGTCCGCCTCCGGTCAACTGCACGCCGATAATCCGCTCGATGAGAAAAATCACGACGGTGAGCAGGGCCAACACGGCCAAGTTCGTCGCGAGGAACAGGAAAATGCGCTTCATGAGTCTTTACTTGGGGAAAATAGCCGCAATATGGTAGCGCGGCGGTAAGTATGGTCGGGACGTTCCGGCTCAAATTCAAGGATGGGCAATGGGCTGCGAGCCGATGTTCCTGCTATGTGGTTGTAATATCTATAAAATCTTCCAAAGGGCGGCATGCAATATAAGGATTACTATCAAGTTCTCGGTGTGACCCGGAGCGCCGGCGCAGATGAGGTCAAGCGCGCCTACCGCAAGCTGGCGCGCAAATACCATCCTGATGTCAGTAAGGAAAGGAACGCCGAGAGTAAGTTCAAAGATGTTCAGGAGGCTTACGAGGTGCTGCGCGATCCGGAGAAACGCGCGGCCTACGACCAGCTGGGCCGAGACTATCGGCCGGGGCAACAATTCCGGCCGCCGCCGGACTGGTCGCAACGATTCGGACACTCGGGCGGTCAGCGGTTTTCCGATCTCAATGGCTTCAGCGACTTCTTCTCGAGCCTGTTTGGCGGCGCAGGCGGAGGGCCTCCGCCCGAGGCGGATGCGGGCTATCTGGAGGTTACGGTGGAGGAGGCATTTGCCGGCACCAAGCGCCGCGTCACACTGAACGAGAACGGCCGCTCGCGCTCCGTCGATGTACAAATCCCGCCGGGCGTCGGCGAGGGCCAGTCGCTGCGCATCGCCGGCGATGGCGGCGGGGCCTCGCTGATATTTCGCATCCGACTGCGGCCGCATCCCCTCTACGTGCTTCAGGGCAAGGACGTGCAGGTCGAGTTGCCCTTGGCCCCGTGGGAGGCCGCATTGGGCGCGAAAGTGGCCGTTCCCACCCTCGGCGGGACCGTCGAACTGACCGTGCCTGCAGGAGCACAATCCGGGCAGAAATTGCGACTGCGCGGGCGCGGGCTTCCCGGCACACCCGGCGGCGATCAAATCGTCGTAATCAAGCTCGTTACGCCCGGGGCCCAGTCCTCGCAGGCGAAAGCAGCCTACGAACGCATGAAGAGCGAATTTAACTTCGATCCGCGCGCCGACTGGCCATAGCGGCTACTCAGCTGTCGCCGACGCCGTCCGGTATCGCCGCCCCGTCGTCGCCGAGACTGTCGGGGGACATGTCGCTGCTGCCGTCCCTCAAGCGCTGTGCCGCGACCAACACACTTTGCGGCTTGACGAACAACGCCGTCACTTCCGGATAGGCTTCCCGAACCCGAGCTTCCAATTCGACTACGGCCCGCTCGATGTCGGGGGCGCGGAGGTAATCGAAGAAGTCCAAGCTCAACGTCGCTATCACATTGTGCGGCGCGAGTTGCACCGTCAAGATGCTGTTGGCCCTGCACACGCCGGGGATGCGCGACGCGGTGCGCAATATGGCGTCGCTTAAACTGGGGTCGGCGCGTTCGCCGATGAGGAGTTCCTTGGATTCCTTCGCGAGCAATGCCGCAACTCCCGCCAAGAGGACCGCGATCGCCAATGAAGCCACGCCGTCCCAGCGGCTATTGCCGGTGAGCATCGCCGCCCCCGTGCCCGCGGCCGCCGCCACGATTCCGAGAATGGCGGCAGAATCCTCGAAAAGCACGATGAACGTCGGCGGGTCCTTCGAGCGCCGAAACCCTTCCCACCAACCCAGGGAGCGCTTGGCAACGCGGAATGCACGCATGCCGACCCACCACGACGCACCTTCGAATGCGAGCGACACGGCAAGCACCGAAAAGATGACCACCGGCCGCTCGATAGGCATGGGATGTATCAGACGATCCAAGCCCTCATAGAAGGAGACGCCCGCCCCCAAAGCGAAGATCAGCAATGCGACTACGAAGCTCCAGAAATAGAGCTCGCGGCCATAGCCGAAAGGGTGCAGCTGATCCGCTGGCCTGCGGGAGCGGGCGATCCCGTAAAGCAGCAATAGCTCATTGATCGTGTCGACCAGGGAGTGCACCGCTTCGCTCAGCATGGCGACCGAACCCGTGACCGCGGCGGCGGCGAACTTCGACGCGGCGACCAGCACGTTTCCACCGAGCGCGGCCCAGACAGCCAGATTGGTACCGCTTTTCGCCATCTTGAATATGCGCCCTTGTCTCCTGCTATCTTGAAGAATCGGGTGGCGTCCCCATTTTACCTCGGGCGCTCGCCGCGCAAGTACCCGTAATCAAAACAGATTGTAAGGCCCATGACGACCGAAACACAGCCGCAGATCAAAGAGTTCCAAGCCGAAACCAAGCAAGTACTGCGATTGGTGATCCACTCGCTGTATTCCCACAAGGAAATCTTCTTGCGCGAACTGATCTCCAACGCCTCGGACGCTTGCGAGAAACTGAGATTCGAGGCACTCGCCGACCCCGAGCTATTGGGCGCCGACGCACTGTCCGTCACCCTGGTTCCGGACGCAGCCGCCGGCACCCTGTCCATCAAGGACAACGGCATCGGCATGAGCGAAGCCGAGGTGGTCGACAACCTGGGCACGATCGCAAGCTCCGGCACCAAGCGGTTCGTGGAGACCTTGAGCGGGGATTCCGCCAAGGACGCGCAGCTCATCGGTCAGTTCGGCGTGGGCTTTTACTCGGCCTTCATCGTTGCCGATAAGGTCGCGGTGCTCACGAAGCGCACCGGCATGCCCGCAGTCCGCTGGGAATCGGACGGCGAAGGGCAGTACCAGATCCAAGCCGACGGTAAGGCGGACCGGGGCACCGAGGTCATCCTGCACCTTCGCGATGACGACAAGGAATTTCTGGAGCCTGCCAACTTGCGCCGGTTGATACGCAAGTACTCAGACCACTTGAGCTTGCCCATTGTCCTCAAAATGGGCGATGCGGAGGAGACCGTCAATCAAGCCAAGGCGTTTTGGACCCGTCCGAAGTCCGAACTCAAGGATGAGGACTATCAGGCGTTCTACAAGCACATCACGCACGACTCCGAGGGCGCGCGTGTTTGGACGCACAACAAAGTCGAAGGCAACATCGAATATACCTCGCTCCTGTATTTGCCCAAGCGCGCGCCGTTCGATCTGTTCGAGCGCGAGCAGAAGGGCGGCGTTCAGCTATACGTCAAGCGCGTCTTCATCATGGACAAGGCGGCGGAGTTGCTGCCGCCTTACTTGCGGTTCATGCGAGGACTCGTCGATACGGCCGACCTGCCTCTAAATGTTTCGCGCGAGCTGCTGCAGAACAATCGCACCGTCGACAAGATCAAGTCCGCGCTGGTCAAACGCTCGCTGGACCTGCTCGAGGATTTGGCGGCAAACAAGCCCGAGGAATACGCGGAATTTTGGAAAACGTTCGGGGTGGTGCTGAAGGAAGGCATCATCGAGGATCCGAGCCAGAAAGAACGCATCGCCAAGCTGCTGCGCTTCTATTCCACCGCAGCGAGCGGCGATGCTCCCGAGGTCACGCTCGAGCAGTATGGAGCGCGCATGCAATCCGACCAGAAGGCGATCTATTATCTCACCGCAGATACCGTTGCGGCCGCGCGCAACAGTCCGCACTTGGAAGGGTTTCGTGCCAAGGGCTTGGAGGTGTTGCTGCTCATCGATCGCATCGATGAGTGGGTAGCGGGCCACCTTCATGACTTCGAAGGCAAGCCCCTCGCGAATGTCGCGAGCAGCGCCGCCGACGTGGCGTCCGCCATTGAAACGCCGGAAAAGGCGGCTGCCGAATCAGCCTTCAAAAATACCATCGAGCGGCTGGGCAAGGTCTTATCCGGCAAGATCGCCGGCGCGCAGGTATCCGCCCGGCTGACCGATTCGCCCGCGGTGCTGGTCGCGGGAGAATTCGGCATGAGCTTGCGCATGGGCCGCATTCTCAAACAAGCGGGTCAGAAAAATCCGTTTGCGACACCGCCTATTCTCGAGTTGAACCCGAAACATCCCTTGGCCCTGCGTCTGCGGGACACCGCCGATGACGACGCCTTCGCGGATCTGGCCCACGTGCTTTACGACCAAGCGATGCTGGCGGAAGGCGGCGAGCTCGATGATCCGGCGATCTTCGTTCGCCGCATCAATCGGCTGATCGTGGAAGGGTTTGCCGAAGCGCCGCATGCGGCCCAGCCGAAAATCATTCTGGGTTGAGCATGCTGACACCGCAGCGGGTCGCGAACGAGGAGCCGTCCAGCGAGGACGACCCGTTGCTCGATGCGTACTCAGGAGCGGTGATCGGTGCCTTGGAACGAGTATCCCCTGCGGTGACGTTTATCGAGGTGGTTCACGGCGCACCCGGCTCGCGCCGTTCGGTGCGCGGCAGCGGCTCGGGATTCCTGTTCACTCCCGACGGCTATTTGCTGACGAACAGCCACGTTGTGCACGGTTCGGAGCAGATCAGCGTACGGTTGAATGACGACGCCCGGTTCAGCGCCGACCTCGTCGGAAGTGATCCGGATTCCGATCTGGCGGTGCTGCGAATTGGATCGGCCAATGCGTTGCCCTATGCGCAATTCGGGGATTCGGCGGCTCTTCGGGTGGGTCAGGTGGCAATTGCCATAGGGAATCCTCTTGGCTACTCCAAGACTGTCACCACGGGTGTCATATCGGCGCTCGGGCGCACCCTGCGCGCGACATCCGGCAGGCTGATGCATGACGTGATTCAGACCGATGCCGCGCTCAATCCGGGAAATTCCGGCGGCCCGCTGGTCGACTCCAAGGGACGCGTGATCGGCGTCAACACCGCGATGATTCCGCAAGCCCAGGCGATATGCTTTGCCACGGGGATCAACACTGCAAAATGGGTGATTGCGCAGTTGTTCGCGCACGGCCGCGTGCGCCGCGCCTTTATCGGCGTGTCCGGAGCCACGGTGCCGATTGCAACTCGCGTGGTGAGGCATTTCGGTTTGCCACGCAACAGGGCAGTGCATGTTTTGGAGCTGGTTGCCGGCAGCCCGGCTGCGCAAGCGGGTGTCGAGCCCGGCGATCGCATGATTGCGCTCGACGGAACGCCCGTGGATGGAATCGACGGCTTGCAGCGCCTGCTCGACGCCGATTGGATCGGGCGCGAAGGCGAGTTGCAGTTGCTGCGCAGATCGAGTGTGATTCGTGTGAAAATCCGACCGGTCGAATTGGCCGCACCCACAGCGTGAGCACACTATGACCCCCACACCACATCCCATCAGCTTGTCGGTGCCCGTAGAACCCACGGACCATATCCTGGGTTCCGAGCACGCGCGCGTCAGCGTCGTCGAATACGGCGACTTCGAGTGTCCGAGCTGCAAAGTGGCGGCGACCACCCCGAAACTCTTGCTGGAGCGATTTCCCAGTAGAATTCGCTTCGTCTTTCGGCACTTTCCATTGCTGGAAGCGCATCCTCACGCGCTGCTGGCGGCCGAGGCATCCGAGGCTGCCGCGGCCCAAGGAAAATTTTGGCCCGTGCACGATGTGCTGTTCGAGAACCAAGCACATCTCAAGGAGAAGGATCTACATCGCTATGCGGCGGATATCGGCCTTGATATGGCGCGCTATACCGCGGAGATGGAGGATCACATCTACCTGCAAAAAGTGCGTGAACACATCGAAGGCGGCCGCCGCAGCCATATCCGCGCAACGCCGACCTTTTTCGTGAATGGCGTCGTGCAAGACATCTCATTCGGCATGAAAGCGCTGCATGATGCGGTGGCGGTGGCCGTCGGCCGCGGGGCATAAGAAAGCCCTGCGGATCGTATCGATCCGCAGGGCTGTGGGAACCCCCGACAGAGCGCAAGGGTGAGTGCGTGGAAGGGGGCGGGTTAACTCCAGTCGCCGCCACCGCCGCCGTCAAAACCACCCCCACCGCCATCGTCCCAGCCCGAGCCCGGGTCGTTCACGCCGAAGTCCGAGCCGCCCATGTCGCTATTGCCTAAACCTTGGTCGCCGGCCTCGGCGGGCGGTATGACGCCGCCGCTGCTGCGGCCGCCGTCCAGAAAGTGATGCGCCAGCTCTTCGCCGGCAACCACTCCCGCGCCCACTGCCAACCCCGACGCCAATCCGCCCGCAATGCCGGAGCCGACACCGCCGCCCATCGGGCCAGGGCCATAACCGCCCGGCCCGTAGCCTGGGCCAGCGGTCCCCGGGGCGCCCATGCCGGGCCCCGCCGCGGGATATTGGGCGTAGGTGCGGCGCCTGCGAAAGAGCATCCAGAGAACTCCGACCACGCCGGCCAGAACCAGCACGGTTCCCCACGGGAAGCGACGCTCAGCGGGAACCGGCCTGACTACGGTCGGATTACCGAAGGAAGTGCCGAATGAGCCGGTCCGGAGCCCAAGCTGGGCCTTGAGCTCTTGCAGCGATCTTGGGTTCGCGAAGGGCAGGCCGGGCTTCAATTGTTCGGCCGTGGCGAGTTCGGAGCGCGCGAGGGAGGTCTTGCCTGCCTTCGCGTACAGCTCGGCTTGCACGTAATGCGCTTTGGCGCTCGTGGGATGATCGGCCAGTACCTGGGTGATCATTTGCTGCGCCTGATCGAGGTGGCCGCCCGCCGCCGCGGTATAGATCTGGTCCATGGTGGGATCGGTGTCGGCGAGCGCCGTCGATGTGCTCGTGACCGCGAAAACCGCGGCCGCGGCTAGGGTTGCAGCAACTAAGAATTTTCGCATAACGCCCCCGAACAGGTCGAATTGACCAATTGCCAGTTAGATATGGGCGGTTGGGCGAAGTTCAACGCCCCCGGGGTGGGGCGGCGAGCTAGATGACGCCGCGGCGCTGCTGGTCGAGTTCTATGGACTCGAATAGGGCTTGAAAATTCCCTTCGCCGAATCCTTCGTTGCCCTTGCGCTGAATGATCTCGAAGAAGATCGGCCCGATGGCATTCTTGGTAAATATTTGGAGCAGAATCCCGCTGACGGCATTGCCGTCGATGAGCACGCCGCGGCGCTTCAATTCGTTCAAAGGCTCGCTGTGCCCCGAGACGCGAGCGTCAACCCCTTCATAATACGCGGCAGGGGTATCCTGAAACTCGACCCCGCGTTGTCGCAGCGCATCGACGGTGCCGTAGATGTCGTCCGTCCCCAGAGCAATGTGCTGGATTCCCTCGCCCTTGTATTCATTGAGGTATTCCTCGATCTGGCTCTTGTCGTCCTGGCTCTCGTTGATCGGGATACGTATTTTCCCGCAGGGGGAGGCCAAGGCGCGCGAGAACAAACCCGTCTGTTTACCCTCGATGCTGAAATAGCGGATTTCCCTGAAGTTGAATAATTTTTCGTAGAAGCCGGCCCACAAATTCATGTTGCCGCGCCTGACGTTGTGCGTCAGATGATCTATGCGGGTGAATCCCACCGGCGTCGCGGCCGTCGCCGCCGCGGCACTCGGCATCACGGGCACGAAATCCACGTCGTATATCGTGCGCTCGCCATAACGGTCGACGAGGTAGATCAAGCTGCCGCCGATTCCTTCGATCGAGGGGATGTTGAGTTCCATCGGACCGGCCGTGGCGGGCCCCGGCTTCGCTCCCAGTTCCAGCGCGCGCGAGAAAGCGAAGCGCGCGTCGGCGACGCGAAACGCCATGGCACACGCACAGGGTCCGTGCGCACGCGCGAATTTCTGCGCAAAACTGTCGTGTTCCGCATTGATTATGAAATTGATATCGCCTTGGTTGTGCAGGGTCACGTTCTTCGAACGATGCCGCGCAACCGCCGGCAGGCCCATGCTCTCGAACAGACGCCGCAATAAATCCGGATCGGGCGCGGCATATTCGACGAATTCGAAGCCGTCGGTGCGCATCGGATTGGCTGCGCTCGACCGGGTGTTCTGAGGTTGGGTGCCGTCAGGCTGCGTGCTCATTGCGATACCACGGCCTTATCCCGCACGCTGATCGCCGTACCGAAAACATGGTCCCATATCGACGTGGTGACGCCGAAGTTTCCGTTCTTCGGCGAATAGTGATGGCGCATGTGCCAAGCGCGCAGGTCATTGAAATACGAGGGCGAGGATTTATTCGCCGCGTGATGAATAAAATGATGCACGATCCCGTACCACCAATAGCCGAACATCACTCCGAAGGTCAGGCCGTCCGCAACGTTGAAGCCCACCCACCACCAGACCGGCAGCAGAATGCCCCCGCTGAGCACGGAGACGCTCACCCAGGCCGGCGTTCCGATGAATGCCAAAGGCGTGGCGTGGTGCTCCCCGTGCATGGGTGCGAAGTAGGTCTTTTGGTGCAGCACCGAACGGTGCAGGAAGTACTCCAACAATGTCCATATCACGAAACCCGCCACGGCGACGCCCAGCCATTCAGTGCGGTTTTGCCAAGATGCATGGGTTAGGGCGGCCGCCGCCAGGCCGAATGTCACTACGGGATAGACCACGAAGTCCGCGTAATAGGTCAATTTGCTGGGTCGCATAGGCCTGCCCTCCGCTGGAGTTCGATGCGTCATTTGACCACGAATTCTGCAGAATGTTAGCGAAATCACGAACAGAGCGCTTGGTAGAATTTTCGACCATGCGTGAGCCAAGCGACGCCGTTTATGGCGCACGGGTGGCCTTGGCGCGGGGCGAGCCAGCCCTATCGCCGCCGACGTGGGCCCTGCGGAGCGGCTCGCGGCGATTAAGTCAAACGTTCGAGAAACGCTCCAATCCGCTCAGCAAACGGTCAACTTCATCGCGAGTGTTGTACATCGAAATTCCGGTGCGCAGCAGACCGCCGCGTTCGGCGAGACCCAACACTTGCACCGGCCGCGAGGCGTAGAAGTCTCCGTCCCACACGCAGATACCCTCGCTTCCGAGCGCCGTGGCGACTTCGGCCGCGCTCGACTTGTCGAACGCGATCGATACGGTCGGCGCGCGAGCGCGGCCGGGGGCAAAGTCCGGACCCCAGACACGAACGCCGCGCATGCCGCGGACGGCGTCGTGGTAGGCCTTCGCCAACTCGTGCTCATACGCGGAAATGTGGGTCATAGCGTCGACGATGCGCTCTCGCAAACTGGCACCGCTGCCCCAACCCGCAATGTACTCCACTGCGGCGCGCACGCCGTCGATCGCCGCGTGATTCAGGGTGCCGGTTTCGATACGGTAGGGGGCTCTCGGGTCCTGCACGCTCAAGCGGTCCGTGGGCAGCCGATCGAGTGCCCCGGGCCGCGAGTACAACACGCCTACGTGCGGGCCATAGAATTTATAACCCGAGCAGAGCAGAAAATCCGCACCCATCGCCTGAACATCGATCGGAAAATGCGGTGCGTAGTGCACGGCGTCGACCACCAAGAGGGCGCCCACTTGCCGAGTCAGACGGCGCGCCAGCGCAATGTCATTGACTGTACCCAGCGAATTGGCCGATGCGCCGATGGCAAACAGCTTGGTTCGCGGCGTGACCTTGGCGACCATGTCAGCGGGGTCCAGTTCGCCCGTTTCCAGCAGACGCACTTCCTGCACGAGGACGCCGCGTTCCTGGAGCTGAAGCCAAGGTCCTCGATTTCCCTCATGGTCGAGCTGGGTGACGAGCACCTCGTCGTTCTTTGCCATCGTGCGGCCGATGGCAGTGCTCAAGTTAAAGCTCAGCGTGGTCATGCTTTGGCCGAACGAAATGCACGAGCTGCTTTCCGCGCCGATAAAGGTGGCCACCACGCTGCGCGCAACTTCCATTCGCCGATCCACTTCGCGCGAGGGCGCGAAATTGCCGTGCGTGTTCACGTTGCAGGAGGCATAAAGATCCGTAATGGCGTCGATCACGGCGCGCGGCACTTGGCTGCCACCCGGTCCGTCGAGAAAGGCGAGGCTGGGATTCTTCGTAAGCGCCGGAAAGTCTTGCCTGCAACGCAGGCAATGCTCGGATGTATAGGCCATTACAGAAGATCGTAGGTGAAGTCGTAGCTGGTCGATTTGGCGTCGCGCGGATGCAGCTTCATGCTGCCCTTGGCGCCGGTATACTTACCGGTGCCGCCGGTCACGGCGAAGAGCGAATCGCCTTCATCCATGAAGGGTCCTTCGACGGTGATTTGGCCTGCTTTCAAAATCAATGTCCAAAAACATTCCCAGCTCTTGCCGACGATGGTGCGAACGCAATAGCCTTGATCGGTGCCGACCTGCGTCTTGTTGGCAGCGTCGAATACGGCATTGGAAAACACGAGCAGGTCGCCGATCGAATCGCCCTTGGCTCCGAGGTCCACGGTGGTCTCGCCGACGGGATGTTCGACCACTTTGATTTGTTCGGCAGCCCAAGCCGGTAACGTTAGCAGCGCCGCCGAGAGTGCCGCGATGCGGATTTCAATCTTCATGATGTTCCCCTTTTTTGTCGGTAAATCATACCAAGTTGCCGGCCGAAGCCGAGCGATTCCGGGCGTCCGCTACTCGCCGAAGCTCGATGCGACGACCTCGATCAATGTGGGTCCGGGACGATGCAAGGCATTGCGAAGCGTCTCCGTGAGTGCGGCCGCATCATGCACCCGGCTGCCTTCGGCGCCGCAGGCGTGGGCCAATGCAACGAAGTCGGGATTGCGCGCGATAACACCGAGTTGCGGGATGCCCGCGGCAACCATGTCGTCGCGGATTTGGCCCAGCGCCGAGTTGTTCCAAACCACGACGGGCAAACTAACGCCCACCTCCACCGCGGTCATCAGTTCAAGCAGCGTGAATTGCAGGCCGAAATCGCCCGCCAGTGCGATGACGGCGCGGGCGGGACTCGAAATCTTGGCGCCGAGCGCCGCCGGTAGCGCGAATCCCAAGGTGCCGTAGCCGGACGGATGGAACCATTGCCCGGGATTGTCGACCGGATACGCGTAGTTCCCGAAATAAGCGATTTGCGTCATGTCGCTGAACACCACACCGTCCCAGGGCAGCGCGGCCTTGATGGCGCGCAGCGCGCTCCACTGTGCCCTTGCCTTTGAATCAAAGCTGCCTTCTAATTCGGCGCGGAATTTCGCGGCGCCGCCGATTGCCGTGCGCCATCCGGAACGACCCCCAGAATGGGTCACCGACAGCGGTCCGGAGTCTTGCGCACGGCTCGCCAAAGCTTGATTGATCGCCTGCAATGCGCTGCGTGCGTCCGACCAGACGCACACATCGGCCGCATATTGATCCGAAAGCTTCACGGGATCGATGTCGATGCGGATGAGCACCCCGCCCAGCGGCAGTTTAGTGGTGAAATACATGTCGGTTTCGCCCAGTTCGGTGCCCACTGCGAGCACGGCATCCGCATCGGCTATCAATTGCTGGATGGGCTTCAACGGCAGGGAGGTGCCGAAGTTCGCAGGATGGCTTTCGGCGAGCACGCCCTTGCCCGCCGCAGTCGTCACCAGTGGGCAATCCAGCGTTTCGACCAGCCGGTGCAACTCCGCACCGGAGCGGCGCGCACCGCCGCCCGCGATGATAAGAGGACGCGCCGCCAGCGAGAGCACGCGAACCGCGGCGTCGATTTGTTCGGGACCGGACTGCGGAAAGAGCGGCGCGACTTCGAATCGTTCGGCTTCGAGCGCCGTGGTTTCCGCCAGCACATCGAGCGGGATTTCCAAATACGCCGGCCGCGGGCGTCCCATGCGAAACGACGCGAGGCACAACCGCAGGTGGTCGCGCACATCCTCCGCGTTCAATGCCACGCGTGCGATGCCGAACACGCCGGCGGCCAATGCGGCTTGGTCATACAGCTCATGCAGTACTCCCCACTGCTTGGTGAAGGAGGCGCGCACCGGCGAGCTGGCGACGACCAGGAGCGGCACGGAGTCGGAATACGCCTGGGCCACCGCGGTCATGATGTTGGTAAGCCCCGGGCCCGAGATCACGAAGGCGGCCGCCGGCCTGCCGCTCAAACGCGCGAAACCATCCGCCGCGAATCCCGCGCCTTGTTCGTGACGCACGAGCACGTGACGTATGTCCGTCGACGCGAGACCGCGGTACAGTTCCAGGTTGTGCACGCCGGGAATCCCGAACACGGTATCGATATCGTTCGCGGCCAAGAGCTCGACCAAGTAGCAGCCGACGTTGCGCGACATTTGAACCCTTCTTGTACTTGAACACTAGTTCATGAAGCGCGCTAGGATTGCGCACTGCCATCAGGTAGGCAAGAGAAAATATGCATTATTCATCCTTGGTCAAACGAATTGCGGGCGACGGCGCGGATGCGTGGCTCGTTCACTACGCGGCGCGAGAGGCCCAGGAGCGAGGCGAAGATGTCATCGTTCTCAGCGTCGGCGATCCTGATCTCGATACGCCGGCGCCGGTCTTGGAACGAGCCATCGAACGATTGCGCGCCGGAGACACCCATTACACGCCGGCGCCGGGGCGGCAGCACCTTCGCGAGTCGATCGCAGCCGTGCACAGCGCGCGTACCGGCCAAGCCGTCGATGCGGCCAATGTCATTTTTCTTGCGGGGGCGCAGAATGCATTGTTCGTCACTTCACTGTGCATCGCCGAGCCCGGCGACGAAGTGATTGCGTTCGAGCCCTTATACCCGAGCTATCCGGCCACGCTCGAGGTGTCCGGCGCACGGATGGTTCGGGTGAGCGCGCCGGCCGCACAAGGGTTTCGCGTCGATTTGGCGGCGCTCGAGGCGGCGATTACGCCGTGCACGCGTGCGCTGTTCTTCGCGACGCCCAACAATCCGAGCGGGGTGATCATGCGCGAAATGGATCTGGCGGTGATCGGCGACTTGGCGCGCCGACATTCGCTGTGGGTGGTGGCGGACGAAGTCTATGCAGGACTTGCTCCCGGCGGCCGCGTTCCAAGTCTTGCTGCCGAGCTGCCCGAGCAGGTGGTAACCATCAGTAGCCTGTCCAAGTCGCACTCAATGCCCGGCTGGCGCGCCGGCTGGCTCGTGGGTCCGCGGCAGCTGGTGATCCATGCCGAGGCCATGGCGCAATGCATGTTGTTCGGTCTTCCCGGATTCGTTCAGGAGGCGGCCGTCACGGCCTTGGGCGTCTCCGATGCCGCGGAATCCCGGGTGCGCGAGTACTGTGCGATGAGGCGCGACTTCCTCCTCGCGGGACTCGACGGCATCCCCGGGCTCAAGTGTTATGTCCCCGACGCCGGCATGTTTTTATTGGTCGACGTGCGCGGCACCGGCCTTTCGGGCTACGATTTCATGAGCGAGCTGTATCGGACCGAGCGCGTGTCCGTGCTCGATGGTGGTGCATTCGGCAAGGAGACGAGCGCTTTCGTGCGTGTGTGCTTTGCCACCGAGGAGGAACTGCTGCGCGAAGCCACCGTGCGAATACGGCGCTTTGTAAATTCACTGGGGAAGTAAACTATGGCAGAACAAACCACGGACATGGGCGTCGTAGTGCGAAATCCGGGTGGACCCCAGTCGCTCGAATGGACGGCATTGGAGACGGCGGCTCCCGGGCCCGGCGAGGCGCGCATCGTGCAGCACGCGATCGGCGTGAACTTCATCGACTGCTACTTCCGCAGCGGTCTCTATCCTTGGCCGTCGACGCCGCTCATTCCGGGCGCCGAGGCCGCAGGAATCGTCGCGGCAATCGGCACGGGAGTCGCCGATTTCAAAGTGGGCGATCGAGTGGCTTACACGCTGCCTTTGGGCGCCTATCGTACCCATCGAGTCCTCGCCGCAGATCGACTCGTCAAGCTTCCCGACGCCGTCGCGTTCGACGTGGCTGCGTCGGTCATGCTCAAGGGATTGACGGCGCAATTTCTGCTCACCTCCTGTTATCCGGTCAAGGCGGGCGATACCGTGCTGGTGCACGCGGCGGCCGGCGGAGTCGGCTTGTTGCTGGGGCAGTGGTTGAAAGCACTGGGCGCGACGTCGATCGGCACGGCGGGGTCCGCGGAGAAAGTCGCTGTCGCCAAGGCAAACGGCTACTCGCATGTCATCGACTATCGCACCGAGGATTTCGTCGCGCGCGTCAAGGAGATTACCGGTTCGCAGGGGTGCGACGTGGTTTACGATTCGGTCGGCAAGGACACTTGGCGCGGATCGCTCAAATGCTTGAGGATGCGCGGTGTATTCGTCCATTTCGGCCAGTCGTCGGGAATGATCTCGGATTTCAAGTTTTCGGATCTCGCGTCGGGCGGTTCGCTGTTCGCGACGCGGCCGATGTTGTTCGACTACATCAAGAGCCGCCAAGATCTTGTTTCGCGCGCCGCGGATCTATTTTCCCGATTGGCGTCGGGTGATATCAAGGCGCATATCGGGCAGCGAGCGGCGCTGCGCGATGCCGCCGCAGCGCACCGCGATCTCGAAAGCCGGCGCACGATCGGAGCCACGGTGCTGCTGCCATAAGATCATAGGTTGGCGTCGATGAACGCCTCCAGTTGCGATTTGGAAAGCGCGCCGATCCTGGTCGCTGCAACCTCTCCGTTCTTGAAGAGCATGAGCGTCGGGATGCCGCGAACGTGATAGCGCGCCGGCACGGATTGGTTTTGATCGACATTCACTTTGGCGATATGTAACCGGCCGGCGTAAGTCTCGGCGGACTCATCGAGCGCCGGCCCGATCATCTTGCAGGGCCCGCACCACTCAGCCCAATAATCCACTAGGACCGGGAGCGGCGATTCGAGAACTTCGATTTTGAAGGTCGTGTCGGTCACGTGCTTGATTTTGGCGCTCATTGTGTTCCTTCCCGAGGGGTGGCCAAGGCAGTATATTGTTCGCAATATCGCTTTAAATAGCGTAGTTATGAAATTACTATTCATTAAATAGAACAATGAACAAGCTCCACGCGATGCAGGTGTTCGTTCGTATCGTCGAAACGGGCGGCATGACCCGGGCCGCAGACAGCCTGCGGATGCCCAAGGCAACTGCTACGACCTTGATCCAGCAATTGGAAGCTGCCCTCGGGGTGAAACTCCTCAACCGCACAACCCGCCGAGTGACCGTCACCACCGACGGTGCCGCCTACTATCCGCGCTGCCTCACCATCCTGGCCCTCGTGCGCGAGACCGAAGAATCTCTTGGGCAGCGGCATTCGAGCCCCCGGGGGCCACTGCGCGTCGAAGTACCGACGCTGATGGCGCGATTGGTCATCGTGCCGGCGTTGCCGAACTTTTTTGCACGATATCCGGAGATCGAACTTCGACTCGGTTGCAGCGAGCGACGTTCGGATCTGCTCGGGGAGGGCATCGACTGCGCGGTGTGGAGCGGCGAACTCGAAGATTCGACGCTCATTGCGCGGCGCGTGGGCCAGCTTTATTTAGGCACCTGCGCTTCGCCGGCGTACCTCGACGTGCATGGGTTACCGCAGCATCCCGATCAATTGGCTGCGCATCGCTGCATCAATCACTTCTCGCCGCGTACAGGCAAGATTTTCGATTGGGTCTTCGCCAAAGACGGCCGTCGCATCCAGACGGCCCTGCGGGGCCACATCGCGCTCGACGATGAAAACAGTTATGTGGCCGCAGCCGAAGCGGGATTAGGTGTAGCGCAGATTCCGGCCTTCGTTCTCAAGGACGCGCTGGAGCGCGGCAGCCTGGAATTACTGCTGGGCAATTGGTTCGCGGAGCCCGCGCCGCTCAATGTCGTGTACCCGCAGAATCGACATCTATCGAGCAAGATCCGTGTCTTCGTCGACTGGGTGGCGGAGCTGTTCGGCGAGCATGACGGCATCCAGCTGCGCTCCACCCTGCGCGATGCCACGTAGCGCGCGACGCTCAGTCTTGGATCCCCAAGGGCAGAGCGGTCGACTCCTTGATCACGGTGACCGCGACCGACGAATTCACGGATCGTACGCAAGGAATGCGCGATAGATAGTCGAGGTAGAACGCCTCATAAGCCTTGATGTTCTTAGTGACGATCTTCAGCAGAAAATCCCATTCACCGGTGAGGGTGTAGCACTCCAACACCTCGGCACGATCGCGGATCGCCGCTTCGAATTCGGCAATCGCATCGCGTCCGGTGGTCGCGAGTTTGATGTGCGCGAAAATCGTCACGTCGAGTCCCAAGGCATTGCGATCCAACAACGCGACGCGCGCCTTGATCACCCCGTTCTGCTCGAGCTGTTGGATGCGCCGCCAGCAAGTAGTGGTGGATATCCGGATCTGGGCTGCCACCTCAGCCACCGACAGCGCACCGTGCCGCTGTAGAATATCGAGCAAGCGCAAATCCAGCCGATCGATGCCGGCTCGAGATAAATTTTCCATTAACTGCGTGATTTAGGAATAAACATACCAAATTATCCAGCGCCTTCCGAATGAATGCAATAGAAAGGGGGCGGAGGACGTAAATTATGGGGATGAACAAGCACTCGCGCCTGCACCTGCCTAGCCCCCCCGCCCGGCCCGGTGAAGCGCCCGACTTCGGTTACGTGGATCTCTCGGCCGCCGGCGCCGTCCCGCGGCCTGATATCAACGCACGCGCGCGCGATATCGTTTCTCTTTCGCTCGATCTGGTGCGGGTGCTAGACGACGCGGGAGAAGCCGTGGGGCCCTGGAACCCCCATCTCGATCCCTCGGAATTGCAAATCGGGCTCCGCCACATGCTGCTGACGCGTTTGTTCGACGATCGCATGCAACGCAATCAGCGCGCCGGCAAGATCTCGTTCTACATTCGCTCGCTCGGCGAGGAAGCCGTGTCGGTGGCGCAGTGCATGGCCTTGCGTCCGGGTGACATGTTGTTTCCGTCGTATCGCAATCAGGGTCTGCAGATCGCACGCGGCATCCCGCTGGTTGATCTGATGTGCCAGCTTTTGTCCAACACCCGGGACATGTGCAAAGGACGCCAGCTGCCCGTGATGTACCACTCCAAACCGGGAAATATTTTTTCGATTTCGGGCAATTTGGCGACCCAGTTCCCTCAGGCCGTCGGTTGGGCGATGGCGGCGGCGATCAAGGGCGAAGATCATCTGGCGGCGAGTTGGATCGGGGAGGGCAGCAGCGCCGAAGCCGACTTTCATCACGCGCTGCTGTTCGCTTCCGTTTATCAGGCACCGGTTATCCTCAACGTGGTGAACAATCAGTGGGCGATCTCGACCTTTCAGGGATACGCCGGCGGCGAGCAGCGCTCGTTTGCGGCGCGCGGCCCGGGGTACGGCATCGCGGGCATCCGCGTCGACGGCAACGACTTTCTCGCGATTTACGCCGTGACGACGTGGGCGGCCGAACGAGCGCGCACGGGAGCCGGTCCCACCTTGATAGAATTGGTGACGTATCGCGCGGCGGCGCATTCCACCAGCGACGATCCCGCCCGCTACCGCGCCAAGAACGATCACGAACACTGGCCGCTGGGTGATCCGATTCTAAGGCTCAAGCAACACTTGATCGGGCTCGGCGAGTGGTCGGAGGCGCGTCACCAGGCGATGACCGCCGAACTCGAGGCTTTGGTCGCATCGAGCTGGAAGCAGGCGACGAGCTTCGGAACAATGAGCGAAGGCCCGAGGCTCGATTCCGACTTGATGTTCGAAGACGTGTTCAAAGAAATGCCCGCGCATCTGCAGAGACAACGGGACTTGATGCGGGCGGAAAAAAGCGGATTGGAAGGCGCTCGCTCCGAAACCACCGGCGCCGAAGAGACCTGAGCACATGGCCAACATGAACATGATCCAGGCGCTGAATTCCGCGATGGACATCATGCTGCAGCGGGATCCCTCGGTAGTCCTGATGGGCGAGGACATCGGCTATTTCGGAGGAGTGTTTCGCGCCACCGAGGGATTGCAACGGAAATACGGCGAGCACCGCGTCATCGACACGCCGATCGCCGAGGGCGGCATCGTAGCCACCGCGATCGGCATGGGAGTGAACGGGCTGCGGCCGGTCGCTGAGATTCAGTTTGCCGATTACATCTATCCGGGCTTCGACCAAATCGTCAGTGAATTGGCGCGTATCCGCTATCGCAGCGCCGGAGAGTTCTTCGCACCCGTGACCATTCGCACGCCTTGTGGCGGCGGAATCCGGGGAGGGCAGACTCATTCCCAGAGTCCGGAAGGGATTTTCACGCACGTCAGCGGCATTAAAGTGGTGATGCCGTCCAACCCGCACGATGCCAAGGGGCTCTTGATCACCTCCATCGAGGACGATGATCCGGTCGTCTTTTTCGAGCCCAAGCGGCTCTACAACGGACCCTTCGACGGCGACCCCAACAAGCCGGCCGTCCCCTGGAGTTCGCATCCGAAGGGGGAGGTGGATGAGGGTTACTACAAGGTGCCTCTTGGGAAGGCCGACATCGTTCGCGCCGGCGCGGATGTAAGCATTATCACCTACGGCACCATGGTGTACGTAGCGGCGGCGGCGGCGGCGGCCATGAACGTCGATGCGGAAATCATCGACCTGCGATCGCTGGTGCCGCTCGATGTCGATGTCATTTGCAGCTCTGTGCGAAAGACGGGCCGATGTATCGTCGCCCACGAGGCCACCCGCTTCTCGGGGTTCGGCGCAGAACTGCTGTCCATCGTCCAAGAAGAATGTTTCTGGGATTTGGAGGCACCGATCCAGCGCGTCACGGGCTGGGATACGCCGTACCCGCACGCGTTCGAATGGGAGTACTTTCCGGGGCAGGCACGTGTCGCGATGGCGCTCAAAACCGTGATGGAGTCCGTATGAGCCAGTTCGTGTTCAAGATGCCGGACTTGGGCGAAGGCACGGTGGATGCGGAAATCGTCGCGTGGCACACCAAGCCGGGGGATGCCGTAATAGAAGACCAACTGATTGTCGAAGTAATGACCGACAAGGCGGCGGTCGAAGTGCCCGCACCGGTGAGCGGCCGCGTCGTGTCGATCACCGGCGCACCGGGCGACAAGGTGGCGGTGGGTTCGCCGCTGATCGTATTCGATGTGGGCGAGAGCAGCGGGGCGAACGGCGGGGCGGCGTCTGCAGCTTTCCCCGTGGATGCCGCGCCGGAGCCGGCTGCAGCGCCGGTGCCCGATCGATCGGCGGCGCCTGCGGTGGCGGCGCCGGCACGCCGCGCCCGTGTGATGGCATCGCCGGCGAGTCGGCGCCGCGCCCGCGAAGCCGGAATCGATTTGACCACTGTCGTAGGAACCGGTCCCGGCGGACGCATTTTGCGCGACGATCTTGGGGCGGCTCTCGTGCCGAATCGCGGCGACTTTTCCGGGACGGCCCATGCCGCGGAAACGTCCGAAATCAAGGTGATCGGCTTGCGTCGCCTGATCGCCGAGCGCATGACCGAGGCGAAGCGCACTATTCCGCACTTCGCGTATGTCGAAGAAATCGATGTCACCGAACTCGAATCGCTGCGGCAGCATTTGAATGCCTCGCTGCCGGCGGGTGCCGGCAATTTGAGCTACTTGCCGTTGGTCGTCATGGCTTTGACGCGGGCGCTCGAGTCGTTTCCGCAATGCAATGTGCTCTATGACGCGACGCGCGGCGTGCTGGTGCGTCATCGTGCCGTACATGTCGGCATCGCGACGCAGACTCCGGATGGTCTCAAAGTCCCGGTCGTGCGCAATGCCCAGTCGTTGGGACTCTGGGAAGTCGCAGCCGAGATCCGGCGTCTCGCTGAGCGCGCGCGCAGCGGCAAGGCGACCCGCGATGACCTCACCGGCTCGACCATCACCGTGACCAGCCTCGGCAAGCTCGGCGGCATCGCTTCGACGCCGATCATCAATGCGCCCGAGGTGGCGATCATCGGACTCAACAAGGCGATCGACCGGCCCGTCGTCCATCAAGGGTCCGTGGCCGTGCGCCGGATCATGAACTTGTCTTCCTCATTCGATCACCGCTTCGTGGACGGTTATGATGCTGCAGCGATGATTCAAGCGCTAAGAGAGCTGCTCGAGCATCCAGCGACGATTTTTATATCCAAGGTGAAATCCAAATGACTGCGCAACCCCAACGACCCCCGTTCGGCACATTGTTGACCTCCCATATGGCCGTGGCCGGCTATCAGGACGGCCGCTGGAATCGGAGCGAGATCAAACCGGTCGCACCGATCGAGCTCAGTCCGGCTGCGCACGTATTGCATTATGCGAGCACTTGCTTCGAGGGGTTCAAGGCATTCCGCCATGCCGACGGATCCGTGCACGTCTTTCGCATGGATAAGCATATTCAACGGATGCGGCAGAGCGCGCGGCAGCTGGTGTTGCCGGAACCGGATGCGGCTCAGCTCGCCGACATGGTGCGAGCGGTGATAGGCCGCTGTCGCGACGCGGTTCCGGAAGCCCCCGGCGCGCTGTACCTGCGGCCGCTCCTTTTTGGCACGACTGCAAACATCGGTGCGGCCGCGACACCCGCCGCTGAAGCCTCTCTGATCGTGCTTGCGAGCCCCGTGTGGGACTATTTTTCAGGCGGCGCGAAGCCGCTGCGCATTCTGGTCGACGACGAAAACACGCGTTCGGCAGCGCAGATGGGAATGGTCAAGACCGGCGGAAACTATGCTGCCGCCCTGGGCCCCACGTTGAACGCCCGGGCCAAATATCAAGTCGATCAGGTTTTGTTCTGTCCCGGCGGGCAAGTTCAGGAAACGGGCGCCGCGAACTTCGTGTTGATCCGCGAGGGCGAAGTCTTGACCCGCAACCTCGATACCACCTTTTTGCACGGGGTCACGCGCGATTCGCTCCTCACACTCGCCCGCGACTTGAGCTACAAAGTTTCCGAGCGGGCCTTTGACGTGGGCGAGATGCTCGCTTGGGTGAAATCCGGCGAAGCGGTGCTCACGGGCACGGCGGCGGTGCTCGCCGGAGTAGGAACCCTTATTTACCGCGGAACCGAACATCGGGTCTCCGGCGCAGAAGTGGGACCCATCACCCGCAGCCTGCGAGGACGACTGGTGGCAATACAGCAGGGGGAGGCGCCCGATCCCCATGGCTGGCTAGAGCGCGTTTAAGCCGGCGGGAACGAGAGCGCGCTCGGGCGAGGCTAGTATTCCTCGCGATCTTCCTCGTCGTCTAAATCCTCGTCGTCATCGTCCTCGTCATCGTCCTCGTCGTCCCAATCTTCGTCGTCATCTTCATCTTCCTCTGCGTCCTTCTCGGCTTTGGAGCCCGACCAGCCTTCGGGCTCCTCAGTGAGTTCTAGGTCGAGTTCCGCCCAGCCGTCGACGTCGAATTCCTCGATATCGCCGTCGAGATGTTGAATCTCAACGATTTCTCGATCCTCATCCACTTTGAGCACCTGGAACGTTTCCTCGTTTTCCAAGTCGTCATACCACTGCCCGACGGTCGGTTCGTACTCTCTACCCACGTTTCACCCTTCCTGGAACTTCAGCTGATTCGGCAGGCGAATATTAGGGGAGGCCGCTTGGTCAAGTAAATGGCAATATTATGATCCTATGACAATCGTAGACCGCAAGGGCATCGCTCGCCGCTTAACCGACGCAAAACGCCTGGTCGTGAAGGTCGGGTCTGCGTTGCTGGTGGACGCCGAGAAGGGCCGCCTGAATCGCGCCTGGCTCGAAAGCTTCGCCGAAGACGTGGCAGCCGTTCGCAAACGCGGCCAAGAAGTCATTCTGGTGTCCTCCGGCGCGATCGCCTTGGGCCGGCGCCATTTAGGTTTGAGTTCCGGAAAACTCAAGCTAGAGGAGAGCCAGGCGGCGGCGGCAGTAGGACAAATTCGCCTGGCGCATGCTTACAAGGAGCTATTGGAGGCCCATGAAATCACCGTCGCGCAAATATTGCTTACACTGGGCGACACTGAACAGCGGCGCCGCTATTTGAATGCGCGCGGCACCCTGAACACCCTGTTGTCCTTGGGCGCCGTGCCGGTGATCAACGAGAACGATACGGTGGCGACGGCCGAAATCCGCTACGGCGACAACGATCGTCTGGCGGCGCGCGTCGCACAAATGGTGGGCGCGGATTGCCTGATCTTGCTGTCCGACATCGACGGTTTGTACACTGCCAATCCAACTCTGGACCCCGATGCCGAGTTCATCGGCCGTGTCCTGGAGATCACACCCGCCATCGAAGCCATGGCGGGCGGCGCGGCCGGCGACATGGGGTCAGGCGGCATGCAAACAAAAATCGCCGCCGCGAAGATTGCCATGGGTGCCGGGTGTCATTTGTGCATCGCCAAGGGGGGCGTGCAGCATCCGTTGCAGCGCATCGAGGAGGGCGCGCGTTGCACCTGGTTCGTGCCTTCCTCAACCCCGATGGCGACGCGCAAGCAATGGATTGCCGGCACTTTGCGGCCTGCCGGTGCCATTGTCGTCGACGACGGAGCGGTACGAGCCCTGATGGGCGGCAAGAGCTTGCTGCCGGCCGGAGTGACGCGGGCGATGGGACGGTTTGATCGAGGCGATACCGTGAGCATCCTCGGCCCGGACGGCTCCGAGGTGGCGCGCGGCATTTGTGCGTATTCCGACAACGATGCGGCGCGGATTATCGGCCGCAAGTCCGCCGACATCGAAAAGGTACTTGGGTTTCGGGGCCGAGATGAAATCGTGCACCGAGACGATTTGGTCCTGATCAGAGCGCATGTGACCGGCTCCATATGACAGGCGAGACTCTGGCAGACCTCATGCGGGGCATCGGCCGAGCTGCGGCGGCAGCGGCGCAGGTGCTCGCGCATGCGTCCACGGAGTCGAAGAACCGGGCGTTGCGGGCCGGCGCGGCGGCGCTGCGAGCCCAAGCTTCCAAAATTTTGGCGGCAAACGAAAGCGACCTGAACGAGGCTGTCGAGCGCAAGTCACCCGGCGCATTTCTCGATCGGCTGCGCCTGGACGAAAAGCGAATCGATGCCATGGTCCGGGGGCTCGAGGACGTCGAGCGTCTCCCCGATCCGATCGGCATGCGTTTGGCCGAATGGACGCGGCCGAATGGCATGCAAATCGAGCGCGTGAGCGTGCCCTTGGGGGTCATCGGCATCATTTATGAAAGCCGCCCCAACGTCACGGCGGATGCCGGCGCACTGTGCCTTAAATCCGGGAACGCGGTGATCCTGCGGGGCGGTTCGGAAAGTGCCAAATCGAGTGCAGCGATTCATGAGTGTTTGGTCGTCGGGCTGGAAACCGCGGGTCTGCCGGGCACTTGTATCCAGTTGGTACCCACGACCGACCGGGCGGCGGTCGGCCATATGCTGGCCGATATGGCGGACAGTATCGACGTGATCGTGCCGCGCGGCGGCAAGAGCCTGATTGCGCGCGTACGGCAAGAAGCGCGAGTCCCGGTGATTGGACATCTCGAGGGTGTCTGTCACGTATACGTCGATCGCCGTGCGGATCTCAAGATGGCGTATCACATTCTGTTAAACGCGAAGATGCGGCGCACCGGAGTCTGCGGATCCGCGGAGACATTATTGGTGGACCGCGCCTGTGCGGCGACGCATCTGGCGCCGTTAATCAAAGGCTTGCTGGATGCCGGCTGCGCGGTACGCGGCGATGAGGCAAGCGCCGCGACGGACGCGCGCGTGACAGCAGCCACCGAGGAAGATTGGTATGCCGAGTATCTGGATGCCATCATCGCAGTGCGCGTGGTCGAGGACATAGACGCGGCGATCGCGCACATTCGAAAATACGGCTCGCAGCATACCGAGTGCATCGTAACGGATGACCCCGCCGCGGCTGAGCGCTTTCTCGCGAGGGTCGACAGCGCCATCGTTCTTCACAATGCCTCTACACAGTTTGCCGACGGCGGCGAGTTCGGCATGGGCACGGAGATCGGCATCAGCACCGACAAATTTCATGCCCGCGGACCCGTCGGCGTCGCACAGTTAACCAGCTACAAATACGTGGTGCGGGGTAACGGACAGGTTCGCGACTGACGCGGCCGTCCGGACGGGCGCCTTCTAAGCTCGGTGCGAATCATGCAGCGCGGAAATTGTCTCGAGCCAGCCGCGCACGGCCTTGGGATTCTCGAGGCGAAACTGGCCGTGCACCCGATCTCCGACCGCGATCGAAATCCCGCCCTGATCCTCGACAGTCCTGAATCCGTCCTGATCGGTCAGATCATCCCCGATGAACACGGGCTTTCTGCCGGAAAAGGGCGGCTCGTGCATGAATGCCTTGATGGCGGAAGCTTTGGTGAAGCCGCGCGGCTTGAGCTCCAACAGCATGTTCCCGGCCTGGATGTGGTAATTGCTGCCAAGTTGTGCCGCGATTGCGCGCACCGCCTCGAGAACCGCCGGTTCGGATTGAGGCGCCATGCGGAAGTGCACGGCAATCGTGCGGCCTTTGTCCTCGAGCAGCGTGCCGGGGTGAGCAATCACCAGCGCCTTGAGTGCCGTCCGCGCCCGGTCGAGCTGCGAGTCGACGAAGCTCGCGCCGTGCATCACGCCCGACGCCTTGCGCCGCTCCACTCCGTGCAATCCCGCGGCTGGCAGCCGCAAAGGCGCAAACAGCCCATCGAGGTATTCGATACTGCGACCACTCACCAATGCCACCGCGCCTCCCAAGCGCTCCGCGACGTCGCTCAACAGTGCCTTGAGTTCGGGCTCCGCGTAGGTTTCGAGCGGCGAGTCGGTGAATTCGATCAGAGTTCCGTCGACATCCAAGAACACACACCACTGAAGCGAAGGCAATGGCGGCGATTGGGTCATACGGGAAAGCTTACAGGATGGCTGCTCGCAATGGCTCGCGCATGAGATTCATGTGTAACTTTTACATGACCATGGCCGCGTGAAAATTGAGACTGAGGCACCGAATTTCGGTATTTTGTGAGCGATGTTCCGCTCAGTCATGCTGCGATTCGTGCTGCCGGTGGCATTCGCATCATGCGTCGTGGCCTATTTCGGTTTGCCTTATATCGAACGGCTGCTCGCGGAATGGTTTCGCTCGGACGTCGAACTGCGCGCGCAGCTGGTGATGCATTCGATGGAAGAGCCGCTCACGGATCTCATCGCCAAGGGCAATGAGCCGCGCCTGCGGGCCTATCTCGCGAAAATCACCGCCGACGAGCGCTTGCTCGCGATTCTGGTATGCCGACCCAACGGATCGACGATAGTCAAATCCGAACGTGCGCCTGCCAGCATTTCGTGCGATACCGCCGACGGCGCGAATCCGGGCGCTTCGCGTATCGTGCAGTTGCCGTCCGGATCGGTACAGGTGTCTCGTTTCGACTTCGAGGGATCGGAGACGACGCCGTTTCGGGTATTGATGCTGCACGATTTGAGCTTCGTGGATCGCCGGCAGAGGACGGCGCGGGATTTCGTGCTGGTCTTCGTCGGCATATCGGTGTTGTTGTTGGCGCTTCTCATCGTGCTCGTGGCTTGGCTGCAACTGCGCCGCTGGGCCGAGGTGTTGCTCGGGGATATCCGCGGCAAGCGATTTCTCGACGATGCCAAATCGCCGCGCTCGTCCATGCCGATACTGTCGCAGGTGCGAAAGGTACTGGCCGAGGCGGAGGAGAAGCAGCGGCTGGAAATCGACTTTCACGAGAACTGGACGCCGCAGGCGCTGCGCCAGGTGGTCCGCGATCACCTGCATTCCGCGCAGGTCATCATCGTGTCGAATCGCGAACCGTACATCCACAATTTCGACGCCAACAAAATACCGGTCGTGCAAGTTCCCGCGAGCGGCATGGTGACGGCGCTCGAGCCCGTCATGCGCGCCTGCTCCGGCGTGTGGGTGGCGCATGGCGCCGGCACCGCGGACCGCGAAACCGTGGATCGATACGATCAAGTCCGTGTGCCTCCCGATGATCCCTCGTATACCCTGCGCCGTGTTTGGCTCACTCCGGAGCAAGAACAAGGCTACTACTACGGCTTTTGCAACGAGGGCTTGTGGGCGCTGTGCCATCTGGCCTATGTCAGGCCGGCATTTCGCGCCAGCGATTGGCATGCCTACGAAGAAGTCAATGCAAAGTTTGCGGAGGTGGTGGCGGCGGAATCGAGCACCGACAGTCCGGTGATCCTGATCCAGGATTTCCATTTCGCGGTATTGCCGCGCCTGATTCGCAAGAAAATCCCAAAGGCAACGATTGCGCTGTTCTGGCACATTCCCTGGCCCAACGCCGAGACTTTCGGCGTATGCCCGTGGAAGCGCGAGCTCCTGATGGACATGCTGTCGGCCGACATCCTGGGATTTCATACCCGTTATCATTGCCAGAATTTCTTGGACTCAGTCGACCGCTTCGTGGAGTGCCAAATCGATCACGAGCACATGACGGTTACATTGCAAGGCCACGTTTGCCGCGTCGCTCCCTATCCGATCTCCATCGAGTGGCCGCCGCGCTGGCTGCGGCGTCTGCCCGATGTCGCGGGGTGCCGCGCGACGGTGCACGCGCGGCATCGCATCGGCGCCGATGTGATCATCGGCCTCGGCGTCGAGCGTTGGGACTTCACCAAGGGAATCATCGAACGCTTCCAGGCGCTCGAGGTTTTGCTGGACAGAAACCCCCGGCACCGGGGAAGAATCTGCTTGCTGCAGGTGGCGGCGCCATCGCGCGGTCAATTGCCGGCATACCAGGCGCTGCAGCAGCACACTTACGGCGAAGTGGAGAGGATCAATGCCAAGTTCGCGGAAGGCGAGTGGCGTCCCATCGTGCTGATCGACGAACATCAAGAGCCGCTGCGGATCTACGAGCTTTACCGAGCAGCCGATTTTTGCCTCGTCAACAGCCTGCACGACGGCATGAATCTGGTGGCGAAGGAGTTCGTCGCAGCTCGCGATGACGAAGACGGCGTGCTGATCCTCAGCACCTTTGCCGGCGCTTCCCGCGAATTGACGGAAGCGGTGCTGATCAACCCATTCGACGTAACAGAAACGGCGGAAGCCATGGAGATAGCGATGCGGATGGGCCGGGACGAACGCCGCAATCGCATGAGTTTGATGCGCCGCACGGTCAAGGAAAACAACGTCTATCGATGGGCAGGGCGCATGCTGATGGATGCAGCGCGAATCCGGCAGCGGCAAAGCCTGCCGTCGGCGCCGCGCCGACGTGCCACCGCGGATCGCTAGCGATCCGCCGCGCCGGCAGCCGCGAATGCGCAGAGCCGTTCGGCGGCGGCCTCGAGCGTTGCATCCTTCTTGGCGATGCATAGCCGCAGCAGCGTCATCGAAGGCGGCGATGCATAGAAGGGCGAGAGCGGAATAGTCGCGATTTTCGCCTCGTCGAGCAATCGGTCGGCGAAATCCGTATCGGCATCTCGACTGAGCGCACCGTAGTCGACCAACTGAAAATACGTACCGGCCCCCGGAAGCGGTTCGAAGCCCGAACCGCGCAAGCGTTCCGCGAGCAGGTCGCGCTTGGCCTGAAAGAACGCCGATAATCCGACCCAAGCATCGGGGTGCGCCTTGAGATAGCGCGCAATGGCGTATTGCAGCGGTGAGACGATGCTGAACGTGTTGAATTGGTGAATCTTGCGAACCTCGAGCGTGAGCTCCGGCGGAGCGACGCAATAGCCGACGCGCCAGCCGGTCGCGTGCAGCGTCTTGCCGAATGAAAAGACCGCAAAACTGCGTTCGCGCAGTTCCGGATGCGCCAGCACCGAGGCGTGACGCCGGCCGTCGAAGAGCACGTGTTCGTACACCTCATCGGCGAGCAGCGTGATCGGCCGGTCGCGGATCACGGCGGCGAGGGCATCCAAATCGTCACGATCCGCAACCGTGCAGCACGGGTTCTGCGGACTGTTGACGATGATCAATCGTGTGCGATCCGTCAAGACGCGCCTTACCCGATCCCAATCGAAGCGAAACGCGGGAGGCGACAACGCGATGCGCACGCAACGGCCACCCGCGAGCCGCACCGCAGGCTCGTAGGCGTCGTAGGCGGGATCGAAAATGATGGCTTCATCTCCCGGCCCCACCACCGCTTGAATCGCATCGTACAGAGCTTCGGTCCCGCCGCAGGTCACGGTGATCTCGGTGAACGGATCGAACCAGCGCCCGTAGCACCTCTGCAGCTTTGCCGCGATCTGTTCGCGCAGCTCGACCACACCTTCCATCGGCGCGTACTGATTGCGTCCCTCAGCCAACACCTCCGCCAATGAGGCGCTCAACCGCGGGTCGATCGGATAGTCCGGAAATCCCTGGCCGATGTTCAAAGCCCCTTCTTCCACGGCGCGGCGCGACATCACGGTGAATATCGTGGTGCCGACGTCGGGTAGCTTACTGCTGAAGCGCAAGCTCACCGCTCCAGCGCTTGCAGTCCGCCGGCGAGCGAGCGCACCGTTAAACCGCGCCTGCGCAATTCGCGCGCCGCAGCCAAACTGCGCTTGCCCGAGGCGCATACCAACAAGAATTCCCGTCCCGGAGAAAGAGGGGCAGGATCCGCAAGCAGAATCGGCATGGAAATGTGGCGCACGCCGGTCGGCCGCAACGCAACTTCCTCACTGGTGCGAATATCGATGACTTCCAGTCCGCGCTGCGCGGCGGTGGCGAGCGAGGGTACGGCGATCTCGATCCCGAGATCTTCGGGACCGATTTCGCGAACATGCGCACAATCGGGAGCATGACACTCGCTACGGCGCGGCGCCTTGATCTTCAGACTGGAGAAATTGGAGAAGTCCAGCAATAGCAGCTCGCCATCGAGTTGCCCGGACAGCCCCAAGAGAATCTTAAGCGTCAGCAGGGCCTGCAATGTGCCGATCGTGCCGGGTACGGCACCCAAAACGCCGGCCTCGGCACAATTGCCCACAACGCCATCGGCGACGGCGTCCGGCCATAGGCAGCGCAGACAGGCGTGGCGCGGCTCGGGTTTGTAGACCTGCAACTGGCCTTCATATTGGTAGACGCTGGCAAAGACGGCCGGCCGGTGCGCGAGCACCGCGGCGTCATTGATCAGGTACTTGGTGCGAAAATTGTCGCTGCAATCGATCACCACGTCGTAGGCGCTAATCAGCTCGAGTGCGTTGTTTGCGTCAAGCCGAACGGCATGCACCTCGACATGCACGGTGGGATTGATTCGCTTGACTGCGGTCGATGCCAATTGGGCTTTTTTTTGTCCGACATCGCGCAGGGCGAAGATCGGCTGACGATGCAAATTGCTGGCCTCCAGGTTATCGGCGTCGACGATCCCCAAGCAGCCGACCCCGGCACCGGCCAAGTATTGCAGCACGGGGCTGCCGAGCCCTCCGGCCCCGACGACGAGAACCCGGCCGCGAGCGAGTGCCACCTGGCCGTCAGCGCCGATTTCCTTGAGCAACATTTGCCGTGAATAGTCGGGCTGCATCGTGTCCTTACTTCTGTGAGGTTGATCCGGCGGGCTCGTGGTGATGCTCGCGACTGCGGCCATCGTCGTGGGCATGTTTGAGGGCCGCGCCGCGTGCAATCCCGGGTGCCGCCGCGCAGCGCTCGCAGTTGACCCAGCCCGAATCGCCGTTTCGATAATGTTCCTTCTTCCAGATCGGCACGCGATGTTTCACTTCGTCGATAATGAAGCGACAGGCATCGAAGGCTTCGCCGCGATGCACCGAACTGACGCCGACCCAGACGGCCCTCTCGCTCAAAGCCAAGGTGCCGACGCGATGGATACATAGGGCATGCTTCACCGGGAAGCGCCCCAAGGCCTCCGCAATGATTTGCTCGCCTTCCTTCACCGCGAGTTCTTGGAACGCTTCGTATTCCAAACGCACGACCTCTTGACCTTCGTTGTGATCTCTAACCCAACCCTCGAAGCTGACGTAGCCGCCCGCGCCCGAGTCAAGAAGTTCGAGCCGCGCTTTGGTAACGTCGATGGCTGCTTGGGTAAAGCGAAAGCGCATCAGCCGCCTGCCACGGGTGGGATGAAGACGACCGCATCGCCGGCGGCAAGCGGCCGTGTCCAGTCGCTGAACTCATTGTTGACTGCCACTTTCAGTTGCTCGGGCGCGAGGGTGAAGCCGTACCGGGTTGTGAGTTCGCCGTACAGATCCGCGGGTGTCACTGCGCAGGTGTCGAGCATCTCCTCGGATCGGCCGGCCTGTTCGCGCATCAACGCATAATATTGGATTTTCAATTGCATGGGATTATTCAATGGAGCTCAAGGAAGGGGCAGCCAGCGACGCCAATGCCTGCGCATATTCCTCGGGCGTATTGACGTTGTCGAGAGCGCGTCTGTCCAGCGGTTCGAGCAATCGCGCCGAATGACGCATGAGAAATTTGCGGGGGCAATGGCCGCCGCCGGCCTGGTAGGCAGTGAGCGCCGCGGCTGCGGCCGGCTCCCAAATCGCACACAACGGTTCGGGCAAGCCATCGTGAACGCTGCTATACGCCGTGGCCAAACTGGCCCCGTCCCGTTCACGCAGGAGGTGGGACAGCGCAGCATCCGACAGAAACGGCAAATCGCATGCCAGCACCAACCACGCAACCTGCGGGTGCGCAGCGAGCGCCGAGCGGATGCCGACCGTCGGTCCTTCGCCCGCGACGGAATCCACAATCAGCGGACGCTGAGCTCGAGCCGGGTCGGAGGTCTGGCTCGCGCGAACGGACACGTAAACCCGGGAGACGTGCCGGCCTGCCAGCTCGAAAGCCCTATCCAGTTGAGTCCTGCCGCGATACTCGAGCGCGGCCTTGTCCCGATGCATGCGCGAACTCGAGCCGCCGGCGAGGATCAGGCCGAAGACGGGTGCAGAGTTCACGGCGCCGCCTCTCGAGTGTAACTGCTTTTGCCACCGTGCTTGGCAAGCAATCGCAGGTCGCCGATGACGATGTCATGGGACAGCGCCTTGCACATGTCGTAGACGGTCAATGCGGCAATGCCGGCGCCGGTGAGGGCTTCCATTTCAACGCCCGTTTTGTGATGCACGCTCACGGTGCACCGGATCACTGCCGTGTCGCCCTCCAGCTCGATGTTAATACGACAGTTTTCAAGACCAAGCGGGTGGCAAAATGGAATCAGTTCGTGGGTGCGTTTCGCGCCCATGACGCCGGCCACGATCGCCGTGTCGAAGACCGGTCCTTTCGGCGAGCGCAAGCCACCGTTACGAAGTGCCGTGGCAACCGCGGCCGGAAATCGCACCCGTGCCTCGGCGGTTGCCGTCCGTTTGCTGGCGGCTTTGTCGCTGACATCGACCATGGCCGGGTGACGGTCGGCATCCAGATGAGTGAGGGTCATGACATCAGCCGCCGATGTAGTTCATCTCGATTTTCTTCGACTCGGGCAGGGTTCGGCGCAGCTCTTCGCGAAGTTCGCTGTACCGATCGATGCGGCCCTTCCAAACGCCGAGGATCAATTGCAATATTTCCGCGTCGTCGGCACCGGCACGGAGCGGTGCGCGCAGATCGAGTCCGTGGGTCGCGAACAGGCAGGTATAGAACTTGCCCTCCGAGGACAAACGCGCACGGCTGCAGGCACCGCAAAAGGGCTGCGAGACGGAGGAAATGAATCCGACTTCGCCTGCGCCATCGTCGAAACGCCACCTTTGCGCCACTTCGCCCTGGTAGTTCTGTGAAATCGGCTGCATCGGCCATCTAGCATGGATGCGGGCTGCAAGCTCGCGCGACGGCACTACCAGCTCGGGGCGCCACTGATTGCGATTGCCGACGTCCATGAACTCGATGAAACGCACAATCACGGGCGAGCCGCGGAAGCGTTCGACGAGATCCAGCGCCGTATGGTCGTTCAAGCCTCGTTCGATGACGGCGTTGATCTTGACCGGAGTCAATCCGGCACCGATGGCGGCATCGATGCCGCTCAAGACTTGATCGAGAGCGCCGAATCCGCCGCTCATGCGGGCAAAAACGTCCTTATCCAAGGTATCCAAACTGACGGTCACTCGGCGCAAGCCGTTCGCATGCAGATCGACGGCGTGCTGTCCCAGCAGTACCCCGTTCGTCGTGAGCGCTATGTCCTCAATGCCCGGGACATCGGTTAGATCCCCGACCAAGTCGGCGAGATTCGTTCTCAGCAGCGGTTCGCCGCCGGTGAGACGCAACTTTCGTACACCCAAACCGGCGAACAGGCGCGCGAGACGCACGATCTCCTCGAACGACAAGCGCTCTTGCGACTTCAAGAATCGATAGTGCTCGTGAAATTGCTCCTTCGGCATGCAGTAAGGACAGCGAAAGTTGCATCGATCCATGACCGATATGCGCAAATCATGCAACGGCCGTCCGAGCCGATCGAGCGGATTTTGCGGTCCCCGAATGTGATGAACGGTAGAACTCATAGCGAATCAGGTTACCAGCGGTAGACGGTGGTTACGAAGCCTTTCGGGTAGGTGTTGGGACCCGGTGGGAGTTCGACGAAGCCATCCGTGCCAGTCAGGCTCAGGAAATCTCCCGATCCGTTGGGCCGTCGCGGATTTGCCCACGGTCGCCCCCAATCGTCATGCTCGATAGCCACCGGCAAGAAATAGGTGAGCGCGTGTTGGAAAGTAACAGGCGCCGCCAAGGCGAGGCGTTCGGGCAGGGCGCGCTTGGTCCCCATGGCTTCGGCGATTGCAGGAATGACATAACGAATGAGACAGACGAGAGTGGAAACCGGATTGCCGGGCAGCCCGAACACCGCCTGACCTTGCGGTCCAATGCCGAACCACATCGGTCGGCCCGGCCGCTGGGCGATCTTGTGAAACACCTGTTGTACCCCGAGTTGCTGCAGCACCTTGGGCACCAAATCGAACTTGCCCATCGAAACCCCGCCGCTCAACACCACGACCTCATGAGTGGTCAGATGTAGGGCCAGTCTTTCACGCATCAAGTCTTCGTCGTCCGGCACATGGTCGTCCCCGACACGGCCAAACCCTCGCGCCCGCAAGGTCGCGGCGACCGCGTAGGCGTTGGAACGGCGCACCTGGTAATCCGCAATCGGATCCCCCGGCTCGATCAACTCATCGCCGGTCGAGATGACCATGACGGCGGGCTGACTGCTCACCCGCACCCGCGCCATGCCGGCCGATGCGGCGACCGCTATTTCAGGTGCGCGCAGCAAAGTTCCTGCTTCCAGCAACAGCGTGCCTTGCCGGCTGTCATTGCCGCGCCGATCCACGTTTTGGTAGGGCAATTCCACCACCGGCGCATTCAGCGAAGCAAAGCCGTCCGCGACCTGCAGCTGCTCGATCGGGATGACGCAGTCGCTGCCCAGCGGCAAAATCGCACCGGTCATCACCTCGATTGCGCCGTCGCCGCTCGTAAGCTTCAGCTGCGGCGCCCCCGCCGCTTGCATACCCTGGATGCGGAAGCGCTTAACGCCCCGCCGCAGCGCTTCGCTGTCTACCGCCATGCCATCCATAGCGACGCGATCGAAGGGCGGTTGATCGCGCTCCGCGTAGATATTTTCCCGCAGCGTACCCCCGACGCACTGCGTCAAGGGCAGTGATTCGATCGGCAAACATGTCAGCCGAGAGTGGATGGCCTCTTCGGCCAGACGCGGTGTAAAGAGCGTTCCAGCCTGCATATAAGGTTGCGGCGGACTTGCTCCGCCGCACTCAAGTTACGACTTCTGCTGCTTTGCCTTGAAGATCTTCAGTTGTTCATTGAACCGTCCAACCACCGCTTGCAGCTCATCGACAGCTGCGTTGTTCTTCTGCACCAGAACCTTTTGCTGCTCGTCCGACTTTTTCTTCTCCTCCGCCGTCAGCTTCTTTGGATCCTTCGGGGTCGCGGCGTCCATCTCAAGCTTGAGACAATCCAGGTACGCGTTCATCTCACCGTTGTAGCGGTCGAAGTCATGCTTCGCCGCAACCATTTGGTCCTTGGTCGCGGTATTCCCGTCGGGGGGCGCGTCCGGGGAGCGCGGATATGTGCATGTCGCCTGTGCGGTTGCTGCGCCAAATGCGAAAACCAACATGAGCGGTATCCAAGCCTTCATCGGGAATCCTCTTTATCGTTACGAATGGGGTTATCAGACCACTGAGATCTTACGGCCAAGGGCGGGGAGCCGCCAGCATTCAGAGGTGGCACCGTAAGTCGCTGATTTCGTGACTATATTGGAGTATGCAAGCGCAGTTTAGTTCCACTGTGTTGTCGCTTCCGCAAGGATTGTGGCGCTAGAGTGACAAATGGTTCGCGTGCCGGAAGGTCAAAAGAGGATCACATGGTTAAATGCACCACGGCTACCGCCGCCATCCGGGGCCTGCTCCAGACAGAGTACGCCTTCAGCCGACGCGCGCATGACTCGGTCAAAGCAGCGTTTTTGGAATACCTCGCCGAAGACTCGCTCGTGCTTCAACCCCTTCCCGTGCCGGGAAGGGAGTTTTACGCGACCGCAAACGAGAGCACCGACAAGCTCGAGTGGTACCCCGCAGTGGTGGATTTGGCCGGTAGCGGCGATCTAGGATTTACCACCGGACCGTGGACTTATACGACCGGGGCGGGCGGCCAGATACACGGTCATTTTTTGACGATTTGGAAGCACGATGCCAGGTGCCGCTGGCAAGTCCAATTCGACGGCGGCGTTTCGCACGGCGCGCCGGCGAACGCCGAGCCCAAGCTCGAGCCCGATCAGATCTCTTACCGGGAGCGAAGCGCACCGCCGCAGAAACTGATCGCGGATGATGGGCTCAGCCAGGCGATCAGTGACTTTCAGGGCACCTCAGGGAAAGATGGTTTTGCGGCAGCCTTGCGCACGTACGCGCGGACCGCTGATTTTTGCTTCTACACCGACGGCCAAGCACCCTTGGGGTTGGCGGCCTCAAACCACTATTTATCCGATCACATCGGTCTGGGCGAATGGAACGACGATGCCCGCGGCCGCTCTGCGGATTCCAGCCTCGCCTACTCTGTGGGCGTGCTCAGCGACGCGAAACGGCACAACAGCTACGCTTATGTGCAAATCTGGCAGTACTCTCCCAAAGCGGCCAATTGGGGTCTTCGAATATTGTTGTTCAATCCGGTGGCAGCGGTGTCGAAATGACCATGCGCCGTTCGACTATTGAACGGCGAATCGCGCCAGTGCAACTTAGGGGATTTCAAATGCAGTACTTATTACTCATCTACGCCAACGAAAAGGAGATTGCGGCAATGAGTCCAACGGCTCTTGGCTCAATGACGGCGGAATATATGGAGTTCACCAAGGGAATCGTTCAAGCGGGACAGTTCAAAGCGGGCGACCGACTGAAATCGACCTCCGCGGCAACCACCGTGAGAGTTCGCAACGGTCAGGTGACGACGACCGATGGCCCGTTTGCCGAGACCCGCGAGCAGTTGGGCGGCTACTACCTTGTGGATGCGAAGAATCTGGACGAGGCAATCGCAATCGCGGGGCGTGTTCCCGGTGCCAAATGGGGCAGCATCGAAGTGCGGCCAATTTGGCCGCCGCAGACTTAACGTGTCCACGCGCCCATCCTTCGGCTATGAACGCACAAGTCGCCGATCGGGCAGTTGAGGCAATTTTTTGCCGAGAGGCGGGTCGTGTGCTCGCAACATTGATCCGTCTGCTCGGCGATTTCGATTTGGCGGAAGAAGCGCGACAGGAAGCGTTCACCGCCGCCTTGGAGCAGTGGCCAACCCGCGGGGTGCCCCAAAACCCAGGCGCCTGGCTAATTAGGACGGGCCGCAACAAGGCGGTCGATCGTATCCGCCGCGATGCCGTATTTCGGACGAAGGTTCAGGGTCGTGAGATCGCGAGCATCGAGGCGGACGCGGAAGGCGTGGCCGAAGATACGGAAGGGGACACCTTCGGGGACGACCGGCTGCGCCTCATCTTTACGTGCTGTCATCCCGCGCTCAGCCGCGAGGCGCATGTTGCGTTGACCCTTCGTGAAGTCTGCGGACTTACCACGCAAGCGGTGGCGCGTGCTTTTCTGGTGAGCGAGGAAACCATGGCGCAGCGCCTGGTGCGCGCCAAGAGAAAAATTCGCGACGCGGGAATTCCGTATGAGACACCCGAACCCGCAGTTTTGGACCAGCGAATTCAGGGGGTACTTGCAGTAGTGTACGGCGTGTTCACCGAAGGGTATGCGCTGACGTCCGGCACCCAATTGGTCGACGCCGAGATTTGCGCCGAGGCGATTCGGCTCGGCCGGTTGCTCGACGAACTGCTGCCGATGCATCCGGGTGTAATGGGATTGCTCGCATTGATGTTGCTCCACGACGCACGGCGGCGAGCGCGCGTGTCGCATACGGGGGACGTAGTGTTGCTGGACGATCAAAACAGGACGCTCTGGGAGCGAGACAAAATCTCGGAAGGACTGATGCTTGTCGATCGGGCGTTGAGCATCCCCGGACAGATAAGTCCTTACGCCGTTCAAGCGGCGATTGCCGCGCTTCACGCGCGGGCACAGAGGAAGGAGGAGACCGATTGGCCTCAGATTGTCGGGCTTTACGAGGTGCTGCTGCGGCTGCAGCCCAGTCCTGTCGTGGAGTTGAACCACGCGGTGGCCGTATCCATGGTCGACGGCCCGGCACGCGCACTCAATCTGATCGACTCACTGGCGGCGCGCGGACAAGTCAGCGAATATCACTTGCTCCACGCGGCCCGCGGTCAATTCTTGCAGCAACTCGCGCGCCCGGAGGAGGCGCGCGAGGCGTACCGCGCGGCACTGGCCTTCGCTACGCTCGAGCCCGAACGGCGCCTGTTGATGGCGCGACTAGCGGGCTTCGACTGATCGCGCATTGGAGCGTAATTTCAGGATGTGCCGGCGGTGCCGCTGCCGCGCGCATGCAGCGCCATCGCGATCAAGGCTGAGCCGCCAAACACCAAGTTAATGCCGACGAGAAGGCCAATCGCCCAGGTCGCCGTGCCCGGAAGACCGGCGAATATGATTCCGGCCAAGAGCAGATCGATGATGCCGCTGAACAGCATTACGACCCATCGCCCGGACAGCTCGCGTTTGTGATCGAGCGCGTACAAGATCGACACGACGCCTTCAAGAACCAGAAACACCGTGAGTATCAACGTGAGGGAAAAGGCACCTGAGAGCGGCCATGCAAGCAGTACGACGCCGGCCGTAATTCCGATGACAGCGGACAAGAGAGACCACCCAAACCCGGGCGCGCCGCGCGTTCGGAACGTGGCAATCAGACCGACTACCCCGCTCACGAGCAACAGCCATCCGATGAGGGCTTCCACAGCAATAGTGGCTATCGGGGGGACGATGATGGCTACGAGGCCTAGGATCAAGAGGACGATTCCCTCGGTGAGAAATTGCCGCCAATGCGCATGCAAGGAACTCGCGACTGCAGATTGAAGCCGGTCGACGTCGGCTTTATTGGTTGCCATGGTGGAGCCCTCGAAAGTATCGCCCGGGCGCTATGGTACCGCCATTTGAGCGGCGCGGATAACGGCTGGCGCCACGGCTAGAGAATGAGTTTCCGAATGATCATGAGGACGTTACACTCCCCGCATGCGCCCGTAGCTCAGCTGGATAGAGCACCTGGCTTCGAACCAGGTGGTCGGCGGTTCGAATCCGTCCGGGCGCGCAAAAAAATTTCATTCGATCAGAGAGTTAGCGCCTCCGCCGCTAACCCATCTTGCGCCGAAGCCAGGTGGTTGCGGGGCTTTTGCGGGACTCTGTAGCGCACACCTTCTCCGCGGCCTCGATCAACCTCGTCAGCTCCGCCTGGGAGTAGTGCGTCGTGATGCGACCACTGCGATGCCCAAGCAAGTCCTGACGATCCTCGAACGACACACCCGCCGCGCGCAGCCTGCGACCGAAGGTGTGTTTGAGATCGTGAACGCGAATATGTCGATATCCCGGCGGCGCCGGCTCGCCATGCTCGTTAGCCCAAGCATCCGCCGCGCGCTCCCGAGCCGCCTTCCAGGCCGTGTTGTTCATCTTGGTCACGGGCCGCGACTCGCCGACTTTCTTGTGCGCGCGCACGAATACATTGACTGGATGCAGCCCGCGAACGCTCTCCACGACCGATTTCGCGATTCCGTTGAGCACGACGAGACGTTCCTCGCCATTTTTAACGCGCTCCCCTGGAATGATGAACACGGACGTGTCGAGTTCCGGCACCTTCACCTCATAGTCCCACTTGAGTCCGCAAACCTCTTGTTCCCGCAGCCCCGTGTTCACCTTGAAGAGCGCCATGCGTGCGAGGTGATCGGGCAACTCTTTGAACAAGAGCGCCTGCTCCTCCCGGCCAAACCCGTACATTCGGTGTGCCAGAATGCTTCCAGATAGCTGTCAACGAATCATGATTGACGAGCCGAGCGCCACATGATCTATTGAGGGTAGGCCAGCGCAGGGAGAGAGCAATTGTTGGCACGCAATTTTGTCGCATTGGTCGTGACACAACACATCCGTCGTCCAACTACTAATTGTTAGACGCACTCGTGGCATCCACTTCGCACTTTCCATGGAACGTCGTGGCAACGTTCTCCGACGTACCCTCCGCGCAAGCGCTGGCGACTCTGTTTCGAGCGGAGGGTGTGCCGGTCGAGGTGGTTAGTGACAGTTCGTTGTTAGGTGAGGCACGCTGTTGCGAAATCCGCGTTCCATCGGAGTTGGCGCACCGAGCGCGCTGGCTAATGTCGCAGGCCGAGTTCACCGATGCCGAGTTGACGTTTCTAGCGACTGGGGAACTGGAGGGCGGAAATAATGGCGAGCGATAGTCTCGAGCCGGGCGCGAAATAGTTAGGCATCATGAATGAGTAACTATGTTAGTTTCACTTGGTCAGAAACGTGTGATCGCCGGTATCTATTTGGTCATGCTCATCATCTGCGCCGGTAGTTACTATCTTGGCTGGGGATTGTTTCGTGGTGCAGATCGCAAAGTGCTAGCGATCGTGACATTTGTTGGCGTGCTAGTCGCCGCAAAGTATGGACCTGCGTTGGTCGAGGAGCTCGGGGAATATCGACGTCGACGTCGTGGGTAGAGATCATGCGGCGCGTGCACGTGCCGCTGGGGGGATGCTCGACTCGCTTGCTTCGGTTGTCTGTGACGACTAAAAATCTGTTCGAGCGATTCGTGGGTCGCGTCTTCGGTTAGCCAAGGGGGGGATCGATGATTGGGATAAATCACCTTCGTTTGACGCCGGCGCCACCTCGCGTCGCTCAACCTCATTGTTAGGTACTCGGATGCGCTGTGTTCTTGCATGCTCTTCCATTGCGGTACTTTGGTCGTCGTTTGTGAACTCCCAGGACACCTCAGCAGTCACGCCTCCTTGTCGAAATCCCGCCCGTCTAATTAAACACGATGAATCGGCTCCCGGGTATTTCGTTGGCTTCGGCGGCGGCACAACTGATATCCCTACAAGATCCGCGGCTCTCGCCAAGAAGTACCACTTCGACTATCAGCAGTACACATGGGGTCTGTTTATAGCGTCGATTTCCCAAGACACCATCGCCAAGTTACGCTGCGTTCCAGAGGTGGAATTCATCGAATCAAACGCAATTGCCCATCTTACGGATACCGTTGCGCCGGTAGCTATTCGGTTCGAGCGATCGCGGGTAGCGTCAACGTTAGGAGCCACGTGAACGCTGTACGCCCGCCATGGGTGGCCGCCGCCGCAGCGCTGCTACGGGCCCAACCTGCTGTACCGGATGGTACCGCCGTAATCGGCGGACACACGACGGCAACTGCCGACTCGATCGAGGACATCCGCAAGACTCTCGAGATTGCTGCCGCTTGTTTTAAACTCGAGTCGATATTGGCGGGCGATGTGCCGTCGGATTTTGATCCAACATCGATCCCAAAAATACCTGCGACGCTCGGACCATCGCGGATAGAACCGATCCGCTACGAATTGTGGAGGGTCGAAGGATGCGGACACATCCTCAAATTCACAATCCAGCTTTGGTACGACGTTAGGGGTATCGAGCGATTTGCGGTGAGTCCATGGAAAGGGTGGCTGGATAGCTCCTAACAATCGGGTCGAGCGATTGCATATTCGTCGGACCCAAGGAGGTTAGTCGATGATTGGGATTATGCGTACTACCTTCACCGCGATGTGCCTTCTTGGGTTTGCACAATTCGCGATGGCGCAAAGTGCACCGCCTGATGCGAACCCGGATGTTTTGACGGTTCGTATTTCGGAGGATGGCGTCTGCCATTTTCTGGATGCCTCCACAACGTGCGATCAACTAGGTAAGTATTTGTTGTCGAAGCACCTAGCGCAAAATGGGCACATTCATATTGCGGTCGATCGATCCTCGAAATATGAGTTGGTGGTAGCAACTCTGGAATCCCTTCGTGGGACGGGCTTCAAAGTCGGCTTTGTAAATTACGACGCCCCATCATCTCAGTGAATCGAGCTAACGCCGGACCGATTCGCTGGGCTTCCGGATTGCGGACATTGGTGACGGGCTTCTCCGGGTCGACAGGGTGAGCTCGCCGGTCACCAGCTAAGGGAGCGAAGGTCATGGAAATAGACGCAACTCATCTTGAGAACCTCGCTCAACGCCAGATGTTTGATGATCCGTCTGGTGGGATCTTCAACAAGCGAATTATGTTCCAATTCTTCATGATGGCACAGAACTCAAACATGTCCGAGAAGGAGCGTGGAGACGTGTTCGATTTGCTCCACGTCATAGCTCTGAAGTTCGTGTCGGTGTGGACACACGATCGGAGGTTCGAGAAGCGACAAAATGAGATGCTTGCGGCTTCCGAAGCTGAACCCGTTGACCGGAGGATCAACAAGCCCATGCGCTTCGCATCCGCTCAGGACCTGTATATCGAGTGGGACGGTTTCCTGGTTCAGAGCAAGTCTGTGCTTGGCCACATGATCAACATTCTCCACTACACGATGAACGTCAGTTTCTCTTCTCTCTCCACTTTTGGCGACAACGGAAATAAGATCATTAATATTCTGAAGCGCAACGCACCATCCCATTGCAAAAATGCCGCAGCGGCTCTCGTGAAACATATTGAACGTAACCAGGAATGGTTGAAGAGCATGATCGATGCACGAGATCGGATGAACCACTTCATACATGGTGGGATCAATCCACAGTCGTTCGGAGTAGCTGTGATTATCGAGAAGGATGGCGTGAAGCGTCATCACGTCCCAAGGTTCAATGAGACGCAAACGGCAAAAGAAGTTATGACTAACCTACTTGGAATGCTCCTGGAGTTCGTTGAGTACTTCATGGGCATCTCCATGGCGTGTCGAATGCCCAGCTATGGTGTGCAGTGGAACTCCTCTGACGATCCTCTTAAGGCACGATGGTCGATGGTCCCATCGGCAATCCTTCAACACCTTGTGGACACTGGACAGCTTAAGGACAAGCCAATCACGTAGCCCCGTTGTCTCTCAAGTCGGAAATATACCGAGATTCCACGGAGCTTTTTTGGTGCGTGGAAGCGGACACTCGTGATCGGCGGAAAAGGGTCGAGAAACGACTTTACGCGAGCAGGAAATACTGATACTAGACGCCCAGTTGCCTCTTGGCTCTTTCTGAAAGGGCAAGCCGCGCTTTACAATATTCAGAATCTTTCTCTAACACCACCCGAGGTTCATCTAGAGCAGATGGGTCCCATTTTGATTTGATTTCGTCAATTTCTCGTGAAATTTCACGATACGAGGGCAGCTCATTTTTGAGGCTGAATTCCTCCGTGTCGGTCCATCCTTTGTCGAGCCTCTCCGTGATACTGGAGATTGACGTTGAAGTCAGGGTGTCCATTTGACCGTTACCGAGCAAATATTCGAAACGAAAACATCGTTGCTTCATCAATAGATGCTGCAGCCGGAAGACGTATTGCCACGCGAGCTTGTAATTCGGCGACACTTCCAATGCTCTGCGCTCGGCGATTCTTAGGAACTCAAGATACGATTCCTGGGACTCGCGAAATTTATCTTGGGCCGAAGCGGTCCGGCTGTGCCCCAACAATTTACTAATGAAGGTCGTCAGCAGCATGGCAGTTATAGAACGCGAGTCCCTCCTTTTGACTTAGGAATCCCGCGACCACTGGATAGAAGGTCAATCGACGAAACACTACCTTGTGGAGCGGAGCGGGTTCCATACTGCGTTCTTCCCTGAGAGATTCGATTCTAGCGGAATCCGCGAACGACCGCTTCGGGCCAGCCAGCCCTTTTCTTGATGGTGAATCTCAGCTAAACAGCTACAATTCGAACATCTCTAACCGCGAGGGTATAAAAGCCGTGGCAAAACTTGATCCGCGCCTTACCCCAGCCTATTCCATCGCGCAGGCAGCCCACTACTTGAAGATTCCCGCGCCAACAGTGCGATCGTGGGTCTTAGGTCGCGATTATCCGCGGCAGTCAGGCAAGGGTCGCTTTAAGCCGGTTGTTGTTAGTCCAATCGATCCAGATCAACGACTGTCGTTTCGTAATTTGATCGAGATGGCGGCCCCTCGGGCGCTGCGCACGGAACACGAGTTCAAGCTGTCGGCCGTCAGGACGGCTCTGGACTATGCGGGCCAAGAATTGGGTGTAACCGATCTCCTTGCAAACAAGGACCTGTACGCCCGTCCGGGCGAACTATTTATCGAGCGCTACGGACAACTCATTAACCTCAATCGCGCCGGACAGCTCGGTATTCAGGCGGTGCTGCAACGCCTGCTGCGCAGGATTCAGTGGGACAAAGGGCTGGCTGTGCGGTTCTTTCCGCCATTGCCGAGCAGACCGGAAGCCAAGTCGGTAATGCTCGATCCGCGCGTGTCCTTCGGAAGGCCAGTGTTGGCGCGCTTGGGCGTTTCGACCGCCGTCATCGTCGACCGGATAAACGCGGGGGAGGGCGCGGCCGATTTCGTGAAGGATTACGGAGCCACTAGCGAGGAGATTATGGACGCGCTCGCATATGAACGAGCCGCGTGAACTAATATTTTTCACCGATCGAGATTTGGACCGACAGTTTCCAGCGCTTCTCCGTGCTGCCGGCGTGCTACTTGAACGACACGACGATCACTTCGGGCCCGATACATCCGACGAGGAATGGATTGGCGAGATTGGCCGGCGGGGGTGGATCGCCATCAGTCGGGATGCCCGCATCCGCTATTCGCCGCTCGCGCTCAGCGTGCTGATGGAGTGCGGGACGCAGCTCTTTGTCCTCCTCGGCAAACTCACGACAGCGAGGCGGCAGAAACGTTTCTCAAATGGCGCGAGAAAATTGCTGCAACGGTAGCCAGCGAGCGTGGGCCCTTCATCGCGAAAATTCGACGCGATGGGGTCCACATCTGGCTTCGCCGCAAAGATTGGCGCAGCGGACGAACCTGAATTCGTCGACACGGGTCACCGTAGCGAAAACGTGGGCGTTTGATGCGCTTTCATGCGCTACGGTGCCTATTTCGAGTGAGGGCGCGCCTGCTAAGTGGTTGAGAAATCACAAACAGACGTTACGAGGTACTACTGCGAACAAGGTCCTACTACGGACAAAATCGGCCATTCGCGAAACCCATTGAATTGCGCGCGGGACGTCGCCGAATTCCTCGTCCCGCTGCCTGCACCGCCTTCAGGAGGTGCAGAAGAACATTCCCACCAATATCGCGGCGATGCAGCTCCACTGCAGGAGCGTGATCCGCTCGCGCAGCACGAGCGCCGCGAAGGCGAGCGTGACCAGCGGGTAGGCGCCGGTCAGCGGCGTCACGATCGAGATCCTGCCGTAGCGACTTGCAATGAGCACGCCCAGGTCGCCCGCCGCCATCATCCCCATCGGCAGGAACGACCGTGTCCACTCGACTACCGAATGCGTGCCGGCGCGTCCCTTCCACAGGCCATAGACGCCAAGCGTGAGAAGCGCGCCGATCATGCTGTAGAGCGCCATGTTGGCGTCAGTGGCACCGAGGCTGTAGTCGTACTTGACAATCGTTTGAGCGCCGCCCCACAGCACGAGAGCCGAGAACGCCAGCAGGATCCACGCCCGCCCGGTCACCTTGTTCGCGGCGCCCGCCGGTTGGTAGGCAAGCCCGATGCAGCCGCCGATCACGAGAGTCACCGCGCCGTACTGGAGCGGCGTGAGCGTCTCGCCAAGGAACCAGTGCGCAAACAGGATGGTGAGTGCGGGATAGGCGGCAGAGAGGGTGCCCACGATCGTGATAGGGCCCGCAATGATCGACTGGAAGTACATGATCCAGCCGGCGCCGTCGAGCAGGTACGCGAGCACGCCGATGGCGAGCACGTGGCGGCCTTCCGCCGCGAACACTTGTGTATGCGGGTTGGCGAAGAAATAGCAGCCCATCACCAGCGCCCGGGCGCATGCGAAGTAAAGGCAGAAGCGCGCTGGCGGCACCTCGGTGATCCACATCTTCACGAAGCCCTGGCCCAGGCCGTAAAGCAGAAGCGCGAGCAGAGCCGGCGCCAGCCAAAGAAGAAAGGGTGCGGCGGTCGGTGAGCTCAAATGGGCGCCTGACGGCGCAGAAAATCGAGCACGGGTGGGGCCACGGCATGCGGCGCCTCGAGGAGGATCGCGTGGCGTAGCGCCGGCAGGATCACGAGTTCCGCATTCGGCATCGAAGCGGCGATCTGTGCGTTCAGGCGCGGATTGCACCCACCGTCGTTCTCGCCGGTCAGAACGAGGCTGGGGTGCCGAATTTCGCCAATCCACGGTGCCATTTCTGTCTCGGCATAGATGTCGAAAACGCTCAGGAAAACTTCTTGGTTTGTCTCGATCACCTGCTGCATGCGCCGTTCGATCACCTCCGGAGAGCGCGCCGCGAACTCAGGTGTGAACCAGCGATCCTTGAGTGCTTCGAGCACCGGTGGGATGCCCTTGGAGCGCATCGCGGCGACAACGCCGCGCACCTTCGCACTGTCGTCCGGGGTTCGAAATGCTGCCGTACTATACAAGCCTAGCGACAGCACGCGGTCGGGATAGCGCCGAGCGTACGCGGGGCCAATCATCCCACCGAGCGAGTGACCTGCAAAATGCGCTTTCTCTATGTGCAGTTCGCGGCGCAATGTCTCCACATCCTCGACGAGATCAACGAGCGAATACGGCGGCCTTGGCAACGGCGAGCGTCCATGCCCGCGCAGGTCGTAGCTCACGCAGCGAAAGTCCGATTTTAAATGTTGGATTAGCCCGTCCCAGCTATGACGCGACGCGCCGATCCCGTGAATGAGAATCAGGGGAGGGCCGTTGCCTTCGACCGAATAAGCCGACTGAACCTCAACGGTCATGTACGCGCGACTGAGCGCATCGCCTGCACGAATATGCCGCGCTCGATCATTACGTGCCGGTCGCCTGCATGATCGGACCGCGGGTCTTCGCTGCCGAGAAGCAGGGCATCACGTCTGCCGCGAACCGCTCCAGTGCGTCGAGTGATTCTTGGTTGTCGTGTCCGATATTGCCGTTCACAATCAGTTCGTCCACACCGAGTTCTTCGTAAGCCTTCAGACGATCGATCATCTCGGATGCGGTACAGATGAGCAGGCTCTCGCGCAGATCGTCTTTCGATTGCTTGAGCGGCAGCGCCTTGATCACGCCCTGCTCGACGATGCCGGGACCCGTGAAGACGTTTTGGAACCGACCGTAGTAGTCGTAGGCAAGATCGAGTTTTCGGCGCACGTCGGCGTCGTCCTTCGCGACACAACAGACGCGCATCACCGCGAGGCGAAGGTTGCGGCCGGACTCGCCACAGGCGGCCTTGCCGCGCGTGAACGCGTCCACCTGTTCGCGCATTTTGCCGACGCTCGCATTCAGCGGGGTCGTCTGAATGTGAAATCCGCGACGTGCCGAGGCCTCGATGGCCTCGGGGACGAGTGCCGCAATCATGATCGCCGGCGAACCCGTCGCGCGCGGTCGCGGCATCACAGTAATGGGCGCAAACTGATAATACTTGCCCGCCCAGGAGACTTCCTCGCGAGCCAAAAGAGCCATTAGTACATTCAGCGACTCATCGAAGCGCTCGCGCGACTGCTCGATCGGCTTGCCCATGCGGGCTAGTTCGTAAGCGAATGCACCACGGCCGACGCCAAGCACCAGTCGGCCGTCGCAGAGGATGTCCGCTTGGATGACCTGCCCGGCGAATATGCGCATGTCATGCAGCGGCAGTTGGCAGACCGACGTGACGATCTCCAGGTGCTCGGTTATGGACGCGACCTTGACCGCGAACTGGAGGGGATCGGGAATCAAAAGGATGTTGATCAGGTGGTGTTCGGGAATCGTGACACCGCGAAAGCCAAGCCGATCTACCAGCTTAGCCTGAGCAAGCATATCGGCATACAGCCGATCACCACCGTAGCTAGTATCCCGGTAGTAGGCCCCTAGGAAGTTGTTGAACTGCATTTGACCTCTGCACCTCGCGGTTACCCACGGTGCCAGAATCTCAGAATCTCGAAAAGCGAAATATTTTGGTCATTTAATTCGATAATATCGAATTATGGACATTGAGGAACTCAACACATTTCTTGAGGTGATCAGGACTCAAAGCCTCGTCACAGCGGCTCGCCATCTGCACGTCACTCCTTCGACGGTCACGGCTCGAATCAGCACTCTCGAGGAAAAACTTGGTCAGAAGTTGCTGCATCGGCGAAAATCCGGCGCTATTTTGACCGCGGCGGGATTCAAATTCCAACGCTACGCCGAATTGATGACTCAGGTGTGGCGTCAGGCGCGATACGAAGTCGCGCTGCCGCCGGGGGTGGAGGGTGTCTGCAATGTCGGGCTCGAATTCGACCTCTGGCACAATGTGGGCAGCCGCTTTCTCGATCATGTGCGTGCCCACGCGCCGGGTATCGCGACCGCAATGTGGCCGGGCGAGCAGCGTCAGCTGCAGCGATGGCTGGATATGGGATTGATCGACACTGCGTTTTGTTACGTGCCGCACGCTGGCGCAGAATACACGAGCCGATTGCTGCTCGAGGATGAACTCATCTTGGTCTCGGCGAGTGGCGATCATTCGGCCGCACTCGATTCGGCGTACGTCTACGTTGACCACGGCGACCAATTCCGACGCCAGCATGCCGAGGCGTTTCCGGAGGCCAGACCGTCGCCCGTCACAATCGCCGCGTCTGATTGGGCGCTAGAGTACCTGTTGCGAACCGATTCCAAGGGATACCTGCCTGCGCGCGTCGTGGGCCCACTGATTGCCTCGGGTCGCCTGCACCGGGTCGAAGAAGCTCCGTCATTCTTGCGGCGGGTGTATCTCGTCGAGAGCGCGCGTGCAACTCAATCCAGGCCTTGGTATGAAGCGGCTGTTGCTGCGAGCGGCGCCCGCTGATGGGAGTGGATGACGAACCGCGCCCCGGTGCTGTTCTCGGTCAACAACGCTCACTTATTTGATAGACATTGCTCGTCGTTGACCTTTTCCAGCCAATCAACTCCCTTACCGTCGAGTTTTTGCACGAGCGCCATATGCGACATCGCGGTGGCGGAGGTGGCGCCATGCCATTGCTTTTTGCCGGGTGGGCACCACACTTGCGCTCAACGACTTTGTCCGAGCTAAGCGGGGTGTGACGGCGGCGCTCGACAGGGCCCTCTCGCAAAAAATATTCGGTCCTGTCCGGGGGCATCAGGGACGATGCCACAGCCGGTCACGGCCCCGGCGCACTCGAACCTTCTCGAGCCCCCAATAGACCAGTCCCGCCGATACAAACGACTCGATCGTCGGGACACCTGACAGCGACACTTTGCTGAAATAAAGACCACATCCGATCGCAGCTCCGAGAGCAAAGGCTGCGGTGGCGGCAGATTTGAGTGCAAACGTGGCAATACTCATGGACGAGCGGCCGTCACGCGGAGCCCTTGGCCCACTGACCGCTAGTCTATCGAGAGTCGCGAGAGTGCATGGCCGCGCCGTGCCGACCGTGTCCAGATCGGCGGTGCTTGAGCGCGCCTTGTGCGGATTGTCGAGTAGCCGGATAGCCATCGGCTGAATGAGACGAACCTGCAGACCACCTGGCCTCGAGGCCCCAACGCCGGCGGGCCACACTAGTAAGCAGGTGCAGGCGAGCGCATCCATTGTGCTCGAGGCACGAAAGGTTTCAGCAAGGCCAAGATGTCCCCGGACGCACCGATGGGGTTCAATCTGATGCGGTTTCGTCTAGGATATGGGCTAGGGGAGACACAGGCCATGCCGCAATATCACCGTTACCGATCCGCCCTGAGCCTCGCGCTCGCCGCCGCCGGCCTCGCCGGCACTGCCATGGCAGCCGACAAGGAGTCGAGCGGCGAGCTCGAGGAGGTGGTCGTGACGGCCACGCGGCACGAGGAAAGCCTCAGCAAAGTGCCGATCAGCGTCACGGCGTTCACCCAAGACATGTTGGACCAGAAGGGCATCAAGGATTTCCAGGACATCGTGCGGTTCACGCCGGGCGTCAACATCGACCAGACCGGCACGAACGCGATCTCGATCCGGGGCATCTCGTCCTCGGCCGGCTCCGGCACGACCGGCATCTACATCGACGACACGCCGATCCAGATGCGCGCCCTGGGCTTCAATCCCGACGACACGCTGCCGAAGACCTTCGACCTCGACCGCGTCGAGGTGCTGCGCGGTCCGCAGGGCACACTCTTCGGCTCCGGTTCCGAGGGCGGCACGGTGCGCTACATCATGACGCAGCCGAGCCTGACCAAGGAGTCGACCTACGAGCGCGCGGAAGTCGCAAGCACCAAGTATGGTCAAGCGAGCTACGAATTGGGCGTCGCGCACGGCGGACCCCTCATCCCCGACGTGCTCGGCTACCGCGCCAGCGTCTGGTATCGCTACGACGGCGGCTGGATCAACCGCGTCGACCCCACGACCGGCGCGACGGTGGACGCTAATGCGAATCGTGCCAACACCATGGCGGCGCGCCTCGCCTTCGTCTACCAGCCGGCGCAGGGCGTCACGATTACACCGGCGATCATGTACCAGAACTCGCGCAAGCACGATGAGTCGACCTACTGGCCGGCGTACTCGAATCCCGACCGCGGCGTGTTCAACAATGCGTCCCCGGAGCGCAACCCGGTACCCGACGAGTTTTACCTGCCTTCGCTCAAGATCGAGGCGGACCTCGGCAGAACGCGGATCGTGTCGAACACTTCTTACTACCACCGGAACGAACTGACGGCTTACCTGGGGAGCGTTTACGACCTAGCGTATTTCCAGGGCCTGAGCTGGCCCGACCCGTCTGGCAATGGACTCACGATCAACCAGTGCGGCCCGTCCGGCACGCCGCCGCCGTGCTCGTGGTATCCGCTGATCGACGGGCACGGCATCCACTTGCCGCCCGGCTTCACGAACTTCACGACGCCCAACACGATCAGCAACCAGCAGCGCACCTACACCCAGGAGATCCGCTGGCAGTCGAACGACGACTCGAGCCGCTGGAGCTGGACGGTCGGCGCCTTCTGGTCCCTGTCGCAGGAGATCAGCATCGAGGAACTCAAGGACCCCAACGGGCAGGTGCCTGCGTTGTTCTTGCATCTGTACGGCATCGATGCCGCGAATGGCTGGTTCGGCAACTACTACAATTGTCCGGCGAATACGACGGTTCCCGGCGACAACACGCCCGGTCTGCCCATCCCGAATTGCGACATCTACTACAACCGCAACAAGACCCATGATCGTCAGCTCGCCGGCTTCGGCGAGTTCACCTACGCGCTGACGGACCGCCTGAAGTTCACCGCCGGCGGCCGCTGGGCGAAGATGGGCTTCGACCTCAATCATTACGCGAATGGGTTCGAGAACTTCGGACCGCCCGCGGGCGGCGGCAATGTCACCGCGAACACCACCGAGACGGCCTTCACGCCGAAGCTCGGCCTCTCCTTCCAAGCCGATCCGCAGGACCTCTATTACGTCTCTTACGCCAAGGGGACCCGTCCCGGCGGCGGCAACGCGCCGCTGATTCCGTCCTGCCAAACTGCTTTGCAGGCCGAAGGCTACGCCAACGGCCAGGCGCCCCTGACCTACAACTCGGACTCGACGCAAAGCTTCGAGGTCGGCTCGAAGAACAACTTCTCGAACAAGGTACGCATCGCGGCCAGCGTCTACTACATTAAATGGAACAATATCCAGCAGAACGTCTACACCGGCGGCGCGTGCGGCCTGCAGTTCACCGACAACCTCGGCACTGCGGTAGCCAAGGGCTTCGATTTGCAGGCGGAGATGCTGCTCGGGGGCGGCTTCAGCATCGATGCTTCGGTCGGCTACACGAGCGCGCGCTATTCGGAGAATTCGCCGCGCGCCAATCTCGCCATTTCCGGCGACGCGATTTCCGGCGAGGCCGCGGTCAACTACAGCCCGGGTACCAATCCGCCTTGGACGGTGGCCCTCGGCCCGCAGTACGCCTTCACGCTCGCCGACCACGACGGGTTCATCCGTCTGGACTGGGAGTACTCGTCGCGCAACCACTGGCCCGCGGCCGTGCAGGACCCGGCCTCGGCGCAGTTCAACCCGAATGCGTTTACGTTGCCGGAGACGCAATTCTCCTCGCTGCGAGCCGGCATGACCTTCGGCCGGACGCAGGTCGCGCTGTTCGTCAGCAACCTGACGAACACGCATACGATTACGAACTACGCGCAGGTGCAGCTCGACGCCTATAACCCCGCGTATCTCGCCAACCCGAACGTGCCGACCTCGGTGCAGCAGAACAACTACACGTTCCGCCCGCGCACAATCGGCCTCACGGCCACCTTCAAGATGTGATTCGGAGCTGATGAGCGCCTCTAGGCCGTCAACGGCAAGGCGCGCAGGACTGTCGCGTCCAATTGAGTCTGGCGTGCGAAGTTATTCAGGTGGTTCGACGTACGCGGGCTTCGCTCGGCAAGGTTGCAACTGCAGTACGCCGCACGGCGGGGGCGGCGCGATCGCGGTCTCGTCCGCCGCGATCGGCAGCACCAGCGCCGACGGGTAGGCCGCATCGTGATACACCGTGTTGAGCGCCGGCAGCGCAACCGTGACCGGACCCATCTCGGGCTGGGGGATGGGATTGGGCGCCAAAATGGAGAGTTCCAGTCGATGTCCCCGGCGCACCGCGTGACCGATGGTGCCCAAGGACACCTTGATCTCATAAATTCGGCCGGGTTCGAGGGCCTCGGGCGCTCGGAAGGATTGAACGGCGACCTGCGGCGTAGAGCGGAGCGGATCCAGGGCGCGCAGTGATGCTCGCAGGTACCCGCGTTGCAGGAACAGAGTACTTTCCTCGGCATCGATGTCTTTTAAGGTGATCAGGAAGTCAGTGTCCTTCTGATCGGAGCTGACGTAGAAGGTCAGCTGAGGCACGCCGAGAATCACCAGGTCCTCAACCAGTGGCGCGGTCCGATAATTCAAGGTCCCCACGGGATTGGGCATGAGCGCGAACTGCGTATTGTCCCCGAAGAGTTCGGTACCTGCGGGATAGATATAGGTTGTCGGCGCATGATCGGGTTCGCTCTTCGGCCGCTCGGCGCTCAGCGTTCCGTGCGCGGTCAAAAAGAGCGTCGATGGGCGTACATTGGGAGCCGGCCAGCGATCGTACGTCGTAATCCAGCCGGGAATCGCATGCGTACCCTCGGCGGTGGCGGGTGCATCGGTGACTTCGTGCAGCACGGTGACGGGCGGCTCCGACTCGATCCCGTTCTTTTCACCCTTCACCCACCGGTCCAGCCAGCGCCGCATCTGCAATTGGTTTAGGTCGCGGTGGTACACGTAGTGTCCGCCGTTCTGAAGAATGATTTTCTTGTGATCGGCCTTGAGTAAACCGTACAAACGGATTGCCCCGGTCGCGAATTCCCATTGATCCTGCCAGCCGCCGACGATCATCGTCGGCACTCTGACCTCGCCGATGAATCCTTCCATGCTGCGCTCTTCCCAGTACGCATCCTGCAGGGGATGGCGCAACATTTCCCAATAAGCACTGGCTCGGACGGGCGGCTGCTTCGCGCGTATCGCCTCGCATGAGCGGTCGCCCCACTTGATGCGCGTTTCGGCGCCCGACTGTGCCGATTCCGGCTCGACGTGCAGGGACCAGCCGCTGATCAGCGCCTGGTGAACCATGCCGCCAACCATCCACACCTCTCGATAGTCGCTGGCGGCAATCGCCGTCGGCACGATGGCCTTGAGATGGGGAGGATGCTGTGCCGCCGTCTCGATCTGCGTGTAGCCCGGCGATGAGTTGCCAACCATGCCGATACTGCCCGTGCTCCAAGGCTGGCGCGCGGCCCACTCCACCGCCTGAGCGCCGTCGGTGCCCTCGCCGACGAACGAGTAATCATTCAAGCCCTCCGAGCAACCCGTTCCGCGCGTGTTGATGCCGACCAGGGCGTAGCCCGCCTCAAGATAGGGACGTATGAAGTAAGTTCCAACATAATTGTCGAGATCCGCTCCGCTCTCATCGTAGGGCCCATAAAGGATCAAGGTCGGATAGCGTCCTGATTTTTTCGGCAGCCAAGTTACATACGCCAGCCGCACACCGTCCTTTAAGGGCAAATAGCCGAACTGCCGTTGGTATTGCACCGGGGCCGCCGAGGACAGCGATTCCGCTGGCGCCGTGCGCGACTGCGCCGCGCCGAGCAAGGTGCAGGCAAACGCGAACAAGCAGACCACGAATCGCGTGGTCGCGAGAGGTACAATCCCTCTCAGATGAGTTAATACCTGCAGGACAATGTTTAGCAACGCGGCCACGCGTCGATACTGTCATATCCGGTGAACCGGTAGTATGGAGTTCGATTGGATTAAAAGCCGCGTGCGCGAACTCTTGAATTTCTAAGCGGCGACTGGAGGCGGCCTTACGTGCCAGAGGCAAGCGACAATTCGTCCGCCCGACTTGGCAATGCGCCTTATGATGCGCGGCCCTTGCTGGTGTACGACGCTGATTGCGCGTTTTGCGTTTTCTGGGCGCGTTATTGGCAGAAGCTCACGGCCGATGCGGTCCATTACCGGCCCTATCAGGACGTCGCCGCGCACTACCCTGAGATTCCACTGGCGGACTTTCAGCGCGCTGTGCAATACATTCTGCCCGAGGGACGCCGCGCGAGCGCCGCCGAGGCAAGCTTCCTTACCTTAAGCCACGCGCGCGGCCGGGGATTCTGGCTTGCCCTTTATAGAGAGCTTCCCGGTTTCGCGGCAATTTCGGAACTGATGTATGCCTTCATCGCCGCACATCGGGCGGCCTTCTATCGGAGCAGCTTGTTTCTGTGGGGCAGGGACTACGGGCCGCCGCGCTACGATCTCGTCTCGTTCCTGTTTCTGCGCCTGTTCGGCCTGATCTATCTGGCGGCCTTTACGTCCTTTGGCGCGCAGGCCCTGGGGTTGATCGGCAGCCATGGCATCCTGCCGCTCGCAGAATTGGTCGGGGCCATCGAGGGTCAGGCAGGCGCGGAGCGATTCTTTGTGATGCCCATGCTGTTCTGGATCAGCGCGAGCGATTTTGCGGTTCAGGCGGTGTGCTGGGCTGGTGCAGGTTTCTCGCTGCTATTGATCTTCAACGTCCTGCCGCGCTTAAGCTTGTTTCTGCTATATGTGCTGTATCTCTCGCTGCTGTATGGCGGACAGACTTTCATGTCCTTTCAGTGGGACACATTTCTGTTGGAGGCCGGATTTCTTGCCTTGTTGATGAATTTCGCTCAGGCACCGGGCATCTGGCTGCTGCGCTGGTTGCTGTTTCGCTTCGTGTTCATGTCGGGTGTGGTCAAGCTGCTGAGTGCCGACCCGAACTGGTGGAACTTGTCGGCGCTGCAATATCATTTTCTGACGCAGCCCTTGCCCACGCCGCTGGCCTGGTATGCCGCGCATTTGGCGCCGTCCGTGCTGAGATTCGCCACCGCGGGCTTATTTTTCGTCGAACTGGCGCTGCCGTTTCTTATCTTCTGCCCGCGGCGGCTGCGTTTCTTGGCCGCGTTCGGCATCTTGCTGCTGCAAGGCTGCATCTTGCTTACCGGCAATTACAATTGGTTCAATCTTCAGACCTTGCTGCTGTGCTTGCTGCTGTTTGACGATGCGGCTCTGCGGACGAATCTGCCGCAACGATTCACGAAGGTTCTGGCGGAACGCGCGCAACAGCAAGCGCCAAAAACCGTCTCGCGGCTCGTTGGCGCATTGGGCCTGCTGCTGGTGTTCTTGAGCCTGGTGCAGATGGATGCACGTTTCGGCGGCAGCCCTCCGGCAGCGATGCGCGAAATTGTTCAACTGATCGAGCCGATGCGTCTGGTGAGCAGCTACGGATTGTTCGCCGTCATGACGACACAACGTGAGGAAATCGTCATTGAGGGCTCGCAGGACGGCGTCGAATGGCGCGAGTACGAGTTTCGCTACAAACCGGGCGATGTGAGGCGGCGGCCGCTCTGGAACATCCCACACCAGCCGCGACTGGACTGGCAGATGTGGTTCGCCGCCCTCGATGACCCACGGAATGTAAGTTGGTTTCCGCGGTTTCTTGAAAGGCTGCTCGAAAACGAACCCGCCGTGACGGCCTTGCTGGACAAGAATCCTTTCGCCGACAAGCGGCCGCAATATATTCGCGCACAGTTCTACGACTACACCTTTGCCAGCGGCGAGGAAAAATCCCAGGGTCTCTGGTGGCGGCGACGGGCGGCGGGCCCGTACTTTCCCGAGGTGCGTCTCAAGCTAAAATAAAGGATCGGAGGGCCTATGAATTCACCGAAGCTGAAATGCATCGTCGCGTTGCTGGTTGCGCTCGCGGGTTGCTTTGCGGGGGAGGGTGCCGCTTTCGGTGAAGCGGGTGTGGCGGCAGATGAAATTCGAGGCGCCGTCAAGAGTGCGCACGGCGCGGAAGCCGGCGTGTGGGTCATCGCCGAGACGCAGGATTTTCAAACCCGCTTCGCCAAAATCGTCGTCACCGACGAGGCGGGCCGCTACCTCATTCCGGATCTTCCCAAGGCGAACTACCGCGTCTGGGTACGCGGGTATGGCCTGGCGGACTCGCCGAAAACAGATGCGACTCCGGGCCGCGCTTTGAATCTCACTGCCCTCGCGGCGCCGGACGCGGCCACGGCCGCCAAAACCTACCCGGCTGCTTACTGGTACGCGATGATGAAAATTCCCGAGGAGGCGCAGGTGGCGCCGCTCGCGGGCGGCCGCAATGGCTATCTCATGTGGATGAAAAACATGGGCTGCGTCGGTTGCCATCAACTGGGAAATCTGGCAACTCGCACGATTCCAAAGTCGCTGGGCCCCGCCAAGACATCGGAGGAGGCGTGGCTGAGACGCCTGCAGTCCGGCCAAGCCGGCGGCCAGATGATCAGCATCGTGCAAGGGACCCTTGCAGGGGTTCCGATTCACTATTTGGCGGATTGGACCGATCGTATCGCTGCGGGCGAATTGCCGGCAACGCAGCCGGAGCGTCCGAGCGGCATTGAGCGCAATATCGTCGCCACGGTGCGCGACTGGTCGGACGGCAAGGCGTACTTGCACGATCTGTCGGGAACCGATCGGCGTAATCCGAGCGTCAATGCCAACGGGTTGTTATACGGCGCCCCGGAGCTGAGCACAGACGACTTCCCGATACTCGATCCGCAGCACAATACCGCCACTACGTTCAAGGGCCGGGTGCGTGACGCCGATACCCCGACGACCCACGACGATCCGGTGATTCAGCCCTCGCCTTACTGGGGCGAGGAGCGAATCTGGGACAGCCGTGCGGTTGCGCACAATCCGATGCTGGACCGATCCGGACGCGTTTGGTACACCGCGCGGATTCGCGCGCCGGCGAACCCCGCGTTTTGCAAGCAAGGCTCCACGCATCCCTCCGCGATGGCGTTCCCCCTCAACACATCCGATCGCCAACTCGCGATGTACGAGCCGAAAAGCGGTAAGTACGTTTTCGTCGATACCTGCTTCGGTACGCATCATCTGCAATTCGCCGAAGATGCAAGCGATACTCTGTGGACCAGCGGCGGACGAGAGACTGTGGGCTGGCTCGACACGAAGAAATTCATTTCGACGGGTGATGCGGCGGCTTCACAAGGCTGGGCGCCGCTCGTGCTCGATACCAATGGCAACGGCAGGCTCGATGCCTGGACCGAACCCGGCCAACCGCCAAATCCGAGCAGCGACCAACGGTTGGCGGCGAGCTTCTATGCCATCATGCCCAACCCCGCCGACGGCAGCGTCTGGGGCTCGGTCGCGTTTCGTTATCCGGGCGCGCTGATTCGCTTCGATCCGCGGACCCGGCTAAGCGAAATCTACAATGTGCCTGCACCCGGATTCGGCGTGCGGGGTGCCGACATCGATCGCAACGGCGTGGTGTGGGTATCCTTGGCGAGCGGAGATTTGGGACAATTCGATCGGCGCAAATGCAAGGGTCCGCTCAACGGGCCGACCGCAACGGGAGATCATTGTTCCGAAGGCTGGAGTTTTCACCGCCTACCTGGGCCAGGATTTGTGAATGCGCCACAGATGAGCGTCGAATCGAGCTATTACACCTGGGTCGATCAACACGACACGCTGGGGCTGGGCGCGAACGTGCCTATCGCAACGGGTAATCTGTTTGATGGGGTGCACGCGCTGGTTGACGGTAAGTTCGTGACGCTGCGCATTCCCTATCCGCTGGGTTTCTATGCCAAGGGTCTCGAGGGCCGCATCGATGATTCTGGAGGGGGCTGGAAGGGCCGCGGTCTTTGGACTACGAGCGGGGATCGCGTGCCGTGGCACAAAGAAGGCGGCAAAGGCATGAAGCCGCTAGTGGTGCATTTTCAAGTACGTCCCTCGCCACTGGCCGACTGAGCGGGGGTTGGGGCGATCGGCCGTGTCTGGCGTGCTTCCCTGGCACAGGCCCAATCCGTAAAAGACGGTGGATGACGGAGGCTGGAGCCTTGAGGCTCTGCTACCTGGTGTGTGGCTGCGCTTCGCCCACGTCTTGGCTTCGTTTTTTGTGGGTGTAAGTATCCACCAGCAAAAGAATGATGAGGCCGAGCACCGGAAGTGCGGCGGCAACGACGTAGATGCGAAACACTAGGCTGAGGAACGACATGGCCGATTTCTTGTATTGCTTGCTGTTTTGGTAGCGGTAGTGTGGTCAGTCTCATCGCGTGTCACAGTCAGTAACTTTCGCGTAAGAGCGTAGGATTGCACGGCGCATTTGTATATTGTTAAATACGGATGCGGCTCTTCCCATCGCAACGATGGGCGATTTCACGGACGGCGGTGAAGCACTGCGCTCGGCACTTGGGCGAGGATTTAATGCTTCACGCGGAACCGGTTGAAAGCCGGTTTGATTTCTACCAAGCCGGCCCTCACTAATCGCCTCACAGCCATCTTTGCGCCCCTTCCCGTGCCGATGTCGTGCCACTTATGGGGCATTCGTGCCGCGTACTCCAAGGAAGCCCTCATGTTCTTACCGAGCCTGACTTTCATACCTTGAGGACTAAGTGTCGTCATATCCACTTTCTGGGGCCGGTTGCGGATTTTCCAACCGGCAGACCGGCAGGGCAGGCCATTTACCGAATGATCCAAGCGTCGGAGGGTTCTCTATCCAACGCGGGAATTACACCTACATCAATGTTGCCTTGGTGATGATGAGGTGCAAGGTCTAGACGGAGAACTCTGGTATGGGTAGAGAAGTTGAAGGTCATGTCTTTGACGCGTACGGGCTGCCGTGCTGCCGTTGCGGCATGAAAGAGGAGGAGTACGACGTGCACCCGACCAAGTGCGAGAAAGCACCCTTAAGCCACGAAAGGACGACCGTCGGCAGCAGCTACGATCGGCGTAAGGTGGCAACCTTAAGGCTAGTCACGTCGAAATGACGGAACTTGGCGAAATGACGTCGCTACCGGGACCTCGTCTGCCGTTTCTTCGACCGGCATCACAATACGGGACACGACTGCTTCACACCGGCGTAAATAGCGGCAGATCATACTCCGCGCGTGCCAACTCTCGAACTGCTTATTGTGATTTACCTTGTGCTCTGCGCGTTGCCGGTAGTCGCGTTTGTCATTCTTCTCGTTGCGGACCTTCGGTCTCACCCCTCCAGCAAACGCCGTGAGATTAGCCCCACAGCTCGCCCTCATTATTTCAAATGAGCGGGTTTGTGACGGCAGTTCAATTTTTGCAGGTGCGACTTTAGCTAGACTCGAATCACACAGGCCGCGTCGGAGCCTTACCGCTGTCGAATCGCTCATGGTGGAAAATCTGGCGCCAAATCCTGGCCAATGGAAGTGTCTATGACGCCGATGAGCTTTTCGAAGTGGCTGGATCTCAGCAGCAAAAGTTTCATAGCCGTTGCGCTCATTGCCGCTGCCTTCGGCACGATCATAATTCTTGGGTCCTTAGCGGACCGGTTATTCAAGCTTCGTTTACGCACAAATGATGACCGGTAATTGCATGTGCCCGGGGAGCGCGCAAGGAACTGACCCCGCCAGGCACGGATCTTTATTGGTAATTTTTTCAAAGATCCCGCGGGCGAGCCGCCAGAAAGGAATCGGCATATTTAGCTCCGCCGCATCGCTTCGGCGTCTTCAGCAAAACCTGCCAAGACTTTAACTCCTGCCGTCTACGACGCCTCCGGGGTGAGGGTCCAATCCGCGCTGGTCGATGCCCTTTATGGGAAATGTGCATCAATCGACAGGCGTTGTTTCCTTTCGCTAATTGGTTCATATTCGGAAAACGTGGAGGGCTAACCTATGCGGTTTTTTAAGCGCGGTGCGCGTCAAACAACGCCGGTTGCCAAAAATGTGTCGGTGACAGAACTCCTAATGCGGGGCGACACCGTCCGACCGGCAGCCGATACCGTCGCCCCAAAGGCTTCGCCGGGTCAGCGCACTCAGGTTCCGGAACTGAATGCGGGGTCCAAGGAAGCCGTTGAGGGACTGCGCGGTCCCACATTCTGAGCACCGAGCGCCCGGTTGGCGGATGCCTTTTGCGGTGTTGCGGCGGGTTGGCGCTTTGTTAAGTGCAGCACGACGTCGCCGCCATGTTCGCGTGTACGCTTGCGACCTTTCAGGACAAACGGATGCACTCGATGCGTAAACTCTGCATTGCCGCTTTAACACTCGCCCTGGGCGCCTGCGCCACCTCGCACGTGATGATGGGCCAAGCTAGGCCGCCAATCTCTCCCGTCCTGGTGCAGATTTACTTTCACCCGCCTGCCGCCAAGTACGAAGAGATCGCTATGCTCGACACGTCAAGCAGGGGTGGTTTTGGCTTCACAGCCCAGGGCAAAACGGACGTCGTTCTAAACCGTCTCAAGGAAGAAGCGGCGAAGCTCGGTGCAAACGGCGTTCTGTTGCAGGGAGTTGGCGATCAACCTGGCGGCTCGGTCAGCACCGGGTTCGGGCAGGCCGGAGCATATGGCAACGGTGGCTACGCGAGCGGCATCGGTTTGTCGGGTAACGTGACGCATAAAGTAGGAAGCGGAATCGCGATTTACGTCGAGCCGAACTAGGTTGCTCGATCTCCCCTACTAGGTTGCGATCTTCTCTAACCGAAGGGTGGCTTTTTGCCTTTGGTGCAATTGCACACACATACGTTGCGCTTGACGCCGTCGCTCATGTAAGTCGCGATCAAATCCAAGACCGCTTCCGAGACGTTTCGTGCGCGCACGACTCTCAGCGCGTCTTCCGTGGTGCAGCATACCGGGCATGAGAGGGTATGCAGCATCGTGACTGGCGGTGATTGCTTGATTTGGGCTTGAAACTTGTGCACTTGACTGGCTCCCCTGTCCATGGGGTCCAACGTACTGCGTTTTGCGATATGTTAAAACTGTCGCAGAGACCGGACAGGTGCCTGGACACAAATTCGGCGCTATATTTTACGCGCTGTAGTCCTGGAGGGGCCACCCATGCGGATATTTAAGCGCAGAGTCGGGCATGCTTTGGTTGGGGAGGCAGATGCCAGCATGCAAATGGCAGACGGCGATCGGGTCGCTGTAGACACCCCGGCCGACGCACCGGGTTTTCGTGATGACGTGCTTCGGGAACTGAGTAAGGCCGCACGAGAGGCGCTTGCCCCCGTACGGATCGGCGATAACCAATAGTCTCGAGGATCCCGCGACGCGGGCGCCCGGCGGTCGAAAAAATCAAACAGGTTGTCGATGGCCGGGATGTTTCGCGGCAGCCGCCGCCCCTTCCGGTCACCGCTCGGCGGCCTTTGTCCGCTGCTCCTGATTGCTCTGCGGAAGTTTGATTAACGAGACAGTGAACAGATCGGTGACCCGCCACGGTCCGAGGTGCGATCTGCTACAAAGACAGGTATGAACATCGATGACTTCGATCTGCGGACGCTGCCGAGATCATTTTATGAAGAGCCCTATTCGAGCTATGCAAAATTGCGTTCCGTCTCGCCGGTGCATCGTTTGCCCGATGGGTCGTTTTTTCTGACCCGGTATGCAGATCTCGAGCACGTCTACCGCGATACCGGCACATTCAGTTCTGACAAGAAAATCGAGTTCAAGCCAAAGTTTGGCGATTCGCCGCTTTATGAGCACCACACCACCAGTCTGGTATTCAACGACCCGCCGCTGCACACCAGGGTCCGACGAATCATCGCGGGCGCCCTGACGCCCCGAGCTATTGCCGATTTGGAGGAGGGGCTGATCACGGTGGTGGATCAGCTCTTGGATCGTATCGAGTCGAAGGGCAGCGCCGACCTGATCGCGGACTTCGCGTCTGCAATTCCCGTCGAGATTATCGGCAATCTCCTGACCATTCCTCACGAAGAACGAGAGCCGCTTCGTGGGTGGTCGCTGGCGATCCTGGGAGCACTCGAACCCGCACCGACAGCGCCGATGCTGCTTGCGGGTAATCAAGCTGTGCAAGAATTTCTGAGCTATCTCGAGAAGCTCGTCGCCGATCGGCGCAGAAGCCCAGGCGATCCTGCTCGCGACGTGCTGACACGGCTCCTCGGACAAGAGCATGAGGTGCAACTCACGGAAATCGAGTTGCTGCAGAACTGCATCTTTATCTTGAATGCCGGACACGAGACGACGACCAACCTTATCGGCAATGGATTGCAGCTGCTGATTGAATGGCCTGATCAGCGCCGGGCGTTGTTACAGGAACCGGAATTGATCAAGAGCGCCGTCGAAGAGTTTCTGCGCTTCGAAAGTTCGAACCAGCTTGGAAATCGGCGCGCTACCATTGATACGCAATTGGGTGGGATAAGAGTGCCGGCCGGAACACTCTTGAACCTCTGCATCGGCGCAGCCAACAGAGATCCTGAACAATTCGAGGACCCGGACCAGCTAAGAATTAGCCGAAAGCCCAACCGGCATCTCGCATTTGGCTCTGGGCCACACATATGCGTCGGAGTGAACCTTGCACGTTTGGAAGGCAGGGTGGCGATTTCGCGCTTCGTCGAACGCTTTCCCAAGTACCGGGCGTCCGGGGTCCCGATCCGTGGCGGCAGGGCCCGCTTCCGCGGCTTCCTGACGATTCCAATCGAGGTCCGCTGATTGGCGGCGCGTCAGTAGGCCTTACGCTGGGGATTGCGTGCTAAGGCGATGGCTTTATCCAAGTCGTCACGTTGCCCGCGAAGCAGCTCCAGATAGTTCTCCACGCGCGGCACGGAGAGAGCACCGGATTCGAGTTGACCGATAACATCCTCGATGCGGCCTTGCACACTCAGAAGTAGCGCAACAAGTTCGTCCATACTTCCTCCATCCCTCAGACCACTGACATAATGACACATGCACGTTGGTTCAATTTGACGATTGGCCAGGAGGTTGGGGCAAGAGGTGTCGTCGACCTCAATGCGGCGGTGCCGCGCACCGCGAGGGCTCATTCCAGTCCGGCCTTTTTCAGCAGCGCTAGAAATTGCTGCCGGGTTCGCATGTCGATCGCCTGTGCGGCCAACGTTCCCGTTCGGTCGTAGATAAAGGTCCTCGGAATCCCTTTTATCGCGAACATCTCATTGACCATACGTTTGGAATCGAGCAACACGGGAAACGAAAGCGCATGTTTGCGTACGAACGGTTCGACCTTTTTCGGGTCTTCATCGGAGATGCCGAGTACCACCAAGCCTTTCGAGGCGAATTCCTCGTAAAGCGCCTCCAGATCCGGCAGCTCTTTGCGGCACGGCGGACACCATGTGGCCCAGAAATTTATCATCACGACCTTGCCCCGCAAGTCCGAGAGCCGCCACGCCTTGTCTGCAAGGTCCTTCAGCGCAAAGTCCGGATGTTCGCGCCGCCGATCATCGGTTGCCAATTGTGCGAGGGCGGCGCGGTAGTGTTCGTCGCCATTCATTGAAATCTCGACATTTTCGTAGCGCACTAGTTGTGCAAGCTCGCGATATGCATACGCCGGCATCAACGCCTCGAGGAAATTGCCGGCGTCGGATTCCGTCGGCTCCACCCAAGGCATCGCTCGCTCGCGCACGGCCAGGGCGAGAGTCCTCGCCACCTGCCGGAGAGTGTCATGGCCAAAATCGCCTTCAGTCGATAGTCCCGCCAAGGACGTTGCCAGACGAAGCTTGTTTCCGGACTTCGGCAATCTTCGGATCTGGAATGCCAAGGCCTTCGTCGTTGCGCCTCGGATGTCATTCGGGAGCCCGCGCAGCCCATCCATTTTCTCTGCGAGGGGCATTTCGCGTGCGCTCCAATGAACATCCTTGTCGTCTCGTGCCGAGGCGGGCGAAACGTCCTCTTGTGCGGAGGCGGGCGAAACGCTGAAAGCGAGCAATGCCGCGGCCAACGCCACTGCTGCCAGTAATTGTTCTATCCGCGGTACGATATCGGTCATGGTGTCGAAATTGTCTCAATAGCCAGTATAGTCCTACACGAGATTCCGCCCCTCGAGGACATGAACCGTGGAATCGTAACTTAGAATACCCCGTTGACACGAGGTGGCACGATGCATCAAGAAATAACAGCGCTGTGCTGACCGAACACGATATCTATTTGTTCCGCGAGGGCACTCACTCGCAGCTGCACTCGAAGCTGGGATGCCACGTGCTGGGACCTGAATCGGGCGCGTATTTCGGCGTCTGGGCCCCAAATGCGGCTCAGGTTTCAGTGATCGGCGATTGGAACGGGTGGAACGCCGGAGCGGACGTTCTCGCTCCGAGAACCGACGGATCCGGGATCTGGGAGGGCGTCGCGCCGGCGTTGCGCGGCCAGACTTATAAGTACCGGATTACCTCGCGCGTCGGAGGATTCGTGGTCGAGAAAGCAGATCCTTACGGAGTGTGTTGCGAAGCCCCGCCGGCAACGGCCTCGCGCGTATGGTCACTCGAATACGAGTGGAAGGACTCCGCATGGATGACCGCGCGTGGCGCGCGCAATGGGCTGGATGCGCCGATGTCCATCTACGAACTGCATGCCGGTTCGTGGCGCCGCAAGGACGGTGCCTTTCTCAATTACCGCGAACTTGCCCATGCGCTGGCGGAATACATCGGCGGGCTGGGTTTCACTCATGTTGAACTCATGCCGATCACCGAGCATCCGTTTTACGGATCGTGGGGGTATCAAACGACGGGGTACTTCGCGCCTACCGCTCGTTATGGTACTCCGCAGGACCTGATGTACTTCGTTGATCACCTGCATGAGAAGGGCATCGGCGTAATTCTCGATTGGGTGCCGTCGCATTTCCCGGCCGACGAGCACGGACTGGTATTTTTCGACGGCACGCATCTATATGAACACGCCGATCCGCAACAGGGTTTTCATCCTGAGTGGAAGTCTGCAATTTTCAATTTTGGTCGCAATGAGGTTCGCAGTTTTCTCATTTCGTCCGCGCTGTTCTGGTTCGAGAGATATCACATCGACGGCATACGGGTCGATGCGGTGGCATCCATGCTGTATCTCGACTACGCGCGCAAAGCGGGCGAATGGATTCCAAACCGCTACGGCGGCCGGGAAAATCTCGAGGCCATCGACTTTCTGCGCATGTTGAATCTGTCTGTTTATCGCGATCATCCCGACGTGGCGATGATTGCCGAGGAATCGACGGCATGGCCCATGGTGTCGCGTCCCACCGACGTGGGGGGGCTTGGTTTCGGTTTGAAATGGAACATGGGCTGGATGCATGACACGCTCGAATACATGAAGCTGGACCCGATCAACCGGAAATACCACCACGGACAACTCACCTTCTCGCTGATCTACGCCTTCAACGAGAACTTCGTACTGCCGCTGTCGCATGACGAAGTGGTGTACGGCAAGGGTTCACTGATCGGGAAAATGTCCGGCGACGATTGGCAAAAGTTCGCCAACTTGCGCTTGCTCTACGGGTACATGTGGGCACATCCGGGCAAGAAGCTTTTGTTCATGGGCGGAGAATTTGCCCAGCGACGCGAGTGGACGCACGAGGGTGAACTCGAATGGTGGGTTTCCGAATTGCCGGAGCACGCCGGCGTGAAGCAGCTGGTCCGTGATTTGAACCGTATCTACCGCAGCGAAGCGGCTTTGCATAAGATCGATTTTTCGTCGGATGGATTCGAATGGCTGGACGTCGGCAACGCGGAAATGAGCGTCATCGCATTCCTGCGCAAAGCGCCGGGCGATGGCCGCTCGTTGCTGGTGGTCTGCAACTTCACGCCCGTTCCGAGGCACAACTTTCTGGTGGGTGTACCTTCGCGCGGTGTATGGCGCGAGATCTTAAATACCGACGCCCGAGAATACGGCGGTTCCGGATGGGGCAATCTCGGCCGCGTGGAATCCGTACCCGTCACGACTCAGGGGCGTGTGGAGTCGGTCAATCTCAACCTGCCGCCGCTGGCGACTATCGTTTTGCGTTACGAATCGCATGGCTAAGGTAAAGCGCAAGGGCACCGCGAGCGAAGCCGCTCCCGGACCGCCCCCCGAAACGCAAGGAACGCGCGTGATTGCGGAGGGCCGCAAGCGCGCCGTGATCGACGCACTGTTGCCGGTGGTCGACGGCGGCCGCTTCCCGGCCAAGCGCATCGCCGGCGAATCCGTCGAGATCGAAGCGCATTGCTTTGCCGATGGTCACGACAAACTGCGCGTTGTGCTGCGCTGGCAGCGCGTGGGCGCGAGCGATGAATACGAAGTCGACATGAAGCCACGGGCCAACGATGTGTGGCTCGCAAGTTTCACGCCGCCGCAGGCCGGCGGCTATCGCTACACGGTAGTGGCATGGGTGGATCATTTCGAGTCGTGGCGGGCCGAGCTCGAACGGCGCCAAGACCAGGCGGACATTCGAATGGCGTTGCGTGTCGGCAGCGCGCTCATTGACGAAGCCGCCACGAGGGCCCAGGGCAGCGACCGCTCGATCCTGACGGAGTGGTCGGCGCAATTGCGCACAATAGCGGACGATGCCGCCGCTGATCCCGCCGCGCAGAAGGCCATGGCGCTCGACAGCGCGCGCGCAGCCATTGTCGCGCGTTATGCGGACCGCAGCTTCGCCGCGACGCAGGCCTTGGAGCTTGTCGCGGACCGCAAGCGTGCGGCTTTCAGCGCCTGGTATGAGCTGTTTCCCCGCTCTGCAGGCGTCCAGGCCGGCCAGCACGGCACTTTTCGGGATGTCGAAGACCGGTTGAACTACTTGGCCGAGATGGGTTTCGATGTGCTCTATTTCCCCCCCATCCACCCGATCGGGCGCATCAACCGCAAGGGCGCCAACAATGCATTGAGTGCAAAGCCCGAGGATGTCGGTAGTCCTTGGGCCATCGGCGCCGCTGAGGGCGGCCACAAGGACATCCTGCCGCAGTTGGGCACGCTGGAAGATTTTCGCCGCTTATTGACGAACGCGCGCGAATTAGGCATCGAGATCGCGCTAGACATCGCATTCCAGGTTGCGCCTGACCATCCTTATGTGAAGGCTCATCCGCAATGGTTCAAGCATCGTCCTGACGGCAGCGTGCAATATGCCGAAAATCCGCCGAAAAAGTACCAGGATATCTATCCTTTCGATTTCGAAACCGACGATTGGCGCGCTTTGTGGGGCGAGCTGAAGAGCATCGTCGATTTCTGGATCGCGCAGGGCGTAAGGATATTTCGCGTCGACAATCCCCATACCAAAGCGTTCGGATTTTGGGAATGGATGATCAATGCGGTCAAGCGCGATGAGCCCGATGTGATTTTCCTTGCCGAAGCGTTCACGCGGCCCAAGCTCATGCACCGTTTGGCGAAATTGGGATTCTCGCAATCGTACACGTACTTCACGTGGCGCAATTCCAAGCAGGAACTCACGGACTATTTTACCGACCTCGCTCTGGGTCCGGGACGCGAGTACTTCCGGCCCAACGTGTGGCCGAACACGCCCGATATTCTGCACGAGACGCTGCAGTCGGGCTTGCGGCCGGTATTTGCGGCACGGCTCATACTCGCTGCGACCCTCGCCGCCAACTACGGCATCTATGGTCCGACTTACGAGCTGCTGGAAAGTACGCCTCGCGAGCCCGGCAGCGAGGAGTATCGCGATTCGGAAAAGTATCAATTGCGCCATTGGCCCGCCGAAAGTTCCGACAGCCTGTGGTCCTTGATCGCCCGCATCAATGGAATCCGCAAGGAAAACGCGGCACTTCAGTCCGATAGGAGCCTGCGCTTCTGCCCCATCGACAACGATCAGCTGATCGCGTACCTCAAGATCGACGCCGTATCCGGCAATGTCATCCTGACCGTGGTAAACCTCGATCCGCATCAGCCGCACTCCGGCTGGGTGGACCTGGACGTCAACGCATTAAAGCTCGATGCGGAGCAGCCGTATCAGGTGCATGATCTGTTGAGCGATCAGCGTTATATCTGGCGGGGCCGGTATAACTACGTCATGCTCGATCCGCGGCGCGCACCCGCACACGTATTCAGGCTGCGCCGGCGGGTGCGCAGCGAACAGGATTTCGACTATTATCTGTGAAACGGCGCTAGATGAACGACGCTAAAGCCCTTGCCATCGAGCCCGCCGGGGCGTCCGGCCTCGATGCTGTTGATCCTCTGTGGTACAAAGACGCCGTCATCTACCAACTCAACGTCAAGTCGTTCTTGGATTCGAACGGCGACGGCATCGGCGATTTCAAGGGCCTGACCTCAAAGCTCGAATACATCAGGGATCTTGGGGTCAATACGATCTGGTTGATGCCCTTCTACCCCTCGCCCCTCAAGGACGACGGGTACGACATCTCGGACTATCAGAACGTGCATCCGCAGTTCGGTACGCTCGAGGATTTTCGCTCGATGCTGCACGAAGCACATCGGCTTGGATTGAAGGTAATCACCGAACTTATCATCAACCACACCTCGGATCAGCACCCTTGGTTCCAAGCCGCCCGAGCGGCTCCCCCGGGCTCCCCGGAGCGCGACTTTTACGTATGGAGCGGCACCGACCAAAAATACCTCGGAACGCGCATTATTTTCACCGATACCGAGACCTCGAACTGGACGTGGGACCCGGCGGCGAAGGCCTACTACTGGCACCGCTTTTTCAGCCACCAGCCCGATTTGAACTTCGACAATCCGAAGGTGCTGGAGGCGGTGCTCCAAATCATGCGCTTCTGGCTCGACATGGGCGTCGACGGTTTCAGGCTCGACGCAATTCCCTACCTCGTGGAGCGCGAGGGAACCAACAATGAAAATCTGCCGGAAACCCATGCGGTGATCAAGCAGCTGCGGGCCGCGATCGATGCTCATTACGAGAACCGATTCCTGCTGGCGGAGGCGAATCAGTGGCCGGAGGATGTGCGCGAGTATTTCGGGGACGGCGATGAGTGCCATATGGCATATCACTTTCCGTTGATGCCACGCATTTACATGGCCATCGCACAAGCGGACCGCTATCCCATCATTGAAATCATGCAGCAAACGCCGGATATTCCCGACAGTTGCCAATGGGTGATTTTCCTGCGCAATCACGACGAATTGACCCTGGAGATGGTCACCAGCAAGGAACGCGACTACATGTACACCACCTACGCGGCGGATTTGCAGGCGCGCATCAATCTGGGCATCCGCCGCCGCTTGGCGCCGCTGATGGAGAACGATCTGGACCGCATCAAGCTCATGAACAGCCTGCTGTTCTCCATGCCGGGCTCCCCCATTGTGTACTACGGCGACGAAATCGGCATGGGCGACAATTTCTTCATCGGCGACCGCAATGGCGTGCGCACCCCCATGCAGTGGAGTCCGGACCGCAATGCCGGCTTTTCGCGCGCCGATCCTCAGCGGCTGTATCTTCCGCCCATCATGGATGCGGTGTACGGTTATCAGTCCACCAACGTGGAGGCTCAGTCCCGCGATCCAAGCTCGCTGCTCAGTTGGACCAAGCGCATGCTTGCCGTGCGCAAGACCAGCCAGGCGTTCGGACGCGGCTCGCGCCGATTCTTGAGACCCGGTAATCGCAAGATACTGGCCTATCTACGCGAGTTCGGTGACGACACGATCCTGTGCGTCGCAAACCTGGCGCGTTCGGCGCAACCGGTCGAGCTCAATCTGTCGCCGTTCAAGGGCCGGGTGCCGGTCGAAATGCTCGGCCGCACAACGTTTCCGCCCATCGGAGAGCTGCCCTATCTGCTGACGATTGCGGCCTATGGGTTCTACTGGTTCAGGTTGGCCACCGACGCCGACGTCCCTTCCTGGCACGAACAAATCGTGTCGATCGAGGAGCGCCCCGTTCTGGTGTTGTTCGACGGCTGGACCAGCCTGTTTCGCGAGCGGGTTGTTCCGTGGCGCATTGGCATCGCGGAGAAGACGCGCCTGCAATTCGAAACGGACACGTTGCCGCGTTACATCGAGACACAGCGGTGGTACGCGGCGAAAGGCACGCCGATCGACCGCGCTCGGATCGCCGACCACGTGCTGTGGCAAGAAGATAAGATTACATGGTTGGTGGCATTGCTCGACCTCGAAGGCGGCGGTGAACACGCAAACTACTTCTTGCCGCTCGCATTGGCGTGGGAGGAGCGTGACGAGGAGCGCGTGCGCAACCTCTCGACGGCGGCGGCAGCCAAGATACGCCAGCAGGCAAATGTCGGCGTGATGGGCGACGCCTTCGCGGATGAGATGTTCTGCCGATCGGTCGTGGCGGCGATGGCGTCGCGAAAAGAAATCGCCATGACCCAGGGGAAATTGCAATTCCGTCCAACCGGCGCATTCGATCGATTGGCGGGAAAAGACTTCAACATCTTGCCGGTGTCAAGGCCGCGCGGCTCGAGTTCTAACACCATTGTGGTCATCGGCGAGCGATTGATGCTCAAGGGTTACCGCCGGTTGCGAACGGGGGCGAATCCGGAACTCGAGATGGGCTTGTACCTCACCGAAGTCGCGCGCTATCCGCACTGTGCGCCGCTGGCCGGCGCTCTTGAATACATCGCGAACGACGGCGAAACACAGTTATTGGCGATGCTGCAGGGGTATGTCGCCAATCAAGGCGACGGATGGACTTACTCGCTCGAGTACTTGCAGCGTTATCTTGAACAGTATCGCACCACGCCGGCCGGGGATGCCGTGCCCGTCAACGCGCACGATGCCTACTTGGCGATGATCCGGGTTTTGGCCGTGCGTACCGCTGAACTGCACAAAGCCTTGGCACGGCCCGCGAAGAATCCGGCATTCGCTCCGCAGCCGCTGACGCGCTCCGATATCGATGCCTATCGCCAGCGTGCGGCTGACGAAGCACGCAATGCGCTCGGAATGCTCGAGGCGAACCTGGAACAGGTGCCGATCGGGGACCGCGACCGGGCCGCCGCGGTGCTCGCGCAGCGCGATCAGGTGCTGGCGCGCATCGAGTCGCTTTCGGCCGAAACGCCGCAGGGGCTGAAGACACGCATCCACGGCGATTACCACCTCGGCCAGGTGCTGGTTACGCGCAATGATTTCGTCATTATCGATTTTGAAGGCGAACCCGGCCACAGCCTCGAACAGCGGCGTGCCAAGCATTCACCGTTGCGTGATGTGGCCGGAATGCTGCGCTCTTTCAGCTATGTTCGTCACAGCGCCCTGCGCAAGGTTGCGCATGTCGAAGTGGAAGCCGCCAAGCTTGCGCCGCTGACGCGGGGATGGGAGATCGAAGCCCGCGCGGCCTTTCTGTCTGCCTACGATGCCGCAGCGCGCGACGCAAAAATCTACGGGTCCGGAACGCCGCTTCAGGCGGGCAGTGGTCTGCTCGGCTTGTTCGAGCTGGAGAAGGCCCTGTACGAATTGAGATACGAGCTCGGCAACCGTCCTGCCTGGGCCGGTATTCCGTTGCAGGGCATCTTGGACTGGAGCGCCGCAGGATGATTCATTATCTAACGCAGGTTTAGGATCCGGGAGGCGGGCATGCAAAGCATTGATATATTGCTAGAGACTGCGCGGGAGTTTCTGCACCAGATTGCCGCATTCCTACCGCGGCTGCTGCTGGCGCTGGTCGTGGTTGCGGTTGGATGGCTGCTCGCGAAAGCGGCGCGGTTCGCCGTTGAAAGAGGCTTGCGGGCGTTCAATTTCACCGTGCTGACCGAACGTGCCGGCACCGACAACTTTCTGCGCCAAGCGGGCATGCGCGGCGATACGACGACGTTGTTCGGATTGGTGGCGTACTGGTTGGTTATTCTGGCGACGCTGATGATCGCTTTCAATGGCCTGGGACTCACGTACATCACCGACCTTTTGGGACGTTTGGTTTTGTTTACGCCCAAGCTGCTGGTCGCGATGCTGGTCGTCATCTTCGGATCCTATTGCGCCCGCTTCGTCGGCGGCGCCGTGCACTCCTATTGCATGGACGCGCAAATTCCGGATGCAGACCTTTTGGGCAGAATTGCGCGATATCTCATCGTGATATTCGTCGTCATGATTGCCCTGAGCCAGGTCGAGATCGGCGGCGACATCGTGCAGAGAACCTTTCTCATTCTATTGGCCGGGCTCGTGCTGGCCTTGGCGCTCGCATTCGGCCTCGGCGGCAGGGAGTGGGCGGCGGCAATGCTTGAACGCTGGTGGCCGCGGGACGGCCGGGGAAACCCCTGACTCGTTCCTACTTGATGGACCGCCGATATTGCAAGAAACCGGACCGCTCCGCGATCCGGTCGTAAAGCAACATGGCGTCGGTATTGGTTTCGTGTGTCAGCCAATGCACCCGCGCACAGCCTTGATCGCGGGCGAGTCCATACACATGTTCGATGAGCTTTCGTCCGACTCCGGCGCCGCGAGCGTCGGGACTCACGAATAGATCCTGCAAGTACAGATAATCGCCGATGGTCCAGCAGGAGCGATGACGAATGTGATGGACGAGGCCTACCGCCCTCGGACCGTCCCAAGCAAGGGCCGCCCCCATCGGTTCCTCGGGATCCAGCAAGCGAGACCAGGTAACCTCCGATACCTCGGGCGGTATGTCGGTTTTGTAGAAAGCCTGGTAGCCGCGCCAGAGCGGCAGCCATGCCGCATCGTGGTTTTGGGATATGGGCACTATCCGAATATTGTCTTTGGTCATTGTTTGTCCGATGAATGTGAATTGAGTCAGGCATTGATAAGACCATGGCGAATCGCGATCAGCGTCAGTTCGGATTGATTCACGACGTTCAGTTTTTGCTTGATGTTGTATAGATGCGTGCCGATCGTCGATGCGGACAGATTCAAGTCCAACGCGATGCCCTGCACCGTCGCGCCGCCGGCGAGGCGCACGAAAACCTCGAATTCTCTCTCCGACAGACGTTCGACAGGCGATTTCGTGCCGCCCTCAAATTCCGCCAGCGCCAGCTTCTGGGCTAGCGCCGGATCGAGATAGCGGCGACCTGCCGCAACAACGCCCACAGCTTCGAGCAGCGCTTCGGGGGCGCTGCGCTTCGACAAGAAACCAAGCGCGCCCTCCTGCAGGGCCCGACGGGCATGCAGGGGGTCATCGTGAGCCGACAAGGTCAATATCTTCGCTTGAGGCTCGCGGGCGCGGATCCGGCGCAGTGCCTCGAGCCCGCCCATTCCGGGCATCGCGAGATCCATCACTACGATGTCGGGGTGGAGATCGAAATAGAGCTGACATGCGGCCTCGCCGGAGTCAGCTTCCGCAACCACCGACATTTCCGCCATAGACTGGAGCAACAGGCGAAATCCCGTGCGCACTACGGCATGATCGTCGACCAGCAGGACTCTGATCACGTCTGCGCGCCCAGAGGCACGTCGGCGGTGAGGCGGACACCACAGCCGTCGGCATTGCCGATGCTGAATGTGCCGCCTAATTGCTGTACGCGCTCGGCCAAACCACGCAAGCCAAAATGGCCGGGCCGCGCCCAGCCGCTTGCCAGTCCGATACCGTCGTCGGTCACGGTCGCAACGATTCGCTGTACGTCGCATTGCACCGCGATGTCGACTCGCGAACCTTGTGAGTGCCGCAGGGCATTGATCAGTCCCTCCTGCACTACCCGATAAATGGTGAGCGTGACGCTCGGGCCGAGTTCAATCGGCAATTCCTGGCGAAGCGACAGAGCGATCGATGGGTGGCGGCGCTGCCAGTCGCGCACCAAACTCTCGAGGGTCGCGGCAAGTCCGAGAGTGTCCAGCGATAGCGGAGCGAGCCTCGGTATGAGGCCGTGCATGGCATCGTACAGGCGTGCCGCCTCATCTGAAATCATTCTCGCCACATCGCCGGTGGCTGGATCGTGAGCACCTGCTTGAGTGGCGATTGCGAGGGCGAGGCTGCGAATCGCGGTGACGGACTGACCAAATTCGTCGTGCAACTCGTGTGCTATCAAGCGCCGTTCCTCTTCGACGCGTTGGTCAGCCAACGAAGCCATTTCGCGCCGTTCTTCCAGGCGCGCCTCGGCGTCCTGCGCCTTGCGCTCGGCCAGCACCTTGTCCTGCACGGCTTGCGCCATTCGATTGAACGCAATGCCGATCGTTTGAGCTTCGTTGCCTGCGAGCGCCGGCAACCGGAATGCCAAATCCCCCTGCTGTACGCGTTCGAGGCCCTGCGCGATGACCGGGAAGGGTTCAAGGACCCGTTTCACCGACCAAAACGCGAGTCCGTTGACGATAACGAACATCGCCGCCGCGAACGCGGAAAGCCGGGTGATGTCGTCCCAGGCGTCGAGCACGGCTCGCGACGGCTGGGCTTGCACCATGAGCAATACGCCGCCCCGCAGCGGAAACGTATAAGTGGACTGTTGCGGAGCCAGTAAATGTGCGAACCACGCCGGCGCCTCGCGTCCGGCCTTGTAAGTCGGCGGTGGCGAGCGATAGAGAACTTCTCCCGCGGCCGTCTGCAGAGATACCTCATTGGCCCGAACCCGGCCGAGCTGGTGCAGGAATTGAAGCACGAGATCCGGCCCCCCGACTCTGGAATAAACCTCGGCGAGACGGCCCAGGAGCTGGGAGGCCACCCGGTTCGCCGCCTCGATTTCCTCTCGCACGGAGGTCCGCGTGCTCTCCACCTCGGCCGCAATCAGCACGATCACGAACGCCGCGCTCAAGGCCGCAACCACGAGGTTCAAGCGAGTCCGCAGTCTCATTGCGGTCATGGTACCAGGGCGTGCCGTCGGCGGGCGCTGCGGCGTGGCCCCCGCGGGGTGGGCGCCGCCTCATGAAAATCATGAGTCCAGTTTCATGATGCCGCTGATTCGGCGCCTTGCCCATCGGGAGGACCATAGGGCCGTACCTCAAACAGGAGCTTCGATATGAAATGGGAAACCCCGCAAGCCGTTGAATTGCGGTTCGGTATGGAAATTACGATGTATGTGTCGAATCGCTGAATAGCGAGGGTGTGCGCCCGCGCATGCGGGCGGCGCCTACCTCTTCGTGAAAATCCGGGTGCTGGGGTCGGCCGCTGGGGGCGGTTTTCCCCAATGGAATTGCAATTGCCCGAACTGCAAGGGTATTCGCGCGGGCACGTTGCACGGCCGTGCCCGCACCCAATCTTCAATCGCCGTCGCAGGCGGCGGACTTTGGGTGCTGGTGAACGCATCGCCGGACATCTTGGCGCAATTGCAAGCGAACCCCGATCTGCAGCCGGGCCGTGCGATACGCGACAGCGCCATTGCTGCCATCGTTCTCGTCGACGGGCAGGTCGACCACACCACCGGGCTGTACATGCTGCGAGAATCGGTGCGTCCTTGGTCCATTTGGTGCACCGACAGCACCTTTTCGGATCTCACTCGCGGCAACCCGGTCTTTGAGGTGCTCGGTTTTTTTTGCGGCGTGGACCGGCACCGCATTCTCCTCGACGGCACATTCTTTGCGGTAGAGACCGTGCCCGAAGTGCGGTGGCGCGCGTTGCCGGTCGCGAGCAAGCCGGCTCCCTATTCGCCGAATCGCGCCGCGCCCGTCGAAGGCGACAATCTGGCGCTGGTCATCGAGGATGCAAAGAGCGGAAAAACGGCGGTTTATGCTCCGGGATTGAGCGCCATCGACGAGCGGTTGTGGAACGCCATGCAATCCGCGGCCTGTGTTCTCGTGGACGGCACGTTTTGGACCGATGATGAAATGATTGGCCTTGGGATCTCGTCGAAACACGCGCGCGACATCGGCCACCTTCCGCAGAGCGGTTCGGGCGGCATGCTCGAGTGGCTGGATCGCCTCCCGGTCGGCACGCGCCGGATCTTGATCCACATCAATAACACCAATCCCATTCTCGACGAGACCTCTCCGCAAGCCGCCGAGCTTTCGCGCCGCGGGGTCGAAGTCGCGTGGGATGGCATGGAAATCGTGCTGTGAACGCGGCTCCTTGGAGCCGAGAGGAGTTCGAAGCGCAGCTGCGAACCCAAGGTCGTGCCTATCACATTCATCATCCATTCAATGTGCTGTTGAATTCCGGGGCGGCGACCCCGGCGCAGATCCGCGGCTGGGTGGCGAATCGCTTTTACTATCAAATCAGCATTCCGATCAAGGACGCCGCCATTCTGGCCAACTGCCCCGACCGCTCGGTGCGCCGCTCTTGGGTGCAGCGCATTCTCGATCACGACGGCTACGGCGACGATCCCGGCGGGATTGAATCTTGGCTGCGGTTGGCGGAGGCGGTGGGCCTCGAGCGCGAGGCGGTGGAAAGCCTGATGGAAGTGTTGCCGGGAGTCCGTTTCGCGGTCGATGCCTATGTCAACTTCGCGCGCCGCGCGCCGTGGCCCGAGGCGATATGCTCATCCCTCACCGAGCTTTTCGCGCCGGAGATCCACAAGCAACGTCTCGCCAATTGGCCGCAGCATTATTCATGGATCGACGGTGCCGGTCTGCAATACTTCCAGAGCCGCGTGAGCTTGGCTCGCCGTGATGTCGAGTTCAGCCTCGCCGTGACGCTGGACCGCTTCAATACGCGTGCCCTGCAAGAACGCGCGCTCGATATTCTGAAATTCAAGCTCGACGTGCTCTGGCAGATGAGCGATGCCATGGCACTGCGGTACACGGAAAAATCTTGAACATGCCAGCCATCGACTCCGGATCGCGGCCTGCCGTCGGACCAGGTTTCCGTCTCCAATGGGAAGCCGCGCAAAATGCGCACGTACTCCTCTATCCCGAAGGAATGATCAAGCTCAACGGCAGCGCGGGCGAGATCCTGAAGCGCTGCGACGGTGCGACGACGATTGCGGATATCACGACGGATCTCGAACTCGCCTTCGCGACCTCCAATCTGTCGGAGGACGTCATGCACTTCGTGGCGATGGCCGTGGAGAAGAAATGGCTGAAAATACCCACGTGAACGCCCCGACTACCCCGGTGAACGCCCCGACTACCCCGGTGAACGCCGCGACTACTCCCGTGAACGCCGCGACTACTCCCGTGAACGCCGCGAAGAGTCCGGCTCCGCCGCGGCCGGGGCCGCCGCTGTGGCTTTTGCTGGAGCTGACTTACCGCTGTCCCTTGCATTGTGCTTTTTGTTACAACCCGACCGACTTCGCACGCTCCGCCGCGGAACTACCCACGGACGACTGGCTCCGGGTGTTGCGCGAAGCGCGAGCGTTGGGAGCCGTGCAACTGGGTCTCTCGGGCGGCGAACCCCTGTCACGGAATGATTTGGAGCCGATCGTGGCGGAAGCGCACCGCCTCGGCTTCTACTCGAACCTCATCACTTCGGGTGTGGGATTGAACGATGCGCGGCTAAATGCGCTCAAGCAGGCGGGGCTCGATCACATACAGCTCTCCTTCCAGGACAGCACCCGGCAGATGAACGATTTCCTGAGCAGCACCCGTACCTTCGAACTGAAATCGGCGGTGGCTGCGTTGATCAAGCAGTATGACTATCCCATGGTGCTCAACGTGGTCCTTCACCGGCTAAACATCGATCATGTGGAGGAGATCCTCGAGATGGCGCTCAAGTTGGGCGCCGACTACGTCGAATTGGCGAACACCCAGTATTACGGATGGGCATGGCACAACCGCGAGCAGTTGCTGCCCAGCCGTGCCCAGGTGGAGCGTGCGGAGCAGACGATGCAACGCTTCCGGGAACGCGTGGGCCGGCAAATGCAGATCTATTTCGTGGTGCCCGATTACTTTGAACGCCGCCCAAAGCCCTGCATGAATGGCTTGGGCTCGATCTTTCTGACGATCACGCCGGACGGGACCGCGCTTCCCTGCCATGCCGCGCGCATGCTGCCCGGGCTCGAGTTCCCCAATGTGCGCCGCGCGAGCATTGGCGAGATCTGGTACGACTCCGCCAGTTTCAATCATTTCCGCGGTGATGAATGGATGAAGGAACCCTGTCGAAGTTGCCCGGAAAAGACCCGTGATTTTGGCGGATGCCGCTGTCAGGCCTACCTCCTCACGGGCGATGCTGCGAATGCGGACCCGGTTTGCGATCTATCGCCGCATCACCATCTGGTGACGGAGGCGGTCGCGCGAGCGGAACGACCCGAAGCCTCGGTGCTGCACCGCGCGCCGGAGGAAAAGCCGCTGGTGTTTCGCAGCGAACGCAATTCCTCGACGCTGTTCGTCAAGCGGGAGGGAATCTGACACCATGCAGTGGCTGACTTGGGGTTTCCTCGCTGCCGTGGCGGCGGAGACGATGACGCGTCTTTGGCTGGGATCGCGCCAGATCGCAGCGGTGCGGGCGCACCGCGACGACGTCCCGGAGCCTTTTCGGGGACAAGTCGCGCTCGCGGATCAGCGGCGGGCGGCCGACTACACCGCCGCCCGAGTTCGCCTCGGACGGGGGGCGACCGTGGTCGAAGCACTCGTCAAACTCATGCTTACCCTCGGCGGCGGCCTCGCGGCGGTGGATGCAATCTGGCGCCACACGAGCCTTGTCGAACCCTGGCGCGGAGCAGGCGTGGTGGCTACCGTGCTGCTGTTGCTGCAGCTCATCGGGCAACCCTTCGCGTTATGGAGAACGTTCAAGATAGAAGCGCGATTCGGGTTCAATCGGGTTTCTCCCCGGCTGTACATGCTAGATTTGGCGAAGCAGTGCGTATTGGCCGTGCTGCTCGGCGGCCCCCTGCTACTGGCCACGCTCGCCCTCATGGAAAATGCCGGGAAGCGGTGGTGGGTGTGGGTCTGGTTGGTCTGGATGGGGTGGACCGTCGGACTGACCTGGGCGGCCCCCAAGTTCATTGCGCCGTTCTTCAATCGATTTTCGCCGCTCACCGATGAAGGTCTCAAAAAACGCGTGGAAACTCTACTCGAGCGCTGCGGTTTCGCGGCAGGCGGCGGTGTGTTCGTGATGGACGGGTCGCTGCGCTCGGCGCATGGCAACGCATATTTCGCGGGCATCGGTCGCAACAAGCGCATCGTGTTCTTCGACACCTTGCTGTCGCGCATCGAGGCGCCGGAAATCGAGGCGGTGCTGGCGCACGAACTCGGCCATTTTCGACTGCACCATGTGCGGCAGCGGCTGGTGGCGTCGGTGTTGATGGCGTGCGGCGGCTTGGCGCTGCTCGCGTGGCTTGCGCGGCAGCAGGGCTATTATAGCGCCTTGGGGGTGCCGGCGCCTTCCGCCGCGATGGCGCTGCTACTCTTCGTGCTGACCGTGCCGGTATTCATGTTTTTCGCGACACCGCTCATGTCCTGGTGGTCGCGCCGGCACGAGCGACAGGCGGACGATTTTGCGGCGAAGTACGCCGATCCCGGGAGCCTGGCCGCTGCCTTGGTCAAGCTGTTTCGCGACAATGCGTCCACACTCACGCCCGATCGCATCCATTCGGCGTTCTTCGATTCGCATCCGCCGGCGCTCGAGCGCGTCGAACGATTGACCGCGGCCTTGCAGCCCCGGGCTTAGGCGGCCGCGCGCTGCTGCGGCGGCGTCTCTTCGAGCGCTCGGGCGAGAACGTCTTCAATTCTTTCCGCCCAGACAAACTCGAGTTTCGCGCGCACGCTCTGCGGAATGTCCTCGAGATCGCGCCGGTTGCGCGCGGGCAGGATCACCACGCGAACGCCGGCGCGTGCCGCGGCCACGCATTTCTCCTTGATGCCGCCCACCGGCATCACCACACCCCGCAAGCTTATCTCGCCGGTCATCGCAACGTCGGCTCGCACGGTGCGCTGCGTCAGGAGAGACGCCAACGAGGTGGCGATGGCGACTCCGGCGCTGGGACCGTCCTTGGGGATGGCGCCCGCCGGCACATGAATATGCAAATCGCTATTATCCAGTGCGAAAGGATCTATTCTCAAGCGATCCGCCTGCGATTTCACCCAGGTGACGGCCGCCTGCGCGCTTTCCTTCATCACTTCGCCGAGCTGTCCCGTCAGAATGAGTTTGCCGCTGCCGCGCACTCGGCTGGATTCGATGAAGAGAATGTCGCCACCCGCCGGTGTCCACGCGAGACCCGTTGCAACACCGGGAACGCTGGTGCGCAAGGCCAGTTCGCTCTCAAAGCGCGCCGGACCCAAGATGCGCGGGACGTCGTCCGCGCCGATCGAGACGCGCTCTTCGGCGCCGGAGGCAATGGCCACCGCCGCAGTGCGCAGCAACGCGCCGATCTGGCGCTCGAGGCTGCGCACGCCCGCTTCGCGGGTGTATTCGGCGATGACCCGGCGCAAGGCGTCTTCGGCGATCTCCACTTGTTCGGCTCTAAGCCCATTTGCCCGCAGCTGCCGCGTGAGCAGGTAGCGCTGGGCGATCTGCAGCTTTTCCTCCTCGGTGTAGCCGGTGAGTTCGATGATTTCCATTCGATCGCGCAGCGGCGGCGGGATTGAGTCCAGCACGTTGGCGGTCCCAATGAACAGGACCTTCGACAGATCGAAAGGCAGGGCGAGATAGTTGTCGCGGAACGTGTTGTTCTGTTCTGGGTCAAGTACCTCGAGCAACGCCGAAAACGGATCGCCCTGATGGCTGGCGGAGAGCTTATCGACTTCATCGAGCATGAGCACCGGGTTGCGGCGGCCGGCTTTGCGCATAGCCTGCACGATATTGCCCGGCAAGGAACCGATGTAGGTGCGCCGATGACCGCGAATTTCCGCTTCATCGTGTACGCCGCCCAAACTCACGCGTCCGAATTTGAGACCGATCGCTTTGGCAATGCTTTGACCCAAGGAGGTTTTGCCCACGCCCGGCGGACCGACAAAACAGAGAATGGGACTGCGGCCCTCGGGATTCAGCTTTCGAACGGCGAGGAATTCCAAGATTCGGCGCTTGACCTTCTCGAGCCCGTAGTGATCTGCGTCGAGTACCGCGCGTGCCTGTTCTATATCGACCGTCTCGGGATCGACCTTCGACCAAGGCATGGCAATCAGCCAGTCGAGGTAGGAGCGGGTCATGGAGTATTCGGCGGAGGAGTCCGGCATGCGCTCCAACCGCTTGAGCTCCCGCTGGGCTTGCTCCTCGACTTCAGCAGGCATGCCGGCGCCCTTGATGGCTTGCCTCAGTTCTTCGAGCTCGGCGGAAGAGGAGTCGGTGTCTCCCAGCTCCTTCTGGATCTGTTTTAGACGCTCTCGCAGCACGGCTTCCTTTTGCCGTTCGTCGAACGCCTCGCGCGTCCGCTCATCAATCTCCCGCGAGACCTTGAGGACCTCGACCCGCCGGCGGAGCAAGGCCAGCACGCGATCGAGCCGCGTCTTCAGATCGAAGGTCGCCAAAATCTCCTGCTTTTCCGCAATCTTCAAGTCCATGAAACTCACGATCATGTCCGCGAGGGCCGGGATGGACTCGATGCTGCGAATCGCGTTGACGAGTTCCCCGGGTGCCTGCGGCAGCAGCTGCACGGCCTCCAACGCCTTTTCCCGTAAATTGAGACCGCGCGCTTCAATCTCGCGATCGAGCACGATGGGGTCTTTATGCGTCTCTATTCGCGCCACCAGGAAGGGCTCGCGACTCACGTAATCCAACACCGTGAATCGTTCTTCGCCTTGGGCTATCAGATGGTGCGATCCGTCCGGCGCCGTGATGAAACGCACGATGCTGGCGGCCGTGCCCACGTCGTGCAGAGCCTCGGGTGCCGTTGCTGCCGCAGCTTCGGCGGGTGGCGTGTCGGCGCCCGAGTCTTGCAGCAAGAGACCCACGCGGCGCTGAGTGCGCACTGCTTCTTGAGCCGCTGCCAACGCCGCATTGCCGGTGACCGCGATCGGCAGGACAACGCCCGGGAACAATACCGTATTGTTCACCGGCAAGATAATGAGCACGTCTTCAGCGTTCATTGCATTTCCTTCACGAGCCGCAGATAGAGCCATCCGCGGTCGAGCCTGCGTTCAACCAGCGCGTAGCGGCCCGGTGGGATGTCGATCCGCCTGCGCATGCGGCCATAGGGAATTTCCAATCGCACCACGTTCATGCGGGCGCCTATCGTCGGCGGAGGCACTGTGGTATCGATCTGCAAACCGGTCGGCGTGATTTGCACGACGATCTCGTCGGCGCGGGCGCCGGGCAAGGCGACGATCACCTCGAGTTCGGAGCCGTCCGAGAAAATATCGACCGGCGGCTCCCACACCGGACGGGTGGCGGGAACGGTCAATAGATCGAAAAAATGCCGATGCTTGCGCTCGGCTTCATCCAGGAGCGCGCAGGCTTCCGCCCACATCCAGGACTTCCTGCGGTTGGTGTTCATTGCATCAATAGATGCGGACACGGGCGCTTAAGTTCAAGGGCCGATGCAGTCCATGGACTGGGCCACGCGGTGCACAACGCGGCATGCACCAGGCTTCCGGCTAGTTCACCCGGGGCTGAGGCCTGTCCACCACCCGCACCGTATAGCCACCCGACTTTTCATCGGGTTGCAAAGCCAGCAGCCCGCGCTTCTCGCCGTCGGCCAACAGGTCGTTGAACGACCTGAAACCGTAGGCGCGCTCGTTGAATCCGGGATGACGGCGCTTGATCGCCTGTTTTACCATGGAACCCCAGATGGGTTCGCCCCCTCGCTCTTCGGCCAATGCGTCCAGAGTTTCAACGATCAGCTCGAGCGCATCATTGAGGTCGGGACCCTTGTTGTCGGCGGGGGATACGGTCTCCGGCGCGGGTACGGTCTCGGCGGGCGCGGCAGGTGAACGGCCGGCGCCTGCGGAACGGCGCCGTGCCTTGGAAGGTTCCTTGCGCACCAAATCATCGTAGTAGATGAATTCATCGCAGTTGTTGATGAACAGATCCGAAGTCGAATTCTTGACACCGACCCCGATGACCGTCTTGGCGTTTTCGCGCAATTTGCTCACCAGCGGCGAGAAGTCCGAATCGCCGCTCAAAATGACGAAGGTATCGACGTGCCCCTTGGTGTAGCACAGATCGAGGGCATCGACGACCATGCGAATGTCCGCAGAATTCTTGCCGGACTGGCGTACGTGCGGAATTTCGATGAGTTCGAATGCCGCTTCATGCAAGCCGCGCTTGAAGTCCTTATAACGATCGAAATCGCAGTAGGCCTTTTTGACGACGATGTGGCCTTTGAGCAGCAGGCGTTCGAGCACCTTCTCGATATCAAAGCTCGGGTACTTGGCATCGCGTGCGCCTAAGGCGATGTTTTCAAGATCGAGGAAGACGGCCATCGTGGCGTCGGACGTTCTAGTGGTCATTGGCCGCAAGTTTACTCCAATTGCGCGCAGCGGCGGCTTGGACTTAGCACCAATGGTAATTGAAGCTGATGCTGACGCGTTCGGCATTGGCGCGGTTCGGCACCACTTCATGCCGCAACCAACTCTCAAAGAGCAGCAACTGTCCCGCGACAGCAGGAAACGTCCCCCAGGGGCGCATGGCGCGAGAAGACGCAACCCTGCGTGGTGGCGCGGCCATGAAGCGATCGAGCCGTGGATCCTCGAATTTGATCCCGGGCGTCCCCGCCGGCACGTGCACGTAATAGGTGCCGCTCACCGTCGAAAGCGGATGCAGGTGCAAGCCGTGCACCACATTCTTGGGCATCATGTTGATCCAGCAATCGGTCATGCTCAGTTTGCGCCCTTCCAGATCCCACTGCACGGCGTCGGCGAAGACCGCCACATGGCGCTGGAGCTTGCTCTCCAGGGCCTTAAAAGTAGGCGAAATTCGCTGCAGCCAATGGACCGAGCCGTATGAGGTATAGCCGCCCGGATAGTTCTTGGCGGACCAGCGCCGTCCGGCGTCGTCGTCATGGCGCAGTTGCCGGCATTCCTTTAGAAGCTGGCGGTTGAATTCCTTCGCTCCGCGCGCCTGCAAGGCGCTCGCGTACACGAGCGTGGGAAATAGTCTGTGGATTGTCATCGTGCAAGCCTAACGGGCATCGCGCATGGTGGCAAAATGGCCGCCAGATGCAGGGACTTTCGATGTCCGGCTGCCCTATCATAAGCGCCTCACATAACCGCGAATGGGAAATTTCAATCCAAGGTGCCAACGATGATTCGAAGAAATGCTCATGCTGCAAATTCCATCTCTCGGGCGCTCCTGGGAGCCGCTGCGTTATGCGCGGCGTTGCCCGCCTGGACCGCCGCGAATTACACGGCCATTACGCCCGGCATGAGCGAGCGGACGGTGACGCTCAACGGCCGCAATCTGACCATCGATCAAATCGTGGCGGTCGCGCGCTACGGAGCGAAGGTCCAATTGAGCGCCGAGGCACGCCAGCAAGAAGCCGACAACTATGGTTTGCTGCTCGAAGCCGCCGCCGAAGGCATACCGGTGTATTGGTTCAATCGCGGCTCAGGCGATCAGCGTGAAACGATCATGTTCGACGGCGATCCGATGACGGCGAAGAATCATGCGCTGATCGAAAGCACGCAGGCCGAGAGGTTTCGCTCCGGTGCTTTGTGGGGGACGGGACCGGAGATCGCGGCCGAGGAAATCGTTCGCGCCATGATGGTGGTTCGCGCCAACGGCATGGTTTACAACGCGCCGAGTCCGCAGTTGTCGCAAATGCTCCTGGATTTGCTCAATAAGCGAATTACGCCCGTGGTGCAATCCCGCGGCAGTTTGGGTGAAGGCGATCTAGCGCAGCTCGGCAACGTCGGGGCGGCCATGGTGGGCGCCGGAGAGGCGTACTTACAGGGCGTTCGTATGACGGCGGATCAGGCCCTGAAGAGCGCCGGCTTGACGCCCATCCAGCCCTTTGCCGCCGATGACAACGCACTGACCAGCAGCAATGCCTATGCCACGGGGCAGGCGGCGCTCTTGGTTCACGACGCGAAAGAAGCGCTCGAATGGGCCGATCTCATCTATGCGATCGATCTCAACGGCATGAACAGCAGCATTACCCCCTTAAGCTTGGTCGTTCAGCATGACCGCCCCGAGCAATGGCTGAACTGGCACGCGGCCCGCGTTCTCGACATGATCAAGGGGAGCTATCTCTTCGACAAGGACGCCAAACGCATCATTCAAGATCCGGAAAGTCTGCGGGCATCATCGATCCGGCAGGGATCCACTTGGGAAGAATGGGCTGCGCTCCGGAACTCGGTGGTTTTTCAGGCGAACTCGTCCGATCACAACCCGGCCGTCAAGGTGGGATTAAGCCCTCAGGATTCCTGGGAACTGGGGACTCCCCAGCTGATGCGCTTCTTCGTCAAGGGCGGACCGCGCAGCCACGGCCAGCATGGCTACATCGTCTCCAACGCCAACTGGGATCCGTATCCGATGGCGAATCGAATCGAAAATTTTGTGGTCGCGCTCGCGAACATGGACATTGCCGTCATGCTGCGAATCGAGCGCTTCAGGAATCCGTTTTTTACCGGCGTGTCCGTGTCGGACGTATTGCCCGACGCAGCGCGAAACTTCACGGATTACGCACCGGTGGACCTGCAGCAGGAAGTGCAGGGCCTGATGAATCCGGTGGCGCCGTTCGGCAGCGCCATCGTGGGCACGGTCGAGGATCTGCAGGCGCAAACGCGCATCAAGGCGCAACGGGCCCGGCAAGCCGTGGAGACGACATTTGATTTGCTGGGGTTCGACTTGATCGAGGGAAGTCTGTGGATGGATGTGCGTAAAGCGCAGGACGCCAAGCGAAACTTCGGAAGCGCGCCGACGGCAGTATGGAGCGCATTTCGCAAGCGCGTGCCGCTGCGACCGGATTCCGCCGGGGCCGGTGCACAGTCCATTTCACTGGCAGCTTCTGAATTCTTGAAGAGCACGCCGGCGTCGACATTTTACCAAGGCGATGCCCCGCCGGGCGGTGAACGCTAAGAGCGCTGTTTAGGGCGCCGCCGCGGATCCGGCCGGCGCTCGAGAGTCGCTCGCACCATATAAGATGCCCGCACGGGGGAATCCCAAGGCCCTGGCCTCGGCGGCGTCCGCGGGCGCGATCCCGATCGCTTCGGCTGCATTGCCGGCTCCCCAGGGCTCCAGGGGTACCACGCGATAGCCCATGCGGGCCAGGGCCTTGACCGTGTCGGTGGAGAAGGCGAACGGTTCACCCGCCAGCGTGTCCGGCCACCATTGGTGATGTATTCGCGGCGCATCGACGGCTTCCTGCAGATTCATTCCATGGTCGATGACATTGACTATGATTTCCAGGACAGTGGTGATGATGCGCGACCCGCCCGGAGTGCCGACCACCAACACCGGTTTGCCGTGTTTGAGCACGATCGTGGGCGTCATGGAGCTCAGCGGTCGCTTGCCTGGTGCGATCGCGTTCGCTTCTCCCTGCACCAGACCGAACAGGTTCGCCGTACCGGGCTTTGCGGTGAAGTCGTCCATCTCATCGTTCAAAAAGAAACCAGTGTCTCCGGCCATGACCCTGGCCCCGAAGTCATCGTTGATGGTGTAGGTGGCCGAGACCGCATTCCCCTTGCGATCGACGATGGAGTAATGCGTGGTGGTCGCTTTCTCATTGCCCACCGCCCCCTCACCGAGCGTTGCAGACCGGGTTGCACGATGCGGCTGAATGCGCGCCCTGATCGCCTCGACATGGCGCGCCGACAATAACCGCGCAATCGGATTCCTCACGAATGCGGGGTCGCCAAGATACGTGTTTCGATCTCGATAGCCGTGGCGCATGGCCTCGGTCATCAAGTGCACCGAATCACTGGAGTGGAATCCAAGTTCCTTGAGAGGGTAGGCTTCCAGCACCTGCAGCATTTCGCACAGGATCACGCCGCCTGAACTTGGCGGCGGCGCCGACAGAATGGTGTAGCCGCGATAGAGGCAGGAAATCGGCGCGGATTCGGTTATTCCGTAGGCTTCAAAATCCTGCTTGGTCAACAGTCCGCCTTCTGCGCGGGAGGCGGCGGCCACGGCGTCGGCGATGGGGCCGCGATAGAAAGCCTGCGGGCCAGCCTCGCTGATGGCGCTCAATGTCGCCGCCAGATTCTCTTGCACCAAACGCTCGCCGGGTTTGAACGATGCGCCCCTGTTGAGGAATACCGCCGCCACGTTCGCGTGCGTGCGGAAATCCGCGGCGCCCGCATCGAGCTCATCGACATCGCCGCGCGTCAAGATGAATCCGTCATGCGCGAGGCGAATCGCCGCCGCAATCAGCACCGATCGCGGCAAGGAGCCGTATTCTTGACGCGCTGTTTCGAGACCCAATACGGTGCCGGGCACGCCGGCGGCCAAATAGCCTTTCAGGCTTTTATCGCCGACGGGATTGCCCTGCGCGTCGAGAAACATATCGGCGCGCGCCGCGAGCGGCGCTTTCTCGCGAAAATTGATGAACGTATTTCTGCCGTCGGCGAGGTGAATCGTCATGAAGCCGCCGCCGCCGAGATTGCCGCAGCACGGATGCGTGACGGCAAGAGCGTAACCGACCGCCACCGCCGCATCCACCGCGTTTCCGCCTTGGCGCAGGATGGCGGCGCCGACGTCGGAGGCCAAGTGTTGAGCCGTCGTGACCATGCCTTCGGCCGATTCCAACGCAGCCGGGGCGGCTGCGTGCGCAATCGATAGCCCCTCGGTGACAAGCACAATTGAGAAGCACGTCACGATACGAGCGGACATGCAGGACAGACTAACGCAGGTTGGTGAGGATTGTCCCGGAACGCCGGATAGTGGTTCGATCGAGGGGGCGCTCACGTCATGGATTTTGTCGAGGTTTCGAACGTCACCGCGCTTAATCAGCGCATGCGCAGAGTGCTGTCGGTATTCAGGACCGTGGCCGCTCATATGAGCAAGCATTCCGGCCCGTCCGGCGAATCGGCACTGCATTTGTCCGGCCGCATCGGCGCTATCGGGCGGATCGTGCTGGCGCCCATATTTGCCGATGGCGTAGATCTGGAATTGCTGGTCCTGGACGAACTCCTGTTGCATGCAGCGCGTCCGGAACAGTTCTCGATCAGCGGCGTGGAGGTCCGACTCGCCCCTAAAGCGGCCGAGTGGATGAGTCTGGCCATTCATGAACTCGCGACCAATGCCGTCAAATATGGCGCGCTGTCGCAATCCCGGGCGAAAATAAGGGTAGCATGGGACGTCGAAATCCGGCTTGGCGTCAGGATCCTGCGTTTTGAGTGGTTGGAAACTGCCGTGAGGATGACGGACGAAGCGCCGCTCGTACCTGGGTTCGGCTCCGAACTCGTCGAGCGTGTGATTGCCCGCGAACTAAAAGGTGAGGGAAAGATGCTTTTTTTGGCTGACGGCGTGCGCTGCTCGATCGATATCCCGCTAAGCGATAGCCGGCATCGCCATGAATAACCCGTTATTGCGCAAGCTCTCGAACTTTACCGCATTATCCGAGGAAGAATCCGCGGCCATCGACGAGTGCTGCAAGGATGTGCGCGAGGTCGGAGCGCGTGAGGACGTGATCGCCCAAGGCGACCGCACCGGCGGAGTAAAATTATTGCTGGAGGGATTCGCCTGCCGCTACAAGACGCTGGAGGACGGCCGCAGGCAGATCGTTGCCTATTTCGTGCCCGGCGATCTGTGCGACCTGCGGGTGTTCATTTTGAAGCGAATGGATCATTCGATCGGCGCCATCGCCCCGTCGAAGATCGCAACGATCTCGCCGGACAATGTGCTGAGACTGATGCATACCTATCCCACGCTTACGACGGCACTATGGTGGTCCACGTTGGTGGAAGAGGCGATCGCGCGCGAGTGGATCGTCAATGTCGGGCAACGAAACGCGCTCGAGCGCATGGCGCATCTTTTCTGTGAACTCCTTTACCGTTACCGCGCAGTCGGTCTCAATCAAGATCTATCCTGCACTCTGCCGCTGACTCAGGTCGAGCTGGCCGAGACCTTGGGATTGTCGTCCGTGCATGTCAATCGAACTCTGCAGGAGCTTCGGCGACAACAGCTGATCACTCTGAACGGACGAACGCTGACGATACAAAACCTGCGCGCATTGGAGGAACTCTCGCTCTTCAATGCCGAATATCTGCACCTGGATTATTCCGCGGAAAAGCACCGCGACGTGGAGCGAGAAGGCACCGGCTAAGCTCGCGGGGCCGGCAAGGGCCTCAGCACGCGCTCGATACTCAGGCCAAGGGCAAGCAGCGCACGGTCGGCACCCGCGGGTGCATCCAGCTCGATCGCCACCGGTAGGCCGGCGTGGGTCAGTCCGACCGGGATGACCAGTCCCGGCAGGCCCGCAGTGCTGCCGGGTGCGATATTGCGCGCCACGGCCGTATCGAAGGGCAACTGCCGGCCCCGGACCTCCAGGATAGTCTCCTCGCCGATGCGCGGTGGGGGAACGAGCGTCGTCGGGAACAGCATGGCGCTGACACCCGCGCGGTCGAAATATTCCCGGTACAGCCGACGTAAGGCCGGTAAATATTGATCGCGAGCGGCCACGTACTTGGGCTCAGCGACGAAATTGGCTCCTCCCGGCAGGACATCGCGGCGAAACACCCGCTGGATGTCCGGACTGGCTTGTGCGACCAGAGTATCCAAGTCGACGCCGGCACCGTACACCTCCAGGTAGCGGGCGAGCGCAATGCGAACATCGTGGTTCTGGATGTCGTAGGTCGTCAGATCGATGAGCGCAGCGAGTCCGGGCATCTGGGTTTCAATGATTTGCGCGCCGGCCCCCTTGAGCTGCGCCAGCGCAAGGTCCGTGAGGCGCTCGACTTCCGGATCGAGATCCGTGAACCAGTAATCTCGTACGACGCCGAGGCGCGTGCCCATAAGCTGCGCGGCGTCGAGTTTTTGCCACGTTTGGGTCATCACTGAATCGAACAGGACCACGTCGGCAACGCTGCGCGCAAGGGGTCCCACCTGGTCGAAGAGCGGCGAGATCGGCACGCACCCGCGGGTGCAGTAGCGGCCGGTGGTCGGCCTCAATCCTACGATGCCGCAAAATGCCGCGGGCACTCGGATGGATCCTTCGGTGTCTTCGGCAATTCCGAGCGGAGCTAGACGAGCGGCGATCGCAGCCGCGGTTCCGCCGCTGCTGCCGCCGGGAATGCGCGACGGATCATAGGGATTGCGCACGGCGCCGAACGCCTGATTGTTGCTGGTCCAGCCATAGGAAAGCTCATGCAGATTCGTCTTGCCGAGCACCAGAGCTCCCGCTTCCCGCAGCGCCGCGACCACCGGTGCATCCTCGGCCGGACGAAAATGACGGAGTGCCGGCGTGCCGCCGGTCGTCCGGTAGTCTCGAGTATTGACGCTGTCCTTCACCGGTATAGGAAGACCGAACAAGGGTCCGCATTTCGCGCCGGCGCGACGTTCACGGTCGCGAGCCCGGGCATCCTCGAGTACCCTTGACGGTTCCAGGGTGATAAACGCGTTGAGGGCATTCGCGGATCGGCACCTTGTCAGCAGTGCCTGCGCATACTTCTCCGCGCTAAGCGCTCCTTGCGACATGTGAGTGACCGCATCCACCGCGCCAAGGTCGCAAAGCTCGGCCGCGTCGGCGACTCTCGCACCGTCCGTGGTCGCACCGCTTGTCAACGCAGCGCCTGCAGCCGCTTCGTCCGCCGGGCGGGTGCCGGCCGCCGATATCGCGACGGTTGCGGTCGTGCTCAGGACGAATGCCCGGCGCGACCGGTCAGGAGATTCGGACACGATCGCGCCTCAAAGCTTGGCACATGCAATGCACCGCGCCGCCGCCGTTGCCGATCATTGACACATCGGGATCGTAAACAGTGAGACCCTCCGCGCGGCAGGCGGCGATTAGATTCTTGCTCGAGGCGGGCACGAGCACACGCTCCTTCCCCAACGCCACCACGTTGCTGCCCATTTGCATGGCATCGCTGTAGGGAATGGCTATGGTACGGATCCCCTTGGATCGCAACCATTCGACCAGTTCGGGTTCGACCGCTTCCACGCACACGACCGCCAAGCCTTCCGCGATCATTCCCATCTGTACGTCCAAATGCAGGAAATGCGGATCGAAGGCGTAGGTGTGAAGTTCCCAGCCCTCTGCCTCGAACCAGGCTTTCATTTGACGCACCGCAGGCTCGATGGAGCGTTCGCCGGAGTAACCGCAGGCGGCAGCGCCGGGCTGCACCACCATGAAGTCGCCGCCCTCGACGTTCCCCGCGGTGATCAAGTCGTAAATCGGGATGCCTGCTTCCAGATAGAATTGCAGGCACGATGCATACTCGCCGCGCCGATACGACTTCTGCAGCTGCATGATCACCGCGCCCCAAGGAGTCATGACGCTGCTGTCGCGCGCGAAGATTTGATAGGGCAGCGCCGGATCGGGGGCCAGAAAGTGCACATTGACGCTTGCTTGGCGGTACGCATCGACCATCTCATCGTATTGCCGTCGCGCGACTGCGAAGTCGAACTTGAGACCGACGCGTTCCGCGCGCTGGCACACGGCGTTGCCGGGCTGCCAGGTAAAGTGATCGATCGGCCCGACCAGAACATCGCGCAATGTGCCGTATTCGCTGTCGACGCCCCACGTGCCGAGCGGGGGTGTACCTCCGCCCTCGATTCTCGTGCGCAATTGCATCCTAAGATCTCCCCGACGTTGGCGCCCACAGAGCGCTCAACATCATACCAATCTCAGGATTTACGCGTCTGTCATTGGCGCTGCAGTCACCGTGGCAGCCGGCGGTTCGGATGCGGGCCGTTGGGGAAGCCGCACGTACCGATGAGCCAATGCCGGAAGCACGAACAGGTTCAGCAACGTCGAGGACAGCAACCCACCCAACACGGTGACTGCCATCGGGCCTTCGATTTCCTGTCCGGGACGATTCATGCCGATCGCGAGCGGCGCCAGGCCGAGCGCAGTCACCGCCGCCGTCATGAGAATGGGGACGAGACGCTCATTTGCGCCGCGAATGACCACCTCCAGACTCCACGGCTGACCTTCCACCTCGACCAAATGCTCGTAATGAGCAAGCTGCAGGATCGCGTTACGGGCACTCACCCCAAATACGGTCACCAATCCGACCACCGTTCCCAAGGAGATCCCGATCCCCGTGACGGCGATGGCGAGAACGCTGCCGATCAAGCTGAACGGCAGATTCGCCAATACCAGCCAGCTATTCGCGCGCCAATGGAACGAGATGAACAAGATCATCACGATCAGCGCGAGGGCGAGACCCGAATACATGAAGAGTTCCGTGCGCGTCTGCGCCTCAGCTTCCGCCGCGCCGCTAAATTCAATGAACACGCCCGGGGGCAGTTTTATCGATTGGGCGATCGCTTGCTGCGCTTTCTCCACGATGCTTTGCAGCGAACCCTTGCCGACGTTGAACGTCACGCTGACCCGCCGTTGTCCACCGTCGTGCTGAATGCTGTATCGATCCTGAGTGGCGGCGACATGTGCGATCTGGGACAGGGGAACGGGTCCCATCGGACTCCCGATCATGAGCTCCGACAATCTCGCCGGCTGATGACGCAGGTTATCAGGCAGCAAGACGACCACGTCGACCGTGCGCGTGCCCTTGTATGTTTGACCGACGGCCTTGCCCGCATACGCCGACTCGATCGCGTCGAGCACGTCCTGTACTTTGAGGCCGGTTGCCGCGAGCGCGTCCGGAACGAGCTCAATCGCAATTGTCGGCGTTCCATTTTGACGCTTGAATTGCAGGTCGACGACTCCGGGCACTTTGCCGAGCACGGCGACTACCTTATCGCCGGTTGCGTCAAGCGCATCCAAGTCGTCGCCGAATACTTTTACGGCGACTTGGGCAGTTTCGCCGCTCAAACTCTCGCTGATGCGATCTCCGAGAAACGTTACGACTTCGCTTTGAATCCCGGGATAACCCTCCAAAATGGACCGTAACTTTTCTTGCGCCGCATTCTGATCCACCGACGCGTCTGCCTTGAGCTCGACATGAAATTCGCTTCGGTGCGGACCCCACGTATCCTCGCTGAGTTCAGCGCGTCCTATCTGCTGCTCGATCGTCTGGACATAGGGAAGCGCCAGCACTTCCGCGCTGATCCGCTTGCCGACCTCCAGCATTTCATCGAGCGACGTACCGGTGATGGAGCTTGAAACCTGCATCACGAAATGGCCTTCGCGGAAATCCGGCATGAAAGTACCGCCAACGAAGGGGAGGGCGGCCAATGCCGCGCCGATCATGATCAGCAGAATCGTGGCGATAACCTTGAAATGTGCCCCTACGCGATGTACGGCTGCGTCCTGCAATGCCTTGAGACGCCGCAGCCATGCGGCTTCGGGCCGCGCGTCATGGTCGCGCAGGAAAAGAGCGCACAGTGCCGGCGTCGACGTCATCGCCACCAACAAGGAAGCCAACACCGCAAAGATGAACGCCAACGCCAACGGGCCGACAAAGTGTCCCTGCACGCTGGAAGTGAACAGCTCGGGCAGGAAGACGACGATGACGACGGCCGTGGCATAAATCACGGGACCGCGTACCTCGAGCGAGGCCTCGCGCAGCACCTCAAGGCGCGGTTTTGGGTCCGGCAGACGCTTGTTTTCGCGGAGCCGCCTCAAAATGTTTTCTATGCCGATGATCGCATCATCGACCAGGACGCCCAGTGCGACCGCAAACCCTCCCAGAGTCATGGTGTTGAGCGTGAGGCCCATCCGGTCGAGGACGGCAACGGCGGCCAGCAAGGACAGCGGAATGGCGGTAAAGGCGATCAGGGCCGCACGAAAATCGCGTAAAAATAGATACAGAACAGCCAGTATGAGGACAGCCGCTATGACCAGCGATTCCTTCAAGTTCCCGAGCGCTCGTTCGATGAAGTTCGCCGGACGATGCAGGCTGGAGTAAAGCGTGATTCCTTTCGCCTTCAGCGCCGGCTCCAGGGCGGCAAGCGCTTTCTCGACCGCCAGCGTTGCGGTCAACGTATTCGCTCCATATTGGCTGGCAAGCGATAACAAGACGCCGGGTTTCCCCATGATGAGCGAGTCCCCCGAACGCAGCGCCGGTGCGATTTTCACCTCGGCAACGTCGCGCACCAGGATGGGGGTGCTGTTGCGGACTGCGACGACCGCCTTGCCGACGGCGGTGATATCGGGCGCGGGGGTCGGAGATCTGACGAGAATGCGCTGCGCGGGAACGTCGATGAAGCCCGCTCCGCGAAGCGGCAACGCGGCGCGCGCCGCGTCCGACACGTCGGTCAAGGTGATGTTGAAACTTGCCAGCTTGTGGATGTCGGGGAGAATTTGGATCTGCCGCACGTTCCCGCCGAACACGATGACGTGTGCTACGCCGGGAACGGCCAGCAATCGGGGCTTGATGATCCAATCGGCCGTGTCGCGCAACTCGTACGCATCGACCTTATCGGACAACAGACCGATCTTGAGCAGGTCCATGGTGCTGGAGACGAGCGGCGAGAGCTTCGGCGTTCCGACGCCTGCGGGCAGACTGCTGCCTAGCTCGGAGAGGCGCTCCGAGATTCCCTGTCGTGCAATGTGCACGTCGACCCCGTCCGCGAACGTGATCGTTACCACCGAAAGGCCCGGTATGGACTCTGATCGCAACGTCGCAAGTCCCGCCGCGCCATTGACGGCATTCTCGACCTGTTTCGTAACCAGCTCTTCGACTTGCTGAGGAGCGAAGCCCGGGGCTTCCGTCTGAATGTCGACTTGGGAGGGTACGAACTCCGGAAAGACGTCCAGCGGGGAACGCAGCGCCCCCCAACAGCCGAGGATGAGCGCAAACACACTAAGCGCGGTAACAGCGCCGAAGTGCCGCACGCACAGGGTGACCAGTGCCCGCATCATGATTAATCCGGCTCCGCGCCCGAGGCGGATTCTTTTGCCAGCAGTTGGCCGGCTGCGGTGGTCACGACCTTATCGCCGGCAGCCACTCCCTCCGTGACGACGTAACCGTCCGGCGTGGGTTTAGTCGTATCGATCTCGACTCGCTCAAACGTACCGGGCTTTTTCTCTACATAGCACCAGTACTTGCCTTCGCTCATTACCGCAGCCGCTGCAGGAATCACTAGGCCCGAAGTCGACTCGCCGATCGGAGCCCACACTTGAAGCCGTTCGCCTTCTCCCGCATCGCTGCCCTTGAGCAATGCAAAAAAACTGCGCCCCGGAACGCTGGCGTCCGCCGGCGCGTCCCACACCACATTCATCTTCCAACCCATGCCCGGCTTCGCGCCGATGTGCGCCGAACGCAAGCGGGCGGGTGTCCCGCCGCTCAAAGCGCCAAGCGGAAACGTCACGCGCACCAACTTGACCTTGCCATCGGCGAGTTCCTTCAAAATCGCGTCTTTCTCGCCGCTCTTCCATGGCGGCTTCATGCCCAAAGTCGAGGACAAGCGCTGCTGGGTCAGGATCAGTGCCGCGGCATCGACTTCGGCCTTCTGCGCGGCGTTCTCTTCGACATCCGCCGACATCGCACCAGGCGTCCCATCGAGCTTCTTGGTGCGCGACAGGGTGGAGCGACTCAAGCGTTCGGTGGCCTGTGCGGTGGCTAGTTCCGCAGCCGCTTGGGCAATGGTCTCGTGACTGACCACGACGCCGAAGCCCGCTGTTTCCTCCGAGTAATCGATTGTTTGCGCCGCTTGCGTCACGACACCCAGTTTCGCGACTTGCTCCGCGGTCAACGTCACGCCTTCCGCTTTCTCTTTGTCCGCAGCGTCTTCCTTGCCTGCTGCCTCCTCTTTGCCTGAGGCGTTCTCTTTGCCTGAGGCGTTCTCCTTGCCTGAGGCGTTCTCCTTGCCTGAGGCGTTCGCTTTGACCGCAACGCTTTCCTTGTCACCCGTGTCCGCCTTCGTAGCCGGTTGCGATTTAGCGGGCGCAGCTTCGCCGCCGGCCGGGGGAGTCTTGTGGCATGCACCCAAGAGTAGGCACCCCGCCGCGAGCATGGCACTCACTCCACGGCGCACCCACGGGCCGGACCAGGTTTCGCGAGTCGATCGCGCTATCGGAATAGTGTTATGCATCGATTTTTGTTCCGTGAGCAAGTAAGCGCCTCAAAATTGGGGCTTGGACGCGGCAGGCATTGCCGCCCCCTGCGGTTGCGCCACGGCGTCCGGCGCTTGCCAGCCGCCGCCCAACGCCTTGCAGAGGCTGACCAAGGCCTGCAGCCGCGCGAGTCTGTACTGAATGAATTGGTCGCGTACCGTGTAGAGGATTCTTTGCGCTTCCAGGACCGAGAGAAAATCGCCGACCCCCTGCTTGTAGCGAAGCTTCGCGCCTTCGAAAGCGCGCTCACTCTGCGTCACGTTCTCGTTTTGAAAATCACGAGCGGCGTCAAGATGCTGAATGGCGGATAAAGCGTTCTCGACGTCGACGAGCGCCGAAACAATCGCCGCTCTGTAGTTCGTTGCCGACTCCTGCTGCTTGGCCTGCGCTTCCGCTCGCGCCGCGCGGAGTTTGCCGCCGTTGAATATCGGCTGGGTGAGCGCCGCACCCAAGTTCAGTGTGGGACCTGCGCCGCTCAATGAAATGACTGCGGCATTGAGCGCCGGATTTTGCAGGCCCCCGGAAGCAGTGAGTGAAAAAGACGGAAAAAGCGCGGCTCGCGCGGCCACGAGGTCCGCAGCCGCGGAACCAAGGTTCGACTCCGCCGTGAAAATGTCGGGCCTGCGTCTCAGCAAATCGGACGGCAAGCCGGCAGCTACCTTGGGTTCCTGCAGCGACTCGAGCGACGTTCCCTCGACCTTGAAACCTTCCGATGAACGGCCCAGCAAGACGGCCAGTGCGGCCACCGCTTCCACGTGCAACTGTTCAAGTTCAGGAACCGTCAGTTCTGCGGTCGCCAGGGCCGCCTTCTGCGTTGCGAGATCTACGGGATTCGACATTCCGACTTTGTAGCGCGACTCGACAACCTCCATCAGGCCGCGAGCGGCGTCCACGTTTGAACGGGCTACGTCCAAGCGCTCGCGCAGCGACAACACCTGAAAATAGCCGTTTGCCACCCCCGCCAATGTCGTCAGCGCCACCGTGTCGCGGTCCGCGCGCGAAGCGGCGGCCAAATATCGTGCCGAATTTGCGGTGGCGCGGTTCTTGCCCCAGAAATCGACTTCATAGCTCGCCGAGAGGAGCGCAGACCAGTCGGTTTCATGGGCGGTGCCGTTGACCGAATGGCCGGCCAGATAATTGGCGTTGCCAGCGGCATCCACAGTGGGAAGGATGCCCGCGTGCGCCTGTCGCGCCCGGGCGTCGGCTTGCGCTACCCGCGCCCGAGCCGTCGCAAGATCCAAGTTATTGGCGGTGGCTTCGGAAATCAATGCATCCAATTCGGTGCTCGCGAAGCCTTGATACCAGTCTTTGCTCGGCCAGCGGGACGAATCGCCGGCCGGCGCCCACTCGAACGCAGCGGGTAGCTTCGGTTCGGGTGACTTCGCGGCTTGCAATGCGCAGCCGACGCAGAGGCACCCGACCAGACCGCAACGTATTAAAGTGCCAACAAAAACCATGCCGTCCCCAGTATTATTTGCACGAATCTAGCACGCGTGGGCGCCGCACATTTTTGTATATTTGTAAGAATCCGCCGCGCTCCGGCGCCATGCGTTTCCTTCCCCGGTGGCGTAACCTGCTTGCATGAACATATTGCTGGTGGAGGATGACGTTGAGTTGGCGCGTTCCATGGCCGTTCATTTTCGCGAACTCGGCTACGGCGTGGATCATTGCGCGGACGGGGAGAGCGGGCTCTCCAGCGCCTGCGAGGCCGACTACCAGGTGATCATCCTGGATCGCATGTTGCCGCGGATGGATGGCCTGACTTTCGTGCGGAAATTGCGGCAACGCGCGGTAACGACGCCGGTGATTTACTTGACGACCATGAGCGGAATCGACGATCGGGTACAGGGGCTCGAGGCGGGCGGAGACGACTACCTCGTCAAGCCGTTCGCGTTCGCGGAGCTCTTGGCGCGGGTACGAGTGCTTTCTCGCAGGCCCGGCGGCGCCCACGAGTCGACGGTTCGTCTGGCCTTGGGGTCGATCGAGCTGGATTTGCTCAAGCGCAGCGTCGTGCGTGCCGGCAAAAGCATCGACCTGTTGCCGCAAGAATTTCGCTTGCTGGAGTACTTCGTGCGCAACCCGGATCGCGTGCTCACGCGGCGGATGTTGCTCGAAAACGTATGGGGCATCCACTTCGATCCTCAAACCAGCGTCGTCGAAAGCCATATCAGTCGATTGCGCGCCAAGCTCAACCATGGCTTCGAATTCGACGTGATTCAGACGATTCGCGGCACGGGATACAAGTTCCTTGCGCCGAATTAGGATTTTAAAAACCGAGAGTTTTCGATCGGCGGCGTTATTCGCGACGATGTTCCTGATTCTTTCCTGGGCTTTGCTCGGCGTGGTGTACTGGATCGTAAACGACACCCAGACCTCGGCGCTGGTGGGTGCGATCGATGCAGACATCAGCACCATCAAGAACGGCTATCGCGAAAAGGGTTTGTCGGAGGCTGTGGAAGTCGTGCAGCAGCGCCTCGGTTCGGGGGACTATGCGGGCGCGGATTTGCCGGGCGGATATATCCTCCTGGAGGACAGGGCGAACGGCCGTCTTGCGGGGAATTTGCGGCCGCTCGGCTTTCAGCTTGGCCTGTTTAGTTTTCCTGCGCCTCGCCACGGCAGGCACGAGTCCAGGGTGACCGTGCTCGGGCGCGGCGTTTATATCGCGGATGGCGTTTATTTGTTCGTCGGCCGCGACACCGGCCAAATCGCCGCTACCCGGGTACGAATTCTCAAGGCTTTTGCGTGGATCGAGGGGGTGTCCATCGTGATCGCCGGCCTCGCAGGAATTTTCTTCAGCGTGCAGTTCATGCGGCGGATCGACGCGATCACGCGTACTTGCCAGGCGATCATAGCGGGAAGATTCAATGATCGGATTCCGATGCGCGGCAGCGGCGATGAATTGGACAGCCTCTCAATCGCGATCAACAACATGCTCGACAGAATTTCGACGCTGCTCGACAATTTACGGCAGGTGTCCAGCGATGTGGCGCACGATCTGCGCACTCCGCTCACTCATTTGCGCAACCGGCTCGAAGAGGCGCGTCAAAAGTCGGTGACGGCCGACGACTATGCGGCGGTCGTTGCGCAAGCCATCGAGGATACCGATCACCTGCTCGTCATTTTCGCCGCGCTGCTGCGCATTTCGCAAATCGAATCGGGATCGCGCCTCGCCGCATTTTCGCCTCTGTCGCTGACCGAACTCTTGGAAAGGATCTACGAGATGTACCGGCCCGTCGCCGAGGACGAACACCACGTGCTCCTGCAAGACATTCAAAGGGACGTGCGCATTCGAGGCGACGCTGAATTATTGACGCAACTTTTCAGCAACCTCATTGAAAACGCGATCCGGCATACGCCGGCGGGCACGCGGATTCGCATCGGTCTGGCAGTTGAAGCAAGCACGGCGGTCGCCTTGATCGAAGACAATGGTCCAGGAATTCCGCCGGGTGAACACAACAAGGTCTTTCGCCGATTTTACCGGCTTACAAGCAGCCGATCGACCCCCGGCAACGGTCTGGGCCTGGCGTTGGTGGCCGCAATCGTTAATTTACACAATGCCAAGATCGACCTTGGCGATGGTCGGCCGGGCTTGCGTTTCCAGACCGCGTTCGAGCGGCTGCCCTAAGTATGGCCACGTCCGCGAGGCGGTACGCGTACCGTGTTCGTGGTGTAGGATCACGAGGACCGAGGAGCCGAACGATGCAACCACCGAAGATTGCCGGATTAATCGCGCTGCTTGCGGTCGCGGGCTGCGCTTCGATGAAAGCGACACCGCCGCGTCCAGCGACGGCGCCCGGCGCTTCCGCATCGCCGCCATCGCGGGCTTCGGCGGCGACGCTACCGGAGCCCTCCCCCCAGAGTGGGGCTGATCCAGCCGTCGACATAGGCCCCGCTCAAAAGTCGTCAGAAAAAACTCCGGCTCCGGCTGCAACTTCGCCGCCGTCAGAGATTGCACCCGCCGGGAGTTCCGCCAAAGCGAAATCGTCCGGCGATACGCGCCCGGCCAAACAGACGGCAGCGCCGGCGCCGGCGCCTCGTTCGCCGAGCATACCGACGCCGACTTCCGTCAAGCCTCCGGCGCAGACGCTCAACTTGGCCGACTTGGAGCAACGGCTTCGGGACACGCATGCGATCGGCGTGTTCACGAAATTATCGCTAAAAAATCAAGTCGATGATTTGCTCGGCGAGTTTCGCGCCTTGTATCAGGGCCCGAACAAGCATCCGCCCGCCGAACTGCGGCAGCGTTACGACCAATTGCTGCTCAAGGTGCTTAGTCTCCTGCAAAACGGCGACCCGCAGCTCGCGGCAGCCGTGGCGTCGTCTCGGGAGGCCATCTGGAGCATTCTCGCGGACCCCGAAAAGTTCTCAAAAATCTAACGGAGAAGACATCATGCTACCGCGCGTTTCCGCTCTCGTGTCGACGTCAGCCGCCATGTTGTGCGGCACTTTCTCGCTCGCTGCCGACGCCCCATCGCTCGGCAAAGATCTCAAGGCAACGATCGCGCTTCAGGGGAAACCCTGCGATCAGTTGGCCGAAACCAAGCGCAACGGCGACAGCGACTACACGGCTTCCTGCAAAGACGGTAATCGCTATCACATCTATGTGGACCCGCAGGGCCGGGTCATCGTGCAAAAACTATGAGCCCCGGCGCGCATGGCGCGACTTATCACGGGTTCTGCCGCACGGCATCCGCTTGAATCATCGGTACTCGGACTGGAATTTGCGGCGGGTCGCTCCGCTCGCGCGCTTGTACCCAGGCATGCAATGCGACGGCGCTCAGCACGATCGGCAGGCCAAGCAAAGTGTTCGAAGAGAATGACTCGTCGCCGAGCCGCCAGCCGACGAATAGAGCGACGGGCGGGTTGACATAGGCATAGGTCGAAGCAAGCGTCGGTGATACGCGCTCGACGACGAAACGGTAGGCCGAGAAAGCGATCAAGGAGCCGAACACAACGAGATAGATCCACGCCCACCAGACTCGCGGTGTGTGCGGCAGCGCCCAGTGTTCCCCAAGCAATGCGCTCATCACAAGTGCCAACACGCCTGCGGCAAGCATTTCGGCTCCAAAACCTGTCGGTCCGTGCGGAATGTCGATGCGCCGAGCCAAGACAGTACCGAGCGACCAGCACGTTGTGCCGAGCAGAATGACAAGCGTGCCGGCGACGCTCCCCTGAAGGTCGCGGCCCATCAGCATCACTGCGGCGCCGAGGCCGCCGAGAGCGATCGCGCCCCATTCCATGCGCCGCGGCCACCGGCCGAAGGCCCCTGACCACAGCGCTGTGGCGAGCGGCATCACGCTAATGAGGGCCACGGTGGCTCCAGAGCTGACCCAACGTTCAGCCACGGCCACGCCACCGTTGCCGACAACGAGCAGCAGAAACCCCAGCAGGGCGGCGCCTCGCCACTGTTTCGCCGTGGGCATGGGCCGGCCGCGCAGCGCTTGCCAGGCAACCAATATTCCTCCGGCCAGCAAGAAGCGAGTCCCGACGAGGAAGAAGGGCGCCGCGCCCTCGATACCAACCTTGATGGCGTAGTAGGTGGTGCCCCAAATGATGTAAACCGCCGACAGGCAACCGGCGATAAGCAACCAAGACGGCCTTGGGCTGGCTTGCTGGCGCGTGGTTTGCAACATGGCACGGAACCCTTATGAATAAATATTGGCGGCGATGCATATTGGGCGCCAACCGAGTCTTCGCATCATAACGGACTCTAAACGCTGACGCGCGCCGGCCATACGCTGACATGGCACGCGAGTTCGGCATTTCGCAGCCGACCGTTGCCGACCGCGTTCGCCGTTTGGAGGGTCGCGGCATCGTGCGCGGCGCGATGCTATGTGTGGATCATGCACGCCTGGCTTTCAATGTCAGCGCCTTTGTGCGATTGCGAGCAACGCCATCCCACAAGCGCGGGCTCACCGAAACGGCACGTGCCATGCCGCAAGTGATCGAGATGCACAGCGTTACGGGTGATGACTGCATGATCGCGCGAGTGGTGGCGCGCTCGGTAGAGGAACTCGCAGAAACCTTGCAGCGGCTGTCGACGTTTGCGGATTCGAGTACGTCGGTCGTGCTGGAGACGGTGATTCCGCTGCGCAATCCGATACCGTCGCAGCAACTCGCGGCGCCGGCACGGTCAGAGAACGGGAACGGACGCGCCCAGCGGCAGCATCAGGGAGGGCTTGCCGCGCGTCGGACGTGAGCGACCGCTGCGCTCAGCCGGTTGCCACGAATCTCAAGGGGATCTCCAGGCGATCGGCCCAGGCGCTCTCGTCGTGACCGGCACCGGGGAATACGCGGCTCACGTAATTCCGATCGCCGTAGCCTTTGTCGGTCATCATCAGGTCGAAGAGTTGCTGATGCACGGCATAGGAGGCATCCAGCCCCACCGTGCCGTGATCCATGTAGATCCGGTGGCCAGCGGGATCGGGGATATGGTTCCGAAGATATTCGAATGTGGCGAGGGGAATGCTCGCATCGTTCTCGAGGCCCAGCCAATGCGTCGAAAGGCAAGCGGCGGCGCCGAACACTTGCGGATATTCGCTGATGGCGTACAGGGAAATCATCGCCCCCATGCTGGAGCCCATAATGGCCGTCTCGTCCCGGTCGGGGCGGGTGGCAAACTTGCTGTCGATGGCGGGCTTCAATTCCTCGACGATGAAGCGCAGGTAGCGGTCGGCGCGCGGCTGTCGGGCCAGCTTTTTGTCGACGAATGCGGTGCGGCTTTCGCAGGGTAGCAACGCCAACGCCTTCTGGGGGAAATACTCGCTGTCTCGATATCTGCCGTTGTTCCAGATGCCCACAACGATCAGATCCTCCAGCTTTCCCTGTCGTATCAATGCTGCCGCGGTGTCGGCGACGCGCCAGGATTGGGCACTGCCGCTCTTTTGCTCCCTGAACAACGTCTGTCCGTCGTGCATGTAGATGACGCGGTATCGCCCGGCAGGCGAGTAGCCATCCGGCAGCCACACGTCGATGTTGCGAGCGTCGACGAACTCCGACGGAAAATTGCTCAGTCTCTCGATCCTGCCTGAAGCAACAATGGGCAGAGGGTCGTGCACCGTGGCCACGGCCCGGCGCATCAGAGCAAGCCACCTCAAAAATACCCGGCGCACGTCATTGTCCCCCAGAGCGCGATAAATACGCCTGCAGCCTCCATGGCAAAACATACAACTTCAATAGACTGGCACAAAAAATTGCGGAATGGATTGAATTGGGGAAATAACCGATTTCGCAGATGCATCTCGAGGCGCTGCCGCCGGGCGATGAGTGGATATTTCCGCTGCTCTCTGGTCTGATCGCCCCATGCCGCTTTTGAGCCTCCATAAGGCACTCGCCGCTTGCGGAGCAGCCGTTCTGGCGGCCGCTAACCCATGTCATCGAGGATTCGCAGCCGCGCTCAGCGGCGGGCACGGCAGCGATCTTCGCTGGCGCGATCAAGCAGTTTCGGTACAGAGCACCGCGCGCGGCGGTATGCGTCGTGCCTACCACTTCTTCAAGCACTCCGACAGCGGGCATGCCGATCGATTGGTGTCTGAATCAATCGGAACTCCGTACCTGCGCAGCGGCAATACGCTGTTCGACGGTTTGTTCGCTATGGGCATAGCCGATGCAGAGCTCAATCGCGTGTCGCATATTCGCGATGCCTCGTTCAACGACGGCCACGCCATCGACTGTGTTTGCTTCGAGACGGGCGAGAAGTGGCCCTACGTTTGGACCCGCGACATTTCCTATGCGGTCGATCTTGGCCTGGCAAGCGTCGATCCGAAGCGGGCTCTGAACTCGTTGCTTTTCAAAACGTCGGGAATCCGTGCCGATGCTTTGGGCGGGCAGCTCAAACCGGTGACCGTGGTGGCGCAGGACACGGGAAGCGGAGGTAGCTGGCCCGTCAGCAGCGATCGAGTCGTGTGGATCATGGCTGCGAGCGACGTGCTCGAGTATTTGGCCAAGGCTGATCGGCCGCACGCCGCTGCAAAACTCTACGGCATAGCTCGCGATACCGTGGAGCAGGATCGCCGCTTCGTATTCGATGCTTACGCAGGGCTATATCGCGGCGAGACGTCATTCCTCGATTGGCGAGAACAGAATTACCCCATATGGACACGCAACGACGTCGCGTCGATCGCGTCGGGCTACGCCTTTTCCACCAATGTGTTGCACGTCATCGCGCTTCGCAGAACCGCGCAACTTGCGCGAGCGGCAGGCGAAGAAGCTCTCGCGGCGCGCTATTCCGGATGGGCGGTCGGCTTGCAGCGGGTGATCAATGCGCGTTTCTGGCAGGCCGAGACGGGCTTTTACGCGAGCTATCTGAGCGCCGAACCAAACTCCGTGCCGTCAAGCTCATATGATTTGTTGGGGTTGTCGCTCGCAATCGTCAACGGCATTGCGGACGAGAAGCAAGCCCACTCCATCTTGGAGCATTACCCGATCAGCGCGGCCGGACCGCCGGTGGTGTGGCCTGAACAGGCGGACGTTGCCATCTACCACAATCGTGCCATTTGGCCGTTCGTGACTGCCTACGCGCTGCGGGCTGCGAAGATTGCGAAGCACGCAGAATTGGCCGAGGAGTTGGCGGAGTCATTGATGCGTGGGGCGGCGTTGTCACTATCGAATATGGAGAACTTCGAGTTCCTGAGCCAACAGGTCCGATTCGAGGATGGGATGCTATCGGGGCCCGTCATCGATTCCGCTCGGCAACTCTGGTCGGTAGCGGGATATCTCGGGATGGTGCAGAACACGTTCTGGGGGCTCGAGATCCACTCAGGGCAACTATCGATCGATCCGTGGTTGCCGAGCCGGCTCGCACATAAGCTATTCGCGAGTCAGCGACCGCTCGTGCTCCACGACGTGCGCGTGGGCGGCACGTTGTTAAACGTCGCATTGGAGCTGCCGAAGGCATGGCCGTCCAACGGCTGGCTCGAGTCGCAGTCGATGTCGCTCAATGGACGAAAATTGCGTGCGTCGGCGTTCAGCCTTCGACGTCTGCGGCCGGGTCGCAACGACTTGCGCGTGACGATGCGGGCAGTGGGCGGATCAGCGCAGAGTGTCGCCAGAATTCCTTTCGGCGATTCCGGCAAGATCACGGCAATGCAGCGGCGTGCCCTGTTTGCCCCGGCCTCGCCCCCTGAACCGGATGTGAAACGAGAAAACACCGGCGTGGTCGTGTCGTGGCCGGCCACGCTTTCGGGAGCCAGCGTGCAGATTTACAGGAATGGCCGGCTACTGACTGCGAAGGCGACGGGCGAGCGGTTTGTGGACCGCGCGATCAGCAATCGCGACCTGGCGTGTTACGCGCTGACGCAACGCTTCGATGATACGGGCCTCACTTCCCTGACGAGCCGTGAAACATGCATATCCGACGCAGATTCGACTGCAATATTCACACCCGACAAGGGGCTCGCGCCGAATGACGGCGCTGTCTTTGGCGTCATCGACGGTGTGGCCCGCTTTGTGGACTGGGGTAGGCCCACGCAGCAACTGCGTTTCAATTTTGCACCCCGCGTTGCGGGCTGGTATCGCTTGACACTCAAGTATGCGAATACTCATGGTCCGATCAATACGGGAATTACCGCTGCCGTCAAAACCGTGACGGCGCGCTGCGGCAGCGAAGCGGGGCAAGTGGGAAGCGTAGCGATGCCGCACTTGGGCGAGCTGAATTCGTGGGGATTCTCCACGGGGTTTTTTTTCAAGGCGAGCAGCGGCGCTGGGTGCGAGCTTAGTATCGGCGATGGATTCAACATGTCTTACCTGAGCCATTTTGCGCGCTATACGGGCGGACAAGGCGGCGTATCCGGCGCCCTGAATCGAGGCGAAATTGCCGCGGCGCAGGTCGACCTGATTCGAAGCGCGGCCCCGTGAGCGATGCAGCTTTTTTCGTTTGCGACCGCGCGTGCTAACCTAGGCGCGTGAAAGTCAGCGTAAATGAAGGAATATCGTCGCGACGTGATTGGTTTGGCGCCGCCGCCGCGGCATTAGCCGCCGTCGTTGCGCTTGCGAGCGCGGGGCCCGCGCGGGCCACGACCTACGCTCTTGCGAACCGCGACGCTCCGGTGGTCGGCCAAGACAAGACTGTCGTGACGGTTTATGAGGACACGCTCTATGACCTCGCGCGAAAATTCAGCTTGGGGTCCGAAGAATTGATCCGCGTCAACCCGGGCGTCGATCCCTGGCTGCCCGGCGCCGACAAAACTCTCATCGTTCCGGACCGGCATATTCTCCCGCCCGGGCCGCGCGAGGGAATCGTCGTCAATCTTCCCGAGCACCGGCTTTACTATTATCCAAAGCCCAAGCGCGGCGGCCCCATCGAAGTCATCACTTACCCGGTCAGCATCGGCAAGATGGACTGGCGCACGCCTCTAGGGCTCACTCATGTGATCGGGAAACAAAAAAATCCGGTTTGGTATCCGCCGGAATCCGTCCGCAAGGAGCACGCGGAGGCGGGCGACCCGCTTCCCGCGAGCGTACCGTCGGGCCCTGACAATCCCCTCGGATTATTCGCCATGCGTTTGGCAGCGGGGAACGGCACGTACTTGATCCACGGAACGAACAATCCCATTGCCGTCGGGCTTGCGGTCACGCATGGCTGCATCCGCATGTATCCGGACGATGTGGCCGCTCTGTTTCCTCTCATACCGGTGGGCACTCCCGTGCGTCTCATCAACGTACCGGTCAAGGTTGCGTGGGTCGATGGCGAGCTGTTGCTCGAGGCGCACCCGCCCGTCGATGCGCAAGGGCAGAGCTTTGAACCCGATATCGATCAGTTCGCCGAAATGCTGCGTACCGCCGTTGGGGATACCACGGTCGCAATCCATTGGGACTATGCACGCGAAGTGCTGCAGAAAGCAGACGGCGTTATCGCGACGGTAGCGCTGCAAGCCGACGATCCGAATTTGCCGGCGTCTGAAGCCCCTGGCCGCGAAGGGGCCGCACGTGAAGGGGCGCCCGCACCCACCGCCGAGCCTGCGTCCCGCACGATTCCTACGCCGCCAGGCCGCTAAACGCCGCTGCAGCTCGAATCTGCGTGCACATTGACCGTGCCGCCATTGCTCAACACGGCATCTCCGTGACCGCATCTGCCCTTTACTGAATCAATACTGGTGGCAGTCCATGATACCTGGGCCTTGCCGGTACCGTCCCCCACCAAAGTAATCGGCACGGATGCGAAGCCGTTGACGCGCTCGTTGGTGAGAACAATCTGTTGAACGCTCATGCTGCGATCGTAAACAGTGACCAGGATATCGTCAGTACTGTCGTTGGCAATCTTGGCCGCGATGCCTGCGCCACCGAGCGCGCTGCCTGCCAGCAGCAGAGCTACGCAGCTCAAGATCAATGCAGCTTTTACAGGGCTACGCATTTTGAGTCCCCCTCTCGTAAAGAGCTACCGAGAAACTAACTCCCAAAGTCTAACAGCCGGGAAGCGTAGTGCGGGGACGCTGAACTCGGATTCGGGCGTGGGAGATTGCTTACGCCTAGCCGATTCGTGCGATTACAGCTTTGCTTTCCTGGTACCGTCATTGTGCAGATCAGCAAAATGACGGTGTTATGAGAACTCATTCATCGAAGCGCGAACCGAGCCCCGCGGGAGCCCGTTCGGGACGGCCCGGGCGGTGGGCCGTGTTGAGCGCGTTGGGCGTCGTCTTCGGCGATCTTGGCACCAGTCCGTTGTACACCCTGCAAACCGTGGTGCAGGCGACCGGTGGACAATTCACCGCGCAGAGCGCGCTCGGCGTTCTGTCGATGATCGTGTGGACCTTGATCGTCACGATCTCGATCAAGTACTGCCTCTTCGTGATGCGAGCGGACAACAAGGGGGAAGGCGGAATTCTGGCTTTGATGTCGCTCATCGGCGCGAACGGCTTTATGCCGGGAGTCACGGTCTTTACGGGCATGGGATTGCTGGGTGCTGCGCTGATTTATGGCGACGGCGTCATCACGCCGGCAATTTCGGTCTTGAGTGCGCTCGAAGGCGTCAACGTGGTTACAGACACGTTCAAACCCTTTGTCATGCCGATGGCGGTGGTGATTCTTCTATGCCTATTCTTTGCGCAGCGCTTTGGAACCGAGAAGATAGGCCGCGCGTTCGGGCCGGTCATGATGCTCTGGTTCATCGTAATCGCGACATTGGGCATCGGGTCGATTGCGCACCACCCCGGGGTGATCGCGGCGCTGGATCCGTGGTACGCGATCCGGTTCATGGCGCACTCAGGTGGCGCCGGATTACTGGTGCTGGGCGGCGTGTTTCTGTCCATCACGGGCGGCGAAGCGCTGTACGCCGACATGGGTCACTTCGGCAAGGGTCCAATACGGTGTTCCTGGTACGGCATCGTGCTGCCATCGTTGCTTCTCAGCTACGCCGGGCAGACCGCATTCTTGATCGACAAGGGAACCGTCGCCGGTAATCCCTTCTTTCAAATTGCGCCCGCTTGGTCGATCTATCCGCTCGTACTGCTCGCAACCTTGGCCACCATCATTGCCAGCCAGGCCATCATTACGGGCTCATTTTCCATGACGCGCCAAGCCATGCAACTCGGCTGGCTGCCGGGCGTCGCGATCCGCCAGACATCGGATCGCGTCTACGGACAGATCTACGTGCCCGTGGTCAATTGGCTGCTCATGATAGCGACGGTCGCGACCACGGTGGCATTCGGGAGCTCGGATCGGCTTGCCGGCGCCTACGGTACGGCGGTATCCACCACCATGCTGCTGACTACCGTCCTCTTATACCGGGCCATGCGCGATGTGTGGCGTTGGCCCACACCGGTCGCGATCGCCGTCGCCGCCGTCTTCGTCATCGTGGATGGAAGCTTCTTTCTTGCGAATCTTCTGAAGATAGCGGAAGGCGGTTGGCTGCCCCTGAGCTTCGCCGCAATCCTGTTCGTGATCATGGTCACGTGGCGGAGCGGCGTCGACGCCGTGCGCGCAGCGCTGGTGCAGCCGCCCGAGGCCGCAGAGCGGTTTTTGTCGGATCTCAAGCGCGGCGCGATCCCTCGCGTTGACGGAACTACCGTATTCTTGACGAGAAGCAGGCAGAAGGTATCCGGTCTCATCATCGCGCATGTACATTTCTTCGGAGTTCTGCCGAAAAACGCGATCGCGCTCGGCGTGGAATTCGAGAACACGCCGCGAATCAACGGTCCCAACTGCGCGGTGGTCGACAATATCGGCGAGGGACTTCGGCATCTTGTCGCCCGTTTCGGGTTTTTCGAAATCCCGGATTTGCGGCGAGCTCTTCGCGATGCCCGCGGACTCGATCACGCCGTCGATTTCGACAATGCGACGTTCGTGGGCACACGGGATCTCATCGTCCATAAACAAAGAAGCGCGAGGATGGGCAGGTGGCGCTTGGAACTGTTCGCGTTTCTTTACCGCAATTCAGTGAAAGTGGTCGATCGGTTCAATCTGGCGCCCGAGAATGTGATCGAGATTGCCAGGCAAATTGAGATTTGACCTCGCTGTAGTCGGCGACTTGGTCGTGAAAAATCGGGCCAGGATCGCGAAAGATCGGAGGCTCGTGGACACCTCCCTCCCGAAGGTCCGCCAGCACGCAAAGGAGGCCCCACGCGAGCGCCGAAACCAATGCCAACACTGCGAAGGCAATGAGGGGGATTGTCATGGTCTGCTCCGTGGCTCATCGTCGCATCGGGTACCCCCCTAATTGTCCTACGAAGCTACGTTTTCGCGTGTAGGAAATACGCTGATAGTCTTGTCAGATCGTATTTCCTGCCAGCTCGAGCGGCGGGAGTATGTGGCCTTGCACCTCGCCGAAGCCGATCCGCACCGCACCCGGCTTTTCGCACCAAGCGCGAAAAATGACGCTGTCGCCATCCTCGAGAAAGGTGCGAGTCTCGTGCGGGCTGATTTTAAGCTCCCGGGTGCCGCCTGCGCTGAGTTCCAATAGCGAACCAGCCTCGCCGGGGGTAGGCCCCGACAAGGTTCCGGTTCCGAGCAGATCGCCCGGGCGCAAATCGCAGCCGTTGATCGTGTGGTGCGCGACGAGTTGCGAAGGCGTCCAGTAGGCGTGTCGATACGTAGTCGAAGAGAGGCGGTGCGGCTGCTCCTGGCGTTCGCGCATGGCCGCACTTTGAATCAGCACGTCGAGGCGGACATCGATCGCGCCGCCATTGCGGTTTGCCGAGGAATCCAGATACGGAAGGGGGGGCGGCGCGCCTTCGGGTCGCACGAAAGGCACGCGAAACGGCGCCAGCGCCTGCAGCGTGACGAGCCAAGGCGAGATCGTGGTCGCGAAATTCTTCGCCAAGAAGGGACCGAGCGGTTGGTATTCCCAGGCTTGCAGATCGCGCGCCGACCAGTCGTTGAGCAAGCACATTCCAAAGACATGGGATTCGGCGTCCTGGAGCGGAATCGGCGTGCCCCGCCTGTTGCCGCGGCCGATGAAGATTCCGAGTTCGAGTTCATAGTCGAGCCGCTTACTGGGACCCAGGACCGGTTGCGTTGCACCGGCAGTCAGGCGCTGTCCCTGGGGTCGGGGGAAGACCTGACCCGAGACTCCGATCGACGAGCTGCGGCCGTGGTATCCGATAGGAACCCATCGGTAGTTGGGAAGCAGGGGGTTGTCGGGCCGCAGCATTCGCCCGACAGCGGTTGCGTGATAAATCGAGGTATAGAAATCGGTGTAGTCGCCGATTTGCGCCGGCAATGAATATTGCGCGTGGCTTTGTGGAACCAGACAGCTCTGCAGGCCTGCTTGCAGGTTCGCCCCCTCAACGAGGCCTTCGAAGAGTGCGCGGCGCACTGCGGTCGACATCTCCTGCCCGAGTTCCATCAATGCGTTGAGAGTGGATTTCGCCCCGGCACGAACCCCTTCGCCGGCCTGCCCATCGAACAATCCCCGCTCGGCCACGGCGGCGAGATCGACGATCTGATCTCCGATCGCCACGCCGCCGCGAAATTCTTCCGAGGAATTCGCACGGCGAAACACTGCGAAGGGCAAATTTTGGATCGGGAAATCCCAGCCGCGCCGGTTGGCCGAATCCAACCAGCTGCGCGCCTGCGGATCGTGCGTCTCGTCTATTTCGGTGGGAGCAGTCACGGGCGAGCCGGATCGAAGCGCTTTTTGAGATCCAGCCAATGAGACATGTAGTCTTGCTGCAGGGGCGGCATTCCCTGCAGCGCACCGCGCGTCGGTTTGAGCGCCAGCCGACTCTCGAACATGAACGCCATCGTGTCGGTGATATGCGCCGGCACCGAGGTATCGGCGGCGATGGCCTTCTCGACAGTCGCCGCATCCGGGCCGTGGCCGGTCATGCAGCTATGCAAGGACGCGCCGCCCGGTACGAAGCCGGTACTCTTGGCGTCGTACACCCCCGATATCAAGCCCATGAATTCATTCGCCACATTGCGATGAAACCACGGCGGCCGGAAGGTGTTCTCCATGGTCAGCCAGCGGGGCGGAAAAACAACGAAATCGATGTTGCTAGTGCCCGCCGTTTCGCTCGGCGAATGCAGGACCAAAAAAATTGATGGGTCGGGATGGTCGTACGAAATCGAGCCCATGGCATTGAATCGCCGCAAGTCGTACTTGTAGGGTGCATAGTTTCCATGCCAGGCGACGACATCTAGCGGCGAGTGGTCCAAGTCCGAGATCCAAAGCCGGCCCAAAAATTTACCTACCAACTCGCATCCTACATCGAGATCTTCGTATCGAGCGAGAGGCGTCAAGAAATCCCGCGGGTTGGCGAGCCCGTTCGAGCCGATGGGTCCCAGATCGGGAAGCCTGAAAGGCGCGCCAAAATTCTCGCAAATGTAACCGCGCGCGGCGTCCGAGATTAGATCGACGCGAAACCTCAGCCCGCGCGGGATGACGGCAATTTCCTGCGGTTCGACACGCAGCCGCCCGAGTTCGGTATCGAGGGTGAGCGCGCCAAGCTGCGGCACGATGAGCATTTCGCCGTCGGCATCGTAAAAAAATCGCCGCATCGGCCGGTTGGCGGCATACAAATAGATCGCACATCCCGTGTGGGTATCCGGCGATCCGTTTCCGGCGACCGGCACGAGGCCATCGACGAAGTCGGCCGGTGCGGCGGGGAGCGGCAATGGGTCCCAACGCAGTTGATTCGGCGACATCGGTCCCTCGTTCGGCGGCTCGTCAAACCGCGGATGTTCGAATCGCTGAAACGGCCGGTGCATCACCGAGGGGCGGATGCGGTACAACCATGAACGGCGGTTCGCATGCCGCGGCGCCGTGAACGCGGTGCCCGAAAATTGTTCCGCGTATAACCCGTAGGGACATTGCTGCGGCGAATTGCGGCCCAAGGGCAACGCTCCGGGGAGTGCCTCGGTGGCGAACTCATTGCCGAAGCCGCTTTGGTATCCGGGCTCATCGGGGGACACGATTGCGCTCACAGAAATGTCGACACTCCGGGCTGGCCAAACATGCAGTCTATAATACCGGGGCAATCAAAGTCGCGAAGCGGGGCGTCAATGACGGATGGGCTGGAGGATCGCATTGCTTCGTTCATGCGCGAGGCTTCGACCGAAATTACCCCCTCGGAGCAGAGCCGTCTTCCCGAACTCAAAGCCATACTTCCGGCCGGCACCGCCGTTTACGTGGCGCATACGCCGAAAGCCGGCTTCAGTCAGGTCATCCAGACTGCACTTGCAGTGCAACTTGCCGGATTTCAGGCCAGGCCGCACATTGCCGCCCGGCGCATCCCCAATTCGGGACTCCTTCGCGCAGCGCTCGCGGAGCTGCATGCCGGAGGCGTCGGGCACATCTTGCTCATCGCGGGCGATGCGCCGCAGCCAATCGGCGAATTTCGCAGCACGTTGGATGTGTTCGCATCGGGCGTCCTCGAGGAATCCGGAATTACCCGGATCGGGGTCGCGGGCCACCCCGAAGGGCACAATGCGGTCGCCTGCAGCTTGCTTTGGAAAGCGCTCGAGGCCAAGCAGGCAATCTCTGCACGCGGGCCGTTCAGCCTGAACATTGTCACCCAGTTCGGGCTTGACGGCGGCGCCTTTCGTTCGTGGGAAAGCGAATTGGTGCGCCGAGGGATCGAAATGCCCGTGCGCATCGGCATTGCAGGTCCCGCGCCGCTCGCGAAGTTGGTGCACTTCGCAGTACAGTGCGGCATCGGCACATCGATGCGCGCCCTGATGGGCAACCTCAGCGCGGCGGCCCAGGCTTCGGATTTGCTCACCAGTCCCGATCGCCACCTCTTGACCCTCTTGGCGACGCCCGTGTCGGCGCAAATCGTTGCGCCGCATTTCTTCGCGTTCGGCGGCGTTTTGCAGACCGCCCGGTGGATGCGAAAAGTAGCCGCCGGTTCCTTCGACATCGACGCAAATCGCCGCCGATTCAAGGTCCGTTGAGTGAAATGGGGGTGCCGACAGGGTTTTGGGAGTTTCGCCTACATATTGTCAACTTCAACGACGGAATACTCGCGGCCATGACCGAGAAACGCGAAACAGTCTTGGCGGTGCACGGGAGCGCCGATGGGTATTGGTATATCGGCGCGGGCAAAAGCATCGCCGAAGGGCCTTACCGCGACCCGGATCAACTTCTCGTCGTGGCCTCCGATCTGCTCGCAAGCGAACCGCACTGGCGCATCGATGTGTTCGATGTAGCGGGAAAGAAGATTATCAGCTACAGCAGCGACGAATTGAACGCAGGCGACTTGAATCCCCTGCGCTGGCCGCGCCGGTGGAGCGCGCTCGGACCCCGCACTTCCCACTGATCGCCTTACCGGATGCGGGCCTAAGGAAGCTCCGCAGCGGTTATTTCGTCATGGTTTTGAGCTGCTCATGGTTTTGATAAGACGGTAAGTAAACTCGACGCTTCCGTCGAAGGCTTGAATGCCGATCCGCTCGTCGCGCCCATGGGCGCGATTTTCGTCGACATCCACCCATACGCCGTTGATGTCGTAGCTCGGCATGCCCGCATTGCGGGTTCGCCGGTCATCGCTGAAGCCGGTCGCCATGGTGGGAATGACCGGCACATTGGGCCACATCGAATGAACCAGAAGAGCCGCTTTTTTCATGATTTGCGGCGTGGGCGGCGACTCGGGGCTCACGATCGGCGGCTCATCGAGGATGACGCGGATGGCGGGATCGGCGAGCGCTGCGACGAGGAGGTTCTGCACATTATCTGCCGAATCACCCGGCAACATCCGGCACTGGATGGTCGCTTTGGCGCGTTGCGGCAGGGCATTCTCCGCGTGGCCGCCGGAAATCAGCGTTGCCACGCAGGTGGTGCGAAGCTGCGCGTTGAGGCGCACGTTTTGACTGAGGCGCTCCGCCGCGGCCAGATCGGGCGGCGACTGCGCCACTGCGTGCATGTCCGCCGATAATGATCCTGTTTCTAGCGCACCCAGCTTGTCGAAACTTCGCCGCGTGGTCGTCGTGAGCGACACGGGAAACTTGAACGCTTCGATGCGCACGAGGCCTGCTGCGAGCGTATAAATCGCGTTCTCCGGGCCGGGAAGCGAGCCGTGTCCGCCGGGGCTTGTGGTCTCGAGCGTGAAAGTCACATAGGTTTTCTCGCTGGTTCCCAATTCAAAAAATTGCCGCTCGCCATTCTTCGTACTGCCGCCGCCGCCGTCGAGATTGATGACGACAGCGGCGTTGATCAAGTCGCGATGTTCTCTGAGAAGAAACGCGGGACCATTCGCATCGCCGCCGGCTTCTTCGTCCGCGGTGAATGCCACGATGAGATCTCGGTCCGGAACGAATTTCTCCCGCTTCAACCGGATCAACGATTCGACCAGAGCGGCGTCGCCGTCCTTCATGTCGATCGTACCGCGGCCGTAGAACCATCCGTCCTTTTGAGTCAATTTGAATGGATCGACCGACCAATCCTCGGGTCTGGCTTCCACTACGTCGAGGTGGCCCAAGAACAGCACGGGTTCCCCCGAGCGTTTGCCGCGGTAGCGAACTACGACGTTGCCCTTGGTCGGGTGATCGGCGGGCGCCAGAAGCACTACATCGCCCGCAGGAAAGCCGGCACTCAGCAGCCAGCCCTGAATGGCCTTCGCGGCTTCGGTTGAGCCGTGCGAGTGAGTGGTATTGATCTCGACCAAGCTCTGCAGCATTTCACGCGCGAGGCCCAGATCTGCGGGAGGTGGAAGGGTCGGTTCCGAAGACGCCCACGCGGGCGCTGCAGCCGCGAAACTCAAAATCAAAGTCCATCTTCTCACTGAATTCACCCTATGCTTGCAGTTTGGCGGCGAGCTTAACGGAACCGAAGAATGAGCAAAAGCAGACTCGAGGCTTTCAGCGACGGCGTCATTGCCATCATCATCACCATCATGGTGTTGGAGCTTAGGGTTCCGCACGGCGAAACCGCGGATGCGCTTCTGCCATTGGCGCCGAATTTTTTGGGCTACGTGTTGAGCTTCATTTACGTCGGCATCTATTGGAACAATCACCATCACATGCTTCACACCTGCGAGGCGGTCACCGGGCGGATCCTGTGGGCCAATCTGCATCTCTTGTTCTGGCTCTCGTTATTCCCCCTCACCACTAATTGGATCGGGGAGAATCCCTCCGCCACGGCACCATCGGTGCTCTATGGGCTCGTGCTGCTGATGGCCGCCATTGCATATTGGGTCCTGCAGCAACTCATCATAGCCGCTCAAAGCCCGCACTCGCTTCTAAAAAAGGCCGTGGGAGTGGATTGGAAGGGAAAGATATCGCCCGTTCTATACTTGTTGGGCGTCGCCGCCGCATTCCGTTCGCCGCGGCTGGCGCAGGGCTTGTACGCCTTGGTGGCGCTGATGTGGTTGGTTCCGGACAGTCGTATTGAAAATGTCCTGATTCGCAAAGGCGAAAGGCACACCGGCTCTTGAGATTGTGCGATGCTTGGCGCTCTTCGAGGGCTTAAAGGCTGGTAAATATGGCGGGTGCTAGCTTCCACTGGGACGATCCGTTGCTGCTCGATGAGCAGTTGTCGGCGGAAGAGACGATGGTTCGCGATGCCGCGCGCGACTATGCGCAAGACCGGCTCGCACCCCGCATTGTCGATGCCTTCCGCCGCGAGCATACGGACCCCGCCATTTTCAAGGAGATGGGCGATCTGGGATTGCTGGGCGCCACCATCCCCGAGGAATACGGCGGAGGCGGCCTCAACTACGTCAGCTATGGACTCATCGCGCGCGAGGTCGAGCGTATCGATTCGGGATATCGATCGATGATGAGCGTGCAGTCCTCTCTTGTGATGCTGCCGATCGACCGTTTCGGTACGGAAGTGCAAAAGAAAAAATACTTGCCCGCGCTGGCGCGCGGCGAATCGATCGGCTGTTTCGGCTTGACGGAGCCCGATCATGGGTCGGATCCCGGCAGCATGATCACACGCGCACGAAAAGCCGGGGGCGGCTATCGCTTGTCGGGCGCCAAGACATGGATTTCTAACAGCCCCATCGCGGATGTATTCATCGTCTGGGCAAAGACGGATGACGACATCATTCGCGGCTTCATTCTTGAAAAAGGCTGGAAGGGCCTGGCGGCGCCGGTGATTCACGGAAAGGTGGGACTGCGGGCGTCCACCACGGGACAAATTCTAATGGACGAGGTGTTCGTCCCGGACGAAAATCTGCTGCCGGGCGTTACCGGCCTCAAGGGTCCGTTCAGCTGTCTCGATTCGGCGCGCTACGGCATATCCTGGGGCGCCCTCGGGGCGGCCGAGAGCTGTTGGCATACGGCCCGGCAATACGTGCTGGATCGCAAGCAGTTCGGCCGCCCGCTCGCTGCCAATCAGCTCATCCAAAAGAAACTGGTCGATATGCAAACCGAAATCACTCTGGCCCTGCAGGCGTGTCTGCGCCTCGGCCGCATGAAGGACGACGGAAGCGCTTCGGTCGAAATCACCTCCATGCTCAAGCGCAATTCGTGCGGCAAGGCCCTCGATGTCGCGCGCACGGCGCGCGACATGTTGGGCGGCAACGGCATTTCCGACGAATTCGGCGTTATCCGCCACCTCGTGAACCTCGAGGTCGTGAATACTTACGAGGGCACGCATGACATTCACGCGCTGATCCTGGGCAGGGCGCAGACCGGAATTCAGGCGTTTACGTGATCTCACTGATCAGCTGATGAGCTACGGTTTCGGCCGCGGGTCACCCTGGGTAATCAAACACGCACTGCGGCTGCCTGTGACATATATCCAGAGCCAACTGAGGGCGACGGCGAGTCGATTGCGCACGCCGATCAAGAAGTAAATGTGGGCGAGACCCCAAAGCCACCAAGCGGGCCAGCCGCGGACCTTGACTCTGCCGAAATCGATGACGGCCGCGCGCTTACCAATGGTGGCCAGATTGCCGGAGTGCTTGTAGCGAAAGGTGCGTGGCCGGGTGTCGCCGTTCAAGCGCATCCTGATGGTGCGGGCAACATGCATGCCTTGCTGCTTTGCGGCCGGAGCGATTCCGGGCACCGGCTTGCCATGCCAGGCATTGATGGTCGCGGTGTCGCCGATCACGAAGATTTCCGGATGCCCGGGTGCCGTAAGATCCGGCCCCACTTTCGCGCGTCCGGCGTTATCAGCCTGCAGCCCGACCCAAGCGGCCGCCGACGAGGCGCGCACGCCTGCTGCCCATAAAATAACCTTCGCCGCGAGCGGTTGGTCGCCGTAAATCACTCCCTGCCCGCTGCATTCGCGTACCGCCGATCCGAGCTGAACTTCAACGCCTTGGCGTTCAAGCGATGCATGGGCATAGGCCGAGAGCTTCTCGGTAAAGCTCGGTAGAATTCGCGGACCCGCTTCGATGAGCACCACCCGAGCCTTACGCGTATCGATGTGCCGAAATTCCTGGGGGAGATTCTGATGCGTAAGTTCCACGATCGCGCCGGCCAATTCCACCCCGGTGGGACCGCCGCCGACGATCACGAAGGTCAGCAGTGCGGCTCGGCGCTCGGGATCCGTTTCGCGTTCGGCAAGTTCCAAGGACAACAGAATTCGCCGGCGGATCGAGGTGGCATCTTCCAATGTCTTGAGGCCCGGCGCGTAAGGTTCCCATTCGTCGTGCCCGAAGTAGGCATGTCGAGCGCCGGTGGCCAGCACGAGGGTGTCGTAATCCGAACTGCCGCCGTCCTCGAGCAAAACGGTGCGACCCTCGGTGTCGACTCCCACCACTTCGCCGAGCAGCGTCGTAATCTCCTTGCGCTTGCGCACCAGATGGCGGATCGGCCATGCAATTTCCGAGGTCGCGAGCACGGCCGTGCCGACTTGATACAAGAGAGGCTGGAATAAATGATGATTGCGCTGATCGATGATGGTGATCTTGACATCGGCGCCGGCCAAACCGTGCGCGACCGCCAAGCCGCCGAAGCCGGCGCCGACGATTACCACATGATGCGTCACGGGCTCTTCTCCACGGCATAACCTGCGGCGACCCAGGCATCCAGACCGCCGTGCAGGGGACGGACGCGCTTGAAGCCGTGATTCATCAGGATCTTGGCGACGCGCGCGGCGGAGGCCTCGCTAGGGCACGTACAATACAAAATGATGTCCCGATCGCGCGGCAGCTCCTTGAGCTGGTGCGCCACGTTTTGCAGGGGCACGTGCAGTGCACCCGGAATCCAACGCGGTTCGAGCTCACGCGCCGTGACTGACCGCACATCGATGATCACAGGCGATGCGCCGGCCTGGATGAGTTCATAGAGATCGGCGACGCTGATGCGCGCCATGCGCAGCATCCGGTAGAAGCGGCGCCGTTCCCACCACTTATAGCCGATATACGCTGCCAGCAAGAGCGCCACGCCGGCACCCGCCATGCCGCCGATTTCGGCCAGATGTTGCAGGAGACGCTCGATCTGCGATTTGAAAAGCACTCCCGCGAGCAGACCGGACCCCACCCAGAGTGCGGCCCCGCAGGTGCTTAAAACCACGAAGCGAAGCCAACCGATCCGCAGGGCGCCGGCCATAGGCGGGGCGATGATCGCTAGGCCCGGAACGAATTTTGCGATGATCAACGAGTTGACGCCCCAGCGTTCAAATCGGGTTTGAGTCTGACTCACGCACGAATCGGGTTCCAGCGAAATCTTACACAAGGTCTTCAGTACCCGAATGCCGTACTTTTGACCGACGAGGTACCAGCCGCAGTCGGCAACGAGGCAAGCAATTACCGACCAGGCAAATAGCGCCGACAGCGTCGCTTGTCCGCCCGCGGCGAGGGCACCGGCCACGATCAGCGTCGGAATCGCCGGTACGGGAAATCCAATTTGATCGACGAACACGTTGACGACCACCACGACGAGGCCGTATTGACCCATGCTCGAGATGAGTTCGTGCGTCACGGATTCCGTGAGCCGGCCCGATGTTCGATATCGGGCAAGAACGCGGCCACCATTCCGAGGAGCGGCAGATACGCGCAGATGCGATAAATGAACTCGATTCCGTGTTGATCGGCAAGCGCGCCGAGCACGGCCGCGCCGATGCCGCCAATGCCGAAGGCGAAACCGAAGAACAATCCGGAGACGGCACCGACCTTGCCGGGCATCAGTTCCTGCGCGAATACCACGATCGCCGAGAACGCCGAGGACAGTATCAATCCAATGACGAAGCTCAAGATACAGGTCCAGGTCAAATCTACGAACGGCAAAAGAATAGAAAAAGGAGCGACGCCCAATATGGAAACCCAGATGACGCGCTTGCGGCCGATACGATCGCCGATGGGTCCGCCGAAAAGGGTGCCAAGCGCCATCGCGAATAGGAATACGAACAGATAGATCTGCGAGGATTGCATGGAAACGTGAAATTTCTCGATCAAATAGAAACTATAGAAGCTCGAGATGCTGGCGATGTAGAAGTACTTCGAGAATATCAGCACTACCAGGACGCCGATCGACCACGCGACCCGGCGCGACGACACCGGACTCGCAACGGCAGGGCGGTGTATCGAGCCGCCGGAGCGGTCGAGATGTTGGCGTTTGTACCATGCGCCCACCCGTGTCAGCACGGCGATCGCCAGCATGGCGGCAAGGGTAAACCACGCCAGACTGGCTTGCCCATGCGGAATCACGATCCAGGCTGCCAGCAACGGACCCGTCGCGCTGCCCGCGTTGCCTCCCACCTGGAAAATCGACTGTGCCAGGCCGTGGCGGCCGCCCGAAGCCAGGCGTGCAATTCGCGAGGATTCCGGGTGAAAGATGGATGATCCCGCGCCGATCAACGCGGCTGCCGCCAACACGCTCGCGTAGTTCGGCGCAAACGCAAGGGTCACCATGCCAATCAGAGTAAACCCCATGCCGAGGCTCAGTGAATACGGTTTCGGATGCTTGTCGGTGTAGACGCCGATGACCGGCTGCAGCACCGATGCGCAGATTTGATAGGTCAACGTGATTGCGCCGATCTGAGCGAAACTCAGCTGGAATTCGCCCTTGAGCAGCGGATAGATTGCGACGATCAGCGATTGCATCATGTCGTTCAGAAAATGCGAGAAACTCAGGGCGCCCAAGACATTGAACCGCGTATGCGTCGGACGGACGCCGGGTGTAGCGGCGTCCGGTGCGGCGATGCCCGGTGTAGCGGCGTCCGGTGCGGCCACGCCCGGCGTGGCGACGCGTGAATCGGCGGTGACGCTCTCTTCCATATACGTACCCTACTAGCTACTTCGTTGTCTGTCCTGCGAGAATGCGCCGATGAAGCGCTTCGCACCCTACGTATTCTTGCGCGAAATCGCGACTCGTTGGGACGTCCTGGCGTTCATCGTCGTGATCGGACTGATTGCGTTCTTGGGCGAGACTTCGCGCGGCTTATTCGCCCCGTTGTCGCAGCTCGAAATTGTGCCCCTGTCGCTCGATCCGATTCATTTGCCGGAATATGCGGCACGCACGACGTTTCGCATGTTGGCCGGACTGTTTCTTTCGCTCGTATTCACGCTCACCTATGCGACGTGGGCGGCCAAGAGTGAGCGAGCCGGCAAGCTGTTGGTGCCGATTCTGGACATTTTGCAGTCGGTGCCGATTCTTGGTTTCATATCCGTTACGGTCGTATTCTTCATGTCCTTGGCACCCGGCCGAGTGCTCGGCGCCGAATTCGCGGCGATCTTTGCCATATTCACCAGCCAAGCATGGAATATGGCTTTCAGCTTTTATCAGTCGCTGCGCACGATTCCGACCGAGCTCATGGAAGCAGCCGAATCGTTCCGGCTGTCGCCGTGGATGCGCTTCTGGCAGCTGGAAGTTCCTTTCGCCTTGCCGGCACTCATCTGGAACATGATGATGTCGATGTCGGGCGGTTGGTTTTTCGTCGTTGCCTCGGAATCGATCAGCGTCGGGCATACCACCGTAATGTTGCCCGGCGTCGGTTCCTACATCGCGCTCGCCATCGAACAGAAAAACCTCGTGGCCATTGGCTGGGCGATCGGCAGCATGCTGATCGTGATTCTGCTGTACGACCAATTGCTCTTCCGGCCGTTGGTGGCGTGGGTCGATCGCTTTCGTGTCGAGCAGGAGCCCGGCGCACGGGTGCCAGATTCGTGGGCGTTGACGATGATGCGCCGCTCGCGCCTGATCAAGGCCGGGTCCGTGGCGTTCCATGCGGCCGTGCTTTGGACAAGCCGTGCCGTCAAGCGCACCGATAAACCAAGCGTAGAGGCGGCGAGCGCTCCGAAGAGGAGTTTGGATTTGCTATGGGTTTCGCTGGTTATAGCGGCCGTCGTGCTCGGGCTATGGCATATCGTTGCGGTGCTGATCAAGAACACGTCGCCGCGCGAGGCTCTCCAAGTCTGCGGATTGGCGTCGCTGACCATGCTCCGGGTGTTCATCTTGATTGCGCTCGCGAGCCTGGTATGGGTGCCGATCGGGGTATGGGTCGGCATGCGGCCGCGTGCGGCCCAAATCGTTCAGCCCATTGCACAGTTCATGGCGGCATTCCCGGCGAATTTGCTGTTTCCGATCGCGGTCTACGGCATCGTCGCCTGGAAGCTCAATCCGGACATTTACTTGAGTCCGCTGATGATTTTGGGCACTCAGTGGTACATTTTGTTCAATGTCATCGCCGGTGCGTCGGCCATACCGGCGGAGATGCGGTATGTCGCGGCAAATTTCCGAGTCAAGGGTTGGTTGTGGTGGCGCAAAGTGGCGCTGCCGGCCATTCTCCCGTTCTATGTTACCGGCGCGATCACCGCGTCCGGAGGTTCCTGGAATGCAGCGATCGTTGCGGAACTAGCAACCTGGGGAAATACGCGAGTGGAGGCGCGGGGGCTAGGGTCCTACATCGCCGAAGCGACTTCCGCAGGGGACTTTCATCGCATCGTCTTGGGCATCGGCACGATGAGCCTATTCGTGGTAGTGATCAATCGTCTCTTCTGGCGCCCCTTGTATTACTACGCCGAGCGCAAATATCGTCTTTCCTGATAGGGGTTGGCAATGAACGATTCCCCGCTACTGCAATGCAACGATGTACGCAAGGCGTTCCCCAAGCCGGACGGAGCGGAATTGTTGGTGCTCGAGGGAATGAACCTGGAGTTGCGCGAGGGCCAGATCGTCGGGCTGCTCGGCCGATCCGGGTCGGGCAAGTCGACACTGCTTCGCCTGATCGCCGGACTGTCGGAGCCTACCGCAGGCCGTCTTCGCTACATGGGGCAGCCGATCTCCGGGCCTGCGCCCGGCATTGCCATGGTATTTCAGAGTTTTGCCCTGTTTCCCTGGTTGACCGTATTCGAAAACGTTGCTCTTGGTCTCGAGGCGCAGCGAATGCCCCGTGCGGATATCCGCAAGCGCTCGCTGGCGGCCATCGATCTCATCGGGTTGGACGGCTTCGAGTCCGCGTATCCACGCGAGCTTTCGGGCGGCATGCGGCAACGCGTGGGCTTCGCCCGTGCCCTCGTGGTTCATCCCAATATCCTGCTCATGGACGAGCCGTTCTCCGCGCTGGATGTTCTGACCGCCGAAACGCTGCGAACCGACTTCCTGGATCTGTGGGCGGAAGGCCGCATGCCCATCAAGGGGGTCATATTGGTCACGCATAACATCGAAGAGGCGGTGCTGATGTGCGACCGGATCTTGGTGTTCGGCAGCAATCCGGGCAGAATCTTGAGCGAAATCAAGGTGTCACTGCCGCAGCCGCGGAATCGTCTCGATCCGAGTTTCCGCGAGCTGGTGGAGCGCATCTACGTGGAGATGACTGCGCGCCCTCAAGGCGGTGCCAGCGCCCGCCAGGAGCGCTTTCCGGGGTTGGGGATCGGAAGCCAATTGCCGCACGTCTCCTCGAACTTGCTGGCCGGTCTCATGGAAGCCGTCGCCGCGGCACCCTTCAATGGCAAGGCCGATTTGCCTGAAATCGCCTCGAATTTGCAGATGGAGATCGACGAGCTGTTCCCGGTCGCGGAAACCCTGCAGATGCTGCGTTTCGCCGAACTCGAGGGTGGCGACCTGAAACTGACCGGGGAGGGGTTGGCTTTTGCGCATGCCGATCTCGATGAGCGCAAGCGGATTTTCTTGCGTCATTTATTGACCTATGTGCCGCTCGCTGCCCACATTCGAAGGATCCTGGATGAACGCGCATCGCATTCGGCACGCAAAAGCCGCTTCATTGACGAACTCGAGGATTTCATGACCGAAGAGGCGGCGGAACAGACCCTGCGCGCGATCGTCAGCTGGGGCCGCTACGCCGAGGCTTTTGCCTACGATGACGAGAATGCCATGTTCAGTCTGGAGAATCCGACATAAAATGGCAGCCATGACCCAGGCCTATGCGACCCTCCATGTTCCACCCGACGAAATGGTGAAATACATCCAAGATTTGATGATGTTGCCGCAGGGTGAAATCGCCGCGGGTTCCGCAATGGCGCTGGCCCAGCGTCATTGGGGCGGCGACACTCCCTTGGCGCGCGCCGCGCTGCTGCGTTGGGGGGCGCTCAACTTGGCGTTTCAAGACAAGCGGCTGGAAACGTGGACCGTCACTCGGGAACGCGACCGCATTCAGGTTCCGGCGGCGTTGGTTGCCGCGGCGGGAATTGCTCCCTTGGTGTTCGACAATGAAAGAGCTGTTTTCGATATCCCGGCACTCCTCGATGCTACGTTGGAGTTTCAGCCGCCGGCGGGTCAGGCTTAATCGTTAATGGCAACCGTTGCTCGGCCGGCGCCCAAGCAGCGCATCAACGTGCTGCGCACCATCGCGGTTTACAAACTGTTCAAGGTTCTGCTGCTGCTGGCCTTGGTGTATGGCGAAGTGCGCCTCAGCGATGCGTCGCTCACGGCCAAGCTGTTGAACTGGGCAGCGGAACGTCCGTCGGGCCTCGAACACGCCGTGGTGACTCAAGGACTGGCCTGGTTCAGCGGCCTCTCGGAATCGAGACTCCATGCACTGCGTCTCGTCACGCTTGCCTACGCGGCGGTATTTGCGGTCGAAGGGATCGGGTTGTGGATGCAAAAGCGCTGGGCCGAATGGCTGACCACGATCATCACCGCGTCACTGATTCCGCTCGAACTCTGGGAGCTGATTTCCAGGCCCACTCTGGGCAAGGCGGCGGTGCTGGTCGCCAACGTGGCCATTGTCGCGTACCTCATATGGCACGTAAGGCGGTCCCGAGGCAAACACTGAGCGCGCGATTGCATAGCAGGCCCCAGTTTGTGAAATGATCTTCATCTCGGACGAAATGCCGGAATCGAAGCGTATTCTTCGAACGCTTGTCAATACCACCCGTTTGGAGATCTCATGAATAAGTCCGGAACCTTGATTACCTCTGCGCTGTTGACCTTTGGGCTGGCCGCCGCGGCGATGGCCGCCAATTTGCCGAAGGCTTCCGCCCCGATGACCGCGAATTCCGCTGCCGCCGCTGCCCCTGAGGCGGATGCGCCGAAGCCCGCCAAGAAACACACCGCCAAGAAGCACAAGAAAGCCGCTGCTGCTCCTGCGACAACCAATTAAGATTATTGGTATAACGCCCCGACCGCTTCACGGCGGCCGGGGCGTTTTTGCATCCAAGGGAGGCGGCCGGCGCAATCCGACCGAGACTGGTAGTGCCGTTTTTCATCAAGATATTTATTTTGGCGATTGTGCAGGGACTCTGCGAGTTGCTGCCGGTCTCAAGTTCAGCGCACGTCATCGTTGCCGAGAAGCTGATGGGTTTGGACCCCACAACGCCGGCCATGACCTTTTTGCTGGTCATGCTTCACACCGGGACCATGGTGGCGGTTATCGTCTATTTTTGGAACGCGTGGCGCAGCCGCTACTTTTCGTCCGCACCGGCCTTTTGGTCCTTCGCGCGCAGCGTGACGGTGGCGACCGTGTGCACGGCGATCGTGGGATTCGGACTGCTGCTCCTGATCGAGCGCGTCATATTTCGCGGGGCCGCCAAAACCGAAGTGGAACAATTGTTTGGTAATTTGACGCTGATTGCCACAGCGCTTGCTGCGGTCGGCCTCATGATCATATTCTCCGGACTGCGCGCCGCGGCTGCCGGCCCACGGCAATCGGTCGAACTCAAAGACGCAATTTGGATCGGGACGGTCCAAGGCCTATGCTTGCCCTTCAGGGGGTTCTCGCGCTCGGGCGCGACAATCTCGACCGGCTTGTTTCGAGGTCTTCAGAAAGAGCTATTGGAGAATTATAGCTTCGCTCTGGCGGTTATCTTGACGCCGCCCGTCATCGCGAGGGAGGGATATCGACTGCTCAAGCACCAACAAGGCACAAGCTTCGACGCGCCCGGTCTGATTTGGCCAAGCCTCATCGGCATGACGTTGAGTTTCGCCGCGGGCTGGCTTTCGCTCAAATGGCTGTCGCAGTGGCTCGAGCACGGCCGCTGGCATTTGTTCGGCTATTACTGCCTGTTCGCCGCCGCCGCCGTATTTGTCGTCGGCAAGTTCTTCCCGGCCTAGAGTCCGGCGGACGCTCGGATGAACGGCGTCGGCAGTTTGAGTACGTATGCGGTGCAATCCATCGACATTGCCCACCTCATCCAAATCGCGCTGACCCCCATTTTCCTCATCTCGGCGATCGGCGTGACGCTAAACGTGCTGACCAGCCGGCTGGCCCGCATCGTGGATCGTGCGCGCGCGATGGAGGATATCGTGCGCCGATCCGACCATCAGGATGATGGACGAGATCTGCATGAAGCGCTCGGCGTGCTGGCGCGACGCGCCCGCTACATCAACGCAGCGATTACGTTCATCACCTTGTCAGCGCTGTTCATTTCGCTGGTGGTCGTGATGCTGTTCGTCAATGCCTTTCTGCGATGGGACTTGTCAGCGTTCATCGCGGGCATGTTCATCTTGTCGATGCTGTCGTTGTGCGCGGCGCTGCTCGCGTTCCTAATTGAAGTGCGCATCGCGACAAAAACATTGCAGATCGGCATTGCCGCCTCGCGCGAGGAGCCTGTGCCCTAGGGGGAAGGAGCGGCAGCGGCCCGCTGCTCGCGCACCGGGATCGGCACATTGCAAAGTTCGATATGTCCGGCGGGAACCTTGAAAAAATCTTCCGGCCGATTGCGGCGCGATTCGATCAGCGCGGCAAAAGCCGCCGAATCCGTACGTATGACTTCGAGATTCGATCGCTCCTGCTTCGGCACATCGGCCGCGACACGGATGGATTTGATCGGTATCGGTGCCTCGGTCTTGGTGTAAAAACCCATTTCCGCGCCGCCGCGCGGGAGCCCGGAGAGCAGTTCCATGCCCTTGAGCACCCGTCCCACGAGCGCGACGTTCCGGTCGAGGTGCCGGGGCGAATGACCGATGACGACATACAATTCCGCCCCGCTGCCGCTCTCGACGTCAAGGTCGCGTCCTACGCCCACCATGCCGTAGCAGTGTGCAAGCCAGGTGCGACGGAGCGCCGGGTCCCGCGCGACCGGGAGACCCTGCGAAAAGCCGACTTCCGGCGCGTACACGTCGCCGTCCGGCAAACGGGCGAACGGCATCTGCGCGGGGATGACTGAATCGAATTCCGCCGCGACCTTGCCGATGCCGGCCGGCAGCGGATGGCGGTTCTCGGGGTCCCCCCACTGCGCCACGTAATTGTCCTGGACCCTGATGATGGACAGCGCATCGAAGTAATGTGCTCGGGTCAGCGTTTTGATGTTGGCCACGTGCAGGGGCGCGAAACTCGGCGCCAATTCGATAACCACCCGGCCGCCCGGCAACTCGACGTATAGTGTGTTGTCCGGATCGAGTGCCCGCCAATCCGCCTGCGACGAGGCGGCCAGAACTTCCGGCATGCTGGGATGTTTGGCGGCCGGCGCCGGTGCCGACAGAAAAACCAGCGCACACGGGATTAAAATCTTAAAATCGACCGACATGCACAAAGTATTGCACAAACCGGCAAGCAGGCTCGCGGGGGACGGAATGCGTCGGATCCTTATCACAAGCCTTGTGCTGATCGCGTGGCTCGGCGCCGACATCCAGGCCGCCCGGGCACAGGGGTATCCAGGCGGCGGAGGTCAGATGTCCGGCGGCCGGGGCGGTGGCTTAGGGCCGCCGGGCGGGAGCCAGCCCAGCTCAGACGCACCCAGCCCGTCGCTGGAGAAACCGGATGCCGCCGCGAAGAAAGCCTTTGCCGCCGGCGTCAAATCACTGAATCGCGCGCGAGAATTCGAGGAGGTTGCCGCCAAGGCGACGAATCCGGACAAGAAAGCCGGTGCCATGGAAAAGGTCGGCGACGCCTATTACAAGGCGCTAGATCAATTCACGGAAGCCCTGAGCAACAAAGGCGACATGGTCGATGCCTGGAATTACGCCGGCTTCGTGCATTTGCGCCTCGGCGCATTTAACGAGTCGATCGACGATTACAATCATACGCTTGCGCTCAAGCCGGATCTCCTCGAGGCGGTCGAACATCGCGGCGAGGCCTACATGGCCGTCGATCGCCTGGACGATGCGAAGGCCTCGTACATGAACTTGTTCAATCACGCACGTCCGTTGGCGGATCATTTGATGCTGTCGATGCAAAAGTGGGTCGAGAGTCACCGTGCGGTGGCGAATGGAATGCGTGCCGCGGACATCGATTCGTTCGACAAATGGATGCAGGAGCGCGACGGAATCGCCAAGCAAACGGCTTCGGCGGCTGCTATTCCCCAGTAGCAGATGCCCGTTCGGCACCGTTGTCGAGCCGTTCGGCGAGCCGTTCGGCGAGCGCTTCGATCTCTATCCGCATGGCGCGCAGCGATTCCTCGAGCTGGCCTACGCGTTGACTCAAGGTTGCCACTGCCGCCGGCTCATCGGGGGCGGCAGATTCTTCCACCGACTCGATGTTCCCCGAAAACAAATGGGCGTAACGGGACTCGCGTGCGCCGGCGGCCCTCGGCAATCGAGCGATGAACGGGCCGTCCGCGCGCGCCATCAGACCCTTGAGCGTGGCTTCCACCTGATCGGCATCGGCGAATTCGCACAATCGATTGGTGCGTGCGCGCAATTCTCCCGGCGTTTGTGCGCCGCGCAGCAACAATACGCATAAGATGCCAAGCTCCTGCTTCGAAAATTTCAGCGAGCCGAATTCCGTGTTGCAAAAACGGTGTTTGTACTTGGTGACACGGCCGCCGTAACCGGCCGATTTGTCGCTCACCAAATATTTTTTCATCAGCGTATCCACGGCTTGCTGCACTCCAGCTTCGCTCAGCTCCAGCACCGGATCGCGATTGGTCTTCTGATTGCAGGCATTGGTGAGCGCATTCAGGGAGAGGGGATATTGATCGGGAGTGGTGATCTCCTTCTCGATCAGACAGCCGATTACACGCGCCTCATTAGGGGTAAATTCAATATTCATGTCCAGCCTTCCAAGTCGGCCCGGGTTGTTTTAGGGTAGCGCCCTAGCCAGCTCATGCTTCTGCCAAAGAACGAAGGATATCCTGAAATGAAGACACAAGCCGCCGTTGCCGTTGCCGCCAACAAACCTTTGGAAATCATGACCGTGGATTTGGACGGGCCCAAGACGGGTGAAGTCCTGGTGGAAATCAAAGCCAGCGGCGTGTGCCATACGGACGAGTTTACGCGTTCAGGCGCGGATCCGGAGGGCTTGTTTCCGGCGATTCTGGGCCACGAAGGCGCGGGCATCGTCGTCGATGTGGGACCCGGCGTGACGACGTTGCGCAAAGGCGATCACGTCATTCCCCTGTACACGCCCGAATGCCGCCAATGCAAGTCCTGCACGTCCCATAAAACCAATCTGTGCACGGCGATCCGTGCCACTCAAGGCAAGGGGCTCATGCCGGACGGCACCAGCCGGTTTTCGATCGGCAAGGATATTATTTACCACTACATGGGGTGCTCCACGTTCTCGAATTTCACGGTCGTGCCGGAGATCGCCTTGGCGAAAATCCGCGAGGACGCCCCTTTCGACAAGGTGTGCTACATCGGCTGCGGCGTGACCACAGGCATTGGCGCCGTGACTCACACCGCCAAAGTGGAAGCGGGCGCGAACGTCGTCGTGTTCGGATTGGGGGGCATCGGCCTCAATGTGGTTCAGGGTGCCCGCATGGTGGGCGCGGACAAGATCATCGGCGTGGATTTGAATCCCGGGCGAAAAGCGCTCGCCGAAAAGTTCGGTCTGACCCACTTCGTGAACCCGAAGGAGGTGCAGGGCGATCTCGTGGCGCACTTGGTGGCGCTCACCGACGGCGGGGCGGACTATAGTTTCGAATGCGTGGGCAACGTGAAGCTCATGCGCCAGGCGCTCGAATGCTGCCATCGCGGTTGGGGCGTGTCGGTGGTCGTCGGCGTCGCCGGCTCGGGCCAGGAGATCAGCACCCGCCCGTTTCAGCTGGTGACGGGGCGCGTCTGGAAGGGAACGGCGTTCGGCGGGGTGCGCGGCCGCACCGAGTTGCCGCAGATCGTCGACTGGTACATGAACCGCAAGATCAATATCGATGATCTCATCACCCACAAGATGCCGTTGAAGGACATCAACAAGGCCTTCGACCTGATGCACTCCGGCGAATCGATTCGCAGCGTCGTGGTGTACTGATGAGCGCCTTGACGCTGATTTCCGAGCACGCTTGTTTCGGCGGGGTGCAGCGGTTCTACAAGCACGATTCCCGCGAAACCCGCGGCCCCATGAAGTTCTCCGTCTACCTGCCCCCGCAGGCTCGCGGGGGCAAAGTGCCCGTACTGTATTACCTCGCCGGTCTCACCTGCACGGAAGAAACCTTTCCGGTCAAGTCGCATGCGCAAGAAGTCGCGGCAGAATTGGGACTGATGCTGGTCGCGCCGGACACGAGCCCGCGCGAGCCGCGCTTGCCCGGCGATGCCGACAGCTGGGACTTCGGTTATTCGGCCGGCTTCTACGTGGACGCCACCGTGGCGCCCTGGTCTCAGTATTATCGTATGTACAGCTATGTAACGCGGGAGCTGCCGGAGATTGTCGCCGCCGATCTTCCGGTTTTGGAGAACGCGTCCGGAATTTTCGGTCATTCGATGGGTGGACACGGTGCGCTGGTATGTGCGCTGCGCAATGCAGACCGGTACAAGTCCGTTTCGGCATTCGCACCGATCGCCGCGCCGATGCAAAGTCCGTGGGGCAAAAAGGCATTAGCCAACTATTTGGGATCAGATACGCAGGGTTGGCGCGACTACGATGCCAGCGAATTGGTCGCGCGCAAGCCGTTTCCGCATCCGATTCTCATCGATCAAGGCACTGCCGATCAATTTCTAGTCGAGCAGCTCAAGCCGGAGATATTTTCCGCTGCAGCGGCCACGTCCGGGCAACGCTTGACCCTGCGAATGCAGCCTGGCTACGATCACGGCTACTATTTCATCCAGACATTCATGGCGGACCATCTGCGCCACCATGCAATGCACCTAAAGAATTGAAATTGACCGCTTCGGAATATCGAGTATTATCCTAGGGCTAGCGCAAGGTTCCCGTAAGGGATTTAAATCGGAACGCGGTGTGATACCGCGGCTGCCCCCGCAACTGTATCCGGCGAGCGAACGTCCACGAATCCACTGAGGCTTTGAGCCTTGGGAAGGCGGACCTAAGCTATAACCCGGGAGCCAGGACACCCGCCTCGCGCAGTCGTCCTGTTATTGGCCGGGGTGCGCTGATAGCTGCGGGGGAAACCGTCGCGACGACAGTGTTGGAGTCGTCGTTGCGGAGCCATGGAAAAATGCAAATCAATGCGCTTCGCGCGCCGGCTCTTGGGCCCCGATCCAGGAGAACCTTGTGCGCAGATCATCGTTTCTTTTCACCGCCGCATCCCTTTCATCATTCGCATGTATCGCCGCCGCCAGCGCTGAACTCGAAGACAACCCGCAAACCGTGGTGGTCACCGCCACCCGCATACCTACCCCGGAAGTTGAAATCGCGAGCAGTATTTCAGTCGTCACGGCGGATGAAATAGCTGCCCGGCAACTGCAAACTCTGCCGGATTTGCTCAAAGTGATGCCTGGATTGAACGTCGTTCAATCGGGCGGCCCGGGCGGCCTGACCTCCGTGTTCATGCGCGGCACGAACTCCAACCATACCAAGGTGTTGGTGGACGGCATCGACGTCAGCGATCCCAGCAGTCCCGGCGGCAACTTCGACTTCGGTCCCTTTCAATTGCAGGACGTTCAGAAGGTGGAAATTCTGCGCGGCCCGCAGAGCGGTCTCTACGGCTCGGACGCCATCGGGGGGGTAATCAACATCATCACCAAAGAGGGTTCGGGGCCCGCGCAATTCACGGCCCGCGCCGAGGCAGGATCGTTCGATACGTTCAACCAATCGGGCAACGTCTTGGGCTCGCTCGGCCGGTTTGAATATTCAGCGACCGTAGAACATCTGCATTCGGGCGCAATGCCGGTCACGCCCCTCGAGCTGCTGGCGCTCGGCGAGCGACGCATCGACGATTATGACGACAACCTCACCGGATCGAGCAAGCTCAAGTTCGCCGTGACCGATCATTTCGATCTAGGTTTGGTCGCGCGCTATACCGACTCGCACCTGCGGCTTACCGGGGAGAACTTTGCCCACTTTCCGGCTGTTCCGGATTCAGCGCAAAGCGCAAACGATACCCGCCAGTATTACACGCGCGCCACGGGACACTTGACGTCGTTCGGCGGAACGCTCGATCAGATGCTGGGGCTCGCTTACGGCAATATCAAATCCTTCGAGAGCAGCCCCGACAATCCCGAGAGCGATTTCTTCGGCGCCCGGGTGAAAATCGATTGGCAGGGAAACATCCGGCTCGCCGCTGATGAAAAACTCGTGCTCGGCGCCGAGCATCAACGGGACGAGATGACGGTGCCGATTTCCGCCGGTACCACGATCGACGCCGGCTACGCGGAGCTTCAATCGAGTCTCGGCAACGCGTTCTTCGACACCTTGAGCGTGCGCTACGACGACAACGACCGATTCGGCGGCAAGGTGACCTACCGCGCGGCACCCGCGTATGTAATCGAAGAAACCGGAACCAAGCTCAAGGCGAGCGTGGGCACCGGCTTCAAGGCGCCGACCTTGTCGCAAATGTTCCAAAATTTTCCGGACTTTTTCTTCTTCGGCAACCCGAATCTCAAGCCGGAGAGCAGTTTGGGCTTCGATGCGGGCTTCGAGCAGGCGGTGGCGGGCGATGCCGTCCGGTTCGGCGTCACTTACTTTCGCAATAACATCAAGAATTTGATTGTCGAGAACGCGGACTTTACTTCATTGGCCAACATCGGCCGCGCGGTCACGGACGGTATCGAGAGCTTCGTCGTTTATCGTGCCGCTTCGGAACTTAACTTCAGGCTGGACTATACGTACACGCAAGCCACCGATGAGATCGCCCACGAGGAGTTGCTGCGCCGGCCGAAACACAAAGCGAGCCTGAGCACCGCCTGGCAGGCCACGAAGCGATTGTCGCTCACCGCCGCCGTGGTGTCGGTGAGTTCCTGGATAGACGGAAATCGGGATTTCTCCATTCAGAGGCTGACCGCGCAGGGCTATACGACGGCGGACGTTGCCGCGAGCTACGGCCTTACCGGCAATCTAACGTTCTACGGCCGCGTGAATAATCTTTTCGACAGGCGCTATGAAAATCCCGTCGGGTTCCTGCAGCCGCCTCTGGGCGCATTCGTCGGAATCAGGACGAAGTTCTGATCGAGGTGATTTCGCTCAGCGAGTCTGAACGACGGGTTCCGAGGTGATGTGTCCGTCGAAATCGGTCCACACGTGCTGCGCGAAATCGTAGAGTTTGCAGCGCCGAACGGTGTTCCAATAATAGCGCCAGGTAAAGACTTCGGAATTCAGCCTCTCGTCCAGAGTCGCGGTGAGCCGCGCTTGGGCTTCCTTGAGACGGTAGAGCGGGATTCCCATGTTCACGTGATGGGCGCCATGCTCGAGGATGTAGTGGATCAAACCATCGAGCGGCCGCATCAGCTTGATATGAACGGTCGTCGTGGCGTAGCCGGCATTCGCAGTCCACTCGTCGCGGCGCTCGTACCAGGCGACACGCGGGTGCGTGTGCTGCACATAAATGACGAAACCCATCAAGCAATTCCACAGGAAAAAGGGCACCACGAAGCCGAATACCAGGAGAGACCAAATCGACCGGCCGCTGTAGAGGCCCCATGCGACCAGACCGCCGACCCAAAGGATTCCGAAGGCCGCCACCAACAGGCTGTCCCAGGTATAGCTGATGCGTCGCGTGGATACATGCTTGCGGCCCGGGAAGAAAAGCTTCTTCCACCACATTTCTATCATGTAGTAGACGCCTTGACCGACGCCGCTACGGTATATGCGCTCCAGACTGCGGCGAATGCGCGACAGCCGGGCAAACTCGGACGGGGAGTAAGGCGTCCACACGTAGTCCCTGCCCTTGAGATTGGTGAAGCCGTGATGCGCCAGGTTATGACCGATTTCCCAAAGGCTGTACGGGGTCAGCGACGGCAGGAACGCGATTCTGCCGATCCACTTGTTGAGCGTCTTGTTGGGCGTGTAGGAGCCATGGCAGGCGTCGTGACCGATCACGAACAGGCGAGCGATCCAAAGCGCCGCTACCAGCGAGGCGAACACTTTGACCCACCACGCCTCGACAAACAGCAAACTGGCAATCGACACACCCAGCACGAGCCAGTCCAGCAAGAACCAAATGATGGGCGTTGCAATGCCGCGCTCTTTCGTGAACGGCTGCAGCAATTTCTGAAACTTGAAGCGCGACTTGTCGGGAGGCGGCTGCGCGGTTGGTTCAGTTTGCGGTGTGGGGGACGTTTGCATTCAAAGCTCCGGCCTTCCGGCTCAGCACAGTAACCGACTATTATACGCCTGTTCAGGCAATTTTCACGGAAATGCGTCCGCTCCGATCAGGCGGTTTCGGCATCCGGCCAGAGGAGAACTCCTAAATGCTCGCAGGCCTCGATGAGGGCGGTGGCCGCCTCCCGGGTGCTCGCGTCCAGCCGCCTATCATGGGTTAACAGCCACGTAAGCCGAGCCCGCCGTGAGCGGGCGGACGGTTCGCTGTCGAAGAGCGCCGGAAACAGGCCCAACGCATCGACGAATTCACGCATTGCGGCCGTCGACTGCGCATTCGGCGGCGGAGTCAACAACAATTTGAGCCAAGTCACGCAGCGCTTCGCGAGACCGGCACGCGTAATCCCCAAGCTGGTGCGGCGCCGCGATTCTCCATCCGCCAGGGAGTCAGCCAAGTTGCGATAGCGCTCGACCGCCGACTCTTCCGCCGGCAGTGCCGGGCTGGCATCGGACAATACCGAACGCAGCAAGTCGGCGAGCAGCAGAGACAGCGACTCCGCCAAGAATCGTTGGCACTGCTCCGTGTCCGGTCTTGCCAATTGTTCCCAAGACAGTGGACCACCAATTCGTCTGGCGTTCGGTGACTTTGACATGGCTCCCAGTGTAGCTGCTCCGCTGATCATCGCAACTATCTCAAAATGCGACCGAGGTCACTGACACGCGAAATATTCGCAAAAACACGCGTGTCTCGAGTGTACCGTCCGGCAGCGCGAAAAAATTTAATCAAAAAAGAAGAAATCGTCTATTCGCGCCGCAAGGCAGCCCTATGATAACCACCATGACGCCCATCATGGCTGGATCCGAACTCGCCGCTGAGAAGTGCGTAGCGCTGGTGCCCGGCGTCCGGCGCATCGTCGCCGGCAATGCGGGCCTCATGACGGGTCCCGGTACCAATACCTACCTGTTCGGGTCCCGCGAAGTGGCGGTGCTCGATCCGGGTCCTGCCGAAGCACGGCACCTGGAAGCGATTATGTCGCAAGCAGGGGCGGCCATTCGGTGGATCATCGTCACTCACACTCACCCGGACCATTCGCCGCTGGCGGTCCGCCTTGCCGAGCTCACCGGCGCACGGCTCATCGGGTTGCCGCCTCCCGACGACGGTCGGCAAGATTTGACTTTCGCGCCCCAACATCTGCCCGGGAATGGCGAGCGCCTCTCGGTGGGCGATTGTCAATTGATGGCGATCCACACGCCGGGACATGCGTCCAACTGCATTTGCTACTTGCTGGAACGCGAGCGGCTGCTGTTCACCGGCGATCACGTGCTCGAAGGAGTGTCACCGGTGATCTTGCCGCCAGACGGCGATATGTCGGCCTACCTGCAATCCTTGGACAGACTCGCTTCGTATGACTTCGAGCGCATCGCCCCCGGGCACGGCGGCGTCATGGAACGTGGGAAGGAAATCCTCGCGGCCTTGCGCGCGCATCGCCTCGAGCGCGAGGCTAAGGTACTGCGGGCCTTGGAGCGCTTGGGAGCTGCCACTCTCGATGAACTCACTCCGGTCGTTTACGATGACGTAGCGGTCGAGCGGCACCGCTGGGCGCGCCTGACATTGGAGGCGCATTTGATCAAGCTGGCGCGCGAGTGCCGCGCGAGCGAAGCCGATGGTCTCTGGCGGCTCAGCCACCCATGAATGGCAGGCTCGAGATGTCGCTGCTCGCCGTGAGCGTGCGGCGCGGCCGCAAATGGGTCTTGCGCGACGTCTCCTGGCGCCTGCGGCCCGGGGAGCGCTGGGCGCTGCTCGGTGACAACGGTGCCGGCAAGACGCAGCTGCTCAAGCTGCTGAGCGGAGATGTCTGGCCCACGCCTGTCGGTGCGGATACGCTGCAAAACGGCGGCCGAAGCTATTGCGTGCGCAGTCAAAAGGTCGATCTGATCGAGGCCAAGCGGCGGGTTGCCTACGTCGGCGCGGAACAGCAGGACAAACACGCGCGCTATGGCTGGAATCTGCCCGTCCGCGATTTGGTCGCGACGGGTTTGCATCGCTCGGATCTGCTGCTTCTGCCTGTCACAGCGGCGCAGGCCAAACGCGTGACCGCCGCTTTGCGGATCTGCGGCATCTCCCGCCATGCGGCCCGTGAATTCCTCACCCTCTCGTATGGACAGAAGCGGCTCGCCTTGTTGGCGCGCGCCTTGGTTCAGGATCCGGACTGGCTCCTGCTGGACGAGTTTTACAATGGACTCGACGAGGCCTATCGGCGGCGCATCGACCGGGTGCTCCTGGCCGCATCGCGCCGCGGCCAGTCTTGGGTGGCAACAGCTCATCGAGCGGTCGACGTGCCGCGCGGAACACACTGCATGCTGGAACTGGCGGCGGGGCGGGTGCACGCGGTCGGCCCCCTGCGCGTTTCCGATCTCAAGCGTCTCGCAAAGCGTGCGGGAGAGAGCCCGCGCGGACAGGCGCAGGCCCGAAAGGCGCCGTCGGGCGCTCCCGTGCTGATGACGATGTCTCACGTCGATTTATACGTCGACTACAGATTAGTGCTGCGCGACCTGGATTGGCAGCTGCGAAGGGGCGAGCACTGGGCGGTATATGGGTCGAACGGTACGGGCAAATCGAGTTTTTTGAAGATGCTGTACGGCGATTTGCCGCCGGCCTTGGGCGGGCGCATCGCGCGGGCCGGATTTCCCAAGGGATCACCGATCGCAGAATGGAAGCGGCATATCGGCTACGTTTCGCCGGAACTGCAAAGCGACTATGCCGTTGATGTCAGTGTCTTGGAACTGGTGGCGAGCGGCCGATACGCGAGTATCGGTCTCGTCGATCACCCCACCGCGGAGGATCGCAGAGCCGCGACATATTGGCTGAGATTCTTCGGTCTCCTCTCGTTCGCCACGGATCGGCCGCGAGAGTTGTCGTATGGACAATTGCGCCGCGCGCTCATTGCACGCGCGATGGCGGCCGACGCTCGGATCTTGCTGCTGGATGAGCCGCTGACCGGCCTCGATCCGACGCAGCGAAACATCATGAAGCGATTGTTGGAACATGTGCTGCGGCGGACGACGCTGATCATTGCCGTGCATCATCCGGAAGATCTGCCCCGCGGCATGACGCACGGCTTGCGTTTACATAATCGGCGCGCATACCCGCTAGATTTCCATTCTGCGACTTGAGTCTGCGGCAATGCTCTGTATTGGGGGCAAGACTGTGATCCTCGGAACCAAAGACCCAGGATGCGAATTATGTTGCGTATCACGGCTGCGGCGTCAGCGCTCGGAATCCTCGCCTTGGCCGGCTGCGGCCATTCCGGTTATGCCGTTCGCTCGGTGCCGAGCATCGCCGCTGACAACGTTGGAAAACCGGTAAGCCGATTGCAGGAGGCGCTCGGCGAGCCGCGCAAGGTCGATCAGTCGGCGACGAAGTGGGTGTATGTTTGGTTTCTTCCGGAAAAGCCACCGGGCGCGCCGACCGGATTCCATGGCTGCGAAATGGAAGTCACCGTCGATGCGCGCTCGCAGCGCATACTTGGATATTCCTTGTCGAATATCGGATGGTCGAACTGCCGTCAAACTACGCGGCGGATCCGCGTAGCACAGCGCTAGACTGCGCAGGACCGCGACCTGCGGCAGGCTAGTGCGGACGTGGAAATTTCCGGCAACGTGGACGCTCGCCGCCGCCTGGCCGAAGAACTGTTCGACCGCGGCCAATACGACGCAGCCATCGAGGTCTATCAAGGCGGATTGAAGGGCATTTTCGAGCACGATCCGACCTTGTTGTTGGGCGCGGCGCGGGAGCTTGGCGGCGGCGAGCCGAGAGCTGAAGAAATTCTTGGACGGCGCGAAGTTGGGCCCGGCGCACTATCGCCGGGCGCAGGCCGAGTGGCTGGAGCGCGCGAGACGCGAATTGAGCTAGAATCGGGGGCCTGTATTGCGCGCCCGCCACCAGGAGAGGAGATCCCCATGCAATTCGCCCACCGAGTCGCTCGATACGCCCTCATTTCGGCCGCGGCGATCATCCTGGTTGCATGCGCCAGCCAGAAGGAGCCTGCACAAAGACTCATGAACAACATCGAGACGGCGGTAGCCGCCGCGTCTTCTGAAGCCGCAAAGTACATTCCCGATCGATTGGCCGACGTTCAACGCAAGCTCATTGCTCTCAAGGCATCCTTCGCCAAGCAGGACTATGCCGCGGTGGTGACGGGAGGACCGGCCGTGCTGAATGAGGCGCAGGGGCTGGCGACGGCTGCGGCCGCCAAGAAGGACGAAATCCTGAAGGCGCGTAACGATGAGTGGGCCGCCCTCTCCGCCGCGTTGCCCCCCGATCTCATCGCGGTTCAAAATCGCGTCGATCTGCTGAGCAAGAAATCCAGCAAGAAAGCGGCTGCGGGAATCGATCTCGCGGCGGCGAAGGACGGCCTCTCCGAGGCGAACTCTCTGTGGTCCAAGGCGCAGGCCGCGTTTGCGGCGGGCACTATGGAGGAGGCGGTCAACACGGCTAAGGACGTGAAGGCCAGGGTCGAAGCCTTGGCAAACGCCCTGAAGATGGATCTGCCTGCCGCCGCGGCTGCCCAATAGCTTTTTTATGGCGCCAAGGTGCCTTCGCTGACGATCACCGCATTGCCGCCGATATGTGCGGCCACCAAGTTGCCCTGATCGATCTCCAGCCTCACGTTGACCTGTCCCGGCCGCTTCATTTGGCGGCCTTGATGGCCGATGAAGGCTGTTGAATTTTTCCCAAATTGGCCGAGGTCCCAAAGGTAGGCCGCCAGCATGGCATGCGCGTTGCCGCTGACCGGGTCCTCAGGGATGCCTAGCGCCGGGCAGAACATGCGCGAGTCGGTCGACCACTCGTCGGCCTTTCGATTCAAGGCAAAGACAAAGAAGCCCTCCGCACCGAGTTCGTTGCCGAGCGTCAAGAGCGTGTCGACATTCGGTGCGAGAAGGTCCAATTGTCGGGGATCCGCGATCGGCACGAGCAGCCGCGTGCTGCCTTTGCGGGCGATGCGCGCCGGCATTACTTCGTGGAGCTGAGTCGCCGGAAGGCGCAGAGCTTCGGCCACGCGAAGCGTCGTTTTGAACGGCAGGGGAGAATCCAGTTCAGGAGCGGGTTGGCGAAACTCGATGAGGGTCCCCGAACCCGCCCCGGGGGATTCGAGATTCGCAGTGACCTCGATGATGCCGGTGCCCGAATGCTGGCGGCACGCACCGCCGCTGCGCCTGCCTAAGGCGAGCAGCACCGCATGGGCCGCCACGGTCGCGTGTCCGACGAACGGCATCTCTTTGCGGGCGTTGAAGAAACGCAGCCGAACATCATAGTCCGGGACGTTCGCTGCAAACACGAAGGCAACTTCGGAGTGTGAGAACTCCCTCGCCACCGCCAGCAAAGTAGCGTCGCTTTGGCCGTCCGCGTCGAGCACTACGGTTGCCGGATTGCCGGTGAAGCGTTGTGCCGTAAATGCATCTACCTGAAAAATGCGCAATGGTGCCTCCGCAGCGTATCGCATGAGTTTTGCACGCATCCGAGCGTCAGGCTACACTTCCTGTGAACCTTGGGGTGGTCTTAAGAGGCCTGAGACGCGGGAAATCGAATACTCGGTTGCCCTGCGAACCCGTTGAACCTGACCCGGTTAATGCCGGCGTAGGGAGTGGGTGAATCATAAAATGCGTTCGGCCGTGGAAATCAGCATGTATCCGTTGACCGGGGATTTCCGGCCGCCCATCCAGGCATTCATCGACCGGTTGAACACCCATCCAGGTTTGAGCGTGCATACCAATGCGCTGGCGACCCAGATTTGGGGTCCGCTCGACCAGGTCATGTCGATTCTGACGGACGAGATGGCCCGCTCCGCTAGCGCTGCCGGCGCCCCGCAAATCGTATTCGTCATGAAGGTGCTCCCGGGCTTGGACCCACCCGACTCGGCGCCCCCGGCCAGCGCGCGCCCGTGATTACCGATTTTTCGGTCCAGCTCGTGAGTGCATGGCGCGACACGAGCCGGATCGAATTCCTCGCCGCGGCCCTCGCGGTGGCCTATCTGGTGCTGGCAATCCGGCAAAAGCTCACCTGTTGGATCGCCGCTTTCGTCAGTTCCTGTCTCTACGTGTGGGTGCTCGTCGGGGCGCGCTTATACATGGAATCCGCGTTGAACGCTTTTTATGCGGCGATGGCGGCCTATGGATTCTGGCAATGGCAACACGGCCGTGGAGGCGGTGCCCTCGCCGTGAGTCGCTGGCCGATTGCGCGCCATGCGGCGGCTCTCGCAAGCGTGGTCGCGCTGTCGATCATCAGCTCGTATTTTCTACGACGATTCACTTCGGCCGCGTGGCCCTTCGTCGATTCGCTGGTGACCTGGTCCAGCGTATTCGCGACCTTTCTGGTCGCGCGAAAAGTGTACGAGAACTGGCATTGGTGGCTGGTGATCGATGCCGTAAGTCTGTGCCTATATTTTTCGCGCCGCTTGTATCTCACCATGCTGCTGTTCGGCCTGTACCTGATTTTGATCGTGATCGGCATGCGGCAATGGCGCCGTACCTTGCCGCTGCCGGCATATGCTGCCGGATGAACTCGAGGCGATAGCTGCGCGCCACGTCCCAGGCACGGGAAAAATCGATATTCATCGTCTGGGCAGCGGGCTGATGAACGATACCTATCGAGTGCAGCGCGCAGGAAGGGCCTACGCCTTGCGAGTGTCGGGCTCGAATCCCTACGCTCTGGGCCTCGATCGCGCCTGGGAGGCGCGCGTGCTCGAGCGTGCCGTTCTCGGCGGCCTGGCGCCGGTGCTGGAGTATTGCGATCCGCAGCGCGGGATCCTCATTTCGCGTTGGGTGGCGGGACGGTCGTGGAATCCGGCGGAAGTGCGGCTGCAATCGAGTCTCGGCCGGATGGCCGAGCTCGCGCGTCGAATCCACGCATTGTCCATGCCGGCGCAGGCGCGACTGATGGGTCCCGGTGCCTGGATCGATTATTACTCTACCGCGGCCTTCAGCAACGCAGCGGCGTCAGGCAACGCAGCGGGGTCCGGCAACGCCGGCGGCGACTCAACGGCGGCGACTCTGCGAATCGCGGCGAACATGCGCTTGACTGCTCTCGCGGCTCTTCCGCGCGTCGCCCCGGTTGTTTGCCATAGCGACTTGCATACGCTCAATCTGATCGAAAGCGGCCGCACGTTGATGTTGCTCGACTGGGAGTACGCGCACGCGGCCGATCCGTTGTGGGACCTAGCGGGTTGGAGCGCCAACAACGATTTGGAGGACGAGTTCCGGCAGGAACTCTTGGCGAGCTACACCGGCCGGCCGCCCACGCCGCACGAAAAGCTGCGCCTGCAACTATTGGGATGGCTGTACGACTATGTCTCCTTGTTGTGGTGCGATCTATACCTGAATCTACACCGCGATCCCATTCAGGGCACCGTTACGGGACGCGTGCAGAGCCTCGCGGCCCGGCTCATTGCAACCGCAAGTGGTCGCGCCGATTAAGTTCCGGCACACTACGCAGCCTAGGCGAGCAACCCCACCGGGGATATCGAACGGAGAACTCAATGGCGCGGATGATTGTAGTGGACCGGGACGGCAAAGAGCATGACATCGAGGCAAAGCCCGGTCTAAAGGTCATGGAAATTCTGCGCGAGCTCGATTACGGAGTTGCCGCGATTTGCGGCGGTCTTTGTTCCTGCGCCACCTGCCACGTGTACGTCGATGAAAATTGGGCCGGCCGCTTGCCTAAACCGCAAAGCGACGAGCTGGAGTTACTCAAGGAATTACCGGATTTTCGCGAGGCCACCTCTCGCTTGTCGTGCCAAGTCGATTTCACCGACGCGTTGTCGGGTCTCAAGCTCGCCATCGCTCCCGATTCGTGATCGCGCGCGGCCGCCCGCTCGAACGAACCGCGCGAACGCACCGTCATTTTTTCTCGGTTTGCCGGCGAACGGCATCCTGCGCCGCGGCAATGGCGTGCGGATCGCCCAAGAATCGGCGGCCCAGAGGCTGGAGTTGCTCATCCAATTCGTAGAGTATCGGGACACCGGTCGGGATGTTGAACTCCACGATATCGCTCTCGGACATCATGTCGAGCATCTTGACCAAGGCGCGCAGCGAGTTTCCATGAGCGACAATGAGCACATTCTTGTCGGCTCGAAGCTCCGGGACTATTCGCGATTCCCAATACGGCAGGACGCGCGAAAGGGTGTCCTTGAGCGATTCCGTCGCGGGCAGCGAACCCACATCGACATCTGCATAGCGAGGGTCGAAACGCGGATGCCGGGGGTCGTCCAATCCGAGAGCCGGCGGCGGAATGTCGTAACTGCGGCGCCAGATCTTGACCTGCGCCTCGCCGTGCTGCTCTACCGTCTGAGCCTTGTTCAGACCCTCCAATGCGCCGTAGTGGCGCTCGTTGAGGCGCCAACTGCGCTCCACCGGCATCCACATGCGGTCCGTGATGTCCAGAATCAGCCACAGCGTGCGAATCGCGCGCTTGAGCACGGACGTAAAAGCAATCTGCGGCTCGAGTTTTTCGAGCTGTAGCTCGCGACCCGCCTGCGCAGCTTCCTCGCGTCCCTGAGCGCTGAGATCGACGTCCCGCCAGCCCGTGAAGAGATTTTCGACGTTCCAAACACTTTGTCCGTGACGAACCAAGATTAATTTTCCGGGCACGGTGCCTCCTATTGATGTAGGACCGCGGCAAACACGCCCTCAAAAAGCGTGGCCAGAGTCTCGTCGTAAATTATTTCCACGCGCAATCGGATGCGGCCCCGCCCGGCACGCTGCAGCATTTTCCGAAATTTGTCGATTTGTGCTGCAGAAGGTGCCGCGACGCTGGCGCGTAACTCGCCTTTTACCGGCGTGAGGAACTGCACGCTCGATTCTTGGATCACGGCATCGGCCGCAAGTCCCCGCGCGGCAAGATAGCGGGTGACCCATGCCCAGCCGGTCAGCACCGCCAGCGAATACAAGCTGCCGCCGAACGCGGTGCCCTTGAAATTGGCGTTCGCCGCGAGCGGTGCGCGCATCACGACGCCGCTATCGTCGGCCGATTCGACAACGATGCCGATATGCCTCGCAAGCATGAATTCTCCCGCGATCCGGTTTTGCAAATAATCGCGGCCGAAATTCGTCGTTCTTGAAATCATTTGATCAATCCTGCACCAGCCGCCTGACCGCTTGCAGGGCGACGGATAGGGTCGCGAAGTCGGGCGGCGATCCGGTGCGCAGATCGACGACGACACGCTTCAGGGCCTCCACGGAAGTCAAGTGCCGCGCAATCCATAGATCGACACGCGCTCCCGTATCCCGGCCCCTGCATACGAGGACCGCTCCGGTGATCTTGCGTTGCAGCTGGTACAAATTATCGCGCAGAGTACTGCGCGCCACCGCCTGCCAATGGCCATCCGCAGCCAGGCTTTCGATCTGTTCCTTGATCCAAGTCAAGCCGATGCGCTCGCCGAGATCGAAGTACGCCTTGGCCGCATAGCCGATGCTCACGCGCGCCTTCATGGCGACTTCGACAAGGTCCAATGCGCAATGCAGAACTTCGAGCGAAGCGATTCGAGCTGCAAGCTCTTCGGGCACGTGCTGCTCCATGAGCCGCGAACGCAGGACATTCAATCTGGCCTGCTCCGTGGCGCCCAGCACACCCGTGAGCTCGTGGAACAGTTCCCCCACCTTCGCACCGTAACGCAGCACCCCGCGTTCGATGTCCAGATCGTCGCGCCGGTTCTCCAGCAGCCAGTAGGTCATGTGCCGCAGCAAGCGCGTCGTTTGCGCCATTGCCGTATATTGAACGGCGGCGGGAATACGGTTATCGAGAGCTTCGATTTGCATCCAGATGTAGCGTGCGGCAAACACTTCGCGCGCAATGCTGTAGGCGCGCGCAATGGCGGCCGGATCCGCTCCCGTATCATCCTGCGCGCGCACCGGGAATACCGGCCCCATGCGATTGATCAAGCTATTGGTGATCGCCGTCGCGATGATCTCGCGCCGCAAGCGATGCCGCTTCAATCGCGCCGCGAAGCGCTTCTGCACCGGGATCGGGAAGTAGCGCTTGAGTTCGGCCGACAGGTACGGGTCTTCCGGAACATTGGAATTGATGAGCGCCCGGTAAAGCCAAATCTTGCCGTAGCTCAAAGTGATTGCGAGCTCCGGACGCGTGAGCCCCTCACCAGCCTTGCGCCGTTCCGCGATTTCCTCATCGGTCGGCAGGAACTCGAGCGAGCGGTTCAGATCCCCGGACCGCTCCAGCGCCCGGATCACGTAGGCGCTTTCGCTCAAGCGCTCCTTCGCCTGGAACTCACTGGTGCTGATAGCTTGACTCTGAAGATAGTTGTTGCGCAGAACGAGGCCCGCGACCTCGTCCGTCATCTGCACAAGCAATCGATCGCGTGCCGCGAGCGTGATTTCACCGGCGCGCACGGCGCCGTTCAGGAGGATCTTCAAATTGACTTCGACGTCCGAGCAATTGACGCCGGCGGAATTGTCGATGAAATCGCTATTGAGCCTGCCGCCGCGCCGCGCGAACTCGATGCGTCCGAGTTGCGACACGCCCAGATTGCCGCCCTCACCGATGACCTTGCAATTCAACTCGCGGGCGTCGATCCGCACCGCATCGTTGCTGCGATCGCCGACATCGCTGTGGCTCTCGAAGGTGGACTTGACATAGGTGCCGATGCCGCCGTTCCAAAATAGGTCGACGTGCGCCTTGAGAATCGCTTTGATGACTTCGCTGGGCGTGACCTGTGCCGGAAGTTCGAGCAGCTCTTGCGCCTCGCGAGACAGCGTCAGGCTCTTGGCCGATCTCGAAAATACCCCGCCGCCCTTGGAAATCGCGTCGCGCGAATAATCCTCCCAACTCGAACGCGGCATCTTGAACAGCCGTTCGCGCTCGCGGAACGAGCGCGCGGGATCGGGCTGCGGATCGATGAAGATATGTAGATGATTGAAGGCTGCGATGAGGCGGATATGATGCGACTGCAGGGTCCCGTTGCCGAATACGTCCCCGCCCATGTCGCCGATTCCGGCGACCGTGAAGTGCTGACTCTGGATGTCTACGCCCATTTCGCGGAAGTGGCGCTTGACGCATTCCCAGGCGCCGCGCGCGGTAATCGCCATTTTCTTATGGTCGTAGCCGTGCGAGCCGCCCGAGGCGAACGCATCGCCGAGCCAGAATCCGTATTCCGCGGAGATGGTGTTCGCGATGTCGGAAAAAGTCGCGGTACCCTTGTCGGCGGCGACGACCAAGTAGGCGTCGTCCTTGTCGTGGCGAACCACGAGGCGAGGCCCGTCGATCTGGTCGTCAACGATGTTGTCGGTGATATCCAGGAGCCCCCTGATGAGCGTTTGGTAGCACGCGATCACTTCGGCCTGTTGCGCTTCGCGCTCGGCGGGCAGTCGCTTCACGACGAAGCCGCCCTTGGCGCCGACCGGAACGATCACCGTATTTTTCACGTGCTGCGCCTTCATCAGCCCGAGCACCTCGGTGCGGAAGTCCTCGCGGCGATCGGACCAGCGAATCCCGCCGCGCGCGACGTAACCCATTCGCAAGTGCACGCCCTCCATGCGCGGCGAGAACACGAAGATCTCGAAGAGCGGCTTCGGGAGGGGCAACTCGCGGAGCTGCTGGCTTTCGAGCTTGAACGAGAGGTACTCCTTGAGCTGGCCTTCGCGGTCGGTTTGATACGCGTTCGTACGCACGGTCGCCGACAAGGCGTTCCACAAGGCCCGCAGGATTCGGTCCTCATCGGAGCGCGTGACCTCTTCGAGCGCCGCGCGGATGCGCCGATCGAGCCGTGCGAGCGTGCTCTGCCGTGCGCTCTGAGATATCTGGGGGTTGAAGCGGGCCACGAACAAATCGGCCAAGACCTTCGCGATCGCCGCATTGTTCACCAAGACCTGCGCGATGTAGCCCTGACTGAACGGCAGCCCGGTCTGGAGCAAATATCGGCAATAGGCCCGCATGACGATCACGAGGCGCCACGGTATGCCCGCAGACAGCGTCAACTGGTTGAAACTGTCGTTATCCATCCGGCCGGTCCAAATGGCGGTGAAAGCACTCTTGATTTCGCGCTCCAACGCTTCGAAGTTGGTCACCGCGGATGCCTGCATCACGAGTTCCAAGTCTTGAATCCAGGCGCGCCTGCCGCCGGGAAACTCAAGCTCGTAGGGCCGTTCGGCAATCACCTTGAGTCCCATGTTCTCCAGCATCGGCAAGAGGTCGGAGATCGGAATGGCGTCTTGATTCCGGAAAATCTTCAGGAACAACTTATCCTTGCGCCTCGGCTCCGGCCGGTAGATATCCAAATGCAGCCGCGCCGGCTCCTTCTCGACAGCTTCGAGAAACGACACGTCCACAGCGGCCGCAACGCCGCTGAAGTCTTCCGTATAGGCGGCGGGGAAGGCCTGTGCGTACTTCTCGAAAAGCTGCAACGCATACGCCTCATCGAGGCGCGCCAGCAATGCGGTCTTGAAGCCGTCCAGCCACGACCGCACCGCCGCGGCCACGCGCCGCTCCAATGCGTCAGTGTCGACTCGGGCTTGGTCGCTTGGACTGGTTCGAGCGACGATGTGAATGCGCGCGAGATTGGACTCCGCAATCTGCACCTGCGATTCCATGCTGAACGCTGAGAATGCCTCGCCGATGACCTTTTCGATGCGCTGACGAACCTGCGTGTTGTATTTTTCGCGCGGCACGTACACCAGGCAGGAATAGAAACGTCGGAATGCATCGCGGCGCAGCAGCAGGCGAACTCTCGGGCGCTCTTGCAGGCCGAAGATCCCGGTGACAATGCGATTCAGCTCCGCAACGCTCGCTTGGAACAATTCATCGCGCGGAAAGGACTCGAGAATGTGTTGCAGAGCCTTGCCGTCATGGCTGTCGGGAGCCAGCGCGAAGTGTTCGATCACCTGCGCGACTTTGTGGCGCAGCACGGGAATTTCACGCGGATTGCTGCTGTATGCGGCGGATGTCCACAATCCCAGGAATCGCCTCTCGCCGACCAATCGTCCCTTGGCGTCAAAATTCTTGACTCCCACATAGTCAAGATAGCCGGACCTATGGACGGTCGATTCAAAGTTCGCCTTCGTGACGAGGACGATGTCGCGGGAGCGGCTCTGGCGCCGAATATCGCTCGACAAAGTGCGGTTTGTGTTCGTCGGCTGCTTGTGACCGCGCCGCAGAATCCCGAGGCCCGTCGTCGCGATTGGCCGCAGGGCCTCGCGCCCTTTGCGGCCGTGCAGCCGGTATTCGCGATAGCCCAAGAAGGTAAAATGGCGATCTTTCATCCATGTGAGGAGTGCGACGGCTTCGTTCAGAGCGCCGGGGTCAAGCCGCGCGCTCAAGGAACTCAGATCCACCGCCGCTTGCTGCGCGGCGTTCTGCATCTTGAGCCAATCGGCGCACGCGACCCGGACGTCCCGCATGCTGCGCTCGATCTGCGCGGCGAGCGCATGCAACGCGGCGGGATCGACGATTCGATCCACTTCTACGTGTTGAAACGATTCCAGCCGGGACTTCTTGTCCGCCGGATGCGTGTTGCCCTTGGTTGGTTCGCCGCGCTCCCGCAGCGAGATCAAGGTCCCGGAACCGGCACGCGTCACTGCGAAGACCGGGTGGGTCAGAAAATGCAGGGTGAGAGATCGCTGAGTCAGCGCCAAGCCGATCGAATCCACGAGGAAGGGCATGTCGTCGTTCACCATTTCGATAATGGTGTGCGGCGAAGTGAAGCCATGCTCGCGCATGGTCGGATTGAACACCCGGACCAGGGCCGACCTTCGGCGCTGGCGGGCGAACAGCAGGTGCGAGAGAGCGGCCCCGGCGAGCTCCGCCGGTTCACGAGCGGCGAGATCTTCGGCATCGACGTTCGCGTAATAAGCCTGCAAGAAACGCGGCCAATCCAAGTTGCGCATGGATTTGGGAGGGCGAACCGCGGACCGCAGGATGGCGGCCACGATCTTGCGATGTTGTTCGGTGGAAGCCTGGTACATGCTTGATCCTTAATCCGGCCTTTCGAGGTCGGTGATGACTGCACCCAAGAAGCGGCACGCCTCACCGCCCGTGATGCAGCGGTGGTCGAAGCTCAAGGACAGCGGCATGCGCCGATGGGCATGCACCGCACCCGCGATGACGACGGCATCCTCACGCACTTTGCCCGCTCCCAGTATGGCGACTGCCGGCGGCACCACCAAAGGGATGCCGTAACGGCCGGCGAGAGTTCCGAAGTTCGAGAGCATGAGGGTAAAGTCGCGCAGGTCCGAAGGTGGAGTACTGCGCTCGTGTGCCGCCTCTTTTTGCCGGGAAACGGCTGCGCGCAATTCCTCCGGCGATTTATTCTCGATATTCCGCACAACCGGAACGATGAGCCCGCCGGGGGTATCGACGGCAATTCCCAAATCGATATGCCCGACCAGAAATCGCGACTGGGCGAGCGGATCGTACCAGGCGTTCAAAGCAGGCTCCGCGCGCCACGCGCAGATCATCGCGCGCATGAGCCGCAACATGTAGTCGCCCCGATGCGTCCATTGATGAATGTCGGCGTCATCGCACACCGTGCTGCCGGCCACCTGATCCCGCGACTGCGACATGCTCAGCGCCATCGCGCGCCGCACGCCGCGCAACGCTTCGACGGTGCCGTCGGCGGGAGCAGCGGCGGCAATCGCGCGCGCGGCCGGCGAGCGCGTGCCGTTTGCGGCGCTGTTCGTCGCGGGTAGGTTGGCGTGCTGCAAGACATCGGCGAGCGTGATCAGACCGGCGCGGCCGCCGCCCTGGATCGCTGCGAGGTCCACACCGAGGCTTTTGGCCAGCGCACGAGCGGCTGGTACGGCGCGGCCGCGGGTATTGCTGGTATTGAGGCTGCGCTCGTCCCCGGCCGTGAAGGTTTCGACGTACTCCTGCTCGCTGGTCGCGGGCATGCTGCCGACGACGGTCCCGGAATCGAATTCGATCAGCGGCGCGCCGGTGGGCACAATGTCGCCGGGCGCGCCTCGCAGGGCGGTGACGACGCCGCTGAACGGCGCCGGCACTTCTACTACCGCCTTCGCTGTTTCCACCGAGACCATGGGTTGATCTACCCGAACGTGATCGCCAACCTTGACGTGCCACTCGACGATCTCGGCCTCGGCCAAGCCTTCGCCCAAATCCGGAAGCCTGAATGTGCTCATGCGAGGCTCCTACTCGGCGAAAGTGAGTTCTACCGCGTCGATGATTCGCTGCACGCTCGGGATGTAATCGTGCTCGAGTTTGAACAGCGGCATGATGGTGTCGAAACCGGTGACGCGCCGGACGGGCGCCTGTAGGTCGTAAAGACCGTGTTCGGCGACCAGCGCGGCAATTTCGGCTCCGACACCGACGTTGCGGGCGGCCTCATGCACGATGACGAGCCGACCGGTTTTCGCCACCGAAGCGAGAATGGTCTCGATGTCGATCGGACTCAAGGTAGCAAGATCGAGTACCTCGGCGCTTATGCCGCGCTTCTCGAGTTCATCGACCGCGCGCAGCGTTTCCATGGTCATTGCTCCCCAGGTGACGATGGTCACGTCGCAGCCTTCGCGCAGAATGAAGCAAACGTCGAGCGGCAGCGACTGACCGTCGTCGTTCACTTCCTGGCGCACCGCCCGATACAAGCGTACCGGCTCCAAAAACATCACCGGGTCCGGATCGCGGATGGCCGCGAGCAACAGGCCGTAGGCGCGCGCCGGCGAGGACGGGCATACAACCCGGATTCCCGGAATGTGACAGAGCATGGTTTCCGTGCTTTCCGAATGGTGCTCAGGGGCGTGAATGCCGCCGCCGTGGGGCGTGCGAATCACCACGGGACAACTCAAACGACCGCGGGTTCGGTTTCGCATTCGCGACATGTGATTGACGATTTGATCCAACGCGGGATACAGGAATCCCATGAACTGAATTTCCGCGACGGGCTTCAGCCCATGAGTCGCCATCCCAACCGACATGCCGGCGATGGCTGCTTCGGCCAGCGGCGTATCTTGCACCCGCTCCTTCCCGAAGCGTTCCTGCAGCCCGGCGGTCGCGCGAAATACCCCGCCGTTGACGCCGACGTCCTGACCGATCACGATCACGGTGTCGTCATGCTGCATTTCCCAGCCATGCGCCAATGCTATGGCTTCAACCATGGTTATTTTCGCCAATTCAATGACCGCTGGGCTTCGAACCGTATTTGCGGGCGGCGAGGCGTTGCTCATGCAGGTGCGCCGGGAGGACGGCGAATAGATGATCGAACATCGCGTCGGTCGATGGTTTCGCCTTCGTCAAGTAGTCGCTCACCGCGGCGTCGACCTTGCGCGCGCACTCTTCCAGAAATGCGTGTTCCTTGGCGGCGTCCCAGAGCCCGGCATCGACTAAAAATGCACGGATGCGGATCAGAGGTTCAAGCGCCCATGCATCTTTGACTTCTTGGCCGGAGCGATAGCGGCTGGCATCATCCGCCGTCGTGTGATCGCTCAAACGGTACGTCAGCGCCTCGATCAAACTAGGCCCGGCGCCGCGCCGTGCGGCCTCCAGCGCCTCGGCGACTACCGCCCGGACGGCGAACACGTCGTTGCCGTCGACCTGCACTCCCGGAATACCTGCGGCGACCGCCTTTTGCGCCAAGGTTTGCGCAGCCGTTTGCGACTTCGTCGGGACGGAAATTGCCCAGCCATTGTTGACGATGACGAAAACCACGGGCAGGGCGCGCGACCCAGCCAGGTTGAGCGCCTCGTAGAAGGCGCCTTCGGATGTGCCGCCGTCACCGATGTAGGCGAGGGCGCAGCGGGGTTCGTTACGCACCTTGAACGCCATGGCTGCGCCGGCTGCATGCAAGGTCTGCGTGGCGATGGGTACACACCAAGCGAAGTCCTGCCGGGGAACCGCAAAGTCATTGCCTCGTTCATCCCCGCCCCAATACGTCAGGATCTCGGTCATGGTCACGCCGCGCCAAAGCTGCGTGCCGAATTCCCGATACACCGGCGCCAGCACGTCTTCCGGCCGCATCGCAGCGCCGACACCGATATGAGCGCCCTCGTGGCCGAGGCACGAGGGGTAGGTACCGAGTTGGCCGGTGCGCTGCAGGTTCACGGCTTTCGCATCGAAAACACGGACCAACGTCATGGCTTGGTACATGCGCAGGACCTCGGCGGCGTCCTTCGCGAACTGCGGCAACGGCGCCAACACCTCGCCTGCGGGGCCCAAGATCTGCCTGTAGTGAATTTTGAACTCGGCAACCATCCTCATGCGCGAATTATGCCAGGGCTTGGCGAGGCGTGCGTTATGGACGATGTTGACCGGCAAGATAATGCGGTGTCTGCATCTCGATGAGCCGGCTCGCGGCGCGCCGGAACTCGAGCGCGAGCCGTTCGCCGCCATATAGCGCGGCCGGCGGCGCCGCCGCCGAAACCACGATCTTGACGCCACGATCGTAGAATTCGTCGATCAACATGACGAAACGGCGCGCGGCATTCTCGTCGCCCTCGGTGAATTTAGGGATATTCGAAATGAAAATGGTGTGGTACGAGCGCGCGAGTTCGATGTAGTCGTTCTGGCTGCGAGGTCCTTCGCAGAGTTCGCTGAACTCGAACCAGGCCATACCGGCACCGATGTCGACCGCGGAGATATTGCGGTCTTCGACCGACAGCATCGTCGCTCCCGCCATGGATTCGCCGGCGAGTGCCGCAAATCGCTGCCGTAGCCGTGACGGCGTGGGCTTGTCCGCCGAATCGAGGTAGATGGGAGCCTGCCCCAGCCGACGCAGGCGATAATCGGTGCCCCCATCCAAGTGCACCACATCCACTTGGCTTCGTATGAGATCTATGGCCGGCTGAAACCGTTCGCGTTGCAGACCATCCTTGTACAGATCCTGAAGCGCGATATTCGAAGTGGCGACGAGCGTCACTCCCCGGCGGAACAATCCGTCGAACAGACCGGCCAGGATCATCGCATCGGCGATGTCCGCGACGAAAAACTCGTCGAGGCAAATGACGCGCGCCTGCTGCGCGAGGCGCCGGGCAACGCTTTCGAGAGGTTGCGTGCGGCGCGCGGCGCTGCGCAGCTCCGCATGCACCTTGCGCATGAAGCGATAATAGTGATTGCGCTCGCGCTGCGCCGAGGGCAGCAATTCGCAGAACCAATCCATCAGCATTGTTTTGCCGCGCCCGACCCCGCTCCACAAATAGAGTCCTCGCTGCGGCGCGATCGAAGGGGCCGGCAACCAGCGCACGCGCCCACGCAGCCTGGCGCCGACGGATTGAGACGCGCCCATAAGAGTCGCTGCGAGGCGGTCGAGCCGAACGGCCGCGTCGAGCTGTGCCGCATCGAATTCGAGCCGGCCGGCCGCGACCTCCATGTTGAGACGCGACTCAACCGACTGCGGCAAACCGGCGGCTCGTGGGGCGATGATTCTAAAGGCTCTGGTAGTTGGGACCGGAACCGCCCTCCGGGGTCACCCAGGTGATCTGCCCCGCATACGGTTCCTTGATGTCGCAGGCCTTGCAATGTACGCAGTTGGAGGCATTGATCTGCAATCTTTTCCCGCCATGGCCGTCGGCGATCATTTCGTAGACGTTTGCCGGGCAAAAGTTGGTGCAGGGATTGCCGAAATCCGTGACGCAACGGGTCGCGCACACCGTGGTATCCGCCACATGCAGATGCACCGGTTGGCTCTCGTCGTGCGTCGTCGCGGCGAAGAATACGAACGCAAGCCGGTCGCGAGGCGGCAGCTCGCGGTCCCCCCAGCCGCGATCCGGCGACTCGTACTGATCCAGCCGCTTGAGCGCGGTGTCGTCGGCATGGTTCGCGAGCGTCCACGGGACTTTTCCCATGGTCACGGTTTCAAATGCCGCGTTGGCGAGCCCGAGCCACAGACCGCGACGGAATCCGGGCCGGATGTTGCGCACCTTGTAGAGTTCCCGGCCGCCCTTCGATTCGCGCCACCGCTTATCGAAGCCCAAACTGGTGCCGTGCTCCACGAAATGGGCGGCAGCGGTCATTCCAGAACGAATCGCTTGATGGATGCCCTTGATCTTGGGCGTGTTGAGCGTGCCGCCGGCATCCCCGACCAGCATCGCGCCCGGCATTTCGAGCGTCGGCATCGATTGATACCCGCCTTCGATCACGGTGCGTGCGCCGCCGGCGATGATCTCACCGCCTTTCAATAAGCCTTCGATGTCGGGATGACTCTTGTACTGCTGGAAAGCCTCAAACGGCTGAAAGCGCGGATCCTCGTAATCCAATCCAACCACGAACCCCACATACACGCGGTCATTGTCGAGGTGATAAAGAAAACTGCCGCCATACGTCTTCGTATCGAGCGGCCATCCCACGCTGTGCTGAATGAGGCCGGGCTGCACGCGACCGGGCGGCAATTGCCACAGCTCCTTGAATCCCAAACCGTAGGTCTGCGGCGACTTGCCGGCATCCAGCTTGAACCGCCGGATCAATTGCTTCGAAACGCTGCCGCGGCAGCCTTCACAGAAGATGGTGACCTTGGCGTGAATCTCGGGGCCCAGGGCAAAGTTCGGTCCCGGCGTGCCGTCTTTTTCGAGGCCCATGTCGCCGATTCGCACTCCCTTGACGGCGCCGGCGTCATCGAATACGGCCTCCGCCGCCGCAAATCCCGCGAACACATCGACCCCGAGCCTTTCGGCTTCCTGGCCCAGAATCGGGACGAGCTGTCCCAGTGAAATGATGAAGTTACCGTGATTCGCCATCTGCGGCGGAGTCGGCAACCGCCGGCGTTTGCGGCGGGTCATGAACATGAACTCGTCGCGCGCGGCTGCTACGCAGGTGGCGGGCGGGTGGGCGCGCCACTCCGGCAATAACTCATCGAGCGGCCCCGGTTCCATGACGGCACCCGACAACGAATGCGCCCCCAGGCTTGCGGCCTTTTCGAGCAGGCAGATAGTCAGAGCGGGATTGAGTTGTTTCAGTCGAATCGCGCAAGCCAGTCCGGCGGGTCCGGCACCGACGATCGCAACCTCATACTCCATGACATCGCGCGGGGTTTCGCTCATCAAATCACCTAAATCGAGTTTCGGCCGACAACGTGCCCCGAAAAGGGGCGGATAGTAGACCACAAACACGAGTTAGCCGGGGGCAGCATCCATCCAGTGGACAAGCCGTGAGGGGATTCGCGTAGCGGCGTCGCTTTACCAAGTGGGGACCCCCATGTTGACAGGCCAAGGACGCCGGCTTCCAGGGATGGCCAAGGGATTTGGGCATGGTTTGGGCAAGGACGCCCACCCCTTTTAGCTAGCGCGGTCTGGCCCGCGCTTCTCGCGTGGGTCGCAGGTCAGAGCGCGGTCAGTCCTGGCGCCAGGCCGCCTTTCGCTTTGCAAAGAAGGCGCTGAAACCCTCCCGTGCCTCTGCCTGGACGCGCAGCCGCGCCAGTCTCGCCGCCGCTTCCGTCGCTGCCGCAGCACGGTTCAGCGCCGCGGCACGCGCCATGTCGCGGATGAGTATCTTGGCCTCTGCCTGAGCCTGAGGTGCGCCTCTCAGGAGGGTTTCGATGACGTGCGCGCAAGTATGGTCGAGTAAATCCACGGGCACCGCTTCATGGACCAGCCCCAGTTCCTTGAGCCTGGCCGCGGTCAGCGTCTCCGCGGTCAAAAAATAACGGCGCGCGGCGCTCTCACCGATCTTTCCGAGAACGAACGGCGAAATTACCGCGGGAATGATGCCGAGGCGCACTTCGGTGAACGCAAACTTTGCATCGTCCACCGCCACCACGATGTCGCAGGCGCCCAAGAGCCCGAGGGCGCCGCCATAACCGTCCCCGTTGACCCGCGCCAGTGTGGGTTTGGGCATCGAATCCAAGACCGCCAGCATCGTCGCTAGCTGATCGGCATCAGCCAGGTTGGCCGCTTCGCCGGCGTGCGCTTGAGCCTGCATTTCGGAAAGGTCGGCGCCCGCGCAAAAGATCTTGCCCGCGCCGGTAATTTGCACCACCCGCACCGCGGGGTCGGCGGCGCACCGCTCGAACTCCGAGGTGAGCAGGGCGATGGTCGCGCGATCCAAGGCATTGCGCTTCTCGGGTCGATTGAGCGTGATCTGCGCAACGCCGGCGGTGATCGCAGTTCGCACCGGCGCGCTCGGAGGCGCGGTCACATGAGTTCGATCGCAATCGCCGTCGCTTCGCCGCCGCCGATGCACAGGCTCGCGATGCCACGCTTCTTGCCCCGTGCACGCAGCGAGTACAGCAGGGTAGTCATGATGCGCGCGCCGGTGGCGCCGATCGGATGCCCGAGCGCGCAGGCGCCGCCGTTGACGTTGACGTGGGCGGGATCCAAGCCCAAATCCTTTATCGCTGCCATCGGCACGGCGGCAAACGCCTCGTTGATCTCGTAGAGATCGACATCTTTGGCCTGCCAATTCAATTGCTTCAGCAATTTCTGCATCGCGCCTATCGGTGCCAGAGTGAACCATTCCGGTTCGCGTGCGAAGCTCGCATAGCCGAGAATGCGCGCCAACGGCTTGCGGTCCTGCGACGCGGCGAAGGATTCCCGCGCCAAGACCATGGCAGCTGCGCCGTCGGAAATCCCGGAAGAACTCGCGGCAGTCACCGTGCCGTCTTTCTTGAATGCGGGCTTAAGCGTAGGAATCTTGGCGATCTCGAGGGTAAAGGGCGTTTCATCCTTGTCGACCACGACTTCGCCCTTGCGAGACTTGGCCGTCACAGGCGCGATCTCGGCCGCGAACGCGCCGTCATTCGAAGCGGCCACGGCACGCCGCACCGACTCGGCGGCGAAATCGTCTTGGGCTTTGCGGCTGAAATCGTACTTTGCCGAGGTAGCCTCGGCAAAACAACCCATGAGCTGTCCGTCCCACGGGCTTTGCAAGCCGTCGTAGAACATGTGATCGAGAACTTCCTGATTCCCCATGCGGTAGCCCGCCCGTGCCTTCGGCAGGAGATAGGGTGCATTGGTCATGGACTCGATTCCACCGGCCACGACCAGGTTAGCGGAACCAGCCAGGATCTGGTCGGCTGCGAGCATCACCGCGCGCATGGCCGAGCCGCACATCTTGTTTACCGTGGTCGCCGGGATGCTCGGCGGAATCCCCGCACCCAAGGCCGCTTGCCGCGCGGGGGCCTGACCGATGCCGGCGGACAATACGCAGCCCAAGATGACTTCATCGATTTCCGAGGCGGCTACTCCAGAATCCGCGAGTGCCGCCTTGATCGCGACCGATCCCAGTTGCGGGGCGGTGACATTGGCGAAGACACCCTGGAATGCACCTACCGGCGTGCGGCGGGCGGCTAAAATTACGACGGGATCATGATTCATAAAGCATTTCCGTGATTGCGGAGTGATGCCTAGTATAACCGCGGCGCAATCGCCGAGCGCGATTCCCCTTATGCGGCCTTCGGCGGGCTTTACGGCGGGCTTTACGGCGCCAGAGGCTCGCCGACGGCATGGGCGATTAGCTCGCGGCTGCATTGCTTGGCATCGCTTGGGCTCAAGACCTCGAGGATTTCAACTCGAATCGGCCGGCGATGGATGGCGAAGCCCACCGGAGGCAACACCGCCCGGGTGCCGTGAATGGCAACGGCCACCACCGGCATGTCGGAGCGCGCCGCCGTGGCAAAGGCGCCCCCCAGGAATCTGCCGATTTGGCGAACCTCGGTGAACGTGCCTTCGGGAAAGAACACCAAAGACTGTCCGGTCGCGGCGAGCTTCAATACGCGACGCGTATCGACCCCGCCTTTGTGCCGGTTGAAACGTTCGACGAACTGCGATCCCAAACGCCTCAGCAAAAGGCTCGCGAGCGGGACGCGCACCATTTCCTTCTTGATCACGAAGGCGAAATCCGGCGGCAGCGCGGCGGCTGCGACCAGACCGTCGATGTAGCTCGCATGATTCGCCACTACCACGCACGGTATCTTCGGCAGGCGGTCCAATCCCTCGACGGCAAATGGAATGCCGGCCGCGCGCAAAAAGACCCGCGAGAACGACCCGGCCACCAGTCGGCGGCGGCGCAGGTTGGGCAGGAACAGATTGATCAGCAGCACCGTCAATGCCAGTCCCAAGAACAGCACGAGGCAATAGCCCGTATAGAGCGGCTGCGCCGCCCCCGCCGCTAGTCTCACCCGATTGTTTACTGTGATCTGGTTCTCCTTATGTTAATACTTAACCGTACTGTGATTCTGGTCACGCCGACCCGACGGCACCGCTCGCATACTGGATCCCGCGCTACATACAGCGTCATTTCGTGCGAACGCGGAAGACTATGGTGACGGCTCTCAAACGGACGGTTTATACACGCACCTCGGGCGCAGCGGTACCGGCTGTCCGCGAACCGGCAGATCCCGCGCTTCAGCGCTTCCTCGATGCAGTGTGGTTGGAACGCGGGCTATCGGCGAATACTCTGGCTGCCTACCGCGCCGATTTGACCGCGCTGGCGCGCTGGCTGGAAGAGCGCGACAGCGCATTGCTCAAGGCGACGCGCATCGAACTGCTGGGCTTCATCGCCGCGCGGGTCGAAGGCGGATCTCGGCCGCGATCGACGGCCCGCCAGCTGTCGAGCTTCCGGCGCTTTTTCCGCTTCATGGTACGCGAGGGTTTGATCGAGCTCGATCCGACGGCGCAAATTGCCATGCCCAAAATCGGCCGGTCTCTGCCGAAATCGTTGACCGAAGCCGAAGTCGATTCGCTGCTCGAGGCGCCGACCGTGTCGGACCCGCTCGGGCATCGCGACCGCACCATGCTCGAAGTGCTGTATGCCACAGGTCTTCGGGTCTCCGAACTCGTCAGCCTGAAACACAATCAGGTCAATCTCAATCAGGGCGTCATGCGCGTGGTCGGAAAGGGCAACCGCGAACGATTGATACCGCTCGGCGAGGAAGCCGTAAAGTGGCTGCAGCAATTCATGCAAGGTCCGCGGGTCGAGATCTTGCTGGAACGTCAGACGGATTATTTGTTTCCGACCCGCCGCGGAGACCGCATGACGCGCCAGGCGTTTTGGCACATCATCAAGCGCTACTCAAAGAAGGCGGGCGTCGAGAAAGAGCTCTCGCCGCACACCTTGCGTCATGCCTTCGCGACACATTTATTGAACCACGGCGCGGATTTGCGCGTCGTGCAAATGCTTCTGGGGCATAGCGACCTCTCGACGACTCAAATCTACACTCACGTGGCTCGCGAGCGTCTGAAGGAACTGCATTCTCTGCATCATCCGCGCGGCTAGTCAGGCGAGGGCGGATATCCCTCTGCTAGAATTGCTTGAACCTCCGGATTGCCGCCGGGTCGAACGATGAAATCCCGCTGGAAGCCCCTTGATATGAGAATACTCGCCGCCCTTGCTCTGCTGGCCTGCAACGCGGCTTTGCTCGTCAGCCACGCAGGCGTTACGGCGAGCGCGGCCGAAGCCGATCAACCTGCAGACCCGCGCATGGCGCTGCTGAAACTTTTGCCGGCCGGATCGAAGTTGGAGGATGTGCAGCCGTCGCCGATCCCCGGAATCTACCAATTCATGGAAGGAGCGGAGGTCAGTTACGTGACCGCGGACGGCAAGTATTTCATCGACGGCAATCTCTATGACATGGCGTCGCGTGAAAACCTGTCCGAGGCGCTGCGCGCCCGCGCGCGCGTCGCGATGATCAATGCGGTTCCCGAATCGCAGATGTTGATCTTCGGTCCGAAAGCACCGCTGTACACGATCACCGTGTTCACCGACGTCGATTGCGGCTATTGCCGTAAGCTGCACAGCGAGATGGCCGAGCTGAATCGCTTGGGCATCCGCGTCCGCTACATGTTTTTCCCCCGCACCGGACCCAACACGGAAAGCTGGAAAAAAGCCGAAGTCGTGTGGTGCTCGGCGGACCGCAATGAAGCGCTGACCCGCGCTAAAACCGGTATTCCGCTGGATTTGAGCAAGGTTTGCGACGCGACACCGGTCGCCCGCGAATACGCCTTGGGTCAGAGCATCGGAGTCCGCGGTACGCCTGCAATCATCACCGAATCCGGCGAGTACATTTCGGGCTATATGGCGCCGCGCGATCTTGTCCAACAAATCAAGCTGCAGGTGGCGAAGCGCTAGCGCTCGAGCAGCTTGAGCTTCTCCGGCACGCCTTCCCATTGCTTGGCATCCGCCGGCGCTGCTTTTTTCTCGCTGATCACCGGCCATTGCTTCGCCAGTTCCGCATTTAATTTGAGAAAGCTTTGCTGGCCGTCCGGAATCTCTTCTTCGGAAAAAATCGCTTCCACCGGACATTCCGGCTCGCACAGCGTGCAGTCGATGCATTCATCGGGGTCGATAACCAGAAAATTCGGGCCTTCGTGAAAGCAATCGACCGGGCAAACCTCCACGCAATCCATGTATTTGCATTTGATGCAGCTTTCGGTGACCACGAATGCCATGACTTACCCTTCTATATGACGGTTAACGTAAAATAACATCCTCAAACGCCACGCGATACGCAGCGGCATCAGGATTCCAGCCGACGGTTCAATTCGACGAAATGATATTCCTCGCGCCCGGCGGCGCGATCCTCGAAGTATTTGCGCAAAGTGAATTCGCCGCTTGGAAAGGCCAGTTGCGTCCAAGGAACCTCGGCTTCTTCGTACAAGCGAACCTCCAAACTTTCCGGTCCCGGCGCGTATTCGGGCTGCAGCAATTTGGCCCGAAACATCACGTGCACTTGATTGGCCCCAGTCACGCTCGCCACCGCCAGCAGGGAGCCGATCTGCACCTTCGCCAGCGCCTCTTCGTAGCATTCGCGTGCCGCGGCGGCTTGCAAGGTTTCACCGTTTTCCATGAAGCCCGCGGGCACCGTCCAGAAGCCCAGCCGCGGTTCTATGGCGCGGCGGCACAGCAAGATCTTGCCTTGCCACTCGGGCACGCAGCCCAGAACCAACAGCGGGTTCTTGTAGTGGACCATGCCGCAGCTTAAACATACGAAGCGCGGCAAATGGTCCCCGGCGGGGACCTTGGATTCGACGGGTGAGCCGCAGTTGCTGCAGAAATTCAAAGCACATCCAATTAATAAAATTCTGGTGCCCGGAGAGGGAATCGAACCCACACGGTGTCACCACCACCGGATTTTGAGTCCGGCGCGTCTACCAGTTCCGCCATCCGGGCATGCCAGACTCGAGAGTATAGGCGATTGGCGCTCTTGGTAGAATGCTTAACTCAAATGCGGCGCACGGACTTTCACTTCGAGCTTCCCCCGGAACTCATTGCTCAGCGGCCCGCCGCGACGCGCTCCGCCAGCCGGATGCTGATGCTCGACGGCGCGGCCGGATTGCGGCAGGATCTGCTATTCCGCGATTTTCCGTCGCTGCTGCGCCCGACGGATCTGCTCGTTTTCAACGATACCCGCGTGATTCCGGCGCGGGTTTTCGGCGTCAAGGAGAGCGGCGGACGGGTCGAGATCCTGCTCGAGCGCGCACTGACGGCCGACACCGCGCTCGTGCAACTCAAGGCCAGCAAAGGCCTGAAGACCGGTGCGATCGTGAAACTGCCCGGCGGCGTCGAGGCCACCATGCTCGGGCGGCAGGGCGATTTGTTTCATTTGCGGTTTTCGCGCGATGTCGCAACCTTCTTCGAAACTCACGGCGAAATACCCTTGCCTCCTTACATCGCGCGAACGGCTGAAAACGCGGATCGCGAACGCTATCAGACCGTGTACGCGCGCGTCCCAGGCGCGATCGCGGCGCCCACCGCGGGTCTGCATTTCGACACCGAGATTTTTGCCGCCCTCGAGAAGCGGCAAATACGCCACGCCTTCGTCACGTTGCACGTCGGCGCCGGCACCTTCCAGCCGGTGCGGGTGGAGGAGATCGCAGGGCATGAGATGCACGAGGAATACCTGTCGGTGCCGGAGGCAACGTGCCATGCGATCAACGCAACCCGCGCGGCCGGCGGCCGCGTGATAGCCGTGGGTACGACGGTAGTGAGGAGTTTGGAGACGGCGGCGGCCGGTGGCTGCCTCGCTCCATTCCGCGGCGCCACGCGCATTTTCATCACGCCGGGCCACAAGTTTCGCGCAGTGGATGCCATGGTCACCAATTTTCACTTGCCGGAGTCGACGCTGCTGATGCTCTGCTCGGCCTTTGTCGGACGAGAGACGCTGCTGGCGGCCTATGCGCACGCGGTGCGGGCGCGATATCGCTTTTTCAGCTACGGTGATGCGATGTTCTTGACACCCGTAAACTCGGCGTTGGAACGCGCGTGAGCGCGCCGCACGGGGCTGAGGCACCACCGGGGCACGAGGGTGCGCCGCGGCGCAGCGCCCTCGGGCCGATGCAATTCCAGTTGCTGGCGCGAGATGGCGCGGCACGGCGCGGCCGACTCGAATTCCCTCGCGGCACCGTCGAGACGCCGGCATTCATGCCGGTCGGGACCTACGGTACGGTCAAGGCCATGACGCCGGAGGATCTCGAAGGGATCGGCGCCGAGATCGTTCTCGGCAACACCTTTCACCTGTATCTCAGGCCTGGGCTCGAGGTTATCGCGGCGCATCGCGGACTGCATGGCTTCATGCATTGGCAGCGACCGATCCTCACGGATTCCGGCGGCTTTCAAGTGTGGAGCTTGGCGGAGATGCGAAAAATCACCGAAGAAGGCGCGCGCTTTCGCTCGCCCGTCGACGGTGCAGAGGTTTTCCTATCGCCCGAGGAATCCATGCGCATTCAGCGCATCTTGGCTTCGGATGTCGCCATGAGCTTCGACGAATGCACGCCCTACCCGGCCAGCGAGGCCGAGGCGCGCTCCTCCATGGAATTGTCGATGCGCTGGGCGTTGCGCGGCTTTCGGGAGTATTACAGCACCGAGCCTCCCGGCACGCTGTTCGGCATCATTCAGGGCGGCATCTATCGGCACTTGCGTTTGGCGTCCCTGGCGGCTCTCGAGGAAATCGGCTTCGCCGGTCTTGCAGTCGGGGGACTTGCGGTGGGGGAAACCGAGGCAGAACGCGACCTCGTTCTCGATGAGCTGCTGCCCCATATGCCGATTCGCAAACCGCGCTATCTCATGGGAGTGGGACGGCCGCAGGACATCATCGAGGCGGTGCGGCGCGGCATCGATATGTTCGACTGCGTAATGCCGACGCGGCACGCGCGCAATGCGCACCTGTTCACGCGCACCGGTGTCGTCAATATCCGCAACGCCGTGCACCACAAGGACACGGGTCCGATCGAAGAGGGATGTGCCTGCTATACCTGCAGCAACTACAGCCGCAGCTATTTGCGCCATCTGGATAAGTGCGGCGAAATATTGGGCGCCCACTTGAACACCGTTCATAATCTCTATTTCTATCAACGCTTGATGAGGGAGATTCGAGAGGCGATCGAAAGAGGGCGGTTGGACTCCTATAGCGCGGAGTTCGATGCCTTGAGGGCCACGGCTCGCCCGCGTTAAATTTGGGCTTGGGCTCCTGTATACTACGCGGCTTTGTCCTGGCGTCCGCTGCAAAAAACGAGTGTAACACTATGGATTTCTTCATTAATACAGCAAATGCGCAGGCCGCCGGCGCGGGCGGCGGTCAAAGCATGCTGAGTGCCTTGTTGCTGCCCGTCCTGCTTCTGGTGGTGTTTTACTTTTTGCTCATCCGGCCGCAGAACAAGCGTGCCAAAGAACAACGCGAGATGCTCTCCAAGGTTGCCGTAGGCGATGAGGTGGCGACAACCGGCGGCATTCTGGGCAAGGTGACCGATGTCGGCGAGCAGTACCTGACCGTGGAAATTGCCCCCGGCGTCAGCGTCAAGCTGCAGAAATTTCAAGTCGCACAGGTGTTGCCCAAGGGCACGGTCAAGAGCGCATGATTTCATATCCGCGCTGGAAGATCGTGTTGGTCACGATCGTTCTGCTGGTTGGGATATTCCTGGCGTTGCCCAATCTGTTCGGCGAGGAAAATGCGCTGCAGCTGGCACGCGATCGGGCTGCGGTGACCGATGCCGATCGCACGGCGGTCGAGCAAATCCTCAAGGACAAGGGTGTCACCCCGACCGGCGCCTTTCTCGATCAGGGACGGCTGACCCTGCGTTTCAGCACCAAGCAGGACCAGTTGAAGGCGCGCGATTCGATCGGCGAAGCGCGCCCGAATCAATTTACCATCGCGCTCTCGCAAGCCTCCCGCGTTCCGGAATGGATGCGTAATCTGGGTCTGAGTCCGCTGAAGCTCGGCCTCGATCTTCGCGGCGGCGTGTACCTCGTTTATCAGGTCGACGTGCAGGGCGCGGTCAAGCAGCTCCTCGATCGGCACGAACAGGACTTTCGCGCGTCGTTGCGAAATGCGCACGCGCCTTATCAGGACGTCGTCGTCGATTACCCCGCCTATCGTGTGCGGATCTTGTTTCGCGACGCCGACAGTTTGGCCAAGGGCAAAGCGGCAGTCCTCGCAGACAGCCGAAACCTGAATTTGACCGAGGCCACGGTTGACGGCGCGCCCGCCTTGGAGCTGAAACTGACGCCGCAGGAAATCAAAGAGCGGCAGGATTACGCGGTTCAGCAAAACATCGTCATCCTTCGCAATCGCCTCAACAGTCCCGAACTCGCAGTGTCGGAGCCGCAGGTCGCCCGTCAGGGCGTGGACCGAATCGCCATTCAACTACCGGGGCTGCAGAACTCCGCCGAGGTCAAGAAAATCCTGGGTAAGACGGCGACGCTGGAGTTTCGCATGGTCGACGAGGCCAACAATCCGCTCGAAGCGGCGAGCACGGGGCGCGTGCCGCTGGGCTCCAAGCTGTACTACACCCGCGATAAGCAGCCGGTGCTGTTGAAGCGCGAAGTGGTGGTTACCGGCGATCAGTTGACCGATGCCTCGTTCCAACCGAATACCCAGGACGGCGCAGCGGTCTCGGTGAGCTTGGATAGCCGAGGCGCCGCGAAGATGCTGAAGAACACCCAAGAAAATCTCGGCCACTTGATGGCGGTGGTTTTCATCGACCGTTCGCGCGAAAAGAATGCCGAAGGCGTGGTCGTCGACCGCACCACCGAAGAGGTCATCAATCGGGCGACCATTCGCGGCGTGTTCAGCAACAATTTTCAGATAACCGGCGTCAATCCGATCGAAGGCCGCGAGCTCGCCCTGCTGCTTCGCGCCGGCGGTCTGGCGGCGCCGCTGTCCGCGGTGGAAGAGCGCGCAGTCGGTCCAAGTCTAGGCCAGGACAACATCGACAAGGGCGTGCGCGCCATGGTCTTCGGCATGTTGGCCGCGTTCGTATTCATGGCCATTTATTACAAGGTATTCGGCTTGATCGCGGACATCACCTTGGCGGCGAACGTGATATTGCTCACCGCGCTCCTGTCCTTGCTCGGTGCGGCGCTGACCTTGCCCGGAATCGCGGCGGTGGTGTTGACGGTCGGCATGGCGGTTGACGCGAATATCTTGATTTACGAGCGCATCCGCGAAGAATTGCGCAACGGCGTGTCGCCGCGCGCGGCGATCACCGCCGGATTCGAACGCGCGTTCTCCGCGATCTTCGATTCCAATATCACCGCCTTCATCGCGGGCTTGGTGCTGTGGTTGTTCGGCGCCGGCGCAGTTCGCGGTTTCGCCGTGGTGCTGATGCTCGGAATCGGCACCTCGATGTTCACCGCGGTGATGGGCAGCCGCGCCCTCGTGCAACTCATTTACGGCGGAAGACGCAAAGTCGACCACCTGTCGATCTAGAGATCAAGGGTCCGACCCGAGGTTCATTACATGGAATTCTTTCATAAGGTAACGCGCTTCCCGTTCATGAGCACCCGCAAGGTGTGGTACGGGCTATCAGCGGTACTGATCATCGCTTCCCTCGCGCTGGTGGCGTTCCGCGGACTGAATCTGGGCGTCGATTTCACCGGCGGAGTCACAGTCGAGACCAATTTCCCCCAGGCGCCGAACATCGAGGCGCTGCGCACGGGCCTGGCGAAGGCGGGGGTGACGAATGCCCAGGTCCAGGCGTTCGGCAGCTCGCGCGATATCTTGGTTCGCCTGCCGCCCGACCCGAATGTCAAAGGCGAGCAGATCGGTGCGCGCATCCTGGAAGTCTTCGAAACGGTACAACCCGGCGTCAAGCTGCAAAGCACCGAGGTGGTCGGTCCGCAAGTGGGACAGGAGCTTTTCGTCAAGGGCGGCTATGCGCTGTTCGCCACCTTGGTGCTGATCTTGATCTACGTTTTGTTCCGCTTCACCCTAAAGCTCGCACTCGGCGCGATCTTGGCCGTGTTGCACGATCCCGTCTGCGTCCTCGGGTTCTTCGCGTTGACCCAGATGACCTTCGACCTGACGGCCATCGCGGCGATCCTGGCGGTCATCGGCTATTCGCTGAACGATACGGTCATCGTGTTCGACCGCATCCGAGAGCGTGCCCGCACCGCGAGAAAGCTGAACATCGCGCAGGTCATCGACGAATCCATCAATCAAACGCTGTCGCGAACGATAATGACGAAGCTCGTCACTCTGTTGGTCGTGCTGTCGCTCCTATTTTTCGGCGGCGAGACGCTGCATGCATTCTCTGCAGCGTTGGTAATCGGCATTCTCGCGGGCACTTATTCGTCGATCTATATCTCCTCTGCGCTCGCCTTGGACTTCGGCTTGCGGACCGAGGACTTGCTGGAGCGAAAGCACACGAAGCCCGAGGAAATCGACGGCTTGCCCTGAGGGGGCGCTGCCGCATTCGTTCAGGTTTGTTCGGCGAGTTGGCTGTGACTGCGTGAATAAAGGAAATAGGTCAGCAGCCCGAATGCGGACCAGATGAAGAAGGCTTCCCACGTTATTGCCGGCAGCCCGGCCATGAGGAAGGCACAGAAACCCATGCCCAGCAGCGGCACTAGGGGCACCAGCGGCGTGCGGAATGGGCGCTTCAGCTCGGGCCGGGTCTTGCGCAGTATGATGACGCTGGCACAAACCATGAAGAAGGCGGCGAGCGTCCCTAGATTGACCAGCTGCGCCACTTTGCCGATCGGCGACAGCCCGGCGATCAGCGCGATGACAACGCCGGAACCCAGGATCAAGTGCACCGGCGTCTGCGTTTTCGGATTGACGGCGGCCATGGCTTTCGGCAGCAGGCCGTCGCGCGACATCGCCAGTACCACGCGAGTCAGGCCGAAGTAGAGAACCAACATCACGGTGGTGATGCCGGCCAGGGCTCCGATCGAGATCAGCGCTTCAGCCCAACCGATGCCGAGCTGCTTGAGTGCATCGGCGATGGGGGCCTTGACATCGATCTGGTCGTAATGCACCACGCCGGTGAGAATGCCGGAAACGACGATATAAAGGACGGTGCAGATTACGAGCGAGGCGATGATGCCGATGGGGAGGTTGCGCTGCGGATTAACCGTTTCCTCCGCGGCGGTGGAAACCGCGTCGAAGCCGATGTAGGCAAAGAAAATCAGCGAGGCGCCCGTGAGGACGCCGCCGTAGCCGAAGTGCGACTGGCCATCGGCGTCGATGGTTTGCGGCGGGATGAAGGGATGCCAATTGGCCGTATTGACGTGTGGTGCGGCGACGGCGATGAAGATGACGACGGCTGCAAGCTTGACGAGCACCATGACCGTGTTGAACCGGGCCGATTCGCGGACACCGATCGACAGCAGCACCGACAGGAGCAATACGATGACCATCGCCGGCACATTGGCGATGCCGCCGTCGAGCGGGGCGTTGGTCAGCGCATGCGGCAAATGCAGTCCGAGCAGTTCCAGGATCTTACCGAAGTAGCCGGACCAGCCGATGGCCACAGTGGACGTGGCGATGGCATATTCCAGGATCAGGTCCCAGCCGATTATCCAGGCTATCAACTCGCCGATGCCGGAGTAGGCATAGCCATATGCGCTGCCGGCACCGCCGATGGCGCCCGCCAGTTCGGCGTAGGACAGCGCGGCGAAGGCGCACGCGGTGCCGGACAGGATGAACGACAGAACGATCCCGGGGCCGGAATGCTGGGCCGCGACGACGCCGGTCAGCACGAAGATGCCGGTGCCGATGATGCAGCCGATGCCCAGCATGGTCAGATCAAAAGCGCCAAGGCAGCGTTTCAGACCGGTATCGGCGTTGACATCAATCGGTTTGGTGCGGAACAGACTCATGCGTTCTCCCTGGAGCTCTGTGATTGTGATGGTTCGAGCCCTGCTTGATGCGGGAAGTATGCCTGCGAGGGGCCCGGCCGCCTAGCCGCGCGCCAGGGGATTCGCACGTGCCCTATGCGCGCAGGGCAGCCGGTGTAAGCGGTCCCAGCGCTGCGAGAAGCGCTTCGTAGACTTTCGGGTTGCCGGCAATGACATTCGGGCCGAGGACGTATTCGGATCCTGCGGGCGTCCCGACGCGGCCCCCGGCCTCTTGAATCAGCAGAGTTCCGGCCGCGGTGTCCCAGGGGGAGAGGCCGAATTCCCAAAACCCGTCGATGCGACCGGCCGCCACATAGGCGAGGTCGAGCGATGCCGCACCCGGCCGACGCACACCGGCGGCGGTGGACATGATCACTTTGAGCATGGCGAGATAGTCATCGACATAGGTCGCGCCGGCACGGAACGGAAAACCGGTGCCGATCAAGGAGCCTTCCAAGGTGCGCTGCGTGCTCACCCGTATCTTCTTGCCCTCGAGCTGTGCGCCATCGCCGCGCGAGGCGGTAAAGAATTCTTGGCGCATGGGATCATAGACGACCGCATGCTGCAGGCGGCCCTTGTGCTCGAGCGCGATCGAGACCGCAAAGGTCGGAAAGCCGTGCAGGAAGTTCGTCGTGCCATCGAGGGGATCGATGATCCACACGAATTCGTTGTCGCCGGAGCGGCCGCTTTCCTCGCCGAGAAACGCGTGCTGCGGGTGACTGCGGCGAATCGTGGCGATGATGTCCGCTTCGGCCTTGCGGTCGATATCGGTGACGAAATCGTTGCGGCCCTTGCTGTCGATTTTCAGGGAATCGAGCCGCGAAAGACTGCGCACGATCAGATCACCGGCGCGGCGGGCGGCACGCATGCCGATATTAAGGAGTGGCTGCATAGGGTGGCGCTAGAATATCACCATGACGGCCCTCGTTCGCATCGTCCTCATCGATCCCAGCCATCCCGGCAATATCGGCTCGGTTGCGCGCGCCATGAAAAACATGGCGCTGACCGATTTAGTGCTGGTTCGTCCGCGCTCGTTCCCGCATGCGGAAGCGAATGCGCTGGCGGCGGGCGCGGACGATATTTTGAGCCAAGCGCGCATCGTCGCGAGCGTCGCCGAAGCGATCGGCGACTGCGGATTCATCGGCGGGACCACGTCGCGCCCGCGCTCCTATTATTGGGAGTTCACGACGCCGCGCGACGTCGCCGCACGCATCGTCGGTCTGCCCGAGGACAATCGGGCGGCTCTCCTGTTCGGGTCCGAGCGCTACGGACTCGCCACCGAGGACCTGAACCACTGCAATGTGCTGGTGCGAATTCCCGCCAACCCCGAGTACTGCTCGCTTAATTTGGCGATGTCGGTGCAGCTCTTGGCTTATGAGATTTTCATGTCGCGCGAGCAGCCCCAATCACGCACCCAACTGGAGTTGCCGCTGGCTTCGTCGGGCGATGTCGAGTATTTCTACGCGCACCTGCATGAGGTGCTCCGCGAAATCGATTTTGACGATCGTACCGGCCACCTCATGGAGCGCTTGCGCCGCCTGTTCAATCGAGCTCAACTCGACCGCAACGAACTGAACATCTTGCGCGGCATCTTGAGCGCGGTGCAGGGCAGGCGGGGCCAGTCGTCGCAACGGCCGCGTGAATGAAGCGACCGGTGTACTTGGACTATGCGGCAACCACGCCCGTCGATCCGCGGGTGGCCGCGGCCATGGCGCGGTGCCTGACGCTCGAGGGCGAGTTCGGCAATCCGGCGTCGGCGAGCCACGACTACGGCGAGGCCGCACGGAGACTGGTGGAGACGGCGCGCGTCCAGGTGGCGGCAAGCGTGGGTGCGTTGCCTGAGGAAGTCGTTTGGACGTCGGGCGCCACCGAAGCCAATAATTTGGCGATTTTCGGGATCGCCGAGTATTACCGGGAGCACGGACGACACATCGTGACGGCTCGAACCGAGCACAAGGCGGTGCTCGATCCCTGCCGTGAACTCGAACGGCGCGGCTGGCGGGTTACCTATTTGACCCCCGGCCCCGGCGGCGTGATCCATGCCGATCAAGTCGCCGCCGCGCTGCGAGAGGACACGGTTCTGGTGTCGATCATGCACGTCAACAACGAGATCGGCGTCATCCAGGATATCGAAGGCATCGGCGCTATCTGCGCGAAGCACGGGGGTGCACGGCTGCACGTGGATGCGGCGCAGAGCGTCGGTAAATGCGCCGTCGATTTCAAACGTTTCGGCGTCGACCTGATGTCGCTGTCGGCGCACAAAGTGTACGGCCCGAAAGGCGTTGGCGCGCTGCTGGTGCGCCGCGGCCGCGGCTCGCCCGTGCAGCTCGCGCCTTTACAATTCGGCGGTGGACAAGAGCGGGGCCTTCGGGCGGGGACCGTGGCTACCCACCAAGTCGTCGGCATGGGGTTGGCGTTCGCGCTGGCACAGGCCGCACCCGAATCCGAAGCCGAACGCATCGCGATGTTGCGGGAGCGCCTTTGGCTGGGGTTGTCGTCGCTCGGCGGCACTTTGCGCAACGGAGATGCGAGAAAGTCGGTGCCGCACGTTCTCAATGTGTCATTCGAAGGGGTCGAAGGGGAAAGCTTGCTTGCGGCTGTGCGCAGAGACCTTGCGGTCTCGACGGGCTCCGCCTGCACCTCGACCCTGCAGGAACCTTCCTATGTTCTGCGTGCGCTCGGCCGCGACGACATCCTGAGCGAAAGCAGCCTGCGGTTCGGCTTGGGCCGATTCACCGGCGAGCGCGACATCGATACGGCGGTGAGCGCCGTAGCTGGAGCAGTGTCGCTCCTGCGAGGCATAAGCGGCGCATGAACTACAGCTCCCTGACACTGCAGTATTTCGAGACCGCTCCCGGTGCGGGAGTGCTCAGCGGTCCGGGGGTTTACCGTGGCGCCGCGGGCGGCCGCGCGCAGGGCACCTGGGTGCAGTTCGACGTGCAGGTGGACGCGGGGACCCTTCAGGCGGCGCGTTTCTTGGCTTTCGGGTGCCCGCACACCATTGCGGTGTCGGCCTGGGTTGCTGAACAAGCGGCCGGGCATGAGGTCCGGGCGAGCCTGCCCGAGAGCGTGCAGAGCTTAAGCGAGCGCTTCGAAGTGCCGGTCGAGAAGCGCGGACGGCTCTTGATCATCGAAGACGCCTGGCACGCCGCGCTGGCGGCTGCGTTGCAGCGCCCATTGAGTAGTTCTCCCGCGGACCCCATGGTGTAGGGGAGGGAAAACGCGCTTTGGTTCCGTGCGCACGGGGCACCGGCGTGTTATGTATACCGCAACGGCCCGCTTGGCCGTACCTGGAGGGCAGCGCAGTATGGCGATATTGTTGACGGAATCCGCGGCTGATCGAGTCAGATCTCACTTGGCGCAACGCGGAGCCGGTTTGGGCTTGCGCGTCGGCATCAAGAAGACCGGTTGCTCGGGCTTTGCGTATGTCGTGAATTATGCTGATGAAATTCGTCCGGAGGATGCGGTTTTTGAAGCGCGCGGCGTGAAGGTAGTGGTCGATCCGCTAAGCCTGCCGCTCATCGACGGGACTTTGGTGGATTTCGTCAAACAAGGGCTGAACGAGGCCTTTAAATTCCAGAATCCGAAAGCCAAGGGCGAATGCGGCTGCGGCGAGAGTTTCAACGTCTGAAAGACGCGCTTGAGGAGAGCTTCGGCGTGTCCGCCGCGCCGGCCTTAATTTGTGGTTTTCCCAGGTAATACAGGGACTTCGGTTGTCATCCCTGATTGCTTGGAGGCGTCCGCTCCAGTACACTTCGCGGTCTTTGTCCCGAGGTCGTCATGCCAGTCGAGCGTACCCTTTCCATCATCAAGCCCGACGGCGTGGGCCGCAATCTCATCGGCGACGTCTATCGCCGTTTCGAACAGGCGGGATTGCGTGTGGTAGCCGCGCGCATGATGAGGCTCTCGCAGGCGGAAGCGGAGGGATTTTACGCCGTGCACCGCGAGCGCCCGTTCTTCAAGGACCTGGTGCGCTTCATGGCGTCGGGTCCCGTGATGGTGCAGGTCCTGGAGGGTGAAGGGGCGATCGCAAAGAACCGCGAGGTGATGGGCGCCACCGATCCGAAGAAGGCCGACAAGGGTACGATCCGGGCCGACTTTGCCGGCAGCATCGATGAGAACATCGTCCACGGTTCCGACGCGCCCGATGCCGCGGTGCGGGAGATTGCCTACTTTTTCCGGGAAATTGAGCTCTGCCCGCGTACGCGCTAGCGTACCGGCACGGAACACGAGGAGGACCAGTTGGCCGGCGAACGCGTGAATTTACTCGGCTTGCCGCGCTCGGAACTCGAGACATTCGTGGCACAGAGCCTCGGTGCGAAGCCGTTCCGCGCCCGCCAGCTGATGAAGTGGATTTACAGGCGGGGGGCGGCGGATTTCGGAGCAATGACCGATCTTGCGCAGGACTTTCGTGCCAAGCTCGGCGAGGTCGCCAGGATCTCCGTTCCTGAAATAGTCACCACTCAGCTATCGGCCGACGGCACGCGCAAGTGGATGCTGCGCATGGATGCGGTACAAGGCATCGAGACGGTCTACATACCCGAGCCGAATCGGGGCACATTGTGCATCTCGAGCCAGGTGGGTTGCGCCATGGATTGTTCTTTCTGTTCGACCGCGCAGCAGGGGTTCAACCGCAATCTAAGCGTTTCGGAAATCGTCGGGCAGGTGTGGTTGGCGCATCGTGAATTGACCGAATCGCGGCCGGGCCGCGGCGACGGCCGCAGCGGCGATGCCCGCGCGAATATCACCAATATCGTGTTCATGGGCATGGGCGAACCGCTCGCCAACTACCGCAATGTCGTGCCGGCGATGCGCATATTTCTCGACGATTTGGGGTACGACTTGTCGCGGCGCCGCGTGACGTTGAGCACCTCGGGGCTTGTTCCGCAGATCTATAAGTTGGCGGAAGAATGCAACGTCGCTCTGGCGGTGTCGCTGCATGCGCCGAACGACGAGCTGCGCAACGACCTCGTGCCCATCAACCGAAAACATCCGATCAACGAATTGTTGGCGGCTTGTTGGCACTACATTGACGTGCAGAACGGCCGCAGCGTCACGTTCGAATACGTCATGCTCGACGGAGTGAACGACAAGCCCGCCCACGCGCGGCAGCTTGCGGGCTTGCTCAAAGGGCGGCCTGCCAAGCTCAATCTGATTCCGTTCAACGTGTTTCCGGGCACGCGCTACCGGCGATCGCCGCCCGCCACCATCTTGAAGTTTCGCGATATTCTCAACGAGCATGGCGTCATCGCCACGATCCGCAGGACACGCGGCGACGACATCGATGCGGCCTGCGGCCAGTTGGCGGGCCGAGTCACGGATCGCACGTCGGTGCGGCTCGGCGCGAAACTTTCCCCTGCGTCACGCATCCCGGCGGAAATTCGATGAGGTCGAGCACATTGAAGATGCTGAGCGTGATCCTCGGCGGCTGTTTGGCTGCTTGCTCTCACAATACGGATTTTAAAAAGGCCTCGCCGGCGGTGACCGCGGCCACCAATGTTCAGCTCGCGATCGAATACCTGAAGCTCGGCAAATTGGCGAACTCGCGCGACTTCATCGAACGTGCGCTGAGTGAGGATCCGGGAAGCGCGGATGTGCAGATGACGGCGGGCCTCGTCTACGAACGGCTGAATGACATGCCGAAAGCCGAGCGCGCCTATTCGACCGGTTATCGCTTGGGCAAGGCCGACCCGAATATTCAAAACACCTACGCCGGCTTCCTCTGCCGTACCGGCAAAGCGGTTGCGGGCGAAAAACTGTTCGCCGAGATCGCGCGCAGCCCGCTGTATCAAACTCCCGAAGTGGCGCTGATCAACGCCGGTGTTTGCGTGCGAGGCACCGGCGATGTGGTCGACGCAGAGCGTTATTTCAATCGGGCGCTCGCAATCCGACCCAATCTGCCCGAGGCCATGCTGCAGCTGGGGAATATCGCATTCGATCGCGGCGATCCCGCGCAGGCGATTGATATCGTGCAACGCTATCTAGCGGTGAACCAGCCGACCGCGGAAGTCCTCTGGCTGGGATTCCGTGCGGAACGCAAGCTGGGTGACACCACGGCGGCGGCGGGCTACGCGCGACGTGTGCAGACTGAGTTTCCCAACTCGGAGCAAGCCCAGATGATGCGTGCCGGCGTTGATCGATGACCGATCTTGCCGCATCGCCCGGTCCGCGGCTCAAAGCCGAGCGCGAGCGCCGAGGGTTGAGTTCACAAAAAGTGGCCGATGAGCTGCATCTGGACGGCTGGGTCGTCGATGCGCTCGAGGCTGGAGATTACGAACGCATTGGCCCGTCGGTGTACGCAAAGGGGCATTTGAAGAGATACGCCGCGATGTTGGGATTGCCCCAAGCCGAAATCATGGCGGCTTACGAAACCCGTGCGCAGGCACCGAAGGAACCGTCCGCGCAGCCGGCCAACGTGCGGCTGCGAGCCGACTCGGCGGATGTGAGCAATCTGCCTTTGCCGCAGATCATAGGTTCGATTGCCGTCGTGTTGCTGGTCCTCGGCGTGCTCTGGTGGAAGCCATGGCACCAGCGCGGGGCGGCGCCGACGACTCGAGAGCCGGTGGCCGCCACCCCAACCGCGGTACCTGCGGAAACTGCCGCCGGCTCAACCGCGGAGACCCTCGCATCGGCCGCGGCGCCGCCCGCCCCGACGCCCGCCCCGGCGGGAGCAGCGGCAACGTCTTCGCAGTCGGCGCCGCTTTTGCCTGGCGCCGCCGCGGCGACACCGGCCCAGACGGCGGAGACAAACGCGACCGCGGGGGTGGGACGCGCTCGCCTTCGCTTGAGCTTTTCCGCGGACTCGTGGGTGGATGTGCACGATGCAGCGGGCCACCGGGCGTTCGCAGGCAATGGCCGGGCCAACAGCGTGAGGACCATCGCGGGCATCGCGCCGATGCGCGTGTACTTGCGCTCTGCGAGCGGTGTGCAACTGGAAATCAACAACCGAGCGGTCGCGATTGGACCGCAATTCTTCGCCGGCGATGCGGCGCGCTTTGAAGCCGGGGCCGATGGTGTCTTGCGGCGCGATTCTCACAGCGTGGCCGCGCCCGGTGCGCCCACGACGGGCGCTGCGACCTCGCCGCCGCGCAACGCGCGTCCAACCGGCTGATCGGAGAGGGCTCTTGAGCAAGATTATCGAGCCCCTGCGCGGCGTGCATGATGTGTTGCCCGCGCAAATTGCCGCCTGGCAGTACTTGGAGCGCATCACGCGCGAAGTTTTCGCGGCTTGCGGCTACGAGGAATTCCGCGTTCCCGTGATCGAGCAGACGCAATTGTTCAAGCGTTCGATCGGCGACTTTACCGATATCGTCGAGAAGGAGATGTTCAGCTTCGTCGATCAGGGCGAGGACCCCATCACTCTGCGTCCCGAAGCGACCGCCGGCATCGCCCGCGCAGTCATCTCGAATGGACTGCTGCGCGAGGGGCGCCTGCGCGTATGGTGCATGGGACCGATGTTCCGGCGCGAACGTCCGCAGGCGGGGCGCTACCGTCAATTTCATCAGATCGATGCGGAAGCGTTCGGGTTCGAGGGGCCTGATGTCGATGCCGAACTCATTCTGCTGTCCGCGCGCTTGCTGCGGCGCCTTGGATTGACCCGTACGAAGCTCTTGATCAATTCACTGGGCACGCCCGCCTCGCGGGCGGCCTATCGCGAGCGGCTTGCCGCCTATTTCGGCGTCCACGAGGCCGCGCTCGACGAGGACAGCAAGCGGCGGCTCAAAGGTAATCCGCTGCGAATCCTCGACAGCAAGAATCCCGACATGCAACGCGTCATTGCCGGGGCGCCGCTGGTGCTCGATTCCCTGGATGCGGAGTCGCGGGCGCATTTCGAGACCTTGTGTGCTTACCTGCGCAGCGCCGGCATCGAGTATCATGTCGAACCGCACTTGGTACGCGGGCTCGACTACTACACCCGCACGGTTTTCGAATGGACGACGGATGCGCTAGGTTCGCAAAGTACGATCTGTGCGGGAGGACGCTACGACGGCTTGGTGGCTCAACTGGGCGGCCCCAGCACGCCGGGGATCGGCTGGGCCATGGGACAGGAGCGGGTCGTCATGCTGCTCGAGAAGCAGGGCTTGGGGCTGCAACGTGACCGCCCGCAAGTTTATTTAGTGCTGGCGGGGGAACGCACGCAGATCCCAGGTTTCAAACTGGCGGAGCAATTGCGCGATGCCTGGCCGGATCTGGCATTGCAAGTCAATCTCGGCGACGGAAGTTTCAAGACGCAATTCAAGCGTGCGGATAAGAGCGGCGCAGAATTTGCGCTTGTGTTGGGGGACGATGAGGCGGCTCGGGGCGTGGTCGCAGTGAAGGCCCTGCGCCGGGAACTGGCGCAGGAGGAATGCCCCCTCGATCAAATCAGTGAACGCTTGGGCGTGTTGTTGGGTCTTAAGGGGCGGTAGCGGAGAAGCCATGGCTGAAGAATATTTGACCGATGACGAACAATTGGAAGCCGTTAAACACGCGTTCGTGGAATACGCTCCGTGGATTGTCGGCGGAGTGCTGATCGGGGCCGCCCTGTTGTTCGGCTACCGGTACTACCAGAGCTACACCAACGAACGTGCCTTGAAGGCTGCTGCGCAATTCAGCGCCATGACGGCCGCCCTCCAAGCGCAGGACCACGCCAAATCAAGGCAACTTGCCGAGGGACTCATCAAGGACTTCGCGAGTTCGCCCTATGCCGACCAGGCACAGCTGACGTTGGCGCGGCTCGACGTCGAGGACGGCCAGCAGGGCAATGCCATCGCGCCCCTCACTCATGTCATGAACGATTCCAAAGACCACCAATTGCGGCAGATCGCACGCCTGCGCATCGCACGAATTTTGACCGATCAGGGCAAATCTGACGAAGCGATCAAGACGCTCTCCGAGCCGATGCCAGCCGCCTTCGCGGGCCCCTATCACGAGGTACGCGGCGATGCCTATTTGGCGAAAAAGGACATCGCCGACGCCCTCACGGAGTACCGTGCGGCGTTGGTTGCCGCCGAGGCGAGCGGCATCAATCCCGCATTGCTGGAATTGAAGATTCAGGATCTCGGCGCGCCCCCTGCGGCGCCCGTGGCGAAAGCCGATTCCGCGGATACTCAGAACAAGGCTAAACGCTGATGCGCCTATTGCTTCCTTTGAGCCTGGCGGCGCTGTTGATCGCGGCCGGTTGCAGCAAGGACAAAGACGTCGAGCCGCCGGCGGTCCTGGTCAAATTCCCCGAGACGCTGCCGATCAAAAAGCTTTGGGGCGAGGGCGTCGGCGGCGGCAAGAAACAAAGGGTCCTGCGTCTAGGATTGGGCCCCGCAATCGACAACGGCGTGGTGTTCGCAGCGTCGCACAAGGGCGAGGTGCTTGCCGTGGCGCTCGATAGCGGACGCCGCGTCTGGATCAAGAATCTAAAGATGCCGTTATCGGCAGGCCCGAGCGCAGGCGCCGGGCTCGTCGTCGTAGGCAGCAGCAAGGGTTCGCTCGTGGCATTGGATGGGGCCACCGGACGCGAGCTATGGCGTTCGCACGTGAACTCCGAACTCTTATCCGCTCCGGCCATCAGCGAGCAAGTCGTCGTCATCCGGTCGGTTGACGGCCGGCTCCACGGCCTCGATTCACGCAACGGCAAAGAACTATGGTCGGTCGAGCAGCAGGTACCCCGATTGAGCCTTCGCGGCACGGCAACGCCGATCATCGCCAAAGACATTGCGATCAGCGGCTTCGATAACGGCAAGGTGATGGCGGTGTCGCTGCACAACGGCGATACCGTTTGGGACACGGCTCTGGCCTCCCCTCACGGTCGTACGGAACTCGACCGGCTGGTCGATATCGATTCGGCGGTTCGCACCGTCGGCGAAAACGTGTTCGCCACGGGATTCCAAGGACGCACCGCGATGCTCGCGCTCGATTCCGGGCAAATCTGGTGGGCACACGATATGTCGAGCTATCGAGGATTGGTGGTCGATTCCGAGAGCCTGTACGTCACGCAGTCCGACGGGATCGTCGTGGCGCTGCGCCAGCGGGACGGTTCCGAGCTGTGGAGAAATCAGAAATTGAAGCTACGGCGCTTGAGCACGCCGGTACTGACGAGCACCGCGATCGTGGTCGCGGACTTCCAGGGCTATGTACATTGGCTGGACAAGAACACGGGCGAACTCGTCGCGCGCGAGCGCATCGCCAAGGAACGCGTGACGAACTCACCCGCGTCGGTCGGCGATACGGTCGTGATACTCACCGATGGCGGCAAGATGGCCGCATTCCGTGCGAAACCGGCAGCGGCCGTGGCCGCAGAGCCGACGGCTGTGCCTGCCGCTGCTGCCGCAGAGCCCGTTACGCCCGCCGCTGCGCCAGCCGTCCCCGTCCCGGAGGCCGCGACTCCTCCACCGACACCGTAGGCTGCCAGGCACATGCTGCCGGTAGTCGCACTGATCGGTCGACCGAACGTGGGAAAATCGACCTTGTTCAATGCGATGACCGGCACGCGCGACGCATTGGTCGCGGATCTGCCGGGCCTCACGCGAGATCGGCAATACGGCTTCGCGCGGCGCACGGAGGTTCCCTGCATCGTAGTCGATACGGGCGGTCTGGTCGAAAACGCGGGTGTCATTGAAAGCTTGATGATTGCGCAAACCGAGCGCGCCATAGCTGAGGCGGATCGGCTCGTCGTGCTCGTGGACGGCCGCGCGGGGGTCACTCCGCAGGACCAATTTGTGGCGCAACTGGCGCGCCGCAGCGGCAAGCCGATATTCCTGGCGGTGAACAAAACCGAGGGTTTCGACCACGACATTGCCGTCGCCGATTTCCACCAGCTGGGATTGGGCGAGCCGCATCCGATCGCGGCTGCGCACGACCAAGGGGTGATTTCGCTGCTCGAGGCAGCTCTCGCGGGATTGACTCCCGACCCGCAGGACGGTCCCGAAATGACCGGCATCAAAGTGGCTGTCATCGGCCGCCCGAATGTCGGCAAAAGCACTTTGATCAATCGGCTGCTCGGCGAGAATCGCATGGTCGCGTTCGATCAGCCCGGCACCACGCGCGACGCCGTGCTGGTGCCGTTCGAACGAGACGGCGAGCGCTACACGCTGATCGACACCGCCGGCCTCAGGCGCCGCTCGCGCGTGGAGGAGGCGGTCGAGAAATTCAGCGTCATCAAAACGCTGCAGGCGATTGAGACCGCTCACGTCGTCGTCGTCGTGATGGACGCGCATGACAATGTGGCCGAGCAAGACGCGAGCCTCTTGGGCACGGTCATCGAACAAGGCCGCGCCCTGGTGCTGGCGGTCAATAAATGGGACAACATTCCCTCAGAGCAGCGCGACCTCATTCGTCAGCAGATCGAACAGCGGCTGCAGTTCGCCGATTTCGCGCCGCTGCATTTCATTTCGGCGCGCCACGGCAGCGGTGTCGGCGAACTATTCGCCGCAGTGCGCACAGTGTATGCCGCCGCCACTCGCGACATGACCACGCCGGAACTGACGCGGGTCCTCGAGGCGGCCATAGAAAGCCACCAGCCGCCGCTGGTGAGCGGCCGCCGCATCAAGCTTCGTTACGCACATCAGGGCGGCCGCAACCCGCCCGTGGTCGTCATTCACGGCAATCAGACCGATCATGTGCCGGATGCCTACCGCCGATATCTGGTCAATGTCTACCGCAAGGCATTCGATCTGATGGGCACACCGGTACGCATCGCGTTCCGCGGCGAGGAGAATCCGTTCGCAGGGAAGCGAAATCCGCTGACGCCTCGTCAAGTGCGGAAGCGCAAGCGGCTCATCCAGCGCAATAAGCGCTAGCGAGAATTTTTGCTAGACTAATGGGCGGGCGGTGATCGCGGGATGTGCTGTGCTGCAATTCACTAAAACAAAAGCCTTCCGGATTGCCGCAGTTGTGGCGTTGCTGGTGGCGCTGTATGCGCTGGCCGGGTTCGTGGTCGCTCCCAGGATATTGCGCTCGACGCTGCTGAAGGAGATCCCCAAGACCCTGGGTGTAGCACCGACGGTGGGTGAGATCCGGTTCAATCCTTTTCTGTTCCGACTCGAGATCAAAGATTTTTCGCTGGCAGCGCCAAACGGAGAAGGACTGCTGGGCTTCCGCCGGTTGTTCGTCGGGTTCGAGTTGTCGTCGATCTGGCACCTCGCATATTCGTTCGCAAACATCGAGATCGATGCGCCCTCCGTGAATGCGATTGTGGCGCCAGATGGAAACCTCAATCTGCTGCTGCTGAGACCCAAGGCCGTTCCGGTAACATCCCGGGACAAAAAGGCGTCCTTACCGAAGATTCGCATCGCTTCGTTCAAAGTGAGCAACGGACAGATTGCGTACGAAGATCGCAGCCGACCGTCGGTGTTCGCCGTGCGGCTGGAACCCATCAATTTCGAGTTGGTCAGGTTTACCACCGGCGCCGAGGGCGGCCGATTTGCTTTCACCGGTTCTTCCAAGCTGGGCGAGCGAGTCGAATGGCATGGACACGTGTCGGTGCAGCCGATCGAATCGGACGGCGAGTTTCAAATCGATGGTTTGCGCGCGCATACGATTTGGGAATATCTCGAGGACCGCCTGAGTTTCCTGGTCAATTCGGGCACCATTGATCTTTACTCGACCTACAAGTTTTCATTGCAGGATGCGGTGGATTTCAAGGCCACGGTATCGAAGATCGCCGTTAACGAGCTTGTCCTCAGGCCCAAGGAATCGGACATCGATTGGGTCGCGGTCCCTTCGCTGGTGCTGAGCGGAGCCACGATGGATCTGCGGAAGAAGGAGGCTCATGCCGATGCGCTGACGATTACCGGGTTAAAGCTCGTTACGTGGCTGGAGCCCGATGGACGATTCAATTTACTCAAGCTCATGGAGTCGCCACCCGCGCCGACTTCGGCCGCAGCGCCGACCGCCGCGCCGGCTGCGGGCACTTCACAATGGAAATTCGATTTGCGCGAGTTTGCCTTGCGGGAGGCCAATATTTCGGCCGAGGATCGCACAACCTCGCCCGCCGCAAAGGTGCTCTTGGCTCCATTGTCCGCCAAGGTTGAAGGCGCGAGCTTGGAGCTTGGCAAGCCCCTGACCGTCAGCCTCGATTCGCATGTCAACGAGACAGGCTCTTTGAGCGCGAGCGGCGATCTGACGCCTCAACCTCTGTCTGCCAATCTAGCGTTGAAGATCGACGGCATCGAACTCAAGGCGGCGCAGCCGTATATCTCACGAAGCACCTCCATGACGCTGCTCGGCGGGCGCCTGAGCGGCGATGCCAAGGTGCGCTACGGCGTAAATAAACCTGCGCTGCAAATAACCTCCAATCTCAGCATCTTGGGACTGCACACGGTCGACAACGCGCTGCACGACGACTTCATCAATTGGGAGCGCTTGGACGTCTCGGGCATAAATCTTCAACAGAACCCCGACCGGCTCGATGTCGACCTTGTGACGGCACGCAAATTGTACGCCCGCGTCATCATCGAGCCGGATGCGAGCTTGAATGTCAAGCGAGTGCTGGCGGGCCCCGGGGCGCCGGTCGTCGTGCCGGCAGCTCCGCACGGCGCGCCCGTTGCGGCGACCGCCGCCGAGCCCAATAAGTCAGCGCGAAGCGTCAGTACGGCAGCTCCGCCCTCTCAGCCCATGCCCATGGCCGTCAAGAAAATCGTGCTGCATGCGAGCCAAGCCAACTTTACCGATCTGACCGTGCAGCCGAATTTCTCCACCGGTATCCAGGGCATCGAAGGAACCGTGCTCGGCCTGTCCTCGAAAGAGAATTCACGGGCGAAGGTGGATATCCACGGCGCAGTCGACGCATTCTCGCCGGTGGCGATTACCGGTGAAGTGAATCTGTTAAGCGCGACTCTCTACACCGATTTGACGATGAGCTTTCGCAACATGGAGCTCAGCACTTTCAATCCTTATTCCGGGAAATTTGCCGGCTACAACATCACGAAAGGCAAGCTCACCACCGAAATGCACTACAAGGTGGTCGGCGACAAGCTCGATGCCCAGCATCACATCACCGTCGAGCAACTCGAGTTCGGCGAAAAGACCGAGAGTAAGGACGCAGTGTCCCTGCCGATCAAATTGGCGGTCGCGCTGCTCAAGGACCGCAATGGCGTGATCAACCTGGATCTTCCCGTGACCGGTACGCTCCGCGATCCGGCATTTCAACTGGGCAAGATCATCTGGAAGGTTTTCGTCAGCGCCATTGAAAAGGCGGTCACCGCGCCCTTCGCTTTGCTCGGCGCAATGTTCAGCCGGGGTCCTGAACTGCAATTCGTCGACTTCCGGCCGGCGAGCACCGAACTGGATTCGGTGGCAGTCGATAAGGTCCGAACGATTGCCAAGGCATTGAACGAGCGTCCGCAACTCAAAATCGAAGTGCCGATCGGTTGGGTCGCCGACCTCGACCGCCCGGCGTTGGTCGAGGCGAAGTTTTCGGACCAGGTTCGCGAGATACAGTCGGAAAAGGCCGCACGCAAAAAATCGACTGCGGCCACCGATTCCGAACAGCTGGATCCGGCCGCAAAGGTCGCGATATTGACGCAGCTTTACGCGAAGAATTTCGGCACTGAACCGAAATTTCCGGAATCCGTCACGAGCCTCAAGACAAAACCCGAACTGGCGGCGGCGCAGGCGAATTTCTTAGGCCAGGCGCTGCACCAGCAGATTACGATCGCTGACGCCGAGCTCACCGCCTTGGGACAGCAAAGAGCCGCTGCCGTGCAGCAAGCCCTACTGACAGACACTCAGCTGGATCCCGAAAGAGTGTTCCTCGTATTCAACGACAAGGCGAAAAATCAGGACGGCATGGTCCGCCTCGAGCTCTCGTTGAAATGACGACGACCATGCCTGCGGAGGCAAGCATCGAATCAGGATGTCGCGGTGCAAGACCTTGGCGATTTGTGTCCGCAGATGGCTGAGAGTAAGGTTGATCGAAGAATTCAAATTTTGATGCTGGGAGGCGGTGCAACATGGCCATCGACGAAACCAAACTCAATGAATTTCTCGGCAAAGCTGTGGGTGACCTCGGCGCCGCCATGAGCGCAACTCTCATGCTCGTGGGAGATCGACTGGGTCTCTATAGGGAACTCGCCACCGGCGCGATGACGTCCAGCGAGTTGGCGCGTCGGACCAATACGAATGAGCGATACATTCGAGAGTGGCTGGGCAATCAGGGTGCCGGAGGCTACGTGCAATTCGATGACGAGTCGAATAAATGGTCGCTCAGCCCGGAGCAGGCACTTTGCTTGGCGGACCCAAATGGGCCAGTCGATATGCCGGGCGCATACAACATCGTGGAGGCAACGTTCCATGCTCTTGAGCGCACGCTCGAGAATTTCAAGACCGGTCAAGGGATGGAGTGGGGAGAACATCATCCATGCCTTTTCCATGGTACAGAGCGATTCTTCCGTGCCGGATACAACGCTAACTTGGTTACTTCCTGGCTGCCTGCTCTCGACGGCGTGGTCGAAAAACTCAAACGAGGAGCCCGCGTAGCGGACGTGGGCTGCGGTCACGGAGCGAGTTCCATTTTAATGGCCAAAACTTATCCCAATTCCCAATTTATCGGATATGACTACCATGGTCCGTCGATAATGACAGCTCGAGACAGGGCGGCCACGGCAGGCTTGGGGAATGTGCAGTTCGAAGAGGCGGACGCCGTCAGTTATCCGGGCAGAGGGTTTGACCTGATCGCATTCTTTGATTGTCTACACGACATGGGTGACCCAGTCGGCGCGTCCCGGCATGCCCGCCAGGCCCTGAAGGCCGATGGGACCGCGATGATCGTGGAACCTTTTGCAAACGATCGCGTCAAGGACAATCTCAATCCCGTTGGGCGCGTGATGTACGGCGCTTCCTCGCAGATCTGCGTACCAGTATCGCTTGCACGCAAAGGCCCGGCGCTTGGCGCTCAGGCGGGCGAAGCGAGATTGCGCGAGGTGGTGGTGGCGGGCGGGGGTTTCGCAAGCTTCAGACGCGCTACGGAAACTCCGTTCAATTTGGTATTGGAAGCCCGACCGTAACGTTGGATTCACCGCCGGCGCGCCATGAGCGCTCGGAATACCGCGAGATGGAACCTAGCCTTTCGGCGAGCCGTTCGGCAAGCCGTTCGGCAAGCCGTTCGCCGCACCTTAGCGGCCGTCCGCTTTCGGCGACATCTGCGGTGCTTTCAAAGTACAGCGCGAGCAAATCGTGATCAAAGTCTCACTTTGAAAACGATTATGCCAGGTAGTCTCCCGCTGCCAGCCTTAGGTCCGCCAACGGAGATACGTGAATGAGCAATCCTTACAATAGCGCGACAGAGCGCGCTTCGATCCTGGGTCCTACGCTTTATTTCAAGGGCGACTTGAGCGCCGAAGAGGACCTGTTGATTCAAGGCCGGGTCGAGGGCTCTATAACGCATACGCAGCGCCTGACCATCGGGCCTCAAGGCACTGTGAAAGCAAATATCCGCGCGCAGCTCATCATTGTCGAAGGAACGGTCGATGGCGACCTGCAGGCGGAAAAATCCGTATTCGTGAAAGAGACCGCGAAAGTTTGCGGCAATATCTTTGCGCCCACCGTCAGCATTATGGAGGGCGCCACATTCAGCGGCAGCATCGACATGGAAGGCAAGAAAGCCGGCCACCAGCCCGGCAAGCAGGATGCCGCCGGCACCCGGATGGTCAAAGTTTCCGGTGGTGCCGCCTAACAATGTCCTGGTTCAAGAAACCCTTCGATGGAGATGCTCCCATGATAAATGCCAATCAGAGCGGCCGCTCTGCCGCACCCGAACCCTCAACGACCCGTCCTGAACCGCGCGAGCCCCGAATCGAGCCGCGATCGCCCCAACCGCGAGCCGCCGAGCCGCGCGCGCCCGACCCTCGAGCGCCCGAGGCCCGAGCACCGGAGGCTCGAGCACCGGAGGCTCGAGCACCGGAGGCGGCCGCGCGCGCCTCTGTGCTTGGCCCTACGCTGCGATTCCGAGGCGAATTGTCCGCGCAAGAGGACCTGGTCGTTCAGGGCAGCGTCGAGGGTTCAATCACGCACACGCAGAATCTGACCGTGGGGACCGATGGCTCCATGAAGGGAGATATCCGCGCCCGAGTGATAGTTGTCGACGGGAAGGTCGAAGGGGACCTCTATGCCACGGAATCTGTGACCATTCGCGCGACCGCGAAGGTCAAGGGCAACGTCTTCGCGCCGCGCGTCGGAATCACCGAAGGTGCGTTCTTCCAAGGCCAAATCGAAATGCAGCCGTCCGGCGCGGCGGTGCAGGAACACAGTGCGCGGCTTCGCCAAGCTGCCTTGGCGGCGCCGTTGGAGGGAGCCGCGGTCGATCAAATGTTAGGAGCAAGTTGACGGGCGTCCCATAGTCAGGGCAGGAACAACTCGGGATCGACCCAGGCGCGGTTGAGGCTCAAGCCCCAATGCAGGTGGGGTCCGGTAGCGCGCCCGGTCATGCCTACGGTTCCGATTCGAGTCCCCGCAGCTAAGTGTTGTCCGGGCTTTACGTCGACCGAATTCAAGTGGCAGTACATGCTAATCATGCCGCGGCCGTGGTCGAGGAACACGGTGTTGCCATTGAAAAAATACTCGCCCGTGTCGATTACCGTGCCGGCGATCGGGGCCAGGACGGGGGTGCCGCTGGGCGCCGCGATATCCATGCCGCTGTGCGGGTTGCGGGATTCGCCATTGAAGATTCTGCGTGAGCCGAACGAACTGCTGCGCGGGCCGGAGACCGGTGCAGGTAAGCGCAGGGTCTCCGGCGCCGGCTCCGTCCAGCGGTTCAACGCATGATCGATGCGGATTTTTTCTTGATTGATCCTCGCAAGATCGGCCGCCGATGGATTGACTTGACGCGGCGCGACCTTGAGGGATTGGCTCGCGTACTGCTTGTTGCCGACTTCAAAAACGAGCTCCTGCTTGCCGTCGGTTCCACGCACGATCACCTGGTGCATTCCCAGCGGAGCCGAAAGGGGAATGCCGATCAGCGCCACCCATGCCAAGCCATCCTGAATGACCATTGCGCGATGCCCGTCGACGTCTACATAGGGCGGCGACGTTCCGGTCGAATCCAGTCGCAGAAGCTTGACGCCGCCGGGCACGGCGTTTTCGCGCGGCAAATCCAGCCCTTGGCTCCATACGAGGCTCGAGGCAACTAACGCGCTGCCGGCGAGAATCGTGCGCATCATGACGCACCTTCGATCTTGGCGCGAATACTGCCGCGCGCCAGTCTCGCTTCGATGATCGTGCCTGGCTTTGCATCGGCGGCATTTCGCAGAATGCCGCCCCCTTCGATGCTGACGATGGCATAACCGCGCTCCAAGGTCGCGAGCGGACTCACGGCGTTCAGGGTACGGAGCAGGGGCAATAGCTTCTCCCGTCTCGAGTTCAGTGCGCGCCGCCACGCGCGGTTGAGCTGGGCGTCCAGATTGTTCAGCCGCATGAGTTGCTGCGCCAGACGTGCAGACGGGCTGACTATCGCGGCTCGACCCGCCAGCCAGCGCAGGCGTTCACGATGCTCCTGAAGTCGCCGGTGCACAGCCCGCCCCAGGCACTGCTCGAGTTCATCCAATCGTTGCGCCTGGGCGCCAAGCCGCGCGACGGGACTTGCGAGCGCCGCACGTCCAGTCAACCATCGCAGACGCTCCCGATGCTCCTCGAGCCGACGGCGCATGCAGCGCTGCAAGCGTGCGCCGAATCCGCCGAAGGTGTTGAGCCATTCTTGTGCATCGGGAACCACCATCTCCGCGGCCGCGGATGGCGTGGGCGCGCGCACATCCGCTGCAAAATCGGCAATGGTGAAATCGACCTCATGACCAATGCCGGTGATCACCGGAATCCGTGAAGCCACGATGGCGCGTGCCAAGCGTTCGTCGTTGAATGCCCACAGATCCTCCAAAGATCCCCCGCCGCGAGCCAAAATCAAGACATCGCAATCCCCCCGGCGGCCTGCCGCCTGGAGAGCCGATATGATTTCCCCTGCCGCTTGCGCGCCTTGGACGGCGACCGGGTAAATCAGCACGGCCGTCGCGGGGAAGCGTCTCGCGAGCACATGCAGGATGTCGCGAACGGCAGCGCCGGTTGGCGAAGTGATGATGCCTATGCGCTTCGGAAAACCGGGCAAGCGACGTTTACGCTCCGCCGCAAAAAGACCTTCCCGCTCAAGTTTTGCGCTCAGCTCTTCGAAGAGCCGTTTCAGGGCACCGAGTCCGGCGTCCTCCATATAATCGACGATGAGCTGGTACTCGCCGCGCGGCTCATAGAGGCCGATGCGGGCCCGTACCAACACTTTTTGCCCATCTCTGGCAGTAAAGGCACACAACATATTTCGCTGTCTGAACATGGCGCACCGAACCTGCGCCGCGGCATCTTTGAGGGAAAAATACCAGTGGCCGGAGCTTGGTCTCGAGAAATTAGAGATTTCCGCCTCCAGCCATAGGCTGCCCAAACCGCGCTCCAGCAGCATCCGCACCTCGCGATTGAGCCGCGAAACACTGTAAATCTCGCGGTCAGGGCGTCCGGGTGGGGTTGTGCTTCCGGCGAATTCCATCGGCAAATGATAGCGGTTTACCGCGCAGCACGCGCAAGGTACAATGCGCCGCCTCTTGGACGAACCTGTGACGCTACCTATGCGTATTCTTGAAGAGGCACTCACGTTCGACGACGTCCTGCTGGTGCCGGCATATTCCGAAGTTTTGCCCCGCGACGTGTCGTTGGCAAGCAAGCTGACCCGCGAAATCGAAGTCAATCTGCCGGTAATTTCCGCCGCAATGGACACGGTTACGGAGGCGCGCCTGGCCATCACCATCGCTCAAGAGGGCGGTATCGGCATCATCCATAAGAACATGTCGGTCGACAATCAAGCTCGCCAAGTCGATCGGGTGAAAAAGTTCGAGAGCGGGGTGATCAGCGACCCGATCACCGTGAACCCGGACATGACCATTCGCCAAGTGCTGGAACTCACGCGCGCCAAGAATATCTCCGGGGTGCCGGTCGTGCTCGGAACGAAAGTGGTCGGAATCGTCACGCATCGCGACCTGCGGTTCGAAACCAAACTCGATGCTCCGGTCTCATCCGTGATGACGCCGAAGGAACGCCTGATCACAGTGCGCGAGAACGCACCCAAAGAGCAGGTACTCGCGCTGCTGCACAAGCACCGTATCGAGAAGGTGTTGGTGATTGCCGGAGATCATGAACTCAAAGGCATGATCACGGTGAAGGATTTTCAAAAGGCAACCGAATTTCCGAATGCCTGCAAGGACAGTGTTGGAAGCTTGCGCGTCGGCGCGGCCGTCGGTACGTCGCCGGATACCCTGGATCGGGTCGCGGCGTTGCGGGAAGCGGGCGTCGACGTTGTCGTAGTCGATACCTCGCACGGCCACTCGCGCGGAGTGTTGGAGACGGTGGCGAGAATCAAGGCAAAATACCCTGATATACAAGTGATCGGCGGCAACATCGTAACCGCCGAGGCGGCACTCGATCTCGTCAAGCACGGAGCCGATGCGGTAAAGGTAGGTATTGGGCCTGGCTCGATCTGCACGACACGAGTCATAGCAGGCGTCGGCGTGCCGCAAATCAGCGCGATAGCGCGCGTTGCCAAGGCGTTGGAGGGCACAGGCGTGCCGGTCATCGGCGACGGCGGAATAAGGTACTCCGGCGATATTGCCAAAGCGCTGGCGGCGGGAGCGCACTGCGTGATGATCGGAGGCATGTTCGCCGGCACCGAGGAGTCTCCGGGCGACGTGGAACTCTACCAAGGCGGATCCTACAAGGCGTACCGCGGCATGGGATCGTTGGGCGCGATGGGCCAAGCCCACGGTTCCAGCGATCGCTATTTTCAAGACACGACGACGGAACTTGAAAAGCTGGTACCCGAAGGTATCGAGGGACGTGTCCCTTACAAGGGAAGTCTCGTTGCTATTCTGCACCAGCTGTCGGGCGGTTTGCGCGCGGCTATGGGATACACCGGCAGCGGCAGTATCGAGGAGATGCGCACGCGCCCGCAATTCGTGCGCATCACCAGCGCCGGCGTCCGCGAGAGTCACGTTCATGACGTGACCATCACCAAAGAAGCGCCTAACTACCGGATCGGTTGATGCCGGATATTCACGCGGACCGGGTCCTCATTCTCGATTTCGGCGCCCAGTACACGCAGTTGATTGCGCGCCGCGTGCGCGAACTCGGTGTGTACTCGGAAATCTATCCGTGCGATGTCGCTGCGGAACAAATCACGCGATTTGCGCCGAAAGCGATCATTCTTTCCGGCGGACCCGAATCCGTGTACGACGTCAAAGGCCCCGAGGCCCCTCCAGAGGTATTTTCATCGGGAGTTCCGGTGCTCGGCATATGCTACGGCATGCAGACCATGGCCGCGCAGCTGGGCGGCCACGTCGAGTCGTCCAGCCATCGCGAGTTCGGTGCCGCGCAAGTTCGGCCCACGGCCGACTCGCGGCTGCTCGATGGACTCGAAGACAATCGCGACGCTCGAGGACGCCGAGTGCTCGACGTATGGATGAGCCATGGCGACCGTGTCGTCGCGGTACCTCCGGGATTCAAGATCATCGGGTCGAGCGACAACGCACCGCTCGCGGCGATTGCCGACGAGTCGCGGCGGTTCTATGGACTGCAGTTTCATCCGGAAGTGACGCATACGCTGCAGGGCGCCGAGATTTTGAGACGCTTCGTGCGCGAGATCGCAGGCTGCGCAACGAATTGGGCGACCGGCAATATCATCGAGGACAGCGTTGCGCGAATCCGTGCGCAAGTCGGCGCCGACAAAGTACTGCTCGGGCTCTCGGGAGGGGTGGATTCTTCGGTACTAGCGGCATTGCTACATCGCGCCATCGGTGCACAACTAACCTGCGTGTTCGTCGATCACGGCCTCTTGCGCCTTGGCGAGGGCGATCAAGTGATGGCGACGTTCGCGGAGCACATGGGCGTGCGTGTCATTCGCATCGATGCGGAGCGCAGGTTCTTGGCGGCGCTTGCAGGCGAGGCGGATCCGGAGAAGAAACGCAAGATCATCGGGCGCATGTTCGTCGAAGTCTTCGACGAGGAGGCGGCGAAGCTCAAGGACGTGAAGTGGCTCGCGCAGGGCACGATTTATCCGGATGTCATCGAGTCGGCCGGCGGCAAGGCCGGTAAAGCGCATGTGATCAAGTCGCACCACAATGTCGGCGGACTACCCCAGCATATGAAGCTCGAGCTTCTGGAGCCGTTGCGCGAGTTGTTCAAGGATGAGGTGCGCAAACTGGGGGTCGAGCTTGGATTGCCCAAGGACATGGTGCATCGGCATCCCTTTCCCGGTCCAGGGCTCGGCGTGCGGATTTTGGGCGAGATACACAAGGCCCATGCCGATCTGCTGCGCCGCGCGGATGCGATCTTCATCGAGGAGCTGCGCCGCCACGAACTCTACGACAAGGTAAGTCAGGCTTTCGCGGTTTTCCTGCCGGTACGTTCCGTCGGGGTAATGGGCGACGGGCGACGGTACGATTACGTGATTGCATTGCGCGCGGTTGAAACGGTCGATTTCATGACGGCACGCTGGGCGCGATTACCCTACGAATTCCTCGATCGCGTCGTGCATCGCGTGATCAACGAAGTGCCGGGAATTTCGCGCGTCGTGTACGACATTTCCGGGAAGCCGCCGGCGACGATTGAGTGGGA
>DASYJX010000004.1:0-1557 GCA_035996065.1 Steroidobacteraceae bacterium | reverse complement strand
CGCCGGTGCGGGCATATGCAATGCCGAGGTTGATGTGCGCTGCCGCTGTTGTGGGCGACTGTTCGGTCACCTTGACCAGCAAGGCGATAGCGCGATCGTATTGCGCCCCTCCGAGCATGCGCAACGCTTCGTCGTATTCGGCGCGCACTTCGACCGGTACGGGCGCCTGCTGCGTTATAGTGACGCCATTTGCATCCCGCGTGAAATCCGGAAGCGCGGCCGGCGGCGGAGGCGGAAGATTCGTCTTCGTCGACTTGGCGGTCACCGCACGTTCGGCGGGCGAGCAGCCTAGCGCGAGTAATAGGGCAAGCAACGGTATCCCGGGGCAAATCGCTTTGAGCGCTCGGATCCTATTGCGGATTGTCATGTTTCACCGCTCCTTGGTTCACCGCCATCGGTGCCGGGTGCGTCGCATCCGGCTTGCTCGGCGTTGTGCCAGCTCCCGGTGTCGGTTGCGTCGTCTGGTCCGTATTACTCGGCATTGTCCCGCCGTTGCTTGGCGTCGTGCTGGTATTGTTCGGTGTCGCGCCGCCGTTGGTTGGCGTCGTGCCGGCATTGCTCGCTGCCTGGATCGCGGCCTGCGCTAACGGCGATTGGTACACATAACGGTCAATAGCGCCGATGAAGCCGCTGCTTATTTCATTTTTCGCGTAGCGGCCCGGCACCATTTCGGCGAGCCTGCTGAGACTCTTCTCAGTCCATGCGTTGAACACGCCGGCGTGCAGTGATTCCATGTTCTTCTCGTGTACCTTGATGGCTTTGTCCTCGAACGGATACGCTGCCTCGTCGAGGTCTGCCTCAAACTTTTCCAGATTCGCACCCTTCATATCGGCGGGGCGCTCTGACTCCTTCAGTGAACGGCTGAAATCGAAATAGGTCTCGGCCATGTAAAACGTGGCGGCTGCCGTCACATCGGCGATTTGATAATCCACCAGCCCACTCATGGCCTTGATCGTGGCATCCATGCGCTCCTTTTTCTGCTTCAGACTGGCCTCGAACGGTTGCCGCAGCTTTGCGGCCACGCTAGCCTGATAGAGCTGCTCCGCCAGAACCAGCGCTGAGCGGCCCGCGAGCGTGCGGGTACGGCCAGTCCTTTCAGGCCCGGCAGCGCCGTCGATGCGTACGATTTCCGCCAGCTCTTTCTGATAAAGAGCGTCGTCGTGCGCCCCCTTGTGTATCTCAGCCATCTTGAAATGGGTCTCGACGGCTGCTTCGAGCGGCTTCGGAAAATCTGTGACGTAGCGTTGGTAAGCAGTCAGCGCTTTGTCATTTGCATTGGATTGCTGATAGAGATCGCCTGCCACGAGCAGCGACTCCCTGCGCACTGCCTCATCTGTGGACTCCGATGCCAGTCGCTCGTACTCCCCAGCGGCGTGCGACAACTCGCCGCTCTCCCGGTAGGCGCGTGCGATCAGTCTGGTGGCCTCGCCCGCCATTTTGTGCTTGGGGTAGGTGCTGCGAAAAGCTTCGAGCACACCCGCGGCGGCCTTCCAGTCCTTCAACTCAATCAGCGCGCCGCCTGCGTCGTACTCGGCCGTCGCACGGATTGTGGAAGTA
>DASYJX010000003.1:0-1651 GCA_035996065.1 Steroidobacteraceae bacterium | reverse complement strand
AAGGGTCGCGTCCTGCCACCTTGTGTGCTCAAATCAACCGATCGATGACGACGACCTGACCAATCATTCCGCGTTTACCGTCAGCGCGGCCATCGCAATGCAGATCGAACTGAGGTCAGGCCAAAGGAGGTGCCCGTCATGGCGCTGGGACGGATCAACCTGAGCGTCGCGGACGCACGCGATCTAGCCGAGGGTGCGCTACGCGGCATCGGATTTGATGACAATGAAGCGCGTATTATTGCCGATCACGTCGTCGATGCCGCGTTGTGCGGCTATGAATATTCGGGCCTGGCCAAGATCCTCAACCTGCCGGAGAGCGAGCGCTTCAAACTGCCGCGCCGGCCGCTGACCGTGTTGCGCGAGACCGAGGTCTCTATCGCCTTTGATGGCGGCAACAATGTCGGAATGCTGTCGCTGTTTCATGCGGCAGAGGCGACGATCAGGAAAGCTGCGGCGCATGGAATTGCACTGGTGTCGGTGACGGACGCCTGGATGAGTGGGCGCAGCGCCTACTATGTCGAGATGATTGCCAATGCAGGCCTCATTGCGATCCACACAGCGGCCAGTTCGCCGCTGGTGGCTCCGCCCGGCGGCGCAATGGCAGTGCTCGGCACCAATCCAATTGCGATCGCGATTCCGTCCTCGCGCGCGCCGATCGTACTTGACATCGGGACGTCGGCCTACATGATGACCGAAGTGATGCTGCGCGAGCGGCTGGGCGAGTTGCTTCCGGAAGGCGTGGCAATCGGGCCGAACGGCGAGCCGACCAGGGATCCGGTGCTTGCGCGCTGCGGCGCATTGTTGCCCTTCGGCGGTTACAAGGGCTTCGGGTTGGCCCTGATGGTGCAGGCATTGGGGCTATTCGGCGGATCCGGCCCAGAGCAGGACAGCGAGCCTGGCTACCTGTTCATCGCCTTTCGGCCCGACCTCTTCGGACCGAAGGATGTTTTCAACCGGCGGGTGACGCAACTGATTGAAAGTATCAAGGCGACGCCGCGCCAACCGGGCATCGATGAGATCCGCATCCCGTCAGAGCGGGCATTCCGCGCTCGCGAAAGGGCGCTTCGCGAGGGCCTGAACATCGATCGGCTGGTGTACGATTCGCTCGTCGCACTGCGCGCGCGACCGCGACAAGTCGATGTCTGAAATATTCGGCTAGAGGGGACACGCTCTGTCCGGCCCGTTGATGGCCGTCGTTTGACCTGGCGCGGTATAGTTTTTGGTCGAATCGGGTTGCCCGCGCGCTCATTTCACCTCTCCCCAGCGGGGAGAGGTCGAAGCCGAAGGCTTCGGGTGAGGGGACTCCACCCAAAGAGAAACCGTAACCCCTCACCCCGGCCCTCTCCCAACGGGAGAGGGAGCCCACCTCCGCTGCCGTTACAGATCAATCTAAGCAATCATACTCTAAGCCGTCGCTGATCGTCACCCCTGAATTCGCAGGGGAAACTGCCCTCGGATTCCACACTCAACGATGACCATTGTGGCCTGCTCGCACAAGGCGCCCGGGCATCGCGCCGGTATGCTCGCCTCGCTCGAAGATGGGAATGCCTGCCGCAAGCGTTGCTTGATATCCATCGACCCGTTGCACGAAACGCCGGCCGCCGGCCGGCATGTCGTGCACCAGCTCCGGCTTGTGCAGCTGCAGCCGGTC
>DASYJX010000002.1:0-3521 GCA_035996065.1 Steroidobacteraceae bacterium | reverse complement strand
GCGCGTATTGAGCGATGGACAGAAAACACAAAATGAATGCAACAAGGCCCGCGAGACACCAGCTGAGGATCGTGCTCGATATCGGCTGTAACGATACGACCTCGCCCCAGCTGCGACGCTGATGCAGAAAGTCGATCGCTTTCTGTCGAAATAACGTAGGCTGAGCCGCCATGGACGTACCTTGCGAATAGGAGACACGCTCTCATTCTCTGTCAGCTAATATCTGCGCGCGCCAAATCGCGGCGGCACTCCACGACGACGGAGGTGCGTCGCAGGAGATGCTGGCAGGAGAACCGCTCCCGCGTTGTAGCGGAAGCGGCTCTCGCGTCACCGCTCAAGTTTGCTTGATGATGGACCCTACACCAACCGCGACGTTGTTGTTGTTGAGGTTGTTGTTAAAGCTCTTCGAGACATCGACATCGACATCGACGAGCGAGTCGTGGCAACCGCAGCCGTGGCCACCAGCGGCGGCTACGAGGTCGAGTTGCTCGTCATGCAGTTCAACAGGGTGGGTAAGTTCGTGCATGTTACTCTCCTTGTACTCTCTTGGGGTGTGATTGGCGCCGTACTAATGGCTACCACTATCCTCTAGTCGGAATCCGCCAATACGGATGCACGGTCGCGCAAAATTCTGCGCGGCACGTGCTAGGTGCTCGTTTTCATGCTGGATTTACAGCGCCGTATGCAATCGCGCCTTAAAGTCGCGATTAGCGCGGCTTCGCCAGCGCGCTGGTCGACTATCGGGTTTTGATGGCGATCTTCGACAGCGGCACGGCTGTAACTTCGCGTCTCCCGGAGGAAAACGCGTTGCGACACTTTGCGGGGCTCGCCACCAAGAGGCGCGCGAGCCTCGTCTTAGCTTCGTAGCTTATGTCGATGGTTGCGCTCATTGTGAGATAGCTGCGCAACTCGGCGTGCCGATTGCAAGGGCTTGGGTCGTCGCGGGCCTGACCGCGAAGGATCGGGATATAAAGGGCTGCGAGTGATACTCGAAGCATCGCACGGCATCCGATGCGCGCTCTGAAGCTATAAGGAGCGCGACTTAGCGGACGAACTTGACATCTGCCATCTTTCAGGTCGGCTAGAGAAGGTTGCGGCAGAGCCGCCCCCGATGGCCGCCGCGGTTCCCCTCGACAAGGCCGCCGAGCTCAATGACAAAGTTGAAGACGTTTCGCTTCAGATCATCGACGCCAGTCCGCAAACGCCCGACGTGGAGCGGAGAACGTGAATCTGCGACGGCTTCTCCGTGGCTGAACAGGAGAGCACAACATGACAAGGGAACTTCACATCACCACTTACCGCGACTCGCGTGGCGACCGAGCACGAAGTGTTAGGCGCCGCCTGCGCCTGACGACGTCGTCACGATCTTGTGATGACCGCAGATCGAAACAATTTTTCATGAATGAAGTAGAGCCTGCTGACGTGTGATTGCAAACAGCTCACTCTGCACTCGGAAGTGCAAGGCAGTATTATTGCCTTGCACGGAAAAGGGGTTGCGTACCGTGCCCCACCAACGCGCGTGCTTTACCAATGAAGCGTCTTGCTCCAGCGCAGCGCAGGCTGACACATATCGTGATTGCGAGACGGCTCTCAATTATGAAACGGCACTAATCGAGTGCGCCGCCGGGTCGCAGTCTGCCGTCGGCAAGATCTATGCCCGGGAGAAGGACAAGTTGCGCGCGGCAGCGGACCGGATCGTCCACGACGGATCGCGTGCGGAGGACGTGATCCACGATGCATTCGCGCAGATTCTCCGATGTGCCAAAGACTTCGATCCTGCACGCGGATCCGCGCGGGGCTGGATGTACGCGATCGTCCGCCACACAGCACTCAGGATGCAGAAGAACGCCAGGCGGGAACTCGCGCTCGAGGTCCACACGCTGAACGCCATCTGCGAGCGGGAACGGACGGTACCGAACCCCGCGTCTGGCATCCCGGACAGCATGACGCTACGGACCATGCTCGATCAGCTCGAGCCAAAGCGCCGCGCGAGCCTGCTTCTGGCGATCATCGACGGGCGTACGCATGAGGAGATCGCCGAATACCTCCGGGTTCCGGTCGGAACGGTCAAGGCGTGGATCCGAAGAGAGCTGGTGGCCATGCGCCGGCAGCTCGAATGAGGCGTGAATTTGTTGTGCGCGCTGCGTCCATCGTGGCGCGTCGGCGACATTAGGGTGAGGGCGCGGCGATTCGGACAAGGCATGGGCCCGTCGCAAACCCGAAGCTAGGAGCGAAACCATGTCTATCCTGAGCTGGGTCACGAGCATTTTCGGACTGGTCAAGATTCCGGGAATCGGCGTCCCCCGCGAGGAATGCAACCCAACCACGCTCGACGACCGCGGCAACGGCAAGCACTCGAAGTGGAATGACGATCACAAGGGTCGCGAGGACTACTCCAAGCACGATGGTGGCTGGAAGGACGCCAAGAACGACGACTGCCAGCCGCAGAAGGACTATTGGGATCCCAAGCCGTCCGACGACGGCAGCAAGGGCGACACCTATCGTAACCCGGGTGAAGCGCTGGCCAAGTTCGACTTCTCCCATGGTGATTTCGGCTCGCACGGTCCGGATCATCCGGGTGAAATGCAGGTCGCGCTCTCTTCGATGTCGTCCGACGACGCGCTCGAATACGCCATCGGCCAGCTGGGCCCTGCGGATCACTTCGACGTAGGGCATTTCGATGTGGCGGCGGACACGTCGCACGACACGGACGCCTGATGCGCCGAAAAGATAGTGAATGCTGCCCGGGGCGAGAGTTGTTTATGAGTGGAACGAGATGAAAGGCAGTGGTCATGAAGGCAGTGGTCATGAACGAAATAGAAAAACGCGAACTGTTCGAACAACAGCAGAAGATCTTCGAGGCCCGGGCGCAGCGTGCGGCCAAGCGATCCGGCTCTTTCAATTTCTTGACTTGGTCGTTCTTCATTGCCCCGCTGATTGCCTCCGAAGAGTTTCTTGCCGCCATGTTCCAATCCGCGGCGGCCCAGCAGGAGGACGCAAAAACGGCTCAGGCAGGCGCCGCGCCGCAGGCGGCGAATGACCATCCGCCGGCGATTGATCCCTCGAAAACGGGCGGCGCAGAGGATGAGACGGCCAACAGGCTCGCCGCCTCGTCGGAGGCGCGTGCGGCCCAGCTCGATCCGACCGGGCTTTTGGCGCAGCCGCCTGACGATGCGCTCAAGCCGAGCGCCACCCGCAGCGAAGCTGTAGCCGCCGCGGGGGGCGGGGGCGGCGAAGGCGGCGATGATGCCGAATCCCGCCATCATAATGCTCACACCTCAACCGAAGATAGTTCCGTCAACTCGCTATTGGCGGATTCCCACCTCGGAAGCGTTCAAATTCAGGGTGGGTCAACGCTCAAATCCGTTCAGTCCAACGTGCTTGGCGACTCTTTCAGCCCATCGATGATCGGCTCCGCCCACCTTCCTGCGACCGTGGGTAGTCTCAGCAATGACGTGGGCGACACGATCGCGCCAGTCGAGGCGACGGCGCAGCCAGTGCTCACAACCGTGACCGACACC
>DASYJX010000001.1:0-1894 GCA_035996065.1 Steroidobacteraceae bacterium | reverse complement strand
CTGGTAATCGGTCCAGTCGCCCTTGGAAACGATCGTCACCTCGTCTTCGCCGGAGCGTTCGAACGACCAGTTGTGATCGGCGGCGATGTCCTCGACGACCGCGAGCGGGTTGTTCCGGGAATCGATGATGCCTTCGAGGAGGGACATGCCGTCTCGACCCTTGCCTTTTCAATATGTTGATACGCACGCGGGGGCCGGTACGCGCATCTGATGCGTCGCTGCCGGCTGCAATCCCTTGGGTCCCCCCGGGGCCTGCGAGGATCAAGTGATGTGATTTGCGGAATCGGCGCAACGGCACCACGAGTCCATCCACAAGCAAAGCGGCGCTCGTCCACAGCTGATCGCGCGTCACAATTATTAATTTGAGAACAAATCGGAATCGGATTCGCGCAACGCGAGTCCGGTGCGCGCCATTCGCCCCCGGCGAGCCGAAAAGTTAACGATTAAGGCGCCGGACCCGAACCCTGTTTGAACTCTCGCTCCGCAGTCATGGGGGACATGCGGATTCCCATGGGGAAGGTCCTTGCTGGCGTGCCGGCGATTCGCCATATTCCCATCAGGCTGCTCATACCGGGCGGCCGATGTTCTCAGGGCGGGGTGAAAGTCCCCACCGGCGGTAAAGGCGAAGCAGCCCAAGCCCGCGAGCGCCTTCTTTCCTTTGGGGAAAACTTTCCTTGGAAAAAAGGGTCAGCAGATTCGGTGTGATTCCGAAGCCGACGGTTAAAGTCCGGATGAAAGAGAACGGTCGCGACAGCCGCATTCCGCGCGGCTGGTCGTTCCGTATGCCCTGATTCTGGTCCTGAAAGAGGAAAGCCATGAATCAGATGTTGCAAGAACCTGCTGAAGTAACAAACGCTCCCGAAACCATCGATCGCCCGCCCGCGCACCCGCGATTTGCAAAACCGCAGCGGGTGGCCTTTGTGCAGTCTGCCTGGCATCGCGAGGTGGTCGAGGAATGCCGCCTTGCATTCCTGGGGGAGATCGAGGCGCGCGGCATTGCGCGGGCGCATGTCGACCTGTTCGAGGTGCCGGGTTCGTTCGAAATCCCGCTGCATGCGCAACTGCTCGCCAAGACCCGGCGCTACACCGCCATCGTCGCGGCCGGGCTCGTGGTCGATGGCGGCATCTACCGCCATGAATTTGTCGCCGACACCGTGATCAAGGCGCTGATGGATGTGCAGTTGCGCACCGAGGTACCTGTGTTCTCGGCGGTGCTGACGCCGCAGCAATTCCACGAGAGCGCGGTGCATGTCGATTTCTTCCGCAAGCATTTTGCGATCAAGGGGATCGAGGTCGCGGAAGCCTGCGCCAAGACGCTGCTCAGCCTGGAGCGGCTGCGCGGCCAGGTCGCGGCGGGGATCGTGTAAGCACGTAGGATGGGTTGAGCGAAGCGATACCCATCACCTTACAGGAAGCTGTCGATGGGTTTCGCTGCCGCTCAACCCATCCTACGATTTTTAAGCTCCAAGGCAGGTCGATTGTCATTTCCGCCGCCGCGCCTGTAAGCTCAGCGGCAGGAGGAGGCTCGCCCGTGGCGACGGGCGGCCGAGACGATCATGTTCGCAGGACACGATCCCTATCTCGTCGCGCTCTCGGTGGTGATCGCGATTCTGGGTGGTTACACCGGCTTCGGCCTCGCGGCGCGTATCCGCGGGACGCCGGGCGTGAGCCGTCGTGTGCTGCTCGCCGGCGCCGCCGCGTTCCTGGCGGTCGGCATCTGGACCATGCATTTCATCGGCATGCTGGCGGCCCCGATCCCGGCGGATACCGTCTATCTGGTGCTTCCCACCATCATCTCGTTCCTGATCTGCGCGCTGGTGGTCGGCGTGTCGCTGTTTTTCGTCAGCATCGGCGAACCCTCGCTGTTGCGCGTGGTCTCCTCGGCGGTGCTGCT